>CAVYQV010000015.1:0-142044 GCA_963770815.1 uncultured Actinomycetes bacterium
CGACGCTCGACTTCCTGCCGGTGCTGCACACGCTCGACGAGCACCGCAGGTGGTTCGCACGACAGCTCGCCGAGCACGAGGGCTGGGTCTGGGACGAGGGCGGCGTCCGCGGCTTCGGCGTGCTGACCGAAGACGAGCTGCTGTACCTCTACCTCGACGTCGGCTGGACCGGCCGCGGCATCGGCTCGGAGCTGCTCGACCACGCCAAGCTGCGCCGCCCGGGCGGGTTCACGCTCTGGACGTTCCAGCAGAACGAGGGCGCCCGCCGCTTCTACGAGCGGCACGGGCTGGTGCCGATCGAGCTCACGGACGGCGAGGGGAACGAGGAGAAGATGCCGGACGTGAGGTACGCGTGGAAACCGTCCGCGTAGCCGAAGGTCTCTGGCGCTGGACCGCCGAACACCCGAACTGGGAGAACTGGCCAGGGCACGAGCGCGAGGCGCGCGAGGTCGGCTGCGTGTATTACGAGGCGCACGACGCGACGGTCCTCATCGACCCCCTCGTTCCCGCGGGCGAGGAGGCGGACTTCTTCCGCCATCTCGATACCGACGTCGAGCGGCGCGGGCTACCCGTCGTCATCCTCCTGAGCGCGGAGTGGCATCGCCGCAGCGCAGACGAGCTCGCCGAGCGGTACGAGGCGCGGCTCGGTGGCGCGCTCCCAGAAGGCGTCGAAGAAGTCGCGATCGAGGGGGCCGACGAGCGGCAGGTCGCCTACTTCATCCGCCCGCATGCCGCCCTCGTCGTGTGCGAAATCTTCTCGGTCGACGTCGAAGGAGAGCTACACGTGAGTGCGAGCCCCGCGCTCAAGCGCCCGGAGGAGCTCGAGGCCTCGCTCGACCGCCTCATGGAGCTGCCAGTCGAGCGGCTCCTCGTCTCGCACGGCGAGCCCGTCCTCGAGGACGCGAAGGCCCGGATGGCAGAAGCTCTAGCCCGCGGCTAGCGACCGTTCCTGCAGCCCGAGGATCGAGCGCGCGATGACGAGCCGCTGGATCTCGCTCGTGCCCTCGTAGATCTCGGTGATCTTCGCGTCGCGGTAGTAGCGCTCGACCGGGAACTCCTTCGTGTAGCCGTACCCGCCGAGGATCTGGATCGCCTCGCCGGTCTGGCGGCGCGCCATCTCCGAGGCGAAGAGCTTCGCCTTCGCGCCCGCCTCGGTGTGCGGCTGGTCGTTCTGCTTCAGCCACGCCGCGCGGTGGACGAGGAGCCGCGCGGCGTCGATCTCCGTCGACATGTCTGCGAGCTTGTGCTGGATCGCCTGGAACTCGGCGATCGGCCGTCCGAACGCGTGCCGCTCCTTCGCGTACTCGCGCGCGACGTCGTACGCCGCCTGCGCGATCCCGACCGCCTGCGCGGCGATCCCGATCCGGCCGCCGTCGAGCGTCGCCATCGCGATGTGGAAGCCATTGCCCTCCTCGTGCAGCAGCCGGTCCGCGTCGACGTGGACGTCCACGGCGAGCGAGTTGGTCGTGGACGAGTTGAGCCCGAGCTTCTCCTCGCTGCCGGTGACGCGGACGTGGTCGGCGTCCAGCACGAAGGCCGAGACGCCGCGGGCTCCCGGCGTGTCGGGGTCGGTGCGCGCGAAGAAGAGGAACGTCCCGGCGTACTCGCCGGTCGAGATGAACTGCTTCGCGCCGGAGATCCGCCAACCGCCGTCCTCGCGCGTCGCCGAGGTACGCAGAGCTCCGGCATCCGAGCCCGCCTCCGCCTCGGTCAAGGCGAAGGCGCCGATCAGCTCGCCGCGGGCGAGCGGCGGCACGAAACGCGCGCGCTGCTCGTCGGTTCCGAAACGCAGCAAGCGGCAGGGTCACGGCGCTCGTGTGGACCGCGACGGTTACGCCGACCCCAGCGTCGCCGCGCGAGAGCTCCTCCAGCACGAGCATGTAGGAGAGGAAGTCGGCTCCCGCGCCGCCGTACTCCTCCGGGACGCAGACGCCCATCAGGCCGAGCTCGGCGAGCTTGGCGAAGACGTCGCGCGGGAAGTGGTGCTCGCGGTCCCACTCGGCCGCGTGCGGCTCGATCTCGGCGCGGACGAAGTCGCACGTGAGCGCCTGGATCTCCTTCTGCTCGGCGGAGAGCTCGAAGTCCATCAGCCGTAAGCGTAGAAACCTTGGCCCGACTTGCGCCCGAGGCGGCCGGCCTGGACGTGCTCGCGCAGCAACGGGCACGGCGCGTACTTCGGATCGCCGAGCCCCGTCTGCAGCACCTCCATGATCGCGACGCAGGTGTCGAGCCCGATCAGGTCGGCGAGTGCCAGCGGGCCGAGCGGGTGCGCGAAGCCGAGCTTTGCGATCGTGTCGATCGCCTCCGCCTCGGCCACCCCGTCGTGCAGCGCCCAGACGGCCTCGTTGATGAACGGCATCAGGATCCGGTTCGAGACGAAGCCCGGAAAGTCGTTGGCCACGGCCGGCGTCTTCCCGAGGTCCTCCGCCAGTGCGACGATCGCCGCCGCCGTCTCGTCGGAGGTCTCGTGGCCGCGCACGACCTCGACGAGCTTCAGCACCGGCACCGGGTTGAAGAAGTGCATCCCGATCACGCGGTCGGGCCGGTCGGTCACGGAGGCGAGCGAGGTGATCGGGATCGAGGACGTGTTCGAGGCGAGGACCGCCCCCTGGTCGAGCGTCTGGTCTGCCTGTCGGAAGACCTCCGCCTTCGTGTCGAGGTCCTCGACGACCGCCTCGATCATCAGGTCGGCCGGGACGATCTCCTCGACCGGCGTGATCCGCAGGAGCACCTCGTCCGGGTCAGGGCCGCCCTTCTCCGCGAGCTTCTCCAGGCTCTTGCGGATCGTCGAGAGACCTCGCTCGATCGCGCCGGGATAGGGGTCGTAGAGGGAGACGTGGCGTCCGGACACCGCGACGACCTGCGCGATCCCGCCGCCCATCTGGCCCGCTCCGACGACGAGGACGTGCTCGAACTCCATGCGGGGATTATCGTCACCCCGTGCCGACGGTCGACGTCAAGGGTGCGAGGCTCTGGTACGAGGAGGCCGGGAGCGGTCCGACGCTCCTGCTCCTGCACGGCGGGCTCGGCGACTCGGGCCTCTGGGAGCCGGTCGTCCCGCTCCTCGCGGAGCGGTTCCGCACGATCCGCACCGACCTCCGCTTCTTCGGCCGCTCGACCGGGCCGGCCGCGCCGTGGTCGTGGCAGGACGACGTCGTCGGCGTGCTGGACGAGCTCGGCATCGAGCGAACGGCACTCGTCGGCCTCTCCCTCGGCGGCAAGCTGGCGCTCGACATCGCGCTCGCCCACCCGGAGCGGCTCTGGGCCGTCGCCGGCGTCGCGCCGGGGCTCGGCGGCCACGACAGCGCCGCCTACACCGACGAGCACGAAGCGCGCTACGACGCGGCCGAGGACAAGCTCGCGGCGATGATGGAGATCGACTTCGAGGTCTGGGCTCCGCTCGGCGCCGACGACCGGATCCGTGAGCTCTGGCGTGCAACGCCGGACGCGAACCCACTACCGGACGGCGTCGAGCCGCTCGACCCACCGGGGCGGCCGGCGAAGGAGCGGCTGAGCGAGCTCGCGGTGCCGACGCTGATCGTGACGGCCTCACACGATCCGGCGGGCTTCCGCGAGATCGGCGCGCTCGTCGCGCACGAGGCGCCGAACGCGCGCCATGTCGAGCTCGACTCCGACCACTACGTGACGCTACGCGAGCCCGAGCTCGTGGCCCGCGTGCTGCTCGACTTTCTCGAGTCGGTCTAGACCTCGACCAGGAGCGCGTCGCCCTGGCCGCCGCCGGAGCAGATCGCGGCGAGGCCGAGCCCGCCGCCCGAGCGGCGCAGGTCGTGCACCATCGTGCCGAGGATCCGGCCGCCGCTCGCGCCGATCGGGTGCCCGAGCGCGACCGCGCCGCCGTTGACGTTCGCGGTCTCCGGGTCGGCGCCGAGCATCGCAAGCGAGTTGAGCGCGACGGAGCAGAACGCCTCGTTGACCTCGATGCGCTCGACGTCGCCGACCGACTTCCCCGCCTTCTCGAGCGCCTGCTTGCCCGCGTTCGCCGGCGTGCGCGCGAGCCACGCGAACTCGTCCGCGACGTAGCCCTGCGCGACGATCGTCGCGAGCGGCTCGAGCCCGCGCCGTTGCGCGAACTCCTCCGAGCACACGACGACGCACGAGGCGCCGTCGTTGACGCCGGGCGCGTTCCCGGCCGTGACGGTCCCTTCCGGATCCATCACGGGCTTGAGCGAGGCGAGCTTCTCGGCGGTGGTGTCGCGCCGCACCGACTCGTCGGCCGTCACCTCGCCGACGGGGACGATCTCGTCGTCGAAGCGACCGGCGTCCTGCGCGGCAGCGGCGCGCTCGTGCGAGCGGAGCGCCCACGCGTCCTGATCCTCGCGAGAGACGCCGAGCTCGCGGGCCACCTTCGCCGCCTGCTCGACCATGTGGAGGTCGTCGAACGTCGAGTGCAGCCCGTCCCGGATCATCAGGTCGACGAGCGTCCCGTCGCCCATCCGGTAGCCCTGCCGCGCCTTCGGGAGCGCGTACGGCGCGTTCGTCATCGACTCCATGCCGCCGGTGACCACGAGCTCGACGTCGCCGGCCCGGATCATCGAGTCGGCGATCTCGACGGCGCGGATCGAGGACGCGCAGACCTTGTTCACCGTGTCGGACGGGACCTCGATCGGGATCCCTGCGCCGACCGCCGCCTGCCGCGCCGGAGCCTGCCCGGCTCCGGCCTGCAGCACCTGGCCCATGATCACGTAGTCGACCTCGCGGCCCTCGAGGCCGGCGCGCTCGAGGCCGGCGCGGATCGCGACCGCGCCGAGCTCGGTCGCGGGGTACCCGGCCAGGCCGCCGTTGAGCTTCCCGAACGGGGTCCGGACGGCCGAGACGATGACGGAACGGCTCACGCTGCCAAGTTAGCCCGTGAAGCTCATCCCGGGCTCGAGCCTGCGCGCGAAGGCCACGATGAGCTGCACCGCGTGCTCGAGATCCTCGAGGTCGAGCGTCTCGATCGGTGAGTGCATGTAGCGGAGGGGCACCGAGACGACCCCGGTCGCCACACCCGCGCGGCTGAGGTAGACGGCGTCCGCATCCGTCGAGGTCGAGCCGCGGGACACCTCGACTGCGAACGGGATGCTCTCCGCTTCGGCGGTGTCGTACAACAGCTCGAAGACGTCCTCGTGGATCGACGGGCCGCGCGACAGCGTCGGGCCTCCGCCGAGGACGATCTTCCCCTCGTCGTCGGGGTCAGCGCCGCGCACGTCGGTCGTGTGGGTGACGTCGATCGCGACGGCGAGGTCCGGCTCGGTGGCAAACGCGGCCGTGCGCGAGCCGGCGAAGTCTCCGACCTCCTCCTGCACCGCAGCAACGGCGATCACGTCGCCCGCCACACCGCCGCCTGCGGCGATCCGGCGGACGGACTCGAGCGCGACGTAGCAGCCCATCCTGTTGTCGAAGGCGCGCGAGGCGACCCGGGTGCCCTGCAGGGCGAGCGGCGCTCCGTGCCACACGACGTTGTCGCCGGGACGGATCAGGCCTCGCAGCTCGTCGCCATCCTTCGCACCGACGTCGAGAAAGAGGTCGTCCGGCTCGACCGGCTTGCGGTCCGCGCCCCGCCTTCGCTTCTGCTGCCTCACGGCGACGACTCCGGGAACGGGGCCGTTTCGGGCGAGGACGTCGACGCGCTGGCCGGCCATCACGGCCGGGTCCCAGCCGCTCGTCGGACGCACCGCTGCAAGCCCGTCGTCGCCGAGATGCGTGACGACGACCGCGATCTCGTCGATGTGGCCGACGAGCGCGAGCGACGGCCCTCCCCTCGTGCCGGGCACGCGCACCCACGAGTTGCCGAGAACGTCGGAGGAGACCTCGCCGACGGGCGCGGCAGCCTCCCGCCACACGGCGGCGACGGCTCGCTCCTGCCCCGAGGGACCGGGCGTGGTCAGCAGGCGTTCGAGAAGATCCGGAAGCGGCACGGCTGCGGGACACTACCTGCGCCCCTTCGTGCGACTCCGCGCTAGCGTCCCGGCGTGCAACTCCGCACGTTGCCCGACAGCTACGCCGTCGTCCGGCTCCAGCCCGGCTCGGAGCTGCCGGAGTGGGTCGACCAAGGCCCGTTTCGCTCGGTCACCCGCACCGACCACGAGGTCTCCGTCGTCTGCCGCGACCACGACGTGCCCGAGGGCGAGAGCGTCGACCGAGGCTGGACGGTGCTCGAGGTGATGGGGCCGCTCGACTTCTCGCTCACCGGCGTCATCGCCTCGCTCGTTCAGCCGCTGGCCGACGGCGAGCTCCCGATCTTCGTCATCTCGACCTTCGAGTCGGACTACGTCCTCATCCGCTCGTCCGACCTCGGCCGCGCCGCCGACATCCTCGAAGCCGCCGGCCACGTCTTCACGGCTTGACGCTCGGGCAGTGCCTGCCTACCCTGCCGCCATGACTTCCGTCCGGAACCGGTGGGCCTGGCGCACCGAGCGCGGCGGGAGCCTGCGCGCACGCTGAGTGCGCCGGAACAGCCCGTCCCGCTCGAACCGGCTCCGCGAGGAGCCTTTTTCATGCCCGAAACCGAGATCCCAACCGACCTCCTGACGCCGCTCGGCGCGTACCTCATGCTGCGCGAGAACGCGCGCGGAGCCTTCCTGCTCGAGTCGGTCGAGCGCGGGAGGCTCGGCCGCTACAGCTTCGTCGGCTCGGGCTCGCGGGTCGTCTCGTTCGCGGAGGCCGAGACGCTCGGGGAACCGGTAGTGGGCTACGTCGGCTACGACGCCGTCGCGACGTTCGAGCCGACCGTGCCGCTGCCCGAAGACGGGCCCGATGTGCCGGAGAGCCTCTTGCTCGTCCCGGACGTCCTGTTGCGCTTCGACCATGCGCGCGGCGTCGCCGAGTTGCTGCGCGGCGACGCCACCGGGCTCGCGGGCGCATCGCCGCCGTTGCCCCGCGGCACCGCGCCGCGCGGCCCGCTCCAGCGCGAGCCGTCGCGCGCGGAGCACCTCCGCCGCGTCGAGCGGGCGCAGGAGCACATCCGCGAAGGTGACGTCTTCCAGGTCGTGATCGCGCAGCGAGCGACGCGCCCGACCTCGGCGTCGGCAGTCGAGCTGTACCGGGCGCTGCGGCGCGTGAACCCCTCGCCGTACCTCTTTCTCCTGGAGCTCGGCATGGCTGGAAGCGCCGGCGACGAAGCCGCCGGCGCCCGGCCGGAAGACCGAGCCGCCTTCGGCGGCTCCCGGCTGGCGCTCGTGGGCAGCTCGCCGGAGACGGTGGTCAAGTGCGCCGGCCGCCGCGCCGAGCTGAACCCGATCGCGGGGACGATCGCTCCCGGCGAAGGGGACGCGGCCGCGCTGCTCTCATCGGAGAAGGACCGCGCGGAGCACACGATGCTCGTCGACCTCGGCCGCAACGACCTCTCCCGTGTCTGCGTGCCCGGCTCCGTGAGGGTGGAGCGCTTCATGGAGCCCGAGCGCTACTCCCACGTCACGCATCTCGTGTCGGAGGTCGTCGGCGAGCTGTGCGACGGGATCACGCCGTTCGAGCTGCTGCGCGCGTGCTTCCCGGCCGGCACGGTCTCGGGCGCGCCGAAGGTGCGGGCGATGCAGATCATCTCGGAGCTCGAGCAGTACCGGCGCGGGATCTACGCCGGCGCGGTGGGGTACTTCCTACCGGGGCTGGAAACGTCGCCGGTGCAGCCGGCGACGTCCGGCCGGATGACCGCGGCGCCTTCGGCGCCGCCCGGGACGGGCGAGCTCGACACGTGCATCGCGATTCGCACGCTCTGGCTGCGCGACGGCGTCGCGCACCTGCAGGCCGGCGGCGGAGTCGTGGCCGACTCGGACCCGGCCGCGGAGCACGAGGAGTGCCTCGCCAAGCTGCGCGCGCTCGAGACCGCGATCGAGCTGGCAGAGTCGGAGCAGGACGGCGTGCCGTGATTCTCCTGATCGACAACTACGACTCGTTCTCGTACAACCTCGCGCACCTGTTCGGCGCCCTCGGCGCGGACGTCGTCGTGCGGCGGAACGACGAGCTCGACGCCGACGAGGCGGAGAGGCTCGCTCCCTCCCACCTCGTCATCTCGCCGGGGCCCGGCCGCCCGGCGGCCGCGGGCGCGACGCCCGCCGTCGTCGAGCGGCTCCTCCCGACGACGCCCACGCTCGGGGTCTGCCTCGGCCACCAGGCGCTCGTCGAAGTCTGCGGCGGCGAGGTCGGCTACGCGCGCGAGCTCCTCCACGGGAAGGCGAGCCCCGTGCGGCACGACGGAAGCGGCCTCTTCACCGGGCTGCCCGACCCGTTCGAGGCCGGGCGCTACCACTCGCTCGCCGCGACGCGGCTGCCCGACGTGCTCGAGCCGACCGCATTCGCGGAGGACGGCGAGGTGATGGCCGTGCGGCACCGCGAGCTGCCGGCGGTGGGCGTCCAGTTCCATCCGGAGTCGGTGTTGACGCCGGACGGGCCGGCGCTCGCGCGCAACTTCCTCGAGGGCAGGCTCTAGGGTGGGTCGGTGCAGTTCCGGTCGGTCGATCCAGATGCGCTTGTCTGGGAAGCGCGTCCCCACCGGGACGATGAGCCTGCCCGACACGTCGCCGAGCTCAGCGAGGCTCTGGAAACGAGTCATGTTCGCGCCAACATGTGGCGCTACGAGTCCGGCGCAATCGGACGCCGGCACGTGCACGCCGAGCAAGAGGAGACCTTCGTGGTCCTGAGCGGCACGTTGACGATGTATCTCGGCGAACCGCCCGAACGCATCGACGTCCCCGCCGGGGGAGTCGTGCATGTCTCCGGCGGTACGCCGCTTCAGACCGCCAACCACGGATCGAAGAGTCTCGTCGTCTACGCGTCCGGTTATCCGCCCGATGATGGCGCAGCGATCCTCGACTCGGCGATCTAGCCTGAGTCGCATCGGCGTCCGGCCATGATCCAGGACGCGCTCGCCCGGCTGCTCGACGGCCGCGACCTCTCCCGCGACGAGGCGCGCGGCGTGATGGCCGTGATCATGGCCGGCGAGGCGACGGACGCGCAGATCGCCGGCTTCCTCGTCGCCCTGCGGGCGAAGGGCGAGACGGCGGACGAGATCGCCGGCTGCGCCGACGCGATGCGCGAGCACGTCCTCCGCGTCAACCCCACGCGCACCGACCTCGTGGACGTCGTCGGCACCGGCGGCGACGGCGCGAACACGTACAACATCTCGACCGCGGCCGCGCTCGTCGCCGCCGCCGCGGGAGCCGCCGTCGCGAAGCACGGCAACCGCGCCGCGTCGTCGCAGACGGGAGCCGCGGACGTGCTGGAGGCGCTCGGCTTCGAGCTCGAGCTGCCACCGGAACGGATCGAGCGCTCGATCGACGAGCTCGGCTTCGGCTTCCTCTTCGCGCAGGCGCACCATCCGGCCATGCGGCACGCCGCGCCCGTTCGCCGCGAGCTCGCGACGCGTACCGTCTTCAACGTGCTCGGACCGCTGACGAATCCGGCGGGCGCGCGCGCCCTCGTGCTCGGCGTCTATTCGCCCGAGCTCGCCCGCACGCTCGCCGACGCGCTCGTCCGGCTCGAGACGACGCGCGCGTATGTCGTGCACGGCGCCGGCGGCATCGACGAGCTCTCTCCGTGTGGGCCGAATCTCGTCTGCGAGGTCGAGGGCGGAAGCGTCCGCGAGTACGAGCTCGACCCGCTCGAGCTCGGCATCGAGCGCTGCGACCCGGAAGAGCTCCGCGGCGGCGATCCGGCGACGAACGCGGCCGCGCTGCGGAACGTGCTCGCCGGTGCAGACGGCGGCCACCGCTCGGCGGTGATCCTCAACGCGGCCGGCGGGATCGCTGCTGCGGGCCACGCCGAGGACCTGCGGGACGGCATCGCACGGGCGCTCGAGGCGATCGACTCGGGCGCGGCTGCCGCGCGGCTCGACGAGCTCGTGGAGTTCTCGCAGACCGAGGTGTCCGCATGAGCCGCGTCCTAGCCCCCGCTGTCCGGTGTCTGACACCGGACAGCGGCTTTCAGAGACATGGCCCGCGGAGTTCCGCCGCATGGTTGAGCCGTGCGCTCATCGCTTTCAGACATGCCCGGTGTCTGACACCGGGCATGTCTCGAGGAGCCAGGTGAGGTTCGCGGAGGCACTTGCCCGGCCCGGGTTCGGCGCGATCGCCGAGTTCAAGCGCCGCTCGCCGTCGGCCGGCGACATCAGCCCGGGAGCGCGGGTCGAAGACGTCGTGCCCACGTACGAGAGCGGAGGCGCTCGCGCGGTCTCGGTTCTCGTGGACGACGCGTTCGCCGGCTCGCTCGACGACCTGCGGGCAGCGCGGGCAGCCGTCGGCCTGCCGCTCCTCGCGAAGGGCTTCTTCTCGACAGAGGAGCACCTGCGCGAGCTGCGGGACGCAGGCGCCGACGCGGCGCTCCTCATCCTCCGCGACCTCGGCGACGCGACGGCCGCCCACCTCATGCGCGTCGCGGAGGCGATCGGCCTCGACACGCTCGTGGAGGCCCACGACGAGCACGAGCTCGAGCGCGCGACCCGTCTCGGCGCAGCCGTGATCGGCGTCAATGCTCGCGACCTCGGCACCTTCCGGATCGACCGCCACGCCCAGCTCGAGCTGGTGGCGAAGGCGCCACGGGATCGCGTCGTCGTCGCCGAGAGCGCTGTCCACACGCGCGCGCAGGCGGCCGCGGCCGAGCTTGCCGGCGCGAACGCCGTCCTCGTCGGCACGTCGCTCATGCGCGCGGCGGAGCCCGGCGCCAAGCTGCGCGAGCTGCTCTCGCGGCCGCTGGTCAAGGTATGCGGCCTCACGCGGCAGGAGGACGTCGACGCCGCGGTCGACGCGGGCGCCGACCTGTGCGGCTTCATCTTCGCCGCGGGCTCTCCGCGCCAGGCGCCCGAGGTTCTCCCGGTGCCGGACACGGTGCTGAGCGTCGCCGTCTTCGTCGGCGAGCCCGAGGAGCAGAGCGCGGACCTCGTCCAGCTCTACGAGCGCGAGGAGGGCACGGTGCGCGGGCGCGACGCCGTCCTGCTGCGCGACGGCGAGCCGGTCGCACGGGTCGCAGATCTGCCGTGGGACGGAGAGGATCCCGACCACTGGCAGAACGCGCGCGGCGACGACCGGCTCGTGCTCGCCGGCCGGTTGGGGCCGGACAACGTGCGCGCCGCGATCGACGCCGTGCACCCGTGGGCGGTGGACGCGGCGTCGCAGCTCGAGTCCGCTCCCGGGATCAAGGACCACGACAAGGTGCGAGCGTTTGTCGAGGAGGCGCGGTGAGCTTCGGCGACTACGGCGGCCGCTACGTCCCCGAGACGCTGATCCCGGCGCTCGACGAGCTGGAGCGCGGGTGGCGCGAGGCGCTCGCCGACGACTTCTTCCGCGCCGAGTTGCACGACCTGCTGACGACGTACGCGGGCCGCCCGACGCCGCTCACGCTCGCCGAGCGCTTCGCACCCGGGAAGCGGATCTACCTCAAGCGCGAGGACCTCCTCCACACCGGCGCGCACAAGCTGAACAATGCGCTCGGCCAGGCGGTGCTCGCGCGGCGGCTCGGCAAGCAGCGGATCGTCGCCGAGACCGGCGCCGGCCAGCACGGCGTCGCCACCGCGACGGTGTGCGCGCGCTTCGGCTTCGACTGCGTCGTCTACATGGGCGAAGAGGACATGCGCCGCCAGCGCCCCAACGTCGAGCGGATGCGGCTGCTCGGCGCCGAGGTGCGCGGCGTCGACATCGGCACGAAGACGCTGAAGGAGGCGACGAGCGAGGCGATCCGCGACTGGATCACGAACGTCGAGACAACCCACTACCTGATCGGCTCCTGCGTCGGGCCGGCGCCGTACCCTGAGCTCGTGGCCGAGCTCCAGTCGGTGATCGGGCGCGAAGCGCGCGAGCAGCTGCTCACGGTGGAGCAGCGGCTCCCGGAGGCGGTCGTGGCGTGCGTCGGCGGCGGCTCGAACGCGATCGGGATCTTCCACGGCTTCCTCGACGACGAGGACGTGCGGCTCGTCGGGGTCGAGGCTGCGGGGGCGGCGTCGCTCGGCAGCGGCCGGACCGCCGTCCTGCACGGCGCCCGCTCGTCGGTGCTCGCCGACGAGGACGGGCAGATCGAGGATGCCCACTCGATCTCGGCCGGGCTCGACTATCCCGGCGTCGGTCCGGAGCACGCCTTCCTCCGCGACACCGGCCGGGCCGAGTACGTCACCGCGACGGACGAAGAGGCGCTCGCGGCGTTCCAGGATCTCGCCCGGACGGAGGGCATCCTCCCCGCGCTCGAGCCGGCGCACGCGCTCGCCCGCGCACGCGACCTCGACGCCGAGCTGATCCTCGTCGGGCTCTCAGGGCGCGGCGACAAGGACCTCGCCGAGGTACTGGAGCATCTATGACGACGACCCCAACGGAGAGCGGCCAACGAACCGTGCAAGTAACAAGTTGTTACAAGGACAGGTTCTCGTGACGATTGCCGGACCCGCGACGAAACCGGCACACCGGCGTCACTTGTTGCGGGTCACGATCGGGGCGTGCGATTTGCGTCTCGGCTCTCCCCGCGCATGTTCGACTTCATCGAGTGCCTTGCCGAGCGGCCGATGCCGATCGCGGAGATCAATCGACTGGTCGGGGCGGAGGCCGAGCGGTTCGGGATCACAAGGCCGAGCTACGAACGCGTCCGCCAGCTTGTGCACGAGGCCCGCTGGCTCGAGAACGGACACCCTTCGGTCGGACGCGCGCTGCTCGATGTCGCCACTCGGACCCGTTCACATGCCGCCTACGTCGAGCTTGCGGCCCGCGGGCCACGTCCTCGACTCCGCGACCGTTCGGGCAAGTAACAACTTGCTGCAAGCGCGTTTCTCGCCCCGCGTCGAGTGCCGGGCCCATTGGATCCTCGCGCCGTGACGCCCAAGAAGCTCGTCATCTACCTCATGGCCGAGCCCGAGACGCCCGAGCTCGCCCGGGCCGCCGTGGACGGCGGCGCCGACGTCGTCGAGCTCGGCTTCCCTTTCTCGGATCCGCTCGCGGAAGGCCCGATGATCCGGCGCGCGTCGGAGCGCGCGCTCGCTCGCGGCATGCGCACCGGCGCCTGCCTCGACGTGCTCGCCCGCACGCGCAAGCTGCTGCCCGAGACGCCGCTCGTCCCGATGACCTATGCCGCGATCCTCGAGGCGTACGGCTACGACCGCTTCGCGGCGGATGCCCGGGAGCGTGGCGCGTCGAGCTTCATCCTCGTCGACCTTCCCGTCGAGGAGCAGCCGGCGCTGCGGAGGATCCAGCTCGTCGCGCCGACCTCGACCGAGGAACGGATCCGCGCCGCCGCGGACGCGACCGACGGCTGGCTCTACCTCGTCTCCGTGACCGGGACGACAGGTGCCCGGACCGAGCTCTCGCCCGCGCTGCCGCCGCTCGTGCAGCGCGTGCGGGCCGTCAGCGACGTTCCTCTGTACATCGGCTTCGGGATCTCGACGCCGGAGCTCGCGCGCGCTGCAGGCGAGCTAGCCGATGGCGTCGTCGTCGGTTCGCGGGCGGTCGAGGTCGCCGAGAGCGGGCCTGACGCGCTGCGGGACTTCGTCGCCTCGCTCCGCGCCGCCCTCGACTCTTAGTCAACGCTCACGCCTGTCTCAGGTCGGTCTCACCTGGGACGGCAAGCATTGATTCCAGCGCGACCCGTTCCTCCGTCAGCGTCGGCTCAGACCCGGCGCCGGCCATTCCCCCCTCAGCGGCCGGCGTCGGGCTCGGCGCTCCATCGGACGCGACTCGCACGGGCAAATGGAGCCGGAACGCCGTCCCGCGCGGCAGTCGCTTCACCGAGCAACGGCCGCCGTGCGCTCGAGCGACGGCGGCGACGATCGCCAGGCCAAGCCCCGCACCGCCGCGCTCGCGGGTGCGCGCGCCGTCGGCGCGAGCCCAGCGATCGAAGATGCGCGGGAGAGCCTCGGGCGGGATACCCGAGCCGGAGTCCGAGACCTCGATCACGACTCCGCCGACACCGTCGGCGTGCGCCGCGAGCTCGACGGAGTCGCCGGGGTCGGTGTACTTGACCGCGTTCTCGAGCAGCGCGTCGAGCGCCGACCGGAGCGCATCCGGATCGACCGGCAGCAAGCCCGACACGTCGACGTCCAGCCGCCACGCCCGCTCGGCGACCTCGGACCAGCGGAGGAAGACGTCGCCGAGGAACGTCTCGACTTCGATCGGCTGCAACACGAGGAATCCGGGCTGCCCGGCGCGCGCGAGTAGCAGCAGGCGCTCGAGGATTCCTTCCATCCGCGCGAGCTCGTCGAGCGCCACTTCGAGCTCGGGTGCGTCCGGCAGCTCGCGCCGAAGCAGCTCGAGGTGCCCGCGCGCAATCGTCACCGGGGTCCGCAGCTCGTGGGATGCGTCCGCTAGGAACTGCAGCTGGCGCTCGACCACCGACCGCCGCACCTCGGCGACGGCCTCGACCTGCTCGAGCTGGACCGCGCCGCGCCGCGCATGCCACGCCATCGCCCCGAACATCAGCGCGAGCAGCGGCACGGCGAGCAGCTTCCCGGACAGCTCTTCACCGTGGAAGCCGTCCAGGATGACGACCCCTATGACGGCGGTAGCCGTACCGGCGGCGACGAGGGCCGTGTGCCGGCGTGGCCACGGCCGGAAGCCGTAGACCACCACGAGCGAGATCCAGAGCAGGAAGAACGGGACGCGTATCAGGTCAGGCCGGACGACCATGAACGCAAGGTCGGCGGCCGCGAAGGCGAACCAGCCGAGCTCGAGCGCGTTACGCCGTAGCCAGCCGGTATCCGGCATTCCGTATGGTCTCGATCGCCGCGTCCGGGCCAAGCTTCTGCCGCAACCTCCGCACACAGACCTCGACGACGTTCGAGCCGGGGTCGAAGTCGTAGCCCCACACCTCGGCGAGCAGACGCTCCCTGCTCACGACCTCGCCCGCGTGCACGAGCAGGTGGTGCAGGAGCCGGAACTCGCGGTCCGAGAGATCGGCGGTCCGCTCACCGACGCCCGCCTGCCGCCGCGGGACGTCGAGGACGACGTTGCCGCCGCGCAGGACGTGCTCGTCGCCGAACGTCGACGCGCCGCGGAGCCGGACCCGGATCCGCGCGAGCAGCTCGTCGAGCGAGAACGGCTTCGCGACGTAGTCGGTCGCGCCGAGCTCGAAGCCGCGCAGCTTCGTCTGCACGTCGCCGCGCGCCGACAGGATCACGACCGGCAGCCCGGGCTTCGCACGCTGCAGCTCGCGCAGCACCTGCAGCCCGTTGAGCCCCGGCAGGAGCAGGTCGAGCACGACGAGGTCCCAGCGCGCCCGCGTCGCCAGGTCGAGCCCCTCGCGCCCGTCCCCGGCCGCGACGACCGTGTACCCCTCAGCCTCCAGGCCGCGAGACAGGAACGACTGGATTCGAGCCTCGTCCTCGATGACCAAGATCCGCATGCCAACCTCCCGGCGTGAATCTACAGCGGCCTCCGATGACGTGCAGATGACCGGCAGATGACAGGTTCGTCATGAGCCGGACACCCGTGCCCCACCCTTGATAGGACGCACCCCGATGCGGGCCGGCGTGAAACTCGTGCTCGTCGTCGCGGCGGTTGCGGCGATCGGCGTGCTCATCGGCCTCTACGTCTCGAATCTGACGACTCTCGCAGGCTCGCCGTCGTACTCCGTGCCCGTCCAGAACGTCAACGGCCACCCGGTCGTCAACCTCGAGATCCAGACCGTGGCCGCCGTCGGCCCGAAGCTGAGCCAGAACCCCGACTGGGTTTCGTACCTGATCCACACGTCGCAGGGCTGGGAGCGCAGGACGGTGTGGGATCTGCCGGCGCACGCGACCGTGCACGTGACGATCTACAACTTCGACGGCGCGAGCGGCCTCCGGAATCCCTATCTCGGCCGGCCGCAAGGCATGGTCGGAAACCGGGTGCTCATCGACGGCAAGCCGGTGAATGCCGTCGACCCGAACGAAGCGTCGCACACGTTCGCGGTGCCGGCGCTCCGGCTCATCGTCGCTATCCCCGGCGTGGCCGACGCTGCCAAGAACCAGTGCGGCTATGCGCCCTGCTCGATCACGAAGAACGCCCACCGTACGATCAAGTTCACGTTCCACACGACGGCGCCCGGCCACTTCCGCTGGCAGTGCTTCGTCCCCTGCGCGGCCGGCTGGATCTTCGGGTTCGGCGGGCCGATGCAGACGATCGGTTACATGGACGGCTTCCTCAACGTGAAGGCATGATGGCGAGCGAGCCGGCAGCCGCGCCCCCTGCGACCGAGCCCACGAACGACGGCGTGCGGGTCGTCGTCGCCTGGCTCATCCTGAGCGCAATCGCGACGCCGCTGGTCGCCATCTACGTCGGGCCGCTCATCCCGCCGGGCAACGGGAGCGCCCAGGCCCAGGGACAGACCTTCAGCAACCAGGTGATGACCAGCCTGATCACGCCCGTCCTCTGCCTGATGGTCGTCTTCTTCGGTTACGGACTCGTCAAGTTCCACGCGAAGCGAAACGAGGCCGTGCTCGACGGGCCGCCGCTGCGGAACGACGCGCGCGTCCAGCTGCTCTGGATCGTGATCACGTCGGCGATGGTGCTCTTCCTCGCCGGCTTCGGGACGTACGAGCTCCTGAAGGACGGGGCGGGCGGCGGCCAGGGGCCGAACCCGATCGCTCTGCCGGCCGGCCACCAGAGCGCCTTCCAGGTGCAGGTGATCGGCCAACAGTGGCAGTTCACCTATCGCTACCCGTCGCTCGGAGGGATGGAGTCGAACCAGCTCGTGCTGCCCGAGAACAGGCTCATCGTCTTCCACGTCACGTCGCTCGACGTCGTCCACTCGTTCTGGGCGATCGAGCTCGGCGTGAAGGCGGACGCGAACCCCGGCGTCGACAACGTCGCGTACGTGAACACGAAAGGCCCGCTGACGATCCATGTCCACTGTGCCGAGCTCTGCGGGCTCTGGCACGGCTACATGTTCAACAACGGCTACGTCGTGTCGGCGTCGCAGTTCAGGAACTGGGCCGCGCACGCGGTGGCGCTCTACGCGTCGATCAAGCCGTATGCGAACAGGCCGCCCGACAAGGGAGGCGCGCCGTTCGCGTACAGCTACCTCCCCCAGCCGACGAGGAGAGCCGGATGACCGACGCCGCCGTCGCCGCTCCGCAGCCGCCGCTCTGGCGCCGCCTGATCGGCTTCAACCTCATCACCGGCCTCGTCCTCGGCGTCGTCGGCTGGTACGTCGGCTGGTACGGCGCGCACTCGATCGTCGGCCCGAGCATCGCCTACTTCGCCGACATCGACTACAACGAGCTGTCCGTCTTCCTCGCCTACATCGGCGGGATCGTCGGCTTCCTCGTCGGCCTCGGCTTCCTCAACTACCCGGTCAAGCGCCTGCTCGGCTACCCGCCGTCGCTCCGGGAGAAGGAGGAGGGAGGCTGGACGCGCTACTTCAGCCTCTGCACCGACCACAAGGTCGTCGGCATCCAGTACCTCTGGGGCATCGGGCTGTTCTTCTTCATCGGCGGCCTGAACGCGATGCTGATCCGCACCGAGCTGCTGACTCCGCACAACCAGGTCTTCCCCGCCGGCACCTACCTGACGATCGTCGGCATGCACGGCACGATGATGATGGGGATGATGACGAGCGGGATCCTCGGCCCGTTCGCGAACTACTTCATCCCGATCATGATCGGCGCCCGGCGGATGGCCTTCCCGCGGATCGAGGCGCTCACGTTCTGGCTCCTGATGGCGGCCGGCGCGGTCCTGACGACGACGATCTTCTTCGGCGGCTTCCCGACCGGCTGGACGGGCTACGCGCCGCTCTCCACCCAGGCCAACCCGGGCATGGACAACTACATCCTCTTCTTCGCCCTCGTCGGCATCTCGATGACCCTCCTCGGCCTGAACATGATCGTCACGATCCTGACGATGCGCGCGCCCGGCCTGACGTGGACGCGGCTGCCGATCTTCGTCTGGGGCGTTCTCTCGACCTCGGTGCTCATGGTGCTGGCCGCGCCGGTGTTGATCTCGACGCTCGCGATGGCGGCGTTCGACCGGACGGTGCAGACGACGTTCTTCAATCCGGGCGGCGGCGGGAGCAACTACCTGTACCAGAACCTGTTCTGGGTGTTCGGGCACCCGGAGGTGTACATCCTCGCCCTGCCGGGCTTCGCGATCGTCCTCGAGCTGCTGCCGGTGTTCTCGCGCAAGCCGCTCTGGGGCTACCGGCTCGCCGTCGCCGGACTGCTCGGCGTCTCGCTCCTCTCGTGGTTCGTGTGGCAGCACCACCTGTTCGTGAGCGGGATCAACGGCGACCTGCGGCCCTTCTACATGCTCTCGACCGAGCTCATCTCGATCCCGACCGGCTTCACGTTCCTCTGCGGGATGATGACCATCTGGCGCGGGCATATCCGCTTCACGGTCCCGATGCTCTTCTGCCTCGCGTGGTTCTTCAACTTCCTGCTCGGCGGGCTCTCGGGTGTGTTCCTGTCCGACGTGCCGAGCGACGTGACGACGCACGGCACCTTCTTCTCGATGGCGCACTTCCACTACACGATCATGGGCGGCCTCGTCTTCACCTTCTTCGCGGCCATCTACTACTGGGTGCCGAAGATGACCGGCTGGCAGCTGAACGAGCGACTCGGGAAGATCCATTTCTGGGCGATGTTCATCTTCTTCAACTCGACCTTTGCGCCCCTGTTCGCGGTCGGCTTCCTCGGCCAGCCGCGGCGTGCGGTGACCTATGCGAGCGGCCTCCAGTTCCTCAACGACTGGGTGTCCGTCTCCGCGTTCCTGCTCGGAGCCTCGATGCTCGTCTTCCTCTTCAACCTCGTCTGGTCGCTCGCGTTCGTGAGGAAGCCGGCCGAGGCGAACCCGTGGGGGTCGCGCTCGATCGAGTTCCAGCTCCCGTCGCCCGTGCCCGTCCACAACTTCGACCGCATCCCCGTCTTCTCGAGCGACCCGTACGGCTACGGCGAAGGGGCGCCGCCGGTCGCGATCCCGGCGGGCGCGCCGGCAGGGAGGGAGTGAGCGATGGCCGAGCCGCTGGCAGTCGAAGGGACCGGGTACGAGGTCGTCGAGGCGGAGCCGCCGGAGCTGCTGAGCCGGAACCTCGTCTCGGCGAGCTATCTGCTGTCCGGCGCAACCGCGTTCTTCTTCGTCTCCTTTCTCTTCGGCTACTTCTACCTCCGCTCCCTGAACAACGGCGGGTTGTGGAAGCCGAGCGGCGTCGACGCCTCCGTCGGCTGGGGGACGGCCGTCGTGGCGTGTTACGTCGTGAGTGCTCTGCTCGTGCGGCTCGGGCTGACCGACCACCGGGCGCTGCGGCGGCGGCAATGGCGCCAGAAGGGCGCGGTTGCGCTGCTGATCGGCGTTGTCGGGCTCGTCGTTCAGGTCATCGCGTGGACGCAACAGAGCTTCGGGCCGGCCGACGGCGGCTTTGCGAGCGTCTACTTCGGCTGGACGGCATTCATCTTCCTCTTCGTCCTCTGCACGCTGCTCTGGCTCGAGATGACGCTCGCCACCTCGTTCCGCTACCGCAAGGTGGAGACCGGCGCTCCTGCGCCCGGCGAAGCCTCGGGCGACCCGCACCGCACGGCGCACGACATCCGCGACCCGCTCTCCCTCGTCCGCGCCGAGCTCGTGGGGCTCAGCTTCTACTGGACGTTCCTCGCGGGCATCGCCCTCGTCACCTGGATCGTCCTCTACCTGCTGTAGATGGATCCGCTGCCTCTCGTCGTATGCGGGACGGCGGCGGTGCTGTACGCCCTGGGACGGCGCGGGAAGACGCGGCTCTGGCGCGAGGCGAGCTTCTACAGCGGCGTCGCGCTCGCGTTCGTCGTGCTCGAAACGCCGTTCGAGACGTGGGCGGACACGTGGCTCTCGGTGCACATGGCTCAACACATCGTGCTGATGACGGTCGCGCCGCCGCTCATCGTGCTCGGCCGGCCCTGGCCGCGCATGTGGCTGCCGTTCCCGCTCTCCACCCGGCGTGCCGTGGGGGGAACGCTCTCGCGCTCGCCGACCTTCCGGCGTAGCGCCGGCTACCTCAAGCGTCCCGGAGTCGCACTCGCGGTGATGTCGGCGGCCGTGGCCCTCTGGCACGTCCCGCAGCTCTACGACGCGGCCGCGCGCAACGAGTGGATCCACGTCCTCGAGCATGTTTGCTTCTTCGTGCCCGCGCTCGTGTTCTGGGGCGCGCTGCTCGACGCGCCGCCGGTGCGCGCCCGCATCGACCACCTCCATCGCGCCGGCTGGTTCGCGCTGGCGATGATTCCCGGCTGGATCCTCGCGATCGTGCTCGCGTTCGCGCCGAAGCCGATCTACTCTGCGTACCCGTCCCTCACCGACCAGCAGCTCGCGGCCGGCGTCATGTGGGTGCCGGGCTCGCTCACGTACTTCATCGCGGCGTTCGCCGCCTTCTACCGCTGGCTCGAGCCCGGCGCCGACGAGGCGCAGACGGCCCCCGAGCCCCGACCCGAGGAGCTCTCATGGACGTGACCGCTTCCTACCTGTCAGCTGAAGTCCTCACCCTGGTGGTGCCGGTTGCTCTGCTGATCGCGATCACCATCTGGTGGATGATCGTGCTCCGCCGCCGCTCGAGCGACGACGCGTAGCTACTTCGCCCGCAGGTCGACCACCGACGGCTTCCTGCCGCGGGTGACCTTGAGCACGTCCCACATGCGCGCGTCCTCGTGGCCGGGCACCAGGCAGGCGAAGCGGTAGACGCCCTTCCTGCTCGCGCGGAACGTGAAGCGCGCCGTGTGACCGGCCTCCAGCCCGATCTGCGGCTGCGGGGTCTCCGCGCCGGGGAACGCCGGTTTGGCCGAGTCGGCACCGTGCACGACGGCGCACGAGTGCCGGAGCGGCCCCCGGTTCGTGCACACGACGCGCACCATCCAGCCGCGCGGCACCGTGAACATCAGAAAGCGCGAGTAGCCGTCGAAGTTGAAGCCGCCGTTCTCGCCGTTGTAGGACGCGATCAGCGTGACCGTGACCCGGTGCCGCTGGGCGTCGACCGCGAGGAACTTGCCCGGCGGTGGAGGCCCCTTCGCCGCGAGCGAGAGGGCGACGAAGGCTTCTGCGACCACCCCCGCAGCATCGCAGAGCGAAGAGAAGATCGCCAGCCGCTCTTAGCGAACCCTTATGGCCCCGCGAGAAGCAGCGCGAAGCGGCTCGCCGTGATCGGTCCACCACGTCGCCGGACGCAAGCCCGGCCGCAGCCAGCTCCGCTTCGATCCCGTCCCGCCGGAACTTCGTGCTGATCTCGAACCGAAGCCGCTCTCCCGCGGCGAACGCGAGCGCGATCTCGAGCTCCTCGAGCCGCATCGTCTGGGCCTCGAGCGACCGAAAGCCGATGTCCATCCACTCGCGGCCGGCGTTCCAGAACGCGTCGAAGGCGAAGCGGCTCTGTGCGAAGTCTCCGCCGAGCGTGCGGTTCACGACGGTCAGCCCGTTGCGGACGAACCGCTCGGTGAGACCCTGGGAGTCGTTGTACGCCGCCTCGATCAAGGCGGGATCCTTGACGAGGTCGACGCCGAGCAGGAATCCGTCGCCCGGCGCGAGGGCTGAGGCGACAGCCCGGAACAGGACGGCGCGGCTCGCCGGGTAGAGGTTGCCGACGGTACTGCCGAGGAACGCGATCAACCGGCCCGCGCCGTCCGGGATCGCGGGCAGGTGGCGCTCGAAGTCGCCGACGATGGCGTGCACGCCGATCGACGGGTACCGGGCGGCGATCGCCTCGGCACTCGCCCGCAGCACCTCCTCGCTCACGTCGAGGGGGACGAACCGTTCGAGCGTCCCGGCCGCAGCGAGCGCGTCGAGGAGCATAAGCGTCTTCTCCGAGGTGCCGGCGCCGAGCTCGACCAGCGTCCTCGCGCCCGTCAGCGCCGCGATCTCGGCCGAGTGCGCCATGAGGATCTCGCGCTCGGCGGCCGTCGGGTAGTACTCGGGCAGCCGTGTGATCTCCTCGAACAGGCGCGAGCCACGCTCGTCGTAGAGCCAGACGGGAGGCAGCTCCTTCGGCGTCCTGCGGAGGCTCCAGAACGTCGCGTCGTAGAGCTCTGCGCGCCGGTCGGCCTCGTCGACGAGGACGTCGATGCGGATCCGCGGCTCGGTGGCGCTACGCGTCACGCGCACACCTGATTCCCGAGAAGATCTGGCGCCGCTGCGGGTAGTCCCAGTTGCGGAAGCTGAGCCGCGCCACCAGCGGGTCGGTCACCCAGGAGCCGCCGCGCAGGACGCGGTACTCGTCGCCGTAGAAGACCTCGGAGTACTCCGGATACGGGAAGGCGCGGAACCCGGGATACGCGGTGAACGGTGACGATGTCCACTGCCAGACCGCGCCGGTCGGGTGCTCGAGCTCGCCGCTGCGCGCCGCCTTCTCCCACTCCGGCTCGCTCGGCAGGCGCTTGCCCGACCAGCGCGCGTACGCATCGGCCTCCCAGTAGGAGACGTGCTGCACCGGCTGCCGCGGAGGCACGGGCTCGAGCAGGTCGAAGCGCCGCCGCAGCCAGCCGCCCGCGCCGTCGGCCCGCCAGTACTCGGGAGCGACGGCGTCCTCCACCTCCCGCCACGCCCAGCCCTCGTCGCTCCAGAGCGACCGGTCCCGGTAGCCGCCGGCGGCGACGAAGGCGACGTACTCCTCGTTCGTGACGAGCGCGCGGTCGATCGCGAACGGCTGGAGGTCGGCCTCGTGCGCCGGCAGCTCGTTGTCGTACGCCCAGGGCTGGTCGGCAGCCGCGCCGAGCGCGAACGGCCCACCGGCGATCAGAGCCTCGCCGTCAGTCTGCACGTCGGGCATCGAGAGCCCGTCGAGCGGTAGGCCACCCAGCTGCATGGTCTGCGCCATCGTCTCGATGTGCTGCAGCTCGTGTTGCACGACCAGGCCGAAGACGAAGCCCTTCTCCAGCAGCGGGTCGCCGGTCGGCTCCACGCGGTCGAGGACCTCCAGCGCGCGGCCGCGCACGTCGTCGACGAACGACCGGGCAGCGGCCGGTTGCAGGAACGGCAGCTCGCCCCGCTCGGCTCGGGCGTGCGCGAAGGCGTCGTACACGTCGTCGTGCTCGGCGTGCAGCGGTGGATTGCCGCCGACGTTCCGCACCAGCCACAGTTCCTCGAAGTGCCCGATGTGTGCGAAGTCCCAGACGAGCGGCGACTGCAGCGGTGACACCTGCCGCGTCAGCTGCTCCTCGGACAGCCCTGCAAGCAGGGCGAGCGTCCGCCCCCGTGCCTGCGTCAGGGTCTCTGCGATCCCGGTGCGCTCCAAGGTTTCCACCGCCAAATCCCAATTCGCCGCACAACGGCGCTCGGTTTACGGGAGCATAAGTTGATCGAACAGGGCTACGCACGCCAGGATTCGCCCGGGCTCTTACCGAAACCTCACACCGCTCTCAGGAATGTCCTAGGAATCACGGGCACGCTGCTACCGACACTCATGCAAGGAGACCAGCACACATGAACCCTCGCCCAGCCAACCCGCGCCTGCGGATCGGCCTCGCGGTCGCGGTCGCTCTTGCGATCGGCGCTGCCGTCGGGGCCGGCGCGTATGCGCTCTCGAACCGTGGTTCCTCGACACCGACCGCGTCCCCCGTGGTCGTGCCGACACCGCAGCAAGCTTCGTCCACCTCGACCGGCGGCTCGCTCGTGCAGCTGTACAAGCAGGACGCGCCGGGCGTCGTCGACATCACCGTCCAGCTGTCCTCGAGCGGCAGCTCGTCCGGCAGCTTCCCCTTCGGCAACCCGGGTGGGAGTGGGACGCAGAAGGCCGAGGCCGAGGGAACCGGCTTCGAGATCGACACGAAGGGCGACATCCTCACGGCCGAGCACGTAGTCAGCGGCGCCACCTCGATCACGGTCACGTTCCAGGACGGCTCGACCGCGAAGGCGACGGTGGTCGGCACGCCCGACAAATCGACCGACACCGCGGTGATCCACGTCGACGTGCCGGCTTCCCAGTTGCATCCGCTCGCTCTCGGGAACTCGTCGACGGTCCAGCCGGGACAGACGGTGGTGGCGATCGGCAGTCCGTTCAGCCTGCCCGAGACCATGACCGCCGGCATCGTCAGCGCGGTCAACCGCAACATCACCGCCCCGAACGGCTTCTCGATCGTCGGCGCGATCCAGACGGACGCCGCGATCAACCATGGGAACTCCGGCGGGCCGCTGATCGACACCGCGACCAACACGGTGATCGGGATCAACGACCAGATCCTCAACGCAGGCGACACAAACGACAACGCGGGCGTCGGCTTCTCGACTCCGATCGACGCGGCCAAGAGCGTCGCGCAGACGCTCATCGCAGGCGGCACCGTGAAGCACGCCTACCTCGGCGTCCGGATCGAGAGCGTGCCGGGCGGCGCGAAGATCGCCCGGGTCGTCGCGGGCGCCCCGGCCTCGAAGGCCGGACTGAAGGTCGGAGACGTCATCACCGGCTACAACGGCAAGACGATCACATCGGCCGACGACCTCACCGCCGCCGTCACGGCCTCGAAGGCCGGCGAGACGGTGACCGTTACCGTCAAGCGCGGCGGGACGACGAAGCACATCACGGTCGACCTCGGCGTCCAGCCGAGCGCGGCTACCTCCTAGCTCCTCTCCCAGAGCGGGCGGCCCGACCGGGCCGCCCGCTCCTCCCCCTGCGGCCGCCCGTAGGATCGCCGCATGGAGGGGGCGGAAGGCGCGGCGCTCTTGGACTCGAGCACGGCGCGCTGGACGCTGATCGCCAGCATCCTCGGCTCGTCGATGGCCTTCATCGACGGCTCGGTCGTCAACGTCGCGCTGCCTTCGATCCAGGCCGATCTCGGCGGCGGGCTCGCGACCCAGCAGTGGGTCGTCGACGCCTACCTGCTCACGCTCGGGTCGCTGATCCTGGTGGGCGGCTCGCTCGGCGACATCTTCGGGGAGTCACGCGTCTTCGCAATCGGGGTGGCGAGCTTCGCCGGCGTGTCGGTGCTCTGTGCGATTGCCCCGGACGCGCCTGCGCTCATCGTCTTCCGCGGCCTGCAGGGCATGGCCGGCGCACTGCTCGTGCCGGCCTCCCTCGCCATGATCACCGCCACGTTCACCGGCACCGCTCGGGGCAACGCGATCGGGCAGTGGACGTCCTGGACCGGCATCTCGTTCATCGTCGGGCCGACCCTCGGCGGCTGGCTGGTCGACGTCTCGACCTGGCGCGTGATCTTCCTCATCAACCTGCCGATCGCGGCCGCCACCCTGCTGATCCTCCTGCGGCTCGGCGGGATGCACCAGAAGCGGCGCGAGGACCTGCGCGTCGATGTGTGGGGCGCGATCCTGTGCACGGCCGGGCTGGGCCTGCTCGTGACCGGCTTCATCGAGCAGCCGCAGCGCGGCTGGGGCGATCCGCTCATCATGGGCGCCTTCATCGGCGGCGCCGCCTGCCTCGGCGCCTTCGTCTGGTACGAGCTGCGAACGCCGATGCCGATGCTCCCGCTTCGGCTGTTCCGGCTGCGCAACTTCTCGGTCGCGAACATCGAGACGCTCTCGGTCTACGGCGGGCTCTCGGCGCTGACCACCTTCCTTACGCTCTATCTGATCGAGTTCGCCGGCTTCTCGGCGCTGCAGGCCGGCATCTCGCTGCTGCCGGTCACGGTCGTCATGTTCTTCCTCTCGCCGCGCACCGGGCGGCTGTCGATGCAGTACGGGCCGAGGCTGTTCATGGCGCTCGGGCCGGTCATCGCGGGCCTCGGCGTGCTCGCGTACACGCGTCTGCCGCAGGACGTGAACTACTGGGTGGACGTCTTCCCCGCCCTGCTCGTCTTCGCACTAGGCCTGTCGCTGACCGTCGCGCCGCTGACCACGACCGTGCTGGCCGACGCGCGGGCCGGTGACGCGGGGGTCGCGTCGGGCGTGAACAACGCGGTTGCGCGCATCGCGGGTCTCCTCTCGATCGCGATCCTCGGGATCGTGGCCGCCGGCGGCGGCGACCACCTCACCGCGCACGGCTTCCACGCCACGATGGGCGTCGTCGCCGCTCTGCTCGTCTGCGGCGGCCTGATCGGCGCGATCGGGATCCGCAACCCGAAGACCTAGGCGACGATCCGGGTTCCGGTCGCCTTGAAGCTGGCGTATGCGTGCCCGCCCGTCTGGAGCCGCAGCCTCCGCAGCGAGTCGAGGGTGATCTCGGCGCTGAGGGGCCCGATCGTGACGCGCGCCCGGTTTCCGAGTTCGGTGATCGCCGTGATGGCTCCGCCGACCACGTTCATCGCGGAGTCGTCGGGACGGGTCGTCGAGATCGTGATGTCCCAGGGGTAGACGGCCAGTGTCCCGGCGCCGACGCCGATGTCGCTGGTGAGGATCACCGTGCCGTCGTCGAGCCTGATCCCGGTCGTGTCGGAGCTCGCCCGGTGCGGCCGACCGTGAAGCAGGTTCGCGCCGGTGAACGACGCGACGAAGGCGTCGGCAGGCTCCGCGACGAGGTCGGTGGGGCTCCCCTCCTGGCGTAGCTCCCCCTCGACGATCACCCCCACGTGGCCGGCGAGCGCCGCGGCGTCCTCGAAGTCGTGCGTCACGAGCAGCGTGGGAATCTCGAGCTCGGCGAGGAGCTGCTGCAGCTCGGTTCGCACCTCGATCTTCGTGTGGGCATCGAGGGCTGAGAGGGGCTCGTCGAGGAGCAGGATCTCGGGATCGCGCGCCAGCGCGCGCGCGAGCGCGACGCGCTGCCGCTCGCCGCCCGAGAGGCTGCCCGGGCGGGCGCGCTCGAGCTGTCGGATCCCGAACCGGTCGAGGTACTCGTCGGCGCCCCGACGGCGCGCGTACTCGATGTTCTGGCGGACGGTGAGATGCGGGAAGAGCGCGTAGTCCTGGAAGACGAGCCCCACCTGGCGGTCCTCCGGTCGGACGAAGAGGCCGCGGTCGGCGTCGAACCAGGTCTCGTCGTCGCAGCAGATCGAGCCCGCGGCAGGCTTGACGAGACCGGCGATCGCGTTCAGCACCGTGCTCTTGCCGGCGCCCGACGGCCCGATGAGCGCGACCGTCGAGTCGACCGTGAGGCTCAGGCAGAGCTGGAAAGCCCGAAGAGGGACAGTGACCTGTTCGAGGGTGACCGTTGCCATGAGAGAGCGATTCTGAGCGTTAGCAGGAAGAGGGCGCTGAACAGAACGAGCACGCCGCCCATCGCGACGGCCGTGTCGAAGTTGATGTCGAACTCGGCGTAGATCGCGAGCGGGAGCGTCTGGGTGACGCCTCGCAAGCTGCCGGCAAACATGATCGTGGCCCCGAACTCGCCAAGCCCGCGCGCAAAGGAGAGGGCGAGGCCGGCGATGAGCCCACCGCGGGCGAGCGGCAGCACGACCCGGAAGAACGTGCGGACAGGCCCGGCGCCGAGCGTGCGCGATGCCGCGGTCAGGTGCGGATCGGTCGCCTCGAAAGAGGCGATCGCCTGGCGGATGTAGAGCGGGCTGGCGACGTAGGCGACCGCGACCGTGACCGCGGTCTGCGTGAAGGGCAACGAGACGCCGAGCGCATCCAGGCTGGAGCCGAGCAGGCCGTAGTGGCCGAGCGCCACGAGCAGTCCGATGCCGGCCACGGCCGGCGGCAGGACGAGCGGCAGCTCGACGAGGGTGACGGCGAGCGTGTGACCGGCGAAGCGGCGGGTGGCGAGCAGGTAGGCAGTCGGGGTGCCGAAGAGGAGGATCAGCGCCTGGGCGATGAGGCTCGTCTTGAGGCTGACGACGAGCGCGTCCGTGACGACCGGGTTCGAGAGCTGGTGGACCAGGTTGCTTGGCGTCGTGTGGACGAAGATCCCGAGGATCGGCAGCGCGAGGAACGCGAGCGTGACCACCGCGACCGCGACGAAGAGGCCGAAGCCGAGCCTGCGCCTCATCCGCGCGACCCCCCCGCCTACTTCTTCTTGACGCGCGCCAGGAAGCCGAACTTGTGCAGCTTCTTCTGGCCGGCCTTGCTCAGCACCCGCTTGATGAACGCCTTGGCGGCGGACTTGTGGGTGCTGTGGGAGACGACGCAGATCCCGTACTGCACCTTCGGCTGCGCCCACGCGGGGATCGTGATCACGCGCACCTGGCCGGGCACGGTCTTCGCGTCCGTCGAGTAGACGAAGCCCGCATCGGCCTCCCCGAGCGCGACCTTGGCCAGGACCTCGCGCACGTCGGTCTCCTGGCTGACGACGTTCTTCAGGACGGCGTTCGTCAGGTTCATGTTCTTGAGGATCTGCAGCGTGTAGGTGCCGACCGGCACGCCCGCCGCCGCGATGTCGATCTTCACGCCCGGCTTCGTCAGGTCGTAGATGTTGTGGACGTGAGCCGGGTTCTGCTTCGGGACCACGATCACGAGCCGGTTCCGGGTGAAGACGACGGGCTTCGAGCACAGCCCGTTCTGGAAGAGCTGCGTCGGGAGCGTCATGTTGGCCGAGGCGAACACGTCCGCCGGTGCGCCCTGGCTGATCTGCGCCGCGAGCGCGTTCGAGCCGGCGAAGGAGTACTGCTCGTTCGGATCGATGGCCGGGAAGACGTTCGTCAGCGACGCGGCCGCGTAGACCGTGATCTGCGTGCGCGCCGCTGAGGCCGCGCCGCCGGCCGGTACCGCGAGCAGGACGAGCAGAACGACGACGGTCAGGAGCGCGAGGCGGCTGCGGCGGCTGGACACGGGCGAGACCCCCTTCGGCTAGCTCTGGATGATCACGTTGGTGGACTTGACGATGGCGGTGGCTGCCATCCCCTCCTTCAAGCCCAGCTCCTGGACCGCGTCCCGGGTGACGATCGCGACGAGGCGCACCGGGTCGGAGACGACGAACTCCACCTGCGCCATCAGGCCGTCGACCTCGATCGAGGTCACGGTCGCCCGGAAGCGGTTGCGGGCGCTGATATGCATCCCCTGGCCGTCGCCGCGCAACCGATCGATCTCCGCGGCCGACACGACCCGCCGGTTGCTCCGGTCGCGCTTGACCTTGATCCGGCCCGCCCGGTCCCAGCGGCGCAGCGTGTCGACACTGATCCCGAGCGCCGCTGCCGCCTCGCTCGCCGTGTATTGCTGCTTCGCCACCGTCAGCTCTCGAACTCGCCCAGGACGTCCGACACGGCCCCGATCTGGAGCGCCGGCGCAAACGCCTCGCCGATCACGGGCCGGCCGCTGAGGCCGCCGAGCGCGCCCTGGTGTTGGGCCTCGTTCGCGGCGATCTGCCCGATCGGGAGCCGCAGCTCCGGAGTCTCGACGCTCTCGATCGCGCCCAGGTACGCGCCGACCATCAGGTGCTCGAGCCGCCTCGCGAGCGTGAGGATCGAGGCGTGGCTGCGGAAGCTCCCCTTCGGGTAGCGGAAGTCGATGTCCGCGGAGGTCGCCGGTATCCCCCCGGCAGCGGTCAGCAGGTCGGCGAGCTGGGCGTAGTGCGCGTTCTCGTCCGCCCTGATCTTCCGGAGGAGGGAGCGCGCTTCGCTGCGCAACTTCCGGCTCGCCAGCGCTCTCGACTGGAAGTCGACAGCCAGGAGCTCGGCCGCGATCAGCAGGCGCAGGTACGCCAGGTCGCCGGTGGGAGGCGTGTCTGCCCAGGCAGCCGGCGCGACGGCTGCCAGCCCCGACGCCGACACGAGCAGCGCCCCGCCGCCGACCGCACCACGCCGCAAGAACCCCGACCTGCTCATCCCCGTCGTCACGACTCGACTCGCTCCCGGTTCGCGTGCCAATGCAATGCCTAGCTACCGGTCGGCAGCATACACCGGCTGTTTCAGGGGGACTACGACCGACTGCCTATGTAACGCGCGTTGCGCGATAGGCGCTGACGACGAACGGAAGCCGCAGCCGGCCGTCACGGCTCACGGACTCGTCGGCGTCGATGAGTGCCGCAACCTCGGCGAGGACTCGCTCGCGCTCGTCCTCGGACAGCGCGGCAACACCGGCATACGAGAGCAGATGGTCGTCGAGGGCCTCGCGCGGCAGTTCGTGCACGTGCTCGAACTGCGCCCGCTCGACCTCCCCGAACAGACCGGTCGCGGCGAGCTCGGCCGACCAGTCGCGGCTCCGCCAGCGCGGCCCGGGAGCGCGTGCCTGCGCCTCGTAGACCGTCGCGCCCATGCGGGCGACGACAGGCTGCCGGTCGTCGCGGTGGTTCCAGCCGAAGCCGAAGCGGCCGCCGCGACGCAGGACGCGGTGGATCTCCGGCAGCGCCTGGTCGAGGTCGAACCAGTGGAGGCTCGAGCCGGCCACGACCGCGCCCGCCACGCCGTCGTCGAGCGGGATCGCCTCGGCCGAGCCCTCCACGCCCTCGAGCCCGAGCCCGCGCAGGACGGCGAGCATCCGCGAATCCGGCTCCACCGCCAGGACCCGCACCCCGAGCGCGGCCACCGCGCGGGTGAGCTTGCCGGTGCCGGCTCCGAGCTCGACAACGAGCTCCGCACCGTCGGGGACGAGCCAGCGCGCCGCCTCCTCCGGCCACGCCGGACGGGCGCGTTCGTACGCGTCTGCATGGGCTCCGAACGTCAGCCGCCGTGGAGTCGTCGCCACGCAGGCCTCCCTAGCGGATCTGGACGAGCTTCGCGGGCGCGTGCTCGACCTGGAGCGTCGTGTGCCGGAGGCCGAAGCGTTCGCCCAGGAGCGCCTCCAGCTCGCGCCGGATGCCGTGGCAGTCGGCTCCCGGCTCGACAAGCACGTGCGCCGAGAGCGTCGGGAACTCGGTCGTGACCTCCCAGACGTGGAGGTCGTGCACCTCCACCACGCCGGGATGCGAAGCCATGGCCGTCCCGATCTCCTGCACCGGCAGTCCCGCCGGTGCGATGTCGAGCAGGACGCGGCCGGAGTCGCGCAGCAGCCGCCACGAGGCGCGCAGCATGAGCCCCGCCACGATCAGCGCAGCCACGGCGTCGGCGCGCACCCAGCCTGTCGCCAGGATCACCGCCCCGGCGATCGCAGTGGCGATGAATGCGAACAGGTCGTTGAGGACGTGCTGGTAGCTCCCCTCGACGTTGAGCGACTCCCGGTTCGCGCCCGCGAGCTGCCAGGTGGCGGCGAGGTTGACGCCGATCCCGACGAGGGCGACGACGAGGACCACACCACCAGCGGTCGGCGGCGGCGTGATCAAGCGACGAATGGCGCCGTAGACGATCAGGCAGGCGAGGACGAGCAGCGCAGCGCCGTTCGCCTGCGCCGAGAGGATCTCCGAGCGGCGCAGCCCGAACGTCCGGTTGCCGCGCGCCGGCTGAGCCGCGAGCCGCAGGACGACAAGCGACATCACGAGCGCTCCGGCGTCGGTGAGCATGTGCGCCGCGTCGGAGAGCAGCGCGAGCGAGTGCCCGAGGATGCCGGCGACGATCTCGCCGGCCATGAAGACGAGGATCAGCGCGAGCGCGATGCTGAGGCGGCGCGCGTCCTCGCCGCCTCCGTGCCCATGCCCGTGCGCATGGTCGTGCATCTGTCAATCATGCCGTGGGGCTCATCACCTCGTTCGCGAGTGTCCGACCCCACTCCCACGCACGCTCGAGCTCGCCTTCCTCGAGCGGCCCTTCGGTGCCTGTCACGAAGAAGCTCTCGGGCTCGAGGGCGAGCACATAGCCGTGCCGCCGCAGCCGCCGCGCCATCCCGTGTGCGGCCGAGCCGACGAGGAGCTCGGGCTTGTGCGCGCGGGTGTCGAAGACGGCCATGCGCGGGCCGCCGTGGGGCGGCAGCCGGTCGATCCAGTCGCGGGCGCCGATCCCGGGCTCACCGCCGTCTCCGCGCTGGTCGATCGCACTCTGGCGGGACCGCGCGCTCGAGAGGCCGTGCACGTGTGTCGGCGCGCCGAGGACCACCAGGTCGACGTGGACGAGCGACGGCAGCCGGTCGTTCACCGAGACGATCTCGACTTCGCTCTCCGGGGCGAGCGCTGCCGCGACCTTCTCCGCGACCCGCTGCGTGTTCCCGAACCACGACTCGTAGACGACGAGCGTTCTCATCCCACACCTCCTGCACTCTTTTCCCCGGACGGTCGCAGCGCGGTGGAACCGCCGCATCGGTGCGTGTGCGGAATCCGCTTGCTCGAATACCGCACCTAATCTATAATTTAGGCATGGCTCAACTTCAGGCGTCCGAGGCTCATGAGCTGACCTCCGCGGTCCAGGACTATGCGAAGGCGATCTACACACTCGAGTCGCGTGACGGCGAAGCCTCGACCACCGGCCTCGCGACCCTGCTCGAGGTCCGCCCCGCCTCGGTCTCGGGGATGCTGCGCAAGCTCTCGGAGCTCGGGCTCGTCGAGCACGAGCGGTATCGCGGCGTACGCCTGACCGAACGCGGGCGGCGCGTCGCGCTCGAGGTGATCCGGCATCACCGCCTCGTCGAGCTGTTTCTCGTCGAGAGCCTCGGGATGACCTGGGACGAGGTGCACGCCGAGGCCGAGGTGCTCGAGCACGCGCTGTCCGAGGAGCTCGAGGAGCTGATCGCCGCCAAGCTCGGCGACCCGACGGTCGACCCGCACGGCGACCCGATCCCCAGTCGCGAGCTGAAGCTCGCCGAGACGCCGGCGCCCGCGCTCGCGGAGCTCGAGCCGGGCGAGACGGCCACCTTCGTCCGGATCTCGGACGCCGAGCCCGAGATGCTCCGCTTCCTCGGCGAGCGCGGCATCGTCCCCGGCACGCGGCTCGAGCTCGTCGAGCGCCAGCCGTTCGACGGGCCCCTCTTCGTCCGCGTCGGCAAGGACGTCCACGTCCTCGGCGCGACGCTCGCCCGCGCGATGCACGTCGAGCGGCAGGGCGAGGCGTGAGCGTCGCTCGCCTGCGGCTCGCTCCCGTGGGGGAAACCATGTTTCCCCCACGTTGCCCCCTTCTTCCATCTTGTCTGGAGGAACCGCCCGGTTCCCCCACACCCCCTCCACACGCTCATCGGGCAGAGGTTGCCCGATGAGCGACGAGGCCTACGAGGTCTTCCGGCACGGCGCGACACCGCTCCACACGATCGTCGCCCGCGGCCGGGTGCGAGCCACGCTCACGATGCTCGGCCCCGCCTTCGTCGCGGCGGTCGCGTACGTCGATCCCGGCAACTTCGCCACCAACATGGCCGGCGGCGCGCGCTACGGCTACCTCCTGCTCTGGGTCGTGCTCGCCGCGAACCTCATGGCGATGCTCATCCAGCACCTCTCCGCGAAGCTCGGCGTGGTCACCGACCGGAACCTGCCGGAGCTGTGCCGCGACCACTACCCGCGGCCGGTCGCGTGGGGACTCTGGATCCAGGCCGAGGTGATGGCGATGGCGACCGACGTCGCGGAGTTCATCGGCGCCGCGCTCGGCCTCAACCTTCTCTTCGGCGTGCCGCTCCTGCCCGCCGGCCTCATCACCGGCGTGATCGCCTTCGCCCTGCTCGAGCTGCAGCGCCACGGCTTCCGGCGCTTCGAGCTCGCGATCACCGCGTTCCTCGGGCTCATCCTGCTCGGCTTCCTCTACGAGACGCTGAAGATCGGCCCATCGGCAAGCGACGCCGCGCAGGGGCTCATCCCCCACTTCGACGGGCTCGGCTCGGTCTATCTCGCCGTCGGGATCATCGGCGCGACGGTCATGCCGCACGTCATCTACCTCCACTCGGCGCTGATGAACGGACGGACGCCGGTGCGCAACGAGGCTGAGCGAAGACACGTGCTGCGCTTCGAGAGAATCGACGTGATCGTGGCGCTCGGCCTGGCCGGGCTCGTGAACATGGCGATGCTCTGCGTGGCCGCCAAGCTCTTCCACGACCGCCCGGGCTGGTCGCACGTGGACACGCTGCAAGGCGCGCATGCCGGCTTTTCCCACCTGGTCGGAGGAACGGCGGCGCTCACCTTTGCGGTGGCGCTGTTCGCGTCCGGGATCTCGTCCTCGAGCGTCGGCACCTACGCGGGCCAGGTCGTGATGGCCGGCTTCGTCAACCTGCGCCTGTCGCTGCTCGTCCGGCGCGGGCTCACCATGATCCCGGCTCTCATCATCCTGGCGATCGGCGTCAGCCCGACGAGCGCGCTCGTGCTCAGCCAGGTCGTGCTCTCCTTCGGGATCCCGTTCGCCCTCGTCCCGCTGCTCCTGCTGACGAGCCGGCGGGACGTGATGGGCACTTACGTCAACCGGCTGCCGACCATCGTGGTCGCGGGCGCGATCGCCACGTTGATCAGCGCGCTCAACGTCTTCCTGCTCGCGCAGGCCGTCGGGCTCGCCTGAGCTCGGCCACGGCGCGCTCGAGCGCCGGCTCGACCGGCGAGGCGACGTAGCCGAGCTCGCGTTGCGCTTTCGCGGACGAGAACCAGGCCGGGAGGCGGGCGAGCGTCACCTCCTGCCTGTTCGCGATCCCGGCGCGTGCGAGTAACCGGGCGGCGCCGTACGGGAGCTGCAGGCGCGGCGGCCGGCGGCCGGCGGCGCGCGCGATCAGGGCGAACACCTCGGCGAGCGTGACGTCGACTCCGCCGAGGAGGTAGCGCTCGCCGGCGCGTCCCCGGTGGAGCGCGAGCACGTGTCCTCTCGCCACGTCGCGCACGTCGACGAGGTTGAGGCCGGCGCCCCGCAGCGACGCCCGGAAGCGGCCGGTGGCGACGCCGCGCACCATCGCTCCGGTCGGCGTCGGGGCGGTGTCCCCCTCGCCCACCGGGGTCGTCGGGTTGACGCAGAGGGCGTCGAGGCCGTCCGCCGCCGCCGCAAGGACGAGCCGCTCGGCGTCGAGCTTCGTGCGCTTGTAGGGGACGGCGAGCTCCCACTCCGGCGGCGCGTCCTCCTCCGTGGCCTGCCGCCCCGGCACCGGGCCGCACGTCGCGCAGGAGCTCGTGTGCACGAGGCGCCCGACGCCGGCCTCCCGGCACGCCGCGATCACGTTCGCGGTTCCGGCGACGTTCACGGCCTCGATCTCGGCGGCCGGCGCGGTGAAGGAGTAGAGCGCGGCGACGTGGCAGACCGCATCGGCCCCGCGAACCGCCCGTACGAGTCCCTCGCGATCGCGCACGTCGACGAACTCGCACGCGACCTCGTGACCCGCGTCCTCCAGCGCACGCACGACGTGACCGCCGATGAAGCCGCGCCCGCCGCCGGTGACGAAGACGCGCATCAGGGCCCGGATCAGTGCCGCGACCCGGCGATCACGCCGGTGTCGAAGCCCAGCCAGTGCATGCGGCCGAGCAGCCTTGCGTGCTCGACCTTGAGACAGCGGTCCATCACGACGGCGAGGCCGCCTTCCTGCGCGATCCGCGCGCCCTCGGGGCTGATGACGCCGAACTGCAGCCACAACGCGCCTGCGCCGACCTCCACCGCCTCGCGCGCGATTTCGGGAACGGCGGCGGGATCGCGGAAGACGTCGACGACGTCGATGTGCTCGGGCACGTCTCGCAGGCTCGGGTAGACCTGCTCCCCGAGCACGTGCTCCTCGTTCGGGTTGACGGGGATCACGCGGTAGCCGTGCCGCCGCAGGTAGTAGCCGACGAAGTTGCTCGCACGCAGCTCGTTCGCCGAGAGCCCGACGATCGCCACTGTGTGCGCGTTGAGCACGATCTCCTGCATCGTGCGCCGGTCCTGGAACTCGTTCACGCCGTGACGGCTGCGTCGCGCGCCGCCCGCAGTCCGCGCTCGAGATCCCAGACGAGGTCGTCCACGTCCTCGAGCCCGACCGACAGCCGTACGGTCCCGGGCGCGACGCCCGACGCGGCGAGCTCGTCGTCCGAGAGCTGGCGGTGCGTCGTCGAGGCCGGATGGATGACGAGGCTCTTCGTGTCGCCGACGTTGGCGAGGTGGCTCCAGAGCGAGAGCGCTTCGATGAAGCGGCGCCCGCCCTCGCGTCCGCTCTCGAGATCGAAAGAGAAGACCGAGCCGGCGCCGCGCGGCAGGTAGCGCTCCACGAGCGGGCGATACGGGCTGTCGCGCAACCCGGGATGCCGCACGGCGCCAACTCCAGGCTGCTCACGCAGCCATTCGGCGACCGCGAGCGCGTTCGCAACGTGGCGGTCCATCCGCACCGCGAGCGACTCCAGCCCGAGCACCAGCAGGAACGCGTTGAACGGGGCCAGCACCGCGCCGAAGTCGCGCAGCGTCTCGGAGCGCAGCTTCATCAGCAGCCCGTATACGCCGAAGGTCTCGTGGAACTTGAGGCCGTGGTACGCGGCCGACGGATCCGCGATCGCCGGAAAGCGTCCGTTCGACCAGTCGAAGGTGCCCGAGTCGACGACGGCGCCCGCGATCGTCGTCCCGTTGCCCGCGATGAACTTCGTCGCGGAGTGGATGATCAGGTCGGCGCCGAACTCGAGCGGCCGGCAGAGGTACGGCGTGGCGAAGGTGTTGTCCACGATGAGCGGCGCGCCGACCTCGTGGGCGACCGCCGCGGCGAGAGAGATGTCGAGCACGTTGCCGCCCGGGTTCGCGATGGTCTCGGCGAAGAGAGCCTTCGTGTCTGCCGTGACGGAGCGGCGCCAGCCGTCGGGGTCGTCCATGTCGACCCAGTCGAGCCTGATCTGGAGCTTGCGAGCGAGGTGGTTGAGCTGCGCGGTCGAGCCGCCGTAGAGCGCCTTCGCGACCGCAATCCGGTCGCCCGGCTCGAGCAGCGCGAAGAAGAGCCCGGCCTGCGCGGCGAGGCCGCTTGCGAACGCGACCGCGCCGACCCCGCCTTCGAGGTTCGCGAGGCGCTCCTCGAATGCCGCCACGGTCGGATTCATGATCCGGCTGTAGACGTTGCCGTACTCCTGCAGGTTGAAGTACGCCGACGCCGACTCCGTGTCCTCGAACACGAAGCCCGCGGTCTGGTAGATCGGCGTCGCGCTCGCGCCGGTGTACGGGTCCGGCCGCTGCCCGGAGTGGACGGCGCGGGTGTTGAACCCGAACTCGCGCGGCGCCTCGTCCATCGGGTCAGCGTAACGAGGAAGGCCCGCCTGAGCGGGCCTTCCTAGTGGCGGAGCACTGGAACTCGAGTCTGCGACCGTCGGGGCATGAGGCTGAGTACGGGGACGGTCGCCTGGGCCAGCGTCCTGTCGCCCGATGCCACTCGAGTGCGCTGCGGGGTTACGACTCGCGGTAGACGATGCGACCGCGCGTCAAGTCGTACGGCGAGAGCTGGATCTTGACCCGATCGCCTGGGTTGATCCGGATCCGATAGCGGCGCATCCGACCCGACGTGTAGCCGAGCGTCTCGTGCCCGTTGTCGAGCACGACCCGGTGCTGGCCGCTCCGGAACGACTCGACGACAGCGCCCTCGACCTCGATCTTTTCCTCTTTGTCCGCCATTGGCCCTCCGAGTCACGTCTTGCCGTGCGGGGAAGCCAAGACCTGGACAAACGTTCCGGCCGACCCACCGACGAAATGAAAAGCCCCGCAACTGCGGGGCTCTTCCAGTAGCGGGGGCAGGATTTGAACCTGCGACCTCCGGGTTATGAGCCCGGCGAGCTACCTGACTGCTCCACCCCGCGTCGCTTGGCCGATTGTAGCACCCTCGTTACGATCCTCCCGATGTGGGATTGGGCTATCTGGGCGGCTCTCGTCGTCGTCGCGCTGGCGGGAATCGCGGCGCTCACGCTGTTGGTGGTGCGCACGCGGACTGCGTGGCGCGACGCCCGGCAAACGAACCGGGAAGCCCTGCGCCGACTCGACGAGTTCTCCGGCAAGGCCGAGGCGGTCTCGGAGAGGCTCGCGGCGGCCGACGACACGACCGAGCTGCAGACGAGCCTCGAGCATCTGCACGTCTCGCTCGCGCAGCTCGCAGTCCTGCGCGCGGCGCTCGACGAGGTGGACAGCACCGTCGGGCGGGTCGCCGCCTACCTTCCCCGCAAGTGATCGTCGGGGCGGTCGATCTCGGGACGAACACGACGCGCCTGCTCGTCGCCGGCGTCGACGACGGGCGGGTCGAGGAGCTCCATCGCGAGTCGCGGATCACGCGCCTCGGCGAAGGGGTCGCCGCTCGCGGCCGCCTCCTCCCTCTGCCAATCGCCCGCGTCCGCAACGTCCTCACCGACTACCGCCGCACCGCAGAGTCACTCGGCGCCGAGCGCACGCTGCTCGTCGCCACGAGTGCCGTCCGCGACGCCGAGAACGGCGAGGCGTTCCTCGGCGAGATCGAGTGGAGCTACGGCTTCACGACCCGGCTCCTGTCAGGCGGCGAGGAGGCGGAGCTCACGCGCCGCGGCGTCGGCGAGCTCGGGGCGGCCACCCTGCTCGTCGACATCGGCGGAGGGTCGACCGAGCTCGTGCTCGGCGACTTCGACACGAGCCTGCCCTTGGGCTCCGTCCGCTTCACGGAACGCTACGGCGAGGACGTCGAAGCGCTCGAGGCAGCGGCCCGCGAGCTGCTGCCGGAGCTCCGGCCGGAGGACGCGGTCGGTGTCGCGGCGACGATCACGAGCCTCGCCGCGCTCGACCTCGGGCTCCAGGAGTACGACCGAGCGTGCGTGCACGGGCACGTGCTCACGCGCGACGGCGCCCGCGCGCAGCTCGAGCGGCTGGCCGCCCTTCCACTCGAGGAGCGGCGGCGCGTGCCGGCGCTCGAGCCGACGCGGGCGCCTGTCATCGTCGCCGGCGCCGCGATCCTGCTCGCGATCCTCGACGGCTACGGGCTCGACTCGATCCGCGTCAGCGAGCGAGACCTGCTCGACGGAACTGCGCTCGCCGCAGCCGAACTGCCGGAGCCGGAAGAGGGCGCTGCGCCTCCGGGCGCCTACACCTGCTGCTAGAGCACGAGCGAGCCGGGTTCGGGCTCGCCTTCGGACGGCTCGTCCTCGGCGAGGCGACGCTGGACGACGGCGCGCGACAGGACGCCGACGAGGCGCCCGCCCTCCTCGACGACTGGGACCCGCTCGAGATCCTGCTCCTCGAGGAAGCGGAAGGCCCCCTCGAGCTCGAGGCCGGCGTCGAGGGTGAAGTTCGGCGGCTCGGCGATCTCGCGCAGGCGCACCGCGCCCGGATCGAGGCCCGCCGCCACCACTTCGCGCACGAGCGTCTTCCGCGTCACAACGCCGAGCAGGCGGCCTCCGTCGTCGGTGACGAAGATCGCGCGAACCTCGGTGCTCTCGGCAAGCAAACGTCCCGCGTCCTGCGCACTCGCGGCGGCGGCGAGCGTCGTCGGCTCGGGCACCATCGCGTCGCGGACGATCTCGGGGCTCACGGAAGCATTCTCCCGCTTTACGGGTAGATTCCGCGCGCTTCGAGGGCCGCGGCTACCTCGCGGATGGCCGCGACCATCGCCGCCTGACGGAGCGTGATCCCCTTGTCCTCGGCCACCGCGTAGACGCGATCGAACGCGTCGCCCATCTTGTCGGCGAGCTTGCGCCGGATCTCGTCCCTGTCCCAGAACAGCCGGCCGAGGTCCTGCACCCACTCGAAGTACGAGACCGTGACGCCGCCGGCGTTCGTGAGGATGTCGGGCACGACGGGGATGCCGCGCTCACCGAGGATCTCGTCCGCCTCGATCGTGGTCGGCCCGTTCGCGCCCTCGATCACGAGCGAGGCGTGGACGCGGTCGGCGTTGGCGCTCGTCAGCTGGTCCTCGCGGGCTGCGAGGACGAGCACGTCGCAGGGGAGCTCGAGGAGCTGCTCGTTCGTGATCCGCTCGCAACGGTCGTAGCCCGCGAGCGACCCGTGCTCGGCGACGTAGGCGTGGAGGGCGGGGACGTCCAGGCCGGCCTCGGAGTGAACGCCGCCCGAGACGTCCGAGACCGCGATCACGCGGGCGCCGCGCTCGTGCAGCTCCGACGCGGCGACACCGCCGACGTTGCCGAAGCCCTGCACGACGCACGCGAGACCCGCAAGCTCGTAGCCGAGCCGCCCGGCGGCCTGCTCGGTGACCATCACGACGCCGGCGCCGGTCGCCTCGCGCCGGAAGACGGAGCCGCCGATCGAGATCGGCTTGCCGGTGACGACCTCCGGCACGGCGTAGCCGGTCTGCATCGAGTACGTGTCCATCATCCACGCCATCGTCTGCTCGTTGGTGGCCATGTCGGGCGCCGGGATGTCGGTGTGCGGGCCGATGTCGCGGATCAGCTCCGACGTGAAGCGGCGCGTGAGCTTCTCGAGCTCGCGTTGCGAGAGCGCCTGCGGGTCGCAGCGGATGCCGCCCTTCGCGCCGCCGTACGGGAGCCGCAGGAGCGCGCACTTCCACGTCATCCAGGTCGCGAGCGCGGCGCACTCGCCGAGCGAGACGTCGGGGTCGTAGCGCATGCCACCCTTCGTCGGGCCGAGCAGCGTGGAGTGCTGGACGCGGTAGCCCGGGAAGATCTCCACCCTCCCGTCGTCGCGGCGGAGCGGGACGCTGACGATCACCGCCCGCTCGGGGAAGCTGAGCCGCTCGGCGACCAGCTCCGAGACGTCCGCGTAGGGCAGCGCCTGCTCGTACTGGGCGCGGGCCATGCGGAAGAGGTGCGTGTCCCACTCGAGGACCGGCTCCGTCGGCGACGCATCCAGCTCGGACACTCGCCGGAGTGTACGGTCGGACGTCACTCGGCGCCTTGCCCGGGCGGTTCTGTGAGGCAGCTCGCCTGGGGCCACCCCGCGCCTCCACCCACTTCCGAGCCTAATGGGAGAGGGTGCGCGTGTCCGTGACGGAATCGTCGCGGGAGGCTGACGGCTCGGGCCCGGCAGCCGCCACACCGTGGAGCATGCTCCGCCCCTCCATGTCGGCGGGCACGGGCTCGCCGAGAAGCTCGAGCAGCGTCGGTGCCACGTCAGGCAGGGCACGCTGCGGCCCCGGCCCCGCCGGCACGCCCTCGGCAGCGAGCACGTAGAGCCCTTCGTGAGCGTGGTTCGCGTCATCCGGCCCGGTGTCGTTCTCGAACACGTGCACCGTCCCGGTCCCGACCTGGCCGACGCTCCGCCAGTAGAGATCGCCGAAGTAGACGAGGAGGTCGGGCGCGATCCCGCGCACCTCGGCGTACAGGTCCTCCGGCCGGTGCGCGACGGTGCCGATCGGACGCCCCTGGTCGTCGCCGAGCGCCTCGAGCCGCTCCTTCAGCTCGCTCCGCACGCGCTCGTAGTCGTCCGGGGAGACGACGCCCTCCGGCTCGCGTCCCTCGACGTTGAGGAAGAGGCGGCAGTAGTAGCCGCCCTCGCCCCACGCGACGGTGCGCGACCAGTCGATGAGGTCGGGCGTGAGACGGGTCGGCTCGGTCGGCTCCTCGCGCAGCACGAGGTATCCCTCGCGGCGCAGCCACTCGTTGACGCAGATGCCGCCGTCCATCCGCTTCGCGCCGTGATCTGAGACGACGAGCACCGCTGTGTCGTCGTCCGCGAACCGCAGCAGGCTCGCGATCTTCGAGTCGAGCCGCTTGTAGTACTCGAGCATCGCGTGCTCGTAGGGATTGCCCGGCTCGAAGAGCCGGTGCTCGGAGTCGGTGAAGCGCCAGAAGCCGTGGTGGATACGGTCGGTGCCCATCTCGACCATGAAGAACAGGTCCCACGGCCGCGTCTCGAGCAGGTGCTCGGCGAGGCGGAACCGCTTCTCGGTCATCTCCTCGATCTGGTCGAGCAGGCGGTCCTTCTCCTCGGAACGGAAGTTCTCGACGTCGACGAGGTAGTGCCCGACGACCTGCTCGATCTCGTCCTTCAGCTCGGGCGGATACGTGTAGCGGCTCGTCCGCGTGTCGGGGGTCAGGAAGCACGAGACCATCTCGCCCTTCACCCGGCTCGGCGGATAGGTCTGCGGCACGCCGAGCACGATCACGTCGCGCTCCCGCGCCGAAAGGATGTCCCAGACGCGCGGCACGCGCACCGCGCGCGAGTCGGCGAACTCGAGCTGGTCGTACGAGTGGTCGCGCCGGTTGCGGAAGCCGTAGAAGCCGAGCGAGCCCGGGCTCCGCGAGGACGTCATCACCGACCACGCAGGGACGGTGATCGGCGGATCGCAGGAGCGGAGCACGCCGAACGAGCCACGCTCGGTGAGCGAACGGATCGTGGGCAGCTCCGGCAGCCAGCGGTCGAAGACGAACTGGGGTGCGGCGCAGTCGAGCCCGATCACGAGGACGCGCTTGGCCATGAGGCAAGGCTAGTCGCGCGGCAGCCCGAACCGTTCCGCTGCCAGACCCGCGAGCTCCCCCGCGGCGAGGCAGACGCCGCCACGCTCGCCGACGGCTTCGATCAGCTCGAAATAGAGCCGATCCCACCCACGCGCGCTCGGCCCATCGAAGCGCTCCGGATGCCAGAGGATCGAGAAGGCGCCGCCGTGCTCGGCCGCCCGGTCGAGGAGCGCCAGCACGCGCGGTTTCGCCTCCGCCGCCGAGAGCCCCGCATAGCGCTCCTCGGCGAGCGTCGCGTCCATCACGGCCAGCGGCAACTCGACGAGGTCGGCGGGACGGTCGCGCGCGAAGTCCCACGGGCGGAACGGATGGGCGATCCCGGCGCGGAAGCCGAGCGCGTCCGGGAAGCCCAGCGACGTGTCGTAGCGGAAACCGATCCCGGCGAGCGGCGCGAGATTCCGGTGCGGATCGACCCGGAGATAGTGGTAGCGCTGCCCGATCAGCGGCCCGTCGAGCTGCGCCAGCAGCAAACGCTCGCGCGCGAGCCGGTCGAGGTCCTCCGCCGCGAGGTAACTGCCGTGGAGCCCCACTTCCGCGTCGGCCGTGAGCAGCGTCTCGACGAGCCGCGGCCGGAGCCGGTCGTACGCCTCCGGCGCGGCGCCGTCGGCCCGGTGACCGTGGCCGGCCATGAGGAAGAACGTCGAGCGCGCGCCGTGCGCACCCTCCTCGGCGGCGATCTCGGCGAAACGCCAGTTGGGATCGGTGCGGCGGAGCTTGTGCAGCGGCACGCGCGCGAGCCTGCGCGCCTCGTGCACGGCCTCCCCGGCCTGGCCCGCGAGCGCATGACGCTTCAACCGGGCCGCGGCGCCGCGCACGCCGATCCGTGTCCAGCGCCAGGGAACGTCGACGTCGTGCGTGAGCGCGACCGCGAACCGCGCGCCGCGGTAGAGGGGCCGCTCGGCGCCGAGCTCCCGGCGCAGCCGCTCGAGCGGCGGGTCGAGCGGATCGAGGCACGAGGAGGCGGCGAGGAAGCGTCCGTGCCGGTCGAGCTCGGCCCCCCGCTCCTCGACCCGCGCCAGGTGGAAGAAGCCCGCCGCGAGGTCGTCTCCTTGCGGCAACTCGCCGCGCTCGACAGCCTCCCACGCCTCGGCGCGGTACGGCAGGTCCTCACCGAGTCGCACGTGGGACGCTCCCACCATGTCGAGCACCCAGCGCGCCCGCCGCTCGTCCCGCTCAGAGATCGGAACGGCGCCCTGCACGGCCACCACTCTACGTACCATCGAGGCCCGTGACAGAGGAAGCGCAGCCGCAGCCCGCCGCCCGCCCGCAGTCCCTCGCCTCCCAGCTCATGGAGCTAACTCGCCACTCGGCGATCTACGGGATCGGGGGGCTCGTCTCGCGCTTTCTCGCGGTCCTCATGCTGCCGCTCTACACGAGCTACGTCTCGGTGGCGGACTACGGCCGGATCGAACTCCTCATGTCCGTGATGGCCGTGGCGGTGGTCCTGATCCGCGGCGGCGCCAACTTCGGCTTCATCCGCTTCTACTTCCTCGACAAGGAGCCCGACTACCGACGCCGGCTGGTCCGCACCGTCTTCTGGGCGCAGATCGGGTATTCGACGATCGCGCTGGCCCTCTGCATCGTTTTCGCCTCGGAGATCGCGCGCTGGCTCAACGTGGACTGGCGGCCCGGGGCACAACTCCAAGGCAGCGGCACGAGCCTCGTCATCGCCACCGCCGTCCTGCTCTGGGTGAACGTGAACTACGCCCAGATGACGAATCTGTTCCGCGCCGAGAAGCGGTCGGTGGCCTTCTCAATCGCGACGCTCCTGAACATCGGGATCACGGTGCCGCTCACGGTGATCCTCGTCGTCGTCTACAAGGAAGGCCCGCTCGGGATCATCGTCGGCAACCTCAGCGGCACGCTCGTGGTGTTCCTCGCGCTGCTCGGCTACCGCCGTGAGCAGCTCGGCCTCCAGTTCGACCGGAAGCTCCTGCGGGCGGTCAACCGCTTCGGGGTCCCGCTCATCGCGTCCGGGCTCGCGATGTGGGTGATGAACTTCGGCGACCGCTTGATGCTGAGCAAGCTCCTGCACGGCTCGTACGCGCTCCACCAGCTCGGCCAGTACTCACTCGCCTACAAGATCGGCTCGGCGATGCTGCTCCTCTACACCGCCTTCCAGGTCGCCTGGCCGGCGTTCGCGTACTCGATCGAGGACGAGGGCGAGGCGAAGCGCGCCTACTCCTACGTGCTCACCTACCTCATGTTCATCGCCGCCTGGGCGGCGGTCGGCCTGAGCCTCTTCGCGCCTTGGATCGTCCGCCTTCTCGCGCGTAAGCCCGGCTACTGGCCCGCGGCGGAGGCGATCCCAGCTCTCGCGTATTCGAGCGTCTTCTTCGCCGGCTTCATCGTCGTGACGATCGCCACCGGTCGCGCGCGCCGGACGCAGTTCAACTGGGTCGCGACGGCGGCCGGCGCCATCCTCAACTTCACGCTGAATCTCTGGCTGATCCCGGCCTACGGGATGCTCGGCGCCGCGTACGCCACCCTGGCCGGCTTCATCCTCATCATGGTCTTGCGGACGTGGAACGCGCAGCAGATCTACCCGGTCAGGTACCAGTGGCGGCGGGTGGTCGTGCTGCTGGTGGTGGCCGGTGCATTGACCGGGCTCGGCAAGGCGATGCCCCACTCACTGCTGCTCGCGGCGGTTCTGACGCTCGCGTATCCGCTGGTGCTCGCGCCGCTCGGCTTCTACCTGCCGGCCGAGCGGAAGCGCCTGAGGCGACTGCTTCCGGCGCATAACTAGACTCGCGCGGATGTCTGGGAAGGGCACGGCCGTCGTGGTCGAAGTCGCGTGGGTCAACGGCCTCGCGGCGATCCGTTCCCTCGGCCGACAGGGACTGCGCGTGCTCGCGGTCGACAACCGGCAGTACGCGCTCGGCCTGCGCTCGCGCTACGCGGAGGCGCGCCTCGCGCCCGACCCGCTGGACGACGAGGACGGCTTCATCGAAGCGCTCCGGGCGATCGCGGAGGAGACCGACGACGTCCTCCCGATCTTCCCGACCCACGACGAGCACCTGAACGCGATCGCCCGCCACGCCGACGTGCTCGGCGAGCGCTACCGCTTCCCCTTCCCGAGCTGGGACGTGCTGGAGAAGATCCAGAGCAAGCGCCACCAGCTCGAGACCGCCGAGGCGGCCGGCGTCCCGGTCCCGCGCACGCTCTATCCGGGCTCGGCCGAGGAGGCGCGCGCCGCCGGCGAGGAGGTCGGCTTCCCGCTCGTCGTCAAGCCGTCCGCCAACGTCGGCTTCCGGCGCAGCCACAAGCGCCAGCTCTTCCGCTGCGAGACGCCCGCGGAGCTCGAGCGCGCGTACGAGGCCGCCGCTCCGTACGAGCCGATGGTGCAGGAGCTGATCCCATCGGGGCCCGAGGAGATGTACACGCTCGGCAGCTACCTCGACTCGGGCGGCGAGGCGCTCGGCCTCTTCTCGGGGCACAAGCTCAGCCAGACCCGCGGCTACATGGGCAGCGCGCGGGCCGGCGAGGCGCTCTGGGTCGACGAGGTCGTCGAGCACGGCCTCGCGCTCCTGCGCGCGCTCGACTTCCACGGCATCTCGCAGGTCGAGCTGATGCGCGACCCTCGCGACGGCCGGTACAAGCTGCTGGAGGTGAACCCGCGCCTGTGGCAGTGGCACAGCCTCGCCGCGGCGTGCGGAGTCGACCTGCCGTGGATCGCGTACCGCGACCTCGTCGGCGACCCGCTGCCGCCCGTACGGATGCACGGCGACGGCAAGCGTTGGGCGATCACGCTCATGGCGGGCTCCGGACACGCCATCGAGCGGCCGCCGTACGTCGACGCCGTCTTCGCGCGTGACGACCCGAAGCCGGCCCTCGTGCAGATCGGCCGCCATGCGGTGCGCGGTGTCCGGACCCTGACGGGCGCGGGGAAGCGTGGCTGAGTCGCTCCGCATCCTCGGCGTCGGCGACGCGAAGTCGCGCCACTTCGCCCGCTGGGCGACCCGGCTCGCAGAGCGCGGCCACGAGGTGCACATCGCGTCCGGCCGCGTCAACCCGCGCGAGGGCGAGCTCGACGGCCTCATCGTCCACCAGTTCCAGGATCTCGACCCGCTTCTCAAGATGCCGCTCGTGCGGCGCTACCGGATGGCTCCCGCCCTCACCCGGCTTGCGCAGCGCGTGCAGCCGGACGTCGTCCACTCCCACTACCTCCTGCCCTACGGCTACTGGACGGCGCGCGCCGGGCTCGGGCCGCTCGTCGTCAGCCCCTGGGGGAAGGACGCGATCGTCGACGCCTGGAACTCGCCCGAGGCCGAGGAGCGCGCGCGCGTGGCGATCGCCCCCGACCGCGCGCTCGCCTACGTCGTCAACTCGCAGGCGCTCGAGGATGCAGCGGTGCGGCTCGGTGCCGACCGCGCGAAGTTCCACCGCATCTTCTGGCATGCCCGCATCGACGGCTACTCGCCCGAGCACGCCGACCGTGGCCGCTGGCAGGCGCTCGGCTGGCCGGACGACGCGGTCGTCTGCCTCTCGCTGCGCAACTTCCGGCCCTACTCGAACCTCGACGTCGTTCTGCGCGCGTTCGCCAAGGCGAGAACAGAGGTGCCGGAGCTCCGCCTCTTCTCGAGCGCCGGCGGCGGCTGGACGCGCGAGGAGTTCGACCGCCTCGCACGAGAGCTCGGAGTCGAGCCGTACATGGCCGTGCGGGACGTCCCGGCCGCGGAGCTTCCGGCGGTGACGGCCTCCGCCGACTTCGCGGTCACCCTCGCGGACGTCGACTCCTCCCCCGCCTCGCTGCTCGAGACGATGGCGAGCGGCGTCCCGCTCGTCGTCGGCCTCGCGCCCTCCATGGACGAGTGGATCCAGCAGGGCGAGGGCGGCGAGCTCGTCGCCGACCGGCACGACGTCGACGCAGTCGCGGCCGCGATGGTGCGCCTCGCGCGCGACCCGGAGCTCCGCCGCGGCTACGGCGAGCGGAATCTCCACGAGGTGCACGCTCGCTTCGGCGACCCGACGACGCAGCTGGAACAGGTCTACCGCGAGGTGCTGGGTCGGTGAGACGCGTCCTGGCTCTCGCCTTCGACGGCGCCGACTACGACCTCGTCAGGCGCCTGATGAGCGAGGGGAAGCTGCCCACGATCTCGCGGCTCGCGCGGGAGGGGGCGTTCGGGCCGCTCCGCTCGACGGACCCGGCCTTCACGCCGACGGCCTGGTCGACCTTCCTCACGGGGCTGAACCCGGGCGGGCACGGGATCTTCAACTTCACGACCAACCCGAACCGGGGCACGCAAAAGCTCGAGAGCGCCGCCAGCCGCGCCGGCACGCCGCTCTGGCGCCTGCTCGGGCCGGCCGGGATCCGCTCGGCGTACGTCGGCATCCCGTTCACGTATCCGGCGGAGCCGCTGGAGGGGACCGTCGTCACCGGCTACGGCGGGCCGGAGCGGCCGCAGATCCTGCCGGCCAGCGCCGAGAAGCGGATTTTCGCCGCCTACCCCGACCTCGTGACGGCGCATCACCCGATGGCCGAGCGCTGGTGGGAGGACTTTCCCGCCTACACGGGCCGGCTGCTCGAGCACGCCGACCAGATGGCCGGCGTCTGCAAGCTCGTCTTCGAGCTCGAGCCCGACCTCCAGCTCCTCTGCGTGGACTTCATGAGCACCGACCACGTCGGCCACCTGGGCTTCGCCCGCTTCGATCCCGAGCACCCCGCGCATGAGTCGACCGGCTCGGGCGACGAGCTCCTCCAGGTCTACGAGCGCGTCGACAGGCTCTGCGGCGAGCTGATCGAGGCAGCCGCGGCGCAGTACGGCGAGGAGCCGACCGTCCTCCTCTTCTCCGACCACGGGATGAAGCCGATCTACTGGATGTTCCACCTCGACCGCTGGCTCGAGGAGCGCGGCCATCTCCGCTTCCGCAAGCGGTCGCTGCAGCCGTGGCGGCGCGGGCGGCTCGACTGGTTCGCGCGCGTCGACCAGAAGCTCGTGCGGACGGTGCCGTGGTACGGGCGGGCGTTGGACATGCTCCCGTTCCTGCCGCGCCCGGCGGCCGATCGCGCCTTCGCCGACATCGACTTCGGGAGCACGCGCGCCTACGGCTTCGCCTCGCAGGGGCAGGTCTACCTCGGCGAGCTCACGGGTGCGCGGAACGACCTGGCGTACATCGACGCGCTCGCGGCAGAGCTCGCCGAGATCCCGCACCCGCAGACGGGCGAGCCCGCCTTCCAGGTGCTGCGGAAGGAGGAGTTGTTCACGGGGCCGTTCCTCGCCAAGGCGCCCGAGCTGATGCTGATCCCGTACGACGAGCGGATCAACGTCGACCCCTCCCGCCGCCGCTGGACGGAACCCTTCGAGCGGCACGAGCGGCTCGATCCCGAGGTCTCGTACGGCTACTCGGGGCATCACGGCGTGACGGGCATCCTCGCGGCGACCGGCCCGGGGATCCAGCCGGCGGACGTGCCGGACAGCGCCGAGATCGTGCAGCTGCCGGCGACCATCCTCAGCCTGCTCGGGCTCTCGGCGGAGGATCTCGACGGCGAGCCGCTCGCGGCGATCCTCGAGGAGGACGCGGGCGAGGCGGCCGAGACGGTCGCCGCCGAGACGCCGCGGGATGCGAGCGACGAGCCCGTCTACTCCGAGGAGGAGGAACGGCAGATGGTCGAGCGCCTCCGCGATCTCGGCTACGAGTAGCGCCCGACCGCGCGGCTACCCTGAGCCCGCATGCCGAGCGGCAAGAAGTCGAAGCAGCAGCGGCGTGCCGCGTCGGAGGGTCGGACGCCTCCACCGGTACGTGCAAAGGGCGGCAGGTCAGGATTCCGCGTCTCGCAGCGCACCGTGGTGATCGCCGGGGGAAGAAGAGCTCCGGTTCCCAGACGGCGCCGCTCTCGACGCTCGGGCAGCTCGTTTCGCCCCCGCCTCTCGGCCCGTCCGGACCGGAGGTTCCGCCGCTCGAGACAGGCTCGAACCTCGCGCCCTCAGGCTCGCCGTCACCCGGCCAGTCCGTCGACGGCATCCACTGCCAGGCCGGCGAGCAGTTCCTCTTCCACATCCACGCGCGGCTCACGATCTTCGTCAACGGGCACGAGAAGAGCGTTCCGTCCGGGGTCGGGATCGCCGACCCGCAGATTCCGTCGGGCATCGGCGTCCCCTTCGTCGTCGCCGGAAGGTGCTTCTCCTGGCTGCACACACACGCGACCGACGGGATCATCCACATCGAGTCACCCGTCCAGCGCACCTACACGCTGGGCAACTTCTTCGACGTCTGGGGCCAGCCGCTGTCGCGGACGCAGGTCGGGCCGGAGAAGGGGAAGGTGACCGCGCTCTACAACGGGCAGGTGTGGACCGGCAACCCGCGAGACATCCCGCTGAATGCGCATTCGCAGATCCAACTCGAGGTCGGCAAGCCGCTCGTGGCGCCGGTGCACATCACCAACTGGGGCCAGCTCTAAGCTGTCGCCGTGAAGCCGCTCGCTTTCGTCGTCTTCCAGCTCGTCGTGCTCGGCTTCGCCCTCGTCGTCCACATCCGGAAAGACCCGTCCGCCACGTACCGGCTGCTCTGGCTGGCGGCCTACGGCGGCGTGATCGGGCTCGACGTCTGGTACCTCGCGAACTACGCGTACCCCGCCGGCTTCAGTTTCTGACCTCGACGGGGCCGTGGGACGTCAACCGTCCGCTGCGGCGTCCTCGCCTCGGATCCCGTCGCGTGCGAGGCGGAGGCCGACGATCCCCACGAAGACCGCGAAGACGAGGCGGAGCGTGTCCGCCGGCAGCGCGAGCGCGAGCAGCGCCCCCAGCACGCTGCCGACGGCGCCCACCGTGCCGAAGCGGAGCGCGAGCCCGAGGTCGCCGACCCCGCGGCGCCGCAGCACGAGGCTGCCCACGATCGCCGTCGGCAGGATCACGAGCAGCGAAGTCGCCTCGGCGGCGTGCTGCGAGAAGCCGACAGCCAGCGTGAGGAACGGCACGATGAGCGTCCCGCCGCCGACTCCGAGCAGCCCCGACGCCACGCCGACGACGACACCGAACGCGACGAGCACGACGTAGAGGGTCGGGCCGCTCATCCTCGGACTCCAAGGAGCACTGCCACTCCGACGAGGAAGACGCCGAACACGATCTTGAGCAGCCGCTCGTCTATTCGCGCGAGCCAGCCGGCACCGATGCCGCGCACCGACGATCGACCCCGCCGCGAGCGCGAGCGCCGTCCCGTACCGCACCTCTCCCGCCACGCCGTAGATCGCGATCCCGGCGATGCTGATCGGGATGATCGCGCCGAGCGAGATGGCGTGCGCGTCGCGCTGCGGGTAGGCGGCCCAGAGCACGAGCAGCGGCACCATGATGATGCCTCCGCCGACTCCCAGGAGCCCGGACAGAAGCCCGCCGCCGAGCCCGATCGCGACCAGCTTCGGGTCGAGCCTGAGCGAGTGCAAGCGCGAGTGCATGGCGCGCGGCACACTATCGTCGGACGATGAGCTTCTCGACGCGCCCCGAGCTCCGCGGCACCTTCGGCATGGTCGCATCGACGCACTGGCTCGCCTCGGCGGCGGGGATGGCCGTGCTCGAGCAGGGCGGGAACGCGTTCGACGCCGCCGTCGCAACCGGCTTCACGCTCCAGGTCGTCGAGCCGCACCTCAACGGCCCCGGCGGCGACCTGCCGGCGCTCGTCTGGCCGGCGGAGCGCGACCGGCCGCTCGTCCTCTGCGGGCAGGGACCCTCGCCGCAGGCGGCGACGATCGAGCGGTACCGGGACGAGCTCGGGCTCACGCTGATCCCCGGCACCGGCCCGCTCGCCGCCGTCGTCCCCGGCGCCTTCGGCGGGTGGATCGCGCTGCTGCGCGAGTACGGGACGCTGCCGCTCCGCGACGTCCTCCACTTCGCGATCGGCTATGCCGAGGACGGCTACCCCGCCATCGCCTCGATCCGCGACGCGATCGGCAAGGTCGAGCAGCTCTTCACCGACGACTGGACGACGTCCGTCGACGTCTACCTGCCGGCTCCGGCGCCGGGCGCGCTGCACCGGAACCGCGCCCTCGCCGAGACGTACCGGCGCATCCTCGCGGAGGCCGAAGCCGCCTCCCACGACCGGGATGCGCAGCTCGAGGCGGCACACGACTGCTGGTACCGCGGCTTCGTGGCCGAGGAGATCGTCCGCTTCCAGGCACGCGAGTGGCTCGACAGCTCAGGCGAGCGCCATGCGGGCCTGCTCACCGGCGACGACCTGCACGACTGGGCGCCGACGTGGGAGAAGGCCCTCTCGGTCGGCTACCACGGCTACGAGGTCTTCAAGGCCGGCCCATGGAGCCAGGCTCCGGTCTTCCTCCAGCAGCTCCGCCTGCTCGAGGGGTTCGACCTCGGCGGCATGGAGCAGGCGGGCGCGGACTGGGTGCACACGATCACCGAGTGCGCGAAGCTGGCCTTCGCCGACCGCGAAGCGTGGTACGGAGACCCGGACTTCGCCGAGGTTCCGCTCGCCGAGTTGCTCTCGCGGGACTACGCAGAGGAGCGGCGGCGCCTGCTCGGCGAGGAGTCCTCGCCCGAGCTTCGGCCCGGCCGGCCGGAAGGCCGGGAGCCGCGGCTCGCCCGTCCCGTGGCCGACGCGCCGATCGCGCCAGGCGTCGGCGAGCCGACGCGAGGCGACACGGTCCACCTCGACGTCGTCGACCGTTTCGGGAACATGGTCTCGGCGACGCCGAGCGGTGGCTGGCTCTGGGGTGCTCCCGTGGTCCCCTCGCTCGGCTTCCCCCTCGGCACCCGGGCCCAGATGTTCTGGCTCGAGGAAGGGTTGCCGAACTCGCTCGAGCCGGGCAAGCGTCCCCGGACGACGCTCTCGCCGACGCTCGTCGCCCGCGACGGGGAGCCGTACCTCGCCCTCGGCACGCCGGGCGGCGACCAGCAGGACCAGTGGGCGTTGCACGTCTTCCTCGGCCACGTCCACCACGGGCTCGACCTCCAGGCCGCGATCGACGCGCCGAACCACCACACCGAGGCGTTCCCGTCGAGCTTCTACCCGCGCGAGACCATCCCGCGGCACGTTGCAGTCGAGGAACGCGCCGGGGCCGAGACGATCGAGACGCTGCGCCGGCGCGGGCACGACGTCGAGGTGTCCGGCCCCTGGTCGCTCGGACGTGTCACCGCCGTCGGCCGCGAGCGCGGCGGAATCCTGACAGCCGGGGCGAACCCGCGCGGCCGGCAGGGATACGCCGCAGGCCGCTAGCCGAGATCGATCATCCCGAACGGATGATGTTGCCCGGGCGCGTCGAATACAGTTCGAGGCGATGAACGACGACTACGGATCCAAGTTCTGGTTGAAGGCCGCCGGGCTCTTCGTGCTCGGCGCCATCGGCCTGTTCGTCGTCGCGTGGATCTTCCTGAGCGTGGTCTATGCGTGGAGCTTCCTCGGCGCGCTCCTCCTTCTCGCCCTGGTGGCGCTTGCCTTCGGCTGGCTCCACGACCACCGGAACAACCCCCCGCACGAGGGCAGCTACTAGCGGCCCGCGCTCCGGGCGCCGGCGATGGGAGCAGCAAGCGACGAGGGCTTGCCCGACGAGCGCTCCGCAGTCGCGGACGCGATCGAAGGCGCGGCCGCCTACTCCGCCCGGGTCGCGGCCCGCGTCTGGAGCCGCCCGCTCGAAGCGGCCGCGGAGGAGCTCCTCGCGACGCCGGAGGTCCGGCGGGCGCTCGACCGCACGTTCTCGAGCCCTCTGCCGGAGGAGCTCGGCCGGCTGCTGGTCCGGCATCGCGTCGTGGAGCGGGTCGTCCACGAGCTCGTCGCCTCGGGTGAGCTGGAACGGATGCTCGAGACCACGCTGTCCAGCCCCCAGTCGCAGGAGCTCGTCGACCGTGTGCTGGCCAGCCCGGCGCTGAAACAGGCACTCGAGCGCGTCCTCTCCGGACCGGAGGTACGTGCTGCGCTGACGTCGCAGACCACAGGTTTCGCCCAGGAGGTCATGAGCGGCGCACGCGAGAACGCAGCCGGTCTCGACTCGAGGCTCTCGTTGGACCGACGCAGATCGCCGGCCTCGCCGTTCGCGGGCGTGGCAAGCCGCGGCGTCGCACTGGTCGTCGATGCGTTCGCGGTGGTGGCCGGCACTGCGGTCGTGGGCGGCGCCGCCAGCCTTGTCGCCGCGGTGGTGGGCGGCGTGCGGCCCGAGTGGCTCGCTCAGCTGCTTCTCTCGCTTGCCACGGTGACAATCGCGGTCGGCTATTTCACCTTCTTCTGGCGCACCGCCGGCCAGACGCCCGGGATGCGGCTGATGGGGGTACGCGTCCTCTCGCGGCGGAACGACGGCCGCCTGACCGTGTGGCAGGCGATCGTGCGGACGATCGGGCTGGCGCTCGCGATCATCCCCTGCTTCCTCGGCTTCGTCCCTGCCTTCTTCGATCGCCGGCGCCGCGCGCTCCCCGACTACCTCGCCGGCACCGAGGTGGTCTACGACCCCGCGGGCACCCGCCCGTAGAGGTGCCGGTAGCCTGGCGCCGACCATCGCCGAAGCGGAGGCGCGGAGCATGACCAGCGGAAAGCTGTCGGCCAGGGCTGCCAAGAAGATCGAGCGCCGGCGGCTGCGAACCGAGGCCTTCGCCGAGCGGGCGCAGCGGATCAGCGACCGGGCGACGGCCGAGCGCTCTCGCCGTCCCTACGTCGACGCCCTGTTCGAGCTGTTCGACCGCGACGTCGAGGTCGGGGGCGGGATCATCGCGGGCGCGCTCGCGTATCGCCTGTTCATCTGGATGCTCCCGTTCGCGCTCGTCCTCGTGGCCGTGCTCGGGATCACCGCCGACGCGACGTCCAGCTCCCCGACAGGCACCGCCGGCTCGCTGGGGCTCACGGGCATCGTCTCCGGGTCCGTCGCCGCCGCGGCGAAGAGCTCCTCGCGCTGGTACGGGCTGCTCATCGGCATCCCGATCCTGTTCTGGGCGACGCGGAGCGTCCTGAGAGCCCTGATCGGCGCGCACCGGCTGGTCTGGACCGACCTGCGCGCGGCAGCTCCTCGCCCCACGGTGCGGGCCACCGGGAGGCTACTCGTGTTGATGCTCTGCGTCTTCGTCTGCTCAGGAGCCGTCACGACGGCGAGATCCTGGTCCCTCGGAGTCGGTGTGCTGGCCAGCCTGCTCGTGATCGTCCCCTTCGCCGGCATCTGGTTGGCGATCTCGATCCGGCTCCCCCATCGGGATGCCGGGTGGCGCGACCTGATCCCCGGCGCCCTCCTGTTCGGCGTCAGCGCGATGCTGATCCAGGCCGTGGCGAGCTACGCGTTCGGTCCCATGGCTCTGAACAAGCAGGGAACGTACGGCGCTCTCGGCCTCGCGGCAGCGCTGCTGTTCGGTCTGTTCGTGTTCGGGCGGGTCATGGTCCTCACGGCGGCCCTCAACGCGACTCTCCTGGAGCGGCGCGCGCGTGGCTAGTGCAGGTTTCGAGCGGGCCCCCGTGCCGGTCACGGACGTGTCGTCGCGCGCCGGGAAGACCGAGGCGATGCTCGAGGCTCCCGGGCTGCTCCGCATCATTTGGGCCGATCCACAGCACGCCGCCGAGCACCTCGCCGTCTGGTCGCTCGCGCGGTTCGGCCCACGGGCGGACTCCGCGGTGGCGAAGCTGCGCGCGCGGGATCCGGCGCCGAACCGCGACGAGCTCGAGCAGTTGGTCGTGACGCGGCAGACGCGGGTGGTGATGACGGAGGGCGCCTTCGTGGGAGGGCCGTTCATCTTCCTCATGGCAGTGGCGTTCTGCGCGGCGCTGCTCGGCCAGGCGCAGATGGTGTTCGAGCTCGCCGCGGCCTCCGACCGCAACCCCGTCGACCGGCTCCGTGCAGGCGAGCTGCTCGTGCTGCTCGGCGCCTACCCCTCCACCGGCGAGGCCATGCAAGCGCTGGCGGAACTGCCGGCCGACGCGGGCAGTCGCGTGGGGAAACGACTGCCCGCGGGCACGCGGATCGCGGCCCTGAAGAAGATGGCGTATCTGCTGCAGGTCCTCGCACCGCCCGTGGAGCGCAGCCGGCTTCGAGCGACGACGGGCTGGATCGGCGTCGGCATTCTCGTGCTGGTCGGTCTCGTGCTTCCGCTCGTCTGGGTGCCGTACATGGCGTACTCGATGCGACGCAGCACGCTCCGCCTGGCCACCCGCGCTCGGGCCTATTACTCGGCGTCCGGACCGGCAGACGACGGCGTGGTCGTCACCCGCCGCGGCCGGGTCCAGACGGGCGGCGTCGTCGCCCTGGCGCGGGTCGTGCTCCTGGCCGTATTCCCGCTGCTCGTGGCGGTCATCGGCCTCCTGACGGGGTTCTCCTTCGCCGGTGGCAACTGGCTGACGGCGTTCGTCCTGCTGCTCGCCTTGTCGGCACTCGCCACGCTCGGCTGGCTCGCGTATCGCCGGTGGCGGGGAACGCGCAGGCCGGCCGGATGACGACGCCCGAAGGCACACCCCCCGAGGGCATCGCCCGGAAGGCGCAGCGCGCCTCGCACCCGATGAGCATCATCGAACGGCGCATGTCGAAGTTCCTGCGCGAGCCGCCGTCCGTGCGGCTCGCTGCGAACGTGATCGTGACGGCGACCGTGCTCGTCGTCGTGCTGGGCGGCGTGATGATGCGCGTCTTCGATCACAAGTAGTACGCGTCTATCTGGCTCGGCATGTGGTGGGTGCTGGAGACGGTCACCACGGTCGGGTACGGGGACCTGACACCGAAGGCGGCGATCGGGAAGATCCTGACCTCGGTCGTGATGTTGTGGGGCGTCGCCTTCCTCGCGATCATCACTGCCGCGATCACGTCGGTGTTCGTCGCCCGCGCCCAGCGGGAGCGCGCCCTCGGCGAACGGGAGGCCGAGGCCCCCGTCATCGCCCACCTGATCGGGGTCGACCAGCAACTCGCCCAGCTCGCAGAGCGCACGCAACAGCTCGACGACCGGCTCGACCGGATCACCGAGCTGCTCGAGCGGCCGACGTCGAAGCCCTGAGTCAGCGACGGCGCCGGGCAAGCAGTGCGAGCCCGAGCGTGGCGGCCACGGTGAGCACGAGCCGCACCGCCTTGCTGCCGCGAAGCTTCGACTCGCCACCGGCGCGAGGCGCCATGTCCACCGGCACCTCCTCGAGCCGCAAGCCCGCGTCGACGATGCGGATCAGCGCCTCGACCTCCGGGGCCCCGCTCGTGAACGGCTCGGCGAGGAGCGGCAGCGCCTTCGCGTTCACCGCATAGAGGCCGCTCGTCGCGTCGCCGAAGGGACGGCGCAGCACGACACCCATCGAGCGTCGCAGCACGCCGGTCCCCAGCCGTCGCGCCGGGCTCGGCCGGTAGCGGTAGGGCGCGTAGCCCTCCCCGGAGACGAACCGGGAGCCGACCGCGACGTCGCACTCGCCCGCGCGCACGCGCTCGAGCAGCCGCGCGAGCTCCTCTGCGGGATGCTGGCCGTCGGCGTCGACGCGCCCGCAGAACGCGTAGCCGCGGTCGCGAGCCCACCGGTAGCCGGCCGCGATTCCGATCTGCAGACCCTGGTTCGTCCCCAGGGACAGCACCTCCGCTCCGTGCTCGCGGGCCACTTCGGCCGTCCGGTCGGTGGAGCCGTCGTCGACGACGAGGACGTCCACCTGCGGCAAGTGCTCGTGCAGCTCGTCGAGCACCGCCGGCAGGTTCTCCTCCTCGTTCCAGGCGGGGATGAAGACGACGGTGTCGCTCACGACAGCCTCCGAGCGAGCTCGGCCCGCGCGGCACGGAGCTGCAGCGGCAGGAACGGCAGCGCGCAGAGCTCCCACGCGACCGAGCGGACGGTCGGTGCGAGTCGCGGGACGCGGAAGACGACCTCGACGCCGGAGCCGCGGTAGAGCCGGCGGAAGCACAGCCGCGTCCGGAAGAGGTGCGGCGGCGCGCAGACGACGACGGCGGCCCCGATCTCCCGCTCGAGCAGCAGCGGCAGCGTGCGGGCGGCGTTCTCGGCGGTGGAAGCCGCCGTCGGCTCGACGACGAGTTCCACGTCCGGCCCGCGCCACGCATCCCGCATCTGCTCGGCCTCCGAAGGGCCGCGGGTCGGCGACCAGCCGCTGAAGACGACGACGTCGGCCTCGCCACTGCTCACGAGCTGCTCGGCCTCGCGGACGAGCCGCAGGCAGCGCCCGCTGATCCGGTGCACGCCGGCTAGGTCGGGCCACCCGTGGCCGGGGATGACGATCGCTGTCCGGTTCCCCGCCATGCCGACGCAATCATGGCTGCGGCACGGGCTCCGCCGCCGGCGCCGGGTCGGCCGGCGCTCCGTGGCCGCTCTCGAGCAGCCGCCGCCACCCGACCAGCACGCGGTGGACCGTCTCGGCGCCGACGAGCGGCAGTTCGGGCGCGGGCAGCTGCGCCGGGTAGAGCAGGAACGGCTGCGTCTGGGAGCCGCCGAGCCCGCCGTGGAACGAGATCAGCTCCTCGAAGGCGCAGCCCTCGTCGAGGGCCGGGTCGTAGAAGCTGCCGACGAGCACGTCCGGCGCGTGCGCAAAGCCGTGCGTGCGCAGGAGGTGCTGGGCGGCCGTGGCGTGGAAGCCCGCGAGCGGGTCGTCGCCGTCCACGCGGTCCTCCTCGAGATACCTGGTGCCTCCGGCCCCGAGCACGACTGCGCCGTGCTCGCGGGACTGCACGAGCACCCAGCCGATGTGCGGGTGCGAGGACAGAGCCGGCAGCAGCTGTGGGTGACGGGCATCGAGCTCCTCGCGCGTCATCCGTCCGTCCTCCTCCAGCGAGATAGACGAGGCCGAGGTTGCCCGACCCGAGGACGACGACGCCGCGACCCGAGACGTCGTTCTTCGCCGGCTTCGCCTTCCGCCCCGTCGCCTCGGCGGCGGCGTGGCCGACCATCGCGTTCTGCTCGTCGCCGCCCGTTATCGCGCTGACGCCGCCGTGTGCGAGGTTCCGCTCCACGAGCTCGTCCAGCCCGTAGCCGTTGCGCTGCTTGAACGTCGCCCCCTGCGTCTGGCCGTGATCGGAGAGGACGACGATCTCGTACGGCCGCGCCGCGTAGCGGCGGGCGCGCTCGATCCGCCCGAACTGCTGGTCGAGCTTCCGCAGCGCCTCGAGGGTGTCCTCGCGCTCGAGGCCGGAGTGATGGGCGACCTCGTCGTAGCTCGAGAAGGTCGCGTAGATCGCGGGCCTCCCCTTCAGCATGTCGGTGAGGACGCCGTAGACGATGAGGTCGCGGACGAGCACGCACATCGTCGCGCGCAGCAACGGATAGATGCCACCCCGGTGGCCGCGCGGCCGGACGTCGCGCCGACGCTGCCTCCCCGCGGCGACCAACTCCAGGATCACCTCCCAGAAGACGAGGACGAACGTCCTCACCACGTTGAAGCCGTTCGAGAGGAAGGCGCGGTAGCCGGGGTTGGCGGAGCGCTCGGCCTCCATCCGGCTGACGGTGAGGATCATGTGGTCGGCGCCGCCCGAGAAGAGGTTGCCGCGGCTCGCGCCGCCGTCCGCGAGGAGACCCTGTCCGGCGGCGTGACGGCGCTCGAGCTCGGCGCAATCCTGCGGCGACGAGCAGGCGACGACCACCTGCCGCTCCTTCTCGACCCAGCGGAAGGCGACGATGTCCTCGTTCGATCCGAGCAGGAGGCCGGCCTGCGAGGCGCCGGTCTGCGAGGAGAGATCCGGCTCCCACTCGGCGAGCCGGTGCGTGCCGTCCTCGAGCCAGCCCGCCATCGTCGGCGCATGCCCGTCCCGCATCGCCCGCTGCAGCACCGGCAGCGCCAGGCCGTCGATCTCGAGGAAGACGATCCCCGGCGTATCGGTCACGACCCGCTCGCCCGAGCGCCGCGCGATGCGCTCGACCACGCGCAGCGAGTAGATGTCGTCGTCGTTGGTGCCGAAGAGAGTCGACAGGATCACGCCGACCGCCGCCGCCGCGACGGCGACGGCGAGCGCCGACCAGAAGGAGTCGATCGTCAGGCCCGAGCTGACCCGCGCCGCCAGGAGCAGCATCCCTGCGTCGAGGAACAGCACGCCGCAGAAGCCGAGCAGCGCGGTGAACGGAAGCCGCAGAGCCGCGACGAGCGGAGGCAGGAGGGCGTTGAGCGCGGCGATGAACAACGCAACGGCCAGCGCAGAGCCGAAGGTCGAGTCCGACGCGCCGGGGACGAGCCTCGTGGCGACGAACAGGGCGACGGATCCGAGCAGCCACGTGACCACGAGCTGTCCCGCCCGGAAGCGAGGCCGCTCGGGCGTCCAGCCCGAGGCCTCGCCGTACGCTGCGCTCACTGAGTGGCCTGGCCGGCGTCCGCCGCCTTGGCCTCCGCCTTCGCCGCCTTCTTGGCGCGGCGCTGCTCCGACTGCTCCTCCTGGCGCCGTTTCGCCTCGGCATACGAGTCGGTGACGAGCTTCTTGCCTCCGCCCCACCCCCAGGCCCAGATCATGAGGAGCAGCGCGAAGAGGATGCACCACGCCGTCGACACGAGCTGCTGCGCCACGGAATAGGCGGTGGCGTCGGTCGACGAGGCGACGCCCTTGAGCGAGGCGACGTTCCAGGCCTGCGTCACGCCGACGCCGCCCGGCGTGACCGAGGTCACGTTCGCGAGCGAGTTGCCGCCGGCGACGTGCATCAGCGTGTCGAAGCTGACCGGGATCCCGTACGCATTGAGGAACACGGCGATCACGCCGAGCCCCGCGCACCAGCTCACGAACGACGGCAGGAACACGCGCCCGAGGTAGGCGCCGCGGTTGCCGAGGATCGCGCCGCCCTCCTTCGCCTTGTCCCACCACTCGACCACGTGCGGCCAGTACCTGCGCACGAGCAGCACGATCAGCAGAGCGCCGCCGCCGAAGACGATGATCGTGGCGGCGGGGTGCTTGTGCACCCAGCTGAACGAGATGTCGAACGAGCCGCCGATGCTGATGAAGAGGTAGAGGTAGGTGAAGGTGCCGGCGAGGGTGAAGAAGATCTTCTCGACGGCGTAGGCGCCGAGGACGGCGGCGAAGCTCACAGCGAGGAAGCCGGTGAGCATGATCAGGAAGACGAGCGTGCCGAGATTGGCCGGGAGGATGCCGTTCAGCGCGACCGAGACGGCGTAACCGGCGAGGATGTCCTTCCACTTCGTCCGCTCCGGATAGGCGAACTTGAGGATCGAGTACCAGGCGTAGGCCGTCGCGCTCGTCTGCAGCGTCATGAGGGCGATCCCCGCGATGAGCGAGCCGACCGAGATCGTCGTGATCGTCTTCCAGAGGTTGTGGAACCAGCCTCTGAGGTCCCAGCCGAGGAGATTCGCTGCCGCGCCGATCACGATCACGATCACCGCCCACACCAGGATCCGGCGCCACAGCGGCCGAAACCGCTTCGGCGGAGCCGGCGCCTCTTGCGCGACAGCGGTCATGCAGCGAGCCCCCCGACGAGATCGAGCGCGCCGGCGACGTCGCGCGTGTCGACCAGCTCCACCGGCACACCGTACTCCGCGAGGCCTGCGGCCCGCTCCGCCGCACCCGGGAAGCCGAGCGGCACGAACAGGTGGCGGGGATACGCGAGCGCCGCCCGCCAGCCCCGTTCACACTCGAGCACGTCGCCCCACAGGGAGACCATGCCGATCACGAAGAGACTGCCCGGAGGCAGGCCGTCGTCGATCGCCATTCGCTTGCGCAGGAGGTCGAGGGGCGCGCCGTAGATGCCACAGGTGCAAGTCTCGCTCGGGACGGCGTGCCGCGGCCGGCGGGACAGCCGCAGCCTCTGCGCCACGCAGCGGGCCTCGAACGGAGCCCCGACCGGCCAGAACGACATCCGGTAGAGACTACGCAGGCGAGGGGACGCATCGACGTCGGCGACCTCCCACAGTCTCCAGGCGCACAGCGGCTCCGCGTAGTCGGGCGCGATCGACACCGCCGGGGCGGACGCGAAGGGTTCGCCTGACTTGCGCCAGCGCATCGTGCGTCTCTTCTCGCTCAACGGTGCGAGCTTCGACCAGTACCACGTTGCCCGCGTCATACCGGACGGATGAAACGGCCGGCCGCTTCACCCGGGCAGGACGATGCGGCCCACACGCGCCAGGGGGAACCTGGGGCCATGACCGGTCTCGCCCCGGCCCGCCCGGCGCACCTCGAACGGATCGAGCGAATGCGGGCACGCCACAGCTACTGGGCCGTGCTCGCGGCGATCTTCGTCACCTTCTTCCTCGCCGCGCTCTTGCCCGACCAGCCCTGGGCATCGAGCCTCATCGTGCTCATCCAGAGCGCGACGCTGCTGATTGCGATCTGGACGGCCGGGTGGGCGATGACCGAACGCACCCTCCCCTTTGCGATCGCCACCGCCGCTGCCGCCGCGGCCGTGATCAACTTCTTCTGGCGGGGAGAGGCCTTGACGGCCGCGCTCGGCCTCGTCGCCGGGCTCCTGATCGTCACCGTCGCCGTCGTGATCGCCAGAGGCGCGGTCGCGCAGAACGAGATCAACTCGCGGTCGGTCGCGGGCGCGATCTGCGTCTACATGTTGTTCGGGTTGCTGTTCATGTTCCTGTTCGGCGTCCTGGCGGTGCTCGGCCACGGGCCGTTCTTCGCCCAGGGCACCGACGGGACCCGCGCCCTACGCCTCTACTTCAGCTATGTCACCTTGGCCACGCTCGGCTACGGCGACTACACGCCGGCCGGGAACCTCGGCCACGCGCTGGCCGTCCTCGAGGCGCTGATCGGCCAGCTCTATCTCGTCACGGTCGTGGCGGTGGTCGTCACTCGTCTGGGCGGCCCGGGACGAGCCCTCATCCGCAAAAAGGAGAGTGAGAACGATGCCCCTCAAACATGAAACGCAGGAGTTGAAGCAGGCCGCGGACCTCCTGATCGCCCCGCTCTACTCGCTCGAGGCCCAGCGCATCCCACGACACAAGCTCACCGAGAGCGAGTTGCCGCCGGAGGTCGCGTATCAGATCGTCCACGACGAGCTGATGCTCGACGGCAACGCACGTCTGAACGTGGCCACCTTCGTCTCGACGTGGATGGAGCCCCAGGCCGAGCGCCTGATGGCCGAGTGCCTCGACAAGAACATGATCGACAAGGACGAGTACCCGCAGACCGCGGCCCTCGAGACGCGCTGCGTCAACATCCTCGCCGACCTCTGGCACGCTCCGAAGCAAGACGAGGCGACCGGCTGCTCGACGACCGGCTCGAGCGAGGCGGCGATGCTGGCCGGGCTCGCGCTCAAGCGGCGTTGGGTCAGGCAGCGGGAAGCAGACGGGATGCCCTCCGACAAGCCCAACATCGTGATGGGCGCGAACGTCCAGGTCTGCTGGGAGAAGTTCGCCAACTACTGGGACGTCGAGATGCGGCTCGTGCCGATGGAGGGCGAGACGTACCACCTCACGCCGGACGCGGCCGTGGCGCACTGCGACGAGAACACGATCGCGGTCGTCGCCGTCCTCGGCTCCACCTTCGACGGCTCCTACGAACCGGTGGCCGACATCTGCGCCGCGCTCGACGCCTTCGAGCAGGACAGCGGGATCGACGTGCCGGTGCACGTCGACGGGGCCTCGGGCGGCATGTTCGCGCCGTTCGTCGACCCGGATCTCGTCTGGGACTTCCGCCTGCCGCGCGTCGCGTCGATCAACACGTCGGGCCACAAGTACGGGCTCGTCTACCCGGGTGTCGGCTGGATCATCTGGCGCGACGTGGACGCGCTTCCCGACGAGCTGATCTTCCGCGTCAACTACCTCGGTGACACGATGCCGACGTTCGCGCTCAACTTCTCCCGGCCGGGCGCGCAGGTCGTGGCGCAGTACTACAACTTCATCCGCCTCGGGTTCGAGGGCTACCGGCGTGTCCAGCAGTACGGGCGGGACGTGGCGACCGGGCTGGCGGCGGAGCTCGAGAAGCTCGGGCCGTTCGACCTGCTGACCCGCGGCGACGAGCTGCCGGTCTTCGCGTTCGCACTGAAGCCGGAGATCGACAACTACACCGTCTTCGATCTCTCGCTGGCGTTGCGCGAGCGCGGCTGGCAGGTGCCCGCCTACACGTTCCCGGAGAACCGCACCGACCTCGCCGTACTGCGGGTGGTCGTGCGGCGCGGGTTCACGCACGACATGGCGGACCTGCTCGTGGCAGACGTGAAGCGGCAGCTGGCGCGGCTCGAGAAGCAGGCGGCGCCGACCCACGATGCAACGAACGCGACGGCGTTCGCGCACTAGGGTCTCGCTGATGGCGGCCAACCCTCGGAGTGACGCCCCGCAGCGCGCGGGCATCGTTCTCGGCTCTCTGATCGCGGTCGCCGCGGTCGCGAACCTCGGGCTCGCGGTCGCGAACGTCGCTCTACCGTCGATCGGGCAGCACTTCGACGCGTCCCAGACGGCGCTCAACCTCGTCGCGGTCGGCTACTCGCTCGGCCTCGCGGCGTCGGTGCTGTACTTCGGCGCCGTCGGCGACCGGTACGGGCGGAAGCTGCTGCTCGTCCTCGGCATGGTGCTGACGGTCCCGGCGGATTGCCTCGCCGCCTGGGCGCCCTCGATCGACGTTCTGTTCGGAGCGCGAGTCATCGGGGGGCTCGCGGCGGGAATGGCGTATCCGACGACGCTGGCGTTGATCACGGCTCTGTGGTCAGGGCCGGCGCGGACGAAGTCGATCGCGCTCTGGGCGGCGACCGGCGGGGCGATCGCCGCGCTCGGCCCCCTCTGCGCCGGGATCCTGCTCGAGCACTACTGGTGGGGGTCGGTGTTCCTGCTCACGCTGCCGCTTGCGCTGATCGCGCTCGCCATGGCGGTCAAGTTCGTGCCGAGTCACGTGAACGAGAGCACGGAGCCGGTCGACCACATGGGCGGCGTGCTCTCGATCTTCCTCGTCGGCGCGCTGATCCTGGGGATCAACTTTGCCGCCGTCCCGAACGAGACCACCCTGGTCCTGGGCCTGTTCATCGTCGCCGCTGCTGCTCTGGTCGCATTCATCATCCGCCAGCGGCGCGCAAAGAACCCGCTCTATGACCTGCACGTCGCCGCCCGTCCGACGTTCTGGGTCGCGGCCTGCGCAGGGCTGATCGTGTTCGGCTCGCTCATGGGAGCGATGTTCATCGGCCAGCAGTTCCTGCAGAACGTGCTCGGCTACTCGACGGTCGACGCGGGGCTGGCGATCCTGCCGGCGGCAGCGTGCATGGTCGTCGTGGCTCCGCGGTCCGCCAAGCTGGTCGAGGCCCGCGGCGCGAGGTTCACGCTGTTGTTCGGCTACGTCTTCGTGTTCCTCGGCTTCCTGACCATGCTGCTCCTGTGGAAGGAGAACATCGCCTACTGGAAGGTCGGCCTCGGCTACGCGTTCGTCGGGATCGGGGTCGGCCTCGCCGGGACTCCGGCCTCGCACTCGCTGACCGGCTCGGTGCCGGTCGAGCGCGTGGGAATGGCATCAGGTACCGCCGACCTGCAGCGCGACCTCGGCGGCGCCATCATGCAATCGATCTTCGGCGCCCTGCTGACCGCCGGCTACGCAGCCGCAGCCGGGGCCGCGGTCGCCTCCTCCGGCAAGAGCATCAACAGCCAGGTGCAGACCGACCTGACGAAGTCGTTCTCCAGCGCCGCCGACACCGCCGCCCGGTTCCCGACGTCGGTTCAGGACAACATCATCGCGGCCGCGAAGACGTCCTTCCTGCAGGGCGATCAGTGGGCCTACACGGCCGGGATCGTGGCCGTCCTGCTCGGCGCCGCGCTCGTCTTCTTCTTCTTCCCCGGTGCCGAGAGCGAGCGGGAGCTGCTCGCCGGCTACCAGAAGGCGGACGTCGCCGCGGCGCCCGAGGAGCCTCCGGCTCAGCAACAGGCGCCGGCGCCGGCCTGAGACAGCAACCTGCGGCCGAGCGGCGTGGTGACCGCATGCCGATCGTCGGGCTGTAGCCTTCCTCGCACCGTTGTCGCCCGAGCTGACAAGCTCGGATTGGCGCCGCTGCTTCAGGGCCGCGCTCGGCTGCGAAAGGAGAATCCATGGCCGTTGTCGACGAGAAGAAGGAAGGGCACCCCACGATCGGCTCCGGCGGTAGCGCACTTCACGGCCGCGGAGCGCGCCGCTCGCGGCCGCGCCGCCCGCGCCGAGTGCCCGCGCTCGAGCCATGCGGGCTTCGAGCTCGCGCCCGACCGCGACCCGGTCGCGATCCTGGAGGCGCAGGCGACGTCCCGCGTCCCCGAGCTCGTCCCCGTCCGCTACGGCCGCATGCTCGTCTCTCCGTTCACGTTCTACCGCGGTGCCGCGGCGGTGATGGCGCACGACCTCGCGCCGACGCCGCGGGCCGGTTTGCAGGCGCAGCTCTGCGGCGACGCCCACCTGTCCAACGTCGGCGGCTACGCCTCGCCCGAGCGCTCGCTCGTCTTCGACCTCAACGACTTCGACGAGACGCTGCCCGGACCGTTCGAGTGGGACGTGAAGCGCCTCGCGGCGAGCTTCGAGATCGCGGGCCGCGACCGCGACTTCACGGACACGCAGCGCACGAAGGCAGTGCTGAGCGCCGTCCGCGCGTACCGCGAGTGGATGCGGAGACTGGCCGAGGCGCGCAACCTCGACGTCTGGTACGCCCAGCTCGACGTCGAGACGATCGAGCGGCGACTGCGCGAGCAGCAGGCGAAGCACCAGGCGGACACCGTGGCGAAGGCCGCCGCGAAGGCCCGAACCAAGGACAGCCTGAAGGCGTTCGCGAAGCTGACGCAGGAGGTCGACGGCGAGCCGCGCATCGTCTCGGATCCCCCGTTGATCGTCTCGGCAGCCGACCTCGCCCAGGAGGCGGGGATCCAGTTCGAGCAGCTCGAGAGCGTGATCCACGAGCTGTTCCGGGAGTACCGCCGGACGCTGCAGGACGACCGTCGCCACCTGGTCGAGGAGTTCCGGATGGTCGACATCGCCCGCAAGGTCGTCGGCGTCGGCAGCGTCGGCACGCGGTGCTGGATCCTCCTGCTGCTCGGCCGCGACGGCGACGACCCGCTCTTCCTGCAGATCAAGGAGGCGCAGGCATCGGTGCTCGAGCCGTATCTCGGCAAGAGCGAGTACGAGAACCACGGCCAGCGGGTCGTCGCCGGCCAGCGGCTGATGCAGTCGACGAGCGACATCTTCCTCGGCTGGCTGCGGTCGACGGTGACCCTCGACGGCTGCGGAGCGCGACTTCTTCGTCCGCCAGCTCTGGGACTGGAAGACCTCGGCCGACCTCGACACGGTCCTGCCCGAGGGGCTGGCGCTCTACGGCGAGGTCTGCGGCTTCCTCCTCGCCCGTGCACATGCCCGTTCGGGCGACCGGATCGCGATCAGCTCGTATCTCGGCAAGAGCGACACCTTCGACCGGGCGCTCGCCGAGTTCTCGGTCGCCTACGCCGACCAGAACGAGCGCGACCACGCTGCGTTGCAGAGGGCCGCGGACGAGCACCGGATCACCGTGCAGGCGGGGCTCTAGGCGACCTGCGGCTGCCCGAGCGTCATCACGCTCGGCAGGTCCGCCAGCAGCCTCCGGATCAGCTCGGGGAACGGGTACGGCAGGAGCAGGACGCTCCAGGCAAGCAGGGTCCAGAGGCCGCCGAGCCACCAGCCCGCGAAGACGAACCACCCGGCGCGAGCGCCTGTCCCGAATGGCGTGCCCCGGCGTTCGACCCAGCCGGGCGGCGCATGCTCGCGGACGCGCTCGGCGAACGGCTTCTTCTCGTCATCCTGGTGCCGCGACTCGAGCTTGTCGGCACCCGGCGGCTTCTGCCCGAGCGTGGAGAGGAAGATCCCGAAGCGGTACGCCCGCCGGGCGAGCGGCGCACCGATGAAGGTCAGGTGCACGAGGTAGCCGCCGACGAAGATGGGCAGCGGCAGGAATGTGCCGAAGCTCATGAACCAGACGTAGCCGCCCCACGAGCGGGCGCGGCGTACGGCCCGGCGCTTCCCGTTCTCCGGAGTCGTCCCGCTCTCGGTCGCGCCGTCCACCTCTCGATCCTCCCCCGCACCTGCGCAACACGCCTCACCCTGCGGGGATGACCTACACCGTCCGGCGCACGGACGAAACTCGCATGACGTGAACGCAGGGGAGGGCCACGCCGCGAAACAGACCGGGCGCGCGCATTTGAGAGGCGCGTTCACCACCCCGCGCTGGCTGCGCGACCTCGGACGCAGCTCCTGGCTCCTCGTCGGGCTGCTGCTGCTCGTCATCGGTCTCATCTGGCTGCTTGCCGAGACGTACACGATCGTCGGACCGATGGTCTGCGCACTCATCGTCTCCGTCGTGGCGATGCCCCTGGTGCGGATCCTCGACCGGCACATGCCGCGCGCGCTGGCGGCCGGGCTCGTCCTGATCGCAGTCGCAACAGTCGCCGTCGTGATCGTCGTGATCGTCATCGCCGGCATCACGGGCCAAAGCGCCGACATCTCCGCCGAGGCGGCCGCCGGCGTGGACAAGCTCCAGGGCTGGCTGAAGAGCAGCGGAGTCGACAGCTCGAGCTCCTCAGGAGCAGCCAACACGGTGAAGCACGCGGCGCCCCAGATCATCTCGACGCTGACGCAGGGCATCGTGCACGGCATCCGCGGGCTCGCCTCGGTTCTGTTCGGCCTGTCGTTCGCCGCCCTCGGCACCTTCTTCCTGCTCAAGGACGGCCCGCAGATGCGGCGCTGGGTCGACCGTCACGTCGGGTTGCCGGAGCCGCTGGCGAGAACGATCAGCGGCTCGGTGCTCATTTCGTTGCGCGGGTACTTCCGGGGCGTCACCTTCGTCGCCGCGTTCAACGGGGTCGTGGTCGGACTCGCAGCCCTCCTCCTCGGCGTGCCGCTGGCCGGGACGATCGCGGTCGTCACCTTCGTCACGGCCTACGTGCCGTACATCGGCGCATTCGTCGCGGGGGCGTTCGCCGTCCTCATCGCGCTCGGCGCTCAGGGGACGGGCACGGCGGTCGCGATGCTCGTCGTCGTGATCCTCGCCAACGGCCTGCTACAGAACCTCTTCCAGCCATTCGCGATGGGCTCCGCGCTCGATCTCAACCCACTTGTCGTGCTCGTGGTGACCATCGGCGCCGGCTGCCTGTTCGGAATGCTCGGTCTGGTGCTCGCCGCGCCGCTCGTCTCCGCAGTCGTGCGGATCGGCAAGTCGCTCGACCAACCACTAGAGCAGGCTCCGGGAGCACGCGCCGGCCCCGGACCGGCCGAGGGCGACACCCTCGTCCCAGCAGGCTGACCCGACCCCGCTACGCTCTACGGAAGGAGGCTCGACGATGCCCGCTGCACAGCAATCCGCTGCTCGTAGTTCCGGCGCAGGAGATGCGCTCGCCCACGGCGAGATCCCCGGCGATCTCCATCGCAGCCTCGAGGAATTGAACGTCCCGGCCTACGCGGTCGACCGGTTCGGGATCATCCGCTGGATCAACTCCGCGGCGAAGAGACTCGTCGGCGACATCCGCGGCAAGCAGCAGTCGTCCATCGTCGTGCCGGAGCAGGCGCGCGAGGCCAAGGAGTCGTTCTTGCGCAAGATGATGGGGACGGAGAAGTCGACGGACGCCACGGTCATCGTCGTCGATCCGACCGGCAACCGCGTCCAGGTCGAGGTCAGCTCGTGCGCGCTCCACGAAGGGCACCGGATCGTCGGCGTGTTCGGCGTCGTCAAGCACCGCGAACAGGCGGCTCCGCCGAAACCGCACCCCCACCTCACGCCGCGCCAGAACCAGGTCCTCCACCTGCTCGCGCACGGCCACTCCACGTCGCAGATCGCCGCCGAGCTCCATCTGAGCGTCGACACCGTGCGCAACCACGTGCGCCGGCTGCTGCGCGCGCTCGGGGTGCACTCGCGGATCGAAGCGCTGGCGGTTGCGCATCGCGAGGGATTCCTCCGCAACGACTGACCGTCCCTCCGGCCCGCAATGGGCAAACCTGCGCCAGCCGGACGGCCCAGCCCCGGCCGTACCGTGCGGGCGAATGCGTTGCGTCGAATGCGGCCACTTGAAGGAGCTCGATGAGCGGGGCTGGGTCACCGTGTTCTCGCCTTCGGGCGAACGGCGGATCCACTACTGCTGCAACTGCATGGCGGACCTGGTCAAGCGGGCATCGACCGCCGACGAGGTCGACGACTACGCGAACGACGAGTAGCCGGCGCTAGACCGCGGTCGGAGCCGCCGGCCGGAAGGTGCCAAGCTCGTCCGGCCCCGGCTGCACGACGCCCCAGCTCGCCTCGGGAACCGGGTTCCAGACCCCGGCCACGTCGCCGAGCGGCTCCGACACGACGATGCGCGACTCCTCGTCGAAGTCGGCGAGCCGCGGATCGTCGGGATAGAGCGCCTTCAGCGTGTCGTAGGTGGTCGAGAAGTAGAGCGAACGGGACTTGCCCTCGCTCGAGTAGCGGAACGCCCAGAGCCGCTCGCCGTTGGTCGTCGCGATCGTGCCCTGGAACGGGTACTGGACACCGTGCTTGCGCCCGATCTCTTCGACCATGCCGATCGCGCGCTCGACCGCTCCCGGAGGATCGTCCTCGAGGCCGAGCGTGAGCGCGAGGAAGAAGAGCGCCTCGGAGTCGGTGGTACCTTCGATCAGCGGGTAGAGCGAAGGATCGACTGCGAATACGAGGTCGCGCTTGACCGTGAGCCAGTCGCCGATGAGCCCGTTGTGGACCCAGAGCCACTTGCCGTAGTGGAACGGATGGCAGTTCGTCTGCTGCACCGGCGTCCCCGTCGTGGCGCGGACATGCGCGAGGAAGAGGTGCGACTCGACGTGGCCCGAGATCTCCTTCAGGTTGCGGTCGTTCCAGGCGGGCTCGGTGCTATGGAAGACCCCGGGCTCGCCCTCGGACGAGTACCAGCCGATGCCGAACCCGTCCCCGTTCGTCGGCTCGGCGCCGAGTCGCGACTTGAGGCTCTGGTCGATCAGCGAGTACTGGCCCTGGTAGAGCACCTTGTCCATCCGGATGGGCTTGCCGTAGTACGCGAGCCAGCGGCACATGGCGCGATTCTGCCGCCGGGCGGACGGGCGCACAGGGGTGCGCAGCCGACCGGGTGAGGCATGCACACACGATGAGACTTGTGGAACGATCCGGCCATGAGCGAACCCGAGGAGCGGACCGGCTGGAGCTTCCCCGCAGGCTCGGTCGGGCACGACGAGAGCGTCAAGGGCTACGACCTCGAGGCGACGGACGGGCACATCGGCCACGTGTCGTGGGCGAGCTACGCGCCGGGTGAGAGCTACATGGTCGTGAGCTACCGCGACGGCCACCACGAGGTGCACCACGTCGTCCCGGCAGGCGCCGTGAAGTCCGTCGATCACGAGCGGCGCGTGGTGACGCTGGGGGTCACCGTGGCGGATGTGAAGGCGACCCCGACGCACGAGGCGCCGGAGGCGCCCGTCGACTGGGCCTACGTGCAGCAGTTCGACCGCGGGATGCTCGAGGGCGGCGGCGTCTGGCCCTACACCGACGTCTGAGGCGCGACCGGAGCCGTGGCGGCTTCCTTCGGCTGGGGCTTCCTCGCCGCCTCGACTCTCATGGTCGGCGGGGCTGTCGCGCTGCGCTGGAGCATCGGCGAGCGCACGCTCGGGCTCGTCATGGCCTTCGGCAGCGGCGTGCTCATCAGCGCCGTCGCCTTCGAGCTCGTGCAGGAGGCGTGGGACAAAGAGGCCGGGCGGAGCAGCGTCGCGCTCGGCCTGTGCGCGGGGTCGGTGACATTCTGGGCCGGCGACCTGCTGATCGACCGCATGGGCGGCGGCGACCGCAAGCACTCGGGCGGCCACCAGGCCCAAGGCTCGCCGCTCGCGATCGTCCTCGGCACCGTCCTCGACGGCGTCCCGGAGTCGCTCTCGCAGGGCGTCATCGCCTTCGTCCTCTCCTTCGCAGGCGGGGCGATCCTGACGATGCTCGCCGACACGATGATGCCGGAGGCCTTCGAGCACGGCGGCAATCTCGTCGGCGTCGTGACGACGTTCGGGTTCGCCGTCGCGTTCGCGATCAGCTCGCTGTAGACGCGGCCGGGGCCGGCTCGTCGAGCGCCTTGTTTCAGGTAGGCGCGGCGGCTTCTTTGGACTTTCCGGGCAACCGCCGTGTGAACCAGAACGAGAGCAGCGCGAGGAACGCGACCGCGAGCATCGCCGTCTTGAGCGCGTTGAGCTGCGCGTCGCCGTAGTCGGCCGTGACGGCGTCCGCCTCGGCCGGGCTCACCCCGGCGTCGAGCAGCGTCTGGTGCGCCTGCGCGGTCGTGACGATCGGGATCCCGTTCTCGGTCGCCGCTGCGATCTGGGTCTTCACGTCGGCGGACACGGCCGGGTTCTGCTGGATCCGCGAGTTGAACCCGTTCAGCAGTCCGAGCAGCAGCACCGAGCCGATCAACGCGGTGCCCAGGGACGCGCCGAGGTTCTGCGCCGTACCTTGGAGTCCCCCGGCCTCGTTCGTCTCGTCCGGTGGGGCGGAGGACATGATCACGTTGCCGAGCTGTGACATGAGGAGCCCGGCGCCCGATCCCGAAGAAGACGAGCGACAGCGCGAAGGCCGTCCCGTTCAGGGTCACGTCGATCGTTCCGACGAGCACGAGCGCAGCGATCGCCATCGCGCCGAGGCCGACTTGGACGACCGCCCGCGGCCCGAACCGGACCGCTACCTTCGGGCCGGCGAGCGCAGCGGCCAGCATCGAGATCGACATCGGGAAGAGGCGCTTGCCCGTCTCGAACGCGTCGTAGCCGAGCACGACCTGGAGGTACACCGGCAGGACGAAGAACGTGCCCATCACGATCAGCTGCTGCGCCGCGAGCGAGGAGAGGCCGGCGTGCAGGGTCTCGATCTTCAGCAGTGCGCGGTTGAGAAGGGTGCTCTTGCCGAGACGCTCGCGGCGCTCTTCATAGGCCAAGAAGGATCCGAGCACGACGAAGCCGCCGATGATCAGGAACGGCACGACGGAGAACCCGAGCGGCGTGATCTCGTGGCCGCTGATCGTTGGCGCGGCGATCGGCTTGATCCAGCCCCAGGTGCTGCTCTTCAGGATCCCGAACACGATCAACCCGAGCGCGACCGCCGAGAGCGCGGCGCCGCCGTAGTCCAGCCTCGGCGGGTGCTCGGGCTTGGGCGCGCGCTTCATGCGCCGGTGGACGATGAGCACCAAGCTCACCACCACGACCTCGCCGACGAAGACGTACCGCCAGGTCCAGGTCGTCGTCACGTAGCCGCCGATCAGCGGGCCGGCTGCGATCGCCGCGCCCGCGGCGCCGCCGATCATCGAGTAGGCGAACGCACGCGCTTTGCCCTCGTAGTTCGCCGCAGTCAGCGCGGCGATCGCCGGGATCACCAACACGGCGCCGAGCCCCTCGATCCCCGACCAGCCGATGAGCAGCACCGTGAGGTTCGGGCTGAGCGCCGTGATCAGCGAGCCGAGCCCGTAGACGGCCAGACCCAGGCCGAAGGCTCGGTCACGCCCCAGGATGTCGCCGAGCTTCGCGCCGACGAGCATGAACGCCGCCATCACAAGCGTGTACATCGTGATCGCGCTCTGCACACCGGTGACCGTCGTGTTCAGGTCGGCCACGATCTGCGAGATCGAGACGTTCATCACGCTCGAGTCCAGCACCATGATGAACTGGGCCGAGGCGAGAATGCTCAGCGGGAGCCACTTGCGCACTGCCCGACTCTACGTTCTTCGGCGGCGGCGCTGGCTCCGAAGAGCGACTGGCCGGGCGCCGGCCGCTGAAGCCTGGCTCAGACCCGGTCTCGCGCCCGCGCCGGCCGGCTCGGCGCAGGCTTGGGCGCCGGCTTCGGCGTCCGCTCCGGGACCGGGTTGCGGATCGGCTCGACGACGATCTTCCTCAGCGGCTTCCCGATCTCCATCATCCCGGATCGCAACACTGCCTGCGGTCGCCTGCCAGGAGGCGCGCACGCCCGCGGCAGGCAGGTGCACCCGACGGGCGTTAGCGTCCTGAAGGTGGACGCAGCATCGGAGCCGGAGATCCGCACGAAGGGAAAGCCGTGGCGCCTGATCTTCCGCGTGCTGCTGCTGCTCGCGACCCTCGTCTCGCTCTACTTCCTCTTCCCGAGCCTCGTCGACACGTTCACGCAGTGGCACTCCCTCGCCGACCTCGAGCCGTGGTGGATCCTCCTGGCCCTGGTCTTCGAGGCGGCGAGCACCATGGCGCTCTGGGAGGTGCAGCGGATCGCGCTGCGCACGCCGAGCTGGTTCGCCGTGGGGACCGCGCAGCTCGCCGGCAACGCCGCAGGCAGTGTCGTCCCCGGCGGCGCGGCGACCGCCGGGGCCTTCTCGTACCGGATGCTCGTGCGCGCGGGCGTGCGAGGTGACGACGTGGCCGGCGGGCTGGCCGCCGTCGCCATCGCGAACACGGCCACGATCCTCGCCTTTCCGGTCCTCGCCCTGCCCGCCATCCTCGGCGGGCTGAAGGCGCCGCACGGCCTGCTGACGACCGCCTACATCGGCGCCGGCGCATTCGTTCTCGCGGTCCTCGGCGGCCTCGCCGCCTTCCTCTGGGACCGTCCGCTCCTCCTGGTCGGCCGCGGGATCGACGCCTGCCTCCGATTGCTGCCGAGCAAGCGGGACGCGCACGGAACCGGCGAGCGCCTGCTGCACCAGCGTGACGGTCTACGGCACGCGTTCGGCGCCCGTTGGCACGTCGCCCTCTGCGCGATCGTCGCCAAGCCGGCCTTCGACTACCTCGGTCTCCTGTGCTGCCTCGCCGCCGTCGGTGCGCGGCCGGATCCGTCGCTCGTCGTGCTCGCCTACGCGGGTGCGTCGCTGCTGTCGCTGATCCCGTTCACGCCGGGTGGCCTCGGCTTCGTCGAGGCGGGGCTCACCGGGCTGCTGACGCTCGCCGGGGCGTCTGCGCACCAGGCCGTCGTGGCGACCCTTGCCTACCGGCTGCTGACGTTCTGGCTTCCGCTGCCGCTCGGAGGCATCGCGTACCTCCTCCACCGCCGCCGCTACGGGACCGAGGGCGCGTCGGCGTCGGCGACTTCACCGTAGGGAGCGAGCGCCTCACGCGCGGCAGCAGCGTCGGCCGGCTTCACGAGCAGGCACAGGAGCGCTCCGCCCGGGGTGAGCGACTCGCCGAGCTCGCGCAGGCGCGCGTCGGCGACGCCGGTGTCGCGCGCGCCCCAGACCCCGCCGCCGAGCATGCCGAGGAGCGCGCCGCCGATCGGGCCGCCGAGGAGCATCCCGGCAACGAACCCGACCGTACCGCCGGCCACGATGCCTTCGCCGGCCGCGATCTGGTGCGTCTGATGTAGCTCAACTCGGCCGCTCTCCAACCGGGTCACGACGACCGAGTCGGCGATCTCGGCGTCGAGCTCCCCGAGCGCGTCCAGGGCCTGCTCCGCCTCTGTTCGCGAGGCGCAGGAGACGACGACGAGGCGGGCTGCGTCCGCCACGGTCTAGAACGCGAGGAGCCCCGGGCGCGTCAACGCCAGGGGCTCCCGGTCGTGCGAAGAACCGTGAAGGCTCACTCCATCTTTTTCCCGCCGTACACCGACAGCGCGTAGATCACCAGGATGTCGAGGGTGATGACGATCAGTGACCAGAACGGGTACGACTGAATGGCCCCGAAGTGCGCGATCAAGTTCAGGCTGGCCGCGAAGATCCCGAACCAGCGTGCGAACCCCGAACCGCTGAACACGCCCATCGCGGCAACGATGAGAAGAACGCCGACGATGAGCACGATCCAGCCCCACGTGCGCAGGTCGCTGAACACGTAATGGGCGTTGGCGGCGTAGAAGCTCGCCTTCGACAGCGCTGCGATGCCGTCGAAGATGCTGAGGATGCCGGCGAGGCCCAGCATGGTCGCCGCGAAGAGCAGCCAACCGAATCCCTTCTCCTCATCGAACTCGTACGCGTCGTCACGACTGACGCTAGACACTTGGGTTCCTCCTTAGGACAGGTCGGCCGAGACTCTGGCAAGTCCCCCGGACGGCGCCCACACTGTCCGTGCGAGTCGGAACGGGGTGCCCACGCCCCTTTCCCCGCCGTTTCACCCCCTTGTGACGACGACCGGCCGCCGCCGCCCGGCGACGCTGACAGACCAAAGAGGAGGAACGGATGTCTTCTGCCCAGCCTGCGCCGCCCACGTTCTCGAGTGAGGAGATCGCCCGGCTGCGTCGAGCTGCTCAAGGGAGCCGACAGCGTCGAGCTGAAGCTGACGGTGCCGGAGCCGAGCCAGCGCTCGACCGTGGCGGCGCTCGAGCTCGATCCACTCGAGGCGCAGATCCGCCAGGTCTTCTTCTTCGACACGCCCGAGCTCGATCTCGACGCCCACGGCGTCGTCGTTCGCGCGCGGCGTATCCAGGGCCGCGGCGGCGACTCGATCGTCAAGTTGCGCCCGGTGGTGCCGAGCGAGCTGCCCGCGGAGCTGCGGCGGTCGGGCGCCTTCCGCGTCGAGGTGGACGCGCTTCCCGGCGGGTTCGTCTGCTCCGGCACGCTCAAGGGCTCGCCCGCTGCGGACGACGTCCGCCGTGCGGTAAACGGGAGGCTGCCTCTGCGGAAGCTGTTCTCGAAGGAGCAGCGGCAGCTGTTCGCAGCGCACGCACCGCAGGGGATCGGGCTCGACGACCTCGCCGTCCTCGGGCCGATCTTCGTCCTCAAGCTGCGCGACGTCCCACCGGGCCTCGGACGCAAGCTCGTGGCCGAGATCTGGTTCTACCCGGACGGCTCCCGCATCCTCGAGCTGTCGACGCGCGGCCGCGACGAACGAGGCGTTCCAGGTCGCCGCCGAGACTCGTGCCTTTCTCGTCGGGCGCGGCGTCGACCTCTCGGGCGAGCAGGAGACGAAGACGCGCAAGGCGCTCGAGTACTTCGCGCGCGAGCGGGCCGCGGAGACAGCGTGACCGACGGAATCGTCGCGCGCTGGGAGTGGCGCACCTTCGGCGAGAGCTTCGGCGCCGCCGAGGAGGTTCTCGGCAGGCTCGAGGCCGAGCGTACGCAAGAGAGCGACGAGGTCTATCTCCTGTCCGAGGAGAGCGACGCGTCGGTGAAGGTCCGCGACGGACTGATGGACGTGAAGCGGCTCGAGGCGGTCGACGGCAACGGGCTCGAGCAGTGGCGTCCCGTGCTCAAGGGCGAGTTCCCGCTCGGCGCCGCCGACGTGGCAACGGTGCTCGACGCGCTCGGCGTCTCCGGCCCGGAGCTCTCACGCGACGCGTACACCCTCGAGCAACTGGTCTCCGAGCTCGTGCTTCCCCAGCCGGCCCTCGCGGACGTCGCCGTCCACAAGCGCCGAGTCCACTACAAGCTCGGCGACTGCATGACGGAGCTGTCGGAGGTCACGGCCGTCCTCCAGACCACGCGCACGATCGCCGTGGAGGCCGAGGATCCCGCTCTCGTCGCCGCGACCGTCAAAGAGCTCGGCCTCGCCGGCCGGCCCAACGTCTGCCTCGCGCGCGGGCTGAAGACGATGCTCAGGCTCGATCCCGTGCGCTTCGCCGTGATCGACGTCGGCACCAACTCCGTCAAGCTGCACGTCGGCGAGCGCCGCGTGGGCGGCAGGTGGCAGGCGGTGGTCGACCGCGCCGAGGTCACGAGGCTGGGCGAGGGGCTGGACGAGACCGGGGCGCTCCAGCCGGAGCCGCTGCGCCGCACCGCGGACGCCATCGTCGGCATGGTCGAAGAGTCACGGCGCGAGGGAGCAGCCGAGATCGCCGCCGTCGCGACCGCCGGGATGCGGCAGGCCGAGAACTCCGCCGAGCTCGTCGAGGCCGTGCGCGAGCGCTGCGGCGTCGGCATCGAGGTCATCTCCGGCGAGGAGGAAGCCCGGCTCGCATACCTCGCCGCCACCTCCGAGCTCGACGTCGGCAAGGAGTCGCTCGTGGTGTTCGACACCGGCGGCGGCAGCACGGAGTTCACGTTCGGCCGGGCGGGACGGGTGGAGGAGCGCTTCAGCGTCGACGTCGGGGCCGCGCGCTACACCGAGCGCTTCGGGCTCGACGGCGTCGTCTCGGACGACGCGCTCGCGGAGGCACTCGCGGCGATTGCGGCCGACCTCTCGCGACTCGACGGGCAGCAGCGGCCGGCCGCGCTCGTCGGCCTCGGCGGCGCCCTCACGAACCTCGCCGCGGTCCGGCACGGCCTCGCCACGTACGACCCCGAGGTCGTCCACGGCACGGTGCTCGACCGAGCTGAGATCGAGCGCCAGATCGACCTGTACCGGAGTCGAACTGCCGAGCAGCGTCGCGAGATCGTCGGCCTGCAGCCGGCACGGGCCGAGGTGATCCTCGCCGGCGCCTGCATCGTCCGGACGGTGCTCGACAAGCTGCAGCGCGACGAGCTCACGGTCAGCGACCGCGGCCTCCGGCACGGCCTCCTCGTCGAGCGGTTCGGCAGCTAGGACTGCTCGGGAGGGGAAGCGGCCTCGTGCCGCTTGCGCTCGGCGCGCTTCATCCACCACCAGACGAGTCCACCGGCCACGCCGGCGACAGCGAGGATCGCGAACGCGATCCAGCCCCACGGCGTCTCCGACGGTTCCTCGGTCTGCGTGGACGCCACCGCCGCGCCGGCCGCGGCTGCGGCGGCGGGGTTCACTGCGGTCGTAGTGACGGTGGTTGCAGGGAGGGTCTCCGTGGTTGCAGACAGGGTTTCCGTGCTTACGGGCAGCGTCTTGGTGACGGTGACGGTGTTGGCAGGAAGAGTCTCGGTGACCGACGGGAAGGTCTCAGTCACCGTGACCGACGGCGCGACCGGCGCCGCCTCGGTCGTTGTCTCGAACGTCACCGTCGTCTGCGTCTGCCCCTCCGGCGGAGCCGTCGTCGTCCCGGGGATGGTGGGGCGGGTCAAGGTGAGTGCGGTCGAGAGACCGCCGCCGCCACTCCCGCAACCGGCTGTCACGAGCGCGACGCCGACGCCGAGCAACCCCGCCACGGCGTAGCAGGCGACGGCGAGAAGTCGTCTCCGGGACATGCACCGTCGACGCTACACGCGAAGCCGGATCGAACATCGTCCCCTGCGGGTGATGCCGCTGCGGCAACCCGCACAGACGATCTCTGCATTGGGCAACGGGGATGGCCCCGCGGATGGAAGTGGTGCCCCGCCGGTGCCCAAGCGTCGGCCGCCGAAGCCGGGTGACGCCTGAGAGGAGTGGAAGAGATGAAGACCGTCATCGACCTGCGGGGCCGGCACTTCCTGACGCTGGCCGACTACTCAGCGGACGAGATCCGCTACCTGCTCGACCTCGCCGCCGAGCTGAAGCGGGCGAAGAAGGAGGGCCGCGAGGAGCCGCGGCTCGCAGGCAAGGAGATCGCGCTGATCTTCGAGAAGGACTCGACCCGTACCCGCTGCGCGTTCGAGGTCGCCGCCTACGACCAGGGCGCGCACGTCACCTTCATCGGCCCCACGGGCTCGCACATGGGCCACAAGGAGACCGTGAAGGACACCGCCCGCGTCCTCGGCCGCATGTACGACGCGATCGAGTACCGCGGCTTCGGCGAGCAGATCGCCGACGACCTGGCGGAATGGGCCGGCGTTCCCGTCTACAACGGCCTCACCGACGAGTGGCACCCGACGCAGATCCTCGCCGACTTCCTGACCATGCGCGAGCACAGCCCGAAGCCGTTCGAGGAGATGGTCTTCTGCTATCTCGGCGACGCCCGCTTCAACATGGCCGACACGTACCTGGTGGGCGGCGCGAAGCTCGGCATGGACGTGCGGATCGCGGCGCCCGAGTCGCTCTGGCCCTCCGAGGAGTTCACCTCGCTCGCCTACAAGCTCGCGGGGGAGAGCGGAGCGAGCGTCACCATCACCGACGACGTCGCCCAGGCCGTGAACGGCTGCGACTTCCTGCTCACCGACGTCTGGGTCTCGATGGGCGAGCCCGCGGAGGTCTGGAAGGAGCGGATCGAGCTCCTGACTGCCGTACCAGATCAACGCGGAGACGATGGCGCTGACCGGCAACCCGGACACCAAGTTCATGCACTGCCTGCCGGCCTTCCACAACACGGACACGCAGGTCGGCCAGGAGCTGTACGAGAAGTACGGGCTCGAGGCGCTCGAGGTGACGGACGACGTCTTCGAGTCGCCGGCGTCGATCGTGTTCGACGAGGCCGAGAACCGGCTGCACACGATCAAGGCGGTCATGGTCGCGACCATCGGGAGACGCTGACGATGCGCGTCGTCGTCGCGCTCGGCGGCAACGCGCTCCTGCGCCGCGGCCAGGCGCTGACGGCGGAGAACCAGCGTGAGAACGCGCGGACGGCGTGCGCCGCGCTGGCGCCGCTCGCGCGCGATCACGAGCTCGTGATCGCTCACGGCAACGGGCCGCAGGTCGGCCTGCTCGCTCTTCAGGGCTCTTCCTACAAGGACGTCGAGGCCTACCCGCTCGACGTCCTCGACGCGCAGACCGAGGGCCAGATCGGCTACATCATCGAGCAGGAGCTCGGGAACGTCCTCCCGTTCGAGAAGCACATCGCAACGCTGCTGACGATGATCGAGGTCGACCGGAACGACCCCGCTTTCGCGAACCCGACCAAGCCGATCGGGCCGATGTACACGGAGGAACAGGCCGATGCGCTCGCCGTCGAGAAAGGCTGGGCGTTCAAGCCGGATGCGGACGGGTTCCGCCGCGTCGTGCCCTCGCCCCTGCCGCAGCGGATCTTCGGCATCGCCGCCATCCGCACACTGCTCGATGCCGGCTGGATCGTGATCTGCTCGGGCGGCGGCGGCATCCCGACCCGCTACACCGACGAGCCCGCGACCCCCGGCCGGCGGCTCGAGGGCGTCGAGGCGGTGATCGACAAGGACCTGGCGAGCGCGCTGCTCGCCGCGGACCTCGAAGCCGACGCGCTCCTGATCGCGACCGACGTCGACGCCGTCTATGCCGACTGGGGCACGCCGGACCAGCATCCGATCCGTCAGACGACGCCGGCCGAGCTCGCCGCGGGTGAGTTCGCCGAGGGCTCGATGGGGCCTAAGGTCCGCGCCGCGTGTACGTTCGTCGAGAAGACCGGCGGCACCGCCGCGATCGGCTCGATCACCGAGATCGAAGCGTTGCTGCGCGGCGAGGCCGGCACCACGGTCACGCGTACCGCGATACCGACCACCTAGGAGGAGACGGCGATGGCGACGACGGCAGCACCAGCCCCTGCCCCGCACGACGACAAGCAGTGGTTCGCGCTTACGAGTGACGTCGTCGCCCAGGCGCTCGGCGTCGACGCGCACGCCGGGCTCGCTCCGGCCGAGGCGTCCACGCGGCTCGAGAAGTACGGCGCCAACGCCTTCGTCGCCGCCGAGACCGAGCCGCGCTGGCACGCGTTCGTCCGCCAGTACCGCGACCCGATGCAGATCGTCCTGCTCGTCGCCGGGATCGGCAGCATCTGGCCGCTCCACGAGCTCGGCACCGGCCTCGTCCTGCTCTTCCTGACGCTGTTCAACGCCGTCCTCGGCCTCAACCAGGAGGGCAAGGCGGCCACCGCGGTCGCCGCGCTGCAGAAGATGATGATCGTCAAGGCGAAGGTGCGCCGCGGCGACGAGCTCGTCGAGGTGCCGGCCGAGCAGCTCGTCCCGGGCGACATCGTGGCGATCGAGGCCGGCGACGTCGTGCCCGCCGACGGGCGGCTGCTGAGGGCGGCGACGCTCGAGGTGGACGAGTCGGCGCTGACCGGCGAGAGCATGCCGGTCGCGAAGAGCGCCGAGACCGTCACGCAGACCGACGCGCCGCTCGGCGACCGGACCGACATGGTCTACATGAACACGAACGTGACGCGGGGCGCCGGCGAGCTGATCGTCACCACGACCGGGATGTCGACCGAGGTCGGCCACATCTCGCACATGCTCTCGCAGGAGAGCGAGGCGGCCTCGCCGCTGACCAAGCAGCTGAACAAGCTGACGGGCCAGATCCTCGTCATCTCCGGCACGGCGCTCGCCATCTCGATCGTGCTCAACCTGTCGCGCGGCGAGTCCTTCGACACCGTCTTCCTCGCGGCAATCGCGTTCGCCATCGCCGCGATCCCGACCGGCCTGCCTGCGGTGGTGACCGCGATCCTCTCGATGGGCACGCAGACCCTCGCGAAGGCCAACGCCATCATGAAGCGGCTGCGCTCGACGGAGACGCTCGGCTCGACATCGGCCATCAACTCCGACAAGACCGGGACGCTCACGCTCAACCAGATGACCGCGGTGGAGCTGACGATCCCGGGCCGCCGCTACGAGATCGACGGCAACGGCTACTCGACGCAGGGCGTGATCAAGAAGGTGGCGGGGCAGGCGGACGTCGACCTCGAGCCGTTCATGCAGCCGCTGGTACTCGCGTGCGATGCGGTCGTCCACGACGGCGAGCTGATCGGGGACCCGACCGAGGGCGCCCTCGTCGTGCTCGGCGAGAAGGGCGGGCTCGCGGCCGTCGCGACACGCGAGACCTATCCGCGGCTCGCGGAGCTGCCGTTCGACACCGCGTACAAGCTGATGGCGACGTTCCATCGGATGAAGGACGAGTCGGGCCGCGACGTCGTCCGCTGCTTCGTCAAGGGCGCGCCCGACCAGGTGCTCGCCCGCGCGACGCAGACGCTCGCGCCCGACGACCTGCACCTGATCGAGGCCGACGCCGGATTCAAGGAGCGCTACGAGGCCGAGAACCAGCGCCTCGGCGAGCAGGGCCTGCGCGTCCTGGCGACCGGCCGCAAGGACTTCGACCCGGCTTCGTTCGACCCGAACGCCGACCTCCTGCCGTTGCTGGACGGCCTGACGGCGCTAGCGCTCGTGGGCATCGTCGACCCGCCGCGGCCGACCGCCAAGGACGCGATCGCCGTCGCGCATTCGGCCGGGATCCAGGTACGCATGATCACGGGCGACCATGCGATCACCGCCGCGGCGATCGCAACGAACCTCGGCATCACGGGCCGCGCCATCACGGGGGCCGAGTTCGCCGCGATGAGCGACGACGAGCTGCTCGCGCAGATCGACGGCATCGGCGTGATCGCGCGCGTCACACCGGAGGACAAGGTGCGGCTCGTCGACACGCTGAAACGGAAGGGGCAGATCGTCGCGATGACCGGCGACGGCGTGAACGACGCGCCCGCGCTCAAGCGGGCCGACATCGGCATCGCGATGGGGATCACCGGCACGGAGGTCTCGAAGGAGGCCGCCGCGATGATCCTCACCGACGACAACTTCGCCACGATCGTCCGGGCCGTCGAGCTCGGACGCGGGCTCTACGACAACCTGACGAAGTACATCCGCTTCCAGATGGGCGTGCTGTTCGGGCTCGTCTTCACCTTCCTCGGCGTCGCGATCGGCAACGTCGTCGGCGGCGTCGCCTTCTTGCCGCTGCAGACGCTGTGGATCAACTTCACGACTCAGGTCTTCCAGGCGGTCGGGCTGGGCTACGGCGAGCCGGCCGAAGGCTTGATGAAGCGCAAGCCGCGCGACCCCGAGGTGCCGATCCTGCCGCGCTCGAAGCTGCTCTGGCTGGCGCTCGTCGGCGCCGTGATGGGCGCCGTCACGATCGGCGTCCTCGCGTGGGCCGACAGCCACTACGACCGGCAGATCGCCCGCACGATGGGGATGACCTCGTTCGCGATCGCGAACCTCTTCTACTCGTTCTGCGAGCGCGACGAGCGCATCTCGGTCTTCAGCCTCGACGTCCTCCGCGACCGGAGGTTCCTCATGTTCTCGGGTGCGTCGGTGCTCGCGATCATCCTCGCGCCGCAACTGAACCTGCTCAACCGGATCCTCGACACGACGCCGCTCACGCTGCACCAGTGGCTGATCTGCATCGTCTCGGCGCTCGCTGCGGTCGTGGTGACGGAGATCCGCAAGTTCGTGCTGCGGCGGAGGGAGGCGGAGGCTGCGCAGCCCGCAACGGGCTCTTCATCCGTATGAGACGATGCCGCCGATGCAAGCGAGCCTGACACTGCAGCCGTGGTAGCCACCGCGAAACCCGCTGCACCGCTGAGCCGCAAGCGCCGGATCGTCGTCTGGACGCTCGTCGTCCTTGCGACCATCCTGGCGCTCGTCTCGATCCTGACGACCTGGGTGAACCGGCAGATGCTCGACAACTCGGCCTGGAACAAGGCGACGACCCAGGTCATCCAGGACCAGAAGGTCCAGTCGGCGCTCGCGAGCTACACGATCAACCAGCTGTACACGAACGTCAACGTCGGCCAGGCGCTCTCGGATCGGCTGCCGCCGAGCTTCAAGCGGTTCGGCCCGGTCCTCGCCGGCGCCCTCGAGCAGCCGGCCACGCAGGGCGTGGAGCGGCTCCTGCAGCGGCCGCGCGTGCAGCAGTTCTTCATCAAGGCGAGCACCATCGCCCACCAGAAGCTCGTCAACGTGCTCGAGAACAAGACCGGCTACGGCATCTCGACCGGCAACGGAGTCGTCACGCTCAACGTGCACGAGATGATCGTCGAGATCGGGACGGAGCTCGGCCTCCCGCAGAGCGCGCTCGCGAAGTTGCCGGCGACCACCGGCAACATCACGCTGATGAAGTCCGACCAGCTCTCGCTCGCGCAGGACGGCGTCCGGGCCGTCCACGTCCTGAGTGTCTGGCTGCTCGTCCTCGTGCTCGCCCTCTACGGGTTTGCGATCTGGCTCGCGCGCGGCGCCAGGCGCGAGACCCTGCGCAACGCGGGGATCGGACTCGCGCTCGTCGGGCTCCTCGTCCTCGTCATCCGGACCCTGCTGGGCAACTACATCACCAGCTCGCTCGCGTCCCCCGGGTACCAGCCCGCGACGCACCACCTGTACCTGATCGGGACCTCGATCCTCGGGCAGATCGGCGGGGCGACCCTGCTCTATGGGCTGATCGCAGCGCTGGGAGCGGTGTTCGCCGGGCCTACGGCGCCGGCCGTCTGGCTGCGCGAGAGGCTCGCTCCCGTGCTGAACGAGCGGCAGGGGATCGTCTGGGGAGCCATGGGCTTCATCTATCTCCTCCTGATCCTCTGGGGCGGGACGCACGCGCTGCGCACCTGGTGGGGGATCCTGCTCCTCGCCGGCCTGCTGGCGATCGGTGTCGTGGCGCTCCGGCGCCAGACGCTCACCGAGTTCCCGTCGACACCGACGCTCGAGCCGGCGACTGCGGGCGCGCCGCCGCCCCCTGCGACCGACAAGCCTGAGGGCGAGCACAAGAACGCGTCCACGTAGGAGTCGGTAATGCAAGAGCCACTTCTCGTCGGTACGGATCTGGACGACTCCGCTCAGGGCGGCGATCCGCTGTGGTGGATCCCCCTCGTGACCGGGTCACTGTGGGTGATCTTCGCCCTCATCGTCTTCCAGTTCGACTACACCACCGTGTCGGCGCTGTCCATCCTGCTGGGGACGGTCTTGATGGCCGCGGCATTGTTCGAAGCCGTGGCGGCGGCCGGCACGCACGGCTGGTGGCGGGTGATTCACATCGGACTTGCGATCGCGTTCGCGGCGATCGGCACCGCCGCCTACATCCACCCCCAGAACACGTTCAACGCGCTGGCCGCGATCTTCGCCTTCTACCTCTTCCTGCGCGGGATCTTCGACATCATCGTCTCGCTCTACGCCCGCCCCGCCGAGCTCTGGTGGGTCGGGCTCATCTCGGGCGTCATCCTGATCCTGCTCGCGTTCTGGGCGGCCGGCGACTTCGGACACAAGGCGTTCCTGCTCGTGGTGTGGGTCGGCGCCTCGTCGCTCGCCCACGGAGTCGTCCAGATCGTGACGGCGTTCCGCCTGCGGCAAGGGCCGCCGCCCCTCCGCCCCGCCTAGATCCCGAGCAGCTTCTTCTTCTCGGCGGCGAACTCTTCCTCGGTCAGGATCCCCTGCTCGACGGAGCTCGGTGAGCTCCTTGCTCTGGTCGCCGGGATCTAGGACAGGCGCCGGCGCCTTAGCGCGGGCCTCGAGCGCCTCCTGCTCCTGACCTCCGCCGGCGCTGCGCTTCGCGGCGTAGCCCCGGCGGCGCATGATCCTGCGCGCTCTGAGCACTTCCGCTCCCTCCCCTCGAGGCCGAGTATCACGGGGCCTTCCCCTCCTCGGGGTGCCCGGGTCACGCAGCCGGGAGGCGCGCCTACCACCCCCGCGACGGGCCTGCGCCCTTGGCCGCGTGCCGCCGCGTCTGCAGGCTAGTTGCGTGTCCGTCTTGGAATCGCTGCCCCGCGCGGACGCCGCGTCGGCGAAGCCTGCCGTACCGCCGGCGACCGGGAAGGCCGTGGTTCGGACGGCGCTCCTCAATCGCCTCTCCGGTGCGGCAGAGGGCACGATCGTGACGATCGTCGCGCCTGCGGGCTTCGGCAAGACCACGCTGCTGGCCCAGTGGGCCGAACGTGACCGCCGTCCCGTGCTCTGGATCGACCTCGAGCCCGAGGACGACGATGCGGAGATTCTCGAGTCACGGCTCGCCGAGGTCGCCGACCGGCCCGGCTCGCTCGCGCTGGTGGACGACGTCCACGTGCTCCGCTCGCCGGGGGCGCTCGCAGCGTTCGAGCGGCTGCTGGGTCAGGCCGCGCACGGGACGAGCGTGGCGTTCGCGGCGCGGCGCCTGCCGCCGCTGCCGCTCGCCCGGCTGCGGGCGGAAGGCCGCCTGCTCGAGATCGGGACGGACGAGCTCACGCTCAGCGGCCGCGAAGCGGAGACCCTGCTGCGGCGAGCCGGCGTCCTGCTCCCTCGGCAGGAGGCTGCCGCGCTCGCCGAGCGGCTCGAGGGCTGGCCCGCCGCGCTCTACCTCGCCGCGTTGTCGCTGCACAGCGGCGCGCAGGCCTCCACCCTGGGCGGCGACGACCGTTTCCTCGCCGATTATCTCGAGACGGAGCACCTCGCGTGCCTGTCGGCTGCGCAGCGGCGGTTCGCGCTGCAGACCTCGGTCCTCGCCGAGCTGACGTCGAACGATTGCGACTCGCTGCTCGCGCGATCCGGCTCGGCGGAGATGCTCGAGTCCCTCGAGAGCGCAGGCGTGGCCGTGCCCCTCGACCACCGGCGCCGCCGCTACCGCTATCCGCGCATCGTCCGCGACCTGCTCTCCAGGGAGCTCGAGCGATCCGAGCCGGAGGAGGCGCGCGCCCTGCATCGCGCCGCGGCCGGCCGGGCAGTCGAGATCGGCGCGATCGAGGAAGCACTCGAGCACGCCGCGGCCGCCGGCGACGTCGGCCGCGTCGCCGAGCTCGCCGAGCGGCTCGCCGTCTCCGCCTGCGGACGCGGCCGGCTGGACGCGCTCGAGCGCTGGCTCGACCTCGTGCACGACGACGACGTCGAGAACCATCCCGACCTCTGCATCGCCGCGTCGTGGCTCTACGCCCTCCGAGGGCGGGCGGGCAACGCGCAGCACTGGGCCGACACCGCGTTGCGCGGGCTCAGCGGCGACGATCCGCGCCTCAGCCTGCTACAAGGGCTCCGCTGCCGCGACGGCGCCGACCAGATGCTGGACGACACCAGCGCTGCCTGCGAGGCGCTGCCGCCGGGCCACCCCTGGCGACCGGCCGCCGTGCTCGGGCGAGGCGCAGCCCTGCTGCTCGCAGGCGATACCGCACGCGCGGAGAGCGAGCTGGTGCTGGCGGTCGAGCTCGCCACCGCGGCGGGCGCGACCGAGCTGACCATCCTCGGCCTCTGTCTTCGCTCGCTGCTCGCGGTGGGCGAGAACGAGCGGGACGACGCAGAGGCCTTCGCCGCAGAGGCGGCCTCCGTCTCGGCGAGCGAGCCGTCCACACAGTCGCTCGTCGCTCTCCTGCTCGAGGCGGTCGGCGCGAGAAACGCCGCGCGCCGAGGTGAGCTGACGGAGGCAACCGCCGCGCTCGAGCGCGCCGACGAGCTGCTGGTGCTCGCGACCCCGGCGGTGCCGTGGCTTGCCGCCTACGCGCTCCTCGAGCTCGCGCGCGTCCGGCTCGCGCTCGCGAACGCGGACGGAGCTCGGGCCTTGCTGAGACGCGTCAGCGACATCCTCCGCGTCCGCCCGCGGCTCGGTGTGCTCGTCGAGCACGACGCGGAGATCGACGGGCGCACGCACGCGCTCGCCGAGCCCGCGGGGCGCTGGGCTTCGAGCCTGACGCCCGCGGAGCAGCGCCTCCTGCCGCTGCTCGCGACTCACCTCTCGTTCCGCGAGATCGGCGAGCGCCTGTACGTCTCGCGCAACACCGTCAAGACGCAGGCGATCGCCGTCTACCGCAAGTTCGGCGTCACGAGCCGGAGCGCCGCAATCGAGCGCGCGGTCGCCCTCGGTCTGATCGACGAGGCCGCAGCCGTGCCGCACGAGGGTCTGCGGTGCACGACCTGAGCACCGAGGCGAGCCCGCAGGAGACGACACCGCTGCAGCTCGGCCGTCAGGTCAGCTGCAGCGATGGCCCGGCAGGACAGCTGTCCGACGTCGTGATCGACCCTCGCGAGCGGCGGGTCAGCCACCTCGTCGTCGAGGCTCCGAACGGCGCGGCGCGTCTGGTGCCGGCGGAGCTCCTCGCCCCCGGGTGGGCAGCAGGCAACGACGTCGTCGTCTCGTGCAGCGTCGCCGACATCTCGAGCCTCGCGACGATCCGCTCGTTCTCCTACGTCGGACTCGAGACGTTTCCCGAGGGCGACGAGCAGAGCGACGTGGGCGTCGAGGACCTGCAGGTCGTGCCCGGCTTCGGGGTCGAGCTCGGCGACTTCGGCAGCGATCTCGCGACCGGCTACGCGGTCACCTACGACCGGATCCCGCCCGGGTCGGCCGAGCTCCGCCGCGGCAGCATCGTCGTCTTGGCAGAAGGAGCGGAGATCGGGACGGTCGACGGCTTTCTCGTCGCCGGAGCCCGGCTGACGCACGTCGTGCTGCAACACACGGCGGTCGCGATCCCGATCGACTCCGTGACCACGATCGAGACGGACCGCATCACGGTGACCGGCCCGGTGGATGCGTTCGCTCCGGTCGAACCACGCTGGCTCCCGCTCACCTGAATGGCCTTCCGGGCCGCTCAGCGTCCGCGCCACCACGAGCCTCGCCTCTTCGAGGGGCCGACGGTCTTCCGGCGGACGCGACGAGACCTCGCCGAGCTCGCGGGGCTGGTCTGGCTCACGTTCGAGCTGGCGCGGTACGTGCAGTTGCGGCTGGGGCGAGCGAGATCGTGAGCGCGGCACCGGCCGAGACGAGTGCCGGAACGCTGACGTGGCTCGGGCACAGCTGCGCCCTGATCCAGCTCGACGGTCACATCGTCGTCACGGACCCCGTGCTCCGCGCCCGGATCGCCCACCTCCGCCGGAAGACGCGGGTCGAGTCGGCAGTCCTCGACCGCGCCGACCTGATCCTCCTTTCCCACACCCACCACGACCATCTCGATCTCCCCTCTCTCGACCGGCTCGACCCCGGTGCCCCGGTGCTGGTGCCGACGGGGGCGGGCGGCCTCCTGCGACGCCGCGGCTTCCGCTCCGTCCGGGAGGTCGTTCCCGGAGACGAAGTGAGCGTCGGGTCGATCCAGGTACGGGTGACGCATGCCGAGCACGCCGCCGGGTTGCGCGTTGGCACGGGAAAGACCCAACCCGTCGGCTACGTGATCGCCGGCACGCAGACCGTGTACTTCGCGGGCGACACGGACCTCTTCGACGGGATGGGTGCGCTGGGGCCCGTCGACGTGGCCCTCCTGCCGGTCGCAGGCTGGGGTCCGCGCCTTCCCGCGGGCCATCTCGATCCCGCCCGCGCGGTGGAAGCGTTGGAGCTGATCGAGCCGCGCCTCGCGATCCCGATCCACTGGGGAACGTACGCACCATGGCGTCCGCCCCGGGGCGACGACAGGCCTGCGCAGGCCTTCGCGGAGCTCGCTGCGACCGTGGTCCCGACCGTGGACGTACGCGTCCTGCGGCCCGGGCAGTCGTGCGGGCTGGGCTACGCCCGGACCGCGTAAGGAGTCAATTCGCTGGGCGCGACCAGGTCGACCGGGACCCTGTAGGCCTCGAGCCCGAACAGAATCCCGTCGACGTGGGCGCGTTGGCGAACCCCCCGGTGCGCGACCACCGGCGCCGGGACGAGCAGCTCGAGCGGGTACGCATGCGACGCGCGCCAGCCCGACGCCCCCTCGACGACGTCGCCCCACAGCGCTACGCGCCCGATCACTCGATCGTCCCCACCGAGCAGAGGCGGCAGCTCGAGATACGAGCGAGCCGCAGCGACCGATGCGACCCCGTAGATCCCGCAGTGGCAGCCGAGCTCCGGGGCCGGGTGATCGTTCGGCTGCTTCCGCCAAGGCGCCCGGCGCGAGCGGTGACCGACGGCGCAAGAGGCGACGAGCGGCACGCCCGGCTCCCAGATGACTCCGGCATGGAGGCTCCGGAGGACGACGCGATCCTCGTGGAGGGCGACACGCCAGACGCGCCAGGCTTCCACGGGCTCGGCGAAGTCCGGGATCGGACCTGCCTCTTCGTGCATAGGAGATAGGACCACCCCGGCCGGCGGCGGGCCAGGGAGCGCGCACGTCGCTGCGGGGATGGTGCGCTTCCACCCCGCACGCCTAGACGTCCGGCGCCGCCTCCAGGTCCGAGTCGGCCAGGAACAGCAGAGCCGCCCGAACCCGCCTGCTGGTGGTCTTGTCGTCGGTGAGGTCGAGCTTCGCGAAGAGCGAGTTGATGTTCTTCTCGACGGCGCGCTTCGTGAGGAAGAGGGAGTCGGCGATCGCGGCGTTGGACGCCCCCGAGGCGACGCCGGCGAGCACCTCCCGCTCCCGCGCCGAGAGCCTGGAGAGCAGGGAGTTCTTCGCCCGCATCCGGGCCTCGACGAGCACGTCCACCACCTTCGGGTCGACGACCGAGCCGCCGGCCGCAACCTCGCGGATGGACTCCAGCAGCTGGATGCGGTGCCCGATGCGCTCCTTCAGCAGATAGGCCCGTCCGGCCGAGCCGTGCTCGAACAGCTTGAGCGCGTAATGCGGGCTCACGTACTGGCTGATCACGACCACGCCGATCTCGGGATGCTCCATCCGCAGGGTCGCCGCCGCCTGGATGCCTTCGTCGGTGCTCGTCGGGGGCATCCGGATGTCGGTGATCACGACATCGGGCGGGTCCGCCTCGACCGCACGCAGGAGCGAGCCGAGATCGGGGCAGTACTCGAGGACTTCGACCTCGTCCTGCTCCCGCTCGAGCGCGCTGCGGATTCCCTCGCGAATGAGGTACGCGTCTTCGGCGACGACGAGGCGGTAGACCCGTTTCCGGTCCGAGAGCTCGGACGTGGGTGACTCAGATGTGGACGACATCGCTGCTTCGATCGCTCGCCTCGATGGTGACCCTGCCCAGGACGGTGGTCCCCTCTCCAGGCGCCGATCTGACGGCGAGCGTACCCCCCACCGCCCCGATCCGGTCGACCATGTTCGTCAGCCCGGCTCCCTTGGCCCCCGGACGCGAGACGAAGCCGACACCGTTGTCGCTCACGGAGAAGCGCACCGCGTTCCGGTCCCGCCAGAGCCGCAGCGAGGCGACGGCGTCGTCTCCGGCGTGCTTCGCGACGTTCTGGAGCGCTTCGAGGCAGCAGTAGTAGATGGCGGTCTCGCGATCCTCGGAGAGCCGCCCGACGTCCTCGAGATCGACGTTCAGCGGCACGTGCCACCGGCGCGCGACCTCGCGCAGGGCCGCCTCGAGCCCCTCGTCGGCGAGAAGGGGCGGATAGATGCCGTGCGCGGTGGCGCGGAGCTCGTCGAGCGCATCGTCGAAGTCGGCCGCCAGCTCGGCCAGCCGGTCCCTGAGCCCGTCCTCCGCGGGGAAGTCGCGGGCGAGCTCGAGCTGGATCCGCAACGCGACGAGCTTCTGCTGGATCCCGTCGTGGAGATCCCGCTCGATCTTCCGCCGCTCCGCCGACGCTGCACCGACGAGCCGTCGCTGGGATGCGCGTAGGGCGTCGACGGAGTCGAGCAGGTCGTGCTCGAGCCGGCGATTGTCGAGCGCCAGCAGCGACGCGGCTCCGACGGCCGCCACGAGCTCCGGATCTTCGCCCAGCACCTCGTCGTGGACGACGGCCAGAACCCTGAGATCGCCGTGTCCGAACCCGCGCCAGTTCTGCCTCTCTTGGGCCGGATCGAGAACGACCTGTGCCCCGTGCCGATCCACGAACTGCTCACTCCGTGGCAGCCAGAAGACCAGGAGGGCCTGCGGATCGTCGAGCACGCGTCGCACGAGTTGCTCGACTGCCGCCACCGACGGCCGGCCGACGAGCCTGCGCGCCATGTACGCGAGCGCCTCTCCCGCGTAGGCGCGCGCGAGGAGCAGCCCGGCGATGAACCCCAGCGGGAAGAGGATGCGCGTGCCCGCGAAGATCGCGCGGGCGGTGTCACTGGGCGGAACTCCGGCGAGGTCGAAGATCACCGCGTTGAGGGCGAAGGCCACGACGAAGGGCACGGCGGTGGCGAAGACCGGAAGGACCAGCCGGCGCCGTGCGTGGCTCGCCCACGCGAAGCTCGTTGCCAGGTAGAAGAGCAGTGCGGCTCCCCAGGTCGCCTGGAGCACACCTTCGACGTGGCGGAAGACGTCGGCCGCCTGCGGCGAGTTGAGGGCGAGCGCGGGGTTGGCAGGGCACGCTGCGGCGCAGCCGGCGATACCGCTGACCCCCACTACCCTCGGGGCCAGGAGGATCAGCGGGAGCTCGCCGATCAGGAACGTGGCGAGGGCAATCCCCATCACGATCCGGGCTCCGCCGCCGAGCCGCGAGCCGGGGAAGCTCAGCAGCAGCCAGGTCGCTCCGAGCCCGGCAGCCCAGCCGCCCAGCATCCCGATCAGGTGGACAACCGAGTTGGCAGAGCCCGACAGGCTGGAGAGGAAGACCAGCAGGCCCTCGGCGAGCAACAGATCTGCCGAAGAAGCTCGCGGGACGGCCGCGCCGCCAGATCAGGCCTCCGAGGGCAAGCGCGGCGATGTTGGCGACGAGGACGGTTGCAACCGTCGTCGGGTCGCTCGTGACTCCGCCCCAGGCCACAATCGCGGCGGCGGCGAACGCTGCGGCAAAGGCAACCGCGATGACGACGAGGTCGGAGCTCTGTACGCCGGCCCCGAAGGCAGCATCGCGTAGCTCGATGTCCCCATCCAGCTGATCGAAAGCGAGATCCCGGCTGACGGCCGAATTGCTCATGGGGACGGTGACCCCCTCCCCGACTGCGGCGAGTCGACCTCAGGTTCGCACAGAAATCAACAGGTGGCAAGACGCCCTGATTCACCCGAATCGGGCGATCCCTCGGCTGCGGAGCCGCCCTATCATCGGCGCGAGGATGGAGAACTCGTGAAGTGGCTGATTGCACTGTCGGCTCTGGCCCTCGTCGCGGCGGGCTGCGGCGGCGGCAACTCCGACAAGCAGGCGAACGAGGCGTACGCGAAGGGCGTCTGCACGGCGATCGGTACCTGGGAGACGGAGGTCAAGAGCCTCGCGACGGTACCCAGCGGCGGGATCACGAAAGCGTCGGTCAACGGGAAGCTGGCCCAGTTCGAGACCGCCACCAACACGCTGATCTCGCAGGTCAAGGCCGTGCCGACACCGAACACCTCCGAGGGCCAGGCGGCGAAGAAGCAGATCACCCAGCTGGCCGCGCAGGTGCAGGCGACGAGTGCCGCCCTGAAGTCGGCCGCTTCGACGCTAGGCGCGAACCCGTCCCTCGTGCAGATCATGTCGGCGCTGTCGAAGCTGGTTCCGCAGTTCCAGAAGCTCCAGAGCACCACGCAGTCGACCGTCCAGACGATTCAGAGCGCAGGCGGCTCGCTCGCGTCTGCTTTCAAGAGCGAGGGAGCCTGCAAGCAGTTGGGCTGACCGAGCGATGCCGGGGGGCGGGACTCGAACCCGCACGGCCCGAAGGCCACCCGATTTTATGTCCCTCCAGCCGTCTCGGCTGGTCTCGGCTGATCTGAGCTCTTGGCTCAGTTGCGCGAGTTCGGATGGAATCGAGAGGCAGCCGCCTCTGCGGATCTCGGACGGTCTCGTTGCCCCAAAGTTGCCCCAGAACCGGCGGTCAGGTGAGAGGAGGCTGGCCCAGGCGAGTGCTCACGCTCCCGGTCGCGCCGACCTTGGGTGCGCATTAGGGTCATGCGCGACTCGACAACGGAGACTCGAAGATGATCGCGCACTCGCGGATCGAGGGTTCACAGCTTGCCGGGAACTTGTTGGGCGACCCAAGCGAACGGGACCTGTTCGTGTACCTGCCTCCCGGCTACGAGAAATCAGAGCGCCGGTATCGGACGGCGTACCTGTTGCACGCGTACGGCGAGACCGCCGAGCAGATGGTGACGCCCGCCACCGACGGACAGCGGTGGCGGCAACCGATCGAGGACGTCCTCGACCCGGTGTTCGGCCGGATGGGTGTGCCACCAATGATCGTCGTGATGCCAGACGGCACCTCACGCTATGGATGCGGCCAATGGGTCGACTCGCCTGTGACCGGCAATTTCGAGCAGTACGTGCTCCACGACGTGATCCCTTACGTTGATGCCACCTACCGCACCCTTCCCGCTGGGCGAAGCCGCGGCGTGTTCGGCTTCTCGTCGGGAGGATTCGGCGCCTGGAACCTCGCCTCGCGCAACCCCAACGTGTTCGGCGCCACGGCCGTTCTCTCAGCCGACTCCTTCCTCGATATGACACACAAGTTCATGCTCTACAAGTACCTCGACAGCATCTGGCCCGAGGCGCCGAACGGCCCCGTCGAGGACAACGATTGGTCGGAGATCGTTTACGACTACTCCGCGACCTACTCGCCGAATCCGGACAACCCGCCGTTCTATGTCGACCTCCCGGTCGCCTTCCCGAGCGGCGAGATCATCCAGGAGGTCTGGGACCGTTGGCTGAGCTTCGACCCCGTGGTCAACGTTCACGAACGCCTCGACAACCTGCGCAAGTTGAACGGAATCTTGCTCGACGCAGGCTCCAACGACGATTTCAACCTGCACTGGGGTCACCGCCTGCTCAGCCACCACCTGACGGAGGCGGGCGTCGCGCACGAACACCGGGAGAACCCCGGCAACCACGGAGGGCGCGCGAACGAGCGATACCAAATGGCACTGGAATGGCTTTCGCAGGTCCTCGACGGCGACGTCACATGACGTCGCCCGCGCCTGTAGGGGTCATTCCGGAACACTGGCCCAGGCGAGAGTCGAGTGACGAATCTGTTGCGTTCCCGTTTCAACCCACTCGGTTGAGGCAACACGGCAATGCGAGCGGTACTGTGGAGTTGTGAGTACGCGTGCGATGGGAACGGGTGGAATCTCCCCGAGGTTGCGTGCGAAGCATCTGGCGAGGCTAGTGCGTGTGGCGGCAGTGTGTCTCGCAGCGGCCGGTCTGGTCGGGCTCGCCGGCTGCGGGGGCAGCAGCAAGCCAGCCTACTGCTCGGATCGAAGCAACCTCGAGAGCTCCATCAAGGGCCTGACCAGCCTGAATGCGAGCAGCGGAATCAGCGGCCTGAAGACGCAGCTAGAGACGATCCAGAGCGACGCCACCAAGCTGGTCAGCTCAGCCAAGAGCGACTTCCCCAGCCAAACCAGCGCGATCAAGTCTTCGGTCACAGCGCTGCAGAGCGCCGTCAAAGCGCTCCCGTCGCACCCAAGCGCAACACAGCTCGGCACCGTCGCCACCGCTGCGGCCAGCCTGGTCAGCTCGGTCAAGAGCTTCATGGACGCCACCAGTTCCAACTGCAGCTGACCAAAGCAGATCCCAGCACGCCGCCTCCGGGCGATTGAGACGAAAGTCTCCGCCGTTCCCCACGCAGACGAGCTTCAGCGGGCTGCCGCAGGCCTGATCGCGGAGCGCCGACGTGCATCGCCAGCACGCGCTCAAGGGGTCATTCCGGAACGCTGGCCCAGAGGATGGTCCTTGGCCCCGAGACCGTCGCCGTTGCGGCAACTCCACGCCTTGCTGCGACTTGCGGGGACTGCCGGAGCAAGCGGCCGCTCTTTGGCTCGCGTCGGGGTGCAGTGTGGCCTTCTACTAATGCCTTGACTGGCTAGTCGGCAGACACTGACTCGGGGTCGGGCCTTGGGTGCGGAAGGAGGTGGATTCCCGTGCCGGAGAAGAAAGAGATCAAGAGAGACGTCAAGAAAGAGGAGCACAAGAAGTAGCTAGCTCCGCTTGGTCTGCGGGTCGGGCCGGAGCTGCAGGCTGCGGCTCGGCCCGCGTCTTCACCGGGAACGGGCTGTAGTCCGTGATCCATCACCCAACATTTGCTCGGCGGGTCCGCCAGGTCGAACCGGGTCGCCCCGCGATGGTGCCGTGGCGGCGGGTCGCGGGTTTGCTGCGCCCGTTGCGGTGGGGTCTTGCCGGCATGGTCGGGTTGAGTGTGGGAGGTGTCTTGGTGGGTCTTGTGCCTCCGCTGCTTCTCGGCGTGCTCGTCAACGCGCTGGTCGAGCGCGGCGACAAGCACGAGGCGACGCTGCTCTCGGTGCTGATCGCAGCCGCGATCATCGTCCAGGCTGCCGCCTACGTCCTCTCCGACGGCATGTATTTCCGCAACGCCGGCAAGCTCCATCGCAGCCTGCGTCTGCGGATGTTCGACGGCCTGCGGCGTAGGGGGGTAAGCGAGGGCGAGGAGCTGAGCGGGATTCCTTCCCGCTTCATCTCGGATGTGCTGACCCTCGATCAGGTCACTGTTTGGATGCTGGACACCGGCTCGATGGTGCTCGTGCAATTCGTCAGCGCCGCAGTTGCGATCGCGCTGCTGGAGCCGGTGACGCTCGCGGTCATCTTCCCGATGCTGGCCGCGATCTGGCTCGTCACCAGGAGAACCCAGGAGCCGGCTGCGGCGGCCAGGCTTCGCCGCCAGGAGGAGCTCGAACGGATGACCGGCTCAATCGTGGCCGAACTCCCGGAGCCGGACGAGGAACAGGCCAAGAGCCGCTTGCGGACCGCTGTCGAGCGGGTCATGCAGGCAGAGATCCGCTATGGCTGGCTGCAGGCGATCAACACGCAAGGCTCCGGCGGTCTTGCGATGCTCGGCCCGATCGCGGTGGTGGTTGCCGCCGCCTTCGCTGGCACCGCACACATCGGCACCCTGCTCGCGCTCTACCTGCTCGCCCAACGCGCCTTCTCCGGCTTCGACGGCATCGTCGACCTCAGCCTCGCGAGCAAGAGCGTGCGCGGCGCCGTCAACCGCTGCTTCGAGTACATCGACGCTGCGAGCGACCAGCCCCGCGTCCCCACCACCGTCTGACTGGATTAGGAAGGAGCCCCACCTTGCCCCCCACGATCGAACTCGAAGCAGACGCGGCAACCGGACTTGAGCTGCCGTCAGCACGAGCGGCGGCGCCCCCCGGCCAGAGGTACACCCTTCGGCCCGATGACCAGCCAGTCCTTACGCTTCGTGCCTCCGTCCCCGAGACAGAGGCCGAGAGATTCATCGCCGACGCGCTGCACGACATCCGCGTCTTCATGCAAGAACACCACGTCACCGCGGCCGGTCCACCCTTCTCGATCTGCCGGCCACACGGAACCACCGTCGATATCGAGGCAGGCTGGCCAACCGCCACCAACGCACCCGCGGGCACCAGCCGCATCCACAGCGGCTCACTCCCGCGCTCGCTACCGGGCCGCGACCGAGACCGAACCCGATCGATGAGGCCGAGCGCCGCAGATACGCACTACAGCCCTGACGCGGAACCGACCTGTAGTGCCGAGCTCCCCCGAACGCCGCGGCTACACGCTGGGCCCCAGCACGGCAAGCCATCTTGCCCGACTGTTGCTGCCGTTCCGGGACAGTGTCAGGGGTCACTCCGGAACGCTGGCCCAGGCGAGCCCGACCCACGGACAAGGCTGGCCCCCCTTCAAGTCAGCCGGGACGACTGACCCGAGCTTCGCGGAAGTAGTGCGCGCCGATGATCAGACGGCCTCGCTCGAAGACTTCATTCGCCTCCCGCAGGGTTAGCCAGACACTGCCACGGCAGTAGTCCATGCCACACTCACAGAAGAATGGCAGCGTCCCGAGCGTCTCAGGATGAACGACGGTGCACACCCGCCGGTTCCAGGCGCGGGCTCGCGCCGAGCTCGGATGGCCGATTCGGCGTGTGCGTTGTCCACTGGCCTGAGCGACGGCCGACATGCGGCGCATCCTCCGGGCCACACCCAGCGCAAGCATCGGTGAATCCACCGACTCAGCGGTGGTGCGTTTTCGGATGCGGGAGGCTCGCGACGAGCGAAGCATCTACGCCGTGATCTCCAGACCCGTTTCGCCACCGTACAAGACGAACTCGTTCAAACTCGTGAGCCTGGGAACGCTCGCCTGTTTTGTTGCATGGCTCGCAGTCGCCTGCTACGCGCTCGCCTATCTCATCTCCCACTGAGCCAAAAGCGCGCACCGTCAGGGGTCATCCTGAACTGTGAGTCGAGGGCTGCTCCAGGTGCCCTCAAGCCGGGCCGGGTAGGGCGCGGCGGAATGTGAGGTCGCTTCCATAGCGGTCACCCCTTTCCGAGCAGCGCGTTGGTCGAAGAAGCCGATCACGCGAGTGCTCATCGCCCCCGTCCTCAGCCGGCCGCCGCGAAGGCGGTTCGGCGATTCGCCGCAGGAGCAGGGGAGGAACTACGCATTCGCTCGTTCAATCTGTGAGCGCGCGCAGCGCGTTCAAGATGACGGCGACGTCGATCGCCTCTTGCAGCAGAGCTCCTTGCACGGGCAGGAGGTAGCCGGCTGCGGCAAAGCCCATGGCGATCAGCGAGAGGGCGATGCCGGCGATGACGCTCTGGCGGGCGATGTGGAGCGAGCGCCGTCCGATTCTGATTGCGTCGGCGACCCGGTCGACGCGGTCGACGACGATCACGGCGTCGGCGGTCTGTGAGGAGACGCTGGCGCCAGCGGTGCCCATGGCGATGCCGACGTCGGCGAGTGCGAGCGCTGGCGCGTCGTTGATGCCGTCGCCCACCATGACCACGCCGCGCAGCTCGGGACGCTCGTGGAGCGCTCGCACGACTTCGAGCTTCTCCTCCGGCGTCTGTTCGGCGTAGACGCGGTCGACGCCAAGGGTCTCGCCGACGATCTCCGCAACTGAGGTCTTGTCACCGGTCACTAGCGCGACGTGGCGAACGCCAACTTCTCGTAGTCGCGGCACGAGATCGGCCGAGTCCGTCCGTACGCGGTCGCCGATCAGTACGACACCTGAGAGGTGGCCGTCGACGGCCACCAGGACTTTGGCGGAGCCGCCGTCGAGATCCGTCGGGAGCTGCGGCTCGATGTCGTGAGCCCTTAGCCAGCCCGCGCTGCCGACGAGAACGCGATGGTCGCCGACCGTCCCGCGGACACCCTTTCCGAACTGCTCCTCCACCTTGTCCGGGATCGTCAGCGCAAGGTTGCGCAGTTCGGCGCCGGCGACCAGGGCTTTCGCCAGCGGGTGTGACGAGAGCTGGTCGAGCGAGGCCGCCAGGCGCAGCGTCTCGTCCGGGGGAAGGCCGTCAGCCGGCACGACCCGGTCGAACTCCGGGTGGCCGAGGGTGATCGTGCCGGTCTTGTCGAACAGCACAGAGCGCGCCTCGCCGAGTCGCTCGATGGTCGCTGCGCCCTTGACGACGACACCCGCCCGCGCCGCGCGCGAGAGGCCGGAGATGAGCGCGATCGGCGCAGCCAGGATCAGCGGGCACGGAGTCGCGACGACGAAGACCGCGAGTGCGCGAACCGGGTCGCCGGAAACGGCCCAGGCGACGGCGGCGAGGATCATCGTCGCAGGCAGGAAGAAGATGGCGTAGCGATCAGCTATGCGAACGAACGGCGCCCGTTCCTCCTCGGCCTGTTCCACCAGTCGCACCAGCGCGGCGTATGCGCTTTCGGCGGCCGGCCGCAACGCCCGCAGCTCGAACGAACTGCCCGTCGCTGCGGTACCGCTGCGGACGCTGCCGCCGCGATGCACCGTCACTGGCAGCGGCTCGCCGGTGAGTGCGGACTCGTCGACGATCGCCTCGTCGCTCAGGACCATCCCGTCAACCGGCACAACCTCTCCCGCACGCACCAGGACGACCTCGTCAGTGCCGACCTCGTCGATCGGAAGCTCGACCAACTCGTCGCCACGGTGAACCAACGCCGATCTCGGCGCCCGCTCGACGAGCTTGGTCAGCTCGCGACGCGCACGCCGGTTCGCCGATTCCTCGAGCGCGTTACCACCGGCCAGCATCAGCGCCACTACGGCACCCGCGAGGTACTCGCCGAGGGCGAGCGCTCCGGCCATCGAGAAGAGCGCGATCGCATCGACGCCGACATCGCCTCGCAGCAGCGACCGCAGCACCGACCAGGTCAGCGGCACGAGCAGCATCGCGGTCGTGGCCGCCCAGAGCCAGTCGGCGGCCCGGTGGTGATCGAGAGCGGCGAGCGCAACCCCGCCCAGAACCGCGACGAGGGCGGCGGCGGCCACCAGGCGTGCCGAGTTCTGCCGGATCCAGCCGATCAGCGCCGTCATGCTGGTGTCGTCCCCCGCACCCGAGACGAACGCTCCGCACTAACCCGCAGTCGACGCGCGGGATCTCGCGGAACCCGGATCCCGTGTACGAGGGAGGACCGCAGCGACAAGGAGGTCCGCCGACACGGCCGTGACACCCCAGACGTCAGCCGAAGCGCCACCGGAGACCAGTCTCGTCGCATCAACGAGAACGCTCCCCTCCGACCCACCGCCTGAGCTATCGAACGGCCCCGCCGAGTGGCATGCCCGCGAGCCCGACAGCGTCGCGGCGGAGCTCGAGACCTCGGGGAGCCTCGGGCTGGACGAGGCTGAAGCCGCACGGCGCCTGTCCGTCTACGGCCCCAACGAGCTCGAGGCTGCGCCAGGAGTGAGTCCCTGGCGATTGCTGGTCGAGCAGTTCGAGAACGTCCTGATCCTCATCTTGCTCGTCGGCGCCGGCCTGTCGGCGGTCCTCGGCCACGAGACGGAGGCGATCGTGATCTCGGTGATCGTCGTGTTCGCGGCGCTGCTGGGCTTTCTGCAGGAGTACCGGGCCGAGCGGGCTCTCGAGGCGCTCCGCGAGCTGGCGGCGCCGACTGCCACCGCCGTGCGTGGCGGGCGCGAGCTCGACGTTCCTGCACGCGAGCTCGTCCCAGGCGATCTCGTCCGGCTGACCGTCGGTGACAGGGTTCCGGCCGATGGCCGTGTCTGCGTCGCGGCCAACCTCGCCGTCGAGGAGGCGGCGCTGACCGGCGAGTCTGTGCCGGTCGAGAAGAGCACCGCCGTGTTGTTCGGGGCCGCGCTTCCGCTCGGCGACCGCAGGAACATGGTTTACGCCGGCACGACGGTGAGCCAGGGTCGGGGGACCGTCCTCGTCGTCGCCACGGGGAGCCGGACGGAGTTCGGGGCGATCGCACGGATGCTCGAGACAATCGAGCGCCGAAGGACGCCGCTGCAGCAAAGCCTCGATCGTGTCGGCGTCGTCCTCGCGCGCGTGGCGCTCGGCGTCGTCGTCGTGATCGTCTCGCTCGGCCTGCTCCGGGGCGAGCCGTTCCTGGAGATGCTGGTGTTCGGCGTCGCGGTCGCGGTCGCGGTCGTGCCCGAGGCGCTGCCCGCGGTGGTGACCATCTCGCTCTCGCTCGCCGCGCAGCGGATGGCGAGGCGAAACGGGCTGGTTCGCCGGCTGGCGGCGGTCGAGACGCTCGGCAGCGTGTCGATGATCGGCAGCGACAAGACCGGCACGCTGACGGCCAACCAGATGACCGTCCGCCGCATCTGGGTCGCCGGGGAGACGCTGCAGGTCTCCGGCAACCGCTACGAGCCCGAGGGCGAGTTCCTCCGCAACGGTGAGCCGGTCGCCGCGTCGGAGCCGCTGCGCAAGCTGCTCGGCGCCGCCGCGCTCGCTTCCGACGCACGGCTCGTGCGCACGGCAGACGGAAGCATGGAGATCCGCGGCGATCCGACCGAGGCGGCGCTGGTCGTGGCGGCGGCGAAGGCGGGGATCGAGCGGGACGAGTTGGTGGAGGCGCGCCCGCGCGTCGCCGAGATCGCGTTCACCTCCGAGCGGAAGCAGATGACGACGCTGCACGAGACGCCCGACGGCTGCGTCGCGTACTCCAAGGGCGCACCGGAGGTTCTGCTGCGCTCCTGCACCCGCTGGCTCTCGCCCGCGGGCGAGGCCACGCTCGGCCAGGCAGAACGAGAGGCCGTGCTGGAAGCCGCGCACCATCTCGCCGCCGAGGCGCTTCGCGTCCTTGCCGTCGCCCGTCGGGCCGAAGCGAGCCCCGAGAGCGCGGAGAGCGAGATGACGCTCCTCGGCCTCGTCGGGATGATCGACCCACCGCGCCCGGAAGCGAAGGACGCGATCGGCACTTGCGCCCGCGCCGGGATCAAGCCGGTGATGATCACCGGCGACCACCCGCTCACCGCACGCGCGATCGCAGCCGAGCTCGGGCTGCTCAGGTCGGGCAGGGTCGTCACGGGTGCCGACCTGGACACGATGTCCGACGCGGAGCTTGAGCGGGAGGTCGAGTCGATCGAGGTCTACGCCCGCGTCTCGCCGGCCCACAAGCTGCGCGTCGTCGAGGCGCTGCAGGCGAACGGCCACTCGGTGGCGATGACGGGAGACGGCGTCAACGACGCACCGGCGCTGAAGCGTGCCGACATCGGCGTCGCGATGGGCTTGACTGGCACCGACGTCACGCGCGAGGCCGCCGACATGACGCTCACCGACGACAACTTCGCCTCGGTCGTCGCCGCAGTCGAAGAGGGGCGCGGCGTCTTCGCCAACATCAAGAAGTACCTCATGTACCTGCTCTCGGCCAATCTCGGCGAGATCGGCCTGCTTACCCTGGCTGCGCTGCTCGGCAAGCCGCTGCCGCTCAGCGCCGTGCAGATCCTGTACGTCAACCTCGCGACCGACGGGCTGCCCGCGCTCGCGCTGGCGGTCGACCCGCCGGAGCGCGACCTGATGCACCGGCCGCCGCGCAGCCCCAGCGCAGGCATCTTCACGCGCCCGGTGGTCGGCCTGATCGTGCTCGGCGGCATCTGGTCGACCGCCCTCACCGTCAGTCTCTTCACATGGACGCTCGCCTCGGGAGAGGGACTGAGCGAGGCGCGTACGACGGTCTTCGCGACGCTGATCCTGATCGAACTCTTCAAGGCTTTCAGCTTCCGCTCCGACCGACGCTCGACGCTTGAGGGCACGTTCCGGAACCGGTGGCTGAACCTCGCGGTCGCGTGGGAGATCGGTCTCCTCACTCTCGTGATCAACGTTCCGTTCCTCGAGAGCGCGTTTGGGACGACCGCCCTCTCGCCCGGACGCTGGGCGCTCGTCGTCGCCGCCGCGCTGACGATCGTGCCTGTGCTCGAACTCGGCAAGCTGCTCGTGCGCCGATCCGCCGCCGGCAGCGCCGAGGGCGGTCCGTAGTTTCCCCCCTCGCTGACAGGGACGACCCCGACGCGCCGCGCTCCCGCCGCGGATATCAGAGGCAGTACGAAGGGGAGTATCCCCAAGGCGCGTCTCCGTCAGCACGGCCACGGCCCGGATTCGCGCGGCCAGACCGGCGGGGAGAGACCTTCAGGACCACGAGCCGAAGGAGACAGATGCGCGGAACGGTCGCTCTCCTGGCCGCCACAGCCCTCGTAGCTGCCGTGGCGCCGGCGTCAGTGCCGACGCGAGCGCGCGCCACGGGCCATTCCGAACGGCTCGCGGCGCGGGCCCGTCGCGGCGACCGCGTCGCGCGCACGACGCTGGTCGAAGAGCACATGGGCATCGTCCGTTCGGTCGCGTTCCGCTACCGCGATCTCGGCCTCCCCGTCGAGGACCTCGTCCAGGAGGGCGCGATCGGGCTACTCGCCGCCGTTGACGACTACGACTCAAGCCGCGGCACCAGCTTCTCCACCTATGCCTTCTGGCGTGTTCGCGCCGCCGTCACCCACGCCGTGACAGCACGCGGCAATCTCGTCCGCGTCCCTCGTCCGGTCCTCGAGCGGCGCCGACAAGTCGCCGCCGCGCGCCGCACGCTCTCCGCGTCCGGGCACGAACCAGGCGTCCGTGACCTCGCCGCCGCGACGGCGCTCGCCCCCGAACAGGTCGCCGAGGCGCTCGCGCCGCCGAACGTCGTTTCGTTCGACGCGCTCCTCCCAGACGGAACGCTCCTCGCCGACCGACTCGCCCACGATCCCGCCACACAACCCGAAACGCTCACCGTCACCACAACCGAGCGGCGCGCGCTTCGCGCCGCGGTACGACGGCTGCGGCCACGCAAGCAGACGATCCTCAGGCGCCACTTCGGCATCGACCGCGAACCGGAAACACTGACCACGATCGCAGCCGACCTGCGTCTCAGCCCCGAGCGGACGCGAGCCCTCAAAGACGAAGCGCTGCGCGAACTCGCCTCCGATCTCGCCGGCGTCGCCTGACAGCCGCCGTCGCTCCGTAGTTCTCCTGGCCGACCCTGCGGCAAATCGCCGAACCGCGCGCGCGGTCGCGGCGGAGGACCGCGGCGACAAGGAGGTACGCGATGGCAACCACTGTGCACCCGACACATCTCGAGGCCGGACGTCTTCACTTCACCCGCATCCTCGCCGGCATCGACGGCTCGCAGCAGAGTCTCGAAGCGGCACGGCAGGGGGCGCTACTGCAGGACCCCGACGGACAGCTGACGCTGTTTGCGGCGTGGGAAATCGCTCCGGTTCTCGGCGGAACCGGCAGCCGTTACCCGTACTACCTCGACGAGGACCTGCAGCGAGCCGCGGCCGAGAAATCACTAGCCGCCGCGCGGGACTACATCGCCTCGTATACCGCCGCAACCGGGAAGCTCTCTCGCGGGACACCCGTTGCTCAGCTGCTCGAGGAGATCGAGCGCGACGAGCACACACTGGTCGCCGTCGGCAGCAGCGGCACGGGCCGGCTGCTCGGCATCGTCGAGGGCTCGGTTGCGACGGCGATCATTCACCGCTCGCCCTGCTCGGTGCTGGTAGCCCGCCCGACGAAGAATGGGTTCCCTCGCCGCATCCTCGTCGGCGTCGACGGATCCGTGGAGTCGGCCGCGGCCTACGCCGCCGCCCGCTACCTCGCCGAGCGATTCGACGCTGACTTGCACGCCCTCGTGGCCTGGGGCGGCAAGGGAGTCAACGAACGGCTCGTTGCCGCCATCACCGAAGGCGAGCATGACGACGATCACGAACCCCCGGCCGAGGCGCTCAGGCACGCAGCCGACAGAGCCGACCTGGTCGTCGTCGGCAGCCGCGGCCTGCACGGCCTCTCCGCGCTCGGCTCGGTATCCGAACGCGTCGCCCATACCGCCGCCTGTTCTGCGCTCGTCGTCCGCGAGCCGCCGTGGCAGCGCATCGCCACCGAACTCGGACGCTAGGAGCAGCACTGTGCCCATCGCAACCACCAACACGCCCTTCATCGACGCCAACATCAAACGCGAGCTCAGGGCACCTCCGGAGGAGGGAGCCATGACCGCAATCGCGACGCCAACCGCCAGCGAGCGACGCGGCCGCGCGGCCAGCCGCCGCGTCCTCATCGTCGCCGACGACGCCTGCACTACACCAGAACTCTGCGCGAGCGTCAGGGCTTTCGCGAGGGGCACGCCGATCGAGGCGCTCGTGATCGCGCCGGCGCACGGCACCGCCGCGACCCAGTGGTACGTGGACGAGGACGCCGCCCGAGCCGACGCAACGCATCGACTCCGTACCTGCGTCAGCTGCCTCATACGTGACGGCATCCGCGTCAGTGGCGAGCTCAGCGATCCCGACCCGATACAGGCGATCGCGGACGCTCTCGACGAATTCCCGGCCGACGAGATCCTGCTCGTCAGCGCGCCGCAGCGGCCCTCGCGCTGGCTGCGCCAGAACGTCATCGACCGCGCACGACAGGCCTTCGCGCAACCGATCACACACGTCGTCATGCCAGCCGCATCCGAGAGGCGCGAGAGATGAACATCCTCGTGACAGCCGCCAGCCAGCAAGGCGCAACCCAAGGGATCGCAGAAGCGATCGGCCGCACGTTGCGAGGTCGCGGTCTCGACACCACGGTCGCCCAAGCCGACGAGGTCGTCGACGTCGCCGCCTACGACGCGTTCGTCATCGGCAGCGCCGTCTACGCCGGCCACTGGCTCGAGCCGGCGACAGAGTTCGTCGCGCCGGTTTGCGCCCACGCTGGCGCGGCGACCGGTCTGGCTCTTCTCCAGCGGACCAGTGGGAGACCCAGGGCGCAAGCTCGTCCAGAAGATGACCTCCGACCCGGTCGAGCTGCCGGAGCTACTCGCCCTGACGGGGGCGCGCGAGCATCGCATCCTCGCCGGCAAGCTGGCCGGGAAAGGCTTGCCGCGACCTCAACGGGTCTCGCTCCTTGTCTTCCGCGGTATCGAAGGCGACTGGCGCGACTGGCCGGCGATCGAACGCTGGGCCGGTGAGATCGCGGATAGTCTCGCCGGCAGCGGGGTCGAGGGCGCTTCGGCGGCGGGTCGATGGCCGTAGCGGTCGCACCCGGACGGCTTGATGCTCCGCTCGACGCAGCCGGACTCACCGAAGCGGAAGCAGCGCGACGTCTATCGAGGCGCGGGCGCGCGCCGCGCCGGCGCAGCAGCCGCTCGTACGCGAGCATCGTCCGCGCCAACGTCTTCACCGTCTTCAACCTGATCCTTGCCGTCGCCGGTGCGGCGACGCTTGCGTTCGGGGAGTGGCAGGACGCGCTCTTCCTCGGCGTCCTCGTCGCCAACGCCGCCATCGGGACCGTGCAGGAGGTGCGAGCGAAGCGTGCACTCGACCGCCTCAGCGCGCTCGTCGCGCCGCAGGCGACGGTGATCCGCAACTCCGACGCGCGCATCGTTCCCGTCGAGGAGGTCGTTGTCGGCGATCTCGTGCAGGTCGGCCCGGGCGACCAGGTCGTCGCCGACGGCACGCTCGAGCAGGCGGAAACGTTGCGCGTCGACGAGTCGATTCTCACCGGTGAGGCCGAGCCGATTGCGCGCGAACCGGGAGAGACCGTTCGCTCCGGGTCGTTCGCAGTCGAGGGAGTTGGGACATACACGGTCACCGCGGTCGGCGCGGACAGCTATGCCGCCCGGCTCACGGGCGAGGCGCGGTCCTTCCGTCACCCGCGCTCGCCGCTCGAGCGCGCCTTGAACCAGCTCCTGTTCGTGCTCGTGGCGGTGATGGTGCCGCTCGGGGTCGTGCTCGGCTACGCGCTCTGGCACCGGGACGCGGCTCTGCACACCGCGGTGCCCACCACGGTCGCCGCTGTCGTGACGCTCGTCCCGGAGGGGTTGATCCTGCTCGCCAGCCTCACCTACGCGGTCGCGGCGCTGCGGATGGCGCGGCGGGGCGCGCTGGCGCAGCAGCTGAACGCAATCGAGTCGCTCGCCTCCGTCGATGTCGTCTGCCTCGACAAGACCGGCACCCTGACCGAGCCGGCGCTGCGGGTCGTCGACGTCGTCGGCACCGAGTCGCTCGCGGATGAGCTCGGACGGTTCGCGGCTTCCTCGGCGGTGCGGAACGCGACGATCGCGGCGGTCGCCAAGGCCTATCCGTCCGCGGCCGCGCCCGTCGAGGAGCAGATCCCGTTCTCGTCGCGCTACCGCTTCAGCGCGCAGCGGATCGGCGGCGTCGGCTACGTCCTCGGCGCGCCCGAGCACTTCGACCTGGACGGCCTCGCCGAGACGGCCGGCGCCGCCGCGGCAGAGGGGCGGCGCGTTCTCGCCTTTGGAACTGTGGACGAGCTCGACGAGGACCATCCCCGGGCGGAGGGGCTTGTCTTCCTTGCCGAGCGTCTGCGACCGGAGGCGCGTGCGACCGTCGAATGGTTCGGCGCTCAGGGCGTCGCGCTGAAGGTGCTCTCCGGCGACCGACCGGAGACCGTGGCGTCGATTGCCCGCGACGCCGGCATCGAGGGTCCCGCGATCGACGCCTCGGCGCTTCCCGAGAACCCCGCGGAGTTGCGGGAGGTCGCGGCCAAATACAGCGTGTTCGGCCGCATCTCGCCGCAGGACAAGCGCCGCGTCGTCGAGGCGCTACGCGACGGAGGCAGCTATGTAGCGATGGTCGGCGACGGCGTCAACGACGTGCCAGCGCTGAAGGCGGCGCGGCTCGCGATCGCGCAGGGCAGCGGCACCCAGATGGCGCGCACGGTCGCCGACGTCGTGCTCGTCCGGGGCGAGTTCGCCGCCGTCCCGGCGATGGTCGCCGAGGGACGCAAGATTCTCCGCAACGTCCAGCGCGTCGCGAAGCTGTTCGTGACCAAGTCCGCCTTCGCAGGCTTCCTCGTCCTCTCGATCGGTTTGACGCCGACCGCCTACCCGCTGCTGCCGCGCCACCTGACGCTCGCTGCCTCGCTCACGATCGGCATTCCCGGCTTCTTCCTCGCTCTCGCCCCTAGCTCGGGCCGCTACAGCTCGCGCGGCTTCGTGCGCGAGTTGTCCCGCTTCGCGCTTCCCGCCGGCACCGCCGCCGGCCTCGGCGTCCTCTCCAGCTACCTGTTCGCGCTCAACGTCCTCGACCTGAAGCTGATCGAGGCACGAACGGTCGCTGTCACCGTGCTCGTCCTCGTCGGCCTCTACCTGATCCTCGCGCTCGAAGCTTCCGGCCGCGTGCGCGGAGCCGCGATCTCGACGCTGTGCCTCGTACTCCTGATCGGGTACGTGCTCGTCCTGCTCGTGCCGTTCGCGCGCGACTTCTTCTTGCTCGCGCCGCCCGCGCCGGCCATTATCGGCCCCGCACTCGCGGGCGCCACACTCGCGATCGGCGGGCTCGCCGTGCTCGACGACCGCTTCATCCCAGGCCGGCGCATCGAAAACAACCGGCCGGATGGAGGTGAGTCGTAGTGCAACTCTGGCTCGGTCTCGCCCTCGCGTTGATCTCCGCGATCACTGTCAACTGGGCCTACTCGCGCGAGCACGACGCCGCCGCGGCTATGCCTCCGTTCTCGCCGCAGCACCCGCGCCGCTTCGTTTCGCTCCTGCTCGGGGACCGACGCTGGCTGAGCGGCTTCGGAACCGAGACCGTCGGCTGGCTCGTCTACGTGGCGGCGCTGCGCATCGCCCCGCTCTCGCTCGTGCAAGCCGTCTGCGCCTCCGGCATCGCCGTGCTCGCGTTCGCGAGCGCGCACGGCCACCCCGGACGCCTCGCCCGCCACGAGCAGCTCGCCGTGCTGATCGCAATCACGGGCCTCCTCCTGCTCGCGCTCTCGCTCGTCGACACGCACCAGGCCGACCATCCACCGGCATGGACGCCCGTCCTACTCTGGCTCGGCGGCTCCACCGTCGCCGCCCTCGTCCTGGCGCGGTTCGGCGCAGGGCTCGCCCGCGGAGCTTCGCTCGGGCTCGCCGCCGGGCTGCTTTTCGCGGGCGGGGACATCTCCGCCAAGCTCGTCGTCTACGGCGGCATCTGGCTCGTCGCCGTCAGCACCCTGATCGTCTGCTACGCCCTTGGCACCAGCATCCTGCAAGGAGCCTTCCAGCACGGCAATGCACTCACCGGCGCCGGCCTGGCGACTCTCGCCACCAACGCCGTGCCGATCGCCGCCGGCTTCGCCGTTTTCGGCGAACAGCTTCCCGGAGGCGCCAGAGGCGCCTTCCAGCTCGCCGCGTTCGCAGCGCTGATAGCGAGCGCCGTCCTACTCGCGCAGACGCGAAGCGTTCAGCCCGACGAGAGGTCGCCCGCTGCGTCCACCGCACACGTCTTTACCGGTTGAGGAGGCCGAAGATGAACCCGACCACACACTCGCGGCCAGACACTCCCGCTCCGCTTGCCGCCCCAGCGATCTTCGACCGCGTCCTCGTCGGCGTCGACGGCCGCCAGCAAGGCTTCGACGCCTGTCGACAGGCGAAACGCCTCGCCGAGCCGGAAACGTCGATCGAGGCTGCAACCGTGTCGCTGTTCCCGCCGGCCGCCGCCGGGGCGGTCGGCGTCGACGACTTGGCGGACAGTCTCGAGCAGGGGGCGGCGCTATTGGCAGCGCAACGGATCCTCGGCCCCCAGGCCGAACTCCGCCGACTCGACGGCCTCACCGTCGAAGCGCTGCGCAAGGAGGTGAAGCGAACACAGGCGACCTTGCTCGCCATCGGGGCGCCCACGAGCCCGCGAATCGAGGAGATCGTCCTCGGCGGAGTCGCCGGAGAACTCCTGCACCAAGCAGCATGCTCGATGCTCCTCGCGCGGCCCGTCCCAGATGTCCCCAGCTTCCCACGCAGCATCGTCGTCGGCATCGACGGATCGGATCAAGCCGAGCGCGCCTATCAGTTGGCAGCCAACCTCGCAACTCGCTACCACAGCACGCTTCAAGGCGTGGTCGCACTCGGAGGAAAGCACGTCGACGTCGGCGTCGTCCAGCAGCAGCATCCCGAAGTGGAAGCCGCAACCCCGGCCCCGGTCCCGGCCCTCGTCGAGGCCGCCGCCTGCGCGGATCTGCTCATCGTGGGCAGCCGAGGTTTGCACGGACTCCGAGCACTCGGCAGCGTCTCCGAACGCGTCGCCCACGCCGCCTCCTGCTCCGTCCTGGTAGTGCGCACCGCACCGCGGCCACAGGAGCAGCCGTGCTGAGTTTCGTCCACGTAAGCAAGCAGTTCGGAGCGCCGGATGGGAGCAATGCGCGCTCCACTTCTGGTGTCGGTTGCCACCCTTGTTGCCACGGCCCGTCTCCGGTGCACCTCGGCAAACAAGACGCTCCGTCACCGCGGGGCAAGGCGTCGCTCCGATTCTGCGTGCTCGCTGCCACCTTCTTCCCGGCACCTCGGCAAACAAGACGCTCCGTCACCGGGGCGGTTAGGAGGAGTGGGTGGCATGGCAAGCAGAAGCAGAAGCCTCTCCCTCGATCGCCGGTCGCGGCTATGGCTTCACGACCCTCCGGGATTACACGAGCAGCTCCAAGCAGGTCGTCGACGACGGCACCAAGGGCCGCTTCAGCGCCTCGTCGCACTGGGGGCACAGCGCCTGGAGCCCACAGCGCTACGGCGCCGGCTACCGCTGCGCGAAGCCCACAACAATCACCGACGCGGCACAATTTCGCGTGCGCGTCCCCACGACGGCCAACTACCTCGTCTACGCCCGCTGGCCCGCCGCATCGGACTACAACCGCTCTGCCCCGTTCGGCGTTACCACGACCGGTGGGATCAAGTGGGTGCGAATCGACGAGCGCCGCGACGGCGGCCGGTGGGTCTACCTAGGCAGCTATCGGCTGCCGGGCGGCGACCGTTACCTGATTCAGATCTCTCGGCGGACCAGTGCAGCCGGATTGCTGGTCGCGGACGCAGTCCAGATCATCCGAAGGCCGTAAGTTCCGTGGGGGCCTGGGCCGGCGCGCAGAGCGCCTGGTGGGGAGCTCGTCACGAAGTGACGGTCATGGATTCCCTCGAGCGACATTCCCGAGCCAGCCCCCGCCGCGATGTCGAGCAGGAGGGTTGGCCGGTTGCACCGCTCGTAGTGGTCTCTGTCGATGTAGAACGGGCAACCCTCGACCTCTCCGAGCAGCAGGTCGCTCGGGCCGACGAACAACTCACCGTCCGGGAAGCACATCGGGGAGCTGCCGTCGCAGCAGCCCCCCGACTGGAAGAACATCAGCGGACCGTACTCGCCTCTCAAGCGCCCGATCTCCGTGACCGCGGATTCGGTGGCGACGACGCTGGGGGACGGATCCGCCGGCATCGGCTTAGAAGAGCCTGAGCGGGTTCGGGTCGTAGGAGACGAGCATGCACTTCGTCTGGGTGTAATGGTCGAGCATCATCTTGTGGTTCTCGCGCCCGACCCCCGACACCTTGTAGCCGCCGAAGGCGGCGTGCGCCGGGTAGAGGTGGTAGCAGTTCGTCCACACCCGGCCGGCCTTGATCGCACGGCCCATACGGTAGGTCTTGGCGGTGTCGCGTGTCCAGACGCCGGCTCCGAGCCCGTACATCGTGTCGTTGGCGATCTCCAGCGCCTCGGCCTCGTTCTTGAACGTCGTGACTGCGAGCACGGGGCCGAAGATCTCCTCCTGGAAGATCCGCATCTTGTTGTGGCCCCTGAAGACGGTCGGCTGGAAGTAGTAGCCGCCCTCGAGTTCGCCGCCGAGATGCGCCGGCTCGCCGCCCGTGAGCAGCTCGGCGCCCTCGTCGATGCCGATCTTGACGTAGCTCTCGATCTTCTCCAGCTGCCCCATCGACACCTGCGGGCCGAGCTGCGTGTCCAGCGAGAGCGGATGCCCCTGCCGGATGCTCTCGATGCGCGCGAGCGCCCGCTCCATGAACTCGTCGTAGATCGACTCCTCGATCAGCGCCCTGGAGGGGCAGGTGCAGACCTCGCCCTTGTTGAAGGCATACAGGACGAGCCCCTCGACCGCCTTGTCGAGGAACGGTCGTCATCCGCGATTACGTCGGCGAAGAAGATGTTCGGCGACTTGCCACCCAGCTCCGTCGTAGAGGGAATGATGTTTTGCGCGGCGTACTGCATGATCAGCCGCCCGGTCACCGTCTCGCCGGTAAAGGCGATCTTCGCGATCCTCTTGCTCGTCGCGAGCGCCTTGCCGATCTCGGCACCCGGCCCATTGACCACGTTGATCACGCCGCCGGGCACGATCTCCTCGAGCAGCTCCATCAGCTTGAGGATCGACCACGGAGTTGGGCTTGCCGGCTTGAGGACGACCGCGTTGCCCGCCGCGAGCGCCGGCGCGAGCTTCCAGGCCGCCATCAACAGCGGGAAGTTGAACGGGATGATCTGCCCGACCACGCCGAGCGGCTCCTTGAAGTGGTAGGCGATCGTGTTCTTGTCGATCTCCGAGATCGCCCCCTCCTCGCCGCGGATCACCGAGGCGAAGTAGCGAAAGTGATCCGCCGCAAGCGGGATGTCCGCTGCGAGGGTTTCGCGCACCGGCTTGCCGTTCTCCCAGCTCTCTGCGACGGCCAGCATCTCGAGGTTGTCCTCGATCGCGTCCGCGACCCTGTTCAGCACCCTCGACCGCTCGGTCGTCGACGCCTCACCCCAGACGCCCTTCGCGGCGTGCGCGGCGTCGAGCGCGAGCTCGACGTCCTCGGGCGTGGACCGGGGAACCTCCGTGAACGGCTCGCCCGTCGCGGGCGTCACGTTCGCGGAGTACTCGCCCTTTGCTGGTGCTATCCAGTGGCCACCGATGAAGTTCTCGTAACGCGACTTCAGCTCGACGGGACTGTCGACCTGCCCCGGAGCCGAGAAGGACTCGACCCTCTCGATCGTTGCCATGACACTCCTCCTACTGTCAGACGTCAGCCGGCCGCGGTTGCGGCGGCCCAAGCACGATCACTTAGCCGCCAGCTCGGGGACATCGGAGAAACGCGCCCACCTGGTTCGGAAAACCCACAACCTTGCCCGAACGGCGTCCCGTGCGTCCCCGCCCAACGCGCAAGCGATCAGAAGTTCACCCGCCCCCGTGCGTCGCCATCGCAGGGTGAGAAGTTCGCTGAGACTCCGCAGGAGAAGCCGTCAGGTCGCCGACAACCGCGCCGTCTGGGAGGTCGTCATCATCGAGGTGAAGATACGTCCCCGCGGTGAAGTCCCACGAGTGGTGTCCGAGCAGCCACCGAATGGCCTCTTTCGGGACGCCCCGCCGGAACATGATCGACGCGCACGAGTGCCTGAACGTGTGCAGTCCTACCGGCCACGCAATCTCAGCCCGCCTGCCAGCCGCGCGCACCTCGGCGTACGGCTTCGACTCGTGCCTGGAAACCAAGTGTGGGGGAACGTATGGGGCAACACGAGTCCGCGCGCCTACTCCTCCGCAGCACCACTGGTCTGGCTTGGTTGAGCGATGCCGGGGGCGGGACTTGAACCCGCACGGCCCGAGGGCCACCCGATTTTAAGTCGGGCGCGTCTGACCAGTTCCGCCACCCCGGCGCGGTCAGCGTAACGCCCCCGCCTCGGCCGATACCCTGCCGCCGAATGACGCAGGACACGGTCATCGCCCTCTCCGTCCTCGGCGTCGTGGGACAGGTGCTCATCGTCCTGGGGCTGGTCGTCGGCGTGCTCGCGCTCGCCGGTGTGCGGGGGCCGCTCGACGCGCTCCGCAACCTGCTCTGGGGCTACGAGCTGTGGGGAGCGTTCGTGGTCGCTGCGATCGCCACCGGCGGGAGCCTCTTCTACTCGCAGGTCGCGGGCTTCGTTCCTTGCGAGTTCTGCTGGTTCCAGCGGGTCCTGATGTACCCGCTCTCGATCCTCACGCTCCTCATCGCCGCGCGCGGCGACAACCGGGCGGCGCGCTACCTCCTCCCCCTCCCGATCGTGGGAGCAGGCACCTCGATCTATCACATGCTGATCGAGCGCGACGTGATCAAGGAGCCGAAGCAGTGCAGCATCAACGTCCCCGGCGGGTGCGGCATCAACTGGATCTCGAACCACAGTTTCGGGTATCTCACGATCCCGACCCTGGCGCTCACGGCGTTCCTTCTTATCATCGGATTCTTACTACTCGCCTCCGCCGAGGAATCCGAGGCACCGGCTACCCTTCCCGCCCATGCCGAGCGGTAAGCGAGCGAGACAGCAGAGGCAGCAGACGGCTTCGGCAGCGCCGCCGCCCGTGCGCTCGAAGGGCGTCGGTGGAGACGGGCCCCGCAAGGCGTCGCCCCGCGCGCTCGCGATCGCCGGCGGCGTCGTCCTGATCGCGGTGATCGCCGTCGTGCTCGGAGTCGTGCTCAGCGGCGGCAGCAGCGGCAGCGGCGGCGGCGAGATCGTCTCGGCGAGCGACCTGCAGGGACTGCCCGCGACCGGCAGCCAGAGCTGGGCCGGCTCGCTGCCCGGCGCGGCCGAGGCGAACGGCCTCTTCAAGGGAATCCCGCAGAACGGACAGGTGCTCGGCGACCCCAAGGCGCCGATCACGATGGAGATGTTCATCGACGTCCAGTGCCCCGTCTGCCAGGCCTACGAGGTCGACAACCTCCCGACCGTCGTCAAGAACGACATCGCGAACGGGAAGGTGCAGCTGCACCTCAAGCCCTGGGCCTTCCTCGGTCCACAGTCGTTCACCGGCCGGTACGGCGTGATCGCCGCCGCGAAGCAGAACAAGGGCTACGAGTACGCCAAGGTCCTCTACGACAACCAGCGCCAGGAAGAGAGCGGCTGGCTGACGGGCCGCGAGATGGCAATCATCGCGGCGAGCGTCGACGGCCTCGACCTCGCCCAGTGGCAGGCCGACGTCAACAGTTCCGCCTCGAAGGAGACCGCGAACGCCATCGACGCCGAAGCCAAGCAGCGGCAGGTCTCGGGGACGCCGACCATCTTCGTCGGCTGCACCGGTAAGGCGCTGCACGACGTGCTGTCCCCGCAGGAGATTGCGGCGAACCGCGCGCCGACCCTACAGGACACTCAGCAGGCGATCAACGCCGCCGTCTGCAAGTAGGCGCCGCCGTCCTCGCTCCCGCGAAAGTGCGCAAACAGCGCGCTTTTTCTGCTTGACCCCAAGGGCCACGCCCGCTTAGGCTCTGCCAGCCGGTTCCGATGGACTTCACGGTTCGTCGGGGCCGGCGTTTTCGTGGTCCGTCCGACTGCGTCTGTACATTCCCGCGCCCCATGATCGGACTCGTCGCCATCCTGCTCGTCGTGCTTGCGGCGCTCGCCGCGGGCGCGATCTTCCTGCCCCGGCTGCTCCGCGGCGAGCTCGGAGCGCTGCAGGAGCGGACGGCGAACGACCTCTCTGCGCGGAACGCCGAGTTCGAGCTGCGCCTGCAGGGGCTGGAGCAAACGCTGAACACGCGGCTCGCGGCGACGACAGAGACGACGACCCAGATCCACGACCGGCTCGGCCAGATGACACAGGCGACGGCGGAGATGATCGAGCGCGCGAAGGAGCTCGGCAAGCTCGAGCAGGCGCTGCGGCCGCCCAAGGCCCGCGGCGGCTTCGGCGAGCTCCTGCTCGAGAACCTCCTGCGCGACCGGCTCCCGCCCGACGCCTATGACCTGCAGTACACGTTCGACAGCGGCGACCGCGTCGACGCGGTCATCCGCGCCGGAGGACGGCTGCTCCCGGTCGACGCCAAGTTCCCGCTCGACAACTTCGAGCGCATGACGGCCGCCGAGGGGGACGAGCAGCAGCTCCACGAAAGGGCGTTCGCCCGCGACGTCAAGGGCCACATCGACGCGATCGCGTCGAAATACATCCGTCCCGACCTCGGCACGTTCGACTTCGCCTTCATGTACCTGCCGGCGGAGACGATCCACTACGAGCTCGTCAGTGGCAAGACGGGCGCGCTCCTTGCCTACGCGCACGAGAGGCGCGTGTTCCCCGTCTCGGCGACGACGTTCAGCGCCTACCTCCAGATGATCGTCCTGGGACTGAAGGGGCTGCAGATCGAGCAGCGTGCCGAAGAGGTCATGCGCTACTGCGCCGCGCTCCAGGTGGAGTTCGGCAAGTTCAAGGAGGACTTCGACCTGGTCGGCACGCACCTCTCACGCGCGCACGGCAAGTACGCCGACGCCGAGAAGCGGCTCGATCGCTTCGAGACGAAGCTCGACCAGGCCGCGGACGAGCAGGCGGAGCTGGACTCCGAGCCGCCGCGCGCTCTCGACGCTGCCTAAGAACCGCTTCCCGAGCCGCCGCGAACGGGAACGTCAGTCCGCCCCAGATCGTTTAATACGTCGTACACCTTGTGAGAGAGGAATCGATGAGCGACGTACGTGATCTGATCGTGATCGGCGGAGGGCCTGCGGGATACACCGCAGCCCTTTACGCTGCGCGCGCCAACCTGCAACCGCTCGTGATCGAGGGCTTCAACTGGGGCGGCCAGCTGATGGTCACGAGCGACGTGGAGAACTATCCCGGCTACCCCGACGGGATCATGGGGCCCGAGATGATGGCGGAGTTCCGCCGCCAGGCCGAGCGCTTCGGCACCGAGTTCGTGACCGACAACGTGACCCGCGTCGACTTCTCGGCGCGGCCCTTCCGCCTCTGGGTCGAGGGCGAGGAGTACCGCGCCCGCTCCGTGATCGTCGCGACGGGCGCAAGCGCCCGCTGGCTCGGGCTCGAGTCGGAAGAGCGGCTCAAGGGGCGCGGCGTGTCGGCGTGCGCGACCTGCGACGGCGCGTTCTTCCGGGACAAGCACATCTTCGTGGTCGGCGGCGGCGACACGGCGTTCGAGGAGGTGCTCTTCCTCACGCGCTTCGGCTACAAGGTCACGCTCGTCCATCGCCGGAGCGAGTTCCGCGCCTCGCAGATCATGATCGACCGCGCCCGCGACAACGAGAAGATCGAGCTCAAGACGCCGTACGTCGTCGAGGAGGTGCTCGGCGAGGACTCGATCAGCGGTCTCCGGCTGCGCAACACCGAGACCGGCGAGACGGAGGACACCGAGGCCGGCGCGCTGTTCATCGCGATCGGCCACGACCCGAACACGAAGCTCTTCCTCGACCAGCTCGACCACGATGCGAACGGCTACCTCGTCACGACACCCGGGACGACGCAGACGAACATCCCCGGCGTCTTCGCGGCCGGCGACGTGCAGGATCACATCTACCGCCAGGCCGTGACTGCGGCGGGCAGCGGCTGTATGGCCGCCCTCGACGCCGAGCGGTTCCTCGCAGCTGCCGAGAGCCACAACGGCACCGCTCCCCGGCCCGCGGCAGAGCCCACCAAGGTCTAGCCCGAAGGCGCTCCGCCAAGGCGTGATCCGCTGCTACCGGATCCCGTTCTCCACGAACGTCGAACGGGTCGCGCTCGCTGCCGGCCACAAGGCCGTGCCGATCGAGTGGATCGACGTCGACGAACACGACCGGTCCGCCGTCGAGGCCGTGAGCGGGCAGCCGCTCGTCCCGGTGCTCGTCGCCGGCGACGAGGTCGTGAGCGACTCGCCGCGGATTCTCGACTGGCTGGAGGAGCGGTTCCCCGAGCCGCCGCTCCTGCCGAGCGATCCGGCGCGGCGCGGCGAGGTCAGGGTCTTCGCCGACTGGTTCAACCGGGTCTGGAAGACGTTTCCGAATGGGATCACGGACGGGCTCGGAGACGCCGCTCTGCACACGGCGGAGATGCGCCGTGCCGTCGAGCTGTTCGAGGCGCTCCTCGACGGCCGGGACTTCCTCTACGGCGACTTCGGCCTCGCCGACGTGACGGCTTTCCCATTCCTGCGCTACGCCTCAACGGGCGTCGCGACCGGGGACGACGACCCGTTCCATGCCGTGCTGGCGGGCCAGGTGCCGCTTCGACCGGACTCGCCGCTGCACGGCTGGATCTCCCGCATCGACGCCCTTCCGCGCAGCTAGCCTGGCGCCGTGCCGCACTTCATCTGCCCGAACTGCAAGGAGCGGTCGATCGACATCGACCGCAAGGAGGGGATGTTCGACGAGGCCGTCGCCTGCCACCACTGCGGGTTCGGCTTCCTGTTCGAGTTGATGGACGACTACTACCCCGCCCCCACCACAGGCCTCGTCACATGCGACCAGGAAGGCCGCATCCTCGCAATCGGCCGCGGCGTCTTCGAGCTCAGCGGCTGGAGCGAACAGGAGGTGCTCGGCGCGAACGTGGTCTCTGCCTTCAGCCTCGCAGGGTTCGAGGAGGAGAAGAACCCGGTCAAGCTCTCGCTCGAATGGGGCGTGCGCCGCCTGAACGAGCACCTGCAGCTGCGGACACGCAGCGGCCAGGTCAAGCCCGTGATCGGCGACTTCTTCCCGGCGCTCGACGACGACGGCGGCCTGCTCGTCGCGCTCACGCCGGCGCACAGCTAGCCCTAATCAGTCGGCGCCGGCGCGACCGGCGCCGTGAGATCGCGGTGGACGGGCGAGTCCGGCTGGTAGAAGCGTTGCGCGATCACCGTCGGAACGACTGCCGAGAGGACGACGACGGCCAGCAGCAGCGAGAACTGCGACCGGTCGATGATCCCCGCGGACAGGCCGTACAGGGACGTGATCGTCCCGAACGTCAGCCCGGTCGACATCAGGAGCGTCGTGAACGCAGCGTGCGGCGCGGTGAACCGTCGGGCCAGCGGATAGACGCCGGCGAACTTCGGCACCATCTTCGCCGCGAAGAGGATCCCGAGGGTCCCGAGGCTCGCCCAGAGCGCGCTCGTCGACACGTTGAGGCCGCCCTTGAGGAAGAAGAACGGCGTCAGGAACGCGAACGAGACGACGCGTAGCCGGTCCTGCTCGAGGCGGTGCGAGGCGTAGAAACCCGACATCGCGAGCCCGAGGACGAACACCGGCAGCGCCGCCTGCGAGTTGGCTCGCTGGCCCAGCCACATCAGCAGGAAGAGGCACGCGAAGACGAGCTTGATCTCCGGCTCGATCACACGGTTTCCGTAGCGGGGGAAGAACAGGCGCGCGACGCGCGGCAGACCGAAGATGAGGGCGAGCGAGACGAGCACGAACGGCAGAATCCAGATGGTCGGCTTGAGGAAGAGGACGGTGAGGCCGGTGACGGTCGCGATGTCGGTTACGAACGTCGCCGACATGAGCCGCTTGCCGACGAGCTCGCGATTGAGGCCGGTCTCGACGAGGACGGCGTAGACGACCGCGAGGCTCGTCGTCGACAGCGCGAGCCCTCCGATCTCAGCGGCGCGCCGCGTCCAGCCGAGGCTGTAGTAGGCGACGAGCCCGACGACGGCGAACGGGGCGAAGAACGAGACGAGCCCGATCGAGACCGATGCCTTCCATTCGCGGCGGAGCTGGGGCAGGTCGACTTCGGCCCCGGCCTGGAACGTCAGGACGATGCCGGCGAACGAGCCGATGAAGACGAGCCAGCTCGGGACGACGATGTGCGCCGCGTTGCCGACGATGACTCCCGCGACCAGCTCGATGAGCGCGACTGAGAGCCCGAGCTCGACCGAGATCATCGACGCGACGAGGATCGTCCCGCCCAGCAGCGCAGCTATTGCAAGATCGCTCATAACCGTCTCCTTCCAGGTTGGTCTCGCTGCTAGAGGCCATCAGCTCCTGGAAGGAGCGGTTGGGCGGGAGCCTCATCCCGCGTCGCCCGAAATGGTACCTCCGTTCGCCACAATGGAGTGGTGGAGTCGCTGCAGGGACATCTCCTCGTCGCCTCGCCGGCGCTGCTCGACCCGAACTTCCGCCGCACCGTCGTGCTCGTGACGGAGCACAGCGAGGAAGGCGCGGCGGGGCTCGTCCTCAATCGGCCCTCGCCGGTGGACGTGGCCGGCGCGGTGCCGCAGCTCGAGCCGGTCGTCGACGAGGGGGAGCCGGTCTGGGTCGGCGGCCCGGTGCAGCCGGAGGCGGTGCTCGTGCTGGGCGAGTTCCTCGACCCGGACGACGCCGCCGTGCCGCTCTTCGGCGCGCTCGGCTTCCCGTCGCTGGCGGACCCGGACGAGATCGTCCCGGCCACGACCCGGCGGCGGGTGTTCGCCGGCTACGCGGGCTGGGGCGTCGGGCAGCTCGAGGCCGAGGTCGCGGACGAGGACTGGATCCTCGAGCCCGCGCTCCCGGACGATGCGTTCACCGACGACCCCGACGAGCTGTGGCGCGACGTCCTGCGCCGCAAGGGCGGGATCTACGAGCTCGTCGCCCGCATGCCCGAGGACCCGCGGGTCAACTGAGCCGCCGGAACTCCGGCACTGGGATGCCGTAGCGCACGCCGAGCGCTCTCACGTCCCGCTCGTGCTCGTCATCCAGGGCGTAGCCGGTTGTGTGGTTGACCATCACGAGCTCGGGCGTGAGGCATGGCACACGGCGACCGAGGATGCGACCGCCGCCGCCGAAGCCGGCCGCGGGAAAGATCCACTCGCCGCCGTCCGCCATCGGGTAGACGCCGTCGCCGTCGGCCGTGAACGAGGCGGGATGCACGTCGACCTGATGTCCCTCCGCATCGACGAGCTCGAAGCTATGCGGCGGCCCGCCTCCGGCAAGAACGTACCCGAGCTCACCGAGCGCCTCGCCGATCCGCGTGGAGTCCTCGAACCGCGAGACGAGATCGAGATCGTCGTGCGGCCGCGTCTGCTCACCGAGCAGTGCGTCGACCGCCCAGCCGCCGTCCAGCCAGATCTTGATCCCCAGAGCTTCCAGGTGGGTGAGGAGGTCGAGGACGCGGGCCGCGTCCATCTCGGCCTGAGGTTCCCTCCCGCGGCCAGCTCGTGCCATCAGCCCGGGAGCCTCGAGAAGGCGAAAACGTAGGTGAGCTTCGGCAGCGGGAACCGCTCGCCGTAGCGTGACGCGATCTCGCGGACTCCTTGCAGTGTCTTCTCCTGCTCTGCCGGCTCAGCCGTGAGGAAGGCGCTCACCGTGGAGAGGTAGCCGGCGAGCGCGTCCGGGCTCGACTCCTGGACGCTCTCGACCACGGTGCGGCCCAGCTCGCGGAACCACGGCTCGCCTGGCAGCTCCTCGTCCCGGTACGGCTCGTGGCCGGCGTAGCCGATCAGCTCGCCGAGCTCGCGCTGCAGCGGGTCGCGCTCGTCCCACCAGTTCCAGAGCAGGGCGAGGCCGCCGCCGGAGGCGATGACGCGGTTCAGCTCAGGGAGCGCCCGCTCGCGGTCGAACCAGTGGTACGCCTGCCCGGCGAAGGCGGCCTCGACGCACGCGTCCGGGAGCGGGATCGCCTCGGCCGGTGCCTCGTGCGCTTCCGCCTCCGGCACCGCCTCCCGGAGTTGCGCGACCATCGGGCCTCCCGGCTCGACCGCCACCACCTGGAAGCCGGCAGCGACCAGGCCGCGCGTCAGCTTCCCCGTCCCTGCACCGATGTCGAGCACACGCGCGCCCGGCTCGAGCCCGAGCTGCCCGGCCGCCCAGCGCAGCGCCTCCGCCGGATACTCGGGCCGGTTCCGCTCGTAGTCGGCGGCAACGGTCTCGAAGCTGCGGGAGCGGGCAGCGCGGTCAGACACGGCTCGAAGGGCAGAGGTCGTTGACGACGCAGTCCTCGCAGCGGGGGCGGCGCGCGTCGCACACCCGGCGCCCGTGCCAGATCAGCAGATGCGGAAAGCGGCCCCAGTCGGCACGCGGGACGAGCCGGACGAGGTCGCGCTCGATCTTCACGGGATCCTCCTGGCGCGTGAGCCCCAGCCGTTGCGAGAGGCGCCGGACGTGCGTGTCGACGACGATCCCCTGCGGCTCGCCGAGCTCCGCCGCGACGACGTTCGCCGTCTTGCGCGCGACACCCGGCAGCCGGATCAGCTCTTCGAGCCGGCTCGGCACCTCGCCGTCGAAGTCCTCGAGCAGCATCCGCATCGTCCCGCGCAGCGCCTTCGCCTTCTGCCGGTAGAAGCCGGTCGCGAAGATGTCGCGCTCGAGCTCCTCCTGTGGCACGGCGAGATAGTCCTCCGGCCGGTGGTACTTCTCGAACAGCGGGCCGGTGACGCGGTTCACGTTCACGTCGGTCGTCTGCGCCGAGAGCATCACCGAGACGAGCAGCTCGAGCGGGCTCCGGAAGCGGAGTGCGATCCCGGCGTCGGCGTGCTCGGCCGCGAGCCGCTCGATGATCGGCCCGATCCGCTGCTTCTTCGGCCCCACCCGCCGGCGGGCCTCCTGCAGATAGCTACGAGGCATGTTCTTTTGAGGCCCCCATCAAGTGCCCAGCACTTGATGGGGCTGAACGGCCTCCGGGAGCCGCGGGCGCAGGCGCGGGCCGGCGCAGACGAGGTCGAGCGCCGGGCAGCCCGCACAGGCGAACTCGCTCGGCGTCGGCGGGAACTCGCCCGCCTGGATGCGTGCGATCGCCGCGGACAGCTCGGACTCGAGCCCCGGCACGTCGGCGCGCGTGAAGACGGCCTCCACCGGCGTATCCGGCCGCTCGAGGAAGTGGTAGACGACCTCGACCTCGTCGGCGCCGGCGCGGAAGCAGGCCAGCGCGTAGACGAGCCGCTGCAGCCGGTAGTCCTGCTCGACGATCTCGTCCGGCGATGCCTCGCCCAGGGCGTTCGTCTTGTAGTCGACGACGAGCGCCCGAGTGGTGAGGTCTTGAGCGAGCCCCGGCCGCGTGTCGGCGGCTTCGCCGCCGACACTTGCAGCCATGTGAAACGCGTCGATGAAGCCGTGGACGAGGACGCCGTCCTGCTCGAAGGTGAAATGACGCTCCTTCTCGACGGCGTCGAGAGCGGCGACGCGGCGCGCGAGATCCGACTCGCAATAGGCGGCGACGAAGCCGCGGACCACCTCGTCCTCGATGTCGGGCACGACCGGCGCGGCGAGATCGATCTCCTCGAGCAGCGCGTGGACGGCACTGCCGATCTCCGTCCCGGACCTCTCCCCCAGGCCCTCGCCCTCGACGGGCCGCTCGCTCATCCCGAGGCCGTAGCGGGCGAAGTACTTGTACGCGCACTGCTCGAAGAGCGAGATCGACGTGAACGAGAGCCTGCGCACGCGGTGGAGCGGCGGCTCCGGGAGCGCGACGAGCGGCGGCAGCTCGGGTGCGGCGCGCGAGGCCGCGAGCTCCTCGAGCGCCTCGAAGAGCGCAAGCTGCCCTTGCTCCTCGATCTCGGGCTTCGCCACCACGGGCTCGGGCCGGTAGCGGTCGAGGCGAACGAGCAGCCGTGCTTCGTTGCGCACGAGCTCGAGCGGCGCGTCGCCGGCTTCCGCGAGCTCCTCCTCCGCGGCGAGCCGCTCGAGCACCCACGCGATGGGCGTCGGCGTCTCACGCTCGGAGCCGAGGTCGACGGAGCCGGAGACGATCAGCCGCTCCTTGGCCCGCGTCATCGCGACGTAGTAGAGGCGCAGGCGCTCGGCGCGCTCCGCCTCCTGTCTCGCCTCCTTCACCGCCTCGTAGTCGAAGGCGCCGCGGTGCTTCGCCGTCACGGGATCGGCGACGCGGAAGCCGAAGCGGCCGTCGGGCAGCGCGAGGATCTCGTCCGCCGACGGCGCCACCCGGTCGCGCCCGGCGTCGGCGACGATCACGACCTTGAACTCGAGCCCCTTCGCAGCATGGATCGTGAGGAGGCGCACCGCGTCGGCGCCCTCCTCCTCCGCGACCGCCTCGAGCTCGCGCGCGCCGACCGCCTCCTGCTCGGCGACGAAGCGGACGAAGCCCTCGACGTCGGGCCCGCGGAGCTCCTCGTACGAGCGCGCGAGCCGCGCGAGCTTGCGCATGTTCGCGTAGCGCCGGCGCCCGTCCCACTGCGCGAGCACCGCGAGGTCGTAGTCGTGCTCGGCGACGATCTGCTCGCAGAGACGCTCGAGCGAGAGCCGCGGCATCGCCTCCACCAGCCGGTCGTAGCGCTGGCGGAAGGCACGCATCAGCCGCTCGTCGCGCTCGGCGAGACCCGGCGGCATGGAGTGCTCGAGCCCGGTGAAGAGCGGCCTCCGCGACGCGACCCGCCGCAGCAGGGCGAGCGCGTCGTTCGAGACGCCGACGAACGGCGAGGCGAGCACGGACAGGAGCGCCGTGTCGTCGTAGCGGTTCTGCAGAAGCCGGAGGTACATGAGCAGGTCGACCACCTGCTGCTGGCCGAAGTAGCCCTTGCCGGTCGCGCGGTACGTGGGCAATCCCGCCCGCCGCAGCTCGTCCTCGTACCACTCGGCGTCGGTGCCGGCGGCGAAGAGCAGGACGATCTCGCCCGGCGTCGCCGCGCCCGTGTCCACGAGCTCGCGCACACGCCGCGCGACGGCCCGCGCCTCACCCCGGCGCCAGTGGACGCCGCTGTCCTTGTAGCTCTCCTTGTCGGTGACGAGCAGCTCGACCGGGTGGCCGAAGACCGGGTCGGGAAACTCGGCCGCGGCCGCGAGCTCCTGGAACTCCCCGCCGAAGTGCGAGCCGAAGAGCTCGTTGACGGCCGCGAGCACCTCGGGCCGCGAGCGGTAGTTGAGCGTGAGGGAAAGCGGCTGCTCGACCGCCTCGCGCCGCTCGCGGAAGACCTGCACGTCGGCGTGGCGGAAGCCGTAGATCGACTGGAACTCGTCGCCGACGAAGAAGAGCTCCGTCTCGGGTGTCCTCAGGAGATCGATGATCTCGGTCTGGAGGCGGTTCGTGTCCTGGAACTCGTCGACGAGGATCGAGCGGAAACGCGCCCGCTCGCGCTCGCGGAGCTCGGGCTGCGAGCGGAGGAGGTCGCGCGCCTCGAGCTGAAGGTCCTCGAAGTCGAGCGCCGACTCGCGCGTCTTCGCCTGGGCATACCGCTCCGCGAACAGCGTCAGCAGCTCCTGCAGGAGCGCCCCGTCGCGCGCGGCGGCCTCGTCGAGCGCAGCCTGCTCGACCGCCGCCAACGTCTCGCGGTAGGCAGCAGCACGGTCCCCGCGGGCCTTGAAGTCACCGAGGCTCATCAGCCGGTCGGGCCGCAGGTCGCGGGCCAGAACCTCGAGCAGCTGGGATGCCTGCTGCTGCTGCGTGTCGGTCGCGTCCGGATCACCCGCGAGCAAGGTCGCGGCCGCGCGCAGCTCGTCCACGCGCTCGCCGAGCTCCGGCCGTGCAGCCACGGCGAGATCGAGCTCGCGCCCCGCCGCGCGGAGCGTCTCGTAGACGTTCGTCAGCATCCGGCGGAGCCGGCCGCTCCCGTAGGTGGCGAGCAGCTCGAGCCGCTGCGGGTCGTCGCCGTCGCAGAACTCGGCGAGCGCCTCGCCGAACGCCTCCGACCGCAGCACCGCCGCCTGCGCCTCGTCGAGCTCACGGAAGCGCGGGTCGAGCCCGGCGGCGAGCGGGTAGGCGCGGAGGAGGCGGGCGCAGAAGCCGTGGATCGTCGAGATCCAGGCTCCGTCGAGCTCACGCGCGAGGTCGTGCCGGCCGCGCCCGGCGAGGGCTGCGCGAATCCGCGTGCGCAACTCGCCGGCGGCGCGGCGGGTGTAGGTGATGACGAGGACCGAGTCGACGTCGAGCCCGCGGTCGCAGACGGCGCGCACCACGCGCTCGACGAGCACCGCCGTCTTGCCGGTGCCGGCACCGGCGGAGACGAAGACCTCTCCTCCCGCTTCGACCGCGGTGAGCTGCTGCTCGTTCAGGTCGTACACGCTCATGCTCGCTCGATCCGGCAGACGGGCCAGAGGTCGCACCACGTCGGACACTCGCCGCCGCGCGGGTCGTGCTCGACGTCTCCCTCCCGGATCCGTTCGGCAAGCCCGGTCGCGGTCTCCCGCGCCGACTCGACAACACCCCAGAACGCCTCCTCATCGAGGTAGTCGCTCTTGACGTAGCCGGACAGCGTCTCCGCCTCCTCGACACGCACGAGGCCGCGGGCCCGACGGGTACCGGCGAGCGGCCTGTAGAGGCCGCCGAGCGGCTCGAGCCCAACGAGATCGCGCAGCACGAGCATGTAGAGCGGAACCTGCAGGCGAAGCTCGCGCTCGATCTCGGCCGCGGAGTGCGCGTGCTTGCCGGACTTGTAGTCCTGCACGATGCCGCGCGCGCCGAACGGGTCGACGTCGATGCGATCGATCTTCCCGGAGAGCGTCAGTCCCGGCCCTAGCTCGAGGCCGCGCTGGAGCTCCGGCGCCGCACGGTCGCTCCCGAACGAGACTTCGAACCGGCGCGGCACGAGCGACAACCCGGACTCGCACTCCTCCTCGACGACCGCCTCGAGGTCGCGCCACAGCGACTGGTCGAGCTCGCGCAGCTGCATGTCCGTGAGCTCCATCCGCACGCCGCCGAGCGCTTCGTCGAGGCACTGCCGCATCAGCCGCTTCGCGTCGTCGACGTTGCCGGGCTCGAGCTTCTCGACGCCGAGCTCTGCCGGCACGCGAGTAAAGAAGCGGTACAGCGCCGTGTGCGCCACCGAGCCGCGCTGCATGGCGTCCGGCTCGGCGTCGATCGTCCTCGGGGAGAGGAACCGCTCGACGAACCAGGCCGAGGAGCAGTCGGCGAAGCGCTCGAGCTCCGTCACCGCGAACGACGTGCGCGAGCCGAGCTGCTCGAGGACCAGAGGATTCGTGATGCGCGTCGGCCGGCGGAAGGCCGCCAGCCCGCGCTCGAGCCGGCGCTCCCAGCCGTTGGCGCGCGCCAGCGCGTCCGCCGCCTGAGCATCGTGCGCGGCGAGCTCCGCGAGCGCCCGCAGCCGCTCGCGCTCGGTCGGCGCGTCGTCGAGCGGCCAGGTCAGGGCCGACAGCGGACGCCGGCGCGTCCAGCGCCGCACGTCGTCGGCGTCGAACAAGGCCTGGACGTCGTGCCAGAACGGGCTCGCCTCCCGCGGGCTGCCGTCGTCGTCGGCGGCCCCGCGCACGAGATAGAGGCGCTGCGAGGCACGCGTGCACGCCGTGTAGAAGAGGTAGCGGTCGTTCTCGACGGGATCCGGCCGTCCCAGCCGCGCGCCTCGCTCGTCGAGCGCCCGCCGGGCGTCGTCGTCCAGGAACGGCGAGCCGCCGCCGCGTCGGGGCAGGCTCCCCTCCTCCAGCCCGAGGATGAAGACGGCGTCGAAGCGGCGCGTGCGGGCGCGGAGGAGATCGACGACCGCGACCCGGCCCGCGTCGTCGCCCGTCCGCCGAGGCAGCGCAGCACGGTCGATCGCCGCCACGACGTCCTCGCGGCTCAGCTCCCCGCTGAGCTCCTGCCAGCCCTCGAGCTCGGCGAGCAGCCGCCGCAGCGCCTCGTACGCCCGGAGGTCGAGGCGGCTCGCCTCATCCGCCGGCGGCCGCTCGAGGCCGTATGCGTTCCGCAGCATTCGTTCGGCAAGCTCCCGCACCGCCTCGACCGGATCGGCTGCGCTGCGCAACTCTGCGAGCGCCGGGAGAGGGCCTTCGCGCAGGCGCTCCGCCTCTTCCACAACGCGTTCGGGAGCCTGCACCGCGCGCCCGCGCAGGCGCCCCTCCACGAAGTCGACAGACCTCCGCTCGAGACCCGAGAAGGGCGAGCGGAGGAAGCGGAAGAGGTCGTTCCGCGTCCCTCCGGCCCAGGCGAACCGCAGCAGCGCCGCGAGCGCGTGCACCAGCGGCGTCTGCGTCAGCCGCAGCTCGCCGTCGACCGCGTACGGGACGCCGAAGGAGCCGAGCACCGTCTCGAGCGCGCCGCGGATCCGCTCGTAGCTCGGCACGACCAGCCCGATGCCCTCGAGCTGCGTACCGCTGCGCGCGAGCGCGAGCACCTCCTCCCCGACCAGCTCGAGCGTGCCGCGGCTGCCGGCCCCCTCGAAGAAGCGGATGACGCCGTCGAGCGGCGGCGCTGCTCCCGGCTGATCGGCGAACAGCGCCCGCTCGAGATGCGCGAGTGCCGGCGGTGCGACGGCCCCGTAGCGTGGCGGTAGCTCCTCGACGGCGCCGGCCGCGAGACCGGCGAGATCCTCCGCCGTGCGCCGTAGCGCTGCGAAGACCGGCCGGCCCGGCTCGTACGGGAGCGAGACCGTGACGTCGGTCCGCGCCGCCAGCGCCTCGAGCAGCGACCACTCGGCACCGGTCAGGTCCTCGAAGCCATACGCGAAGACCGGCTCGCCGTGCCAGGCGTCGAGGTCGGTGCGGAGACGTTCGACCGCGTGACCCCGCAGCAGGCCGCGGTCCCAGCGCGCGAGCCGGTCGAGCTCGTCGCGGTAGCCCGCGTAGAGCGTGCCGAGCTCGCCGTCGAGGACGTTCGGAGAGAGGAGCCCCTCGTCGAGCTCGCCGAGCGTCCGCTCGAGCGAGTCGACGAACCCCGCATGCGCGGCGGACCGGGCGAAACCGTCGAGCTTCACCCCGTCGACGACCCGGCGGACGAGGAGCGTCTGCTCCACTCGTCCCAGCTGCGCGCGGCCGTCGGCCGAGCCGGCCGCAAGCCGGCGAAACAGGTCGTCGAAGGTCCCGATCGAGCCGCCGAGGAGCGCCGGCCGCCGGGCCAGCAACTCGAGCTCGACGCGGTCGACGTCCGCCCTGTTCGGCACGATGAGCAGCGGCTCGATCCCGTCGGGGGAATCGAGCGCGGTGAGATAACGGCCGAGCAGGAGCTCGACCTTGCCCGCGTTGGCGGGCCCCGCGATCAGGCGGAGCGGCACCCGCCTACGCTAGCGCGACCGCGGGACGGTCTTCAGGCGGGGCTCAGGCCGCTGTCGCGGACTTCGGCTTGCGGCCTCGGCGGGCGGTCGCGCGGCCGGGCATGCGTCCTGCGCAGTTGTCGCAGAGATCGGCCTGCTTCGCTCCGCGGCGCGCGTCGTTGTACGTGACGCGCATTACCGCACCCTTTCCCTCCTCGACCTCGGTATCGCAACTGTCGCAAACGAGCACCGTTTTCCGCGCCACCGTTCTCCTCCTTCGCAAAGGTTGTCTTCAGGCAAAAGCCTAGCGAAATCGCTTCGCAAATTGAACGGCTGCATTCCTGGCTGCACACCCGTCGTCGAGGGCGGGCTACGATCGCCCGATGCGCGACGAGCGGACGATCGTCGTCCTCGAGGGCGACGAGACCGGGCAGGAGCTCCTGGAGGAGAGCCTCCGCGTGCTCGAGCCCGACGTGATCGGCGTGGAGCTCGAGTTCCCCCGCTTCGACCTCTCGCTCGAACGGCGGCGGGAGACCGACAACGGCGTCGTGCACGACGCTGCGGCCGCGGTCCGCGAGCACGGGCTCGGCTTGAAGGCAGCGACTGTCACACCGGAGGGGCGCGGCGACATCGGCTCCCCGAACCGCATCCTGCGCGAGGAGATCGGCGGCAAGGTGATCGTCCGCACCGGGCGGCGGATCCCGGGCGTCGCGCCGCTCGGGGGCGTGCACGCGCCGATCTCGATCGTGCGGATGGCAGTCGGGGACGCCTACGGCGCGAAGGAATGGCGCGAGGGCGAGGGCGACGACGAGGTCGCGTTCCGCACCGAACGCATCGAGCGCCGCATCTGCCACGCCGTCGCCGAGTTCGCATTCCGCCAGGCCGAGCGGACCGGCGCCAAGGTCTTCGGCGGCCCGAAGTACACCGTCAGCCCGACCTACGAGGGGATGCTCAAGGAGGAGATGGACACCGCTGCGGAGCGTCACCCGGAGGTGCCGTACGAGCCGCAGCTGATCGACGCGACCTTCGCGCTCCTCCTCTCCTCCGCCGGCGACCCGCTCGTGATCCCCGCGCTCAACCGCGACGGCGACATCTTGTCCGACCTCGTCCTGCCGCTGTTCGGCTCGATCGCCGGTTCGGAGTCGCTGCTCGTCGCGTTCGAGGACGATTTCGAGCCGGCGGCGATCATGGCCGAAGCGGCGCACGGGACGGCTCCGTCGCTGCAGGGGAAGAACGTCGCGAACCCGATGGCGATGATCCTCGCCGGGGCCGCGCTCCTCTCGCATGCCGGCGAGGAGACGCAGCCCGCGGGGCGGGCGATCCGCGAGGCGTGCCTCGAAGCCGTCGCGCAGGGCGCACGCACCGCCGACCTCGGCGGCGACCTCGGCACGACTGAGTTCACGGACGACGTGATCGGACGCGTCCGCGCCAAGCTCGAAATCTGGGCCGCTCTGTAGCCGGGCGAGGTGTTTGCGCTGGTGCCGTCGCGAGCGCGCAAGCCTGCCGGCGCGTGCGTCGCCCAACTGGTTCGAAACGCTCGAACCACGTTGGCGCCAAAGGCCGGAGGCTAAGACACCGCGTCAGCGGGACTCGAGCCGCAGGCCGGACCGCGCTCGCGCCGGCCTCTGCCGCGCGCGAGCGCACCAGAGAGGCATCCATCCAGACCACCCAAGAGACAAGGCACGGAGCGGGCCGGAAACCGCGCTTTCCGGCCCGCGCAGTTCGATACCCCAGCGAGGAAACGCCCAGCGTTTCCGAGCTACGAAGCCGCGCGCTGCCAGGTGTCCCAGCCGGCCGCCCAGGTCTCGACGAAGAGCTCGGCGGCGACCGGGTCGAACTGCGTGCCTGCTCCCGCCTCCACCTCGCCGAGCGCGTGCTCGTGGGTGAGGGCCGGGCGGTAGGGTCGCGCCGAGATCATGGCGTCGAACGCGTCGGCGATCGCGAGGATGCGGGCCTCGATCGGGATGCGGCGCCCGCTCAGTCCCGCCGGGTAGCCGCTGCCGTCCCACCGCTCGTGGTGGAAGAGCACGTATGGGAGCGCGTCGTGGAACTTGCGAAGCGGCATGACGAGCCGCGCGCCGGCCGCAGGGTGGCTCCGGATCTCCGCGACCTCCTCGACGGTGAGCGGCCCCGACTTGCCGAGCAGCTGCGGCCGCAGCTTGACCTTGCCGACGTCGTGCAGCGGCGCGGCCCAGCGGAGGGCACGGATCCGGTCACGGTCCCAACCCAGCTCGAGGGCGATGGGCTCGGCGAGCGCCGCGACGCGGTCGCCGTGGCCGATGGTCTGGTCGCGCTGCTCAAGCGCGCGTGCGATCGAGGCGAGCATGCCCGGACGGATTCCGCGCCGGACGCGGGACTCCTACTTCTTCCAGATGCCACCGACCGGCGTCCCGGTGCGGGAGAAGCCGAGCCGTGGCAGCCCCCAGGCGTCCTCGATCGTTCGCAACAAGCCGTAGTGGTTCGTCGCCTTCGTGAACCTGGAGCCCCGCCGCACCGTCGGCCCGAGCGCGAGAGCCTCGACATGCCCACCGCCGCCCGTGTCGCTCGACCCCTCGTCGAAGACGACGAACACGACCCCGCCGCGGAGCTCCGGCGAGTGCAGCAACGGGACGACGTGGGCCTTGAGCCAGGCATCGCCGGTCGCGACCGAGCAGTCGTGCATGTCGTCGCAGAGGTTCGGGATCACGAGGGAGAAGTCCGGCAGCCGGTGCGCGCCGAGGTCGCGGCCGAGCTGCGTGAACGGAACGACGCGGTCGCGGCGCGCCCGCGAGTCGGCGACGTCGCGGAAGTAGAGGAACGGGTCGTGCTTCTTCGCGTACCGACCCGACGAGCCGCCGGTGAAGCCGGGACTCGGCAGGTCCTCGGCGTACGTCTTCCACGTCTTGCCGGCGGCGCCGAGGGTGTCGGCGAGGCTGCGCGCGCGGACGACGCAGTCGGTGCAGTCGCTCGAGATCCCGTGCGTCGAGCCCGACACCAGAGCGAGGTAGTTCGGCAGGCTCGGATGGGCCACCGCCGTGTAGTCGGTCAAGGTCGCGTAGCGGCGGGCGAGCGCGTTGAAGGTCGGCGCGTCGGGACTCCCCGCGATCGAGGACGCCTCGTGGTTCTCGAACACAACGAGCACGACGTGCGTGAACGCCGGCAGACGGACGGAGGGCGGCGCCACTTTCGGGAGGGTCGCCTCCACCGAGCTGCCCGCGCAACCCGCGGCTGCGAGCGTGAGCAGCAGGAGCGAGAGGCCGCGCCTCACGCCTCCATCCGGCGCCGCAGAAAGTGGAATCCGAGCAACAGGAGGACGATCGCGGCAATCACCGCGATGCCGATCCCGAGATCGCGCTCCAGGGCCTTCACGACGGCGGCGCCGAGGTAGTACGAGAGAAGTCCGATCAGGCAAGCCCACGCCACCGCGCCGGCGACGTTCCAGAGCATGAACTTGCCGAACGGCATCCGGCCGATGCCGGCCATCCACCCGAGCGTCGCCCTCAGTACGGGCACGAAACGGCCGAGGAAGACGGCTTTCGGCCCGTGGCTGTCGAAGAACTCCTGCGACCGCTCGACGCCCTTGAACGAGACGCGCTCGAACCACCCCCAGCGGCCCAGCAGCTCGCGCCCCCAGCCGCGGCCGACGCCGTACCCGAAGAGCGCCCCCAGCACGGCCGCCGCGATCGCGACGGCGATGATCGCGAAGATGTTCCCGTGGCCCTGGGACGCAAGCGCGCCGGCGGCGATCAGCGCGGTCTCGCCGGGGACGAACGGGAGCCCCGCCACCTCGAGAAAGATGACCGCGAACACGACCCAGAGCCCGTAGTGCTCAACGAAGTGCGTCAAGCTGCGGAGTATCACGGACGTGAATGGCCGGACGCTTGCATAGGGTTGGCGCCGTGAGGGTCGGCATTCCGCGCGAGACGACGGAGGGCGAGCGCCGGGTCGCGCTCGTTCCCGAGACCGTCGGGAAGCTCGCCGCAGCCGGCTTCGAGCTGGTGGTCGAGCCCGGCGCCGGGGCAGCGGCTTCGTTCCCCGACGAGGCGTACACAGAGGCCGGCGCAACGCTCGGCGACCCGTGGGACGTCGACGGGGTCGTGAAGGTGCGCAAGCCGTCGCCGGGCGAGCGCGAGCGGCTCCGCTCAGGCCAGCTGCTGATCGCGTTCCTCGAGCCGCTCTCGGACCAGGCCGGCGTCGAGGCGCTCGCGGATCGCGGCGTAACGGCGTTCGCGCTCGAGTCGGTGCCGCGGATCACGCGCGCGCAGCCGATGGACGCGCTCTCGTCGCAGGCGACCGTGGGCGGCTACAAGGCCGCGCTGCTCGCCGCCGAGCACCTGCCGCGCTTCTTCCCGATGCTCATGACCGCGGCCGGCACGGTGCCCCCCGCGAAAGTGCTCGTGATCGGCGCGGGCGTGGCGGGGCTGCAGGCGATCGCCACGGCCCGCCGGCTCGGCGCCGTGACGACCGGCTTCGACGTCCGTCCCGTCGTGCGCGAGCAGATCGAGAGCCTCGGTGCGAACTGGCTCGATCTCGGCGTGACCGGTGCCGAGGCCGAGGGCGGCTACGCACGCGAGTTGACCGCGGAGGAGATGGCGGCGCAGCAACAGGCGCTCGAAGGGCGGATCGCGGACTTCGACGTGGTGATCACGACCGCCGCCGTCCCCGGCCGCCCGGCGCCGAAGATCATCCCGGCTTCCGCGGTCGAGGCGATGCGCCCGGGCTCGGTCATCGTCGACCTCGCCGCCGAGACCGGCGGCAACTGCGAGCTGACCGAGCCGGGAGAGATCGTCGAGCGCGCCGGAGTGACGCTCGTCGGGCTGACGAACCTGCCGAGCACGATGCCGTACCACGCGTCGACGCTGTACTCGCGGAACGTCCAGGCGCTGCTCCTCCACCTCGCCCCCGAGGGCGAGCTCACGCTGGACTGGTCGGACGAGATCACGAGCGGCGCCTGCGTCGCCGGGAAGGGAGCCGCGGAATGATCCACAACACGATTCTCGTTTTCGAGGTGACCATCCTCGTGCTCGCGATCTTCCTCGGCGTCGAGGTGATCTCGAAGGTGCCGACGCTGCTGCACACGCCGCTGATGTCGGGCACGAACGCGATCCACGGCGTCGTGATCGTCGGCGCGATGATCGTGCTCGGCCAGCCCGACAAGAGCGCGTTCACCTGGATCGTCGGCTTCGCCGCCGTCGTCCTCGCCTCCGCGAACGTGGTCGGCGGCTTCGTCGTCACCGACCGGATGCTCGAGATGTTCAAGAGCCGCGAGCGGCCGAAGAAGCCGGACAAGACGTCGTGAGCTACAACCTTTCGAACCTCCTCTACCTGATCACGATCGTCTCGTTCGTCCTGGCGCTGCACTACCTCTCGAGCCCCGCGCACGCACGGCGAGGCAACCAGATCGGCGCGGCGGGGATGGTGCTGGCGATCGTCGTCACGTGGATCAAGGTCGGCTCGACGAGCTGGTGGGCGATCGCGATCGCGATGCTGATCGGCGGCGGCTTCGGCGCGGTCGCGGCGCGCAAGGTGCAGATGACCGCGATGCCGCAGATGGTGGCGCTGTTCAACGGCGTCGGCGGCGGGGCTGCCGCGTTGATCGCGCTCGCCGAGTTGCACCGGGTCCTCCCGCCTCCCGGTGCGCCGACGGCCGACATCTCGCTCGGCATCGTGCTCTCGGCCATGATCGGCTCCATCTCGTTCGCCGGCTCGATGATCGCGTTCGCCAAGCTGCAGGAGCTGATCGGCGGCCGTCCGATCACGTACGCGGGACAGCAGTTCGTCAACGGCGCTCTGTTTATCGGCGCCCTGGGCTGCGCGATCGCTCTCGTCGCCGGAGTTCAGGACGAGTGGCTGCTCTGGGTCACGATCCTGGCGTCGCTCGCGTTCGGCGTCCTCTTCGTGCTCCCGATCGGCGGCGCGGACATGCCCGTCGTGATCTCGCTGCTCAACGCGTTCACGGGCGTCGCCGTCGCGCTCGGCGGCTTCGAGCTGGAGAACAACCTCCTGATCGTGGCCGGCATGCTCGTCGGCGCCTCCGGCACGCTGCTCACGCTGATGATGGCCCGGGCGATGAACCGCTCGGTCGCGAACGTCCTCTTCGGCGCGTTCGGACAGGTCTCGGAGGCGGCCGCCGCGGTGGCGGCGGGCGACGGCGGCACCGTCCGGAGCACGACGGCCGAGGACGTGGCCGTGATGCTCGCGTACGCCCACAAGGTCGTCTTCGTGCCGGGCTACGGCCTCGCTGTCGCACAGGCCCAGCACGACGTCCGCCAGCTCGCCGACCTGCTCGAGGACGAAGGGCGTCGAGGTCTCGTACGCCATCCATCCCGTTGCGGGCCGCATGCCGGGGCACATGAACGTCCTCCTCGCCGAGGCCAACGTCCCGTACACGCAGCTCAAGGAGATGGACGAGGCGAACCCCGAGTTCTCGCGCACGGACGTCGCGGTCGTGGTCGGCGCGAACGACGTCGTCAACCCGGATGCGCGCAACAACAAGGGCTCGCCGATCTACGGCATGCCGATCCTCAACGTCGACGACGCGCAGGCCGTGGTGGTGCTCAAGCGCTCGATGAACCCGGGCTTCGCCGGGATCGAGAATCCGCTCTTCTACAACCCGAAGACCGTGATGCTGTTCGGCGACGCGAAGGCGTCGATCGACCAGCTCATCGCCGACGTCAAGCCTCTCTAGCTCGCAAAGCCGGCGCTTGGCTCGCTGGGAGAAGGAACTCCGCCGCCGGGAGAGCGCGGTCTCCCGGCGTCTTCGTGCTGTTTGGCTTTGGGATGCTCTGGGTGGGAGGCTGCGCTGGTGCGCTCGCGCGCGGCGGAGGCCGGCGCGAGCGCGGCCCGACCTGCGGCTAAGTCGCCGCTTTGCGGCGTCTTAGCCTCCGGCCTCTGGCGCTGTCTGGGTTTGAGCGTTTCGAGCCAGACCGCCGGATCTAGCGATCCGCGCCCACTCGCGAGCGACGTCTAGTCCGCGAAGCGCGCCGGATCGAGCAGCGCGAGCTGCGGCGACGTCGTGTCGCCGAGCATCGCGTCCGCGACGAGCCGGCCGCAGGCGAAGCCGAGGACGTTGCCGTGGCCGGAGTAGCCGCCGGCGACCCAGACGCGTCCGTCGTGGCCGGGCACCTGCCCCACCAGCGGGAGCAGGTCCTGCGTCAGCCCGAAGATGCCCGCCCAGCGGTGCGTCACCTCGACCTCTTCGCCGGCGAGCTCGTCCAGGTACGACTCGAGGGAAGACTGGATCGTCGGCGTCGTCACCTCGACGTCCGTGAGCTCGTCGAGGATCGAGACGTCGCGAAAGCCGCCCAGCAGGATCCTGCCGTCGGGAAGCTGCTGCCAGTAGTCGAACCCCTGGCGCGCGTAGTGCGGTCGGTCGTAGAGCACGCGGTCGAGCGGCTCGCTCACGACCACCTGGCCCCGGGTCGGCCAGATGAGGTCGGCGAGCTCCGGCACGAGGCCATGCCCGTAGCCGTCGGTCGCGACGAGAACGCGATCGGCCTCGAGCGCCTCGACGTCCTCGACCCGGTCGTGCTCGCGGAACTCCGCTCCGGCCGGCGCGGCGAGACCGGCGAGGCGTCGCACGAAGCGCGCAGGCTGGATCGAGCCGCCGTGAGGCTGGGAGATCGCGCCGTGGAAGCGGCCGGCCGCGCCGCCGGGGACGTCGTCCAGCCACTCCGCCTCGAAGCCGTCCTCGCGCAGCGCCTCGTACTCGAGCCGGATGCCCTCGCGCTCCTCCTCGTCGGCTGCGAGGCGGTAGCTCCCAGGGACGCCGAAGCGCGTCGCCAGCGAGCTCCGCCATCCGGTCGAGCGCCTCGTTCGTCCAGCGCCAGTACGCGGCTGCCGCCTCCGCGCCGTACGTCTCGCGGGCGACGTCGTAGCGGGCGGCGCCGCCCCCGAGCGCGAAGCCGCCGTTGCGGCCGCTTGCGCCTTCCGCGATTCCGCGCGCGTCGTGCACCCGGACGCGCAGGCCGGCCTCGGCGAGCCGGAGCGCCGCGGAGCACCCCGTCACGCCGGCGCCGACGATCGCGACGTCTGCGCGGCCGTCGAGCTTCGTCTCGGGCCGCGGCAAGCTCGGCTCCTCCAGCCAGTACGGATTCACGAAGCGCGACGGTACAGACCGTCGCGCATGACGACGCGCCCTTCCAGCTCGAGCTCGACGAGCGTCCGCGCGATCTCGGCGGCCCCGAGCCCCGTCTTCCGGACGAGCTCGTCGGCGCTCGCGGGCAGGAGCTCGAGCAACGGCGAGTCGTCCTCACGCGCCGGCTCCGGCTCGATGCCGAACAAGGCGAGGACGTCGGCCGCGCCTGTCAGCGGCGCGCAACCGAGCTTGAGCAGCGCATTCGTCCCGGCGCTCAGAGACGACGTGATCTCGCCGGGCACCGCGAAGACCTCCCGCCCCTCCTCGAGCGCGAGATCCGCGGTGATGAGGGCGCCGCTGCGCTCGCGCGCCTCGACGACGACGGTTGCCGCGCACAGACCGGCGACGATGCGGTTGCGGGCGGGAAAGCGCCACGGCGCGGGCTCGACGCCCGGCGCGTACTCCGAGACGATGAGGCCCGCGGCCGCGACGCGGCGCGCGAGCTCGGCGTGCGCTGCGGGGTAGTCGCGATCGATGCCGCAGCCGAAAACCGCGACCGTCGCACCGGCGGCCTCGAGGGCACCGCGATGCGCATCGGCGTCGATGCCGCGCGCGAGCCCGCTCACGACGACGAGACCCGCGCCGGCCAGCTCTCGAGCCAGGCTGCGGCCGACGGACGAGCCGTAGCCCGAGCAGGCGCGCGCTCCCACCACCGCGACCGCTGGGCGGGCCAGAAGCTCGGGCTCCGCCGCACCGCGCAGGAAGAGCCCTGCCGGCGGGTCGTGGATCGCGCGCAGCAGGCGCGGAAAGTCCGGCGCCGACCGCGGCAGGAAGCGGTGCCCGGCCGCAGCGAGCCGCTCGAGATAGGCGCGCTCGTCGAAGCGCCGCTCGAACGCGCGCCAGCGCTCGCCGCGCGGCGGGCGGATCAGGTGCGTGCCCGTCTCCGACGCGAACACCGCGAGCGCGAGCTCAGACACTGGAGAGCTCGTCCGGCGAGCGGTAGGAGAGAGCCTCCGCGACGTGCTCCGGCCGCACCACATCGGACTCCGCAAGCGCTGCGATGGTGCGGGCGACCCGGCCGACGCGGGAGTAGCCGCGCCCTGAGAGGTGCAGGCGGTCGGCGGCACGGCGCAGGAGCGCATCGGCTTCCGTGTCGCGCGCGGGCGCGTCCGTCGCAAGCCTCTCCCGGGCCGTGGCGACGCGTCCGGCAACCGCGGCGGAAGCCTCGCTCGGCGCGGCGGCAAGCTCCTCCCCGCGCACCCGCGGCATCGCGAGGACGAGGTCGAACCGGTCGAGGAGCGCGCGGGAGAGCTTGTCGCGGTACCGCGCGAGCCGTTGCGCCGAGCAGCTGCACTGGGAGGCAGGGTCTCCGCGGCCGCCGCACGGGCACAGGTTCATCGTCGCGACGAGCATGAAGCGAGCCGGGAAGACGACCCTGCCGGCAGCGCGCGAGACGGAGACGAAGCCGTCCTCGAGCGGCTGCCGCAACGCCTCGAGGGCAGGGCGCTGGAACTCCGCGAGCTCGTCGAGCAGCAGCACGCCGCGATGCGCGAGGCTCGCCTCGCCGGGGCGAAGGTGCGGCCCGCCGCCGACGATGGCCGCTGTCGAGGCGCTGTGATGCGGCGCGCGGAACGGCGCCCGCGAGACGAGCGGCTCCTCCTCGTCCACGAGCCCGGCGACCGAATGGATCCGCGTGACCTCGAGCGCGGCGGCGGACTCGAGCGGCGGCAGGATCCCCGGCAACCGGCGCGCGAGCATCGTCTTCCCCGTCCCCGGCGGACCGCCGAGGAGGACGTTGTGCCCACCTGCGGCGGCCAGCTCGAGCGCGCGGCGCGCGCGTTCCTGTCCGCGGACGTCGGCGAGGTCGGGCGCCGTGGACGACCCATGGCCGTTCGGCGCGAGCGGCGGCTCAGGCCCGAGCTCGAGCTCGCCGCGCAGGTAGGCGACGGCCTCCGCGAGGTGCCGGATCGGGATCGCCGCCACACCGGCCAGCGCCGCCTCGCGAGCCGAATCGGCCGGGCACAACAGGCGCTCGGCGCCGAGCCGCCGCGCACCCTCGGCGACGGCGAGGACGCCTCCCACCCGGCGCAGCCGGCCGTCGAGCGCGAGCTCGCCGACGGCCGCGGTGCGCTCGAGCGCGCTGCGCGGGAGCTGCTGCGACGCCGCGAGCAACGCAAGCGCGATCGGGAGGTCGAAGCCGGAGCCCTCCTTGCGCAGCTCGGCCGGCGCGAGGTTGACGGTGATCCGCCCCGGCGGGAAGCTCAGCTCGGCCGCCGAGATCCCGCTCCGCACGCGCTCCCGCGCCTCCTGGCAGGCCCGGTCGGCGAGGCCGACGATCGCGAAGCCTGGGAGCCCGTCGCGAACGTGCGCCTCGACGTCGACCCGCCGAGGCTCGAGGCCGACGAGCGCATGGGTGACCGCGCGTGCGAGCACCATCGACGGTACATTGAGATAGGCGGCCCGCTCGGCCGGCGTGGCGTCCATATGACGGAGGATCGCGAGCGAGATAACGCGGTCGTCGCCTTCAAGCTTTACGCCTCGCACGCCTGTCAATTCGCGGCCTTTAAAAATACGAATTTCAGTTACCGGAAAACGGATCGCTTGCCCTTCGGCGGTAGTCAGCAGCACATCGTCTGTTTCGCGGCAAAGCTGAGCGCCAGCGATGGCGTCGCCCTCATCAAGCTTCATGGCAATCTTGCCGTTTTGCCGGACTTCAGCGAAGTCAGCCAGCTCGTTCCTTCCGCACATTCCCAGAGCGCGTAGCAAATAAGATGAAGACACCTGTCTCGCCCCGTTCTTCCTCGGGCAGCGGCAGGATCGACGTAATTGTCTCGTCTTGCTGCAAAGGCAAAAGGTTAATGAGTGCCTTGCCGCGCGCTTGCGGGGCGGACAGCGGCAGGCGCCAAACTTTCATCTTGTAGGCCATGCCGCGCGAAGAAAGAAACAGCACCGGCACATGAGTATTGGCAACGAAGAGCCTCGTAACGAAGTCCTCGTCGCGCGTCGTCATGCCCGCCCGGCCTTTGCCCCCGCGCCTCTGCGCACGATAGGTGGAAAGCGGTACGCGCTTGATGTAGCCGCGATGGCTAACCGTGACGACCATATCCTCCTTCTGGATAAGATCCTCATCCTCAACTTCGCCCTCGACATCCAGAATTTCGGTGCGCCGCGGCGTCGCAAATTCTTCCTTGATGGCGAGGAGTTCGTCGCGAACGATCCCAACAACGCGCGTGCGCGAACTCAGGATATCCAGGTAGTCCCGTATCTTGTCGGCCAAGCCCTTCAGCTCATCGCCGATCTCATCCCTTCCAAGCGCTGTTAAGCGCTGCAAGCGAAGGTCGAGAATGGCTTTGGCCTGATCGTTCGATAGCCGGTACACGTTCCCTTCAAGAATCTTGGAACGGGGGTCATCGATCAGCGCAAGGAGCGGCGCCACATCCTCGGCGGGCCAGTTCCGGGTCATTAACTGATCGCGGGCCGTCGCCGGATCTGGCGCGGTACGGATAAGTTTTATGATCTCATCGATGTTCGCAACGGCGGTTGCCAAGCCCACGAGAACATGCGCGCGATCCCTCGCCTTCGCGAGCAGGAACTTTGTCCTCCGCGTAACGACCGTTTCGCGGAATTGCGTAAATGCCTGGATGAAGTCCGGCAGATTATGCTGTTCGGGACGGCCGCCATTCAAGGCGACCATATTCGCGGCGAACATCGATTGCAGCGCAGTGAACCGGTAAAGCTGGTTCAGAACGACATCCGCCATGGCCTCACGCTTAAGCTCGATCACCACGCGATAACCATCGCGGTCGGATTCGTCGCGCACTTCGGCGATGCCTTCGACCCGCTTCTCGCGGACGAGCTCAGCGATGCGCTCTTGCAGCGTTGCCTTATTAACCTGGTAAGGGATTTCGGTGACGATTAACGCATCGCGGTCTTTGCGAATGGTCTCAACGTGGATCTTGGCCCTGACGGCTATGGAACCCCGGCCCTTAAGATAAGCAGACCGGATGCCGGCGCGCCCCATAATGATGCCGCCCGTTGGGAAATCTGGGCCCGGCACGAGTTCCATAAGCTGCTCGGCGCTAATGGCCGGGTTTTCAAGGAATGCCAAGCAGGCGTTGACGACTTCACCGAGATTGTGAGGGGGTATGTTTGTCGCCATGCCGACGGCAATGCCGCCTGCGCCATTGACGAGCAAATTCGGAAAGCGAGCTGGAAGAACGGTGGGCTCGCGCTCGGAATTATCGTAGTTGTCCTGAAAATCGACCGTGTCGTTTTCTAGATCTTGCAGGAGCGTATCGGAGATTTTTTGGAGCCGGACCTCGGTATAACGCATCGCAGCCGGCGGGTCGCCGTCCACCGAGCCGAAATTCCCTTGGCCGTCGATCAACGGCTCGCGCATGGAAAAGGTCTGCACCATGCGAACGAGCGCATCGTAAACCGATTGATCGCCGTGGGGATGGTATTTACCGATAACGTCACCGACGACGCGAGCCGATTTACGGTATGGCTTATTCCATTGGTATCCCGTCTCGTGCATTGAAAACAGGATACGCCGATGCACAGGCTTGAGCCCGTCCCTGACATCCGGAAGCGCGCGCGAAACGATTACGCTCATCGCATAATCTAGATAGGAGCGCTTCATCTCGTCGGTGATTAAGACGGGGCGAACGTCTCCCGCGCCCCGATCACCCTGATTGCCTTCGGAAGTAACTGCCAAAACCCGGTCCTTGGCTTCAATAATGCGATTTCAGCACCTTGGCCGGTACTGAAGTGCCCTGCGCGTACATATAGGAAAGCTGGCGCACAGTTCGAATCCTGTACGCACAGAATTCATTAATTAGAAAGGTATCTCATCATCGAGATCCTTTTCGAAGGACCTTAGGGGCCTCGCCACCCCGGGCTTTCCCGGCTCTGAAACCGCTGTTCTCCCGGCCGGCGCCTCCCGAACCGGTATCGAAGTCACTGCTTCCACTTTCCTGGAACCCGGAGCTACCATTGCGCCCATCAAGCATGGTTAGCTGGCCCGCATAGTTCTGCAGCACAACTTCAGTTGTATACCGGTCATTACCTGAACTATCCTGCCACTTACGCGTTTGCAGCTGGCCTTCGATATAGACCTTCGATCCCTTCTTTAGATACTGCTGAGCGACCTTGCTAAGCTGCTCGCTGAAAATCACGACGCTGTGCCACTCGGTTCTCTCGCGCCGATCTCCTGATTGCTTGTCGCGCCAGCTTTCCGTCGTCGCCACCCTCATATTGCAAATCGCCCGGCCATCTTGGGTGTGACGGACCTCCGGATCGGCTCCAAGGATTACCGATGAGAATTACTTTATTGACTGAGCCCGCCATGAGAGCTCCTTTCATGAGATGGTAAGTTCGCAGGGGGCAGCTTACACCAGCCGATGCCCGTGGCGACCACTCTCGCACGTTTATCCACATGCGCAGCCTGCGCGCCTCGTTCGCTTTATGTTCTATAAATGTCATCGCCATATGTCAAGCCCCGCCGGGCAGGGTGCCGGTAGCAGGGCGTCCGTCGTGCGCCTTGTTGCCCCATGATCCGTTCACCGGTTTCCCCGCCGTGCCGGGCCATGGGCTCCGCATACAAGGGCTCCCAAGCCCTATTTGATAGGCTAGAAAACAACACTAACGCCTAAATTGTTCATAAAGTCCCTACAAAATCCCGTCCTTCAAGTGAAAGACTGTTGACGTACGCCGCCACACCGACTGATTGTTGTTCACGTAACGCTGCCGATTTTGCCTGATTCTCCTGGCGCACAAGCGCTTCGGGCCTCTTGACCGGGCTGGATGACAGTACAACATCCCATGAGCCCTAGTCAGCCGGCGATATAGCGCGAGCGCAGAGGTGGATTTCCCAGCACGGCATACAAGAAGGAACTAAGATGACGAAAACGCAAGCGGCGGAGGCGCCCAAAACGGCCGCGAAACCTGTGAAGGCCGACATTGTCACGCTTCGCCATCTAGCGACCGAGGTCGCTGAGACGCACGGCCTATCTCAGAAGCAGGCAAATGAGGTGCTTTCCGAAGCAATCTCGGCTATAGGTAAGCACCTCAAGGTAGGTGCCCGGGTCCGGATCGCAGGGCTCGGCACGCTCGAAGTTCGCAAGCGCGCCGCCAGAATGGGCCGTAATCCCGCGACCGGTGAGCCTATTAAAATCAAGGCGAGCAAAAAGGTTGCATTCCGCGCCGCCAAGGATTTGAGCGAAACGATCTGACCTAGCTTTCCCCTGGAGGAGGCGTAGGGCTCTTCTTTTTTTGGCGCTGGACGGCTCACCTTGCAAGGAATCGGGGTGAGTTTTTTGCGTCTGGCCGGTTCATTTTTTGACGCGCAGCTGTGGACCTGCCCAACCTATGATGTTATCGAGTTTGGCCTCGATTTTGTCTAGCCGGGCAAGCACGGCGGATCGCTCCTGCTTGAATGTCTCCAGCCACCCCCCCGCACGAAAAGCGACACCAAATCCGCCCGCGAACAACGCTGTTGCAAGCAACACCGGGATGTAACCGCGCGACAGATCGAAGCGTGATTGATTGGCCATCATTTTATCGACAGGGCAAAGTGAGGCGTCGCCCCCATTTGGAATTGGAGCCACGCTATTTCCTCCTTGCACAAGGCGCATGTACGATTTTCTCGATCGTACGCGGATGTACCATGGCTTTCCCCTCTTCGATGTAATGAAAGCGCAGGTACAGGAAACCCAAGCAAAGGGCGGCCAAAGCAAGAACCACGCGCCCTTCTGCGCTCCGGGAGAGAGAAGCGACGATCTCGGAAATCGCAGTGATGGTCGCACCGATCGCGTCGCGATGCCGGTCAATATAGGGGATAGCGGGCCGAGGAATGCAAGCGACGCCACAGTCCCCAGTCCTAACGCCGCAAAGCGGCGCGCGAACCATGCTCCAACGGACGCGAATACAGCGATCATTGCGCCCCCTCCTTCGCCTGTGCTGGGCCCTGATAGTCAAAGTTCTGATACGCCT
>CAVYQV010000016.1:0-83664 GCA_963770815.1 uncultured Actinomycetes bacterium
GCCCGTAGCGGTTAAGCGACTATGGGGGCGTGAGCGCAGCGGCTGACGGAAGTCCGGTGGATCTGTATGCGCTGCTGCCGGAGATGGGGGAAGCCCAGCGGATTGCGCTGGCGGTGCGAGCGGGTGGTTCAGTGCTTGAACTCGGGTGTGGTACGGGTCGGATTACACGACAGCTCCTCCGGCTCGGCTTTCACGTAACGGCGGTTGACGAGTCTGCGGCGATGCTCGCCCACGTCGAGGACGCCGAGGCGATGTGTGGGCGCATCGAGGATCTGGAGCTTGATCGCCGCTTTGATGCTGTCGTTCTCGCGAGCAACCTGATCAACTCCGCTCCGGAGGCGCGAAGAGCGTTCCTCGCGACATGTCGCCGCCATTCCGATGTCGTTGTCGTCGAGGCTCTGCCGCTCGCTTGGCATGCCGAGGAGAGCGAGTCGCAGCTGGGTCCCATGACCGCGCGCCTGCTGATCGACCGCGTTGAGGGACCAGTGGTTCATGGGACAGTCGAGTACAGGAGCGGATCGCGTCGCTGGCGGCACCCGTTCGCGATGCATGTCTTCGCCGACGAAGAGGAGCTAGGCAGCGCTCTCGCCGAGGAGGGCCTCCGACTAGATCGGTGGCTAGACGACGAGCAAGGCCGCTGGTTTGTCGCCGTCCCGGCGTAAGGAGCCTCGCCTGGGCCCCGTGTTCCGGAATGACCCCCTGAGGGGTTTCCCTAGGAGCCGCGCTTTGTGGCGTCACCGCCTCGGGTCACCCAGCTTTGGAACTGGTCGTCGAGATTCCCCGGCGGTGTTAGACGCGGCATTTGGGGTCGCCCCAGCTGCGTTCCAGCGACCGCATCTGGTTCTGAACGGTTGCGTCGTACGGGCCGATGTCGTTTTGCTCCCACATCACATCCGGGGTGACTCCCGGGCCTTCGACCGTTGCCCGATATTTCGTTCCGTCACCCGAGGGATGGCCGGAGTGCGGGTAGAAGCCGTAGCAGAAGTCGCCCAGGGTGTGGCCCCTGTGGTGGGTGAGGAAACTGTTCTCGCGATGCCAACCCCTGCCGTAACGGGAGTCGAAGGTGTCGACGTAGATGTTGCGGCCGTAGCTGTCGAGCGGGTTGCCCTGCGCGGTGGAGCTGTAGCCGTAGACCGCTTTACCGTCGTAGGTGAGCCTGCCGAACAGGTGTCGGACCTTGCCGTAGGCCCAGTTCTGGTAGATGACAAGTTGCGCCAGCGGGCCGCGCCAGTGGGAGAGATGGAGTTCCCAGGCTCCCCTGGTGCCGCCGTAGTTGGGCCTCAGCCGTTGCCAGGACTGGAGCGCCCAGTAGCTTCCGTCCGGAGCTTTGCAGGCCCCGACCAGCCAGGCGAGTGGTGGCCCGTCATACCGCAGGCAGGCGCCCCGGCCGCCTTCGCCGTAACGGACCTGAAACTTGACCTGAGGCACCCTTCTGTTTGGTGTTCGGGCGTTGATGGCACCCCAGGCGACCAGCGTCACCCTGCGTCCGCCGAGCAAGTAGCTGATGTGGGCGCGTCCTTGCCGGTCGATGCTCAGCGTCGGCCGCGCGACATTGCGGCCGATGATCGCGCTGGAAAGAGCCGGGCTAGCCACCACAGCAGCTCCCAACACCAGGGCGAAGAGGACGAGGCCTCGGCGAACCCGATTCATTGCTGTCCGCCTGGCATCCCGGCTCCTGCGCGCGACGAACTCACGATAGGAGTAATCGGCGTGACGCTGTGCGGTCTTGAAGCGAAACCCTCGCCTGGGCCAGTGTTCCGGAATGACCCCTGAGCTTCCGTGCTACTGCAGGGTGACGACTGCGGCAGTCAGGAGGATTCCGGTCGGAGTCGGCGTCGCCTTCCCGTCGAAAGCTCGCCGTACCTTGGCACGTCCTTTGCACGGACTGCTCTAGCGTGGATCACTGAACACATCCACTCACCGCGACAGAAGGAGACATCCCATGCGTGGCCTCGCCATCGGAATCGCCCTCACAGGGATGCTCCTCCTGGTTCCAGGCGGCAACGTCCTGCTCGTCCTGCTCGTCCCGCTCGCGTTCCTCGCCCTCCTGATGTTCCGCACGACCTGGCAGCCGGTGTCGACGACCTATCGCCCCCCGGAGCCAGGCGACCGGTCCCGCTGAACACGAGTGAAGCTCGAGCCGGCTGGGTCGCGACCACTCACCTGGTAGAAGCGCAGTCGCCTGGGCCAGCGTCCTCTCGCCCGACCCGCCGCGTCGCCGGCTTGTATCTACTCACACCGGCTATTGCGGCCCATGCCGCCAGCGACCGTGGGGGGCGGGGGATGGATCGCGGACTGCGATGATCCGACGCCTGACCCCGCATCGTTTCGCGAGAAAAAGCAAGGATTCGCTCCGGCGAGCCAAAAGGATTTCGGCGCCCCCGGCTCGAGTGGACCAGTCGGACTCCTTGACGCGGCCCCCGTATCGCGGGACGATGCTGACGATGCGGAGGCTCGTTGGAGTCCTCGTGATCGCCTCGCTCGGCTTGCTCGGCGCGGCGGCGAGCGCACGCTCGCAGCCACGGTCCTTCACCGGCACCGTTTGGGTAGGGATCAAGGGCTGGGGCAGCGTGAAGCTTGGCAAGGGCGTCGTCGAGCGTGTGACCCTCCGCTGCGCCGACGCGTCGTGTTCGGCCCAGGGCTACGAGGTCACAAGGTCTCGGATCGTGCTGACTGCGAAGGCTTACAAGGGCTGGCGGTTCACGGGCTGGCATGGCGCCTGTCAGTCCAAGAAGCCGACGTGCGTAGTCAACGCCAAGCACGCGCAGAAGGACACCTTTGGCGAACGCACCGCGCATGTTGGCGCCAAGTTCGTCCCCGTCGCGCCGGGCCTGACGCGTGGCCATCCGCTCCCCGTCGGGGCCGCCGCGAACATTGGGCTAGGCCTCGTGGTGAAGGTCAACTCAGCAAACCCGAACGTACAGCTGTCGCCCGCTGCTCCGGCCGGGGCCGAATACTTCGACGCGAACCTAACCGTGATCTATACCGGCGAGGGCTTCCAGGTCCCCAACTGGTTCGGCTTCTCCGTCGAGGGAAGCCACCACGCCAGCTATGAGACCGTCAACAACGACTCCTGCCCCTACCCAGGCCCGCAACCGAGGCTGGACGTCACGGATCCGCTCTACTCGTACACACCCATCACGGGCTATGTCTGCTGGACAATCGCCGCGAACGATGCCAGCACCCTTGAGCTCTACTTCGGCGACCGCACCCTCAACTTCCCCGGCACGACCTGGTTCGCGCTGCACTGACCCACACCCGGAGCGGACCCTCACAAGAACTGGACCGAACGCAGGGGCCGGTCACCAGCAACTGACATCGTCGGCTTCTGACCGCTGGCCCCGCGTCCATTGGCGCTCGCCTGGGCGAGCGTCCTCTCGCCTGATCACTCCAAATAGCGGTACTGCCCGGGTCGTAGCTCCAGGCGCCACATAGCGCATCGGGTCGGTGCGCCGCGAGGCGTGCTATGATTCGTACGAAAAGTCGTACGAACTCTCATCGGAGGGGCATATGCCACGGGGAAAGAAGCGAGGCAACGTGAAGACGCGCCAGGCGAGTTCGAGCAACCTACGCCCGGCAGTGCCGGCGTTGACGATCGAGGAAGGCCGCCAGCGGCTGCACTCCATCGCGGGGCAGTTCAACAAGCTGACAAAGCCGAGTCGCTCGCTCCTCGATCGGGCGCAGTCGGTCGGCTCCTACCGCAAGGGTGGCCTGTTGCTCGTACCCGAGATCGATGCACTCGCGGAACTCGAGCGGCTCGAAGAAGCCAGGCGGGAGAACGAAGAGCTCCTGGACGAGCTCGAGGACATGGGCATCATCCTGCTCGCGCAGGAGCGGCTCGCAGAACCCACCCCGGTTGACCAGTTGATCCCCCTCGAGGAGCTCGCGCGCCAGTTTGGTCGGGAGCACCTCCTTGCCGACTGATCCATACGTCGTACGAGCCGAGCCGGAGGTCAGCGTCGACCTCCAAGAGCTGCAGAAGGTCGACGAAGAGCTCGTCGACGAGGCGATCAGGCGAATGGCAGAGCTCCGCGATGACCCCTGGCTGGGCGACGAGCTTCGCGAGCGCTACAACCTGCGCGCGGCGAAGGACTGTCGGAAGCTCCTGTTCGACGCTCCCTCGTGGCGGGGCAAGCCTCGCTACCGCATCGTCTACCGCAACGAGCCCCTGGACGGCGCCCCCGGACTCGTCCGCGTCTGGGCTGTCGGGCCGCGTGAAGACCTGATCGCATACGCGCGAGCCACAACACGGATCACCCGCGAAGAGGCCGGCAAGCGTCGCCGACCTCGCAGCAGCGGCTAGGACCAGCAGTCGTGCGCCGGGCGCCCCCCGCACGGTTGAGGTGTCGCCAGAGTTCGCATTGGGGGTACCGCCAGTGGCGCAGCGGACGGGATAGTGGGCCGCCAGGCGCAAGAACGCCCGCTCAGACGAGCGTCTATGCCCTTCGGCGCTTTCCGCGGACGTTCCGCGCATCGGTACGACCTTTGCGTTCATGCTAGGCACTGAGGAACCGCCGCTGGCGATCGTCTGTGACCCGGCCGGCGACCCGCCTGGGATCTCGTGGTTCAGTGTCGTGATCTCGGACGCGCCGCCACTCGACGAGTCACCCGACGTGCAGCCGTTGTGCGGGCACCGTCTGATCGAGGAGTTTCCGGAGCTGGGTCGCGGTCTCGACCTCACGCTCGAGGTCGGGGGAAGCGTCGAGTGGGACGGCGAGTGGCGACCGGCGACCGATCCGGCCCATCTGGTCGCGCCCCGACCGAGGTCCCGACCAGAGGAAGTGGACGAGCGCCGCCGCCGACTCCTCGGCTCAGGGCGACCAGCGGCGCGCCGTCGGGGCTGCGTAGGGTCTGGCTGTGACTGCTGCGCCGACGATCCTTGAAGTGGTGCGCCGTGAGGCGCTTGCCGCACAGGAGGCGCTCCCACGCCTCGCCGACCTGGGCGTGGAGGCGGCGTTCGAGCGGGTCATCGAACTGCTCGAGGAGCGCGCCGAAGCGGTGCTGGCAGCGAACTCGCGCGATCTTGGGGCCGCGGTCGATCTTGATGAAGGCGCACGTGACAGGCTGCGTCTCGACGAGGTGCGGCTCGCTGCGATCGCCGATGGCGTGCGCGCGACGCGCGCGCTGCCGCCCATCGAGCGCGACGTGCGTGCGTGGACGCTGGCGAACGGCCTCGTCGTTTCCGAGCGGCTCATCCCCATCGGTGTCGTCGGCGCGAACTTCGAGGCGCGGCCGAACGTCGCAGTCGACGTCGCGTCACAGGTGCTCAAGAGCGGGAACGCTGTCGTGCTGCGAACAGGGGGCGCGGCGCTGCGGACAGTGACCGAGCTCGTCGACGGCGTCATCCGTCCCGCGCTCGGCGACGCCGGAGCTGCCGTGGGTCTCGTGGACGTTCCCGACCGAGCCGGTGCGGAGGCGCTCGTGTCGATGCCCGACCTGCTCCCACTCGTCATCCTTCGTGGAAGCGGAGCGTCGACCGCAGCGCTCGCGCGGATCGCGGCCCAGCACGGCGTGCGCGCGTTGTCACACGCGGAGGGGGGCGGCGTCCTGTACGCGCACACAGCTGCCGATCTCGAGAAGCTCAATATGCTCGTCCGGGCGAGTCTCGACCGCCTCGGGGTGTGCAATCGGCTCAATCTCGCGCTCGCCGATACGCCAGAGCTCGCTGCCGTCGTCGCGCGCATCGCCGGCGAGCTCGGGATCGCAGTCGAGGACGAGCTGCCACCGAGCCGCGAGTGGGCGTCGGAGGTCGACCGAGTCGCCACGATCACCGTGCGCGTGGTGGACGGGCTCGAGGAGGCGGCGCGGGTCGCGAACGAGGAGACGTCGGGGCTCGCAGCCGCGATCGTCACCGAGGACGCTGCCGCAGCCGATCGCTTTCTCCATGCATATCGCGGGACCGTCGCGTTCTGGAACGCGCCGACGCGCTTCGCCGACGGCTTCGAGCTGCTCGGTACGCCCGAAACCGGTATCAACATCGACCGCTTCCCAGGCCCGCGAGGGCCGGTGACGTATCGCGATCTCTGCCTCCGCCAATACCGCGTCGTGGGCGACGGCAGCCAGCACCGGTGACCCTCGTCATCAAGCTCGGCACTTCGCTCATCGTCGACGCCTCCGGCCGCATCCGCCGCTCCCTGCTCGCCGCGCGCGCGGCGGACGTCGCCGCCGTCGGCGAGCCGGTGTGCGTCGTGTCGTCGGGCGCGATCGCGCTCGGGCTGCCGGTTCTCGGACTGGTGCGCCGCCCGCGCTCGACGCCGCAGCTGCAGGCGGCGTCGGCGGCGGGGCAGGTGCGGCTCCAGCTCGCCTGGGAGGCTGCGTTCCGGCGGCACGAGCTGAAGGTGGCACAGGTGCTGCTCTCCGCGGTCGACCTCGCCGAGCGCACGAGCTATCTCAACGTGCGCAACACACTCAACACACTGCTCCGGCTCGGCGTTGTCCCAGTCGTGAACGAGAACGACGCGACCGCGACAGACGAGATCACGTTCGGCGACAACGATGCGCTCGCGGCGCAGGTGGCGGTGCTGCTCGGCGCCCGCCTGCTCGTGCTGCTCACAGAGGTCGAGGGCGTGTACAGCGCGAGCGCCGACCTCCTTCCAAACGGAGACGCCGTGGACGAAGCCGCGTTCGGCGCCGGCAGCGCAGTCGGACGAGGAGGGATCGCGAGCAAGGTGGCGGCGGCGCGACTCGCGGCGGACGCCGGAATCCCAACCGCGATCGCCTCCGGCCACGGCGACGGCGTTGTCCGTGCGATCGCCGCTGGAGAAGCGCGCGGCACAGCGTTCTCGCCCTCGAAGGGGCAGGCGAGCGCGTTCAAGCTTTGGCTCCGTCACGCGAAGCCCGTCGCCGGGATGCTCGTTCTCGACGACGGCGCACGCGAAGCGATCCTCACAGGCGGGCGTAGCCTACTCGCCGTCGGGGTCGCCGAATGCAAGGGCTCGTTCGAGGCGGGCGACGCAGTCGAACTCGTCGCGCTCGACGGCACTACCGTCGGCAAGGGGATCGCAGGAGCGAGTTCGACGGAGCTTCGCGGGCGCCCGCGGGGCATCGAGGCCGTGCACCGCGACCGACTCGTCGTCTACTGACCCACGCGGTGCACATCGGCCTGCGCGGCCCGAGGCGCGGCGAATGCCTGGACCAAGCCGCCGAAGTGGGCCTGCGTCCTCTCGCCTGACCTGTCCAGAGCGCGGTACCACTAGGCGCCATAGCGCCTGCATGCACTGTGATGCTGTGATGCCGTTATGCCGAAGCTGAGGACGACGGTGACGCTCGACGAGCGGGTGCTGCGGGCCGTTCGGGTCAAGGCGGCGCGTACGGGGTGCCGCGACAGCGAGGTGATCGAGAAGGCCCTGCGGCGCGATCTCGGCTTCGACCTGCTCGAACGGATCTGGGCCAAGGCGGACCTGGGGGAGGAAGAGGCGCTGAGTCTCGCGGTAGACGAGCAACACCAGGCACGTCGCCGCTAGTGCGAGCGCTGCTCGACGTCAATGTCCTCCTCTCGGGGCTGCTTGCGCGTACGGGATCATCGGCACGTCTGCTCGGTCAGTGGCTCGAGGGTGGGTTCGAGCTCGTCGTGACGGAACGTTTGCTCGCGGAGCTGGAGGCCACCCTCGGGCGGCCGAACCTGCGGCGTCACCTCGACGAGGCGGAGATCAGCGAGTTTCTGGAGCTCTTGCGCGGTCTCGCCGAATGGGTCGATGATCCGGAAGCGGGGCCGGGCGTCACCTCGAGAGACCCCAAGGACGACCATCTGATCGCGGCGGCGGCTTCCGCACACGCCACGCTCGTAACCGGAGACGCGCACCTGCTCGAACTCGTTGGCTCGATCCCCGTGCTCTCGCCGCGCGCCTTCCTCGACAGCCTTTCATAGGGAGACCAGCCGCCATATCGTCCGATGCTGGGCGGATCCTAAGCCGGGAGTGAGCGCTGCCACACCTCCCGTCGCGCCGCCGTCCGGCTCGGCTCGCCTGCACGCAGCAGCGCGTGAGGCTCGTGACGATGCCGCCCCCTTCGCGCTTGCCGCAGCCGCGATCCTGATCGCGTTGGCGCTGGTGGCAAAGCACGCCGGCTGGGAAGCGCTCGGACAGTCGCTCTGGTGGATGTGGCTCGTAGTCGCAGCGCCGTACCTGGTGCTGGCCGGGACGCTGCTTCTTGGCCTGAACCGCCTCGTCCGCCACGACCACAGGCGCGAGATCGTCATCGGCCTCCTCACCGTCGTCTGGGTGTTCAACGTGCTCGGCGTGGTCGTCCTCGTCGCCTCGCTGATCGCGCACTCGGCGACCCACATCACCGGAGCCCAGCTCCTCGCCAGCGGCGGAGCGGTGTGGCTGACCAACACGATCGCGTTCGGGCTTGCCTTCTGGGAACTCGATTGCGGCGGCCCGGTCGCGCGAGCGCTTGCAACCGAACCTCGCAAGCCGGACTTCCAGTTCCCCCAGGACGAGAACCCCCAGCTTGCGCGCGACGGCTGGGCTCCCCGCCTCTGGGACTACTTCTACCTCTCGCTGACCAACGCAACGGCGTTCAGCCCCACCGATGCCATGCCGCTGACGCGGACGGCGAAAGCGCTGATGGCAGCCGAATCCATGCTCTCTCTCGTTACCGTTCTGCTCGTCGCCGCGCGTGCGGTCAACATCCTCGTGTAGCGCAAGTGAAGGCACCTGAAGTGTCTCACGCAGGTTTCCGCGGACGGGACTCCCTCCAGGTCGGGGCGCCGCGCCGATAGCCTCCACTCGCATGGCACGCACCATCGTCTCGATTGCCGCAGCACCCGGGTGGGCCGCCCGCTACCTGGACGACACCGGCCCGAAGGTGGTCACCCCTCCTGGCCTGGGGGCTGGTCGAGGACGGCGCGGCCCGGGACCTCGTCGGCTTCGTGCAGAAGCCCGCGACGGCTGACGAACCGCAAGGCTCGGTCGTTCTCGCCGACGTGGTCGCTGGGTTCGACGGCTACACCGCTGGCGCGCTGAACACACGCCCGACCGGCTAAGTGCCCTCTCAGCTGACCCGCTGATGGGGCAGATAGCTACTCGAAGTCGTGGCCGGCGCCGAGAGCCATCCCGTGACCGGCAATCGTCCCCACCGCGAGGGCGATCGCAAGCCAGCATAGGAGCACGACAGCCACGAGGGATGTCCAATTCATGTTCTCCCCGCATCGGCAGCGAACCGATGTCGCCTTAGAAGTCGTCCCTAAATGTAGGGACCCGTTCTATGGCGGCGAACGCCGTCGGTACCTGTCGTCAAGCTGGGAGGGGTACCTGCCTCCGCAGTTGACCTCGCACGTCTTCTAGCCGTCCTCTGCCCGTCGACGTGGCGCGGGAGGGGGCATCTCGGCGGTCGGCTCGTAGACGTGCCCGAGGTCTTGGTTGAGTTCGTCGGCCTGTACAGACAAGTCCTCCGCTTTTGGCGTCCGGCTTGGCGTGCTCGGGGTCGAGATGCCGGGCCTATCCGCTTGAGCGGCTAGCTTGGCTCGCGCGCGTTCAGCCACGACGATTGCGCCGTAGCCGACGCCCGCTGACAAAAGGCAGATGAGCGCCGCGGTGAGCGACCACATAATCCAGACGGCCGCAAAGCCGAACGCCACCGCACCGCCGAAATATCGCAACCCGCCACCCACCGTCGACCTCCTACTAGTCGTGAAGTCTTGCCATGACGATTCACGGATAAGCCACGGAAACCTGCAAGGGGTAGGAGGCGAGGCTGGCCAGCGCGAGCTCCTCCATCTGACTATACGTCGGCTCCAGCGCCAGCTGCTCCACGGCTCCAGGGGTCTTAGCTGGGGGTCGCTGGCCCGCCTCCCTGTTAGCCGGCTCCGAGTTGATGCAGGGCACGCGCAACCGGCCGCGCGGTGCTGGGGTCGTTGCAAAGAGCCGTGTATCTCCCACGCGCCGATTCGAACCACACGCCCGCATCGATCCCTTCGAGGTGGAGCGGGTCTAGCCAGAATCCGAGCCCGTAGCGTTCACCCCTGGTCATGCGCTCGAACCACTCGTGCTGCTCGAACCACTCCCAGAAGCGAGCCATGTCCCTCGCGGAGGTGTAGATTCCGCCGTCGCCGCTGCCGCGCACCGGCAAGTGAAGTACGTTCGTGCGTCCGTCGGAGAGGTAGCCAATCGCCGCTGTCCCCGGTAATGAGTCGGAGCGGAGAAATGCGGTGTTGTGCATGCCGGCCGGCTGACAGATCAACTCGTCCACGAGTTCATAGAGAGAGTGTCCACTCGCGCGCTCCGCCAGGAGCGCCAGGAGGACGAAGCCGCTGTTCGAGTACGAGAATCGTTCGCCGGGCGTGAACTTCTGCGGGTGGCCGTCAAGCACCGTCAAGTACGCCGACGTCGTCGCGAGCTCGTGCACCGGCACGGGCATCAGGTACTCCTCCCAGTCGCTGTGGACGTCCTCGTCGAGGTAGTCGCCGATACCCGAGCTGTGGCGCAGCAGGTGCTCGACCGTGACGCGGTCGTCGACAAGAGGCAGATCCTCCGCCAGCAGCTCCCGGACCCGGAGTCCGAGGGGCAGCGTGCTGACGGCGACGAGAGCGGTGAAGCCCTTCACACCGCTGGCGATCGCAAACTGCGTGTCCACGGTGTTCGGAATCTCGTGCGCCCGGTCGGCGTAACCGAACGCCCATGCCTCGTCTCCGACACGAACGACACCGGAGAAGCCCTCCGGAGAAAACGGCGGCGAACCCATCACGTGATCATGACGCTCCAGGCTCTCGCCGGCTCCTCCGTCCATCAACATCGCAGGCACCGAGCAAGCTCGCTCGCCTGCGCCGGTGTTGCGGAAGCTGATCGTCGTGAACGCACACGAGAGCGCCGGACGCTGGAAGGTCAGCCCGACTTGTCATGGCAGCTTGACCCTCGACAGCGTCTCGGGCGGCTACCACCACTACCGCCGCCGCGTGGCTTCAGGCGCCTCCTGTCTCGGAGGCGATATCGATTGCCTGATGCGTACCGGCGTCAACATGTCCGACTGGGTCACCCCGCGTCCCGGCGGCTATGCGCTAAACGGCACCCTGCATCGCGAGGAAGGCGGCTTGCGCCGCCCGGCACTCCGTAGTGCGCCGCAGCTGGCGTACGCGAATGAGCCGATGCAGGCGGATTGAGCCGGGCGGAACATTGAGGCGTGCCGATGCATGCCGCCGAACCGGACGCTGCTCTCCGCGAGCAGCTGGTCGAGCTGTCGACGGAGGCTCCCGTCTGGGAGCGATTCTTCATGGTGGCGCCGCTTGTCCTGGTCGCCACGAGGGAGGGCGATCGGCATGACGTTGCGCCGAAGCACTTGGCGATGCCGATCGGCTGGGGGAACTTCTTCGGCTTCGTCTGCAGCCCCTCCCATGCGACCTATCGCAACCTGGAGGCTCACCCGGAGTTCACGGTCAGCTTTCCGGGCGTGGACCGGCTCCTGCACGCCTCCATGGCGGCCGGCGCGCGCCACGACGACCAGTCGAAGCCGACGCTCGCGGCCGTCCCTGTCTTCCCCGCCCGCCGGGTCGACGGCGTGCTCGTCGAGGGTTGCCGGCTCTATCTCGAGTGCGTGCTGGACCGCTTCGTCGACGGCTTCGGCGAGAACAGCATCGTCGTCGGACGCGTCGTCGCCGCAGCGGCCGCTCGCGCCGCGCTGCGAGGTTATGACGTGGACGACGCCGATCTCCTCCACGAGCTGCGTCCGCTCGTGTACCTGGCCCCAGGGCGGATCGCGGAAATCGGCGAGACATACGCGTTCCCTTTCCCGGTCGACTTTCGGCGGTAGGGGATGCAGGAATCCCGGCCTCGGATGCTACGCACCTGGCTCGAGAAGTGCGAGCCCGAGATGGTCGCGCTCCTGGAACGGCTAGTGCGCGCCGAGTCGCCCTCGACTGATCGTGCTGCGCAGCAGGCGCCGTTTGCGATCCTTGCCGGCGAGCTGGCTGCGCTCGATTACGTCGTGCGTCGGATCCGCGGCTTCGACACTGGCGACCATTTGTATGCGCGGCCTCGCTCCCGGGGACGTGAGGCGCCGTTCCAGCTCGTCGTCGGCCACATGGACACGGTGTGGCCCCTCGGAACCCTGGAGGAGATGCCGGTGCGGCGCGAGGGGGAGGTGCTGTTTGGCCCCGGCACGCACGACATGAAGGCGGGCCTCGTCCAGCTCGTGTTTGCCCTGCGCGCGCTGCGCGAGCTCGGTTTCGCGCCTGCGGTGACGCCCGTCGTTCTCTTGAACAGCGACGAGGAGGTGGGGAGCAGCTCCTCGGAGCGCGTGCTCCGTCGGCTCGGCAGAGGGGCAGAGCGCGCCTTCGTGCTCGAGGCGGGCGAAGGTAGCCAAGGCCGACTGAAGATCGCCCGCAAGGGGGTCGGCCGGTTCGAGCTGATTGTTCGCGGTCGCGCCGCGCACGTGGGTACGAGCTTCGAAGAGGGGGTGAGCGCGATTCTGGAGCTCTCCAACCAGGTGCCCCGCCTGTTCGCGCTCAACGACCCAGAGCGTGGCATCACCGTCAACGTCGGCACCGTCGACGGCGGCCTGCTGCCAAACGTGGTCGCGCCCGAGGCGCGCGCCAGGATCGGCGTCCGCGTGCCCACTGCCGCTGCGGGCGCACAGGTCGAGCGCGCAATTCGCGCACTCCAGCCGACGCTCCCGGGAAGCTCGCTGGAGGTCACCGGCGGGATGGGTCGGCCGCCGATGGTAGCGACGCCTCGCAACCAACGGCTGCTTGCGACCGCCCAGCGCCTCGGCCGGGAACTGGGGCTCGAGCTCGACGACGCCGGCATCGCAGGCGGAGCCTCGGATGCCAACACAACCAGCGTCTACACGGCGACCCTCGACGGGCTCGGCCCGATTGGTGACGGCGGCCACGCCGCCTACGAGCACGTCAGCATCGCGAGCATTCCCCTTCGGTCCGCCCTCCTAGCATCACTGTTGCTCGAGCCGGCAGATGAGCCCGGCTCGCCGAGGCAGTGGAGACGCGCGCGGCAGCCGCGCCTGCTGGTCGCGGCCGGGGAGACCAACGAGACGAGCGCCGCGCTCGTCGCGGCTTGGCGCGAGCGGGGCGTCCACGCAGAGCTCGTCCCGCCGCTTCGCCTCCGTGTCTCGCTGCACCCCGGCGACAGCGTGCTCGCGCGACTCGACGTGCTGCCGACGCTCGACGGAGTCGAGCCGGGCCTACTCGAGCTGCTGCTCCTCGAACGCGCCGGCGCTCCAATCCTCAATCCAGTCTCGATACTCCTCAGCGCACACGACAAGCTTCGGACCGCCCATCTCCTTGCTCGAGCTCGCCTGCCGCATCCGTGGACGATGCATCTCGCGCCCGGCGATGATCTGCCGCGGCTCGTAGCCCCCGTAGTGGTAAAGCCACGCTTCGGAAGCTGGGGTCTCGACATCTTCCGCTGCGACAGTGAGGACGAACTCGCCCGGCAGCTGGAACAGCTCGGCACGAGACCCTGGTTCAGACGCCACGGTGCCCTCTTGCAGGAGCTGGTGACGCCGCGCGGCTACGACTTGCGAGTCCTCGTCGCCGGCGGAACGACCGTAGGGGCAGTGGAACGAGTTGCGGCTCCCGGTGAGTGGCGCACGAACATCTCACTCGGAGGTAGGCGACGTCGCTGTGCTCCATCCGCGACGGCGTCCGCACTGGCGGAAGCCGCCGCGGCGGCGATCGGCGCCGATTTCGTCGGGGTCGACCTCCTCCCGACCGACCATGGTCACGTGATCGTCGAGCTCAACGCGGCAGCCGACTTCAACGCCCTCTACTCCCGCCCCGGAAGCGACATCTACACCGACTTGGCTGTTGCCCTCGGCCTCTCCGCAGGAGCCGAACCCCCGACGACGAGCGCCGGGCTGGCCAGGTCTCGTGCCCCGGCCGCTCTAATAGCCGCCGCCAGCGCCACCGTTGCGCGGTGAGGTGACCTGGTCGCCCGATGCGTCGAGGACGTACCAGATCCCGCCGCAGCTCTTGATCCCTTGCCCTTTAGCCTGGCCGGGACCCGCTCCTGTGTACTCGTAAATCCGCCAGCCGCCACAGTCGCCGAAATCCGGGCAAACCACGGAGCAGGCGGGATCTGTCCGATTCCGAGCGAGGCTGACAGGTGCCGCTGCCGCGCGTATGGCAACGGCCCCGACGACTTCCGAACCCTGGTCCAGGCGAGTGTTGCTGCGCCACGACGGATTCCGAGAGGACGCATGAGCCCGGGCGGCCCGCCTTAACCAACCCTTGGCGGAGATCGGAGAAACGGTTGCCAAGTCGTGTCCCGGCTCTTGCGCGCCTAGGCGTACAAGTGCAGCGAATGGAATCGAAGATCGCATCGGGCAGTCCAGAGGCTTACCCCATCCCTCCTCGGCAAAGGAGGTCGAGATGCATCGCTACCGCCTTACCTTCGACCCGAACGCGAAAGAGCTCGCCCGCCGCGACTCGGCCGGCACCCACGTCGCCCTTCTCTGGAGCCGCCGGCGGCACCGCGCCGCTGTCGTCCTCGAGGAGGACGCGACCGGCGAACTCGTCGAACTCGACATCCATGAACGAGAGAACCCCCTCGAGCTCTACCAGCACCCCTACGCCTATCTGACGACTCGCGGACACCCCGGCAAGCGCTCTGATCCGGCGAGTCACCGCGCAGCCTGAACGGCCCACACCACACCCCACCCGACCCCAGCCGACATCAACCCGAAGGAGGTGAGTCCCACGGCGAAGAAGGAGCACAAGAGGCACGAGCTTCGCCGGGGCAAAGCGCGCGACCAATAGGTCACTAAGGCGACGAGCGGGTCGCCCCCCTGCGTCCCCTCCGCACTGCGGTCGCGACCCGCTCGGCCCGCAAACTGCGCTCCGCTCCACCCCGCCCATGCCGGCGCACTGGCACCGTCAGCGCGCCAAGTTCAGAAGGAGCAAGACATGTACAAGATCGAGATCGACCGCTCGTTGTGCAGTGGCTTTGGCGCGTGCGCTGAGCTGGCACCGAACCTGATCGCGCTCGACGAGGACGGCCTTGCGTCTGTTCGCGTCGGCTCGACGACCGACCCGCTGGTGCTCGAGGCCGCCGCGGGGTGTCCGATGGCCGCGATCACCGTCTTCGAGGAGGAGGCGGCCTGATGGCCCTCTCCTCCGTGCTCATCGTCGGCGCCGGCCTGGCCGGCACACGATGTGCCGAGACGCTGCGCGCCGAAGGCTACGACGGCAAACTCGTGCTCGTCGGCGACGAGCGCCTTCCGCCGTACGAGCGGCCCGCGCTCTCGAAGGAGTACCTCGCGGGTACGAAGCCGGAAAGTGAGCTCCTGCTGCGCGCGCCCTCGTCGTGGGCTGAACGGGAGATCGACCTCAGGCTCGGACAGCGGGTCGTCCACGTCGACACGCTCCAGCGGAGGGCGACAACTGCGGGCGGGGAGGAGCTCGGCTGGGACGTGCTCGTCCTGGCGACCGGTGCCCGGCCGCGACTGCTGCCGTTCCCGGCGCCGAAGGGTGTCCACACACTGCGGACGGTTGTCGACGCAAGGATGCTCCGCGCGGCCCTCGTCCCGGGGGCCCACCTGGTGGTCGTGGGAGGAGGCTTCGTTGGGGCCGAGGTCGCGTCGACCGCGGTTGCCCTCGGCGTCCGCGTAACGATGCTGGAGGCACTCGCCACCCCGTTCGAGCGGACTCTTGGCCCGGCTCTCGGCCAGCTACTCGCCGATCGCTACCGCTCCTACGGCGTCGACCTCAGAGTGCGCACCGGCGCAACCGGTTTCGGCGCCGGCCAGGACGGCGCCCTGCGCTCAGTGCGGCTCACTGACGGAAGCGAGATCCGCTGCGATGTCGGGCTCGTCGGCATAGGCGTCGAGCCGGCCGCCGATCTCTTGCCAATCCCGGTCTTCGGCGTCCCGGTCTTCGCCTGCGGTGACGTCACAGGCGGGCTCGGTCACTGGACGAGCGCCGCCGCTGAGGCTGCAACCGTCGCTCGGCGGATCCTCGGCCTGCCGCCGCATCCCGTGCAGCCCGCCTTCTTCTGGTCCGACCAGTTCGACTTACGGCTCCAGCTCGTAGGTCATCCAACCGCGACAGCCGTGGTCGAGCTCGAGGGTGGCGAGGAGGGCTTCATCGCCCGGTACCAGGATGACGAGGGGCGGCTCGTCGCCGCGCTCGGAGCGAATCGTCCGGCCGAGGTCTCGAGCCTTCGGCGCGAGCTGGCGGTCGCTGCGTAGACGCTCTCGCTGGGACAAGCGCCCCGGCCGGGACACGTATCCACGATGACTGTTGCTCTCCGTTCTAGGGGGCCGTGGCCTGGTCTGAGCTGGCACCAGCAGTGGTCTTAGCTGGGGGTCACTGGTTCGAGCCCAGTACCGCCCATTGTCGGAAGGCCGCCACAGCCAGTTAGCCTAGGAGTGATGGCTGCTGGATCGCGGTGACCGGCATGAGCGACCCGATGCAGGACGTGACGCCGCTGCCGGACCTGCTGCATGGGCGGTCGCACGCCGGCCCGGTGCGGGAGCGCCGACCTCTCTACGTCGATCTGCTGCCACCGTGCAACGCGGGTTGCCCGGCGGGGGAGAACATCCAGGCCTGGCTCTCGCATACCAAGTCGGGCCGGCACGAGCAGGCCTGGCGCGAGCTCGTCGCCGACAATCCGTTCCCCGCGATCCACGGGCGCGTCTGCTACCACCCGTGCGAGAGCGTCTGCAACCGGGCTGATCTCGACAGCCCCGTCTCGATCCATTCGGTCGAGCGGTTCCTGGGCGACCTGGCACTGGAGCAGGGATGGCAATACGACCGTCCCGCGACCCGCACCGGTAGGCGGGTTCTCGTGGTTGGCGCAGGGCCGTGCGGTCTGTCGGCCGCCTACCATCTCGCGCGGCTCGGTCACGAGGTGGAGATCCGAGACTCGGGCGAGGAGGCGGGGGGGATGATGCGGTACGGCATCCCGGCCTACCGGCTGCCCCGCGACGTGCTCACCGGCGAGCTCGACCGGATCGCGGCGATGGGCGTGCGGGTGACCTGCGGCCACCGGGTCGAGGACCTGGTCGCCGAGCGCGAGGAGGGCAGCTTCGACGCGGTCTTCGTGGCGGTCGGGGCGCACCTCTCGAAGCGGGTCGACATCCCGGCCCGCGACGCCGGAAAGATCGTCGACGCGGTCTCGTTCCTGCGGAGCGTCGCCTCCGGCGAACGACCGTCGATCGGCCGGCGGGTGGCGGTGTACGGCGGCGGCAACACGGCGATGGACGCCGCCCGGGTCGCCCGTCGGATGGGTGCCGACGAGGCACTGATCGTCTACCGGCGCACGCGGGAGCAGATGCCCGCCCATCTCGACGAGGCCGAGGACGCCGAGCGAGAGGGCGTGCGGATCCACTGGCTGCGCACCATCACGGCCTTCGACGGTCCGGAGCTCGAGGTCGAGCTGATGGAGCTCGACGAGTCCGGCTACCCGCAACCGACCGGCCGGTTCGAGACGCTCGCCGCCGACACGGTGATCCTGGCGCTCGGCCAGGAGTCCGACACGGCCTTCCTGCGCCGGGTGCCGGGAGTGGAGTTCGAGCAGGACGGGACCGTGCAGATCTCGCCGTCGCTCGAGACCGGCAGTCCCGGCGTGTTCGCGGGCGGGGACATGGTGCCGAGCGACCAGACGGTGACGGTCGGCGTCGGCCACGGCAAGAAGGCCGCCCGCCACATCGACGCCTGGCTGCGCAATACCGCCGCCGTGAGCGCGCCCAAGCACGAGCCGGCGAGTTTCGACAAGCTGCACCTCTGGTACTTCGGCGACAATCCCCGCCGGCAGCAACCCGAGCTCCCGGTCGAGGAGCGGGTCGCCGACTTCGCCGAGGTCTTCGGCGGCCTCTCCGCCGAGGAGGCGGTCTACGAGGCGGGCCGGTGCCTGTCGTGCGGCAACTGCTTCGAGTGCGACGGCTGCCTGGGCGCGTGCCCCGAGGACGCGGTGATCAAGCTCGGTGAGGGGCACCGCTACCGGTTCGACTACGACCGCTGCACCGGCTGCGGAGCCTGCTTCGAGCAGTGCCCGGTGCACGCGATCGAGATGGTCCCGGAGCCCGGCAGCTGATGCGCGCGACGGTTGACGGCAACGAAGCTGCCGCCTCGGTCGCCTACCGGCTGAACGAGGTCTGCTGCATCTACCCGATCACACCCTCCTCGCCGATGGCCGAGCTGGCCGACGAGTGGGCGAGCCAGGGGCGGACGAACGTCTGGGGGAGCGTGCCGGCGGTGGTCGAGATGCAGAGCGAAGGCGGGGCCGCCGGCGCGCTGCACGGCGCGCTGCAGAGCGGCGCGCTGGCGACGACCTTCACCGCCTCGCAGGGCCTGCTGCTGATGATCCCGAACATGTACAAGATCGCCGGCGAGCTGACGCCGGCGGTGCTCCACGTCGCTGCCCGCTCGCTCGCGGCGCAGGGGTTGTCGATCTTCGGCGACCACTCCGACGTGATGGCCGTCCGCCAGACGGGCTTCGCGTTGCTCGCCTCGGCCTCGGTGCAGGAGGCCCACGACCTTGCACTGGTCGCGCAGGCCGCGACGCTGCAGACGCGGGTTCCGTTCGTGCACTTCTTCGACGGGTTCCGAACCTCGCATGAGCTGAACTCGATCGAGCTGCTCTCCGACGACGACCTGCGCGCACTGGTGCCGGAGGAACTCGTCCAGGCTCATCGCGGCCGGGCGCTCACCCCGGAGCGGCCGTTCATCCGCGGCACCGCGCAGAACCCGGACGTCTACTTCCAGGCGCGCGAGACGGTCAATCCCTTCTATGCCCGCGTCCCGGACGCGGTCGAGGACGCGATGGCAGGCCTCGCCGCGCGCACCGGCCGTCGCTATCGGATCGTCGACTACACGGGGCACCCCGAGGCTGAACGCGTCCTCGTGGTGATGGGATCCGGCGGAGAGACGGTGCGCGAGACGGTCGCCTGGCTGAACGCGCGCGGCGAGCGCGTCGGCGTCGCCCAGGTGCGCCTCTACCGTCCGTTTCCGGCGCAGGCGCTCGCCGAGGCGCTGCCCGCGACCGTGCGACACCTCGCCGTTCTCGACCGGACGAAGGAGCCGGGCTCGATCGGCGAGCCGCTCTTCCTCGACACCGTGGCGGCGCTGACCGAGTCGTTCGGCGACGGTGTGCGGGAGGTGATGCCGAGGATCGTCGGCGGCCGCTACGGCCTCTCCTCGAAGGAGTTCACGCCGGGGATGGTCGCAGGCGTGTTCGCAGAGCTGGCGGGAGAGCGGCCCAGGCGACGGTTCACGATCGGCATCAAGGACGACGTCTCGGGCTCGAGCCTGGACTACGACGCGTCGCTCGACATCGAGCCGCCCGAGACCGTGCGCGCGATCTTCTTCGGGCTCGGCTCGGACGGGACGGTCGGTGCGAACAAGAACACGATCAAGATCCTCGGCGACGAGGGCCTGCACGCGCAGGGCTACTTCGTCTACGACTCGAAGAAGTCGGGCTCGCAGACGGTTTCGCATCTGCGCTTCGGCCCGCAGCCGATCCGTGCCGCCTATCTCGTGCAGCAGGCGGGCTTCGTCGGCTGCCACCAGTTCGGGCTGCTCGAGCGGGTCGACGTGCTCGGTGCCGCGGCGGACGGCGCGACGTTGCTGCTCAACTGCCCGCGCCCGCCGGAGGAGGTGTGGGAGGCACTCTCGCGGCCGGTGCAGGAGCAGATCCTCGCCAAGCACGTCGACGTGTACGCGATCGATGCCGGCCGGATCGCCCGCGAGGTCGGCCTTGCCGGACGAACGAACATCGTCCTCCAGACCTGCTTCTTCGCCCTGTCCGGAGTCCTGCCGCGCGAGCAGGCGATCGAGCGGATCAAGACGGCGGTCGCCAAGACCTACGGCCGACGCGGCACCGAGGTCGTCACACGCAACCAGGCCGCCGTCGACCGCGCGCTCGAAGCACTGCACCGAGTCCACGTCCCGGAGCAGGTAACCGCGAGCCGCGGGCTGCCGCCGGTCGTGCCCGCGCATGCGCCCGAATTCGTTCGCACCGTCACGGCGGAGATGCTGGCCGGCCGGGGCGACGAGCTGCCGGTCAGTGCCCTGCCGGTGGACGGCACCTATCCGAGCGGTACCGCGGCCTACGAGAAGCGCAACATCTCGGAGTTGGTCGCGGTCTGGGACTCCGACCTCTGCATCCAGTGCGGCAACTGCAGCTTCGTCTGCCCGCACAGCGTGATTCGCTCCAGGAACTACGACCAGGCCCGCCTGGAAGGCGCCCCGGACGGATTCCCGTCGGCGCCATTGGAAGCCGTCGGCCTGCCCGACGCCCGCTACACGCTGCAGGTCTACGTCGAGGACTGCACCGGCTGCGAGTTGTGCGTCCAGGCGTGCCCGGTCGTCGCGCCGGGCGACCCGGGCCGCAAGGCGATCAACCTCGCGCCGCGCGAGCCGCTGGTCGCCGCCGAGCGCGAGAACATCGCGTTCTTCGAGACGCTGCCCGCGAGCGACCGCTCACGGGTCGACTTCGGCACCGTGCGCGGCACCCAGTTCCTGGAGCCGCTGTTCGAGTTCTCCGGCGCCTGCGCGGGCTGCGGCGAGACCCCGTACCTGAAGCTCCTCTCGCAGCTGTTCGGGGACAGGTTGATGGTCGCCAACGCAACCGGCTGCTCCTCGATCTACGGCGGCAACCTGCCGACGACGCCGTGGACGACCGGCCCCGACGGGCGCGGCCCGGCCTGGTCGAACTCTCTCTTCGAGGACAACGCCGAGTTCGGGCTCGGCTTCCGGCTCGCTGCCGACCGGCACACCGAACTGGCCCGCCGCCGCCTCGCCGAGCTGCGCGAGCAGGTCGGCCCCGAGCTGGTGGATGAGATCCTCGCGGCGCCGCAGCTGCGCGAATCGGAGCTGCGATCGCAGCGCGAACGGGTGGCCGAGCTCCGGCGGCGGCTCGACGGGCTCGACGGAGCCGCCGTCGCCGACTTGCTCAGCGTGGTCGACCATCTGGTCCGGCGCAGCGTCTGGATCGTGGGCGGCGACGGTTGGGCATACGACATCGGCTCCGGCGGGCTCGACCACGTCCTGGCCAGCGGCCGCAACGTCAACGTCCTTGTGCTCGACACCGAGGTCTACTCCAACACCGGCGGCCAGATGTCGAAGGCGACACCGCTCGGCGCAGTGGCCAAATTCGCCGCCGCCGGCAAGACCGTGCCCAAGAAGGACCTCGCCCTGCAGGCGATCGCCTACGGCTCGGTCTACGTCGCCCGGGTCGCGATGGGCGCCGATCCCCAGCAGACGCTGAGCGCGTTCCGCGAGGCGGAGGCTTACGACGGCCCCTCACTCGTGCTCGCGTACAGCCACTGCATCGCACACGGGATCGAGATGCGCGACGGGCTCGACCAGCAGTATCGCGCAGTCGCCAGCGGCTACTGGCCGCTGATCCGCTACGACCCGATGCTCCGTGTCGCCGGCGGCAACCCGTTCCTACTCGACTCGCCACGGCCGCGCCTTCCGCTCGCCGACTACACCAACCGGGAGCTCCGCTACCGCGCTCTGACGAACAGCGACCCGGCTGAGGCCGAACGGCTGCACGGGCTGGCCGAGCAGGCAGTCGATCAGCGCTGGGACGTGTACGAGGAGATGGCGACCCGGGGCGCGCAGCACTTCGCCGCCGACGCGCGTAAGGACGGTCGGTGAACCTCTCGACGAACTACATGGGGCTCGCGCTGCGCAACCCGCTCGTCGCGTCGGCGTCGCCGCTCTCCCAGACGGTGGACGGCGTGCGGCGGCTGGCCGCCGCAGGTGTGGGAGCGGTCGTTCTCTATTCGCTCTTCGAGGAGCAGTTGCGGCGCGAGGCAGCCGAGAACGCGCGGCTGGTCGACGCCGGCACCGAGAGCTTCGCCGAGTCGCTCTCCTACTTCCCGGCCGCCGCCGAAGACGAGGCCGGACCGCGCCGCTACCTGAGCCTGCTCGAGCGCGCCGCCGCCGCCGTCGAGGTTCCGGTGATCGGCAGCCTGAACGGTGTCAGCCCCGGCGGCTGGGCCGACTACGCGCACGCGATGCAGGAGGCCGGAGCAGCCGCGATCGAGTTGAACATCTACTACCTCCCGGGCGACCCGCACACCTCGGGCCGAGACGTCGAACAACGGCACCTCGACATCCTGGCTCGGGTCAAGAGTGCGGTGAGCTTGCCCGTGGCGATCAAGCTGAGCCCGTACTTCAGTTCGAGCGGCGAGATGGCCCTTCGGCTGGACGAAGCGGGCGCGGACGCGCTCGTCTTGTTCAACCGCTTCCTGCAACCCGACATCGACCCGGACAAGCTCGCCGTCGTGACTGAGGTCAGCCTCTCCGATCCGATCGAGGCTCGGCTGCCGCGAACGTGGATCGCGCTCCTGCACGGACGGGTGCAAGCCTCGCTCGCCGCGACCACCGGCGTCGAGACCGCGGACGACGTCGCCCGGTACCTCCTCGCCGGCGCCGATGTCGTGATGTCCGCCTCGGCGCTGCTGCGGCACGGCCCCGAGCACGCAACGGTGCTGATCGACGGGTTGGAGGACTGGATGGCGCGGAAAGGATTCGCAACCGTCGACGAGCTACGCGGGCTGCTCGCCGTGCCGCACGAAGCGGACGAGGCGGACTACGAGCGAGCGGGCTACGTCAGCGCGCTCCGCCAAGCCAACAGCGGTATCTACGGGTCCTGGTGAAGCTGGCTGTCGCCCCGTGGGGCCTGAAAACCTCGGGTTACGGAGACTACGTCGCAGCTCTGACGTTTGCAGCTGAGCGGTAGGGTCAAGGCCGGTGGCGGGTCGTCGTCTTCCATGTGGGCGTTCGCGTTCGGCGCCCACACGGTTGCTCCATAGGGGCTGTTGGGGGTCTGAACGCATCCGCCTGCGATCTTGCCCGGCCCGGGCGGCTGCATGAGCAAGCCGTAAACCACACGAGCAAGCTCGCTCGAGCACTCGGGACACCGATGGACGCGGCTCACGTCGAGAGGGTAGTCGCGCGGGGGCACCGCTCCGGACGGCGGGTGCGGCGCTTGACGAAGCGAGCTAGCCGCTATACCCTTACTTCGGATGAAAGAAGCAAGGAAAAGGCGGCGGGGCTTCACCCGCATCAGCGCGAAGCATCAAGCAACGCTCCCCGTGCAGGCGCTCAAGGAGGCCGGGCTCGAAGCTGGCGACGAGGTTCGCGTGGTTGCTGCCGGCAGAGGGCGCCTCGTCCTCGAGCGTGACCTCAACCTCGTCGAGCGCCATGCCGGCAAGCTCAAGAACGTCTATGAGCCGGGCGAGCTTCAACGCCTGCGTGAAGAGTGGCGCTAGTCGTCCTCGACGCATCAGTCGTCATCGCGTTTCTCGATCCCGACGATGCCCTTCACGATGCGGCGGTGAAGGCTCTCACCGAGCATCAACACGCCGAACTACTGGTTCCTACCTCTGCGTACGCGGAGATCCTCGTTGCGCCCTACCGGGTCGGTGGCGAGGCTGTAGCCGAAGTCGAGGCGTTCCTCTCGGACTTCGGCGTTCGTCTCCAGGCGATCACAGCCGAAATCGCGCGCACCGCCGCACGGCTCCGCAGCTCCTCACGCGGCCTGCGCCTCCCCGATGCCCTCGTGCTCGCAACAGCCGACGAGCTCGACGCGACCACCGTACTGACGGGCGACGAGTCCTGGGCGCGGATCAACGACCGCGTCACGCTGATCCAGCGCAACTAACGCCGAGCGCAATCCCCCGCGGCCTCGATTCCCGCCGCCTCGGGTCGGCCAGCCCAACCCGGCCCTCACCGCCCCACACACAAGACTGCGGCGGCACCACCATGGGTCGCAGCTGGTGGTCGGTCTGCAGCTACCCCTGGTGGTAGTCGCATAAGGCAAAAGGTGACGGTCTCGAAAACCGTTATCCGTCGTTAGGCGGATCGAGGGTTCAAATCCCTCCCCCTCCGCTCTTCATGCCCAATCCGATACGGGCTATCACGTCTGGGGCCCCGGCGCCGTGCCCACCGGCCCGCCCGCGAAGTGCACCGGGACCTCCTGGGACCCCTGACGCGCCCCCGGACCGGCGCGCGACCGGCGCGCGCCGGCAGGCTGAGAAGGCGCGATCGGCGGTCGTCGAGTGGGCTCTCCGGGGGAGCGGGTGGTCCAAGCTGGGCGCATCTCTGATCAGTCGGGCGGCGGCGAGAAGACGGCCCGGCGCAACACACGTGGCAGCGGAGGCTGCGCCACGGCGAGACCTGTGCTGACCTCAGAGGGGCTGAGGTGGCCGCAAGAGATTCCGCCGGCTTCAGTTGGCGCAGCCCCCGCCAGATTCACTATCGAGCGGCGATCGCGTCCTGGCCCGCGACCTCGCGCTAGGCGCAGCTAGACGGACGTAGGGCCGCCGAACTCGCGCTCGTCGCAGTCCGGGCAGGGTCACGCGCTGGCGGCAGCCGGGGCAGCCTTGGGGCAGGTGCCGCCACGGCAGCCACCACGGGTAACCCGAGGTCATCTGGAAGACCCTGATCCAGGGCGGCCGGCCAGGGGGCGTGGGCGGGCCCGAACGCCGCCGCGATCGGGTCCGCCGGCTGGTGGTCCCGCCCGGGCGGGAAGCACACGGCCGGCACCCCGCAGGAGCAGATCGCGAACCAGCAATTCGCGCGGCCGCCGGAGACCTGCGCCCAGGGCAGGGCCGCGCCGCATGAGCGGCAGCCGCGATCGGGCGCCTTGGCGCCCGCGTCTTGACCGGTGTCCGAGATCGCCTCCCGCGTCGCTTGCCACGGATAAGAACGCCGTCGAGCTGCCGACTTTTCCCGATCGCCAGGAGCGCGCTTGGGCCCCACAGGTAGCTTGGCGCTCGTGCCGCCTTCCAGACGTTCGCGGTTCGGGGCGCGGTGGGTGGCGGCCGTGGTGGGGCTTGCCGTCGTCGTGGTCGTCGTGGTGGGGATCATCGCGACGCGCGGCTCGTCGCCGACCACCGGGTACGACGCCTCCTATCCGCAGTGCCCGGGTTCCTATCCGTCGAACCCGCTGTTCGGGATCGTCGGCGTCAACGGCGGCCTGGCAAACACCGCGAACCCGTGCCTCGGCGGCGAGCTGCGCTGGGCGCGCGACACTCCGGGGCAGAAGCGCCCGCAGCAGCCACCCCTGTCGCTCTACATCGACACCGCCAACCCCGGCGGCCACCAGGTCGCGGACTGGCCCAACGGCGGCAGCACACCGCTCTACGGTGCCTGCAACGGCCTGCTGACGAACGCCTGCTCGTACATCTACGGCGAGCAGCGCGCCGCCCACTCATACCACCTCGTCGCGGCCCTCGACCCGGTCGGGGCCAAGGCCGCGCCGTGGTGGCTGGACGTCGAGCTGGCGGCGAGCTGGGCCGGGACATACCAGCTCAACATCGCCGCGCTGCAGGGCTTCATCGCCGGCCTGCACAACGCCGGCGCGACCGGACCGATCGGGATCTACTCCACCAGCGCCCAGTGGCGCGAGATCACGGGACTAACCGCGCAGACGACACAGACGGCCTTCGACCGCCGGCTGCCCGGCTGGGTGGCCGGAGCCAAGGCAACACTCACCCAGGCACGGCAGAACTGCACAAACGGCGGCTTCACCGGCGTCGCGCCGACGCTCGCGCAGTACCGGATCGGCCCGCTCGACGCCGACCTGCGCTGCAGCGGCGGACGCTGACCACATCGCGCGGCGCTGCCGAGCAGGGGTCGGGGTCAGGCGTGTCCCGAGGACGGGCACCGGCGGAACTCGGCGGGGCAGTCGGGATGGTCCGGGTGGAAGCGGCAGCCGGGGTTGTGCGGGGACTCGGGGCCTGCGCGGTGGCCGCAGTCGGCGCAGACGAGGACGCGCCTCCGCACCTCGCGCCCCTCGGGCTCCTGGAAAGCGTAGAGGAGGAGGCCGAGTGGGAAGAAGCAGATCAGGTACACCCAGAGGTAGACCTGCTGCCTCACGCTGCGCTCGCGCCTGTCCCAGACCTTGGCGGACCTGCCCACCCACAGGGCGAGTCCCGCCGCGGAGAGGCGCCGGGCGGACGAGCGACGGGAGGGATGCCCTCGCCGACAGGGCCGGAGCGTCCGTTCGCGGTCGTTCGGAGGGAGGTGCGGACCCGGAGCGCCAGGGCGGCGGCGACGGCGAAGACGACGATGAGGACGAGCGCTGCGATCACCGTGCTCTCCCTTGTACGTTCCCCGACTGCGACGACTCAGGTCGCATTTCCTCTCCGTCTGCTTCTTCGCCCCTTAGAACGACCCGGGGAGCCCGAACTTGTCCCGGCTGTCCCGCGCGACCGCCGCGGGCCGCCCGTCAAGCGTCCCGTGGGGGGATCCGGGGGCGCCGCGACTCGTCTCGGCGCCTAGGGATGTCGCCCGGAGCCGCCGAGGCAAGCGCCCCTCAGGTGTCCCGTCCGCAGGGGCACCGCGCGAGACACTTCGGCGTCTTCCGCACTGTCCGCACCGGAGCTCAGGTCAGGTGAGAGAACGCTGGCCCAGGCGTGCGCCCTCGCGCCCGAGAGCGATACTCACGAGGCGATGAGCTGGGATGACCTCGGGCCCTGAGTCGCGGTAAGACGCAAAAAACCGCATGTTCGTGCTAAAACATGCAGATGCTGACGGCGGAGCGCAGGCAGGCGATCCTGGCGCGGGTCGAACGTGACGGCAGGGTCGTCGCCTCGGAGCTGGTGGTCAGCCTCGGCGTGTCCGAGGACACCGTCCGGCGCGACCTGCGGGACCTCGCCGAGCGAGGCCTGCTGCATCGCGTTCACGGTGGCGCGCTGGCCTCCGCGCCGCCGAACAATTCGTTCACGGACCGGCTCCAGGTTTCACAGGAGGAGAAGGCTGCACTCGCCGAGGCGGCCCTGCCGCTCGTGGTCGGCACACGCGTGATCGTCCTCGACGGCGGCACGACGACGCTGGAGCTGGCCCGCCGTCTCCCTCCGCGCTACGACGGCACCGTCGTCACCAACTCACCGCCGGTTGCGTTGGCGCTGGCGAACCACCCGAAGGCCGAGGTCATGCTCGTCGGGGGCCGGCTGCTGAGGGAGGCGCAGGTCGCGGTCGGGGCGGCCGCCGTTGAGGCGTTCCACATGGTGCGAGCGGACATCTGCGTGCTCGGCATCTGCTCGCTGCATCCCGACGTCGGCGTCACGACGCTCGGCGGCGAAGAGGCGTACGTGAAGCGCGCCATGGTGGCCTCGGCAGGTGAGGTGATCGCGCTCGCGACGGCGGACAAGCTCCGCACCGCGAGCCCATGGGTCGTCGCCCAACTCGCCGACATCGACCACCTGGTCACCGACGCTAGCTACGAGCTGACACGGCCCTACACGAGCGCCGGCATCGACGTCGTGGTCGTATGACACCGCGCCGCGCGACGTTCACTGTCTTCGCGATCAACGGCGCGATGATGGGAACCTGGGTCGCGCACATCCCATGGCTGCAGGACCACCTCGGGATCTCGAAGGCGACGCTCGGGTGGTGCCTGCTGTGCATGGCCGGCGGCGCGCTCGTCTCGATGCCGCTGACCGGCCACATCCTCGAGGGCCGCTCGAGCGCCTCGGTGACGCGCGCCGCCGCGCTGATCTTCTGCCTGATGTTGCCGCTGCCGTTGCTGGCGACGAACGCGTTCACGCTCGCCGCGATTCTGTTCGTCTTCGGGGCGAGCGGCGGGGCGATGGACGTCTCGATGAACGCACACGGCGTCGCCGTCGAACGTGAGCTGGGCAGGCCGATCATGTCGTCGCTCCACGGCGGTTGGAGCGTGGGCGGGTTCCTCTCGGCGGGTCTGGTCGCGATTGCGGCTTCGGCCGGAGTCGACCCGCGGCTCGAGAGCCTGCTCGTCGGGGTTGCGCTCTGGGTCGCCGCGCTGTGGATCACCGGGCGGCTCGGGAAGGTATCGGCCGGTTCCAAGGCGGGGAACGCGTTCGCGCGGCCCTCGCGTGCCGTGCTGCTGATCGGGGGGCTGTGCTTCCTCGCGATGATGACGGAGGGCGCGATCGGCGACTGGAGCGGGATCTACCTCCGTCACGACGCTGGCGCGAGCGCCGCGGCCGCGGCGACAGCGTTCACCGGTTTCTCCCTCGGGATGGCTGTCGCGCGCCTCGGCGGCGATCTGTTGAATGAGCGGCTCGGCGCCGGGCCGCTGATGCGCGGCGGCATGACACTGGTGGCGGTCGCGCTCGGGGGCGTGTTGCTGATCGGCGAGATGGTTCCCGCCGTGATCGGCTTCGCCGTCTGCGGCCTCGGCATCGCGAACGCCGTGCCGCTGCTCTTCAGCGCGGCGGGACGGCTCAATCGGCCTGGTCCTTCGCTGGCCGCCACCTTTACGATCGGCTACATGGGCTTCATCGTCGGTCCGCCGCTGATCGGTCTCCTCGCCGATCAGGTCGGGCTGCCGAAGACGCTTGGGCTGCTTGTAATGGCGGCGCTCGCCGTGGCTGTGTTGGGCGGCCGCGCCATCGCGACGAAGCCGACGCTGAGCTCTCCTGACGAAGACCTACCGACCGTCGTCCCGGGACTAGAGGCGGCGACTCACTAGGGTCGCCCCAAGCGTCTTCGGGGTCATTGCGGAACACTGGCCCAGGCGACCGTCGCCTCGGCCGGGGCGCGGGTTAGGGTCGTGCGGAGGCGATGGCGCACGATCGGAAGCAGATCGAGGAGCTTGCACGCAGTTACACCGAGGCGTGGTGCAGCCATGACGTCGGGCGGGTTGTCGACCACTACGTCCCGGGGGGAACGATTGCGTTCAACGGCGGAGAGCCGGTCGGGATAGAAGAGGTCGCGCAGTTCTTCGTGACGGCTTACCCGGACGGCGAGGTCTTCATGGACGACCTCGTCTTCAAGGAGGACTCTGTCGAATACCACTGGACGGTCACCGGCACGAGAGCCGAGACGAGCAAGCGGGTGCGCATCGCCGGCTTCGAGGAGTGGACGATCGGCGCCGACGGGCTAATCGCCGAGTCGTTGCGTCACTACGACGAGGCTGAATACGACCGCCAGCTCCAGCACGGCATCGGCCCGGCCGGCTAGCGCACCCACAGTCAGGGGTCATTGCGGAACGCTGGCCCAGGCCAGCATTGACTCGCCAGGCGTCTTAGAATCCCGTGTCATGGTCAGGTTTGCAGCCGTGAGACTGGCGGCAGCCGTCGTAACCGCGCTCATCCTCGGTGCGGCGCTCGTAGGCGCTGCCGCCCTTCCTTGGAATCCACTCCAGGGGCTTTCCCACTCCTGCCCCGGCGGGTCGCCTGCGCACGACTGCGTCTACCCCCCGAGACCCGCCTGGGTCCTCCCGACCGCGTTTGCCATCGGCTTGATCGGACTCGCCGGGGCATCGGGTGTCCTAACTGCGACCCGTGGTCGCCGCACTCCTGCGCGGACGACCCAGCCCGGAGGCCCGGTCTAACCGTCTGCTTCGGGGGTCATTCCGGAACACCGGCCCAGGCCAGCGAGCGTTACGACCGGTCTGGCCTAGTGGGGGCACTTGGCTAGCGGGGGCCGTACGCTACGGCCGGTGGGCGCGATTTCGTCGCCGGCCCTCGTGGTCGAAGGACTGACGAAGCGTTTCGGCGATCGGCTTGCCGTGGACGCGATCTCGTTTAGCGTCGCCGCTGGGGAGGTGTTTGGCTTCCTCGGTCCGAACGGCGCGGGCAAGACGACCACGGTGCGGATGCTCGGCACCCTGATCGCGCCGACATCGGGCTCGGCGATGGTGGCGGGCCTCCCGCTCGAGCCTGTGAACGGAGTCGAGATCCGGCAACGGGTCGCTGTGATGCCAGAGAATCCGGGCTTGTACCTGCGGCTGACGGTTGCCGAGAACCTCGCATTCTTTGCGGGTCTGTATGGGAGACGCGACACAGCGGCGCGAATACGCCGCGCGCTCGATGCCGTCAACCTCCGCTCACGCGAAAACGACCTTTGCGGCAGCCTCTCGAAAGGGCTGCGGCAACGAGCCGCGCTAGCGCGGGCGTTGTTGAGCGACCCGGCTATCGTCTTCCTCGATGAGCCGACCTCCGGACTGGATCCGGTCGCCAGTCGCGAGGTGCACGAGCTGATCGACGCGTTGCGCGTGCGTGGTGTGACCGTGTTTCTCACCACGCACCGGCTCGAGGAGGCCGAGCGGCTCTGCGACCGCGTCGCAATTCTCAGCACGCGCCTGCGGACCGTGGGCAGACCCGAGGAGCTGCGCGAGCGCTTCTTCTCCAAGGCGCTCGTCGTTCGAACCGTTGCGCCGCTGACGGATCCGGGGCGCGTGTTCGCAGTCAGTGGCGTCGAGAGTTGGCGTGCCGACGAGACGAGTGGCTACGTGCTCTCGGTGCGCGACGCCCGCATCGCTGCGCCGGAGGTCACCCGGGCGCTCGTCGCGGCCGGAGCCGATGTGCTCTCGCTCAGCGAGGACAAGCACTCGCTCGAGGACGTCTACCTCGAGCTGGTGAACGAGGACGTCGAGGCGAGTCGGTGAGCCGGCAGCGGATCGGGGCCGTGTTCCACAAGGAGGTGCGCGAGTTCCGGCGCAACCGTTTCGTGATCGGGACGATGGCCGTGCTGCCGCTCGTCTTTCTGATCACGCCGATGATCACCATCTTCAAGATCCCAGCCGATGCCACGGGACCCGAAGTGCAGGCTGCCGTCGGAACGATCTCGCTCCTACTCCTCATCGTCCCGATCGCGCTCCCGCCCGTGATCGCCGCCTACTCGGTCGTAGGCGAACGCGACCAGGGAACGCTCGAGCCGGTCCTAACGACCCCGGTGACCCCCTCGGACCTGCTGCTCGGGAAAGCCGCAGCGGCGTTCGTGCCCTCGGTCGGCATGGCCTACGCGATCTACTTCGTCGTCCTGATCAGCGTCCGCGTCGCTGCCGCCCAAGTCGTCACCGACGTCGTCTGGCACCCCCCGCAGCTGCTCGCCCAGCTCCTGTTCATTCCGCTCCTCGCCCTCTGGGCGATCTGGGTCGGCATCGCCATCTCCACCCGCGCAAGTGACGTACGCGTCGCCCAGCAACTCGCTACCCTCGCCGGTCTGCCACTGCTCGGTCTGACAGCCCTCTTCTCCTTCCAGGTCATCAAGCCATCCGTCCCGCTCGCGGTCGGACTCGCGCTCGCCCTGCTCGTCGTCGACCTCGCTGCATGGCGTGTTGTTTCGAGACTCTTCGATCCCGAGCGCCTCATCACCGGCCGACAGGCACGCGGTGTCGATCAAGCGGCGGCGGTCAGGAGTTGAGCACCCCGACGACGTGGCGGGCCGCCAGACGAGCCGACGTCCAGTCATTCAGGCACCCCCATCCGGATCCGCGATGGCCACGCTCACCGCGGAGAGCTTCGGTCTTCTCCACGTACGGGCACGTGGCCGTCGCTCGGCCCTTGCAGGTGTCGACGCTTGCCGGTGCTACCCGGCGGCCGCCGGCAACGGGATCGGCGGTCAGCCTTAGGCCTGTGCGAGAAGCGCAGGGTTGAACGCCGAGCTCTTGAGGATCGAGCAGACCATGGGCGCGAGCTGGCTAGAGCCGTTGACCTTCACTGTCACCGTCTTCCCGTTCAGATCCGCCCACTGGCCATGCAACCCGTGGGCCGTCTTCGTGTACGAGCACTTCTGCGGGCCGGTCGGGTGGCTGACGATCTTCCCGCCGCTCTTCGTTAAGAGGCTCGTGGGAATCGCCACGGGCGAGACGATGGTCACATAGATACCCGAGACGCCACTGCTTGCTGGCGGCGTCACGACATAGGTGTGGCTACTGCTGTTGGTCCCGCCGCCACCACCCCCGCAGCCCGCAAGCGCAACCGACAGGACGCAGCCGATTGCGACGATCCCTCCGACCTTCAGTGTCACCGACAGACCTCCCCGTCTAGGAATGCGCTGACACTACGACTCGCCTCGGACCGCGTCTAGACCGCCTCCACCTGAAGCCCAACGAACCGCGACTCGTCCTCCGCGAACGGGACCACGTCGACGACGGTGAACCGCTGTCCGGCGCCTAGGTGAATCTCCTCACCCGGCTTGATCATCACCGCATAGGTGGCTTCGCCGAGGTCGTCCCCTTCCGGCGAGTGGAGCCTGTAGCGGAACATCTCTCCTCCGATCCGGGGCCGGACGGCAAGGCCGACGCTGTCAGCGGCGATCTGAGCGCGACCATGGGCCGGAGGTACCGACTTCTAGCGGTTGACGGAAGAAGGGAGCCGCCGGAGACTCTGATACTACGGAATCGAGGACGAGGCGAGCCGGGAGCCGAGCGCGAGCACCGCATGGACCTGACGGTGCACCTGCCGTGGCGAGAGGCTGCCGCCCGGAAGCTCCACTACGAACGCGGCCGTGCCGGACAGGTGGTGGTTCTGCCAGTCGGGCGCGGTGCCGCCGAGGTTCTCGTGGTGATAGAAGCGCATGCCGGCCGCTCGGGCGTAGATGCGACCGGCGCGGGTGCTCTGCGCCCAGGCCCAGATGAGGTCCATGTGCTGGTGGTACCAGATGGCGGCGCGCGGGCGGATCCGCAGGATGAGGTTGCGCGCGATCCGCGTCTCCCGCTCCGAGAACGGCCTCGGCCCGGGGTAGTAGGTGTCCCACGGACGGCCGCCGCCCGGCCAGTCCGACGACCAGTTCCTGTTCAGATCGACGCCGCGCCCGTTCTGGCGCCTGCCGATCGCGTATCCGTCGGGATTGAGGTTCGGGACGATCCAGAGGTCGACCCCGGTGTGGACGCGCTCGAGCGCGCGCGCGATCGCGATCCCGGCGCACTCGGTCCCGTGGATGCAGCCGAAGACGAGGACGGGGGTCCCGTGCGGGTTGCCCGTGTGGAACGCGACGATCGGGCGGCCGCGCTCGGAGCGGCCGAGCAGGACGCGAAGCGGCTGGGAACGCCGCGCAGCGGCCGCTTCGCCAGCTGCAACGAGAACCAGCACGACCAGCAGCGCAGGGAGCAGACGGCTCACGAACCACATACTGCCCAAGCAGGCCGCGGCGGTCCCACCTGCCCATCGCGTGGTATGGAGGTGACTTTGAGCGCACGGCGCGGCGGTTCCCAGCGAGGCAACACGGTCGGGAGGTCAAATACACCGAGTTGCGGGTCTTTCTCTGAGACTTGGCTCCACAGAGAATGCCCCCGGCATGAATCGAACATGCGCACGCGGTTTAGGAAACCGCTGGCACGGCTTTCTTGCTAAGCAGCGCGTCAACTGTATGGGGTCTCGAGAACCCCCAGCTACGACCCTGGATATCAGGTGAGAGGACCCTCGCCGAGCCGACGCTAGTCCCGCCCGGCGCGGAGTACAGCGACGGGTGTGAGATCTACACGTTCCGAACGCGATGCAGGGTGCCGTTTCGCGCATAGCCGCCGGGACGCGGGGTGACCCAGTCGGAAATGTGGGCGCCGATACGCATCAGGCAATCGATATCGCCTCCGAGACAGGAGGCGCCTGAAGCCACGCGGCGGCGGTAGTGGTGGTAGCCGCCCGAGACGCTGTCGAGGGTCAAGCTGCCATGACAAGTCGGGCTGACCTTCCAGCGTCCGGCGCTCTCGTGTGCGTTCACGACGATCAGGATTCGTTCCCGGCGGACGCTTCCATGGGCCGAACCGCTGAGTGTCCCTCTCCATGTTCCGGCGAGGCCGCCACTCCGGCTCACCCGCGCCGTGCTGGCCATGCTGGGCGTAGCTGCGGAGCCAGCTGCCGCGGTCGCGCCGACAAGCACGGCGGCGATCACGAAGAAGAGACGAGTTGCGCGAGCCAAGGTGGGTCCCATTGCGGCTTCTTATCGGCGACCCGTGGTCGGCAGCTTTGACCCAGTCGAGGGAGACGTACCACACCGAACACTCTCGCGCTCAGGGGTCACTCCCGAACGCTGGCCCAACTCAGTGTCACGCCGCCCGGCTACCCGTACGGGCGGCCTCGCGCACGTCTCGCGCTTCGCCGGGGATGTCGGCGATGCGTTGCAGCGCGACCGGGTTAACGGCAGCAACCTTTCCTCCACGAATGGGGTTAGCGTCAGGATGAGAACTCCTGTGATGGCTGAGAGCCGACGGCGCCTGCGGATAGGTCCGTCCTCCCATCGAGGCGCCGTCGCTCTCACGGGTAACTCGCTCGCTAATCGCTTGCGGCGAACAGCGTGAACGAGGTAGGTTCGGAAGAGTGAAGGCGGCAGAACTGAAGTGCTGAAGTGGCTCTTTCGCGTGGGGATCGCCGCAGTCACGCTTTACGTCGTTGCTAAGAAACGGCCTCAGCGCTCCGCGTAGCGTCTAAGTCCGCGAGGATCTGGCGCTTAGAGCTTTCCGCGAGGCCGTGTGTGTGGGTAGCGGACAGCTTGGGCGCGCGCGGTCTCGTGCGCCGGTCTTGGCGAAGACGTGGTTGATGTGTGTCTTGACGGTCGCGTCCACGGCCTTCAGGTCAGGTGAGAGGACGCTGGCCCAGACGAGGGATCGACTACCGGCCGGACTGCTCTGAGCCGAGGCCGCCTACGAGCGGAGAGGCAAGAGCACGCACGCGGCCCGATGACCCTCCTCGCCCGATGCCGGCCGCGCTAGCGACGGATCCTCCTGCGCGCAGCGCTCGACGGCGACCGGGCAGCGTGGATGGAAGCGGCAGCCGGTGGGGATCGCCACCGCGTCCGGTGTCTCGCCTTGCAGGATCTGCGGCCGTTGCCGGTCGTTCGGGTCGCGCCGCGGCACGACCGAAAGCAGCGCCTTCGTGTACGGGTGCTGTGGGTTTCGCACGACCGAACGCGCCGGCCCTTCCTCGACGATGCGGCCGAGGTACATCACGGCGATTCGTTGGGCGAAGCGGGCCGCTGTGGAGAGGTCGTGCGTGATCATCAGGATCGCGAGGCCTTGCTCACGCAGGCCGTCGAGGACGTTGAGGACGCCGGCTCGGACGGAGACGTCGAGCATCGAGACCGGCTCGTCTGCCACGAGCACCTCGGGCTCGAGGACAAGCGCCGCGGCGATCGCCACCCGCTGACGCTGGCCCCCGGAGAGCTCGTGCGGATACCGGTCGAGGTAGAGCTCGGGCGGCGAGAGCTCGACGCGGACGAGTGCGTCGCGAACCCGCTTGGCCCGCTCGGTCTTCGAGCCGCCCAGGCGGTGGACCAGGAGGGGCTCCTCTACCGCGGCGCGGACGCGGAACCGCGGGTCGAGCGACTCGTAGGGATCCTGGTAGACGACCTGGATCCGGCGGCGCAGCGGACGCAGCTCGCGCTGGCCGAGCGGCACGAGGTCTCGACCGTCGAAGCGGATCGCTCCGGAGACAGGATCGACCAGTCTCAGAACTGCCTGGGCGGTTGTCGTCTTGCCGCAGCCCGATTCGCCGACGAGGGCGAGCATCTGTCCCCGGTCCAGCGACAGTGACACGCCCTCGACGGCGTGCACGCTGCGGCGTGGCCGGCGGGCGGCCGAGCTGACGAGGCCGCGATTGATCGGGTAGCGGACGACGAGGTCCTCGACCTCGAGCAGCGTCGGCTCGGCGCTCATGCCGGGACCCGTGAGTTGAGGTGGCAGGCGGCGTCGTGATCCTCTGCGAGCCGCTCGAGCCGCGGCCGAACCGAGCAGGCGTCGAAGACGGAGTCGCAGCGCGGGCTGAACGGACAGCCGGCGATCGGCCGATCAAGCCGCGGCGGCGCTCCAGGGATCGAGAGCACAGCATCGTCGAGGCCGGCGAGATCCGGCGATGCGGCGAACAGCATCCGGCTGTAGGGATGTCCGGGCGTGTGGTAGATCGCCGTGAGGGGACCGCGCTCGACGATCTCGCCGGCGTACATCACGGCGCAGCGGTTGCAGAGCTGCGCCACGACCGGCAGGTCGTGCGTGACGAGGATGAGCGCGAGGCCGAAGTCCCGGCAGAGCCCGTCGAGCAGCTCCAGGATCTGCGCCTGCACCATCACGTCGAGCGCCGTCGTGGGCTCGTCGGCGATCAGCACCTTGGGGTTGCAGGCGAGCGCCATCGCGATCGCCGCCCGCTGGCGCATGCCGCCCGACAGCTCGTGCGGGTAGCGCGCTCCCCGACCCGCTGGAATTCCGACCGCCTCCAGCAGCTCCCCTGTCCGGCTCCGCGCGGTCACGCCCTTGGCGCGATCGTGGAACTCGAGCGCCTCGACGATCTGCTGCCCGACGGTGCGCACGGGATTCAGCGCGTTCATCGCCCCCTGGAAGACAATCGCGATGTCCACCCAGCGGTGCGGCCGGATCGCGTTCTCGCCGCCGGCGAGGATGTCGTCTCCCTCGAGCAGGACACGGCCCGAGACGCTGGCGCTCGACGGGAGCAGGCCCATGATCGCGAGCGCCGTGGTCGTCTTCCCGCAGCCCGACTCCCCGACGAGCCCAAGGCGTTCGCCGGGCTCGAGCGAGAGGTTCACGCCCTGCACGGCGTGCAGTTCGCCACGCCCTTCGAGCTCGAACCAGACCTGGAGGTCATCGACTTGCAGCAGCGGTGCGCTCAAAGAGCATCCTTCCCACGACCGACGAGCGGACGCAGCCGGAAGGTGCGCGCCGACAGGTGCGCGACCCTCAGCCGCGGGTTGAGCGCGTCCTCCAGCGCTCCACCGATGAGGCTGCAGGCGAGGATGAGGAGAGTGACCAGTACGCCCGGCGGAACGATCGCCCACCAGGCTCCGGTCGAGATCGCCGCCCGTTGGAACGCGTGCTCCATGATGCTGCCCAGCGAGATCGTGCTCGGATCGCTCAGACCGAGGAACGCGAGCGCGGTCTCGTCGAAGATCGCGACGGCGATGGTCAGAACGGTGCTTGCGACCAGCAGCGGCGCGACCTGGGGCAGCACGTGCCGTAGCACGATCCTCGTGTGGCCCGCTCCGATCGCCCGCGCCCGCTTCACGTACACGCGCTCCCGCACGCTCTTCACCTGGGCGCGAATCACGCGCGCCGTGCTGGTCCAGAGCAGGATCCCGATCACGATGATGATGTGGAAGAGGCTCGGCCCCCAGATCGCGGCGACGACGATCATCAGCGGGACATCGGGGATGACGAGGAAGTAGTCGGTGATCCGCATCAGCACGTTGTCGGTGTGGCCGCCGAAGTAGCCGGCGACGACGCCCACGACGCCTCCGATCACCATCGAGACGAAGGTCGCCGCGAACCCCACGACGAGCGAGACGCGCATCCCCCAGATCAGGAGCGTGACCATGTCGATGCCGCCGTCGTCGAGGCCGAGCCAGTGCTGCCAGGAGGGGTGGCCGAATACGTGGCCGACCTGCTCGTGGAGCGGGTAAGGCGCGATCCACGGCGCGAGAATCGCCATGGCCACGCAGGCGGCGAGGAACAGCGTCGCGCCCAGAGCGACGCGCTGGTGACGCAGCGTCTCGACCACGAAGCCTCGCTTGCTCGAGCTGGTCTCGGGCGGCGGCGCCTCGGCGAAAAATGTTGCCTCGCTCACTCCGTGATCCTCGGGTCGAGCTTGAAGTAGAGGAGGTCGGCGACGAGGTTGAAGAAGATGACCGACACCGTCAGCACGAGGAACGCTCCCTGGAGCATTGGGTAGTCACGTTCCTCCACCGCCTGAAAGACCGCGCTGCCGATTCCCGGCCAGGAGAAGACCACCTCGATCAGGATGGCGCCGGCGACGATGTAGCCGAGCGAGAGCGCGATGAGGGTGGTGATCGGCAGCATCGCGTTCCGCAGCGCGTGCTTCCTGACGATCGTCCTCGGCTTCAGTCCCTTTGCGCGGGCGGTGAGGACGTAGTCCTCGCCGAGCGTCTCCAGCATCGCGGAGCGGACGATGAGCGTGTACTCGCCGTACAGCGTGAGCCCGAGCGTCAACGCCGGCAGGAACATGTGCGACGCGATGTCCTTCGCGTGCGTCCAGAACGGCGGGTTGAGCAGGAACTCGTTCGTCATCCCGGCCGTCGGGAATATCCCCGCGAAGATGATGATCAGCATCAGCCCGAGCCACTGCGTGGGCATCGCGTAGAAGGCGAGCGCGGTGCTGACCGCCAGGCCCTCGGTCTTCGTCCGTCGCCGCCAGGCGGCGATGACCCCGGTGAAGATGCCGAACACGATCGCGAAGACGGTGCCGAGCGTGACCATCGGCAGGGTGTTGATCAGGGCGATCCGGAGGTTCGTCGAGACGGGCTGCTGGTTCTCGAACGAGATGCCGAGATTCCCGTGGGCCAGCTGCTTCAGATAGATGACGTACTGCTGCCACTTCGACTTGTCGAGGCCGAACTCCACCTCGAGCGCGTGCCGCAGCTGCTGCGTCGCGTGCGGGACGCGGGAGAGGTTCGTGACGGCGGTGCCGGGCGCGAGGCGGAAGAGGACGAAGTTGATCGTCACCGCCACCCAGACGGTGACGATCGCGAAGAAGACCCGCTTCAGGACATAGTCGGCTCCTCGCACGAGGAACCTCCTACTTGAGGTGCACTTGCGTCAGGCTCTCGATGTTCAGCTCGTTGAAGGGGCCTTGCGCCGTGTTCTCGAAGTCGGCCCATTTCGAGGCGACCGCCGCCACGGAGTCGTCGTTCGCGAGCCAGAGGTACGGCCGCTGGTTGTACAGCATCGCCTGCATCGCCCAGACGATCTGGCGGCGTTTCGCCTCGGTCGGCGCCACCTGCTGCTCGGAGTACATCTTGTCGTAGGTCTTGTTGCAGTAGCCCGAGTCGCTCCAACCGCCGTACTGGGCGCAGGTCACGACCGAGAGCATGAAGTCCGGGTCGATGAGGGCGGTCCAGTCCCACATCGCCAGGTCGAAGCCCTGGTACGTGTTGTTCGGGCTCGTCATCTTGGCGAAGGCGGCACTCGAGTCCAGGGCCTCCTCCTTCAGCTGTACGCCGATCTTCCCGAAGTCGGTCTGGATGATCTGGAACGTGCGTGGAATGCTCGCGACGTCCGTGGGAGCGATGACGCTGTAGGACATTTTCTGGCCGTTCGCGACGCGGATCCCGCCGGGGCCGCGCTTGTACCCGGCCTGGTCGAGGAGCTTGTTCGCGAGCGCGAGGTCGAAGCTGACCACCTTCAGATGCGGGTTGTGCCACCCGGCACCGGCGGAGGCGGGGATGATCGATTCCGCAGGCTGCGCGGCGCCGAGCCAGGTGACGTTGTCGATCTTCTGGCGGTCGATCGCATGGTCGAACGCTTCCCTCACCTTCAGGTTGGCGAGCTCGGGATGCGTCTTCTTGTGCGGGCTCGAGTTGATGATGAAGTCGGTCTGGTCGAGGCCCGGCACGTCCGAGACCTCGAAGCCCGCGCTGCGGAGCGTGCTCATCGCCGTCGCGGGTACGGCCTCGATCGAGTCGAGGTCGTGCGCCTTCAGCGCGGTGACCATCGCGTCGTCGTCCGAGAACTGCTGCAGCCCGAACTCCTCGATCTTGGGCTTCACGCCCCAGTAGGAGTTGTTGCGCTGGAAGACCGCGACGTTGTTCTTCTGGAACTTGACGAGGTTGAACGGGCCGGAACCCACGACCGGCGCGTTGTTCGGGAACGTCTTCAGGTTGGCGCCCTTGTTGCCCGTGTGCTGCTCCCAGATGTGCTTCGGGAGAATGTAGAACTGCTGGAACTGACTGAGAACCCAGCTTGGGCTACCTGCCTCGTCGTAGTGGACGACGAGCGTCGTCGGGTTCGGGGCGGTCGCGTTCGTGATGTGGCTGATCGTTCCCGCGGCGTTCGCGGCACCGCCGTCCTTGTATTTGATGTCCGTATTGATCGTCCAGGCGGCGTCGGCCGCGGTGAGGGGTTTGCCGTCGCTCCACTTGGCGTTTGGCTGCGTCTGGAACGTCCAGGTCTTGCCGCCGTTCGAGGCGTGCCACGACTTGGCGAAGAACGGCGCGAAGTGGAGGTTCTTGTCGTACTGGACGAGGACCGGATAGATGTACTCGAAGGCGCTGTACGAGTCCTGGTTGAAGGCCACGTACGGGTTGAGGGAGTCGATCCCGTTGGACGTGCCCAGGCGGAACGTTCCGCCGCTGCTGCCGCTGCTACCGCTACCGCCGCAGGCGGTAAGAGCCAGGATCAGCCCCCCGGACAGCAGCGGGAGCGCCGCCAGCCACCGTCTCTTCATCGTGCCCTCCCTCTAGCCCTCGAATGGTGACTCGTCCACGGTCAGTGTCCGTGCGTCGGCATCGAGCGTATAACGGACTCCCAGCGGAATGGAAGCCTGATGCTTGCCGTGCCCGATCGGAAGCTTGTAGAGCGCGGGCACGCCGAGCGGTTGGATGTGCTTCTCGAGGACGTCCTCGATCGACCTGCTGGCACGCCAGTCCGAGACGTCACGCGGCAGGTCGCCGTAGTCGCAGCGGTTCATCTCGCCCACGACGACACCTCGCAGATCGTCGAGCTTCCCCGCGTGGCGGAGCTGCGTCAACTGCCCGTCGATGTAGTACGGCGGTGCGTGTGTGTCCTCGAAGAAGAGGATGGTTCCGGCGGTCTCGAGCTCCCACGGCGTGCCGAGCGTCTGGAGGAGGAGCCAGAGGCAGCCGCCGACGAGCGGGGCGGTGGCGCGGCCGGGCGCGATCGCACGCACATAGGGGTCGTCGGGGTCCGGCGGAACGGGTCCCGTGACGTCGCCCCGCAGCACGCCGAGCAGCCGGTCGTGCGTGAACTCGCTCGTGTCCTTGTCGCCGACTCCCATCAGGCCGTACCCGTAGAAGGTGGGGAAGCCGGCGCGCTGCCGGATCGGCACGTGCAGCGACGTGATGTCCGAGTAGCCGACGAACGGCTTCGGGTTGGCGGCGATGAGGTCGAAGTCGAGGTGGGGGATCATCTCGCTGGAGCCGAACCCGCCCTGGAGCGTCTGGACGACGTCCACTTCAGGGTCGGCGAAGAGCTCGTGCAGGTCGTCGGCGCGGCTGCGCGCGTCGCCGGCCACGTAGTCGTCACGCGCGTAGACGCCGGGGGCGAGCTTGACCCGGTAGCCGCGGCTCTCCCACCACTCGACGCCGCGGTCGACCTCCGAGCGCATGTCGTAGGAGCTGGCGAACGCGCCGACGCCGATCGTGCCGCCGTCCTGAAGCGGTTTCATCGGCGTGTTCTACCTCGCAAGGCCCGTCAGGGTCTCGACGACCAGCGGCCCGATGGTGGCGAGGTCGTAGCCGCCCTCCTGGACGACGACCGTCTGCAGCCCCAGCCCCCCGAGGATGCGGCCCGCCTCGCAGTAACCGGTAGCCGTCACCTCGAGCGGGCTCTCGGGGTCGCCCGCTGCCGCGTCGACGCCGAGTGCGACGACGAGCGCGCGTGCTGGGGCGGCGAACGTCGCCGCCCTGCGGACGGCCGCGAGCCAGCCGTCGTCACCGGTGCCCGGAGCGAGGGGGAGGTTGAGGTTCGCAGCGTCGCCTTCGGCCGCGAAGCCGAGGAAGTGTGGGAACCAGCCCGCGCCCGGGTCGACGTGCACCGAGGCCGTGAGCACGTCGCTGCGGTCGAGGAAGAGCTCCTGCGTCCCGTTGCCGTGGTGGGCGTCGATGTCGACCACGGCGACCGGGCCGCCGACGCGTGTGAGCAGTTCGGCGGCCGCGACGGCCGTGTTGTTGAGGTAGCAGGAGCCGCCGTAGAGCGACCGCGTGACGTGGTGGCCGGGCGGGCGGCAGCATGCGTAGGCGATCGGTTCTCCGTTGGCGACGAGGTCGACGGCCGTGAGCGCGACATCGACCGCAGCTCGCGCCGCCTCCCAGGTCCCGGGGCCGATGAGCGTCATCGTGTCGTAGGCGAAGAGCCCCGGCCGGGCCGAGACAGCAGCCGGAGTGGCGGGCACGCGTCCGCTGGTGAGCTCGGATCGCGCGAAGACGTACGGCACTACGCGGTCGGAGGGGAGGGTGGCCGTCGACCAGTCGTCCCACGCCGTGCGCAGGAACTCGACGAGCGCGGGATCGTGCACCGCGAGCAGCGCTGCATCGTCGTGCGCGACCGTCGCAACCTCACGTGCCCCGGCCGCGAAGAGCGCCTCGCGGATCGCGACGGCCCGCGCCGGCACTTCCGTCGCCGGTGTTCGCACTCCGACCCAGACTTCCGCCTCCGGTTCGTGGTGCAGGCAGTCGTCGCTCCAGACGAACGGCAGCATTAGGGTCGCACCATGTCACGGCCGCGCGAGGACGGCATCGTCATTGGCACGCTCGATCCCGGGCCGCGGAACTCGATCGCCGACGTCGGGATCAAGGTCGGTCACGTCACGGTCGAGCGGACCGGCGTGACTGCCGTCGTCCCGCCGTCGCTCCCGCTGCCGGCCGGCACGGCCGTGCTCAACGGCGCGGGCGAGCTGACCGGCTCGCTCCAGATCCGGGAATGGGGCCTGCTCGATACGCCGGTCTACCTCACCGCGACCCATGCGGTCGGACGCGTCTACGACGGCGCCGTCTCGGTTGCGATGGCGCGCGACCCGCGCGTCGGTGTCGATGACGTCGTCATCCCTGTCGTCGGCGAGTGCGACGACAGCTGGCTTTCGGACGCGCGCGTAGCGCATGTGCAGCCGGGCGACGTCGCCCATGCCGTCACTGACGCGACAGCCGAGTTCGAGCAAGGAGCAGTCGGCGCCGGCGCCGGCATGAGCTGCTTCGACTGGAAGGGCGGCATCGGCTCTTCGAGCCGGCGGGCAGGTGACCACACCGTCGGAGTCCTCCTACTCACGAACTTCGGCACGAGAGAGCAGCTTCGCGTCGACGGTGTTCCCGTGGGACAGCTGCTTGACGAGAAGCCGGACGAAGCCCCAGATCCCGGCGGCAGCTGCATCGCCGTCGTCGCGACCGACGCCCCCCTCGCGCCGGCGCAGCTCGAGCGGCTCGCGCGCCGCGCGGGCCTCGGACTCGCGCGCGCCGGCTCGGTCGCGCACCACGGCAGCGGCGAGATCTTCGTTGCCTTCGCGACTTCGAACGAGCGCTCCTTCACAGACAGCGATCTCGATCCGCTCTTCCAGGCTGCCGTCGACGCGACTGAGGAGGCAGTGCTGTGCTCGCTGTGGGCGGCGGTCGACACGGTCGGCCGGGAGCGGCGGTTGGTACGTGCGCTGCCGCGCGAGAAGGTGCTCGAGCTCTACCGCGGCCGTGGCCGGTAGGAGCCGCCGTACAGCGGAAGGTCGAGGCCCGGCCCGACGCGGTCCATCTCCTCCCAGAGTCGGTTGATCCCGAAGCTGCCGCGTTCCCGGACCCGCTCCACCTGGTCGAGGTCGAGCACGGCCGTCACGACCTCCTCGCCGACGCCCGCTTCGTACCGCACGGCGCCCTCGGGATCGATCACGAGGCTGCGGCCGTTGCCCACGGGCGCCGCCGCGTTGACGTTCACGACCGCGACCTGATTGACGATCGCGTTCGCGCGCGCGATCACCGTCTCGGCGTCGCGGTCGGACGTTCCGGTCAGCGTCACCTGGAAGATCGCCTCGGCCCCCTGCCACGCAAGCGCGCGGAAGATTTCCGGGAAGGCGCCGTCGTGGCAGATCGCTAGCCCGAAGCGTCCGACGCCGTCGATGTCGAAGCAGACGGTGCTCGTGCCTGGTTGCGTCGTCTCGTACGGCTGCCAGGGGAAGCACTTGCGGTAGGTCGCGACGAGTTCGCCGACCGGTGAGAGGACGACGGCGGTGTTCGCGACGGCTTCGCCGGCACGCTCGTACACGCTCCCCGGCACGAGCCACAGATCGGTCTCGCGGGCAAGCGCGCCCAGCCGCTCCGTCAGCGCGCCGGGAATCTCGACTGCTAGCCCCTCAGGCGCGGCTCCGACCTCCTCATCGAGGAGTGGTGGCAGCGCCATCAGGTGCAGCTCAGGCGCGAGGACGAGCTGCAGGCCGTCGAACGTTGAGCGGAGCGCGCGGACGTTCCGCTCGAACTGCTCGAGTGTCGCCGTAGGGTCGCCGGGAACGCCCGCGGTCTGGAGGGCTGCGACGAAGAGCGACCGGCTCGCCATGGCGTGAGATGCTATTCGGGCGGTGGCGACGCGGCTGACGTACACGACCGGATCGCGTAGCGCGGAGCTCGACCGCGGCTTCGAGGCGGCGCTCGCGGAGGAGCGCGAAGGCGATGAGCCGCTCGCGCACCTCGTAGGCGGGCGCGACGTGGTGGCGGGGGAGCCGTTATCCCGCGAGGATCCGTCACGGCGTGAGCAGGTCGCGAGCCGCGCGCGCGAAGGTCACGAGGTCGTCATCGAGATCGACGAGGGTGGGCGCCGGCTATCTCGACCTCCTCGCCGAGCAGGAACCGGAGAAGCTCGACCGCGCCGTGGTGCGTTGGCATGGCCGCCTCGAGACTGAGGCGATGTTGTTTGTCGCCCGGGGAGTCACAGCTCGCCCCAGCCGCGCGGGTGAGCCTATGCGTGGGTGAGGGGAGGCGGTCGATGTGCTTGGGTGATTGCGTAGACGAGTCAGGCCATGCGTTGTGCCACGGACGCTCTACCGATCAGCGCGCCGAATCCGCCAAACAGCGACGCCGATCGCGAGGCAGCCGACCCCTAGCAGGGCCAGGACGCCGCCGAGGCGGTGCCCGTGATGGACCGCGACGAAAACGGCGACACCGATTGTGAGCAAGGCGAGGCCACCTACAAGCCAGAAGGCGATGAACGTCTGCCAGCGCTCGGCCTCTTGACGACTCATGGCAGTGTGACTATCCAGGTCAATCATGAGCGTTCCCTTGCGTCGATCAAGTCCCGGCAATTTCTGCTTCCCGAGCCCGCCGCTATCTGCGTCTAGTGGTGCACGTTGGAGTTCGCGTGGCGGGCGGTTGCGATGAAGCCGAGGATGCGGTTGGCCACGGCGCGGGGTCGGGCGAGCATGGAGAGGTGGCCGGCGCCAGGGATCGTCTGGAAACGCGTGTGGAGCGCGGCAGCGGTGGCGCGGCCGCTGGCGAGCGAGTCCACGGTGTCGTTTGCGCCCCAGATCACGGCTCGCGGCGTGCGGAGGTGGGCGAGCCGGGAGAGGGTGAGACCAGGGATGCCGCCCGCGAGGAACTGCTTGAGCGCGGCGTCGGTTCCCTGGACTCGGAAGGGGCGTTCAAACGGGGAGAACGTTGCCTGGTCGAGCGGGGGAGGGTCCGGGCCCCAGGCGTTGCGAAGGGCGCGGCCGACGATCCAGTCCGAGCCGGTGACGATCCGGTAGAGCGCCGTGTAGTAGGGATAGACGAGCAGGTCGGAAAGCCAGGCGTGGTTGCCGCCGAAGGCGAGCGCGTCTCCGTCGAGCAAGACTACGCCGGCGACTCGGCTGGGGCGGGCTAGCCCGGCGGCTGCCGCGACGCCCGCTCCGAGCGAGTGTCCTACGAGTACGGGGCGCCTGAGGTTGAAGTGTCGTTCGAATCGCTGCAGGAGCTGGAGCCAGTGGGCCATTGTGTACGGGCCGCGCCGCTGGCTGTAGCCGAAGGGAGGCAGGTCGAGAGCGAACACGCGGTGGTCTGCGCGCGCGAGGAGTGGGCCTACCGTGTGCCAGACCCAGGACGGTTCGGCGGCGCCGCCGAGCAGCACAACCGGCGATCCCCCACGGCCCCACTTGCGGTAGGCGAGGAGCGTCCCATCGACGCGGACGAAAGGTCCGCCGTAGAGCGAGCTCGCCGGCTGCATCTCGCCGTTCGACGCCAGGTCATAGGCCACCGCCGCCAACGTGACCGCGATGACCAGCACGAGCAGTGCCAGCGCCAGCCGGCGACCCCAGCGACGTACGCGACCGCGACGACGTGTGCGAGCACCCGGTCCCGCCACGGCAGCAGGCTGACTCTCGCCCCTGCTCATTGCCCGACCTTCGTCGCTGCTCAGCGGCGGTCGGCGACAAGCGCAGCAGCGACACCGCTGGCGGCCGAAGCGGCGAGAACACTCGGCCGGGCCCCGAGCTTGCGGGCAAGCCGGTGCGAAGCGACGAAGACGCCAAGCTGGACGCCCACCAGACCGACCGCGGCCGGAGCACCTCGTCGACGGGCCCATTCGCGCGCACACCAGGCCGTGCCCCCGGCGAAGACAAGTCCGCCCAGCGGCCGCTTCCCGGTCGTACTAGCCAGGCCGTAGCCAACGACCAGCGATACAGCCGCAACAGGGGCGCTCGGCATCGAACCGAGCGTAGCTGGCTCCCACACTTCACCAGCCATTCATGGGGGACCCGTACCGTGGCCGAGCGATGGAGGAAGCGTCCCTTGACGTGGCGATCCTGGTCGCGCTTCGCCGCTCTCCCGGCAGCCGCTCAGACGAGCTCGCGCGAGCAGTAGGTCTACCGCGCACGAACTTCGGCCGGCAGCTGAAGAACCGCCTGCAAGCACCGCTCGAGCGGCTCCTCTCGGCGGAGCTGATCGAAGAGGAGCGGAGCCGCTACCGCCTCACCGGGCAAGGGCGCCGGCGACTCGCCGAGCGCACGGACGCGATCCCCTAGCTGGCGGCTCTCACCAGACCGGCTCGCTCGAGACCTGCCAGGCGTCCTCACGGTCGCCGTCATAGAGGCGGCGGCCTTGCGAAGCCAACGGCTCAGCTGACCGAGGGCGGCGAGGCGCCGTGCTGCGCTCCTCGACAATCGAGCGCGGGCGGCCGGAACGACGACCCGGCCCCGACGCGCGCCCGCGAGCCGGCGAATCGGTTCGCCGCTGATACAGACGCACCGCCTGCGCAACCAGCACGAACACGAACAGACATGCGAACCCATGAATCACACCGACACCGAGCCAGACAGCCGCCGCCAAAAACGCAGCCGCCGCCACCGCGTAACGCTCTGCAAACGCTCTCACCACTCCGCCTCCTTAGGCGCGTAGCTACCGGGAGCGATGAAATTCGCGGTCAGAGCCCCGGCTCCTCGGTGGTCGTCCGACAGTCCCGGCGCTCTACCCTGAGCGCGTGCTGACCCTTGCCCGCTGGTCGGTCCGCCACCGCCGCGCCGTCGTGGCGCTCTGGATCTCTGCGCTCGCGGCGGCGCTCGGAATCGTGCACGTAGTCGGCTCGCAGTACGCAAACAACTTCACCCTGCCCGGAACGGGAGCGCAGCGCGCCTCGAACCTGCTTGCACGCAGCTTCCCGGCGCAGGCGGGGGACGTCGACCAGATCGTCTTCCACACCACCGCGGGGACGGTCACCGCGCCGGCTGTCCAGGCGCGCGTCCAGCACGTCCTTGCCCGGGTCGCGCGGCTGCCGCACGTCGCCTCGGTCATCAGCCCGTACGCCACAGCCGGGCAGGCGATCTCCCGCAGCCGGAGCATCGCGTTCGCGACCGTGAACTTCGACGAGAAGGCGAACGTCCTCCCGAAGGCGGCGATTCGTCAGGTGATCGCCACCGCTCAGAGCGCGTCCACATCCGCGCTGCAGGTCGAGCTCGAAGGGCAGGCGATCGAGCAGGCGCTCGGCTTCTCGATCGGCTACACGTTCCTCGTCGGGATCGGCGCCGCGATCGCCGTGCTGCTGCTCAGCTTCGGCTCGGTGCTGGCCATGGGCCTCCCTGTCGGCACCGCGCTGCTCGGGCTGGGAACCGGCTTCGGCCTGATCGGCCTCTTCAGCCGAGTCGTTTCGATGCCCGACTTCGCGACCCAGCTCGCGCTGATGATCGGGCTAGGAGTCGGAGTCGATTACGCGCTCTTCATCGTCACCCGCTACCGAGAGGCATACCGGCGCCTGGGCGGCGACGTCCAGGCAGCCGTGGGGGAGGCGATCAACACCTCCGGCCGCGCCGTGATCTTCGCCGGCCTGACTGTCGTGATCGCGTTGCTGGGCATGCTCGCGCTCGGCGTGGCGCTGCTGAACGGCGTGGCAATCTCCGCCGCGATCGCAGTGCTGTCCGTGCTCGCGGCGTCGCTGACGTTGCTGCCGGGACTGCTCGCGTTCTTCGGCGACCGCATCGGGCGCCCCACGCTGCTCGCACGTCGCCGCGGCACCCCGCCGCACGGTCGCAGCACCTTCTGGACACGTTGGGTCGCGGCCATCCAGCGCCACCCGTGGGCGGCGCTCGTCGCGTCCACAGCCGTGATGGTCGTGCTCGCGCTGCCGGTGCTGAGCCTCCACCTCGGCAACACCGACGCCGGCAACGATCCGCGGAGCCAGACGACGCGCCAGGCGTATGACCTCATGTCGCACGGCTTCGGACAGGGCTTCAGCGGGCCACTCGTGCTCGCGATCGAGCTCCCGCACGCCAGAGACAGCGCAGCACTCGAGCCGCTCATCGCCACGCTGCGGCGCAGCCCCGGCGTTGCCGCCGTCGCGCCGCCGAGGATCAGTCCGAGCGGCGATGTCGCGACCGTCGTGGCCTATCCGACGACCTCGCCCCAGAGCACGCAGACCGAGCAGCTCGTCCGCCACCTTCGCCGCGACGTGATCCCGCTGCTCGAGCAGCGAACGGGGATCGTCGCCTGGATCGGCGGCACGACCGCCGCGCAGATCGACTTCTCGAGCGTACTCGGCGGCAGGCTGCCGTATTTCATCGGCGTCGTCGTCCTCCTTTCGGCGCTGCTGCTGCTCGTCGTCTTCCGATCGCTGCTGATCCCGTTGCAGGCGGCAGTGATGAATCTGCTTTCGATCGGCGCGTCGATGGGGATCGTCGTCGCCGTCTTCCAGTTCGGTTGGGCCGGCTCGCTGTTCGGGATCGCGGGCGGACCGATCATGGCTTTCCTGCCCGTGATGGTGTTCGCGATCGTCTTCGGGCTCTCGATGGACTACGAAGTCTTCCTTGTGAGCCGGATTCACGAGGAGTGGACGCATGGCAAGGAAACGACTGCTGCGGTGCGCGAGGGGCTGATACGCACCGGCCGCGTGATAACGGCTGCCGCGGGCGTGATGGTCGTCGTCTTCGCGAGCTTCGTCGGCGGCGGGCAACGTGTGATCGAGATGTTCGGCCTCGCGCTCGCGAGCGCGGTCTTCCTGGATGCGCTCGTGATCCGCGTCCTGATGCTCCCGGCGACACTGCAGCTACTCGGCGAGCGGACCTGGTGGTTCCCCGATTGGCTCGACCGGCACCTGCCGCGCTTCGCCCTTGAAGCCCCCGAGGAACCGCGGCCGGCAGAGTCCGAGGAGCTGCCGGTGTTCGAGTCGATCGGGAGCTGACTCGGTAGGCGCCGGACGCTCGTGCGGGACGCTAGCCGTCGACGAGCTCGAAGCGGGCGGTGAAGTGGCGGAGCGCCGCAGGTTCGTAGGTGAGGCGGAGCCCGCGCAGTTCCGCGCGGTGTTGTGCGACGTTCGCGCACACCTCGCCGACGTAGTCGATGTGGCTCTGGGTGTAGGTGCGGCGGGGAATGGCGAGGCGGACGAGGTCGAGGGAAGCAGGCTCTTCGTTTCCGTCGGGGCGGCGTCCGAACATCACGGTGCCGATCTCGCAGCCGCGCACGCCGCCTGTTTCGTAGAGGGCGACGGCAAGCACCTGGCCCGGGTACTCGAGAGGCGGGAGGTGCGGAAGGAGCTCCCGTGCGTCGAGATAGACGGCGTGCCCGCCGGTCGGCCGCACGATCGGCACGCCCGCCCGCAGCAGCGCCTCGCCGAGATACTCGGTCGCCCGGATGCGGTAGCGAAGGTAGTCGTGGTCGACCGCTTCCTTGAGTCCCTGGGCGATCGCCTCCAGGTCGCGGCCGGCGAGGCCGCCGTAGGTGGGGAAGCCTTCGGTCAGGACGAGTAGGTTGCGGCAACGCTCCGCGACGGCGTCGTCGTTGAGGGCCAGCCAGCCCCCGATGTTGGCGATCGGATCTTTCTTGGCGCTCATGGTCATCCCGTCGGCGAGCGACGCCATCTCGCGCACGATGTCGGCGACCGGTCGCTCGCTCTGCCCCGGCTCGCGTTGCCGGATGAACCAGGCGTTCTCGGCGAACCGGCAGGCGTCCAGGAAGAGTGGCACCTCGAAGGCGTCACAGACCGCGCGGACGGCGCGGAGATTCTCCAGGGAGACGGGCTGACCGCCGCCGGAGTTGTTCGTCACCGTGACGAAGACCGCCGGAACGGCGTCGCGGCCTCGGTCAGTGAGCAGATGCTCGAGCGCGGCGACGTCCATGTTCCCCTTGAACGGATGTTCGAGCGAGGGAACCAGCGCCTCGGGAATCGGCAGATCGACGGCCTCGGCACCGGTGAACTCGACGTTCGCGCGCGTCGTGTCGAAGTGGGTGTTGTTCGGGACCACTTTCCCGGGCCCCGCGATTGCCGTGAACAAGATCTTCTCGGCGGCGCGGCCCTGGTGGGTCGGGATGACATGCCGAAACGGGAAGAGCTCCTGTACCGCGTCGCGGAACAGGTACCAGGACGGCGAGCCGGCGTAGCTCTCGTCGCCGTGCTGGATGGCTGCCCACTGGTCGCGAGACATCGCCCCCGTCCCCGAGTCGGTGAGCAGATCGATCAGCACGTCCGCCGCGCGCAGAGCGAACAAGTTGAAACCCGCAGCGCGAATCGCCTCGCGTCGCTCCTCGACCGTCGTCAGGCGCAGCGGTTCGACGGAATGAATCCGGAAGGGCTCGATGATCGACCGGAAAGCCACCTCCGCCAGAGTTCAGGCCCCAGCCCGAGGCGACATCCGGGTGTTCGCTGAAAACTCTCTCATCGTTTTCCTAGCTTCCGTTCATAGGTCGTTCATCGAGCGCTGCTCCACTGGGCGAATGAGCGACGCCGGAGCAGTGAAACAGCGGGCTGCGGCCCGCGACGCGCTCGCGGCGCGTACCCGCAGGCTCACCGGTATCGCCCTCACCGCGTCGGCACTCCTGAGCGGCGTGTTCGCCGGGATCGCAGCCGCGTCAGCGCCGGGGCACAAGCTGCTCACCGGGGCAGCGGCAAAGGGGCGGCACAGCACCGCTTCCGCTCGCACGAGCACGTCGATCCCACCGCTGCCGGCTGCTTCCGGGCCCGGCAACCTCAGCGCTGCGCCGCCAGCCGCGCCCGCCCCGTCCGCGACGCAGTCGCCGCCCGTTGTCGTCTCCGGCGGCTCGTGATCGCCTCCGCGCGGATACGCGCGCTCGGGACCGGCGCCGTCCTCTGCCTCACCGACCCTGCGGCAGTCGCGCGCGCTCGTCGGGAACTCGTCCGCGAGCTGCGCGCGGTCGACCTGCTCGCCAGCCGCTTCCGGGAGGACTCCGAGCTGACGGCCCTGAACCGCCGCGCCGGCCAGTGCGTCCGCGTCTCCCCGCGCCTCTTTGCCGCCGTCGCACTTGCAGTCGACGTGGCCCGCAGCACCGGCGGGCTCGTCGATCCCACAGTCGGACGCGCTCTCCGCCTCGCCGGCTACGACCGTACGTTCGTCGCCGTCCGCGCCCGAGACGGAAGCTTTCTCGCCATCTCCCACCGCTCGCCCGGATGGGGAAGCGTCCAGCTCGATCCCGAGCGGCTCGAGGTCGGCGTCCCCGCCGGGGTCGAGCTCGATCTCGGCGCGACGGCGAAGGCCTCGGCCGCGGACACCGCAGCCGCGGCGGTGTACCGACTCACCGGAGCGGGAGTGCTCGTCTCGCTCGGCGGCGACGTCGCCGTCGCCGGCCCCGTGCCCGTGGGCGGCTGGCCGATTCGGATCTCCGACCACCACGACGCACCGCTCGACTCCGCGGGGCCGGTGGTCTCCGTCACAAATGGCGGTCTTGCCACCTCGGGAGTCGCCGCGCGCTCCTGGCCCGTGCGCGGAGGTGAACGCCACCACATCATCGATCCGCGCACCGGGAGCTCGGCCGTCACGCCGTGGCGCACCGTCACCGTCACCGGAGCAACATGTCTCGACGCCAACGCGGCGAGCACGGCCGCAGTCGTCCTCGGCGCCGATGCGCCGGCCTGGCTCGGGCTGCGCGGTCTCTCCGCCCGGCTCGTCCGTCACGATGGCTCGGCCGTGTTCGTCGGCGACTGGCCCCGAACCGAGGCGGAGGCCGCGTGATCGGAGCAACCGGCCCAACGACGCTCTGGTACCTCTCGCGCGGCACGGGCGTCGTCTCGCTCGTGCTCCTGACCGCTGCCGTCGTGCTCGGGGTGGCCGGCTCGCTCCGCGCGCGCCCCCGCGTGCTTCTCGCGGGGCTTCATCGCAACGTCCCGCTCCTCGCGATCGCGTTCGTCGTCGCGCACGTGCTGACGACAATTGCCGACGGCTACGCCCCGATCGGCGTGAGGGACGCCGTCGTTCCCTTCCTCTCCCCGTACCGGGCCGTGTGGCTCGGGCTCGGAACGGTCGCCTTCGACCTCTTGCTCGCGCTCGTCGCGACCAGCTTGCTGCGGGCGCGGATCGGTTTGCGCGGCTGGCGCGCTGTGCACTGGCTCGCATACCTGTCGTGGCCGGTCGCGGTCATGCACGGGCTCGGCACCGGCTCCGACGGAAAGTCCGGCTGGCTGCTCGTCCTGACCGTGACGTGCACGTTCGCCGTCGCTGGCGCTGTCGTGCTCCGAGTGCTGCGGACGCCAGGGGTCGAAGCCGGACGCCGGATCGTTGCGCTCACAGCGGTGCCGGCGGTCTTGCTCCTCCTCTTTGTCTGGGCGAAGACAGGGCCGCTGCAGCGCGGCTGGGCACTTCGGGCCGGCACGCCGACCTCGCTGATTGCGACCGCGCGCAGTCCGGTCGCCGCGGCCGCGTCGGTGCAGCAGGCCGCTCCGGCGACACGGCTCCCCTACACCGCGACCGTCTCCGGTTCGCTCACGCAGTCGCAATCGAACTCCTCGGGGATCGCGACCGTGCAGATCGACGCGCGCACCGCCGGGCCGATCGCGGGCAGGCTACGGGCGACGCTCTACGGCGTCCCGCTCGAGAACGGCGGCCTCTCGATGCAGAGCAGCGACGTCGCCTACGCCACGGCAGGGAGCCCGGCTGCCTACCGCGGGCCGATCGTCGCGCTCGCGGGCACCCACATCAGCGCGGTCGTCGCCGACGCAGCGGGGAGGCATCTCCGACTCGACCTGGTGCTGCGGATCGACCCTTCCTCCGGCTCGGTGGGAGGGACTCTCCGCGTCCACCACTCCAGCGGAGGCTCCGCGTGACCGTGTCCGTTTCGCGTCTTCTGCTCGGACTGCACGCCGACGGCAGGGCGGTGACCGGCGAGGAGCATCTGCGCCTGCACGGGCCGCTGCCCGGCCGGCGCGACCGAGGGGCGCTGATCGACGCCGTCGACCGAAGCGGGTTGCGCGGTCGCGGCGGTGCCGCATTTCCCACCGCCTCGAAGCTCCGCGCGGTCGCGGGCCGCCGCGGCCGGAAGTTCGTGCTCGCGAACGGTGTCGAGGGAGAACCGCCGAGCGGAAAGGACAAGGTCCTCCTCCGGTACGTGCCGCACCTCGTCCTGGACGGAGTGGAGCTGGCCGCACAGGCCGTCGGTGCCGACCAGGCGATCGTCGCGGTGTCGCACGGAGCGCCGGGCGAACTCGGCGTGGTTCAAAGCGCCCTGCGCGAGCGGGGCGGGTCCGGCCGCGTCGAGATCCGGATCGTCGCCGTTCCGGACACCTTCGTAGCCGGCGAGGAGACCGCGCTCGTCAACGCCGTCTCCGGCGGCCCGCCGCGGCCGACGGCGACACCGCCACGCCCCTTCGAGCGCGGGATCGCCGGCGGGCCGACCCTCGTTCAGAACATCGAGACCCTCGCCCAGCTCGCGCTGATCGCCCGCCACGGCGCTGCCTGGTTCCGCGAGATCGGCACGCGCGACGAGCCGGGCAGCGCGCTCGTCACCCTCTCCGGCGCGGTGCAGGGCCCCGGCGTCTACGAGGTGCCGTTCGGCACTCCGCTGCGCGACCTCGTCGCGGAGGCGGGAGGACCGACGGAGCCGCCACGGGCCGTGCTCGTCGGCGGGTACTTCGGTACCTGGCTCGACGCTCGCAGCGCGTTCGCCCGCGACCTCAGCGAGGTCTCCCTCGCTGCTGCGGGAGCATCGCTCGGGGCTCGTGCGATCGTCGTCCTGCCGGAGGGCTCGTGTGCGCTCGCCGAGGTCGCACGTGTCAGTCGCTTCCTCTCCGACGAGAGCGCCGGCCAATGCGGACCGTGCGTCTACGGGCTGGCTGCCATCGCGGGCTCGATGGCCTCGCTGTCGCAGTCGGACACCTTCGACGGCGATCTCCGTATCCGCCGCTGGCTCGAGCAGGTCGACGGCCGCGGCGGCTGCCGTCATCCGGACGGCGCCGCACGCTTCATCCGCAGCGCGCTCGCAGTCTTCGCCGACGAAGTAGCCCTACACGCTCGTGGCGAACACTGCCCTGGACGCGACCTGCGCCTGCTCCCGGTCGGGCGCCGGCAGGAGCGGAGAGCCGCATGAGCACCCGCCTGCGCGTCAATCCGATCGCCTGCGACGGTCACGGACTCTGCGCCGAGTTGTTCCCCGAGCGTGTCGCTCTGGACGACTGGGGCTATCCCATCATCGACGAAGCGCCGATTCCGCGCTCACTCGAACAACACGCACGTCGGACCGTGGACTCGTGCCCCGTGCTCGCGCTTCGGCTCGAGCAACAAGCCCGCCGCGAATAGCAGTCGAAATCAACGTCGTCCTGCGCGGGGAGGTCAGCCTGAAGATCGACGACCTGCAGCATCACCTGCACGAAGGAGACTTCTGCGTCGTCTGGCCTGATTCGGTTGTGAGTGACATAGCAACGGACGCGCGGGCGGAGGTGCTCATCATCCGGACGCCGAGCCTCGCGGACGACAGTTCCCGCTCCTTTAGACGCTCAGCGAGGTCACCGTCGCCTGGGCCAGTGTTCGGGAGTGACCCTGAAAGAAGCGGTGCGAGTACCTGCCGATCGGCGTGGGCGACGAGTGAAGTCGCGGCGATCGGGACTAGCGGACTCGAGCGCCGCGTTCGAGGTGGGGAGTACCGCCGATCGCGTCGTACAGTCGGTGCTGTATGCCTTCATAGCGCCGTTGATGGAGGGTGGCGCGCCTCTGGCTGCGCTCGAGTTTGGTCTCCGAGTAAAAGCGGTGGGCCCAGAGTGAAGTGGGTTTGGCGAGTCGCAGAGCCGCAACTACAGCGATGCCGGGGACGAAGATCCCGAAGGCGCCCAGCTTGGTCTTGCCCTTCAAGAAGGCGATCAGCGCGAACGATGTGTTGAGGGCGATCAGTCCGCCGACCACCCAGTGCGGTGCGTCCTTGCTGGGGTCGCTGTGGATCGGCGCTGTCGCCAACAAGCAGAGGACGCCGAACGCGAAGCCCATCAGGGTCGCTTCGATCGAACTTCGGCCGTGCTCGGTCCAATAGACGTCCTCGAGATGCAGCAGGAGCGCGAACTCGTCGAGGATCAACGCGGCGCCAGCACCAAAGCACGCAGACAAGAGCAGCATCGCGTTATCGCCAGGACGGAACGCGATGATCGCGGTCGCCGATGCCAGGGTCGCCACGATGCCCGGGACGAGGTGATGGAGATGGACGCCGCGCAACGATCCGCTCCGCCAGCCCCGGCTCCGACCCAGGCGCGTATAGGTGCGCACCGCGATGAACGCGAGTAAGAAAGCGAGCAAGAGGACGAAGATCGGCTCCCGCCCCGACGCGTAGATGTAGTGCTTATAGCCGGGCACGAACTGGAACAAGTCAGCCACGCCCTCAATCTACTCGCGGCAGCAGAGCATCCCGGGTCGCTCACCGCGAACTGCCGGTCTGGTGCCTGCTGAAGGCGAGGACGGCGTTGTGGCCGCCGAAGCCGAAGCTGTTGCTCAACGCGACGTCGAGGTGGTGGGGTCGGGCCGTGTTGGGGATGTAGTCGAGGTCGCATGCGGGGTCGACGGTCTGGTAGTTGATCGTGGGTGGGAGAATCTGGTCGCGGATGGCGAGGATGGTGGCTGCTGCTTCGATCGCTCCTGCGGCTCCGAGGCAGTGACCTGTTGCGCCCTTGATCGAGGAGATCGGGATGGTGCGGGCGGTTTCGTCGCCGAGGGCGAGCTTGAGTGCTGCGGTTTCCGTCTGGTCTCCCAGTCCGGTTGAGCTTGCGTGGGCGTTGATGTAGTCGATGTCGGCTGCTTCGAGGCCTGCGTCTGCGAGGGCGAGTCCAATTGCCCGCGCCTGTCCGCGGCCGGCGGGGTCGGGCTCAGTGATGTGGTGTGCGTCGGAGCTGACGCCGTAGCCGGAGAGTTCGGCGTAGATGGTCGCGTCGCGGCGGCGTGCGTGCTCGAGTTCTTCCAGGACGATAACCGCCGCGCCTTCGCCCATCACGAACCCGTCGCGGTCGGCGTCGAATGGGCGGCTGGCGCGAGCTGGGTCGTCGTTGCGGCGCGAAAGGGCGCGCATCGAGGCGAAGCCGGCCAGCGCGAGCGGGGTGATCCCTGCCTCGCTGCCGCCGCAGAGCATGACCTCGGCGCGGCCGAGGCGGATCGCGTCGAATCCGTCGCCGATCGACATGGCAGAAGCGGCACAGGCGGTACAGGGTGCTGTGACGGGGCCGCGGAGGCCGAGCTCGATCGACACCCAGCCCGCGGCCATGTTGGGCATGAACGCGGTCACCAGGCTGGGATGAACACGCCCCTGCGCGGCGCCGGCGCAGCAAGCGGCGAGGCTTGCAACGCCACCCTGCGCAGTGGCAATCGAAGCGCCGATCCTGTCCGGCTCGCGAGCAGCTTCTAGACCGGCATCCGTCTCGGCCATCCGCGCGGCCGCGATCGCCAGCTGCGCGAAGCGATCGGTGCGGCGTTGCGTGCGCCGATCGAGCCATTGTCCAGGCTCGAACTCCGCGGCCTCGCAAGCGATCCGGACCGGGTGGCCATCCAGGGCAAAAGCAGTGAGCGGTGCACAACTTCCTTCGCCCGCGAGCAAGCGGCCCCAGGTCCTGCTGAGGTCAGGGGCGAGCGGTGTCACTGCGCCCAGTCCCGTCACAACGACTCGGCGCCGCGATGCTCCGAAAGGGTCAGCCACGGACTAGCACGCTAACCCCGGAACCGACACGGCGAGAAGCGCGGTAGCTGCGACCGAGGACTACGAGATAGCCACCTGCTCCGTGAACCTCCTTGAACACTCGAACCGCAGCGTAGTCCTGGGGCTGGAGCGTGGAACCGTCCGGGCCAAGGACGCCCGGCTGAACGAGCATTCTCTCGCCTGACCTTCCAGCAAGTGGTCGGACCAGGGTCATAGCTCCAGGGTCGTAAGCTGGAGGTCACTGGTTCGAGCCCAGCACCGCGGGTCAAGGCGATTCGCAAGCGGGGAGGCCCGAGGGGGACGTGTTTCCATTGGCCATCTTTTCGCACTCTCGCCGCGAAGTTGCCCGTGGGGTTCGGTTGATCCGCTTTGCGGCTTGCTTAGTCGCCGAACAACTGGACGACGAGCACGTTCTCGGGCGCTTCGGCCCGGTCGGCTCGCCTCTTGTCGACGACGCGCCAGGGGCCGGATCCATCCGGCAGGAGTAGGAGGTCGCCGGGCCTGGGTTCACCTACGGGGTCGACCGAGCGAAAGCCGTCCATGATCTCGGGCGCATCAAACTGGCCGGCCTCGCCTTCCCGGACGCTCCAGACAACTCGGCCCACGCGCGCACCGTGGTGCATGGGGGTAGCTCGAGCGCGCAGCGTTCGGCTAGGCCGTCCCGGCCTTCGGGCCAGCAAGTCCGCCCGGCCGCGTCCGCTCCGCCTGACTTGCCGCCGGACGGTGGGCGGTACGGCGCTTCAAAGGCGACGGGGATGGTCCACGGACATCGCCGTCTTGCGGTGCGCTCCGTCTCAGCGTGCTCCCCAACGGTCGCAGTTGTGGTTAGCGCTCCGCCTGCGCCATCCACGCAATCTGGTAGACGACGGCGGAGAAGTGCGACGAGGCGAGTCGTTGGTCGTCAGGGGACCCGGGTGGACCATCAACGGAGTGCAATGCCGGCTGCCCATCGCGGCGTCACGACGCCCGGTCATGCCGTCTAACCTCGATTTGTGGCAACCCAAGCGACCATCGTCTGTCTCGCAAACTCGACCAAGCTCGGATCGCGATGCGTCGCGGGCGTGGATGTTGAGGACGGCGAGTGGATCAGGCCGGTCGGCTCCGGCGACCACGGGGCGGTCACTCGCTCCGAGCGTACATACGTGGATGGCAGCGAGCCGCAGCTGCTTGACCTGATCGAGCTCTCGCTCGCACGGCCGACCCCGCAGCCAGGGCAGCCCGAGAATTGGAGGCTTGCCCCGGGACGCTGGTGCAACGTAGGGCATCTCGCCCCCGACGACGCGTGGGTGCTTCTCGAGGAACTCGCCACGGACGAGCCGCTTTTTGGCTCTAACCACCGGTCATGTTCAGCCACCGATGTGCGAGGCGGAGCCGTCCCCAACCTCTTTGGCGGTGGTGCAGCCGGTCAAACCCGCAGCAAATACGCAGCCAAACCGCCGAACCACGCCGTTTCCTGAACCGCGTGCACATGTTCGATTCATGCCGAGAGCACGGGCCCTGACCGGGAAAGCCCCGGCCGATTCGGGTCGGCCGGGGCTTTCCCGCAGTACGTTCTACGGCAGCGGCGGGAACGTGTTGAACGCGCCCCACATCGTTCGTGCGCCCATTCCGTTGATCGAAGCCGTCCCGCCGTTGTACGGCAAGCCCGGAATGAAGGCGTCGTCCGCGAACAGGTACAGCGGCCGTCCCTTGTAGGTCACCTGCTTGGTGCCGTCGGGTCTGACGATGGTTCCGACGGCGCCCTGGTCGACGCCGCTCCCGGCTTGAGGCGCTCCGGACGTGAGAAGCGGCGGCCAGACCTGCGCACATAGAGAGAAGCAGGCGTTCCAGGGGCCAAGCTGAGCATGGTTCGGCTCATGCCGGCCCATGGCGTAGACCGGGAAGGTCCCGTTCGGGAAGAGGCTGAAGTCCTGGTTCATCGTCGCGGCAAGGACCGTCTTGGCGGGCCCGTGTGAGACCGGGGCGGTTTCGAGCACCAGGCGGGCAGGACCCGTTGCGGGATGGCCGTGTTCCGCCTGGACGAGGTACCAGATGCCCGTGGGGCTGGTCACCGGATCGAAGAGGTTCGCGCCTTCCGTCTCCTGCGACGTCTCGTCGAGGAAGAACCGGTACAACGGCTGGCCCGCGTACGTCACCTGCTGCACCGACCCCAGTCCGGGTAGGTCGTCCCGCGTGACGGCTCCGAGCAGGCCGGCATTGACGCCCGGCCCGGCGACGGGAGCGCCCTTGGTCAGGAGCGCTGGCCAGAGGAAGGTGTCGCAAGGCTGGCCGATGGCGTTGAAGGCGTCGTTGCATGCGAAATGCGAGCCGGTCAGCGTGTGGAGCTGGTCCGAGGTGAGCAGGTACAGGGAGCAGCCCTCATACGCACCCGAGCCGACGACCAGCACCTTGCCGAACGGCGCCTTCGTCTCGGCCGAGACGGTCGCAGGGCCGGTGGGGGCAGCCGTCACGGAATCCGCGCAGGAGCTGGTTTCGGCTCTTGCAGACGAGCTGAACTGCAGGCCCCCGAGGAGGGCCAGAACGAGTGCGGCGGCTGCGGCAGCAGCTGCCAAGGACCGTCGCCCGAAACGGCGAGACAACATTGTCATCACGACCTCCATTGGTCTGGGTAGAAGTACGGATCGAGGACGCGCACCTGCGTGATCCGGTCGACGGGTAGCCAGTTGCGGGCGGCTGTCTTGCGGATCGATTCGGGGTTCGGCCCGTCGTAGAGGCAGAAGGTCCTCGTCCGGTCGGCGCTCACGTACGAGTGCAGCCAGGTAACCCCGTCGTCGGCGTTGCGCTCCACGACGTCGAGGTAGCGCTCGGCTCCCTCGCCGCCGGTTGGGAGCTGGAAGCCCTCCGGGAAGCTGCGCTCGACCAGGTATCGCGGCAATCCACCCCTCCTTGTCGCCGATTACATTCGGCGAGGCTACGAGGCCACAGCCCCGCGTACATCGGTGCGATTGCCCGGATTGGGGGTACGGACTACCTAATTTGCGGGCCGCCGTGTGCGAGTCCGAGCCGGAACGCCTCCGCGGCTGCCTGGGCCCGCGTCTGCACCGAGAGCTTGTGCAGGATCGCCGAGACATGGTGCTCGACCGTGCGCCGGGAGAGGACCAGTCGCTCCGCGATCTCGGCGTTGGCGAGATCCTGGCTGAGCAGGGTGAGCACCTCGAGCTCTCGGCCGGTCAGGTTGGCTGGGTTGGCGCGTGTCGAGGAGCGCGGCCCGCGCGTGACACCGCGGGCGCCGCGGTCGCGCAGGCGCCGCGCGACGATCGCCGCCGCAGCGGAGGCGCCGAGGCCCTGCAGTTGCTCGAGCGCGCGCAGCAACAGGTCCTCCGAGTCGGCCCCTGCGAGGACGACTGCCGCCTCGTACGGCGCGTCGAGTTCGGCCCAACGGGCAGCCGCGAGCCGCACGTCGCCCTCGAGCTCGGCGGCCCACGGGTCAGGCACCTCGAGCAATCGCCCTTCCCGCAGGCCGGCACGCCGGCGCCAGCATAGGAGCTCGCCGACGATCCATGGCGCGCGCCGATGCACGGCAAGGGCGAGCGGGCCCTCGGTCGCCTCGACGACTGCCTCCATACGTCCCTCGAGCCAGGCGGCCTCCGCTCTTGCGACCGCGGCCGGCTCGATGCGCTGTAGCTCCAGGCTCGGCTCAGCGAGCGCCCACGCCTCGTCGAGAAGCGGCCAGGCTTCCGGATCCGCGCGCCTCGCACGCACGAGGCCGGCCACGGACAACGCGACGACCCTCGGCACGGGCGCGCTGCGCGGATCGCGGAGAACGACGCTTGCGGAATCCGCGGCGGCGCTCCAGTCGCCGCGGTCGAGCTGCAGGCGCGAGCGGCACGCGAAGGCAAACAGTCGCCACAACTCGAGGCCGCGCTCCGTGCACAACTCGAGCGCGCGGTCGAGGTAGCGGTCCGCGTCCGCGTACGTGCGCCCCCGGGGAGACCACCAGAACGAGCCCACGAGGGCCCGCCCGGCGTGCTCGTCCAGACCCGCGTCGAGCGCGAGGTCGAGCGCTCGCTCGAGCTCGCGGGTCGCAGGACGCCCGGCGAGGGTGGCCGCATTGGCGAGGTTCGTGAGCGCATAGACCTTCGCCTCGACATCGCCGAGCTCGATGGCGCGATTCGCCCACGCCACCGTCGCTTCGCCGTCCTCGAGATGTTGGTGGAGGTGGGAGAGGTTGGCGTATGCGAGTGCGAGCTCCCGTCCCGGCGGCTCGGACTCTAGGATGGCGACCGCCTGATGGCCCACCTCCATCGCATCGTCGCTACGGCCCACGTAACGAAGGAGCCGTGAGAGCGAGCGGAGCGCGTCGCCTTCGCCCCGTCGGTCCCCGGCTCGGCGGAAGCACTCGACGGCTTCCTCCTCCGCCTCGATGGCCGCATCGAACTCGCCGATGAGATAGCAAGCATACGCGCGACGATCGAAGAGCTTCCCTCGCGCTTTGTCGTCGAGTTCTTCAGCGAAGCGCAAAGCGCGCGCGTACTGTGCCGCGGCCTGACGGTGAGCGCCCAGGGCGGCGGCGTCCTCCGCGGCTGCGGGCGCGAGCTCGAGGACTGCGGCCGCGTCTCCGGCGCCATCGGCATGGTGCGCGAGGCGCGCCAGATCCAGGTGGTTGCCCGGGCTGGCCCGCAGCGCGCTCAGCGCGGACCGGTGCAGCTCCGCCCGCTGATGTGGATTGATTGAGTCTTCGACCGCAAGTCGCGCCAGCTCGTGCCGGAACGAGACCGCACGCTCGTCGAACCGCAGCATTCCCGACCCGAGGCAATCGTCGAGTGCGGCTACGGCTTCGCCCGCGAGCGCCTCCAGCAGCCACAACTCGCATCGCGGCGGCACCACCGCCACCGCGTCGAGCAGGTCACGCGCTTGCGGCTCCAGTCGCGCGACGCGCGCGAAGACCGCGTCGCGGATGCTGTTGGGCAGCTCCGCGCCGGGTGCGGCGAGCACCTCGCCGACAAAGAACGGATTCCCGCTCGTCCGGCGGTACAGCTCCTCCACGTCGACGAGATGTCCGTCGGCGAGTTGCTCCACCGCCTCCGGGGAGAGCGGAGCGACCGGGATCCGCGTCGATCTCGCAGTCGTTGCGACCTCGCCCAGGACGGTTCGCAGCGGATGCGTCCGCTCGAGCTCGTCGTCGCGGTACGTGATCACGACGAGAGCCGGCAGTGCGTCCAGGCGGCGCGAAAGCAGCCGCAGCACGTCGAGCGTCGCCTCGTCAGCCCAGTGCGCGTCCTCGATCACGAGAATCGTCGTCGTCTCGGAGTCGAGGTTGCGGACGAGGGCGGACGCGACCTCGTACGGCAGCCCTCCGCCGGCGACGAGGGCGCGCAGGTCGCCGCCCACGTCGTCCGCAACATCACGGAAGGGGCCGAGGGGCCGAGGGGTAAAGAGAGACTCGCATGCGCCCCAGAGAACCGGTATCCCATCGGCCCGCTCCTGACAGAAGCGATGGAGCAGAGCGGTCTTGCCGACTCCGGCCTCTCCGTGCACCATTGCGAGCGCCCCGGCCGAGGCGGCGGTAACGGCCGTGAGGGCCTCGGCCAGCACGGCCAGCTCGCTTTCCCGCTCGAGCAGTTCTCCCTTTTCGGCGATCACGCTCGTGGTCAAAACAGGCCCTCGCAGTCGAGTCCGGAACCACATCGTGCACCGTCAGCCCGGCCGCGGCAAGGCGCCGCAGCTCCCGGCTCGCGCCTCGGGACGGGCGCTCTAGCTCGGGCCGAGGACGATCAGCTCCGGGTGACGACCCGCGACGACCGGGACGAGCGCACGCGCCACGACCACCGCCTCCGCCGCGACGACCCTTCGTGCCAGCCCGTCGCCGCTGCCGCGGCCGAATACGCTCCGCACGCTGCGGAGTCACACCCCGCCTCCCGCGCAGCTCTCATGACGGCGGGCGTCACGTGCGGTACGTATCGATGCGGTGGTAGCGGAGCGTGGCCGGCCGCCCGTCGCGCCGGTGAGGCTGCGGAATGCAGCCGAACTTGGCGAGAGAGACGACGGATCCGGCGATCGCCGAATAGAACCCGCGCGCGTCGTTCGGAACGCCGCAGTGCCTCGTCTGCGTCGAGTTGCCGGAGCCCGCAGCCCGCCGAGATCTGCCCTACACCCCGATCGGGACGCTCGTCACGATGGAGTCCTGAGCGACCGAAGCCGTAGCATCACGGCATGGCCGACCCCATCTCAGAGCTACGAAGTGTCGTCGCCACCAGCGAGCCTGCTCCCCCCGGGATGGCCGCCTACCTCGAGAAGGTCCGAGACCGGGCGTACGCGGTCGTCGACCGGGACATCGAGGCACTGAAGGAGGCGGGCTTCTCGGAGGACGAGATTTTCGAGCAGACCGTCGTGGTCGCGATCAGCGAAGGCCTGCGGAGGCTCGATCGCGCCACTGAGGTGATCGGATGAGGCTTGCGGTGGTCGACGTGGGCCACGCCCCTGCCGAGGCCGCGATGCTCGCGTCGATCCGGGAGCGTACGGGCGCCGAGCCGCTCGGCGTCATCAAGACGCTGCTCTACCGGCCGGAGCTGTTCGGCGAGCCGTTCTCCGAGGCACTCGACGTCGCGATGCGCGGGCCGTCCGAGTGGAGCCCGGGTGAACGCGAGCTCTTCGCGGCCTTTACCTCGCTGCTCCGGCAGTGTCCGTTCTGAATGGGCTCCCACGGCGCGGTCGCGTCGTACGCCCTCGGTGAGGAGGTCTGGAGCGCGGTCGTCGCCGACTGGCGGACGGCTCCGCTGCGGCCGGAGCTGCGCGCCGCGCTCGCCTTCATCGAGGTGCTGACGCTGCGCCCCGATGAGTTGACGAAGGCGGACGCCGACGCCGCCTATGCCGCGGGTGTCTCGCGCGAGGCGCTGCGTGATGCCGCGACCGTCTGCGCGTTCTTCAACATGATCACGCGGCTCGCCGATGCGCTCGGCTGGGATGTTCCGAGCCCGGACGGGCTTACGGCACGCGCGCCCGCGATGCTCGAGGGCGGCTACTCGTTCGCCGCGATGCGACAGCGTTAGCCGTCACCCCCAGGAGTCCTCACTCACCGGGCGCAACGCCGTCTCGAGGATCCGCAGGTGCCGCGGGCGCTCGAGCGCGAACACCACGACCTCGGCGACGTCCTCGGCACGCATCATCCCGGCGAGTGCGTCGTGCGTCCGTCCGCGACCCTCCTCGAGCGCGAAGTCGGTCGCGACACCGCCGGGACAGACGTTGGTGCAGCGAATCCCGTGCTCGCGAAGCTCGTGGTCGAGCGCGCGCGTGAACCCGACCTGTCCGAACTTCGACGCGCAGTAGACGGCCTCGTTGGGAAGGCCGCGTCGTCCGGCCTCCGAGGCGAGCGTGACCACGTCGCCCTCGCGCCCGAGCATGTGCGGCAGTGCCGCCCGGATGACGTAGACCGTGCCCTTGAGGTTGACGTCCAGCATCTCGTCGAGGTGCTCGCGAGAGAGGTCGAGGAACGGTCCGTACGCGCCCACGCCTGCGTTCGGGACGACGATGTCGATGCCGCCGAAGCGTTCGGCGGTCGCGTCGCAGAGCTCGACGAGCGCGTCCAGGTCGCGGACGTCGCAGGGACGAGCGACGGCGCGTTCGAGCCCGAGGTCGCTGCCGCTGCGCGACGCGAGGCCGAGGTTGCAGCCACGGTCGTGGAGCATGCGCGCGACCGCGGCGCCGATGCCGCGACTCGCGCCTGTGATCACTGCGGTCTTGCAACTCAGGTCGTTCAAGGCTCCTCCAGGGGTCTGAGGGTGGGGTAGAGCCGGCGAAAGCGCCGGTAGCCGTCGGAGTAGTCCCACTCCGGCTCGATCAGACGCTGCGGCCGGACGCACTTGGCAACGGCGTCGTCGGCGTCCGGGAAGACGCCTGCGCGGACGCCGGCGAGGAGGGCGGCACCGAACGCCGATCCCTTCTCCGACTCGGTCGTCTCCAGCGGCAGGTCGAGCACCGAGGCGAGGATCCGGAGCCAGAGCTCGCTCCGGGCGCCTCCGCCCGAGACGCGGCCGCTCGTGGGCCGGGCTCCGAGCTCGCGGAGCAACTCGAGCGAGTCGCGCAGCCCGTACGCGACGCCTTCCAGCATCCCCCGCCAGAGCGCGCCGCGGTCGTGGAGAACGGAAAGACCGACGAACGCGCCACGGGCGTCCGGGTCGGGGTGGGGCGTTCGTTCGCCCACGAGATACGGCGCGAACAGCAAACCTTCGCTACCCGGCGGCCACTGCGCGGCCTCTGCTTCGAGGTCGGCGAGGTCGGCGGCGAGCACGTCGCGGAGCCAGGCAGCCGAGCCGGCCGCGCTCAGCATCACGCCCATCGCATGCCACGTGTCGGGGACGGCGTGGCAGAACGCGTGCAGCCGCCCTGCCGGGTCGTGTTCGTAGGCGGCGAGCGCCGCGAACACGACGCCGGAGGTGCCGAGAACGACGGAGACCGGCCCCGGGCGCGCGATCCCGACCCCGAGCGCGGCCGCGGCCTGGTCGCCGGCGCCGGCGATCTCGGTCGACTCGTGCGCGGGCGGGAGCCATTCGAGCGGGATCTCGAGCGCCGCGCACACCTCCTCCGACCAGGCGCGCCGGCGGACGTCGAAGAGGAGCGTTCCCGAGGCGTCCGCGACGTCGACGGCGAGCTCCCCGGTCAGGCGGAGCCGGACGTAGTCCTTCGGCAGCAGCACGTGACGGATTCGGCCGTACAGCTCCGGCTCGTGCCGGCGCAGCCACAGCAGCTTCGGCGCTGTGAACCCGGTCAGCGCGCGGTTGCCGGTCAGTTCGACGAGCCGGGCGAAGCCGATGCGCTCCTCGATCTCTGCGCACTCCGCGGCGGTGCGCTGGTCGTTCCACAGGATCGCGGGACGCAGCACGTGCCGCTCGGCGTCGAGGACGACGAGCCCGTGCATCTGCCCCGACAGTCCGACCGGACCTTCGGGCAAGCGGCCCAGGACGTCCTCGGCAGCCCTCCACCAGTCCTCCGGCTCCTGCTCCGACCAACCGGGATGTGGCCGTGAGAGCGCGTACTCGGCGCTCGCCGTCGCGAGCACGTGACCCTCCTCGTCGATCGCGACGCCCTTGACCGCAGAGGTGCCGACGTCGAGGCCGACCAGGGCCACGCGATGCCCTCAGACCTGGGCGCCGAGCGCGGCGTAGACGAGCTCGTAGGCGCGAACCGCGTCCTTGGCCTGTTGCGCCTTCCGTAACTCGGTCTCGTCGATCTTCGCGGCGACCCCGTCGATGAACCGCCACTGCAGCACCGAGCGCTTCACTGCGCCGACGGCGTCCTCCGTGTAGGGATAGAGGTCGAAGCCGAGCCGCTCGCCGTGCTTGCCATAGCCCGCGCGACGCAGCTCGAGCGCGAGCTCGAGCGTCTCCATGAAGGCCGTCGCGCCGACCATGTTGTCGTCGTCGAACGTGCCCCAGCCGGAGTTCGCGTGCTGGTGGCCGAGCAGCCCCTCGGCAGCCAGGAGCGCCGCGTACTCGGCGAGGTTCTCGCCGTTCATGATCAGATGCTGCCAGTCCATGTTGACCTTGACGTTCGAGATCCCCCGGGTGCGCAGCGTGTGGATGACGTGCAGTGTCATCCCGACGTTGCGCATGAGGATCTTCATCGCTGGCTCCGAGTTCTTGTGCTCGAGGAAGACCGTGACGCCGCGCTCCGCCGCGTGGACTGCGGCGTCGGCGACACCGTCCACGAAGCGCGCCCACGACTCGGCGTACGGCGTCTGGAACGGGTAGTTGTAGCCCTCGATCCCGGGCCAGATGATCATCTGCGCGCCGACATCGGCCGCCAGGTCGATCGCGTCGCGCGTCAGTCGCAGCGCCTCCTCGCGGGTCGCGTCGTCGGGTGAGGAGAAGCCTCCCTTCCCGAAGCGGGGATCGAGATGGAGGCCGCTGGCGATGCAGTAGATGCCGTGCCCGTCGAGGGCGTTCCTGACCTCGTCGAGGTTCTCGCTCGAGAGCTCCTGCGGGTAGTGGAACTCGTAGTCGTCGATCAGCTCTCCCAGCCCCTCCACGGCGGTGTGCACCTTCTCGACCGTCGAGGCGCCTGCTAGCTCGGGCTTGTAGCCGCCCGGATTGAACCGTGTCGCCATGCCGCCGAATGCCCAGATACCGAGACTCGTCTTCATGAGTGCGACCCTATCGAGATGTTGTCCTAGTGAACAGGTGCTTTCGCTCTTCTCGCCTGGAAATCCAGGCGTTACGATGCGCCGGTGATCGAGTTCCACCTCGACCCGCAATCCGGTGTCGCGACCTATCTGCAGATAGTCCGGCAGGTGAAGGACGCGCTGCGGCTCGGCACGCTCGACGTCGGCGACCAGCTGCCGACCGTGCGGGAGGTCGTCGCCGACCTCGCCGTCAACCCGAACACCGTCGCGAAGGCCTATCGAGAGCTCGAGCACGAGGGCCTGGTCGTGGCGCGGCAGGGGCGCGGCACGTTCATCGCCGAGACGCTCGCGCCCGCGTCGCTTCAACACCACGCCGAGCTGCGCCGGGAGCTCGAGCTCTGGCTCACGTCGGCTCGGCGCGCGGGGCTCGACGAGGAGAGCATCCGCGCGCTCGTCTCCACCACGCTTCGGGAGTCGCTCGCCCGACGCGTGGCATGAGCGCTCCGCCGCTCGCCGTCCACGGGCTGGGCAAGCGCTTTCGCCGTGAATGGCGGCTCCGTGACCTGACGCTCACGATCCCGAAGGGGGCGATCGTCGGCCTGGCAGGCCCGAACGCCGCGGGAAAGTCGACGCTCCTCTCCCTCGGTGCGGGCATCCTCGCGCCCAGCGAGGGTTCGATCGAGCTGTTCGGGCGCGACCCACTCCAAGCCCCGGAAGTCCTCGCCGAGGTCGGCTACGTCGCACAGGGCGCGCCGCTCTACCGCTCCTTCCGGGTCGCAGACACGATCGAATACGCGCGTCGGACGAACTCACGCTGGGACGGCGAGATCGCCGTGGAGTTGCTGACGCGTATCGACTCACGCGCGAAGGTCGGCGCGCTCTCGGCCGGCGAGCGAGCCCGGCTGGCGCTGGCGCTGGCCCTGGGCAAACGGCCGCGGCTCGTACTGCTCGACGAGCCGTTCGCGAGCCTCGACCCGCTCGCCGGCCGTGAGCTGCTTCAGCTGTTGATGGACGGCGTCGCCGAGCTCGGAGCGACCGTCGTCGTGGCCTCGCACGTCGTCGCGGACATCGAGCGGGTCTGCGACCACATCGTGCTGTTGAGCAGCGGCCGCGTCCGCCTCGAGGGAGACGTCGAGGAGCTGCTCGAGTCGCATCGGCTCCTGACCGGCCCGCGGCGACCGCTCGGCTCGATCCGCGGCGTGCGTGAGGTGGTTCGCGAGCGGTACAGCGGCCGCCAGCAGACGCTGCTCGTGATTACCGACGGGCCGATCGCCGACCCGTCCTGGACCGTCGCCAGGGTCAGCCTCGAGGAGCTCCTGCTCGCGTACATGGCGCCGGAGCGCCTGCCCTCGCCGCGGACGGCGGAAAGGATCCCGCTGCGATGGCATGGGTGACCTGGCGGCAGCACAGGTCCCAGGCGTTCGGCGCGCTCGGTCTGCTCGTCGCGCTCGCTGCCACGGCAATCCTGACGCACCTGCCGATCGCGTCGACGTTCGACCACGACTCGCTGTCGGCGTGCCTGCCGCCGGCGCCCCGAACCGGCTGCGACATCATCGTGCCTCACTTCGAGGGCGAGTTCTCCGGGCTCGTCACGGCCACGCGCGTCCTGGCGGTGCTACCTCTGCTCGCAGGCGTCTTCGTCGGGGCCCCGCTGATCGCCCGCGAGCTCGAGTTCGGTACCTACCGCTTCGCCTGGACCCAGGCCGTCAGCCGGCGGCGCTGGCTGCTCTCGAAGACGGCGCTCCTCGCCGGAGGGACGGTCGTCGCGGCGGGAGCTGCGAGCCTCGTCGTGATGTGGTGGCGCGCGCCGTTCGACACTCTCGAGGGGCGGATCGGCCCGAGCGGCTTCGACATCGAAGGGCTCGTCGTTCCGGCGTATGCGCTCTTCGCGCTCGCGCTCGGTGTGCTCGCCGGCCTCGTCTTCCGGCGGACGGTGGCCGCGATGACCGTGACTCTTATCTGCTTCGGCGCGACACGTCTGCTCGTCCTGGACTTCGTGCGGCCGCACTTCATGGCGCCGCTGCACCGGGTGATCTCGGCGACGGCCGCGAGCGGACTGCCCGGAGACTGGGTGCTGAGCAACACGCTCGTCAACGCGGGCGGCCGCCGGGTCACCGCCGCGAGCGAAGAGCTCGCCGTTCTCCACGCTCAGCAGGCCGGAATCGACCCGCACACCTACATCGTCGCGCTCGGCTGGAAGCGACTCGTCTCGTACCAGCCTGCCGGCCGGTTCTGGACGTTCCAGCTCCTCGAGGCAGGACTCTTCACGGCGCTCGCGGTCGCGCTCGTGCTCGTCGCGCTCTGGCTGGTCCGACGGACGCCGGCATGAGCGGAGGACTGGACCGCGGCGAGCTGCTCCGCCTCGCCGCCGGCGCCGCGGCGGTCGGCGCCGTGCCCGAGAGCGTCCGCGAGATGCTCTCGCACGGGAAGGGCTTTCCCCAGCATCATCCGCGCTGGCGGTTCGTGTTCGTGAACCACGCGCTGACCAACCCGTTCTTCGTTCCCGCGATGAATGGAAGCCACGACGCCGCGTCACTGCTCGGTGTGGACGTCAACTGGACGGGCTCGACGAGCAGCGAGGTCGGCCAGATGCTGAGGGCGATGCGCCATGCCATCGCCGCGAAGGCCGACGGCATCGCCGTCTCGCTCATCGACCCGACGGCCTTCAACGGCGCCACGGAGCTGGCGCTCTCACACGGGATTCCCGTTGTCTCGTACAACGCGGACGGCGGCAGACAGAACAAGCGGCTCGCCTACGTCGGCCAGGACAACTACCAGTCCGGGCTCGAGCTGGGCGCCCGCGTGGTTCGCCTCTGCTCGAGAGGCGACGTCTACCTCTTCATCGCGACGCCCGGCCAGGAGAACATCCAGCCCCGGATCGACGGCGCCCTCGACGCGATCCGCGACTCGGGCAAGCCGATCCGGCCTCACGTCGTACCGTCCGGCGTCGACGTCGGCCACGAGCGCAGCAAGATCGAGGCCACCTACCTGGCGAACAAGGGGCTTCGTGGCCTGTTCGCCGTCGACGCCGGCTCGACCGCAGGCGTCGCAGAGGTGATGCGCAAGTACAAGCTGCAGAAGCGCGGCGTCCGTGCGGGCGGCTACGACCTGCTTCCGGTCACCCTCCGCGCGATCCACGGCCGGCATCTCGACTTCGCGATCGACCAGCAGCCGTACCTGCAGGGATTCCTCCCGGTGCTTCAGATGTTCCTCTACCGCTACAGCGACCACCTCGTCGCACCGGCGGACACGAACACCGGCCTCAACTTCGTCACCCGGGCGAACGTCGATCGCTACCTGACGACGCGGAGCCGCTTCGAGGGAAGCTCGAGCAGCGACCGGTATCCAGTCTGACGTCGGTCTTCAACCCCCTTGAACTATTCCCATAGGGGAGTAGTATTGCGGGGCCGCGAGACCGAAGCTGGCCACGGTGGGAGTCCGCCTTGCCCGCGACGGAGCGGCACATTCCACGAAGGAGGGCAAGGAGGGTGAAAGGATTCAGTAGGAAGGCTGTGTTGCTCGTGCTCGTCGTCGGGATCGCCGCGCTGGCGGTCTCCGCGGGCGCGGTTGCGAGCACAAAGAAGAAGTCGGCCAACGTTCAGGTCTGCGTCCTGCTGCCGGACACGCAGTCGTCCGTCCGCTGGCAGCAGTTCGACAAGCCGCTGTTGACCAAGGCGTTCGCAAATGCCGGCGTGTCGGCGCTCGATCACCAACGCGCTCGGCAGCGCGACGACGCAGCAGTCGCAGGCGCAGACGTGCCTGAACGACGGGGCGACGATCGTGATCGAGACGTCGCTCGACAACGGCTCCGCCTCGTCGATCGAGAAGCTCTTCACGTCGAAGGGCGGCAAGGCGATCGACTACGACCGCCAGGTCATCGGCGGCACGGCCTCGGTCTACGACACGTTCGACGGCAAGCTCGTCGGCAAGGCGCAGGCCGCCGGCGTCGTCGCCGCGATGAAGGCGAAGCACACCTACAAGCCGAGCAGCAAGGTCGCCGAGCTCTGGGGCGGCCAGACCGACCAGAACGCGTTCTGGTTCAAGAGCGGCAACGACGCGGTGCTCAACACACTCTTCAAGCACCACAAGCTGACGAAGGGGCCGCAGAAGTTCGTGCCCGACTGGGACGCGAACAACGCGGCGACCATCTACAAGTCGATGCTCTCCCAGACCAACAACAAGATCAAGGGCGTCATCGCGGCGAACGACAACATCGCAGGCGCCGTGGTCGCCGACGAGAAGGCCGCCCACCTCAAGCCCGTCCCGCTGTCCGGCCAGGACGCAACGGCGCAGGGCGTCCAGTACATCATCGCCGGCTGGCAGACGGGCACCGTCTACAAGAAGGTGTCGCTGGAGGCGAACGCCGCGGCCGCCGCGGCGATCAAGCTGCTCCACGGGCAGAAGCCGAAGACGAACGGGTTCCGGATGAACGGCACCAAGAAGGAGCCGACGCTGACCCTTCCCGTCACGTGGATCACGAAGAAGAACTACACGACGCTCTTCAAGCAGAAGTGGCTGAAGAAGAGCGACGTGTGCATCGGTCAGTACAAGAAGTACTGCAAGTAGCTCGTTGACTGTGAGATGGTGGAGGCGCTCGTACCGGGTGCCTCCACCACGCTCTCTCTGCCGAGGCGCGGCTAATCGATGAGCGACACACCACTTCTCCAGCTGCAGAACATCACCAAGACGTTCGGCTCGGTGCAGGCGCTCGACGACGTCGACTTCGAGGTCAACGCCGGCGAGGTGATGGCGCTCGTCGGCGACAACGGCGCCGGCAAGTCGACGCTCGTCAAGTGCGTCGCCGGCACCCACTCGGCCGACAGCGGCCGGATCGTGTTCGAGGGGAAACAGGTGCACATCCACGGGCCGAAGGACGCGGCCCGCCTCGGGATCGAGGTCGTCTACCAGGATCTCGCGCTCTGCGACAACCTCGACGTCGTCCAGAACATGTACCTCGGTCGGGAGGTCAACCGGGCCCAGATTCTCTCCGAGGCGCCGATGGAGCACCAGACGGCAGAGACGCTCAAGACCCTGGCGGTCACGACGATCAAATCGGTCCGCCAGACGGTGGCGACCCTCTCCGGCGGGCAGCGCCAGTCGGTCGCGGTCGCGCGTGCCGTCATGTGGAACTCGAAGCTCGTCGTCCTCGACGAGCCGACGGCCGCCCTCGGAGTGGCGCAGACCGAGCAGGTGCTCGAGCTCGTGCGCCGCCTCGGGAACCGGGGCCTCGGCGTGATGCTCATCTCGCACAACCTCCACGACGTCTTCGAGACCGCCGACCGGATCACCGTGCTCCGGCTCGGGCGGAACGTCGGCGTCTTCGAGCGGCGCAGCACGACACAGCAGGCCATCGTCGAGGCGATCACCGCCGGTGTGCCGACCAAGGTCGCGGGGATCCCGTCCACCGCCGGCGCAGGAGCCGAGGCGTGAGCTCGGCGGACGTCGTCGGCGCCGACAAGGCGCCGCCGCCGCCGCTCGAGGAGGAGCAGCTTCCCGGGGGATTCCGCGGCGCTCGGGAGCGCATGTGGCTGAACGTGCGCACCGGCAATCTCGGTCCGATTCCGATCATCGTCGGCGAGCTCGCCGTCGTGATCTTCTTCGCCTTCACCGCGACGAACTTCTTCACGTCCGTCAATTTCGTCAACCTGATCACGGAGTCGGCGGGCACGGCGCTGCTCGCGTACGGCGTCGTCTTCGTGCTCCTTCTGGGCGAGATCGACCTCTCGATCGGCTACCTCGCCGGCATCGGTGCGGTGATCGCCGCGGAGCTCGCGCTCCCCGGCAGAAGCCTGCAGATGAACGGCCTCCTGGCCATGCTCATCGCCGTCGCCGTTTGTGCCGGGATCGGCGGAGTGCAGGGCTCCATCGTCGCGTTCGTCGGCGTTCCCTCGTTCGTCGTCACGCTCGGCGGCTTTCTGATCTTCGAGGGCGTGATCCTGAATACGCTGCAGCAGCGCGGCTCGATCGTCATCCAGGACCGCTGGATCAACTACACCGACCTCTACATCTTCTCGCCCGCGGCGGGGTGGGTGATCGCCGCGATCTTCACCGCGCTCTATCCGCTCAGCGTCCTGTACAAGAAGATCGTCGCCCGCGGCACGCACATCGCCCAGCAGAGCTGGACGGCGGCCACCCTGAAGAGCGTCGGCATCGGCATCGCCGCGTTCGGGACGGTCGCGATCTGCAACCACGCCAAGATCCTCTCGACGCCTTTCGGCCTGCCGCTCGCCGGCGTGCTCATGGTCCTCTTCTACGTCGTGCTCACGTTCCTCGCCAAGTGGACGACCTTCGGCCGCCACGTGTACGCGGTCGGTGGGAATGCCGAGGCGGCGCGGCGCGCCGGCATCAACGTGCCGCGCATCCGGGTCATCGTGTTCGCGCTCTCGGGCGCGATGGCCGCGATCGGCGGGATCGTCTTCGCCGCCCAGGTCAATTCCGTCGGGCTGACGTTCCCACCGGGGAACCTGCTGCTGAACGCAATCGCCTCTGCGGTCATCGGCGGGGTCAGCCTCTTCGGTGGGCGTGGCGAGGTGCGAGGCGCCCTGCTCGGCGCGTTGCTCATCGGGACGCTGCAGAACGGGCTTCTCCTGCTGAACGTCTCGAACGGCTGGATCTACATCATCACCGGGCTCGTGCTGCTCGGGGCCGTGACGCTCGACACGTTCGCCGTTCGGCTCCAGGCGCGCTCCGGCCGCTAGCGTCAGCTGCGGTAGCGCCGGAGCCGGCGGAGGACGTCCGCCGCGACCCGCGCGCCCAGCCTGCGGCCTGCTGCCACATCCGACGGGATGGCGATTCCGGACGCGAGGGGCGCGGCGCTCGCGGCCCGCGCCCGGCTCGCGTACGAGCGCCCCGTGAGCGCGGCTAGGACGCGCGCCGCGGCGGAGGCTAATGCGCTCCCCTCGGCGACGCCGCCGGGCGACGCCGGCGTGGAGACGGGCGGCGACCAGGCAGCGCCGTCGATCCAGTGGCCCCGCGAGAACACCTCGACCTTGCCGCCGCGGACCTCGACGAGGCCCGGCACGAGAGGCAGGCCGTCGGCGCTGTAATCGGCCAGCTTCCTGTGGCTCGACTGCCCCTGGAAGGCGAGGTATCGGATCATCGAGATCGGCCGCGGGACCCTGATAGGCGCGCTTCGCGCCCCAGGTCGCCACGGCGGCATCGTTGAGGGCGGCATCGACGCCGAGGTAGAGGCGGACGTCTCGGCCGAGGTCCCCGGAGGCGCGCCGCGTGGCGAGCGAGTTCCAGTCCACCGGCGACCACACCCGTGGGGGCGCTCCCTCGGCGGAGGTCGCCCGCAGAACGGCCACGGCGGCTTGCTTGTACGCGTTGCCCGTCGGGTCGCCGAGCGGTGGTGCGCCGGGGTCGAGCGGAAGTCCGCGGCGCGAGCGCGGGAGCGCGAAGCTGCGAACGTGGCCCCACTCGGCGCCGACGAAGCTCTGGACCTCGGCCGGCACCGACGTCAGGCTGCTGTGCGGCTGGATCGTCCCGAGCGCCAGCGGCTGCCAGAACGTCGCGTCCTCCACGGTCGAGCCGGCCGCGCGGACGATCAGGGGCTGGTTGCGCGACACGTAGGTCGGGTCGGCGAAGTGCAGCGACTCGTTCGAGCCGTCGTGCCGGCCCGCCGCGATCGCGGCCGCCGCGATCCGGTTCCCGAGCGCCGCGGGCGACCCTCCGTTCGTGGCCGCGAAGTCGGGCGAGTAGCAGAGCGCCCGCAGTTCCCTCGTCAGCAGGGCGAAGGTGCGGCCCAGGTTCGAGTCGAAGGAGGCATCCCAGAGAAGAACCCGGTAGGCCGCGTAGCTGAGCGCCGCGCTCCGGGTGGAAGCGAGGCCCGGCGCGCTCGCCTTCCACGCCCTCCAGATCGCGGAGGAGACGTCGAAGAGGTCGCGCGCCTGAACCGGCTCGGTCGCAGCGCCGGCTCGAAGCGCGGCGTTCGCCGTCTCCTCCCAGATCGTCGCGGTCGACCGGCCGCCGGTCGCGGGCGTGCAGGCCGGAAGGCGGTACGAGGCGGACCCCGTAGTCCGTGGAGCGCGGGGCCGCGGGGCGGCCACCTCCACGATGCTGGTCGGCGCGAAGGTCGCGCAGCACACTCCGGTCGCCACCCGGATAGCTCACGACGCAGGCGGGACACGCTCGTCGCGGAGCCGAGCCCGAAGTGGACGCGCTGGTCCTCGGAGGAGAGGTAGCTGCTGCCGGCCCGGACCTCCTGCGAGAGCGTCCGGCCGTCCGGGAGGGTGACCGTCACGGTCGCCCCGGGGCTGAAGCGCGAGAGCCGCACGTCGAGCCAATGACCGATCGGCCCGGTGGTCTTCAGGAGGAGCAGCTTCCCGCCGATCGAGTTGACCGCGATCTCCATGCGGCCGTCGTTGTCGGCATCGGCGGCCGCGAGCCCGCGCCCGTTGATCCGCAGCCCGGCAGGGACGACGTCGGGCGTCACCCCGTAGCGGGTGCCCTCCGCAGCGACGGGGGCGATCACCTTCAGTGGGCCCGCGTCCTTCTGCAGGCTCGTGACCGGGATGCCGCCCGTCGCGAGCAGGAGGTCGGGTGTGCCCGAGTTGCTCAGGTCGACGAACGAGTCGCCCCAGCCCGCGCTGCCGGTTCCGAGCGCCGGGTCGAAGTCGGGGCGGGCATTCGAGAACGAGGCCGTGGTCGTCCTCGCGAACGCGGCGGAAGGCTCGCGGCGCGAATTGCTGACGAACAGGTCGAGTGGGCCGCCTTCCGCGCCGTCGACGGCGACTCCCATGCCGGCATACGGGTCGGCGACGCCCGAGGCGGCCGCGCGGTTCTCGAACCTGAAGCCGAGGCCGGCCGGGTCGGCCTTCGCTCCGCCCGGCCACGGGACGTTGACGTAGAGCTGGTTCGGATCCTCGTCGTTCGCGACGTAGAGGTCCGGCCGACCGTCGCCGTTGACGTCGAGGAACGTCGCGCCGAGGCCGTGCGAAAAGGCGGACGCCTCGAGACCCGCCTGGACCCCGACCTCGCGGAAGCGGGCGCGGCCGTTCGGGCCGTTCCCCTCGTTCAGGTAGAGGAGGTCGCGGACACCGACGAGGTTGGTGGGGAAGCCCGCGAGCGAGCTCGGCACCGGATCGTTCGGACGCGTGTAGCCGGCGACGAAGACGTCGGGGCGACCGTCGCCGTTCACATCCGCCACGGCGACGCCGGTGTACCAACCCGACGCCGACATCCCTGCGGCCCGTGCGCCTTCGGTGAACGTGTCGTTGCCGTTGTTCCAGAGCAGCTTGATCCCGTTCGCCGTCGTGACGATCAGATCGGGCCGTCCGTCGCCGTTCAGATCCGCGGCTGCGCAGCCGTCGCCCTGCACCTGGAGCCCGGCGTGCGCCTGCGAGGTGACGTTGTGGAAGTGGCCGTGGACGTTCTCGAACAGCTGCGTGCGCGGCAGTCCGCCGTGCTCCTCCCACCGCGCCGTGTCGGCGCTCGAGTACGAGTTGACCGCGAAGAGGTCCTGCCAGCCGTCGTCGTTGTAGTCGAGCCAGCAGACGCCGCCGCCCATCATCGTCGTGTAGTCGTTCGAGACCCCGTAGCGGAACGAGTCCTGGCGGAAGTCGAGGCCGACCGCCGGCGCGACGTTCCGCAACCGGATCCCGTCCAGCGCGGAGCTCTTCGGCGCGGCCACGACCGGGGCCGCCGGCGCGGACGAGGGAAGCGCCCACTGCCCGTCCCCGGTCTGGTGCAGGTGGTACGCCGAGCCGCCGAGCTGCACCGTGGCGGTCGGCGGGCCCTGCTCCACGCCCTGGACGAGCCAGACCCGGAGCGGCCCGGCGGGGGCCGACGGCTTCGCGGCGAGGAGGTCGTAGGCGATCAGCTGCGCCGTGTGCAGGTCGAGCTTCGTCTGGACGCCCTGGCCGGGCAGGATCGAGATCGCGGGCAGGCGTCCCGGCGGCACCGGAGGCGAGGCAGACGCGACCGCGGGCGCGTTGCCGAGCACCATCGCCGCCCCCGCCGCGGCTGCGGCTGCTGCTGCGATCCCGAGGACGAGCCGCCGGTCGAGCGGCATCGGGACGAGACGCAGCAGCGGCAGCGCGAGACACACGACGGCGAGCGAGCCGAGCAGCGCGACCTTGGCCGCGTACTCGGTGATCGTCGGCGCGATCATCACGCCGGCGAGCACGCCGAGCGAGACCGCGTAGACGAGCCGGCCCGTCGGCGAGCGTGGCGCCGTCTTCGGGTCGGTGATCATGAAGAAGAGGAAGACGAGCACCTCGGGCGAGGTGATGAGGATCCACCAGAGGTGGAAGCCCGAGATCGGGCCGAGGTGCCACCGGGCGGTCATCGTGTGCCCGGCGAGCGCGAGGATCCCGATCACGATCGCGAACGTGATCCAGAAGCCGATCGCCACCCGCAGCAGCTTCAGCCGCGAGAGGATCAGGAAGCCGCCGGCGACGATGATCGCGAGCGCGATCGCGAGCCAGGCCGACATCGGTCCCCACCAGAAGTCGAGCGGCGCCGCGCGGGTCCGGCCGAGGATGAGGAAGCAGAGGACGAGACCGATGTTCGACGGGTTGAAGATGTGCTCGCCGCGCCACTTGATGACGTACTTCGAGAGCAGCGCGACGGCAGAGGTTCCGACGAAGATCCACCAGCCGCGGAGGCTCCACCAGTCGCCGTGCACGGTGCCGGGCACGCGGAGGACGAACGCGACGCCGTTGCCGGTCAGGGTTGCGCTCGCCGGCCAGAGGAGGACGTGCTGCTGGCGCATCGCGATCCCGACCTCGAGCACGGCGGCGGTGCCGATCGCGAGCAGGATCTGGGAGATCGAGAGCTCGAAGTGGAAACCGACCTGCCCGATGATCTGGAGCGAGATGATCACCGCGGCGAGATGGAGCCGCGGGTCGCTCAGCTTCGGCAGCAGCACCGGGTACGGCCTGCCGTGGATCGTGAAGGTCGGCCCCGAGGGCGCAGGTGCGGCGTGCGCGCTCATTCGCCCGCCCCATGCTAGTGCCCTAGGGAAATAATGAAAACAGGGGCGCGCGCGGTTACAGCGAGACGGATTCGCGGCCCGTCGCCGAGCGGTGCAGCGCCTCGAGCGCCTTCGCCTGTCCCAGCGCGTCCTCGCGCCCGAGCAGGAGCTCGGCCTCGCCTCGAATCGCGTCGCTGAGGTTCTCCAATTCCAGTCGGTACGAGTCCTGCCGCTCGAGCTCGATCAGCTCGATCCGGCCGTCGCGGCGGAGCTCGATGACCGGTACGTTGCAGTGCCAGGGATCGTCGAGGAAGAGCGACCCCTCGCTGCCGATCGCCTCCAGCTCGTCCCGCTCGGCGAGCGCGGTGGCGCAGTCGCAGGTGGCGATGACGTCGCCGGGGAAGCGAAGCGTCCCGCTGAAGACCCAGTCGGTTCCGGACGGCCCGTACCACGCCTCGCCCCAGACCCGCTCCGGCTCGCCTCCGAGCAGCCTCGAGCCCGAGACGTTGTAACAACCGACGTCCATCAGGGCGCCACCCTCGACATCGGTGCGAAGCCGGATGTTCTCGTGGTCGTAGAGCCCGTACGAGAAGGCGGAGCGGATCAGCCGGAGCTCGCCGATCGCGCCGTCGGCGACGAGCTCGGCGAGCTTCGCGGTCTGCGGGTTGTGGCGATACATGAAGGCCTCGCTCAGCAGGCGGTCGTTCCGGTCAGCGGCGTCGAACGCCGCTTCGACCTCCTCCGGGTGGCGCGTGAACGGCTTCTCGCACAGCACGTGCTTCCCCGCGTCGAGGGCCTTGATCGACCACTCGGCGTGCAGCGTGTTCGGCAGCGAGATGTAGACCGCCTCGATCTCGGGGTCGGCGAGGAGGTCCTCGTACGAGCCATAGGCGCGTGGGATCTCCCACTCGCGCGCGTAGGCGTCCGCCCGTGCCTGGTCGCGGCTGGCCACAGCGACGAGGTCGACCTTGTCCGACGCGTGTGCGCCGGGAATCACCTTTCGGTTGATGTCGGCCGTGGAGACAATGCCCCACTTCACTAGGGAACTCACACCCGTACTATCTCGCACGTGGCGACGATCGGCGTGGGCATGCTCGGCTACGCGTTCATGGGCAAGGCGCATTCGAACGCGTTCCGGAAGATCCCGTACATCACCTGGCCGCCGCCGCTCGAGCCCGAGCTGATCGGGATCGCCGGCCGTAACGAGGAGGCGGTCACCGAGGCAGCGCGCCGCTACGGCTGGGAGTACGCGACCACCGACTGGCGCGAGCTCGTCGCAGACGAGCGGATCGGCCTGTTCGACAACGGCGGCCCGAACTCGCTGCACGCCGAGCCGACAATCGCGGCGGCACAGGCGGGCAAGCACGTCGTGTGCGAGAAGCCGCTCGGCCGGAGCGCCGACGAGAGCTACGAGATCTGGCGGTCCGTGGCCGCGACCGGCGTCCGGCACATGTGCGGCTTCAACTACCGGTTCGTCCCGGCGGTGCGGCTCGCGCGGGAGATGCTCGAGGCGGGCGAGCTCGGCGAAGTGCGCCACTTTCGGGGCCGCTATCTGCAGGACTGGGGCGACGACCCCTCGCTCGACACATGGCGCTTCGACGTCGACGCAGCCGGCTCCGGCGCCCTCGGCGACCTGATGACGCACGTCGTCGACCTTGCGCGGTTCCTCAACGGCGAGATCGAGACCGCCTCCGGCTTCGCGCACACGTTCCTGCCGGGGCGCAAGGTCGACGACGCGGCCGAGGCCGCGGTCGAGTTCGCGAACGGATCGGTCGGCACGCTCGAGGCGACGCGCTTCGCGCACGGCCGTCGCAACGCCTTCCAGTGGGAGATCAACGGCACGAAGGGATCGCTCGCCTTCGACATGGAGCGGCTGAACGAGCTCCAGGTCTTCCGCTCCGACGGCGACCGCGCACGCGGCTTCAAGACGGTGCTCGTGTCCGAAGCCGACCATCCGTTCTGGGAGCACTGGTGGCCGCCGGGCCACATCGTCGGTTGGGGTGACACGTTCGTCCACGAGTTGCACCACTTTCTCCAGGCGGTCGCGGGCGAGCACGGCGTAACGCCGTACGGCGCCGACTTCGAGGACGGCTACCGCGCCTCCGAGGTCTCCGACGCGATCGTCCGCTCCGGCGTGACCGGGCAGCGCGCGACGGTCTCGTACCGGTCGCTCTAGAACGCCGTCAAGCAGTTCCGTGCGCGACGACGAGCCCATCGCGGGTGACGCAGTGACTGATTAGGCCCGCGCCTCGCGGAACGTCACGAGCCGGCCTCGCTGCTCGTCCCACAGCTTCAGCCTCGTCGCGCGCAGCCCTTGCTGCAGCGTGAGTTCCGGCACCGACTGGAGACGGTCGGTTCCCTGATGCGCGGCTTGCAGGTTGTAGTTCGGGATCCCGACGCTCAGGTGATGCACGTGGTGGAAGCCGATGTTGCCGGTGAAGAAACGCAGCACGCCCGGCAGCTTCAGGTACGAGCTTCCCGCGAGCGCAGCGTGGTCGTAGCGCCACTCGGCGTGCGTCTGCCAGTAGGTGTCTTCGAACTGGTGCTGCACGTAGAACAGCCAGACCCCGACGGCGCCGCTGACGAAGAACACGGGCCACTGCACGAGCAGGTAGGTGCGCCAGCCGATTGTCAGGCAGAGCGCCGCGACGACCAGCGCGAGCATCAGGTTCGTTGCGAGCACGCTGTTACGAACGCGCGGCCGTGCCCCGCGGGGTACGAAGCGCGGCTTCAGCACGAGCACGACGAGCCAGCCGAGACCGAACATGACCACAGGGTTACGGAAGAGCCGGTACGGGATCTGACGACGCGCAGGAAGCGCCCGGTACTCGGTGACCGTCAGCGTCGCGACGTCGCCCACTCCACGCCGGTCGAGGTCGCCCGCGGTCGCATGGTGCACCGCATGCTCGTGCTGCCAGCCGCGGTAAGGCAGCCACACGAGCAAGCCCAAGACGGCGCCCAACATGTCATTCGCGCGCCGCGAGCGCATGAACGACCCGTGCGTGCAGTCGTGGAACACGATGAACGTGCGGATCAGAAACGCTGACGTAGGCAAGACGAGCACGAGCGACAGCAACACCGAGACCCGTAGCGCAAACGTCATCACGACGAGCAGCGCGAGGTACGGGACCACCGAGGTCGCGAGGTCGAGCACGCTCCGACCGAGCCGCGGCTCTGCGTAAGCGTCTAGGACACCCCGCCACGAGCGCGGCGAATCGGAGCCGGCCAAAGCATCTGACGAAACCATCCCAGCCGTTGTACCGGAATCTCCGTGCTAGCGCGGCCGCCATTCGGCGCCAGCCTGAGCAGCCCACCGGCCCCACGCGTTTGAGGGATCAGGCGGGTGGGTTCAGGCGCTTGCGATACCAGAGGACGTCCGTCCCCGACGGGAAGCCCTCGACTCGCCCCGCCAGTTCGTAACCGCTCCGCTCGTAGAGGCGGCCAGCTTGAAAGGCGTATGTGAAGTGGACGGTCTGCGAGCACCCGCGCGCCGCCGCCTCGGCCTCGGCAGCTGCGAGGAGCCGCGTCCCCAGCCAGCGGCCGCGGAGACTCGGCTCCACCCAGAGGCTCTGCAACTCGCAGCAGTCGCCCCACGTCCAGCCACTGATGCCGGCGACGATCCTGCCGGCGTCGCGGACGAAGATCGCTAGCTCGGCCTCATCGCCCAGCCCCATCGCAGCGGATGCTTCGCGGCGGATCTGCGTCTCCAGGAACTCGAGATCGCGCGGATCTGGATCGTTCTCGACGCAAAACTCCACCCCGACACCAGCCCTCTCAGATGCCAACGATCTGCTCCACCAGCCAGGTCTACTTCTGACGATGTGACAACGGCCTAGGCCCCGATGGCCTTGGCCTTGGCGGCCGCGAACTCCTCGTCGGTCAGCACGCCCGAGGCGTGCAGTTTCGCCAGGCGCTCGAGCTCGTCGGCCGGATCCGCCGGAGGTGCTGCAGACGCCGTCTCGTTCCCTTCGGTCGGCGCCTGGTCAGCCGCCTGCGGCTGCTCGGGCTCGTTGCTGTCCCGGCGGCGCGCAGCCGACGCACCGATAGCCGCGCCAGCGATCATCCCGCGGCGCCTTGCTCGTCTCCTGAATCCCATGCTGAACTCCTTCTGTTTGTTCGGACTCGATCACACCCGATGTCTACGAGACACTAGTCCCTCAGAGTCGGCGCGCATGCGAACGCCGATCAAGCACCGCCGGTGTCCGAGCCAGCGGCCGCGGAGGGCTTGCTGGAGTCAGCTGTCGTACCCTGGGGTGCTCACGCCTGCGCTGCCGCGCGATCGCGTTTGGCGCGCGACGCCAGCGTCTGCCGCTTCGCTGCCGACAGTTCGACCTTTCTCAGCCGAATCGACTGCGGCGTGATCTCGACTGCCTCGTCGTCGCGGATGAACTCGAGCGACAGCTCGACCGACAGCGGCCGCGGCGGAATCAGGCGGACGAGCTCGTCGGCAGCCGCGGCGCGCATGTTCGTCAGTTTCTTCGGCTTCGAGGCGTTCACGTCGAGATCGTTGTCGCGCGAGTTCTCGCCGACGACCATCCCTTCGTACAACTTGTCGCCGGGCGCGATGAACAACGAGCCGCGCTCCTGCAGGTTGGCGATCGCAAACCCGGTCGCCTGACCGCCCCGGTCGGCGACGAGGCTGCCGGTCGGCCGCGTGCGCAGCTCGCCGTGCCACGGCTCCCACGCCTCGAAGACGTGGTGCAGGATCCCGGTGCCGCGCGACTCGGTGAGGAACTCCGTGCGAAAGCCGATCAACGCGCGCGCGGGCACGAGGTACTCCATGCGCGCCCAGCCGCTGCCGTGATTCACCATCTGCTGCAGCCTGCCCTTGCGCAGCGCGAGCAGTTGCGTGACGACACCGATGAACTCCTCCGGAATGTCGATCGCGACACGCTCGACCGGTTCGAGCCGTTTGCCGTCGACCTCCTTGGTCAACACTTCCGGCTTGCCGACGGTCAGCTCGAAACCCTCGCGGCGCATCAGCTCGACGAGGATCGCGAGCTGCAACTCGCCGCGTCCCTGTACTTCCCAGGCGTCAGGGCGCGTCGTCGGCAGCACCCGCAAGGAGACATTGCCAACGAGCTCGGCGTCGAGGCGCTGCTTCACCTGGCTCGCGGTCAGCCGCGTCCCCTCGGTGCCGGCGAGTGGGCTCGTGTTGATCCCGATCGTCACCGACAAGCTCGGCTCGTCGACCACCGTCACCGGCAGTGGCCGCGGATCGTCGGGGTCGGCGATCGTCTCGCCGATCGTCACCTCGGGCAGTCCGGCGAGCGCGACGATCTCGCCGGGCCCCGCCTCGTCGGCGGGAACGCGGTCGAGTGCCTCGGTGACATACAGCTCGGTCACGCGCGCCCGCTCGATCGACCCGTCCGAACGGCACCACGCGATCGGCGCGCCCTTGCGCAACGTCCCGTGGCGAATCCTCAACAGCGCGAGCCGCCCGACGTACGGGCTCGCGTCGAGATTCGTGACCAGCGCCTGCAGCGGATGTTCGGGGTCGTAGCTCGGGGCCGGGATCGCGTCGAGCAGCGTGGTGAACAGCGGGCCGAGATCGGGTGCGAGCTCGTCCGCGGCGAGTCCCGCGCGACCCGCGCGCGCGTTCGCGTACACGATCGGAAACTCGATCTGCGAGCTCTCCGCGTCGAGATCGAGGAACAGCTCGTACACCTCGTTCACGACCTCGGCCGGCCGCGCGTCGCTGCGGTCGACCTTGTTGATCACGAGCACGACCGGCAACTTCAGCTCCAACGCCTTACGCAGCACGAACCGCGTCTGCGGCAGCGGCCCCTCGGACGCATCGACGAGCAGCAGCACGCCGTCCACCATCGTCAGGGCGCGCTCCACCTCGCCGCCGAAATCGGCGTGGCCCGGCGTGTCGACGATGTTGATCCTCGTGTCGCCGAGCGATACCGCGGTGTTCTTGGCGAGGATCGTGATGCCCTTCTCGCGCTCGAGATCCATCGAGTCCATGACCCGCTCCGCGACGTCCTGGTTCTCGCGGAACGAGCCGGACTGCCACAGCATCGCGTCGACCAGCGTCGTCTTCCCATGGTCGACGTGCGCGATGATCGCGACGTTGCGCAGGTCGTTCCGGCGAGCGAGCACGACTAGCGCCTGCGACGCTGGGAGGGAAACGCATGCATAAGAAGGTGCGAGCACCGAACCGCGGCCCCGCGCGCGCCCACCGTAGCAGGCCTCTCCGCGAGTGCCCCTAGGTGCAGAACCGAGGGAGTCGGGTGCCTTCGCCTTAACCCGAGCCTTACGGACGGCGTGCGACCATGGCGG
>CAVYQV010000017.1:0-65718 GCA_963770815.1 uncultured Actinomycetes bacterium
CAGAGCGGGCGGGCGTACCCGGCGACCGGCTCGTTCTCGCTCCAAGGATGCTGCAGAGCACGTGGGAGCAGTGGGGGCTTCCGAGGCTCGCGAGAAGGATCGGCGCGGATGCCGTGTACAGCCATCGCGAGAGCGGAGCGCTCTGGGGTCCGCCGCTCCTCTTGCAGGTGCCGGAGGATCCCGAGGTCAGGTGGCAGCGAGATCCCCCGCGCTCCGCTCGCGAATACGGCCGTCGCCTGTACAGCCGGGCGAGCATGAAGCGTGCACTGTCAAGGGCTGTGGTCGCGGCGAGCACGGCCGCCGTCGCGGCTCAGCTCTCGGACCGCTACCGCGTACCCCTCGACGCCATCTCGATCATTCCGCTCGGTGTAGACACGCGCGTCTTCTCGCCGGCTGAGACACCGGCCACAGACAGCGTCTTCCACCTCGGCTCTTCCGATCCGCGAGATCGGACGGTGACCGTCGTCGAGGCATGGGCTGCGGCGCGAGACTCGATCCCCGGCCTGCCGAAGCTCGTGATCGGAGGCTCCCTCGGAGATCTCGCCGCTGAGGTCCGACACACGGCGGCCCAAGTGGGCGTGGACGTGGTCTTGACGGGACGACTCAGTGACCACGATCTGGCAGCGCATCTGCGACACGCTGCGGTGGTCGTACAGCCGTCGTCGGACGAAGGCTTCGGCCTTCAGCCGCTCGAGGCGATGGCCTCCGGTGCCCCGGTGGTCGTCACTCGGGCAGACGCTGTGGTCGAAGTGGTCGGTGAGGCGGCAGTCGTCTGCGAACCAACGACTTCGGACTTGGCCCGAGCAATCGGCGAGGCGCTTGGACGGACCCTCCACCTGCGTCGTGCTGCACGCGCGCGTGCCTACGCGTTCACATGGGACGCATCCGCCGATGCCGTTCTGCAGGCTCTCGAGAGGGCCTGCCGCCTTCCGCGACGCTAGGAGCGGACAGCCCCGGCTCCTCCGCCGGCTTCCGGCCGAAGACGAAGACGAGGTCGCCTCGTGTTCGCCGCCACGGAAAGGAAGCCGCTCGGACGAGCGAGAGGTAGAGCCGGTCCGGCAGGGCGAAACGCAGCGGCTCGAGATGGGTGAGGAACACCGTCTCGAACGGTAAGCCCGAGTCCGCGAGCACCGATCGGAGGGCGTCCGCGTCGATCGGCGCTTCCACCGACTCCGGGATGTCGTCTTCGTGCGTCCCCGGCAGCCGCCGCAACCTGTGCCAGACACCCGCACCGATCCGCTTGAGCGGCGTCGTATTCACACACGGCTCGGACACGTAGAAGAATCCGCCCGGCTTGAGCACCCTGACGAGCTCGAGGATGCACGGCCGGATGTCCTCGAGGTGGTGCAGCAGTCCTTGACAGGTGACGCAGTCGAACTCCGCAGCTGGGAAAGGCAGGCTCCGCACGTCCGCGGTCATCAGCTCGTACTTTCCGGCGCCTCGGCTGCCTGCGAGCTTCTCCTCTGCGATCGCGAGCATGTCGGGCGAATGGTCGACTCCGACCACGTCGAAGCCTCGCTCCGAAGGGAAACGGTGATCACGCCCGTCCCGCAGCCGAGGTCGAGGGCGCGCCCTCGACCCACCGAGCTCGCGACCCGGTCGAGGAACGGGTCGAGCAGAAACCGGTGGTAGATCCCGAAGACCGCCGTGACGTCGGCGTCGTAGGACGTCGCCGTGGCTTCGTGATACGCGATGTCGCGGCGTGAAAACTCGTCGGCGGCCACGCCCCGTAATAGCAAAGGTCCCGACAGTCGGCAGGCGTGTGCCGATCCTCGGCATCCTAGGGCTGATGCGCGAGACGGAGATTGAGAGCGAGCGCCGAGCGCGAGTGCTCGCGTTCTACCTGCCGCAGTTTCATCCGGTTCCGGAGAACAACGAATGGTGGGGGGCCGGATTCACCGAGTGGACGAACGCGGCCAAGGCTCGACCGCTCTTTCGCGGGCATCGACCAGCCGCATCTGCCGGCCGATCTCGGCTTCTACGACCTGCGCCTCCCCGAGGCGCGAGAAGGCACAGGCGGCGCTGGCGCGGGAGCTACGGCATCGAGGCGTTCTGCTACTGGCACTACTGGTTCGCCGGGCCGGCGCATTCTCGAGCGTCCCTACACGGAGATGCTGGAGTCGGGTCGGCCGGACTTCTCGTTCTGTCTCGCGTGGGCGAATCAGACGTGGAGCGGCATCTGGTACGACGAAGCCGACCGGGTGCTGATCGAGCAGACGTACCCCGGCGCCGACGACGATCGCGCGCACTTCGAGCACGTCCTCCCCGCGTTCCGGGACAGTCGCTATTTCCGAGTCGAGGGCAAGCCGCTCTTCTACCTCTTCCGCCCCGAGCTGCATCCCGAGCCGGCGGCATTCGTGGAGCGGTGGCAGAGAATGGCAGCCGAGGCGGGCCTCGAAGGTCTCTACCTCGTCGCAGAGCTCAGCGATCTTCTCGGTGGACGGGCCGAAGTACGCCGAGCTTCGCCGAGGATGGCTTCGATGCGGGTGTCTACATACGGACTCCGGCCGTGGTGAACACGCGCTCGGTCCTGCGGATGCGCTTCGACCGCAAGGTGCTGCGTAGGCCGGAGCACTACGAGTACGCGCCTGACCCGATCGGCAACGCCGCCTCAGCTGCGAAGCGACAGCGTTCATCCGTGTGTCTATCCGAACTGGGACAACACTCCCCGGTCAGGCCGGCGGGGCCTCGTCCTTACCGAGTCGTCGCCGGATCGTTTTCGCCGTCACCTGAGAGCCGCGGTCGACACGCTCGCGCATCGTTCGGCGGAGCATCGCCTCCTGTTCATCAAGTCCTGGAACGAGTGGGCGGAGGGCAACTATCTCGAGCCAGACCTCGACCACGGACGCGGGTTCCTGGAGGCCCTGGCAGACGAAATGGGCGCGCGGAGACCCACGGAGAGCTAGCGACGATGAGGCCGCTACGCATTGCCATGGTCTCCTACTACATGCCCTCGGAGAGCAAGCTCGGGACGGGGCACCAGGTTCACGCGCTGGCGAACGCACTCGTCGATCGCGGCCATGAGGTTACCGTCTTCACTCGGTGCAGCCCCTCAGCCGGCGCGCGCTACCGCACGCGCACGGTCGGGGTGGAGGGTTCGCTGCGCACGTTCAAGTTCGCGAAGCGCCTGCGCCAGGTTGATTGGGCCTGCTTCGACGTCCTGCACGCCCACAGCAGCGATTTTCTTCTCTGGGGCATCAGTTCGCCCCCGCGCATTCGGACGCTGCACGGCAGTTCACTGAGGGAAGCGATCCATATTCATGGTTTGGCGGCGCGAGCGGCGATGCTCTACTACGCGGCTTGCGAGACCACCGCGTCACTCGCCGCCGACACTTCAGTCGCGGTCTCTCGCAATACGCAGAACTGGTTGCCCTGGGTGCGCACTCGAATTCCAAACGGTGTGGATCTCGCACGATTCACACCCGGCGAGAAGTCCCCGCATCCAAGCCTCTTATTCGTCGGCACGTACCTCCAGCGAAAGCGTGGCCGGCTCCTCGTCCACCTCTTCGAGCAGGACATTCGCCCCAAGGTGCCGGATGCCGAACTCTGGCTCGTCAGCGAGGATGCACCGGAGCGGCCAGGAGTGAAGGTCTTCCCGCGTCTTCCCGAGGCTGACCTTCAGGAGCTCTATCGCAGCGCTTGGGTGTTCTGCCTCCCAAGTACCTATGAAGGATTCGGAATTCCCTACATCGAGGCCATGGCTTCGGGCACTCCAGTGGTCGCGACGCGCAACGCCGGAGCGATCGAGGTCACCGAGAACGGTCGCTACGGCGCTCTGGTCGCGGACGATGAACTGGCGGGGACTCTCCTGCGGCTTCTCGAGTCTCCTTCCGACCGCGAGCACCTCGCAGCCGACGCGCTGCGGCACGTAGAGAAGTTCAGCCTCGCAAGCGTCGCGGAGAGCTACGAGAGTCTCTACTTCAGCCTGGTCGAACGCTCTCGAGGTGCGGCTGGAAGCGGTCCCTGAGCTCTCCGAAGGCCGAGTGCTCGCCGCGGACATCGCGGAGCGTCCGGAGGAGCTCATGTTGCGCCTCGGTCATGTCGCCGTCCGCGTGGGTTCCGGAAGCCGAGTGCAGGTTGTGCCTGAGATCAGCGTCGACGCACGACCGCAGTACTTCGACGCCCGGTTGGTGTGTGGCTAGCCCTTGCGCTGCCAAGAACCTGCTCAGCTCTAGGGCCACTGCCACACAGTCGCCCACCAGATCTTCATAGGCAGCGATGAACGCAGGCAGCCCACGGGCATTTGCGAGCAGCGCACGGTTGTAGGCCTCCCGCCAGCCGTAGAGCCTGTCTCTTCGGCATCCGGTCTCGTGCCGCGAGTGAGTCTGCTACCTCGAGGGGGTTTCGGAAGATGCCTACGACGATGGGATCGAATCGCAGGGCACGGAGCCCAGAACGGCAGCAGTAGCACGGTGCGGGGGTAGCTTCCAGACCCATTGCTCCGCGCCTACCGTAGACATCGCGGAAGACTTCTCGCGCAAGTCCAACTCGTCGCACGAGACGCCAGTTGCGCTCCCAACCGAACCGCAGCGGAGGGGGTGTCTTCCAGTCCCCACCGAGCTTCTCCAAGAGCGACTCCTGGAACTCTGTGAGTCTTCTGCTTTCCCAATACCCTCTTTGGTTGGCCCCGCTGGGAGCCATCAGATCTCGGTGGTCACCAAGTTCGGGACCGAGCAGACCGACGACGCTCGTAATCGCAGAAGTGCCACTTCGGTGCATGCCGAGGACGAGGACACCCTTGCTTCCACCCCGGGGGCGTTTCATCCCGGCGATGACGTCGGCTGCGATTCCCGCATAGCGGCGAACTCCGTCCATCAGCCCTGGCTGCGCGTCGGCGATTCGAGTGCCGCCCGAAGGGCAGCCTCGAAGGCCTCGGCCCGGTCTTCCCAATCCGGTGGCTCGATCGCCTCTCTCCGCTGACGGGCGGCGGACAGGACTTCGCTGACGCGAGCGGTGAATTCCTCCCGCGGGACGACCTCAAATGCGTCCGGATGCTCGCGGAAGCCTGGCAAAGGCGTGACGACGGTCGGCGTGGGAGTGGCCATGCACTCGTAGGCTTTGATCGGGTCGAGGCTCTCCATGAACGGCGTAACGAGATGTGGGACGACCAGGACGTCGGCGTGCTGGAGGTACGCCGGCAGCTCCGAATACGGCCGAGGCCCGAGGAAGGCGACGTTCGGAAATCGCTCGAGGAGTTGCTGAGACGAACGGGAGAAGGCGTTCGGCCCGACGAAGACGATTCCGACCTCGGGGAGCGCTCCCGCGAGTTCAGCGACAAGGCCGACGTCGATCCGAGCGTCGTGTGCCGTCCCCGCGTACACGGCCACCGGCTCGGGCGGGAGATCGTTGGGACGAGGCTGCGGCTTCCTGAAGTGGGCGCCATCGACGGCGTTCGGCACGAGCCACACTGGCCGCACGGCCCCACGGGTCTCCACCAGGGCCGCGGAACAGACGACAACCTGATCGGCGGTGGCGAGCGCGAGCTCGTCGAGATCGCGAAGCCGTCCGATCTCTCGCTCCCCGAAAGGCGCCAGGAGCCAGTCGTCCGACACGTCGTAGACCGAGCGCCACCCGGTCTGGTCGATCAGCGGCGCGTAGGTGACGTCGTTGATCCAGAGCAGCGGCTCGCTCAGACCAAAACGGCGTGCAGCTACGCGAACCTGAATCCGAAGAAGTGAGTCGCTGACCGGCCCGGCGCGCCGCGGCAGAGGCTTGATCGGTCGCAATACGCGCAGACGTCCGTCGGAGGTGATCGTTCTCAGGCGGGGGAGCGCCGGCCGTCGACGCTCGGAGAGGTCGAAGAGCGGATCAACCGGCGGTTCGACGAAGAGCACGCGGAGGTCCGGGTTCCGGCGCAGAAGCGCGTCAGTCAGGAAGTTGTTGCGGTTCCAGACCTGATCCCATGCCTTCAGGGAACAGACGACGAGTTCGCGGAGCTCGGGCCTGGCTGTTTCTGCTTGTGACCGAGTACGGAACTCGGCCTGTTCTGCTGCTCGGCTAGGAGTCATTCAGCCAGGAGACCTTCTGCCCAGCGACGCGGCCCACGAACGTAGATGGCCGCTCGCCGTCTGGCCAGCGAGCGTCGCTCGCCCCGCAGCACCACCGCCCTCACAGCCGCGCCGAAGCCTGCGGCAGCGCGGTAGATCCACCAGCCAGTCGTACCGAACCACTTGCGGATATAGGTCTCGTGGGCTGCGTGGAAGAGAGCCTCGCGTCGCGCCGGATCGTCGCTAGTGCCGGCCCCCGCATGTACGGCCACCGCCTCGGCACATACCGCCGAATGCCAGCCCGCGTCAGTTGCTCGCCGCTGCCAGTCGGTCTCCTCGCAATAGAGGAAGAAGCGCTCGTCGAAGAACCCGATCTCTCGGATCGCGTCCCAGTCGAGCAGCAAGACCGCACCGATCACGAATCGCCGACCGAACCCCAAGAAACGGCCGAGCCCGAAGGCTTCCAGCCATGCTCGCCAGGGCGACGGGAAGGGCCAAGCCACTCGTTCGTCCCTCCCGTCGGCGTCGAGGAGGCGGGGGGCTGTGGCTGCGAGGGTGTCGGATGAACGGGCGTATGCCACGAGCGTCTTCAGGTCATCCGGCTGGATGACTGCGTCGGGATTGAGCAGGAGGACGTTTGTCGGAGATGTCGCCTCGAGACGTTTGAGGGCGATGTTGACGCCGGCGCCGAAGCCACGGTTCGAGCCCGGGTCGAGATAGTCGGCGCCGTGGCGCGCCGCTATGGCCGCGATATTGCCGGAGCTGGAGTTGTCCACGACCGTCAGCGGGACGTGGCCCGCGAGGGGTGCGAGTGCGGTGTCAAGAGCATCCGCATGGCCGTAGGCGACAACGACGACGTGGACGGCCTCAAGCTGCGTCGGGCACCTCCTCCTGCCGCCGCCGTGCGAACTCGCCGCAGGCCATTCCGACGAGCAGCCAGCCGAGGAGCGGAGTTCCTCGTACCCAGTAGACGTCGACGAGGCCGTGCGCGGCGGTGGCGAGCAGCACGGCCGCCGCGGCTGCCGCCAGGGGGATCCCCCTCATCTTCGTGAAGAGCGCGACCGCCGACCCCAAGACGAGAAGCACGAATGACACTGCGAGGCCGTAGCCTCCCTCCGCTGCTTGGAGCAGGAGCACCTCGTGCGGGTCATTGCTCGGCAGCTTGCTGTTGGCATCCGCTGTTTGGTAGTTCCCGACGCCGACTCCTACCCACGGGTGGCGCGCGATGATCGCGCGCGCATCCGTAGAGAGTTGTTGCCTGATTTTCAGGTCGTATGCGGCGGGTGTGTTCGTGCCCGCTGAGAGGGTCGTGACTCGCGTTCGCAGCGAGCTCGGCATCAACATGAAGGCGACCACGGCGAGGGCCACCAGGAGGACGATCCGTCGCCTGACGAGCCGAGCGGCGTGGCCGGTGAAGATGCCGATCACGACCACGCCCACGATCGTGGCCCCTATTGCTCCACGGCTCTCGGTGTAGAGGAGCCCGGGCACGAGAATCAGCAAACAGGGGAAGAGCTTGCGCAGCGAAGGTATCGCGATCAGCACGAGGATCGCGTTTGCGATCATCTGTCCTACCGGGTTCTTCTGCCCGATGCTCTGTGCGAACGGCCAGACGATCGCAAGTGCTGTCGCCGCCAGGACATAGGCCCTGAGCACGACGAGATACTGGTCGGAGATCGCTGCGAAGGCTCCGACGATGAGCGGAAGCAGGAAGAGCTCGTAGCGCTGCCCGGTCTTGAGAATCTCGCCGACGCCCAGGTGTACGGTCAGCAAGAGCAACATGACCACTCCGTACTGAAGGACGGGCGCCTTCACGGCTCGCAAGGCCCCGAGGCCGGGCAATGAACCTGTCGCGCTGGCTCGGAAGAGAAGACCCGCGAACGCAAACAGGAGGAGTAGATCGCTCGGCGAGATATTGAAACCGCCGCGACCCCCGGTGAGGCTGTACGTGATCGGGATCGAAGCTCCGAGCAGAAAGAGCACAGCCCCTGGTTGGGCAAATAGCCAGGCGAGGAGCGGGAGCGCACAAAAGGCAGCGGCGATTAGCACTTGGCCGCGGAAGACGAGGAAGCCCGCCGCCAAGGCAGCGGCAGCGCAAGCCACGAACACGGCGAGCGTCAGGGCTCCGTCCGGGCCTGATGCGCGGGCCGAACGCATCGTCCGAGATCTGGGGACGGCGAAAGTCCCGCTCGTCATCTCGCCCGAGCCAGCCTGAGGGCGCGACCTGGTGCGTCAAACTCGGGAACGGCCGCGCAGATCTCGTCGAAGGTGCCCAGCGCCTGCGCCTTGCCCCCGTCGAGGTACAGGATTCGGTCGCAGTTTCGAACGGTCGTCACGCGGTGGGTGACGACGATCATCGTGATGCCGCGGTGGAGCGAGTTCAGCGTCTCGACGATCTGCCGCTCTGTCACTTGGTCGAGGTTCGAGGTCGCCTCGTCGAGGACGAGCACGCTCGGCTGCGTGTACAGGGCCCGCGCGAGTCCGACCCGCTGTTTCTGGCCGCCCGAGAGGCGCACGCCGCGCTCGCCGACGCGCGTGTCCAGTCCCGTCCGGCAGGCGGGCCACGACGTCGTCGAGTTCTGCGAGCCGTATGGCTTCGAGCAGGCGCTCGTCGTCGATTTCGTCGCCGTACCAGCCGAGCGCGACGTTCGCGCGCAGCGTGTCGTCGACGAGGTACACGTCCTGCGGCACGTAGCCGATCGAGCGCTGCCACGCCTCGCGGCGCCGGGCGAGCGGCGCACCGTCGACCAGGACCGTGCCGCGGTCCGGCTCGAGGATCCCGAGGATCACGTCGAGCAGCGTGCTCTTCCCCGAGCCCGTCTTCCCGACGATCCCGAACGACTCTCCCGCGCCGATAGCGAACGAGACCTCGCGCAGCGCCGGCTCGCTCCGAGTCGGATAGCGGAACCAGACGTCCTCGAGCCGCACCTCCCGTTCGAGCCGGTGCGGGACCTGCTCTTCTGCAGGCTCCGGCTCGGCAGGCTTGCGCGTACGAGCCGAAGGTTGCGAGCTCGCGTTCGACGAAGTCGATCGCGCCGTAGCTGTACTGGACCGAGTTGGTGAGGAAGAGGATCTGGTTCAGCGCGGGCAGCAGTCTGAACGCTCCGGCGAGCACGAGGCCGACCGCCGGCAGCACCGCATCGCGTCCGCCGGTCAGGCCTGCGACGCCGACGACGAGGACGGCACCGATCACGAGCGAGGTCTCGAGCATGTAGCGCAGGCTGCCGTTGACAACCGACGCCACCCGCTGTGCGGCGTTGATCTTGCGTGTCTGCGCAACCGCGCCCTCCGCGTAGAAGAGGGCACGACCGCGGAGCTGCAGCTCCTTCGCCGCCGCCAGTCCCTGCATCACGAGCCGGTAGCGCTCGCCGGAGAGCTCCTGCACCACCCGGCCGCGCCGCGCCAGGCCGCCCCTGACGACCCGCACCCACAGAACGGCGATCAGCGCGAAGTAGACGATTGCGGCCACGGCGACCGAGGGACTCGCGAGGATCAGCCCGAGCGCGACGGCGACGGCTACGGCACCGTTCGCCACCAGTGAGACCGACGAGAAGACGACGCCGTTGACGACCTGGTCGACGGAGCCCAGGACCGTCCGCAGCGTCTCGGAGGAATTCTGCTCGAGCCGCACCAGTTGCGGCGCTCGCGCGTGGCCGATCAGTAGCCGCGAGATGAGGCCGGCCTGCGCGGAGTTGGTCGCCCCGACCGTCAGCCAGAGCACGAACACCGAGAGCAGGCTGCGGGCGATGAAGAGCGCCGAAGTGATTGCGAGCAGGATCAGGGCGGTCCGGTAGCGGTCGGAGGTGCTGAGGCCGAGCGCCCGGATCGCGGAGTCGGCGACGCCACCGAGCGGCTGCTTGGTCATCAGGCTGACGAGGGCGTAGATGAGGATGAGCGCGACCGTGTCGAGCCCGGCGATCAGGACGCCGTAGAGCGCGACCAGCCGCAGTCGCCTGCGGTCGCGGGGAGCGACGAGATCCCAGGCCCGCCTGATCCCCTGGATCAGCCGGCCGTCAGCCCCCTCTGCCATGTCAGTGCGCCCGATCTCCGTCGAACATCGCCGGCACGGTCCCGCACATCAGGCGCACGTCGTGCCACAGCGACCAGTTGGTGACATACAGGTAGTCGAGCCTGACCATCTCCTCGAACGGGATGTCGCTGCCACCGAGCACCTGCCAGAGGCCGGTGATGCCGGGCCTCAGGTCGAGACGGTGCTCGCCCCAGTCGGAGACGTGCTCCGCCTCGGCCGGGATCAGCGGCCGCGGGCCGACGAGGCTCATCTCGCCGCGCAGGACGTTCCAGAGCTGCGGCAGCTCGTCGATCGAGGTCCGGCGCAGGATCCGCCCGACGCGGGTCACGCGCGGGTCGTTCGGAACCTTGAACATGCGCGGGTCGTCGACGGCGTGCATGTTGAGGTGCTCGACGGTCTTCTTCAGCGCCTCGGCGTTATGCACCATCGTCCGGAACTTGACGATCGAGAACTCGCGGCCCGACTCCCCGACCCTTGGCTGCCGGAAGAACACCGGGCCGGCACTGTCGAGCTTGATCGCGACGGCGGCCAGGAGGAAGAGCGGACTGAGCAGTACGAGGGCGAGAGCCGAGACTGCGATGTCCATCGTGCGCTTCAAGATGCGAGCCGACAGGCCGAGCGCCCGCGGTGGCAGACAGAGGACGGAGATGCCCTCGACGCTGCTCACGCTGGTGCTGGGACCGATCAGCTCGAAGTAGCGCGGCACGATGTCGACCTGCACGAAGGCGTCCTTGAGCGAGCGGATCAGGGAGAGGATCCGCTCATGCGACCCACGCGAGAAGGCGATGATCACCCGTTCGATGTCGAAGGCGCGGATGATCGCGGCAAGCCGCTCGGGCGGCCCGAGGATGGTCAGGTCTTCGACATCCCGCATCGGCTGTTTCGGTTCGCTGTCGACGAAGCCGACGACGTTGACGCCGTACTCCGGGTGACGCAGCAGCTTCTCGGCGATCGTCTGGCCGACCTCGCCGGCGCCGACGATGACCGTGTTCTGGACGAAGCTCTCACGGCCGCGGACGATCGACCGCGCAAGCGCTCGGGCCAGCGGCACCATGACCACCGCGAGCGTCCAGAAGATCAGGAGTTTCGTCACCGGCGGATGCGCGATCCCCGTCAGCCAGGTGAACGCGAAGAAGAGCCAGGTGCAGACGGTGACCATGTTGAACACGCTTGCGGTTTCGTCGACGGTGGCGTGGGTCGTGCGCCGGTCGTCCTGGCCGTAGAGCCCGTAGAGCCGCGCGACGAACACCCATCCTGGGAGCGTGAGGACAAAGAGAAGCGTCTCCGCGCCGAAGCTGAACTTGCCGGTGAGCGGTCCACTGTCGGCGATCTCCGCTGCGAAGAAGGCGACGAGGAGTCCGAGGAGATCGGCGCAGACGCAGGAAGCGCCGCACGACCCAGCCGCGGCGGTGCACGCTGGCCGAGAGGCGCCGCCGCTCGAGGATCTCGAGTGTCCGCTCACCGACGACGTCCTCCAGCGCCTCCCACTCGGCCAGCCTCCCGGCCAGCGTCCCCTCGTCGGCGCTCGTGGCGGGCTCGGTCAAACCGCGGCCCCCTTGCCACGTTTAGGTGCTGCGCCGTAGCCACGTGCTCCGTAGCCGTACCCGTAGTAACCGGACGTGGTGTCCCCGCCGGAGCCGCAGAGGACGAAGCCAAGACCCTCGACGGGCATGCGCGCGAGGATCGAGGCGAGCTCGCCCGTGACCCTTCGCCGAGCCCAGTCGGAGCGGACGACAACCACCAGCGCATCGGCCAGCCCTGCGATCGTGAGGCCGTCACCGACGGCGTGCAGCGGCGGGACGTCCAGCAGGACGACGTCGACGCGCTCCCGCAGAGCGGCGATCACACGTCCGACGCCTTCGAGCCCGACGAACTCGCCCGGGTCGGGCGGCAGGATCCCCGTCGGCAGCAGCATCAGCGATCCGCTCGTCGCCCCGGCACCGTTGGCGCCGTTGCCCGCCGGTCCCGGAGGTGCGAGCCGGTCGGCCGTGTTGCGAGACAGCAACTCGAGCGGAACGTGTACGAGAGCATCGTCGAGCTCCGCGTAGCCGAGGACGACCGCAGACAAGCCTGGCTGTTCGTCGCCCGTGCGGAAGAACTGGGCAAGCGCGGGGCGCCGGAGGTCGAGGTCGACGACCGCGACGCTCTTCCCGGCCAGCGCGGAGGCGACCGCGAGGTTCGCGAGCGTCGTGGACTTCCCTTCCTCCGCCAGTGCGCTCGCGAACATCATCACCTGTGACGGTTTGCCGACGGTCGCGAACTCGAGATTCATTCGCAGCCGCCGGTATGCGTCGGCGCCCTGGCTCGTCGGGTCGGCGATCATCACCAGCCTGCCGTCGCGCTGAAGCTGGCGAGTCGGCGCCGGCACGCGGGAGAGCAGCGGCAGTCCCAGCACAGCGCTGACCTGATCCGGAGTGCGAAGACGTGTGTCGAAGGCGTCGCGCAGGAGGGCGAGCCCGACGCCGAGCACGAGCCCCAGGGCCAGCCCGAGCAGGCCGTACTTCGTCGGCTGTGGCCGAACCTTGGTTGCGCCGGTTGCTTTGGTGAGGACAGCCGCAGTGGGCGACGATCTCTGCAGGCTGAGCAGGGTCTCGAGCTGACCGAGTTCCGCATCGAGCTGGACGATCTCCGGGTCCGACCGGGGGACGCCCTGGCTCCGCAAACGAGCTATGCGCCGCTCCAGCCCTCTGATCGATTGAGAGATCGAGTGCGTGCCGAACTGCTGGTCGTAGATCGTGAACTGGCGGGCGTACTCGTTCGCGATTCGTTCGGCGAGCGTCGGGGAGCCGCTCGACGACGTGAACTGAAGCACGTTCGTGTCGCCGATCTCGGCGACGCTCGTGGATCCGGCGACGGTGACGGGGTTCACGCGCAGCGCTGCTGCGACGCGGTTGGTCAGGACTGGTTGTTCGGCGATCTGGAGCTGTGTGTCGATCGTGCCGGCCGGGTTGATGGGAGCGGAAGGGCTTCCGTTGATCCCGCTCACACCCGAAGGGAGAGTCTGCTGCTGAAGCAGCACGTTCGCCGACGACTGGTAGAGGGGCGACTGCCTCAGCGAGAGCGCGACGGCCGCGAGCGGCACGATCACGACGCAGAGCAGGACGATCCACTTCCTGCGTCGCAGGATGTGCAGGTACTCCCTGAGCCCCAGGTCGTGAGCGCCCGTTTGAACTCCCCCTTTCCAGTTTGGCGCAGCTCCCCTTTGGCGCCACGGTCTGACTGCGGCTGCGAGGCCGTCCCCCGATCCTAGAGACATACCACCGAACGCGAAGACTTAATCGCGATCAGGTACGGCGGTCCGACCTGGACCGACCCCAGTTAGTCACCAGGACGGACCGAACCGACTCGGGGTCTAGCCGCCGACCTGGCGGAGACCGTGCCGGTCGACGGTCGCGCTGTACGTGCCCGCCGGAAGTTGAAGCGGCTTGCCGCCGACCCGGGCCGAGAGGTTGCCGGCGGCGCCGAAGCGCGCCCACAGCAGCGCCGCGCGGAAGCGTTTGCTCGATCCTGCGGCGAGCGTCCCGTCGTAGAGAACAGGGCCGTTCGCCGAGCCGGAGCGAACCTCCAGCCAGGTGTCTGCCTTCGCTGTGAGCAGGAGCGAAACGGCGCCGCCGGCAGGTGCCGTGTTCGTCTCGCGCGTGACGACCGTCCTCGTAGTGGCTGTGGTTGCAGCCGGACGTGTTCGAGAGGTGGTTAGTGGGTGGGTGGAGACGGAGGTCGGGGCAGGCGGTGACGTATCAGCGTGGCTGTTGTGCCAGAAGTGGGCGACGAGGAAGCCGAGGGCAGCGATCGCCGCTAGGCCGAGCGCGAACAGAACTCGCTCGATGCGGGTTTCGGGCATCCGCCCAGGCTAGACGCGCTGTCTGGTGCGGCGGCTAGGGGAGCCGAAGATCGGGAAGCAGTTCCGCGCTCTCGCGTCTGGCAGGTGCTTTGCCGAGGGGACCCTCGAGTTCTTCTAGAGCCAGCCGGGTGATCTCGACGAAGTCGCGCTGCGTCTCGGCCATCTCGACGCGCAGCCGCTCGGCGTCCGCTTCGAGGCGGGCAAGCTCGCGCTGGGCGTCGGCGAGCGCCGCTTTGGCTTGGGCTTGCGCCGACGCGTTTTCCTTCTCGAACGCGGTTCTGACCTCGGCGAGTTCGCTCTCGAACTGCTCTTTGGCGGCGACCGTCTCCCGCTCGCGCTGTTCCGCGGTCGCCGCCACCTGCTCCAGCAACGCCGCCGCCTGCGCCTCGGCCTCGGCCGGTGATTGCGGAGGCGGACTTCTCGGCCTCGGCGGTCGTCACGGCAGCCGTCTCCCGCGCTTCCGCGAGGATCTCCTCGCCGGCGCGCGTCGCTGCGAGCAGTGCCTTGCCGATCACCTCTTCGTCTCTCGTGGCGTGCAGCGCTTCCAGCTCGTCGCGCAGCGCTCGCTGCTCCCGCAGTGCGTTCACGAGTGCGTCGGCGGCCTCGTCGAGCAACTTGCGGGCTTGCTCGGGATCGACGCCGTTGACTGCAGCGGGTAGCTGCACGGACCTGAGCGTCTGCACCAGCTTCTCCGGGTCCTGCCCGGTCACGGCTGGGTACCGACCTGCACCCTGGTTTCCTCCGGCGTGCTGCCGCTTTCCGCTTCGCCGCTGTGCAGCGCCACGATCGTCTCGAGCCGCTCGCGCAGCCGCTCGGCGACCTTCTCCCGGAGCTTCTCGAGTCTGGCGAGCTCGGCCCGGCTGTGCTCGGTGCGCCGGGCGGCATCCTTCTCCAGGCGGCCCGCGCGTCGCGCCGCCTTCTTCAGAATCAGCTCGGATTCCCGGCGGGCGGATTCCCGCGCCTCGCGCGCCGACCGTTGAGCGGCGGCGAGGAGGCTGAGTGCGAGCTCGTCGGGCTCCTTCCGGCGGATTGCGCTCTCTTCGAGGGACGCGACCTGGGCCGAGAGGTCCTCGAAGCGCGCGGTCAGCTCCTCCACCGTCCGCGCAAGCTGCTGGCCCTCCGCCAGGGCTTCGCGGTAACTCCACGCCGCGCGCTGCAGCAGGTCGGCCACGGCGTCTTCTTGGAGGTGTCCGAGCCGCGTCCGGGGCAGGGTCGAGATGTCGAGATCCTCGGGCCGAAGGTTTGCCATCGAGACGAGAATACGCCACGCGCGTTCAAGAGGGAACCTCGACAGCGAGCTCTGGTCGTCTCGTCGAGGGTGAAGATCGCAGCCAGTAGCGGCGAGGTCACGGAACGAGATCACGGCGGAAACGCCCGTCGAGTTCGTCGGCGATCTCGCGGCGAAGGCGGCTTCGTCGCGCTTCGGCCCTCTCGTCGCGTACGCGAGCCGTTCGCGCAGTCCGCGCATCGTGTTCTTCTCGGCGTTGTACTGGCCGAGAAACTCGTCGACGAGTTCACCGAGTGTCGGCGGGTTCCGGCGTCTGAGCGCGGCCATCTCGCCGCGCCTGAGCGCCGCCACCTCGGTCAGCTTCGAGTCGAGCAAGTCGTGTGCATCGCTCTTCCTCTCGAAGCCGGACTGTCCGCGCTGTTGGCCGTCCTCGTCGCGTTAGCGGGCTTGCCAGTTGCCGGGGCCGGGCTTCACTACGGCGCCGCGAAGCCCGAGCAGCTCGGCGAGCTCGCGCGCCGTCAGGAGCCGCTCGCTCACGCCACAGCCCCGCTGTAGGCTCGCCTCGGATGGAAGCGGGCGGACTCGATCGGGTGCAGGTCGACATCGCGGGCGAGATCGTCGTGATCTCGGGGGACGATCGCGACGTCCTGCTCGCGGAGCTCGCCTTCGCCGAGGGGACGAAGTCGATTCGCGAGCGCTTCGAGGCGGTCGGAGCGAGCCGGCCGGTCGAGCTCGACGCCGAGCAGCGGACGCGACTCCGAACCGCGCTCGACGACTGGGGCGAGGACCGGTTGCAGCCGAAAGGGATCGCCCGCCTGCACGCCGCGCTCGCGCGCGCCGACGCCGAGCCCGCGTAGCCGCTCGCTCACCCGTCCACTTCGACGCGCCGCCCGCGCAAGCGCCGGAAGGCTCCGACCGGCGGCGTGCGGACCGCGGCCTCCTCGAGGTGAGCCTCCCGCAGGTCCTCGATGTGGCGCAGGCCCCGAGCGGTCAGCTGCGAGTCCTCCCGGACCCGCTCTAGCCACCCGCCGAGGCCTGGGCTGCCCAGAGTCGCGGCAGTTGATGGGTGGACTTGGGCTGAGTCCTGCATGTCACCGGCAGGTACACCCGCGGCTGGTCAGGCGACGTCGCTACTCGGAGTCGGAGTCGCTTCGGGTGCCCAAGACAGTCATGTGACCGACCAGCGTGGCGACTACGAACGCGATCACGAACCAGCTCAGGAGTAGGCCAGCCACTATCAATTCCCAGCTCACGGTCTCATGGTCGGTCGCAGTCATTGATGGCCGCTGGACCCGAGTGGGTCATTAGGGGCACTGTTAGGCCCGCATTGCCGTCCGGCCCCGGAAACGGAGGAGCAATGTTCAGGTACCGGCTTCACAGGGCCGAGGGCGACGACTCCGTCGACTGGATCACAGCAGGACAGCAGACCTAGATGCCTGTTATCCGCTCGTGGACCGTCGCGATCCGTGCTTTTACCGCGGCACCAGGTCCGTGCGAATGCGCTCCTGCTGCTGGGTGTTGAGGAAACCGCCACGGCCGAAATAGTCGGCGTCGTGATCGGCGCAGACCTCGTAACGGCGGACCTTGCCCTTTCTTCTCGCGTCGTCGGCGTCCATGTGCGAAGGGCCAACCTCGTGCACGACGGTGGCAGGCCTCCGGCAGCGAACAACACAGCAGCGGCTCACGCCCATCCGGTGAAGCCGCCCTTTCCCGTTCGCGCCGCCAGCGTGGCGGTTCCAGAGGGGCCGGCGCGACCAGCACCCGCGCAAGCGCGATCCAGGCCCAGTTGACCAAAGGTGCGCCGCGGCGCGGCCGCGCCGATCATCCCTGACCAAGCGCCGAGCGTGAAGAGGATGAACCCCCGGAGTCGACGCATCCAGCTCAAGCGTACAAACCGGAGGGCTTGTTACTTCAGGTAGTTCGCAGTCGGGTCTGCGGGCGCTACCAGGCGTAGGCGCGCGGCTCGAACCGCTCGTCGCCGCGGACCTGGGCCGCTACGTGTCATCTGTGCCCGTGGTGTGCGTGCACCGGTGCGTGCACGAAGGCGACATTTCCCCAATATGCAGGGGTGTTCAAACCCAGGCGGGCCCATCGTGGGAATAAGGACGGGAGCCGCCTCGAGGCGGCTCCCGTCCGTAGTCGGTTGTTAGGGACCGGTCAGGCTCGCGCATTCTCCGGTTGCCTTGCCGAACGTGATGCTCGGGAAGCCCGCGGAGTCGCCGACCTGGGCGGCCGGGTTGTTGCCACTGCAGGCGAAGTTGCCCTGCACGACATTCGTATCGACCTCGTTGCCGTCGGGGTCGGCCGTGCTGTTGTTCTGGTACTTGACCCAGCCGCCAACGGTCGTGCGGAAGAAGCCGAGCCAGCACGTCTGCATGTCGTTGACGGTGGCGTTACCGCTCACCGAGACGTCCTCGAACGTCGCGTAGGCGGGAGATCCGAAAAGTGCCGCCTGCGGGTTGCAGTTGTAGCCGCCTCCGCCCTGGTGGACTCTCAGGTTTCCACCGATGTGGGCGTCGTGCACGATCACGGCGAGCGCGTTGGTGGCATAGAGGTTCCCGTAGATCGTGCTCTTGCTCGAGAACGTTCCCACAGCCTGATCTGGATCGTTGATGCACGTGAACGCCTCAGGCTCGCAGCCGAGGACGAGCACTGAGTTCTTCTCCGCCCAGAGACTGCCGCCGATCGCGAGTTGCGGACCGTCGCCGAAGGCGGCGATCAAGCCGGCGTTCGGCGCAACATAGACGGAGTGCCACACCTTCACGGGCCCCTGGTCGACGGTGCAGAAGCCGGTGATCGTCAGCGATCCGTACGTACCCGGGGCGATCGACCCTCCCGCGCACGTGGCCGCCTTGGCGCTCCTGTGGATAATGCCCTTCATCTCACCTCGCTTCAGCGTGGCAGGCGAGAACAGGGCAGCGGCAGAGCACTCGTGCGAGCACAGGACCTTCGAACCCGCGCGCGCGAAGGGCCCTGCTCCGGACGCCGCGGGAATGGCCACTGCCACGGCCGCGACCACGGCGAGCAGGCCGAGCAGCCGCCACCGGCCGAGATGGTGTATAGAACTCACTTGTTCCCCTTTCACTGGTGTCCCCCTGATGGATTCCAGGATCTTCCCGCTGCGTAGCGCCGGAATCAAGGCCTGCTTCGATTGTCGGGCGCTTGGACTGACCTGCAGGATCCACTGAGGGTGAGAGGGTTCGACCGGCGCGTCGGGTAACGATTCCCGCAGAATGGCCGCCACGATGAAGGTGTTCCAGCACGAGACGCGTCTCCGCACCGCCGGCGGCCTCACCGTCACCGACATCACGGAGGATGTGCAGAACGCCGTCCGGGAGAGTGGCGTCGGCGAGGGGATCGCCTGCATCTACTCGCCGCACACGACCTGCTGCGTGCGGGTGAACGAGCTGGAGACGGGCTTCCTCGAGGACTTCTGCGACCTGCTCCGCCGGCTCGTGCCGCACGACTCGTACTACGCGCACGACGACTGGGACCGGCGCACCGAGAACATCTGCCCCGAGGACATGGATCAGGGCAACGGCCACTCCCACTGCATGGCGATGCTGCTCGGCACTGCCGGCGAATCCGTGCCGGTGCGTGACGGCGAGCTGCAGCTCGGGACGTGGCAGCGCGTCCTGTTCATCGAGCTCGACCGCGAGCGCGACCGGCGCTGGCTCGTCCAGGTCGTCGGCGCCTAGCTAACCGCCCAAAACCGGCCGCGTTGATCCGGTTCGCGGCGGCCTGCGCGACGCTCACGACGTCGGCGCTCTTGATCGAGCCCTGCTTGCCCAGCAAGATGAGCTCGGCGAGCCGGCCGCCGGCGAGGAACACCTGGCCTCCGCTGAAGGACGAGCCCTTGGTGACGCTGTCCTGCGCTCCGTCGCCGACGGCGCCTAGGTCGAGCGCGGTCGTCCTGTGCACGGCCAGCAGGGACGCGTTCCGAAGTCTGCGAAGGAGCTCGCCTCGTTCGCCACCCGGAACCACTCGATCTCTGGTCGAGCGCGTCGACCGGCCGCGAGCACCGCACCGAGCAGAACTCTCTTCACCGAGCTCCTAGTGGCCGTTGATCGAGAAGTGCATGTAGTCCTTCGTCGAGCCGATCCACGAACCTCCCCAGCCCCAGCCGATCGACGCGAAGGCCCGGCGCACTGCCGGCGTCACCATCCCGGGCCGGTGCCGAGACCGCTTCATGTACGAGCGCGCGGTCTTGTCGCGCGTCATTCCGCACCCGACATACGGGTTCTCGCGCGGGTCGAGGTCGACCGCCTCGCCGAAGGCATGCATCGACCAGTTGTGCGTGGTCGACGAGCTGCTGCACGGCGACGCCGCGGCATCGCGGCACTCGAAGGACGCCGTCACGTCTCCGCTCCGGTCGGGATGCGGGCCGTAGGTGGAGGCGAAGGCGCCGTCGCGGATCGGGAACCGCTGGCTGTAGAGCCTCGCGAAGACCGTGGCGAGCGGGGACGCGACCTTCTGGTTCACGACGATCTGGCCGATGTGCGTCTGCCGGTCGAAGCCGTAGTAGCGGTAGCTGAGCACGCGCAGCTGCGACATCCAGACGGGACAGCCGTGGTGCCACTCGCCGGCCGCCTTGATCGACTGCCGCTGGGCGGGCGTGAGCCGGGCGACGCCGGTGCCGCCGGAAGCCGCGTGCGTCGTCGCGGCGGTGACCGAGACGACGGCTGCGAGGACGATGATCGCGACGCCCTTCATCCACGGCCATGGTGCCTACGTTCGGCGCCGGCCGCAGCTCACGCAGCGGCAGCCGCGGCCTTCTCGACCACGGCGGCGTTACGCGTCTGCTTCGCCTTCTTGACCAGCCGGCTCGCCGCCTCGAGGGCATCCTGAGCAGGGCGCGTCTCGTCGAGCAGCACGGCGCCGACGGAACCCGTGATCGTGCGCGGCCGCCCGTCGATCGCGAAGGGCCGGGTCGAGAGGAGCAGGCGGAGACGCTCGGCGAAGTCGGCGAGCTCGACCCGGTCGACGTGCGGGGCGAGCACGACGAACTCCTCCCCACCCCAGCGGAAGACGAGGTCGCTCGCGCGCAGCTCGCTCCGCAGCCGGTGGTGGACGTCGACGAGCAGCTTGTCCCCGGCCGCGTAGCCGTACGTGTCGTTGACCGTCTTGAAGCGGTCGAGGTCGAGGAAGCAGAGCGCCGCTGACCGCCCGCCGCGCCTGATCCGCGCCTGCTCGGAGGTCAGCGCCTCTGCGAGCGCGTAGCGATTCGGCGCGTCGGTCAGCGCGTCGACCCGCGCGCGCGAGCGCTCCGCTGCGAGTCTCCGCTCGAGACGGCGGCGGAACCGGTTCGCGCAGGCCGCGACGAGCAGCAGGCCCGCGGCGAAAGCGAGCGCGAGGCCCGGCGCCGTCGGGAAGATATAGAGGAACACGACGAGCAGCGGCGCCGGCAGGAACCAGCTGACGGCGAGGGGGCGCCAGGCCGCCCGTAGCTCGCGGCGGAAGCCGGGGCCGAGCATCCGCAGCACGATCCTCGCGTTGAGCGCGAAGCCGGTCGCGAGCCCGGCGGCCGCGGCCGCCACGGCACCGGACACGCCGTGTTGCGCGAGCTGTTCTCCGAGCAGGCCGACCACGAGTCCCTGCAGTGCGCCCGCGGCCGCGCACGCGATGCGCCTTCGCCGGACGCCGCCCGCCGCGAAGACCTCGGTCGAAGCACCGGCGACTGCGCCGACCAGCGGCCCGCCGACGAGCGCCGCGGCCACGAGGAACGGGCCCGAGAGGGAGATGCGCGTCCGCCTGCCGACGACGACGTCGAGTTGCTCGGCAAGCGCCGTCAGCGCGACGAGGACGAGCGCGGCCGCAACGCCGGTGTCGAGCCCGATGACTGCAGACATGAACGCATTGAACAGCCGCGATCGGACGCAGACGCCGTGCCTTGAGTGACTGGCCGGCTAGGTGGCGCGGACGATGAAGACCGCGATCGCGACGTACTGGCAGCTGAGGGCGACGATCGTGAGGGCGTGGAAGAGTTCGTGGTAGCCGAAGACGCGTGGTAGCGGGTCGGGGCGGCGGACGGCGTAGACGACGGCGCCCGCGGTGTAGGCGACGCCTCCTGCTACGAGCAGGAAGAGCGGGGCGAGACCCTCGTTGTGGGCGAGTTGGGGGAGCGCTACGAGAGCGACCCAGCCGAGGGCGATCCCGAGCGCGGCGGACAGCCACTTCGGCGCTCCTACCCAGCAGACCTTCGTGAGGGTGGCAAGGACGGCTCCGCTCCAGACGACGGCCAGGACGGTGGGGCGCCAGGCGCCGTGGAGGCCTATCAGAGCGACCGGCGTGTAGGTGCCGGCGATCAGAAGGAAGAGGGCTGCGTGGTCGGCACGCCGCATCCAGAGCCGACGGTTGGGGGGCCAGGTGATTCGGTGGTAGAGCGCGCTCGTGCCGAGCATGAGGCTCACCGTGACCGCGAATACCGCTGCCGCAAGGTCTCGCCCGGCAGGGGCGTGAGCCACGAACAGGGCGCCGACCACACAGGAGACGACGAACGCGACTGCGTGCAGCACGCCGCGCAGACTCGGCCGCTGCGCCGCCTCGACCCCAACTGCGACGGTCAAGGAGTCGGTCTCACCAGCGAAGAGGCTGCGCGGGAAGCGCGGCGACCTCGCCGTGCTCGTCGACGGAGATCACGAATCGCTGTTCGGCGCGGTCTTTCGCAACCCAGCGCAACGCGAAATGCAGCGGATGCCGACGCACGATCACAGCCTGAAGATCGCTCCTCGTCTCGACCCGGAAGCCTTGCGCACCACGCTGCGCGATATAGGCCTCCAACGCAGCAGAGCGCGCGTCGGCCGTCTCGGCAGTCATCGCTCCCGTGCCGTGTCGAGCCACGACTCGATCTCCTTCAGACTCATGTCGTTGCGACCGTTGACGGACTTACGGTCGGTACCGATCAGGGCGTAGCCGTAGTCGGAGTGGCGAAGCTCGAGTCCGCCCGCACCGACTCGACGCCGCACACTCCGTAGGCGCAACTTCTCATCCTTGGCCTGATTCGCGCCGGGCCAACTTTCCTCTACCACCAACGCATTGCCAGGAAGCTCAGCCACCCTCCGCGTGATGCTCGGCACACCACCGTCACTACGACGCCCCGCGTTCACTGGACCCACTCCATCCCGGTCTCGGGCAACTCGCGTGCCCGCTTCGCGTGCGTCTGTCCCTTAGCCGCCATCCGTCCGCTCCCTTCACTCACTCGAACGGCAGCCGCAGCATCCTCGGACCCCGCGGCGGCCACTCGAAACTAGGCGGACGCCAGCTCGACGTTCGTCGCCTGCGGCCCCTTCTCGCCCTGCCCGGGCTCGTACTGCACCTTCGCGTTCTCGGCGAGCGTCTTGTAGCCCTCGCCCAGGATCGCGCTGTGATGAACGAATAGATCGTCGCCGCCGTCATCAGGAGTGATGAACCCGTACCCCTTGTCGGCGTTGAACCATTTCACGGTTCCGGTTGCCATCGATGAAACACCTCCTCCGCTGACCAGGAACGGGCAGAGGAAGCGCACTGCGCGCAACCGGTACTCGCTCAAATAGTCGAATGAGCCTAGCATCCGGGCGCTCGGAAATGCCCTCGCCCACGCCGAGCCGCGCTGACGAGCCGCGGAGGTCAACTCGGCAAGCCGCTCCTCAACCAGCCGACAGGTCTCGCGGATCTCGTCCGCAAGTTTATCCCCGGTGCCGGCTCTGGGAATGGAGGCGGCGGGAATCGAACCCGCGCAAGATTTCGATCGGACGCGCCACGGAGATACACCGCACTCTCAGGGACGAAGCGGCGATCGTCGGCGGCGGCACGCCTCTCGCTGTCCGACTCGAGTCGCCTGGCTTTCACGCCAATGGCCCAGCTAAGACTCAGTAGACCTTGACGACTCGGATCTTGCTACAGGTGAAGACCTTGTTTGCGTACTGACAGCTGGGAATGACCATCAGCTTGTGCCTGGCAGCCCCGGAGATCCTGTAGCCGCCCTTGGTCTCGCAAACGCCCTTGCAGGAGGATTCGAGGAAGACCTTGACGAGATAGCGGCGACTGTTGTCCTGAATAAAGACGGCAGGCTTACTCGAAGTGGCCTCAGACGAAGCCCAGGGTCCGCCGTTCTGGTTGACATTGACCGCGACCACCAGCTTCTTCTCGGCCGCTGCGGGCATGTTCTGCTTGACGGCGACGAACAGCTTGTGATGGGTGCGGGCAGCGCTCGTCGTCCTTGCTGCTGCCGGCAAGACCGTCAATGCACTGGCAACAACGAGCGCTAGAAGAATCAGGCTGGCCCTACGCACAGAGAAAGAATAGCGCCGCTAGTAACGGCCAATTTGCGGGGATAGTGGAGGCGGCGGGAATCGAACCCGCGCAAGATTTCATTCGACGGTCGCTGGTCGCGTCTAGTTTCCGTCGCCGCGGTTGCTACGCGACGATCGTCTTGGCGCGCCAGTCCTCCGTCTCGTCGGCGCGCCAGCCGAGGCCGATCGCCCGGAAGCGACTCGACGCTTCGTCGAGGAGTTGGGCGTCGCCGCGGGCGACGCCCAGCGCTCGGAGCGCAAACGGTTCGGCGTACGTTCCCTGCCGCAGCCACCGCGGCGCCACGTTCTCGATGGCGTCGTGGTCACTGAGGGCGACGAGAGCGTCGAGAACTGCGGGGGGTTGGTCGTACCGATAGGGACCCTCCGACAGGTGGTCGAAGTCGATCGTGGCCGCAAGTCGCTCGAGCCCGGGCAGGTCAGCGCGGGCGAGCAACACTCGGATCCAGTGCGCGTAGTAGTACGGGCGCTGCCCCTCGATAGTCTGCGCGGCCGCCTCGAACTCGAGCCGTTCGGCGTCCGCGTCGTTGCCGGCGTACAGACTCGCCTGGGCACAGGTGAAGAGGGCAGTCGCATTCCCCGTGCAGGGCGCCGCCTCGTTTGCCTTGACCGTCTGCTCGACCTTCGGCGTGAGCTCACGAATGGCGTCCCAGCGACCTTGGACAGAGTCGACGTAGAGCCGGCAATCGACACCATGCATGCGGTGATGCGGGGTCAAGCCCTGCACGAGCGCCTCCAGCCGTTCGCATGCCTTCTCCGCTTCCGGCAGCTTCGCGAGGGCGATATAGACGCAAGCAGCCGTCATCTCGGCGAAGTGGCAGTCGTCGGGATCGGAGAGCGAGGGGACCAGAGCAAGGCGCTCTTCCAACCATCGGCGGGCGCCCTCACGGTCGCCGGCGTACCACGCAACGTCGGTCAGCGCTGCAAGCGCGTTCGAACGGAGATCGACGTCACCGCTGCGTAACGCGAGCGCGTGCAATTGCCGAGCAGCAGCCTCGTCTCCTCGCTCGACCGCAGCCGCGGCGAGGGCCTTCGCATGGGCCCGTGAGCCGTCTTCCGACAGCTCGAGTGCCCTGTCGATCCAGCCGTCGATGAACTCCGGGGCCGGCCGCGGGTTCCACATTCCGGATCGAAGGACCGTCTGCAGCGCGAGCTCGCTGTAGAGCTCGCCGGAGGGACCGGCAAGCGCGATCGCTTTCTCCATCGCGTCTCGGAACGCCTCTCCGTCGAACCGCAGCGCATTGGCATGGCCGATCTCCTCCCAGAGCTCGGCTTGTCGGTCCGGCTCCGATTCGTGAGCGACCGCCTGGTGCAGAAGGGCCAGCGCTTCGTCGATTTCGTATCGTCCGACGGCGAGCTGTGCCGCGCGGCGCGACCACTCGACGGCGCGCGCCCGGAGTTCCACGACCCGGTCGTCCGACCCCGGCCAGGCGAGGTCGACGTCCTCGGGGAGGACTGCCGACGCGTAGTGGTGCGCGAGGAGGCCGGCGTGCTCGTCTCGCCCGAGGCCCGCGCCTTCGAGCCAGGAAGCGAATGCAGCGTGACGGTGAGCGCGAGTCGCCTTCGGCTGACTTTCGTACGCGACCTCGCGCGTCAGCGCATGCTTGATGACGTACTCGCGCTCGCCGGGCAGCGACGAGCTGGAGCGGCGGTAGACGAAATCGCGCTCCTCGAGCAGGGCGAAGTCGGGCTGGGCTCCTTCGACGAGCTCGTAGACGGGGCCCGACCAGAAGGCGCGTCCGATCACCGAGGCGGCCTGCAGCGCCGACTTCTCCGCAGGTGGGAGGAGGTCGATGCGCGCGGCAAGGACGGCATGAACCGTGTCGGGAACGCGAAAACCGTCCGGAAGCTCGCCGAACGACCAACCTCCGCCGTCATGCCGAAGAGCTCCCGTGTCGAACAGGGTTGCGATCAGCTCTTCGACGAAGAACGGGTTCCCCTCAGCGCGCTCGAGAATCGCGGTGCGTACCGATTCGGGCAGCTCGATGCCGAAGAGCTCGTCGAGCAGCTTCCCGGTGTTGCGCTCGCCGAGCCGCTCGAGGCGCAGGACGGTCGCATCCGGCCCGCTGCCCCAGCCGGGATGCAGGTCGTGAATCTCGGGGCGTGCCGTGGTGAGCAGGAGCAGCGGGCCGCTCACGTGGTCCACGAGCGTGGCGAGCAAGTCGAGCAGGTCCTCCTCCGACCAGTGCACGTCCTCGATCAGCAGCACCATCGGCCGTTCTGCCACCAGCCCGTCGAGCAGCTGGAGCCAGGAGTCGTGGAGCCGCTCTCTCGCCACGAGCGGGTGCACGCCATCCGCCACGGCAAGCCCTATCGTCAGTCCGAGGCACGGGTGCGCCCGCAGGCGATCGAGCACGGCCTCCGCTGGATCGCCCTCGAGGATCCCGAAGTGCTCGCGGAGCACTTCGGCAAGCGGCCAATACGTGATGCCCTGTCCGTACGACAGGCAGCGCCCCGTGCGCTGAAGGGGCTGCGGCTCCTGCTCGGCAAGCCAGGCCCAGAGCTCGCGCACCAGACGCGTCTTCCCGACTCCGGCGTCACCGACGATCGCGACCAGTCGCGGCCGGCGCTCGGACACTGTGGAGCGATATGCATCGCGCAGCCGCTCGAGCTCACGTTCTCTGCCCACGAAAGCCGGCCGCAGCACGCCCACCCCCCGTGGCCGCATCAGCGACAGAGCGCGCACGAGCCGACGGCAAGTGACACCGTCCGGCTTCCCCTTCGCCGCGACCGTTTCAGGCTCTCCGAGCTCGAAGGCGCCTCGGACGACGGCGGCCGTTCGTTCTCCTACGAGGATCTGGTCCGGCTTTGCCGCCTCCTCGAGCCGTGCGGCAACGTTGACCATGTCGCCGGTAACGAACGAGCTGCCTTCTCGCGGCCGTCCGACGACGACCTCGCCGGTGTTCACTCCGATCCTGAGCGCGAGTCGCTCCCCGAAGAGCTCGCGGAGCCTACGCTGCATGTTGAGCGCTGCGTGAAGCGCTCGCTCGGCGTGGTCCTCGAGCGCAGCCGGTGCCCCGAACGCCGCCATCACGGCGTCGCCGACGAACTTCTCGACGGTCCCGCCGGCGCGCTCGATCTCGGCCGCCATCGCGTCGTAGAAGCGGTCGAGCAGCACACGCGTGCGCTCAGGATCCTCCGAGTCGGCGAGCGCCGTCGAGCCGACGAGGTCTGCGAAGAGGACGGTCGCGAGCTTGCGCTCCTCGGCGGGCGCCTGGCGCTGCTCGATGGGCGCCGCGCAGGCAGGGCAGAAACGGGCGTCAGCCGGTAGCGCCGTGCCGCATTGCGAGCAGGCAGCCATTACAGGATTCTCGCGCCCACGGAGCGAGCCCGCAATCAGCCCAAGACCTGATGTCTAGAAACCTTCCTTGCCGTTCCCTTTGACCCATGGGAGAATCTCGCTTACAGCGAAGGAGGAGAGCATGATCGATCACGTCGCAATTCCCGTGCGCGACCTCGCGGCGAGTCGGAGCTTCTACGAGCCGCTGTTTGAAGGGCTCGGCGCGAAAGTGGTGATGGAGTGGCCGGGGGGCGTCCTGTTCGGAACCGACGACGGGATGGTGGCCCTTCGCGAGAGCGACCAGGTCGCGCCGCTCCACATTGCGTTCAAGGCCGATCGCCCAGGCGTCGCATCGTTTTACGAGACGGCCCTCGCCGCCGGAGGCTCCGACAACGGTCCGCCGGGTATTCGCGCGGAGTACCACGAAAACTACTACTCCGCCTTCGTCATCGACCCGAACGGGCACAACGTCGAGGCGGTCTGCCACCGACCCGCGTAACGCCGCGCGATTGCGTCATCTCCCGCTCGACGCAAGTGATCCAAGAACTGAGAGACAGATCGGTCGTCTGGGCCAGTGTCCGGAATGACCTCTGAGAACTACCATCGCCGACATGTCGAAGTTCCACCACAGGCGCTGTCTGATCTGTAACGAGCCGATCTCCGGTTTAAGTGATAAAGCGGTGGATGGCCTCGTTGGCGTTGTCCTGAAACGACGGGTTGGCCAGATCGGGGAAGATGTCCGCTTGGTTGACCAGAGGACCCGTGAGCGTGTTGGCCGCGCTAGCGTAGAACATGCCGCTAGACAGGTTCGGGTCGGTGACGCCGTCGACGAGCCGCTTCGCTCCCACGTCGAGTTTGTGGGCGAGACCTAGGGCGGGCATGACGTACTTGGCGGCTACCCGCATCGGTAGGGGAAGGTCGCTGGGGGCTTGGGTACCGGTGGTGTTCCCGGGGCTCACGGTGATGAAGCGGAGGTCGGGGTGCTGGCGGGCCAGGTAGGCCATCCAGAGGGCCCCGATGTACTTGGCCTGCCCGAACGCTAGGTTGAAGTCAGGTTTTCTGCCGGCGAAGTAGCTGCCGTCGATGACGGTGGAGAGTTCATCGGCTGAGGTTGAGACGAAGGATGGCCCTTTCATCCGCAACTTCGGAACTCCGCGGACTGCTTCACTTCCGGCGAGGACCGCAACCTCGCCAAGCCGCCCCTCGGCCAGGAGCCCTTCGAGGAGGACGACGTGGCCAAGGACGTTCGTCGCGAACACATTGGTGACCCCGTCAGCGGTCAAGTCCATCGAGTGCGGGCCAATGACACCCGCGTTCATGACCAGCGCATCGACCGATCCGTTGATGGCCGAAAGGCCGGCACGGACCGAACCCAGATCGGCGACGTCCATGAGAATGATGTCAAAGATGTGCCGGCCGGTCACGGCTTCGAGTTCGGCCTTTGCCGCTGTCGCCCGATCTTGGTTCCGGCACGCCAGGTAGATCCGCGCCATCTCGGGGCGTAAGGCCAGTTGGCGGGCCACGTCCTTGCCGATCCCGGCGCTGGCGCCCGTGATCAACACGGTCTCTTCTGGGAGTGTGCTCATAGGGATTCCCTCTCATCTTTGCGGTCTGCCGAGATTCTGGATTCGGTCATCCAGAATGGTCAGGACAAACTGGATTGTCAAATCCATTTGGTGCTAGCTTGATGACCATGGCCGTTACGCAGACCAGGACGGGTCGTCCTCTCACCTCCCGCGGACAGGCGACGCGCGAGCGGATAGTGTCGGCGGCTGCGGCCGAGATCTTCACGCGGGGCGTAACGGCCACGACACTTGAGCACATCAAGGCCGCAGCGGAGGTGTCGAGCTCACAGCTCTACCACTACTTCGAGGACAAGGACGCCCTCGTCTTGGCGGTGATCGAGCACCAGGCGCAGGCTGTGCTTGCCGGCCAGGAGCCAGAGATCTCACACCTCGACAGCCTCGAGGCGTTGCACGCCTGGCGTAATCACCTGGTTGCGTCGCAACGGCGGGCCCGCTGCATCGGTGGCTGCCCGCTCGGAACGTTGAGCGGCCAGGTATCGGAGGCCATGCCCGATGCACGGCTAGAACTCGCTGCGGGATTCAATCGCTGGGAGGCCGCGATCAGGCAGGGGCTCGCAGCTATGCACCAGCGCGGTGAACTCCTGGAGAGCGCAGACCACGAGCGGCTCGCCACAGCAACCCTGGCTGCCGTCCAGGGTGGGCTGCTACTGACGCAGGTCACACGCAATACAGCGCCGCTTGAGGCCGCGCTGGACGAGATGATCGCTCACATCGCCGCGCTCACGCGCGCCGCCGCTTAAGTCCGGCGTCGTCTCACCTGATGCTGCGGACAACTATTCCGATCGACGCGCTTTCCGATCAACTGTTCCGATCGAAAAGCGCCAATTTGCGGGGAAAGTGGAGGCGGCGGGAATCGAACCCGCGTCCGCAGCCGCACCGGCTGAGCGTCTACAAGCTTAGGCTGCCCTTTCGATTCGCCCGCCGGCCGGGGTGCAGCCGCCCTACCGCCGGACTAGCCGATCCTTCGGTGTCGCGCTCTGGGCGATCAGCTCTCCCTCGGCGCCGAGCCCGTTCGTTGGCGCCGCCTCCGAGCCACGGGCACACCCGGGGCGGCGTCGCCGACTAGGTCTCCCTAGGCAGCGAGTGCGAGATCGTTCTTCGCACTTGCGTTTTGCCGGTGGATTTACGAGGCCAACCGGCGACCTCGGCTTGCAACTCATCCGGATGGATCGACCACGTCGAAGCCAGGTCGCCCCCGTATGTTCGTGTGCGAAGTGTAGCCGGGCCAGTTGGACAGAATCCCTGGACGTGCGTAACCTCGTGGTACATGCATCGTCGCCGCGGCATCTGGATCTTCGGTCTGCTGGCTGCCGTACTGGCTGCCGCCGCCATCGGCGCACACACGAGCTCCGCAGCACCGAGCGGGGGCACCGGCGGCGCGGCCACCCTCGACAAGACATACTCGTGTCCCGTCAGCAGCGAGCGCTACGTCGACCTCTACGCGAGCGTCACCCGCCCACCGCTCAACAACCATCCGCAGCCGGGAGGGCTCAACGTGAACACGGGCGTGAACACCTCCACGAACGGCGGCACCACGGTGAGCGTTTCGCAGGTGAGCCTCGCGGCTGTAAAGAACAGCTTGCGGATCGACACGTCTTCCTGCCGCCGCGTGAAGCAGCAGATCCCGCTGAAGCCGAAGGGGCTCCCCAGCCCGCCGACAACGTTTACGAAACACGGCTTCGGCCAGATCAGCGCACAGTGCGGGTCGACGTCCCGGGTGCTCATCCGGCTCCAGCTCAGATCGGCGAACCACACACCCTCCCACGCACTGCTTGCGATCCGCAACCAGAACGCGAAAGGCCGTCCGCTCGCGTTCATCAACTGGAGCCCGCGCAAGGTCAGCGTGTACACCGCCAGGACCTGCGGCTAAGACCCCGGCTAGCGCCGCAGGCTCTTCAACTCGCGCTCGATCTCCCGCCGCGCGTCCCGGGCCGCGACGTCGCGCCGCTTGTCGCGCAGCTCCTTGCCGCGCGCGAGGGCGAGCTCGACCTTGACCTTGCCGCCCTTGAAGTAGAGCCGCGTCGGCACGAGCGTGAAGCCCTTCTCCGCGACGCTCGACGCGAGCCGCTCGATCTCCTTGCGGTGGAGCAGGAGCTTCCGCGGTCGGTCCGGGTCATGGTTGGCGCGGTTCCCCTCGATGTACTCGGGCACGTGGAGGCCGACGAGCCACGCCTCGCCGTCGCGCACCTCCGCGTACGCCTGCTGCAGCGTCGCCTCGCCGTTGCGCAGCGACTTCACCTCGGTACCGGTGAGCACGACGCCCGCCTCGACGCGGTCCGAGAGGTGGTACTCGTGACGCGCGCGCCGGTTGTCGACGATCAGCTTCTCTCCACTCGGGCCTGCCATCGCGGGCCCAAGTGTAGGCTCGGCCAGGTGGACCTCACGCTCGCGCAGCTGCAGGAGATGGGGTCGCTGGGGTTTCCCGGCCTGCTCGGAATCGACTTCGAGGAGGCGGAAGGCGGCGGCGTTCGCGCGCACCTCGAGCTGCACGAGAAGCACATGGCGCCGAACGGCTACCTCCACGCCGGAGCCGTCGTCGGATTCGCCGACTCCGCGTGCGGCTACGGCACGGTCCTGAACCTGCCGGAGGGAGCCACGGGCTTCACCACGGTCGAGCTGAAGACGAACTTCCTCCGCAGCGCGCGGGAAGGGACGATCCACTGCGAAGCGCGGCTCCTGCACGCCGGCCGCACGACCCAGATCTGGGATGCCGCCGTCACCGACCCCGAGGATCGGACGATGGCTCTGTTCCGCTGCACGCAGCTCCTTTTGCGCTAGCGGCGTCCCGCGCGGTAGCCGCGCGCCATGAAGCAGCGGTCGCAGAGCGACGCCCACGGCGCCGTCCGGGCGCCGCAGACGCGGCAGCGGCCGATCGTCGGATCCTCGATCTCGGCCCGCAGCTCGCGCACGACCCGGGCCGCGGCCGCTTCCTCGAGCGCGGCGGCCCGCTCGATCGTGACCCCCGCCACGCCCGGGTACTGCAGCGCGAACCAGCGCAGGATCGACGCCTCGCGCGCCGCCTGCTCCGCCTCCTCCAGCCCGGCCGCGTCGAGGCGGTGCGGGTCGAGCAGCCAGCCGATCACCGTCTGCTGCGGCTTGTCGCCGGCGAGCGCGGCGGCCAGCGTGCCGAGGAGCTGCGCGCCGTCCTCGTCCACCGGCGCCTGCATGAGCTTCCAGACGTCCGCAAGCTCGAGCGTGCGGCGCGCGTGGTGGAGCGCGTCGCGCACCGCATCGAGGCGACCCAGCAGCGGCTGGATCGACTCGACCTCGAGCCAGCCGTCGACGCTCCAGTAGCGCAGCGCGGCGTGCCGCCAGGCGTGCAGCGCCGGCTCGAGCTCGTCGACGCGTGCCACGTTGAGGTCGGAGAGCTGCGGACGCAGGCGGCCGCTGTCGACCACCCGGTAGCCGAGGTGCCCGTCCTCGATCGGCACATGCGGGACGAGAGCACCCCGCACCAGCTCGGGATCCGGATCGGCCCACGGAACGCCGGTGAGCACACCGACGTGGCCGCGCTCGTGGAAGCCAAAGCGCCCCGCGCGGCCGGCGATCTGCGCGATCTCCCACGGCTCGAGGTCGCGCCGCTCCTTGCCGTCGAATTTCGTCGTCTCGGCGAAGAGCAGCGTCTCGCAGGGCAGGTTGACGCCGTGGCCGAGCACGTCGGTCGCCGCGCACACCTCTGCCTGGCCGGCGATGAAGCGGTCGATCTCCTCGCGCCGCGACGCGAGCGGCATCGCGCCGTAGAGGCAGGCGACGCGGCCCGGGTGGAGCTGGTTCAGCTCGCCCGCCAGCCCGATCACGGCGCGGCGGCTGAACGCGACGACGACCGTGCCCGGCCCGAGCCCGGCGATGCCGCGGCGGCCGGCCCAGTCGAGCGGCGCCTTCCGCTCGAAGAAGCGAACCTCGACCTGCGGGAACGCGTGTCGGACTAGCGGCAGCGCCTCCACGGCCCCGAGCAGCAGGATGTGCCGGTACTCGCCGCCGAGCAGGAGTCGCGTCCACGCCGAGCCGCGCTCCTCGTCCTCGGCCCACTGCACCTCGTCGAGCACGAGCGTCTCGCCGCTCGCCGGCGCCATCTCCGCCGTGCAGCACACGATCGGGGCGCCGGGATTGACCCGCTCCTCGCCGGTCACGAGGCCGACGCCGTCCTCGCCGAGCTCGGCCGAGAGCCGCCGGTGCGCCTCCTGCGCGAGCATGCGCAGCGGCGCCGCGTACACGCCCTGGCCCTGCTCGACGAGGAAGCGAAGCGCGTCGTGCGTCTTGCCGGAATTCGTCGGCCCGAGGTGCGCGATCACCGACTCGGGCTCGACCCGGCGCTCGGGCAGCCGAACGGTCAGCTCCGAGACGGGGCGCCGCACCGGTCCGGGTCGCCGCCGGTGTCGCTCGCTCCGGCTGGGGCGCTTCTGCCGCCCCCGGGCCACTAGACCTGCAGGAAGCGGCGGAGGGTCAGGGCCGAGCCCATCGCGCCGAGCAGCAGACCCGCGCCGATCAGCGCGAGTGCGTTGAGCGTGAAGTCCAACGCGTGCACGTCGGACTGGCCGCCGCCGATGTGCGGCAGGATCGACGGCAGGGCGATCGTCTTTCCGAGCACGAGCAGGATCACGGCGAGCACCGAGCCCACGAACCCGCAGAGGAGCCCTTCGAGCATGAACGGGCCGCGGATGAACCAGTTCGTCGCGCCGACGAGTTTCATCACCTCGATTTCGCGTCGTCGCGCGAAGATCGAGAGCCGGATCGTGTTCGCGATCAGGAGCGTCGCCGCGGTCACGAGCAGGATCACGGCGATGAGGAAGACAAGCGAGATGACCTTGGCGATCGTCAGCACTCGCTTCGTGACGTTGCTCTGCCAGGTGACTCCACCCGCGTTTCCGAGACCACCGGTTGTGGCGGTCGCACATGGCTCGACACCGGCGTAGTGCGAGCTGCAGACCTGCTTCCCGATCACTGCCGTGAACTTCCCCTGCGTCGGCGTCACGATCCACTTGTCCGGCAGCGGGTTGCCGGGCAGCAGTTGGTAGGGGAACTGGGTCGGATGGCTCTTCTTGTAGGCGGCCAGGCCCTGCTTCTTCGAGACAAACGCCACCGACTGCACGTGCGGGTCGTGCCGAAGAGAGGCACCGACCGCGGCCTCCTGGGCCGGGGTGACGTCCTTCGTGCAGTCCGGCATCGACACAGTCGTGCAGAGATAGACCTGGACCTGCAGCTCCTTCTGGACGTGGTTGCTCCACGAGAGCACCCAGGTGCCGAGGGCGATGAACAGGCCGAGCAGGCACATCCCGATCAGCACGGTCATCGTTGCCGCGAAGGTCGTCGAGAGGTTCATGCGGATCGAGGCCCACGCCTCGGAGAACAGCAGGCGAACTTGGCTCATTCGGAGGTGTATCCCCCGCGCCGCTCGTCGCGGGCGAGCTTCCCGCCCTCGAGCGCGATCACGCGCTTGCGCATCTTGTCGACCATCTCGCGGTCGTGGGTGACCATCAGGATCGTCGTGCCGGCGCGGTTGATGCGGTAGAGGAGCTGCATGATCCCGACGCTCGTGTCGGGGTCGAGGTTCCCGGTCGGCTCGTCGCAGACGAGCAGCGGCGGGTGGTTGACGACGGCGCGCGCGATCGAGACGCGCTGCTGCTCGCCGCCCGAGAGCTCGTCGGGGAGCGAGTTCATCTTGTTCGCCAGCCCGACCAGCGACATCACCTCCGGCACCTTGCGCCGGATCGAGGCACGGCTCTCGCCCTGCACCTTGAGTGCGTAGGCGACGTTCTCGGACGCGCTGCGGCTCGGCAGGAGCTTGAAGTCCTGGAAGACGCAACCGATGTTGCGGCGCAGGCGCGGCACCTGCGAGCGCCCCAGCCGGCCGAGGTCGCGGCCGCCCATGATGATCCGCCCGTCCGTCGGCTCGAGCTCCTTGAGCAGGAGCCGTACGAGCGTCGTCTTGCCCGAGCCCGAGGCGCCGACGATGAAGACGAACTCGCCCTTGTCGATCGCGAAGTTGACGGAGTCGAGCGCGGTGACGTCAGGCTCGTAGACCTTCGTCACGTTCTCGAACACGATCATCGAGCCCTTGGGTGGCTCGACCGGCTCGACGCCGTTGACCTGCCCGTTCGTCGCAGGTTGGGCGACGGCGGAAGCGGGCTGTTCTATCTGTACGTCAGTCACGTCTACCGGTTTCGAGTTGGGCGGGCGTCGTGCCCGGCGCCGGTGAGTGCGGGGCGAAGCCGCTCCACTCTAGCGCAGCTTTCGGCGATCTACGAAGCCTGACCCGCAGTTTGCAGGAGATATGCGCGGATGAAGCCGTCGAGATCGCCGTCGAGGACGCCCTGCGTGTTGCCGACCTCGTGCTCGGTGCGGTGATCCTTGACGAGCTGGTACGGGTGCAGGACGTAGCTGCGGATGGCGTTGCCGCCGAAGCCCATCGACACGCCGCCGCGCTCGCGGGCGAGCTCGGCCTCGCGCTCCTCCTCGGCCTTCTCGGCGAGCCGTGAGCGCAGGATCTTCATGGCGGTGTCCTTGTTCGCCGACTGGCTGCGCTCGTTCTGGACGGCGACGACGATGCCGCTCGGCATGTGCGTGATCCGGACGGCGGAGTCGGTCTTGTTCACGTGCTGGCCGCCGGCGCCCGAGGAGCGGTAGGTGTCGATGCGGATGTCGTCGTCGAGGATCTCGATGGCGCCCGCGTCCTCCAGCAGCGGCGCGACGATCACCTGCGCGAAGCTCGTGTGGCGGCGGTGCGCCGAGTCGAACGGGCTGAGGCGTACGAGCCGGTGCTTGCCGCGCTCGGCCTTGAGGATCCCGTACGCGTTCTCGCCGCGCACGGTGAAGGTCGCGGACTTGAGGCCGTACTCCTCCCCCGGGCTCGACTCGATCACCTCGGTCTTGAGACCGCGCTGCTCGGCCCAGCGCAGGTACATGCGGAGCAGGATCTCGGACCAGTCCTGCGCGTCGGTGCCGCCCGCGTCGGCCTGGATCGTGACGACCGCGTCGCCAGAGTCGTACTCGCCGGAGAAGAGCGCGTCCTCCTGCAGCCGCGCGAGCTCGCCACGCACGTCGCACAGCACCGGCTCGAGCTCCTCGTCGGCGAAGGTGCCTGCGCCCTCGCGCAGGAACTCGACGTTGGAGAGCAGCTCGTCGTAGCGCTGCAGCTTCTGCTGGCCGCGCTGGTGCTCGCCGGAGAGCCGCGCCGCACGCTGCTGGTCGTTCCAGAAGTCGGGTTGGGCGAGCTCCTCTTCGAGCTCGGCGAGACGGGCCTTCAGCGCAGCGGGGTCAAAGGTAACCACGGACCCAGTCGAGCTGGGTCCCGATCTCCTCGAGCTGCTCGGCGAGCGGGATCTGGGTCTCGTCGGCCATCGCGCCGGCCATCCTAGCCGCGTCAGGTCTGAGCGATGACGAGCACGACGGTCAGCAGCGCCAGCGCGACTCCGCCGATGGTGAACATCACGACGGTGCGGTACCTCAGGGGTGCGTGGCCGCCGCTGCGCAGCGCTTGCTCCAACTCGCGCTGGCGCCGTGCGCCGACGATCGCGAGCCCGATCGCGAGAGCGGCGTAGCCGCAGCCGAGCAGGATGTACGGCCATGGGGCGACGTCGAGCAGCTTCGGGGCGAACCGTCCCACAGCGAGCGAGCCGGCGGTGGCGCCGAGCGCGGTCCGCCACCACGCCAGCCAGGTGCGCTCGGCAGCCATCGACGTGCGACGCTCCTGATCGAGGTTGGACGGGGAGTTCGGCGGCTCCGTCATAGCGGCATCTAACACGCTCCGCGCGGTGGACGACCGATGACTTTGCTCGTTCGCCGCGGTCTGTGGGGCATGGTCAACCACACAACCTCGATCTCACTCGACGGCTTCACCGCCGGCCCCGACCAGAGCCTGGACAACCCGCGCGTTGACCTAGAGGCACGGTGCGCCGAAGCGATAACGTCGGCGGTCTTGCATGTCGTCGTCAACCACCTCCGTCTGCGCCAACGGGTTCCCGCGGCGACCGTCGAGGCGCTGCAGGAGGGCGTGCAACTCGTGGTCGAAGCGGGCGGCCGGTCCGCACGCGTTGCGAAGGTCGACGAGACGCACCTGATCCTGATCCTCGAGTTCTCGACCGCTGAGGACGCGAATCGCATCGCGCGGGAGGTCGGCGGACCCTGGATGCGGGCGAACATCACACCCCTCCTCGCCGGCGACACCGACCGGAGCGTCGCCGCAGTGATCGCCTCGGCCGAGGCCTGACGGCACGCGAGTCTCAGCCGCCCGCGCCGAAGCCGTCGACCAGTTCGGGGCGGATCCGGATGATCACGCGCTGCTCGCCCGGACCGAGGTAGGGGTACTTGTCCGCGCCCAGGTACTTCTTCGCGAGCATGTTGATGTGCTCGAGAGCGCCTTCGTCGACGATCGTGGCCGGGCCGCTCACCATCACGTAGCCGCTCTGCTGGTCCTCGGCGGGTAGGACCGTGACGGTCGCACGAGGATCGCGCTCGATGTTCTTGACCTTCGTCCTCCCGCGGGCGCTGTTGACGAGCACGTTCTCGCCGTCGTAGTCGATCCAGACGGGCGTGGCCTGCGGGGAGCCGTCCTTGCGAACGGTCGCAATCACGCCCCAGTTGCGGCCGGTGAACAGCGCCGCCTGCTTCTTGCTCAGTGTCGCCATGAGTGGAGCCCCCCTCTCGCGTCGAAATCGCGGTCTTCCCCTGATGATCGCCAAAGCGGGTCGGTCGTCGTCGGGAGCGATTGCCGTGTTGCGCCGAGAGCTCCCAGATGGGCCCTGCTAGTAGCGTGCGCCGTCATGGTGACGGCGGAGGAAATCGGACGGGTTGCGGTGTTCGCGGATCTTCCGCCGTCCGAACGCGACCGGCTCTCGCGGCTGGTCGCGGACATCACGCTCGCGCCCGGCGAGTACGCCGTGAACGAAGGTGACGAACGAGCGCTGTTCGGCGTACTCGAAGGACGGATCGAGGTCCTCAGACGGTTCGACGGGGTGGAGAGTGTGATCGGCGAGCGGAAGCCGGGTGACGTCATCGGGGAGATGGCGATGGCGTTCGGGATGCTTCACCCCGCAGGGTTCCGCGCAACGGAGACGTCGCGGGTCTTCCGGATCGATCTTCACGACTACGCGGAGCTCACCGCCGCCGTGCCGGAGATCGCGGAGCGGGTGAGCTCCCTCGCGAACAACCGGCTCGCGGGGCCGCGAGGTCTCCAGGCCCGTGCGTCGGCGCCGGCCGAGTACAGGGCGATCGTGCTCGGCGAGCGTCGCGAGCCCTCGTGCGCCGAGTTGAGGCGGTTCCTCGACCGCAACCAGATCCGGTTCAGATGGCTCCAGCCCGACGTGCCCGCCGACGTTGCGCAGTGGTCCGGGGCGCCGCCCGCGGAGGGCGACTACCCGGCGATTCGCGTCAACGGCAAGACGGTCGTGCAACCGCAGCTTCGGCGGGTGGCCGAACTCCTCGACCTGGCGACCGAGCCGGTGGCTGCGGAGTACGACACGGTGATCGTCGGTGGCGGCCCCGCCGGGCTGGCAGCTGCCGTGTACGGCGCTTCCGAAGGACTGCGCACGATCGTGATCGAGCGCGAGGCGCCGGGCGGCCAGGCCGGTACCTCCTCCCGGATCGAGAACTACCTCGGCTTCCCGTCGGGCGTGTCCGGGGAAGCGCTCTCGAGCCGGGCACTCCAGCAAGCACGCAGGCTCGGCGCCGAGATCCTCGTCACCCGCTCGGTCGCGCGCATCAACGCCGCGACCCATCAGGTGTACCTCGACGGCGGCGACGTCCTGCAGGCCCGGACGATCATCCTCGCCTGCGGCGTTGCCTGGCGGCACCTCGCGATCGAGGGCTTCGATCGGCTCGCCGGCAGGGGCATCTCCTACGGCGCCGCACGCAGCGAAGCAGCAAGCACCCACGGCCGGGACATCCACATCATCGGCGCCGGCAACTCCGCTGGACAGGCGGCCATGTTCTTCTCGACCTACGCCCGAAGCGTGACGATCCTCTATCGGGGCGAAAGCCTCGGGAAGAGCATGTCGCAGTACCTCGTCGAGCAGCTCACCGCACGGGCGAACATCCACGTGCGATACCGGACCGAGGTCGCCGCCGCCCACGGCGACACCTCATTGGAAGGGATCGACGTCCGCGACACCGCGACCGGCGAAACGACCCGCCTCGACACTGCCGGCGTGTTCATCTTCATCGGCGCGGATGCAGAGACGGCCTGGCTCCCACCCGAGATCGCCCTGGACGCAAAGGGCTACGTGCTCACGGGAACCGATGCACGCGACGCGGTTCAGTGGCGCCTCGACCGAGATCCTCACCTCCTCGAGACGAGCGTGCCGGGCATCTTCGCCTGCGGTGACGTCCGGTTCAGCCCCGTGAAGCGTGTGGCGGCGGCAGTCGGCGAGGGCAGCATGGCGATCGCGTTCGTGCACCAGTACCTCAGGGAGAACTGACCCGAAGCGGCGGCCCTCGGCCGTTGGCGAGTCGTTTAGGCACTCTCCGTACCATTCATCGCGACGAGAGTCGTTACAGCCTTCGGGAAGGCCCCTGAAACCGGGACCCTCCGAGAACGAGATTGCGAGGAGCGGAAATGAAAAAGGTCCCTGTTATCGCTGTAGCACTTGTTGCGGCACTTGTTGTCTCGGTGACCGCTTCAACGGCTGCGACAAGTGGCGCCTCTCACTGTCAGTACGCCAAGCTCTTTCGTGGTTGGCAGGGAATCCACGGGTCGATCTATCTGAGACTGACGATCAAGCCCCGTAATCCCATCGCGTGTAGAACGTGGGACGCGAAGTACTTTCCGGGGGGCGGACTGCTCTTCCGCAAGAAGCTCGGTACAGGCGTGATGCTCTGCAAGCTCCTCGACAAGACGAGCTCTCAGACCGTCACCGTGGGAGTCTTTGCAGATACGCCGAAGGCAGGCCGTGCATTCTGCCGCGCATTTCACCCGAGCTGGCGTAGGCTCTAAGCACCGAAGCTCGATCCTGTCGAGCACTCAGCGGGTGCAGGATCTGCGAACCTTCCCAGGGTGAGACTGTTCCGACGGCGCAAGAAGTCGAGCGGCCAGGACGCTGCGACCTACCACATCGCCGCGTTGCTGGACGAGGGCGTCATGTCCGTCGATCAGCTGCTGGCCCCGGGCATCTGGGAGGACTTCCCCGGGGATCCGGCTGACGTCCGGCGGTTCCTGCGGCAAGTCGCCGAAGATCCGAAGACTTCAGACGCAGACCGCCACAAGATCGAGCGTCACCTCGAGCAGCTTCAGAAGGCGCATCCTTAACGCCTCCCGTTGGTTCACTGGCCTGGGCCAGTGTTCCGGAATGACCCCCGAGCGGAGCGGCGGCGTTGGCGCCTTGTAGGGTGGTCAGGCTATGAGTGGCGGCCCGCCGATCAGGCTTGAGCCGGTCGATCGTGCTGAGGTCACGATCGTGGTCGACAACTTTGTGGATCTATTGATGGCCGGCTCTGATGGGGTGCGCAGGTATCTCGCCACAGGCTTCGGCGATCGCGATCAGTTGATTGCAGAACACGGCTTTTCTGCGCTGGTCACCGTTGAGTCGCGCGGCCGCCGGAGCTCGCTCCTGTACGACGGCGGCATGACACCGACCACGCTTGCCCGGAACTTGGATGTCCTGCAAGTACCGGTCAGAGACCTACGCGCGCTTGTCGTCTCGCACGGACATGCCGACCATCATGGCGGACTCGAAGCGCTTTTCCAGCGCCACGGTCGGCAGCGACTCCCCCTTGTCATTCACCCCGAGGCCTGGAAGGAACGAAAGATCGTATTCCCGAGCGGAAACGAGGTGCGACTTCCCCCTCCGAGTAAGCGCGACCTTGAGGCCGAGGGAGCCGAGGTCATCGAAGAACCTGGACAGACGCTCCTACTCGACTCGACCACGCTTGTCTCCGGTCAGGTGCAGCGACTAACCGCGTTCGAGCAGGGCTTCCCGATCCATCACGCGCACTCAAATGAAGGCTGGCGGCCAGACCCGATGATCTGGGACGACCAGAACCTGATCGTCAACGTACAGGGCAAAGGACTCGTCATCGTCTCCGGCTGTTCACACGCAGGAGCCGTCAACGTCTTGCACAACGCGCAGCGCCTTACCGGCGAGCAGCGCATCGCCGGTTTCATCGGCGGCCTTCACCTCACCGGCGCGACCTTCGAACCCATCATCGAACCTACCGTCAATGCATTCGCAGCCGCCCGCGTAGATCGTCTCCTACCAGCGCACTGCACCGGCTGGAAGGCTGTTCACCAACTCGCGCGCGCGCTTCCCGACGCCTTCGTCCAACCGGCTGTCGGAACGGTCGTCACGTTCTGAGGACAGGCCGCTCGCCTGGGCCAGTGTTCCGGAATGACCCCTGAGGCGCCGGCGAGCGCTGCTCAGTTGTTGCGGAGTGGGCGGAGCCAGAGATCAAGCGCGATGATCCCCATGGGGTGCCGAGTGTACGAGGGTGTCGAGTGCGGGCGTGTCAACGAGCGCCTGGACTGCGACGGCGGGCTGTCCGCTTGGGCTGGAGGTCGAGCCTACGCCGGTGATGTAGTCGTTGCGGGCGGAAGGCGGCCCGCTGGTCAGGATCTTGGTCAGGCGGGTTCTGGTGCTCGCTAGCTCCTTTGCGCTGTAGTGGGAGCGAACGATGCAGAGGTCGGATGCCGACCTTCCAGCAGATCGTCGCGTCTGCTGTGGATCGCTGGATGCCACCGTGACCACAGCGACTCCTGTCCGCGGGCGGAAAATGGTCACCGCCAGCACGTTTGCCAGGTGTGGCACGGTTGGGTTCGAGTCCGGTCCGGAGCTTGGCCAGCCGGCCGCTGGCGCCGGACATGGCGGCTTGCGCCAAGCGGCGGCCGAGTTTGGGGCCGCTCGCGGCGGGCCTTGTCTGACCACGGTCAGCGTCCCATCTCGGAAGGTGCCGGCGAGGTAGGCGGACCCCCAGGTGGCGCCGGCTCGATGCACCCGTTGCGAGAGCCGCGAAAGGCCGACCCCGCGCAAGAGCAGGCCACTGGGGCAGTAAGGTCCTGCCGAACCGCTCCAGCCGGCCGGGATCGCCACGCCGCCGCAGAACCGAACGGTGCCGTGCTCGGCGACGACCATTCCGCTGGCGCCGACGAGCTGGCCAGCCGACCGCGGCTGCTTTGCTCCACCTGGCGTAGACGTCTTCGTCGCCGCGCCGCAGCCAGCGACGACCAAGCCGGCGGCGGCGAGAACCAGCACTCTAGGAACCATGTTCACCTGCCCGTTATACGCCGCGGACAGGGCCCGATGTCACGACCACTTGTGGCCGCAGCCATCGACCGCAGGGACGCTGGCCTAGGCCCAGTGTCCTCACGCCTGATCGGGACGGTCGGCGGCGCGCTAGGCGCCGTGGCACTTCTTGAACTTCTTGCCCGAGCCGCACCAGCACGGGTCGTTGCGGCCGAGCTTCTCGTGCTCGCTCGTCTGCACCGTCTGCGTCACGACGCCCGGCGAGGTGGGAACGCCGGCGGCGAGCGCCTCTCCCCCGCCCGCGGCGGCGATCGCGGCGGCCCCGGCGGAGGTCTCGTGCTCGTAGTGGATGTTCCCGTTGGTGGTCTGCGTCTGCTGGAGCTGCTGCTCGGCCTGTTCCGGTGCGAGCTCGGCGTGGAAGAGGTGGAGGACGACCTCGCTGCGGATGATCCGCCCGAGCTCGGTGAACATGTACTCGCCCTCGCCCGTGTACTCGACGAGCGGGTCCTTCTGCGCCATCTGACGGAGATGGACGCCCTCGCGTAGCACCTCCATGTTCTCGAGGTGCTCACGCCAGCGCACGTCGACGACCTGCAGGACGATGAAGCGCTCGAGGTCGCGCATCAGCTCCGGGCCGAACTCCTCCTCCTTCGCCTCGTACTCGTCGCGCGCGTCTGTCTGGAACTCCTCGATCAGCGCGTCGCGGGAGATCTCGCCGAGATCCTCGCGCAGCTCCTTCGCCGTGATCTCCGTCTGGTAGAGCTGCGCCATCGCCTGGGTGAGCGCCTCGAGGTCCCACTCCAGCTCGGACTCCTCCTGCGTGAACACGTTCACGGTGTCCTCGACCACCTCCTCGATCCAGAGCTTGATCTGCTCGGAGAGGTCCTCGCCGTCGAGCACCGCGCGGCGTTGCTGGTAGATGACCACGCGCTGCTTGTTCATCACATCGTCGTACTTGAGGACGTTCTTGCGCATGACGAAGTTCTGCTCCTCGACCTTCTTCTGCGCGCCCTCGATCTGCCGGGAGAGGATCTTCGCCTCCATCGGCTGGTCGTCCGGGATCTTGAAACGGTCCATGACGCCCTTGATCCGGTCGCCGGCGAAGAGGCGGACGAGGTCGTCCTCGCCGGAGAGATAGAAGCGGGTCTCGCCCGGGTCGCCCTGGCGGCCCGAGCGGCCGCGGAGCTGGTTGTCGATCCGGCGCGACTCGTGGCGCTCGGTGCCGAGGACGTAGAGACCGCCGAGCTCGCGCACTCCGTCGCCGAGCTTGATGTCGACGCCGCGGCCCGCCATGTTGGTCGCGATCGTGACCGCGCTGCGCTGGCCCGCGTCCTTGATGATCTCCGCTTCGCGCGCGTGCTCCTTCGCGTTGAGGACGTTGTGCTTGATCCCCTTGCGGGTCAGGAGCTGCGAGAGGTATTCCGAGGTCTCCACTGCGATGGTGCCGACGAGAACGGGCTGGCCCTTCTGCGCCCGCTCCTCGATGTCGCCGACGACGGCGGCGAACTTCCCCTCCTTCGTCTTGAAGACGAAGTCGTTCTCGTCGGCGCGGGCCACCCGGACGTTGGTGGGGATCTCGACGACGTCGAGGTTGTAGATCTCGACGAACTCCTTCTCCTCTGTCTTCGCGGTGCCGGTCATGCCGGCGAGCTGCTCGTACAGGCGGAAGTAGTTCTGGAGCGTGATCGAGGCGAGGGTCTGGTGCTCCTCCTGGATCTTGACGCCCTCCTTCGCCTCGACCGCCTGGTGGAGGCCCTCGCTCCAGCGGCGCCCTTCCATGATCCGGCCCGTGAATTCGTCGACGATCTTCACCTCGCCGTCCTGGATCACGTAGTCGATGTCGACGTGGTAGAGCGACTCGGCCTTCAGCGCCTGGTAGAGGTGGTTGACGAGCTGCGTGTTCTCGGGCGCGTAGAGGTTCTCGATCCGGATCGCGCGCTCGACCTTCGCCACGCCCTGCGGCGTCACGCCGACCGTCTTGAACTTCTCGTCGAACTCGAAGTCGGCGCCTGCGTCCTCGGCCGCACCCTTCGGGTCGCCGGGCGAGGAGCGGAAGGGGACGAGCTGCTTCGCGACGCGCGCGAAGTCGTAGTACTGCTGGGCGGCCGTCTCCGGCTCGCCGGAGATGATGAGCGGCGTCCGCGCCTCGTCGATCAGGATCGAGTCGACCTCGTCGACGATCCCGTAGGGATGGCCGCGCTGGACGACGCCGTCGAGGCCGACCGCCATGTTGTCGCGCAGGTAGTCGAAGCCGAACTCGGAGTTCGTCCCGTACGTGATGTCGGCGTCGTAGGCGGCCTTGCGCTGGTCGAACGGCATCATCGTCTCGATGAAGGCGACGTTCATCCCGAGCGAGTCGAAGACGGGCCGGTTCCACTCGGCGTCGCGCTGGGCGAGGTAGTCGTTGACCGTGATGAGGTGCGCGCCGCGGCCGGCGAGGCCGTTGAGGTAGAGGGCGAGGCTCGCCACGAACGTCTTGCCCTCGCCGGTCTTCATCTCGGCGATGTCGCCCTCGTGGAGGACGATCCCGCCCATCAGCTGCACGTCGAACATGCGCTGGTCGGAGGCGCGCTTGCGGGCCTCGCGGACCGCCGCGAACGCCTCGAAGACGAGGTCGTCGAGGCTCTCGCCGTTCTCCAGCCGCTGCCGGAACTCCGCCGTCTTGCCCTGGAGGTCGGCGACGGACAGCTGCTCGAACTCTGGCTCGAGCGAGGTGATGTACGCCGCCTGCTCCTGGAGCCGCTTGAGGCGGCGGCCCTCGCCGACGCGGAGGACCTTCTCGAGGTTGCCGATCTCCACTAGTCGCTCCTCACAGGGGCAAGGGTAGCGGGCTACAGGGCGGTCGCCTTGACCTCCCAGTAGTCGCCGTCGATCCGCTCCGCCTCGACGTAGAAGCTGTCGCCGAACGTCTCGCCCAGCCGCTCGAGCTCGGCGGGGACGAGCGCGTCGCTCTGCTCGCCGTCGACGCGCAGCTCGCCGTGGTCGACGTGTTGCGAGAGCTCGAGCTTGTCGCCGACCGGGAACGGGATCTGCGCCACCTGGATCCGCTTCGCCCCGACTCCCCAGAGGTCCCCGTCCTGCCGGTGACCGACGGCGCGATAGGGCGGGCTCACGGTGCGCTCGACGGCGTCGGCGAGCGGCGTGAGGTCGGCGTCGCCGTTCTCCTCGCTGACGATCACGTCGCCGTTCGGGATCGTCGTGAACTCGACTCGGTCGCCCACGAGCGCGGGCGCCGTGACTGTGGTCGCCGCGTCCCACTCCCGCGGGCCGACACCCGAGCCGTCGGCGACCCCGGTTCTCGCCAAGACCGACTTCGGCAGCTCGACCGGCTGCGGCGGCGGTGGAGGCGGTGCGTCTCCGAGGGCCTGATCCGGGTCGAGCCCCGCCTTGCGCAGGAGCTGTTCGTTCAGCGTCTCCTTGTTGCGCCGGAAGAGCCCCACCTAGCTCTCGGTGACCTCGGCCGCGGCGGTGTCGGCTGCCTCCGGTTCAGCGGAGTGCTTGCGGCCGGCGACGCGCTTGTCGTGGATGTCCCTGACCTGGCGCACGAGCTTGTCTGCGAGCTCGTCGACGGCGGCCTTCATGTCGCGCGCGGTCTCGCGTGCGCGCAGCGTGCGGCCCTTCAGGTGGACGGTGGCCTCGGCCACCTGCGAGTCGGCGATCGACGGGTTCCGCTCGACCGCGAGCTCGATCTCGACCTCGGTCAACTCGTGGACGCGGCGGTCGAGCTTCTGCAGCCTCCGCTCGACGTAGGCCCGCATGGAGTCGCTCACCTCGAGGTTCTTGCCCTTGACGTGAAGCTGCATTCGCGCCTCCCCTGTCGCTGCATGTACCTGTGACCTAACCCTACTCGGGAGGCGTGTGACCGCATCCGTGTTTAGCCACGACGGAGCGCGCGTGCGAACGCGACCGCCTCGACCCGGCGTGCACCACCGGCGCGGAGCGCGCCGGCGGCCGCCGCGGCGGTGGCGCCGGTCGTGTACACGTCGTCGATCACGGCGACCTTCCGGGGTGCCGCGCTCGTCGCGCGGAAGGCGCCGCGCACCGTCTGCCGCTCGGCGGCGGAGCTCCCGCGCTGGCGGCCGCCGCGCGTCCGCTCGAGCAGCGGCAGGCACGGGAGCTCCCAGAGCACGGCGAGCTCGAGCGTCAGACGTTCGGCCGGGTTGTGCCCGCGCTCGAGCCGCCGGCCGCGATCGGCCGGGACGAACGTGAGCGCGTCCACTTCGGGCGGCGGTAGGCGCTCGGCGACGAGCTCCGCGGCCTCGGCGGCGAGCCGGCGCAGCCCGCGTTCCTTCCACGCGTGGACGAGCCGGCGCGCCGCCGCGTCGTACCCGACCGCCGCACGGGCGCTCGCGAACGCGAGCCGCCGGCCCGCGCACTCGCGGCAGCGTTCCACCTGCCACACGGTCGGCGCTCCGCAGCGTTCGCAGAGTGGCGGCTCGATCCGCGGCAGCTCCGCACGGCAGGCGGCGCAGAGCTGCCTGCCGCCGCTGCCGCACACCACGCAGCGCTGCGGCAGGAGCAGGTCGAGCACGTGCTCACGCTAGGACGCGACGTGTGTCCGGAGCGTGCCGATTCAGTCGAGGCTGTACGACTCGCGCTCCGGCAGTCCCGCCAGCCGCCGCTGGCGATTGTCCGCCTCGAGCAGCTGGTCGTGGTTCCCGACGTCGTACCACGGACCCTCGAAGCGGTAACCGTAGACCGGCTCGCGCCCCGCGAGCCAGCCGAGGAAGCTGCCGGCGTTGTCCGGGCTCTGGCCCTCGTCGAGGTAGGTGCCGATGAGGCTCGCGTGCGCCCGCGGCAGGAGGTAGACCAGCGTCGAAGCAAGTGTCGACGGCGGGTCGCTCGGCTTCTCGACGAAGCGCACGATGCGGTCCTCGGCGTCGGTCTCGGCGATCCCGTAGTGCGTCGCGAGCTTGAGGTCGCCGACGTCGTGGAGCGGCACGGCAGTCGACGGCTGGGGCTTGGCGTGCCACCACTCGACGAAGCGCGGGAGCGAGAACTCGAACAGGTTGTCCCCCGCCAGGACGAGCAGCTCGTCGTCGAGGCGCGCCTCCTCGATCACGAGCCGGAGATCGCCTACTGCGCCGAGCCGATCATCGTTCGAGGCAGTGCCGTCGTCGTGCACGGTCACGGCGTGCGGCTCGGCCCAGCGCCCGAAGGCGGGAGCAAAGCGGCTGTTCGTCACGAGCTGGACCGCGTCCACCTCCTGCACCTCCCGGACCCGGTCGAGCACCCAGTCGAGCATGGGACGGCCGCCGACGGGGAGGAGCTGTTTGGGCAGGTCGTCCGTCAGCGGCCGGAGGCGGGTCGCGTAGCCCGCCGCAAGGATCACGGCCTTCACGAGAGGGACTCTGCATAGGGAGGGCGATGGACGCCGGTCTCCGTGACGATCGCGGCGATCAGCGCGGCCGGCGTCACGTCGAAGGCAGGATTGCGGGCGGGGAAGCGGCTCGTCAGCTCGGCCGGGTCGCGCTCCTCGATCGGTATCCCCGAGCCGTCGGGCGTCTCGCGGTCGAGCGTCGAGGTGGGCGCCACGACGTAGAACGGGATCGTGTGGTGAGCGGCGAGCACAGCGAGCGAGTATGTCCCGATCTTGTTCGCCGTGTCGCCGTTCACGGCGATCCGGTCGGCGCCGGTGACGACGAGGTCGACCTCGCCGCGCGCCATGAGCGAGCCGGCTGCGGAGTCGGCGATGACGGCGTGCGGGATGCCGGCGCGCTCGAGCTCCCACGCGGTCAGGCGCGCGCCCTGCAGGAGCGGCCGGGTCTCGTCGACGAGCACTCGCTCGAGGAGCCCGCGCTCGGCCGCGGCGCGCAGCGCGCCGACCGCCGAGCCGTAACCGCCGGTCGCGAGGCCGCCGGCGTTGCAGTGCGTGAGGGCGCGGGTGCCTGGCTCGAAGAGCCCGGCGGCGTGCGCGGCCATGCTGCGGCAGCGGTCGACCTCCTCCTCGTGGAGCGCGCGCGCCCGCCCGGGCGTCGGCTCGTCGTGCATCTGGGCGAGCGCCCACGGGAGGTTGACCGCCGTCGGCCGGGAAGCCGCGAGTGCGCGCTCGGCCTCGGCGAGGTCGTCGCCGCGGAGTGCCGCGAGCGCGAGACCGTACGCGGCCGCGATGCCGATCGCCGGGGCGCCGCGCACGACCATGTCCCGGATCGCGTCGGCCACCTCCACGGCGGTCTCGCAGCGGACGTCGACGACGTCGTCCGGCAGCCGGCGCTGGTCGAGGAGGACGACCGCCGGACCGTCCTCCTCGAGGCGGACGATCTGCTCCGGCTCGAGCTCAACCATGGCCGGAAGAGCCATGACCCGGTGTCAGACACCTAGACATGGCCGCCGCAGACGGTGAGTGGCTCAGTCAGCGGCCTCGCGTGCATCCACACCAACCGGGCCACGGCCGATCGAGCCCTGCCCGGTGTCAGACACCGGACAGGGCCAGTTCGGACAGGTGCGACGGGTCAGGTTCCCTCGTCCCACGAGGCGAGGTAGCGGGCCTGCTCCTCCGTGAGCTGGTCGATCTCGACGCCCATCGTCTGGAGCTTGAGGCGCGCGATCTCGGCATCGATGTCCGGCGGCACCGGATAGACCTTGCGGTCGAGCTCGCTCGCATGCTGCGCGGCGTACTCGAGCGAAAGGGCCTGGTTCGCGAAGGACATGTCCATCACGAGCGCCGGATGGCCTTCGGCGGCGGAGAGGTTGACCAGCCGGCCGTCGGCGATGAGGTAGAGGCGCCGCCCGTCGGCGAAGGTGAACTCCTCGACGAACTCCCGGGCCTTCTTGGTCTCGACCGCCATCTCCCGCAGCGCCGGGATCTCGATCTCGACGTTGAAGTGGCCCGTGTTGGCGAGGATCGCGCCGTCCTTCATGACCTCCATGTGCTCGCGCGCGATCACGTGCTTGTCGCCGGTCGCGGTGCAGAACATGTCGCCGATCGCCGCCGCCCGCTCGAGCGGCAGCACCTCGAACCCGTCCATCGACGCCTCGAGCGCCTTCAGCGGATCGACCTCGGTGATGATCACGTGGGCGCCCATGCCCCGCGCGCGCGACGCGACGCCGCGCCCGACCCAGCCGTAGCCGCAGATCACGAACCGCTTGCCCGCGATCAGGACGTTCGTCGCCCGGATGATCCCGTCGATCGTCGACTGGCCGGTCCCGTAGCGATTGTCGAACATGTGCTTGGTCATCGCCTCGTTGACGGCGATGATCGGGAAGCCGAGCTTCCCCTCCGCCTCGAGCGCCTTGAGCCGGATCACGCCGGTCGTCGTCTCCTCGGTGCCGGCGATGATCTCGCCGAGCAGCTCGCGCCGCGCCGAGTGGAGGACGCCGATCACGTCGGCGCCGTCGTCCATCGTGAAGTGCGGCTTGTGGTCGACGGCCGCCTCGATGTGGGCGTAGTAGGTGTCGTTGTCCTCGCCCTTGATGGCGAAGACGGACACGTCGTACTCGGCCACGAGCGCCGCCGCGACGTCGTCCTGCGTCGAGAGCGGGTTCGACGCGCAGAGGACGACGTCCGCGCCGCCCGCCTGCAGCGTCCGCATGAGGTTGGCCGTCTCGGTCGTGACGTGGAGGCAGGCGGAGATGCGATGGCCGGCGAGCGGCTGCTCGCGCTCGAATCGCTCCCGGATCGCCGCGAGCACCGGCATCTGCCGGTCGGCCCACTCGATCCGCCGCTCGCCTTCCTCTGCCAGGGCGAGGTCTTTCACGTCGTAGCGCTGCGTTGCTGCCATCGGTTCCTTTCCGTTATGCGGCGAGAAGTCGTTCGTGCTTGCGTTGTTCCCATTCGACCCAGGAAGCATCCTCGGCCTCGGCGAGCCACCCGTCGATCGCCGTGCGGAGCTCGGGCTCCCGGCGCAACCTCGCGGCGAACACGATGTCGCCGATCCCGAGGCCGAAGCGGCGCCGCAGCTCGGCGAGCGAGCGGAGCTGGTTCAGCTCGCGCAGGCCGTAAAGCCGGTAGCCGGCGGGCGTGCGCGACGGGACGACGAGCCCGGATCGCTCGAGATAACGAAGCATCCGGGCGGACCAGCCGGTTTGTGAGGCGGCATGGGAGACGTGGAGCGCATCCATCGGCCCAACCCTAACAAGGCCGTGTCAAGGCTCGCGGCAGGCGCTCAGGCCTCACCGCGCAGCCGCGCGACGAGCCGGTCGAGGGCTGCCTCCTCTGCCCCGGCAGCGAGCAGGCGGATCCGGATGCCGTCCTGTCGCTCGATGTCCTCGAGCACCTCGACAAGCGTGCGGCCCGCCGGCTCCGAAACCCGGCGCCGCCGCTCCCGCTCCGGCTCGTTCGGCGCCTCCGCGAGCCACTCGCCGTGGTACGGCGCCCAGCTCTCGTCGCTCAACGCATGATCCGTGGCGATCGCGTCGCGCTCGACGCCCGCGAGCCAGAGCGCCATCCCGCACGCGATGCCCGTACGGTCGCGTCCGCCCGCGCAATGGATCGCCACCGGCGGCTCGGCGTCGCCGAGCAGAGTCAGCGCCTGCGCAAGCTCGGCGCGGTAGTGGTCGGCGAGGGCGAGGTACGCGTCCTGCATCGACGGCCAGTCCCAGGCCGCGGGAAGGGGACGGGGGTCCATCGCCTGACGCACGACCGGGACCGGGAGCGGGTTGAGCCCGTCGTCCTCGTGCTCGCGATTCGGCCTCAGGTCGACGACGAGCGAGACCCCGTAGTCCACGAGCGCGCGGCGACCGGCCTCACTCAGGCCGGGAAGCCAGTCGGCGCGGACGACGACGCGGTACGCCGTCTCGCCACCGCCGGCGAGCGGCAGCCCGCCGAGGTCGCGGACGTTGATGCAGCCGTCCCAGCGCAGGACGCGTTCAGGCGTCGCTGGTGCCTTCGCGTCCGTAACGGTCCTCGAGCCGGACGACGTCGTCGAGGTGCGGCGTCGAGACCTCGAGGATCGTCGTGTCCTCGAGCGCGGTGACCCGGTGCACCGTTCCGGGGCTGAAGTGGAAGCACGCGCCGGCCGTGACGACCTCCTCGTCGAGCGCCTCCTGGCCGGCCTCGCCGAGCTCGAGCCGCGCCCGGCCGCTCTGCACGTACCAGCTCTCGTCCTTCTCGCGGTGGAACTGGAGGGAGAGCGACTCCCCCGCGCTGACGAAGAGAACCTTCCCGACGTAGGCGTCGGCGTGTGCCCAGATCAGCTCCCAGCCCCACGGCTTCTCGACACGCCGCGGCTCGAATGCGAACCGGTCGAGCGAGCCGTAGTTCGGCGAGTCCAACATCACGCGAGCTGCCTCTGCGGCCGCCACTCGGGATGCGCCTCGATGAACTCCGTGGCGCGCCTGAGGTCCTTCGGCGTGTTCACTGTGAGCCAGACGCCCTCGTGGCGGTGCGCGTGCAGCCGCCGCTCGCGCGCGAGCTGCGGAAACGTCGACTGCTCGTGGTCGCCCTTCTCCGGGAGCAGGGCGAGCGCTTCGTCGCCGAGCACGTAGACGCCGGAGTTGACCCAGTGCTCGAGCTGTGGCGCCTCGCGAAAGCCGGTGACGGTGCCGTCGTCCTCGACCTCGACGACGCCGAACGGGGAGCGGACCTGCGCGACGACGATCGTCCCCGCGGCGCCGCTCGCCTGGTGCTCGGCGAGGAGCGCGCGGAAGTCGACGTCGAGGAGCTCGTCGCCGTTGAGCGCGAGCACCGGCCCTTCCTCCTGCCGCCGTGTGGCCGCGAGCCTGAGCCCGCCGCCGCGTCCGAGCGGCTCGGCCTCCCCCACCGCCTCGACCTCGGCGCCCAGCCCGGAGAGCGCGTGGACGAACGCATCCTCGTCTCCGGAGCGGCACGCGACGATCACGCGCGTCACGCCGCAGTCGACGAGCCGGGCAACCCCGTAGGCCGCGAGCGGGAGCCCCGCGACCGGCACGAGCGGCTTCGGCAGCCCCTGCGCCGCCTCGCCCAGCCGCTCCGCCTTCCCGCCCGCCAGCAGGAGCGCTTCCATCACTCGCTCGGTTCCAGCTCGGGCTCGGCGGCCTCGGGCAGGACGTCAGTCGCCGAGATCCGGCGGCCCGTTCCCTCGTAGGCGAACCCGAGCGCACGCACGGCGTCAGGGTCGAGGAGGTTGCGCCCGTCGACGATCAGCGGATGCCGCATCGCCCGACGGGTCTCCTCGCCGGGGAACTCGAGCAGCTCCGGCCACTCGGTGACGATGACAGCGGCGTCGGCGCCCGTGACGGTTTCGAGCGGCGTGTCGCAAAGTGCCACTCCCTGAAGGTCGGGACGAGCGACCGGATCCCAGCCGCGAACCTCTGCCCCCTCGGCGATCAGCCGCGAGGCGAGCACGAGCGACGGCGCCTCGCGCATGTCGTCCGTGTTCGGCTTGAAGGCGAGACCGAGCAGCGCGATCGACTTGCCGCGCAGCCCGCCGAGATGGCGCTGCAGCTTCTGCAGGACGCGTCGCTTCTGCAGCTCGTTCACCTCGATCACCGCATTCATGAGGTGGAAGTGGTAACCCGAGTTCGCCGCGAGCTGCTTCAGCGCGAGCGAATCCTTCGGGAAGCATGAGCCGCCCCACCCGATGCCCGCGCGGAGGAAGTGCGGGCCGAGCCGGTGATCGAGCCCGATGCCCTCCGCGACGTGCTTGACGTCGGCGCCGACGAGCTCGCAGACGTTCGCGATCTCGTTGATGAAGCTGATGCGGGTGACGAGGAACGCGTTGGCCGCGAGCTTGATCATCTCCGCGGAGTTGACGTCGGCTCGCACGACCGGCGCGTCGATGGCGGCGTGGAGCGCCTCGACGGCGTCGCCGTCCTCCTGGTCGAACGCGCCGATCACGATGCGGTCGGGCTCCATGAAGTCCCGCACCGCCGTGCCCTCGGCCGTGAACTCCGGGTTCGAGACGTAGCCGACCGCGTCGAGGCCGCGCGCGTCGAGCGCGGCGCGCACCTTCTCCCCGGTGCCGACGGGCACCGTCGACTTCATCACGATCGTTGCGCGCGCGTCGTCCGGGAGCTCGTCGACCACCGTCCAGACAGCGGATAGGTCAGCATCGCCGGCGTACGTCGGCGGCGTCCCCACCGCGACGTACAGGAAGTCGGCCCCGGTGACCGCCTCCTGCACGTCGAGCGTGAACGAGATCCGATCGCGGCAGCGCTCGAGCACCTCGTCGAGCCCGGGCTCGTAGATCGGTACCTCCCCCGCCCGCAGCCCTTCGATGCGCTCGGGCAGGACGTCGCGCACGACGACCTCGTGGCCGAGGTCCGCGAAGCACGCGCCGGTGACCAGGCCGACATAGCCGGCCCCGAAGATCGCTATCCGTGCCACGGCCCTAGGGTAATCCGCCGCTCAGCGGCGCAGGGGTCTGAGGCTCTCGGCGATCGCGATCATCGTCGAGTTCGAGAGCTCGTTGAGGATCGTGTTCGAGACCCAGTACGTCGCGCGCGGCGTGCGGAGAGCGACCATCTGGATCGCGCCGCCGGTCGTGTAGACCAGGTACTTCTGGCCGCGGTGGATGAGCGTGAAGGACGGGTTCCCGAGGATCGGCGCGGAGTTCCAGGTGCTCTCCTCGATGTCCCAATACGCGATCTGGTTCGGCATGACGAAGGTCATCGCGACCTCGTGCTGGCTCTTAAGCGGCTTGAACGCGCGGACACCGTTCGTGCCGTAGAGCGTGGAGAGGTGGGCGCCCAGCGCGATCTTGTGCGGGACCATCAGCGGGAAGTGCACCTGGTCGTAGACCTGGCGCAATCGCGGTGCCGTCATGGCCGCGCCGTCGCTCACCTGCGGCGGCACCTTCGGCTGAACCTTCGGGGGCCTGTGGATCACGAGTTGGCCGGGGAAGCTCTTCCCAGCCGCGACCACCGTCAACGGGTTGCCGGCCAGCTTCGCAATGCCGGCGATCGGCGTCGTCATCTGCGCCACGCGCGTGTGCGCGCCGAACAGCGGCAGAAGCTGCTGCGCAGCCTGCTGCGCGTCCGGCTGAGCCGGGTCGTAGTAGATGATGGTGTCGCTCTGGACCTTCGGTGCATTCGCCTGGTCGCCTGACGGAAGCTCCTTCGTCGTGTAACCGCGCCTCGACAGCAGATACGTCGTCTCTACCGCTTGGCCGGCGACGGTGCCAGCGTTCAGAACGAGCACGGAGACCTGCGACCTCCGAAGCTTGTGCACTTTCGTCTTCTTCTTCGGGGTCTTTGGCCGACCACCGAACTGGTTGTTGACCGCCTGCACATCCCGTACGTCCGGGTTGAGAAAACCGTGGACCGCGCCCGCGATCGCCTGTGGCGAGACCGATTCCACGTCGGCACCCGCTGAGGTCGTGAAGAAGTGGAACTGGTTGAGCGGGATTGCGTTGCGGAAGAGGTGGCCCGGAGGAAGGTGGTAGATGAGACCGAGGTACGTCGTGAGCTCGCCGAGGTTGACCGACTGGCTTCCGGCCTTCACGACCTTGATGTTGTCCTTGAGCACATGGACCAGCTTCGGGACCTCGAGCGGAAGGTTCGACAGCGAAAGGCTTGTCCTGAGACGGCTCTTGAGCGCCTCGATGAAGAGCTGCTGCCTACCCGTGCGGTAGATGTCGTTGTCCGTGTGCCGGTAGCGAACGTATGACAGAGCCTGGCCTCCGTCGAGCTTCTGGTAGCCGGGCTGGAGGTTGATCGTCGATGTGCCCGTGTGCGGCGCGATGTAGTAACGGCGATCGACGTTCATGTACACGCCGTGCAGGTTGTTGACAAGCTGCTTGAAGGCGTGGAAGTCGAGGGTGATGAAGTAGTTGATGTGCAGGCCGGTTAGGTGCTCAACCGTGTCGAGTGTCGCAGCCGGGCCGTTGTTGCCGCAGAGCCCCCAGGCCGAGTTGATGCGGTCCTGCGTGTAGACCGTGTCGCCGTGGCAGTAGATCGGCACGTACATGTCGCGGGGGAATGAGAGCAGCGAGAGCGTGTTGTTCGTGGGGTCAGCCCGCAAGAGCATCAGCGTGTCGGAGTTGGAGCCGGCGTAGGGGTTAGCGCCGCTCATTTTCCCGCGCACGTCGTAGCCGGCGACGAGGGCGATCGCCGGTTGGTTCGGAGACTTGATCGCGCTGACGTAATTCGACGCGATCCTCGTCACCTTGGTCGGCTGCGACAGGACCGCGAGGCTCTCGTGCGTGTACAGGTAGAGCCCGCCCCCGATACCGGTGCCGACCACGGCAAGCGCGACCACAAGCCAGCCGAAGGCGCGGAGGATGAGCCCGATCACGGATCTCCGCGGCGGCTCGGACTGCCGGTAGCGCGCGACCGGGCCGAAGAGCGGCACGACGGCTTGGCCGCTGCCGCTGACCCCGGCGGCCTGCCCGATTCCGCGTTTCAACGTCGTCCGCATATGCGAGATCGGCGCCCCGACCGGCGCCGGCTCCGAGGATAGCTCAGCTTCCGGAAGAGGCCGAAGCGATCCTTACCTCCGCCTCATCTTCCGCGGCGTCGTAGCCGAGATTCGGACGCAATGCGCGCTCTGCCTCGGTGAGCGAAACGCCTTTCCGCTCGGCGTAGTCCTCGACCTGGTCGCATCCGACCCGCCCCACCGAGAAGTACCGCGCCTCCGGATGCGCGAGGTAGATGCCGCTCACGCTCGCGGCCGGCGTCATCGCGTGCGTCTCGGTGAGCGCGAGCCCGGCCTCCTGGGCGCCGAGCAGCGCGAACAGCTTCGACTTCTCGCTGTGGTCCGGGCAGGAGGGGTACCCGAACGCGGGCCGGATGCCATGGAACCGTTCCGCAATCAGTTGTTCGGGTGGGAGCTTCGGACCCGTCTCGTACCAGGCGCGGCGCGCGACCTCGTGGAGGTACTCCGCGAACGCCTCGGCGAGGCGGTCCGCGAGAGCCTTGACCATGATCGCGTGGTAATCGTCGTGCTCCGCGACGAAGCGGGCGGCGAGCTCCTCGGCACCGAGGCCGGCGGTGACCGCGAACGCGCCCAGGTGGTCTCCCTCCGGAGCCACGTAGTCGGCGAGGCAGCGGTTCGGGCGCGAATCCCCGTAATCCGCCTGCTGACGCAGGAGACAGAAACGCATGTCAGCACCGTTGTCACTCCCGACAACGATATCGTCGCCCTCGGATGACGCAGGCCAGAAGCCGAAGACGCCGCGGGCGACGAGCAGCCGCTCGTCGACGATCCGCTCGAGCAGGCGCTGGGCGTCGTCGAAGAGCTCGCGCGCCGCCGGCTGCTCGAGGATCGCCGGGAACTTCCCCTTCAGCTCCCAGGCGTGGAAGAAGAACTGCCAGTCGACGTACTCGCGCAGCGTCGCCAGGTCGGGCTCGACGAGGCAGCGGCCGGTGAACTCCGGCACGGCGAGGTCGTCGAACGCGACGCGCAGCCGGTTCTCCCGCGCCCGCGCGATGGGCAGCAGCGGCTTGCGCTCCTTCTCGGCATGAAGGTCGCGGAGCCGGTCCTGGTCGGCGCGGTTCTCGGCGTCGAGCCGGGCGCGCCGTTCCGGGTCGAGCAGGTCGGAGACGACGCCCACCACCCGCGACGCGTCGAGGACGTGGACGACCGGCTGCGAGTACGCGGGCGCGATCCGCACCGCGGTGTGCTGGCGCGACGTCGTGGCGCCGCCGATCAGCAGCGGCAGGTCCATCCCCCGCCGCTCCATCTCACGCGCGACGTCGACCATCTGGTCGAGCGACGGCGTGATCAGCCCGGAGAGCCCGACGAGGTCCGCCTCCTCCTCGACGGCCACGTCGAGGACCCGCTCGGCCGGCACCATCACGCCGAGGTCGACGACCTCGTAGTCGTTGCAGCCGAGGACGACGCCGACGATGTTCTTGCCGATGTCGTGCACGTCGCCCTTCACGGTCGCGAGCACCGCCTTTCCGCGCGCGCGCGGCGGCGCGCCGCCCGCGGCCTGCTCCGCTTCCATATAGGGCTCGAGATAGGAAACCGCTCGCTTCATCGCGCGCGCGCTCTTCACGACCTGCGGCAGGAACATCTTCCCGTCGCCAAAGAGGTCGCCGACCACCTGCATCCCGGACATCAGCGGCCCTTCGATCACGTCGAGCGGCCGGTCGGCGCGCTGCCGCGCCTCCTCGGTGTCCTCCTCGATGAAGTCGACGATGCCGTGCACGAGCGCGTGTTGGAGCCGCTTCTCGACGGGAGCCTCGCGCCACGAGAGGTCGACCTCCCGCCGCGTCGCCTCGCCGCGCACGCGACCGGCGTACTCGACGAGCCGCTCGGTCGCGTCGGCGCGCCGGTCGAAGATGACGTCCTCGACGAGCTCGAGCAGCTCCGGCCCGATGTCCTCGTAGACGACGAGCTGGCCCGCGTTGACGATGCCCATGTCGAGGCCGGCGCGAATCGCGTGGTAGAGGAAGGCAGAGTGCATCGCCTCGCGCACGGCGTCGTTCCCGCGGAACGCGAAGCTGAGGTTCGAGATTCCGCCGCTCGTCCGCGCGCCCGGGCAGCGTGCCTTGATCAGCGGCAGCGCCTCCAGGAAGGACTTCGCGAAGCCGCGATGCTCCTCGATGCCGGTCGCGACGGCGAGGACGTTCGGGTCGAAGATCACATCCTCCGGCGGGAAGCCGACCTCGCCGACGAGCAGCCGGTAGGCCCGCTCGCAGATCGCGACCTTGCGCTCGACCGTCTCGGCCTGGCCCTCCTCGTCGAACGCCATCACGACGACGCCGGCGCCGTAGCGGCGCACCGCGCGCGCCTGCTCGAGGAACGGCTCCTCCCCCTCTTTCAGCGAGAGCGAGTTGACGACGCCCTTGCCCTGGACGCACTTGAGGCCGGCCTCGAGGACCGACCAGCGGGAGCTGTCGATCACGATCGGGATCCGCGCCACCTCGGGCTCGGTCGCCACGAGGTTGAGGAAGGTCGTCATCGCCCGCTCGCCGTCGAGCAGGTCGGCGTCCATGTTCACGTCGAGGAGGTTCGCGCCGCCGCGCACCTGCTCGAGCGCGACGTCGAGTGCCGCCTGGAAGTCGCCGGACTCGACGAGACGGCGGAAGCGGGCGGAGCCGGTGATGTTCGTCCGCTCCCCGATCAGCGTGAAGTTGGAATCGGAGCGCAACTCAAGCGGCTCGAGGCCGCTGAAGCGCGTCGCGGCACGTGGCTGCGAAACCTCTCGCGGCGCGACGCCCTCGACCGCGGCCGCGATCTGCCGGACGTGCTCGGGCGTCGTCCCGCAGCAGCCGCCGACGATGTTGACGAGACCGTCGCGGGCGAACTCGTTGAGGAAGCGGCTCGTGTCCTCGGGCTGCTCGTCGTGGAGACCGAGCTCGTTCGGCAGTCCCGCGTTCGGGTAGCAGGCGACCCAGATCGGCGCGAGCTCCGCCAGGTCCTCGACGAAGGGACGCATCTCGGCCGCTCCGAGCGAGCAGTTGACGCCGACGACGAGCGGCGCGGCGTGCTCGAGCGAGATCCAGAACGCCTCGACGGTCTGGCCGGACAGGTTGCGCCCGCTCTTGTCGACGGCGGTGAAGGAGAGCCAGAGCGGGAGGTCCGGCGCTGCGTCCTGCGCGGCGACGATCGCGGCCTTTGCGTTCAGCGTGTCGAACACCGTCTCGATCAGGAGCAGGTCCACCCCGCCCTCGCGCAGCGCGCCGATCTGGTGCGCATAGGCCTCCGCGACCTCGTCGAACGTCGCGTTGCGGTACGAGGGGTCTTCGACCTTGGGAGACAGGGACAGCGAGACGTTGAGCGGTCCGACCGAGCCGGCGACGAAGCGCGGGCTGCCGGTCTTGGCTTCCCACTCGCCCGCGGCCGCGCGCGCGAGCCGCGCACCGGCGAGGTTCATCTCCTCGACGACCCCCGCGTCGAGTCCGTAGTCCGCCTGACCGATCGTCGTCGCGGTGAACGTGTTCGTCGTCGCGAGGTCGGCGCCGGCCGCGAAGTACTCGCCGTGGATGCGGGAGATCAGCTCCGGCTGCGTCAGGTTGAGCAGATCCGGGTCGCCGGCGACGTCGTGGCTGTGGTCGCGGAACCACTCGCCGCGGTAGCCCTCCTCGCCGCGCACCTCGCGCTGCAGGAGCACGCCCCACGAGCCGTCGAGGACGGCGATGCGCTGCCTGAGGATGGATTCGAGCCGTTCCCGCGTGTCCTGCACCTGCGCTCCTTACTCAGAGGCCCGGGAGCGGGGTGCTCTCGGGCGCTTTAGGCGTTTGTTGACCCGGTCGCCAAGCTGCCTGTCAAAGCTCTCCGGGTTCCGAAACGCTAGCAGCCGAGCCGCGCGAGACCCGCCGCGTGAGGACCGGAGCGGACGCTAGGGTGCCCCACCGTGGCCGGGGTACACGACGGCGCGACGCTGCGCGCGGCGCTCCTCGAGATCGCGAGCGATTTCTCCTTCACGTGGATCGCCGAGGCGCGCCTCCTCTTCGACGCGCTCGACCCGCGGCGCTTCGCCGAGCTGGCGCACAACCCGACCGCGCTCCTGTCCGAGCTGACGGACGACGACCTCGCGCGAGCGATCACGTCGGACTACGTCGCGCAGCTGGCGCGCGTGCAAGGGCGCCTGGTGCGCGACCGCGGCGAGGAGACGTGGTGGCGCAGCCGGAGCGGCCCGTCCGACCTGCTGGTCGCCTACTTCTCCGCGGAGTTCGGGCTCGACGAGAGCCTCCCCATCTACTCCGGGGGGCTCGGCGTGCTCGCCGGCGACTACCTCAAGGCGGCGTCGGAGCTCGGCATCCCGCTCGTCGGCATCGGTCTCTTCTACCGCCAGGGCTACTTCCAGCAGCGCCTCGACGAGCACGACCGCCAGATCGAGCACTACCCGCTGGTCGATGCCAACCGGCTGCCGCTCGAGCTCGTGCCGATGGCTCCCGTGGTCGAGCTCGCGGACGCCGGCGGCGAGCTCGTGCCGGTGCGGCTCGGCGTCTGGCGGGTGCGAGTCGGCCGCGTCTCGCTCTACCTGCTCGACACCCGGTTCGGGGGAAATCCGGACTGGGCGGTCACCGACACGCTCTACGGCGGCGACCGGGCGAACCGGCTGCGGCAGGAGGTCGTGCTCGGAGTCGGCGGCGTCCGCGTGTTGCGCCGGCTCGGGCTCGAGCCGACGGTCTTCCACCTGAACGAGGGCCACTCGGCGTTTCTCCAGCTCGAACGGATGCGCGAGCTCGTCGAGGAGCACGGCCTCACCGCGGACAAGGCGATCGAGCGGCTGCGCGCATCGACGGTCTTCACGACGCACACGCCGGTGCCGGCGGGGAACGAGGTGTTCGATCCCGAGCTCGTGCGCGCCACGCTCGGCGGGCTCGTCGAGCGCTGCGGGCTCGCGTGGGAGGACTTCGTGGCGCTCGGCAAGGTGGAGCAGGGCGAGCCGGGCTTCGGCCTCACCCCGTTCGCGCTGCGCACCTCGCAGTACGCGAACGCCGTCTCGGAGCTCCACGGGGCCGTGTCGCGCGAGATGTGGCACGGGCTGTGGCCCGAGCGGCGGGTTGACGAGGTCCCCATCACGTCGGTCACGAACGGCGTCCACCAGCGGACGTGGATCTCCGGCGGGCTCGAGGAGCTGCTCGGCGACACCGACCCCCAGTTCGAGCGCGCGCGCGAGGTGCCGGCAGAGGACCTCTGGGCTGCGCACCGCCGCTCGAAGGAGCAGCTGCTCGACTTCGTGGCCACGACACGCGGCGTGCGCGAGCTCGACCCCGACATCCTCACAATCGGCTTCGCGCGCCGCTTCGCGACCTACAAGCGCGCGAGCCTCCTCTTCAGCCGGCCCGAGCGGTTCGGGCTGCTCCTCGCCGATCCCGACCGCCCGATCCAGGTGCTCGTGGCCGGCAAGGCACACCCGGCCGACGAGGACGGCAAGGATCTGATCCAGCTCGTCGTCGACTTCGCCCGCGAGCCCGCGGCGGCCGGACGCGTCGTCTTCCTCGAAGACTACGAGATGACGCTCGCGCGGCGGCTCGTGCAGGGCGTCGACGTCTGGCTGAATACGCCGCGCCGCCCGTTCGAGGCGTCGGGCACCTCGGGGATGAAAGCGGCGCTGAACGGCGTGCTCAACTGCTCGATCCTCGACGGCTGGTGGGCCGAGGCGTACTCCCCGGCCTGCGGATTCGCGATCAGCGGTCTCGAGGCGGCGAGCGACGAGGAGCAGGACGAAGCAGACGCGGAGGCGCTGTACGCGGTGCTCGAGGAGCAGGTGCTGCCGGCATATTACGAGCGGGACGAGGCCGGGCTGCCTCAGCGGTGGCTCGCGCTGATGCGGGAGTCGATCGCCGAGCTCGGGCCGCGGTTCGGCACCGCCCGGATGGCAGCGGCGTACGTCGAGCGGCTCTACCTCCCGGCCCACGAGGGCGCAACGCGGACGGCAAGATGGGTCGCGTAGTGGCCGACAACGAGGAGGTGGACTTCGAGCAGCTCGTGCGCGACGCGCTCGACGCGCTGCCGGACGACATCCGCGGCCTGATGACGAACGTTGCCGTCACGGTCGAGGACGAGTCGCCACGGGGGCCGAACTTGCTCGGCCTTTATGAGGGCATCCCGTGGGGCAAGCGCGGTCCCTACTACAGCGGCGCTCTGCCGGACAAGATCACGATCTACCGCGTCTCGCTCGAACGGATCGCGGGCAGCGATCCCGAGCGGCTACGGGCACTGGTGCGGCGCACTGTCTTCCACGAGATCGCGCACCACTTCGGCATCAGCGACGAACGCCTCGTCGAAATCGACCGCTACTGATCCGGGCGTTTGACCCACGAGGCGCGATAGGCCGGAGGCTAAGACCGCCGCAAAGCGGCGACTTAGCCGCAGGCCGGACTGCGCTCGCGCCGGCCTCCGCCGCGCGCGAGCGCACGAGAGTGGCCTCTCGTCCAGGGATCGAACAGCAAAGAACAGCACGGAGCCGCCGGGAGACCGCGCTCTCCCGGCGGCGCAGTTCCTTCCCTCTCGGGCGCGAGCTAGCTCGCGCCCGAAACGGTCAGTTGGTTCTCGGCGTGGCGGATGCGCTGTTCGAGCTGCCAGCGGTCGGCGGTGGACTCCCCCGCCTCGACCTTCGCGAGTTCTTCCTGCGCCTCCTCGAGCTGGCGGCGCGCCCGCTCCTCGTCGATGTCACCCGCGGCGACCGCGTCGTCGACGAGTGCGATCGCGCGGTTCTCGAGCACCTGGAAGAAGCCCGGGCCGGTCGCGAACTCGCGCACCTCCCCCTCCCCCAGGTGGACGCGCGTCGAGCCCGCCCGCAGCATCGCGACCAGTGGAGCGTGTCGCGCGAGGACGCCGATCTCCCCCGCCGCTCCGGGCACGATCAGCATCTCGGCCTCGCCTTCGAACGCCGGGCCCTCCGGCGTCACGACCGAGACCGGGAAGACGGGATGGTCCGCCACGTCGCCTCGCTATTCCGGAGCGCCGGCCGCTTCGGCTTCGGTCGCCTCGACGGCGTCGGCCTGCTCGTCGGCCTCGCTCTCGGCGGCCGCCTCCGGCTCGTCCGCCCCGAGCTGCCGGCCGCGCTCGACCGCCTGCTCGATCGTCCCGACCATGTAGAAGGCCTGCTCGGGCAGCTCGTCGTGCTTGCCGTCGAGGATCTCGGTGAAGCCGCGGATCGTGTCCTCGAGCTTCACGAACTCGCCCGGCGTGCCGGTGAACTGCGCGGCCGTGAAGAACGGCTGCGAGAGGAAGCGCTCGATCTTGCGGGCGCGCTGCACGACGAGTTTGTCCTCGTCGGAGAGCTCGTCGATGCCGAGGATCGCGATGATGTCCTGCAGGTCGGTGTAGCGCTGCAGCACCTCCTGCACGCGCGTCGCGGTCTCGTAGTGCTCCGCGGACACGATTCCGGGCTGCAGCGCGCGCGAGGTCGAGCGCAGCGGGTGCACCGCGGGGTAGATCCCCTTCTCGACGATGCTGCGGTCGAGCACGGTCGTCGAGTCGAGGTGCGCGAACGTGCTCGCCGGCGCCGGGTCGGTCAGGTCGTCGGCCGGCACGTAGATCGCCTGCACCGACGTGACCGAGCCGGTGCGCGTCGAGGTGATGCGCTCCTGCAGCTGCCCCATCTCGGTCGCGAGCGTCGGCTGGTAGCCGACCGCGCTCGGCATGCGGCCGAGCAGCGCCGACACCTCCGAGCCCGCCTGGACGAAGCGGAAGATGTTGTCGATGAAGAGGAGCACGTCCTGGCCCTGGTCGCGGAAGTACTCCGCCATCGTCAGGCCGGATAGCCCGACGCGCAGGCGCGCGCCCGGCGGCTCGTTCATCTGGCCGTAGCACATCGCGACCTTGTCCATGACGCCCGACTCCTGCATCTCGAGCATCAGGTCGTTGCCCTCGCGCGTGCGCTCGCCGACGCCGGAGAAGACCGAGACGCCGCCGTGCTGCAGGGCGACGTTGTGGATCAGCTCCGTGATGGTCACGGTCTTGCCGGTCCCGGCCCCGCCGAACAGGCCGACCTTGCCGCCGCGGACGAACGGCGCGATGAGGTCGACGACCTTGATGCCCGTCTCGAAGATCTCGATCGTCGGCGAGAGGTCGCCGAACAGGGGCGGGTCGCGGTGGATCGGCCAGCGCTCACCCGTCGCGGGCTCCTTGCCGTCGATCGGATCGCCGATCACGTTCCAGATCCGGCCGAGCGTCTGGGCGCCGACGGGCACGGAGATCGACTGTTCGGTGTCGACGATGTCGACCCCGCGGGCGAGCCCGTCGGTCGAGTCCATGGCGACGGCGCGGACGCGATCGTCGCCGAGATGCTGCTGCACCTCAGCGATCAGCTCTCGCGTGCCCCCGTCCTCGGGGACCTGGACGCTGAGCGCATGGTTGATCTCGGGCAGCCGGTCCGGGAAGACGGCGTCGAGCACGACGCCCTTGATCTCGACGATCTTTCCCGTGTGCTTGCCGTTGCTCTTGTCGGCCACTGAGTCTCCCCTGATGCTCGGAATCGGCGCCACTGGCGGGCTGCCGCAGGCAGGCGCACTCTAGCCGAGCGAGGTTCGCCCCCCTCGGTGGAACCGACCACGTTTGCGAAGCTTGCCGCCATGGCCGAAACAGACGCATCTGCGACGCCTTCCGGAGCTCCGTTCAGCGGTCGCACGGCGTGGACGCGCAACCTGCAGACTCCGCTCCGCGCCTTCCTCAACACCGAGACCGGCAGCGCCGCCGTCCTTCTCGCCGCGGTCGTCGTGGCGCTCGTCTGGGCGAACGTCGATCACGCGTCGTACGAGCGCGTCTGGACCACGACGCTCTCGATCCGCTTCGGCGCGCACTCGATCTCGATGGACCTGCGCGGCTGGATCAACAGCGGCCTGATGGCCTTCTTCTTCTTCGTGATCGGGCTCGAGGCGCGGCGCGAGTTCGATCTCGGCGAGCTGCGCGAGCGCCGACGCGTCGCGCTGCCGCTCCTCGCAGGTCTCGGCGGGATGGCCGTGCCGGTCCTGATCTACCTCGCGATCAACGCTGGCCACGACTCGGTCCACGGCTGGGGAGCGGCGATGTCGACGGACACCGCGTTCGCGCTCGGGCTGCTCGCGCTCGTGGGATCGGGCCTCCCGGACCGCCTGCGTGCGTATCTCCTGACGGTCGCGGTCGTCGACGACATCATCGCGCTGCTCGTGATCGCGATCGCCTACAGCGGGTCGATCTCCGTCGTCCCGCTCGTCGTCGCGTTCGGGCTCTTCGGCTGCATCCTGCTGGTCCGGGCCGCGGACATCCACGTCGGCCTCGTCTACTTCGTGCTCGGAACCGCGGTCTGGGTCGCGTTCTACGAGTCCGGTGTCGACCCGGTCGTCGCGGGCCTGATGGGCGGCGTGATCGCGCTCGCGTATCCCGCGCAGCGGACCGACCTCGAGCGGGCGAGCGACATCTTTCGCCTCTTCCGCGAGCAGCCGACCGGCGACCTCGCCCGCAACGCGCGCGGCGCGCTGAGGACGGCCGTGTCGCCGAACGAGCGGCTGCAGTCGCTCTGGCATCCGTGGACGAGCTACGTGGTCGTGCCGCTCTTCGCGCTGGCGAACGCCGGTGTCCACCTGAGCGCCGGGTTCCTCTCGACGGCGTTCACGTCGCCCGTGACGCTCGGGATCATCTTCGGCTACGTCCTCGGCAAGCCGATCGGGATCACCGGGGCATCATGGCTCGCGACCCACCTCAGCCGCGGGCGCCTGAGGCCACCGGTCGGCTGGGCGTCGGTGGCGGGCGCCGGCACGATCGCCGGGATCGGCTTCACCGTCTCGATCCTCATCGCCGATCTCGCCTTCCACGGCACGCAGCTCGACGAGGCGAAGGTCGGGACCCTCACGGCGGCGCTGCTGGCGGCGACGCTCACCTGGCTCGTCGTCGCCGCCACGAAGCGGCTGCCGCGGAGACGGCGGATCAGGATGCTGCTCGGCACGCCGGACCTGATCGTCGACCTCGCGGAGCCGGTCGACCCGGAGCGCGACCACATCCGCGGCCCGGTCGACGCGCCGGTCACGGTGCTCGAGTACGGCGACTTCGAGTGTCCGTACTGCGGCCAGGCGGAGCCGGTGGTGCGCGAGCTGCTGCGCGAGCACGGGGACGTCGGCTACGTCTGGCGGCATCTGCCGCTCAACGACGTCCATCCGAACGCGCAGCTGGCCGCGGAGGCCGCCGAGGCGTCGGCCGAACAGGGCGCATTCTGGGAGATGCACGACCTGCTGCTCGACCGCCAGGACGCGCTCGGCTTCCGCGACCTGCTCGGCTACGCGCGGGAGCTCGGCCTCGACGTCGAGCGCTTCGAGGACGACCTGCGGACGCGAACGGGATCGGCGCGCATCGCGCGGGACGTCGACTCGGCCGACCTCTCCGCCGTCTCCGGCACGCCGACCTTCTTCATCAACGGCCTGCGCCACTACGGCGCCTACGACATCGCCACCTTGTCGGCCGCGGTCAAGGCCGCGCGCGCCCGGGAGCTCGTCAGGCCGCCAGATAGTCTGCCCGCGTGATCCCCTGGCTCATCGTCGGTCTGGTCGCCGTGCCCTTGCTGATCGTCGCCTTCGTGGCCGCACGGCGCAGGACGGATGCCTACGAGCACCCCACGAGCCAAGGCGCGCAGGCGAACGCCCTCACGGAGCAGGAGCTCGAGGACGCCGAGGCCTACCAGGAGAAGTGGCGCGAGGAGGACAGGGCGAGATACGACCAAGAGGATCTGCCCTAGGCGCCCGGGCTAGCGGATACGTCTGACGTCTCCGCGCAGCTCCAGAACGGCGGCAACATCGCGGCTGGCACTAGACACACTCGCCCGGGCCAGCGTTCAAGAGTAACCCTGAGCTAGCTGAGCGACTACCGCGCGATGGTGTTGTGGACCTGCTGGATCTCGGGCGTGCCGGGGTCGATCCCCACTTCGGCGAGGATCGGCATGAGTCGCGGGCCGAAAGCCTCGAACTTCTCTTGTGATTCCCAGACCTCGCTGACGCGCAAGGTGCCGTCGGCCATGAACGCGCAGTGGTACTCCATGCCGTCTGGTGGGAAGTCGCCGCCGTCCGACCTAAGCCGGC
>CAVYQV010000018.1:0-152303 GCA_963770815.1 uncultured Actinomycetes bacterium
CCAGCGAGTCGACCTTGACCCCCCAGGCGCGCGCGTAGACGTCCTGGTAGATCTGGCCAATGCCGATGCCCCACAGGAGAAAGCTGACGAACACCGTGAGGCTGGCCGCCAGCGCGTTCGACGAGGCGCTGCCGAACGTGCCCTGGACGAGGCTGGCGGTGGCCCCGTTCAGTTTCAGGTGGGAGATCAGACGCTGGGCGAAGACGTTGGCGTCCCCGCTCGACGGGTGGAGGACGGCGGCGACCACGAGCACGGCCGGGAGCACCGACAGCGTCGAGTACACGGTCACCGCACAGCCCGAGCTGCGGCTCGCCTCGAAGTAGGCGCGGAACCACTGCAAGGCCAGTCGGCCGACAGGCGTGTCGACGCGGCGTCCCAGCCAGTCGCGCACCGCCTTGGCGCGACCATGATCGGACGTGTTCTCGACGCTGTTCATTGCTAGGTCGGATCATTGCTGGAGTCGAGCCGAGCCGGGTCTGGGTTGGGTATCAGGTCGCTTCTGACCTTCTCCCCCCGTCAGATTCCTCGCCGATCGCGCCTCCGCTCGCGCCTCCGCATGCCGCACACCGACACGGGCGAGAGCGGCCTACCGAACGGGTCGATGAACAGGGTGACAGGCCTTCGCCGGAACCGTCCCGTCGAGGACCTCGATCGAGTACGAGAGCTCACCCTCGACGAGGATCGGCTCCTTGATCACCACCACCGCGTCCTCGGGCACCTCGTCGCCCGGCTCGAGAAACGCGAGCACAGCATTCGGCGGGTCGGCCTGGAAGCTGTTGTCGCCTTCGCCCCACAGGTCGACGAAGTCCCCCGTGGCCATGTGCCCGACGACCCGCTGAGGCCGGTCGGAGAAATAGAGCGTCGAGGGCGTGATCCCGTGCAGCGTGAGGGTGCCGCCGTCGCTCGTGATGCCTTGCGCCGTTTGCACGAACATCGACTCCTCGGCTTCGAGCTCTGCGATCTGCTTCTCATCCATCGTGCTGACCTCCGTTTCTTGTCTTCCAAGCGGTCACAGCTCGGGGGCGGCCCTTAGTTCCAGGGCTCCGTTGACGCATGGCTATGTTCGCGCTGAGTTGGATTTGGGTTGGGCGCCGGGTTGGATTGTCGGAATGCCTCCGGTGAACAGCAGGGCGATGAGCGCAAAGAGCGCGAGGATTGAAACGGCGACGCGCAGCCCGTCGATCCTGCTCTGCTCGTTTGTCTGCACGATCGCATCGGCGGTCCGCGGGGGGACGTGCGCGTCGGAGAGCGCGGTCTTCAGGTCGGCGTCGGAGATGAACGGGACCCCGCCGGCGAGGTTCGTCTGGGCCTGGGCGGCGACGCGGTTGGGGACGGCCGGGTTGTTCTGGACGCCGGTGAGGAACGATGCGGTCAGCGCCGAGATGAGCACGGCCCCCGCGAGCGCGGTGCCGATCGACGCGCCGAGCTGCGTGCCGGTGTTCTGGATTCCGCCGACCTCGCCGCTCTGTGCGTCGGGCACCGCCGACACGGTTACAGCCCCCAGTTGGGAGGCGATCGAGCCGATCCCGGCACCCGCTAGCAGCAACGGCCAGGTGACGATCTCCGCTCCGGCGCCGTAGTCGAGCAAGGCGAGCAGGAGCACGAGCCCGCCGAACATGGCGATGAAGCCCAGCCGGATGACCCGCCGCGGGTTCGCGTGCGGAAACACCTTGGGGACTCCGGCCGCGAAGAGCAGCAACATCAGCGAGAGCGGCAGCAGATGCATGCCCGTCGCGACCGCCGACAGACCAAGCGCAACCGACAGGAACAGCGGCACGACGAAGAAGATCCCGGCCTGCACGAGGAACAGGAAGAAGAACGAGGTGACGCCGCCGCGCAGCTGAATGTTCCGCAGCATCTTCGGGTCGATCAGCGCAGCCTGTCCGTGCGCGATCCGCCGGTTCTCCCACATCGCGAACAGGCCGACAACCACGCAGCCCGCGAGCACGAGCCAGATCACCGGTGGAGCCCGAGCCACTCGGGAGCACCCGGCTTGGCTCGCACGAACCCCCACGCACCCGACTTCAAGGTGCCGATCACGATCAGGCCGAGGCCGGCGGCCGACAGCGCTGTGCCGACCAGGTCGAGCCGGGCGCCCTTCTCGGGCGGTGTGTCGTTCACCCGCCGCGCCAGGGCGAGGATCACGATCACGATCAGCACCTCGCTGACGAACACCCACCGCCACGAGGCATAACTCGTGAAGAAGCCGCCGACCACCGGCCCCACCGCGGCAGCCATCGCGCCGGCAGCCGCCACGAGCCCGTACGCGCGCGGCCGGTCCGGCTTGCCGAAGTTCGAGGCGACGAGCGCGACGATCGCCGGAAAGATCAGCACCGCGCCGAAACCCTCCAGGAACGACCAGCCGATGATCAGCACCGGCAGGCTGTGAGACAGCGCCGTCGTCAGCGACCCGCACGCGTAGATGACGCACCCGATCGTAAAGGCACGCTTGCGGCCGATGATCTCCCCGACTCTGCCGCCGGTGATCATGAAAGACGCCATCACCAGCGTGTACAGCGTGATCGCCAGCTGGATCCCGGTCACATCGGTCCCGACGTCCCTGGCGACCGTCGCGATAGCCGTGTTCATCACCGTCATGTCCAGGGCCATCACGAACTGCGCCGACGCCAACGTGAGCAGCACGAGACCTGTGGCCTTGGCGGCAGCAGAAGACGTGATCGGCGCGGCCGTCACAACGGCGAACTCATCGGCGGCATCGCCCCGGAGGCTTTCACCTCGAGCAGGGTGAGCCCGAGATCGGACACGCGCTGCAGCAGACCCTGCAGCTCCGCCTGGTCGCGGACGTGCCCGCTCAACGTCGTCGTCCCGTCGGCGCGCGTGAGGGTCATTCCCTCGAAGACGGCCCCCACCTGGTCGCTGAGCTCACCTGCGACGATCAGCCGATACGTCCTGCCGGGCACATCTCCGAGGATGGCACCTCCCGCCGGGGGCTCACGACGGGAGGGGGCCGATCACCCTGATGATTCCGATTGCCCGGCAGACCGAGGCCTAGCCGCCGAGGCTCTTGCAGGAGTCGGCGCTCTTGAACGCCGAGGAGAGAGAGCCCTTAGCACTCTGCAGCGACTTGACCGTTGTCTGTGCCGTGGTCAGGAGGCCCTTGACCTGCGGCGCGAGCGGTACCAGCGCCGCCGCGACGGCCGTGACCGAGGCGTCGGCGGGGATGGAGGCGACGGCGGTTTGCGCGGCGCTGATCGTGCTCGCCGCCTGGCTTGAGAGCTGATCGACCTGCGTCTTCGCGGCCTGCCCGTCCGAGGTATTGGGACGGGGAACGGCCTTGATCTGCTTCGCGAGCGTCTTGGCTGGCGGTCTCCGCCTGGGCGATCGTCGACTGCAGCGTTGCCTTGGAGATGCCGCCGGTGAAGCCGCTCGACGTGAGGCTCTTGATCTGCTGCTCCCAGCTGCCGACTGCGCTGCAAACGCCGCTCGCGTAGGCGTCGTTCGCCTTGGTGTCGGCGCTGCTGCCGCCGCAGCCCGCCGCAACGAGAGCGAGGACGGCGAGCAGCCCCAGCATCGGCGCGGCGGCGGCGAGGCTGCGGGCGGGTGACCTTCGTCCAGTCCGGTCAATGGTCATCGTGAAACCTCCTCGGGTCGATTCCGGGCACAGTTCCGAGAATGGCACCTCCCGTCGCGCGTTCACGAGTCGCACCGGCCGATCACCCTGGTGATTCCGATCGCCTCGGCACGTCTTCCATTCGCGCTATCCCGAGCGAAGGCCGCTGATAGGAGCGGCGACGCGGCGGGGCCGTCAGGCGACGATAAATTGTCGCGATGGCGGCGGATTCAACCGAGCTAGAAAAGGGTCCGCGTGATCGTTCGGAAGCAGGCGACCATCCGCCACTGGTCGAGGCCAAGCTCCAGCCTCCGGGAGCGGGTGGTGACCAGGTCAAACGGCCGCGCATCCTGCAGGCGCTCGACGCCGGCGAAAGCGCGGCGCTGATCCTCGTTGCGGCGCCGGCGGGCTATGGGAAGACGACTGCGGTTCGCGCCTGGTGCGAGAGCCGGGAGGGCGCCTTCGCGTGGGTCACGCTCGACGAGGGTGACAACGATCCGGTTCGGTTGTGGACCTATGTCGCGACTGCCGTCGATCGCGTCCGGCAGGGGCTCGGGCGGGGTGCGCTGCAGACCCTGAGCGTGGCGGGGAGCTCCGTCGAACATGCCGTCGATGAGCTGATGAACGCGATCGCCGCGTACGGCACCGGGCTGGCTCTGGTGCTCGACGACCTTCAGATGGTGACGGATCGGGAGTGTCTTGCCTCGATCGACTTCGCGCTCAGGCATCTTCCGGCGGGCGCGCGCGTGCTCGCCGTCACGCGGGCGGATCCCGCGCTCGGGTTGGCGCGGCTGCGTGCTCGGGGCGCGCTCGTGGAATTGCGCGCGGACGAGTTGGCATTCACCGCCGCGGAAGCACACGAACTGCTCGTCGAGCGAGGGCACCTCCGGCTCGGAGCGGAGGAGATCGAGCTGCTCGTCGAGACCACCGAGGGCTGGCCCGCTGCGCTCGTCCTCGCCGGGCTCTGGCTTCGGGACGTCGACGACCCCAGACAAGCCGTGTCCGGGTTCGGGGGAGACCAGCGCTTCGTGGTCGAGTACCTGAGCCAGGAGGTTCTCGCGTCGCTCGACGCCGACGGTCGCTCGTTCCTGCAAGGGGTGTCCGTTCTGGGCCAATTCACCGCCGAGCTCTGCGACGCTGTGTTCGAGCGCACCGATTCGGCGTCCGTGGTGGCCGGGCTCGAGCGCTCGAACCTCTTCGTCCGCCGCCTCGAGCGAGGAGGCTGGTTCCGTGTCCACCCGCTGTTCGCCGAGTTCGCGGTCGCTCAACTCTCGGCGCAGAAGTCGGGCGAGGCGGCACGGATCCATCAGCGCGCCGCCGTGTGGCTGTTGTCGCAAGGGTTGCCGGTAGAGGCGGTCGAGCACGCGGCTGCGGCGGGTGACAACGAGCGCGTTGCGCGCATGCTCACCGAGCACCACCTGCCGCTGATCAGGAGCGGACTCACCCGGACGATTTTGCGACGGGTTCGCACGCTCCCCGACGAGAACCTCCTCGAGCATCCGGAGCTTGCGGTTGCCGCAGCGGCGGCCGCGGTAATGCCCGGTCAGGGCACCATCGAGCAGCGCCGGTATCTCCAAATCGTCGATAAGGCGCAGGCTGACCACCCCGAGCGTTTTACGCCGTACGTCGAGGCGTTCGCCTTGCTGCTACGCGCGATCGCGATCGACGGAGGCGTCGCACAGGCGCTGGAGAACGGCCGGCGCGCGGTCGAGCTCGCACGTGCGGTATCAGACGAGATCCTCACAGGCGCCCTTGCCGGGTACGCTCGCGCTCACTACTTCGCGGGCAACTTCGACGAAGCCTGGGAGGTTGCTCTCAGCGTCATCGAGCATCCGAGTATCGAGCGCCGCGTGCCCAGCCATGCGCTGGCGCGGACGACACTGGCGCTCGTCGCGGTCGAGCGCGGATGGCTCGAGTCCGCACGAAGCCATGCCGAGAAGGCGAAGGCGGTTGTCGGTCGGATCGGTACCAGCCGCAGCTGGCTCGGCGCGAACGCATCGACCGCGCTCGGCGCCGTGCTCGCAAGCGAGGGAAAGCTCGGCGGGGCCGAGCACGAGCTCGCGTACGCGGAGCACTACTTCAGGGACGAGATCGCGACCGTTCCGCACGCCTGGCTGCTCATACTTCTCGCCGGGGTGCGCACCCGGCGCGGCCGCCTCGACCAGGCGGAGGCCACTCTCGAGGCGGCACGGAAGGCGCTCGAGGAGCTCGCAGACAGTGGCCGACTCCCCTCGCTCGCCGACGTCGTCGAACACGAGCTGGGGACCGCAACCGCCCGCGCCGGCAGCGGTGAGATGCTCGAACGACCGAGCAACGCGGAGCTCGCGGTCCTCCGGCTGCTGGCCGGCGATCTGTCGACACGTGAGATCGGGGAGCAGCTCTTCGTCTCCCCCAACACGATCCGGTCGCACACGCGCGCGCTCTACCGCAAGCTCGGCGCCAACTCCCGCTCGGATGCCGTCGCGCGGGCGACCGCACTCGACCTGCTGGGGCGAGCCGACGCCGGTGGTTCGCGTTCACCTGAGTGAATCCGGTCGGCCCCCCGCCCGCCGGGAGGCCGACGGCGTAACGTCAAAACGTGCCACAAGCAGACGGTCCTTCAGACCGTGTAGCGGCGTCGACGACCGCACCGTTCGTCGAGACAAGGAGATCCTCATGCCGGAACTGACCGAGACACCTGTTCTCGATCTGCTCGCCAGCATGACCGCCGACTCGGTCGAGGCGTCGAGCCTCGATCCCGAGAAGGTCATGCTCGTACGCATCGCCGCCCTCGTGGCGATGGATGCCCCGCCGGTCTCATACCTGTACAACCTCGGAACGGCCGCCGACTTCGACGTCGACGCCGACGACGTTCGCGGCGTCCTTGCTGCGATCGCGCCCATCGTGGGAACGGCACGCGTCGCGTCGGCGACGAGCAAGATCGTGCACGCGCTCGGCATCGCGATCGACCTCGCCGAGCTCGAGGCCGACGAGGCGCAGGAGGCCTAGCCTTCAGCGTCCTCGCGGACAGGGTCAGACCCGCCCGCATGGCGGTCTGACCCTGTCCGCCGCACAGGTCAGACTCGGCGGTTCAGTGATGACCGAAACTCTGGCCGAACAGCTCGCGATGTGTCCTGGCGGGACGACATCGCCACGAGCTGTACCGAAGTCATCGACCACGAAACGAGAACGGAGCCGCCATGCCTGAGGGACTCTCTGCAACTGAGGTCGGCAAGGAGATCGGTGAGCACGCCAAGCACGCCAATGGGCACACCGACAAGAGCCGCCGCGACCGGCTGATCTCGATTGCCGAGGCAGTGCTGCTCTCGATCGTGACCATCACTGCGGCATGGTCAGGCTACTCGGCCGCGAAGTGGGGCACCGAGTCGTCGCTCAAGCTCGCCAAGGCGTCGGCGACGCGGACGAAGGCCAACCGCTACTTCCAGGAAGGGCTGACCTACCGCACCGCGGACGCGCTCCTCTTCAATGCCTGGTTCGGCGCCTACATCGCCGGCAACAAGGACGGCATGCGCGTGGCCGAGAAGCGCTTTCGGCCTCAGTTCGAGGTCGCCTTCGTCGCGTGGCTTGCGACCCACCCATTCACGAACCCGAACGCGCCGCAGGGACCGCAGGCGATGCCGCAGTACAAACCGGTCGGGGAGGCCCTTTCGCGTTCGCTCGACTCGCAGGCCAACGCGTTCTACACCGAGGGCGAAAGTGCGGCCGGAACGGGCGACAACTACGTACGCGTCACCGTGGTCCTCGCGAGCGTGCTCTTCCTCATCGGGATCAGCACCCAGTTCTCTACGAGCGGTGTGCGGTACGGGCTTCTCGGAACAGGCGCATTGCTGCTGCTCTTGGCGGCCGAACAGATCCTCTCGCTGCCAGGCCCGCCGTGAGGCTAGTGGAACAGCGCGCCTGTAGCCCTCCGGGACCCGACCGTCATCCGGCACCCGCGCTGCCTGGCGGCGAGGCGAGCCTGCGCGTCCGGTACTCGTGCATCGGCTTGCTCTCCATCGCAGGGGCGCGTTTGTCCGCGGCGGTTTGGTACCAGCTGGCGTAACGGCTCACCAGAGGGGCCGCCGAGAGCCCGTGCACGAGCACCGAGAGGCCGACGGTCAGGTAGGTGGCCGCGACGATGGTTCCGCCGTGAGCGAGGTGCGAGTCCTCGACGATCACGGCGAACACGATCGATGCGAGCCCGCGTGGGCCGAACCAACCCATGAACGCGACCGTCGGACGTAGCGCGTGGGTGCCCCAAAGCGAGATCGCCACCGACAGCATCCGCACGACCGTCAAACTCAGCACGGCATAGAGCGCGATCTGCCAGCTCACGTGCTCGAACACGGGGCCGAGCAGCACGGCGCCGAAGACGAGGAACGTGACGCTGTCGAGCAACGCCCCGGTCTCCTCGGTGAAACGCATCGTCGGGGCGACGTTCTCGCGGGTGATCGAGCCGAACAGCGCGCCTGCCACGAACGCGGCGATGAACCCCGACCCGCCCAGGTCGCTGGCGATCCCGTAGGCGAGGACCGCGGCGGCCACCGGGATGATCTGCCGCCAGGCATCGTCGATCAGCTGTCGTCCTCCGGCCACGTTCACGACCGCCGCGGCGAGAAGGCCCGCTGCGACACCGCCGAGCAGTCCATAGCCGATCTCCTCGAACACCACACGAAGCGGGTGCGACCCGGCGCCGGACACGGTCGCGAGAACGATCAACAGCAAGGGAACGCAGATCCCGTCGTTGAGGCCGCTCTCGACGTTGAGCGACTGACGTACAACCTGCGGAAGTCTCTCGTCCGTGACGACCGCGCTGCCCAGCCCGGCGTCGGTCGGCGCAAGGATCACGCCGAGAATCATCGCCTCGCTGATCGACAACGATCCGAACAGCAGCGCCGCGACCAGTCCCCCGAGCACGACGGTCAGTGGCAGACCCACGCCCAGCAGACGCAGCGGCATCGAAGCCTCACGCCGCAGCGCCCGCAGATTCACGCGCGAGGAGTCCGAGAAGAGGACGACCGCGAGCGTCGCCTCGGCCAACGTCCGCACGGTCGAGCTCGTCGGACGCACAGAGAGGTCATCCAGGAGCAGCGGCCCAACGAGCACACCGACCGCGGTCACCACCATCGCCGGCGTCACCGGCGTGCTCGACAGACGCCGCGATACCGCAGCTACCAGCAGCAGCGTCAGACCGATGATCGCAAGCCCGGAACTCACTGCTTACCGCTGCGGGCGCAGGTTTGCCGACTCACGCGGGTGCGGGCGCGGCCTCTGCCGAACGCTCTTGCATGCGGTCGGCGATGAACATGACCACCACAGCGATCCCCACGCCGATGAACGTGAAGAGCACCCGGCGACCCTCGGCCGCATAGTCGGTTGGGTGTGGCAGGTCTGCGGCGATGAGGGCCGCACCGGCGATGGCAGCCGTGTAGTAGGCGTAGTTCACGCTGTGGATGGAAGCCCCGATCGCGGCCAGGAGGATGACGATCACTACCAAGGCATCCTTGTCGTGGACTGCCAGCAAGATCGGTATGGCGACGACAGCGCCCATGCCCGCACCGATCACGCGCTGAAGACCCACCAACCTGGACTGCTCGAGGCTCGGCTTCATGGCGATCAGCGTGGCGATCACCATCCAATCCGCATTCGGTTCGTGGAACCCGTATGCGATGGCGGCGGATGCTGCGAGGGCCAGTGCCCGTATCAGGGCGAAGAGGACCACCGGTCGGGTGAGCTTGACCGGGGCGAAGGGCTCACCGGGGAGGTCGATGACCGGACGCGGCCGCCACTTGCGCCTGCTTACCAACCACACGATGCCGATCAACGCGATCCACGCTGCGGATCCGATCAGCCAGGCCAGCGCCTGGTTCCCTCCCGTGGTCTTGATCCGATCGGCGCGGTAACTGATCGGCAGGACGACAGCGACGACGAACCAGATGTTGAGCAGCAGCCCCACGCTGAAGCGATGCAGTCCGAACTTCACCGCCAACCCGGCTAACAACGTGACTATGAAGAGGGCGAGGACCACGAATCCCCAGGCCTGGGTTCCGACGTAAAACGCCAGGGCGGTCACCGCCGCACCGCCAACGCCGAAGGCACCCATACTCCACGCCCGCTTCCCGTATCCACCGCCCGGGTCGCTCAGGGCGGTGGTCAGGACGGCGAAGATGACGCTGACGACGTACTTCTGTTGGTCGAGCTGGGCGATGGCGAACCAGATCACCAGCAGGATTCCGCCGATGGCGACGCCGGCGGGCAGACTGAATCCCGCCCGATTGACCGAAAACACCTTGGTGAGCTGGCTCACGAGTCAGATCAGAGCCTCTCACACGGCCGCGGCACCAGCCCCGCGGGGCGATCGGAATCACCAGGGTGATTGACCGTCGTTCCCGCAAACCCCGGCCCAGAAGGTGAAACGTTTCGAGGAGAGGGACTACAACCGAGAGGAGACCCCCCATGGGATCTGACAGCGACGCGCCCGTCTTTCTCTACATCGCCGCGTATGCCGACCCGGACGCCGCCCAGGCCGACTGGGACGACATCAAGGAGCTGGCGAAGGACAAGACGATCGCGGTCGACGGCCTCGTGCTCGTCAGCCGCGATGCCGACGGGAAAATCCACGAGAAGGACAACGCCCACACGGTCGGTGTCGGTACGGCCATCGGCGCGGCCGGCGGCCTGCTCGTCGGTCTGATCTTCCCGCCCGCGATTCTGGCCGCGGGAGCCGTTGGCGCCGGCATCGGCGCCGGCATCGGCGGTCTCGTCTCGCATGCCGAGAAGAAGGAGATCAAGGCCGAGGTCGCGGACGATGTTCCGCCCGGCAGCTCCGCGATCGTGGCGTTGTTCGAGGAGGGCTCGGCCGCCGACATCGAGAAGGCGCTGCCGAAGGCCGACAAGGTCTCGAAGCACGAGGTCGACAAGGACAGCGTCAAACAGGCCGAGTCCGCAACACCCGCCGCGAGCTAGGACAATTCATCCAACAGAAAGAGAGCCTCGAGTATGAGTCTTCTTGCCAGCAGCTATCCATTCCTGAACATCCTGTGGTCGATGATCATCTTCTGCGCCCTGGTGATCTGGGTTGGCTTCGTGATCTGGATCTTGATCGACAACTTCAGGCGCAACGACCACAGTGGCTGGGCGAAAGTCGGGTGGCTGCTCTTCATCATGTTCGTGCCGCTGATCGGTGCGATCGCTTACATCGTCTCGCGGCCGCCCATGCCCGATGGGGCTACGGTCTGAGTCGGCTGAATCGATCGTCTGAGAGAGAGGGGACTCGATCGAACGAAGCGAGCGAGTTGGGAGGTACCTGAATGAGCGACGCTGGCAGTACCGCAGCTGACGAGGTGAGCAAGTCGTCGAGCAAGGCTGGGCCGGTCGAGCACCTCACGGTGGAGGAGCGGGTCGCGCGGGGGAAGGCCGCGCGGGCCGAGGTTCCGCGTTCGGCGCATGGGGCGTGGGAGCCGTCGCCGGATCGTGTTGGCCCGGTCGAGTTGCTGGAGGAGCAGGCCAAGACGCGGGTGCCGGAGCTGGTGCCGATCCGCTACGGGCGGATGTTGGTGTCCCCGTTCACGTTCTATCGGGGCGCGGCGCTCGTAATGGCGGCTGATCTCGCGGAGTCGGCGAGCACCGGGCTGCAAACGCAGTTGTGCGGCGACGCGCATCTGTCGAACTTCGGTGCGTTCGCGGCGCCCGACCGTCGACTGGTGTTCAGCGTCAACGACTTCGATGAGACCCTCCCGGGCCCGTTCGAGTGGGATGTGAAGCGCCTCGCCGCGAGCTTTGCCGTCGCGGGGCGCGACCGTGGGTTCGACGACAAGCAGCGGGAAGCGGTCAACCTGGCGGTCGGGAAGGCGTACCGGGAGGCGATGAGCGGTTATGCCGCGAGGGGCAACCTCGACCTTTGGTACACGCGCGTCGACGTCGACGATCTGCTGGCCGAGGCGCAGCGCGTTGCGACGTCCAAGGAGCGCAAGCGGGCAGAGCAGAACCTGGCGAAGACGCGGACGAAAGACAGCCTCAAGGCGTTTGCGAAGCTGACCGAGGTCGTCGACGGCGAGCGGCGCATCATCGCTGACCCTCCCACCGTGACTCCGATCGGGGATCTCTTCCCGGCCGACCGCGCGCACGAGTTCGACGACTTCATGCACGGCACCTTGCGCTCCTACCGGCGCACGCTCCCGGGCGACCGCCGCGCGCTGCTCGAGCGGTACCGCTACGTGCATGCCGCTCGGAAGGTCGTCGGCGTCGGCAGTGTCGGAACCCGGGCGTACATCATGCTCCTGCTCGGCCGCGACGACAACGATCCGCTCTTCCTCCAGGTCAAGGAGGCAGAAGCGTCGGTGCTCGAGCGGTTCCTCGGCAAGAGCAGTTTCGCAAACCACGGCCAGCGCGTCGTCGAAGGCCAGCGTCTCACCCAGGCAGCGAGCGACATCATGCTCGGCTACGTCAGGGTCGAAGGCATCGACGGCGTCAAACGCGACTTCTACATACGCCAACTCTGGGACGAGAAAGGCAGCGCGCTCGTCGAGCTGATGGAGCCCACGATCATGTCGTTCTACGCAAAGGCGTGCGCCTCCGAACTCGCACGCGCCCACGCCCGCGCCGGAGATGCAATCGCGATCGCGAGCTACCTCGGCACGAACGACACCTTCGACCGTGCCCTCGCCCTGTTCGCCGAGTCCTACGCAGACCAAAACGAACGCGACTACAACACATTCAGCAAGGCCGTCAAAGACGGGAACATCACGGCCGAGACGGGCGTCTAGCTCGGGCTTCGCTGGTGACTGCGAGAGTCCTGATCCGGGCAGTTTGCGATTAGCGTGCAGCAATGAGCGGCGCGCCGACCGAGCCGGCACCGGGAGCCGGTGGGCCGCCCCGTCACTCTCGCGTCCCGGCCCGGGCGCAGCGGGCGGCCGCGAAGGGTTCTGCGGTTGCCGAGCGTGGCCGTCTCTGGATCGAGAACCAGCCGGCCGATTCACGCAAGGGCGCGACGATCGGTTGGGTGCGCCGTTATCAGGCTTCCAACGGACAGCTATTCGCCGTCCTCCTGAGCGCGTACCTCCTCCTGACGCTCCTGCCGGTGTTCCTCGTCGTTGCGAGCTACTCCTACAAGGATCCGACTGCGCTCGCCCACCGGATCGAGCACCGCCTGAGGCTGAAGGGCACGACCGCCCAGCTTTTCTCGTCGGTGATGGTCGGTAGCGGGGAGCACAAGTTCTCTGCCGTCCTGATTGCGATCATCGACCTCTTCTTCTTCGGGCTCGGGTTCCCCCGCGTCCTGCAGATTGCCCACGCACGCTCCTGGGGGATCGACCTGGGCAAGTCGGTGCTCGCCGACCAGGCTCGGTATGTCGAGGTCCTCTCGGCCCTCGTCCTCGGCGCGGCGCTCTTTGTCGTCCAGGCAAAGGCTCTAGGAGGGGATCCGTCCTGGATCGGCTGGGTCCTCGATCTCGGCTGGCTGGCGCTGATGTTCGGCTTCTTTGTCTGGGCGCCGCGGATCTTGCTCCATCACCGCGTCTCGACGCGCAACCTCGTCCCCGGAGCCGTCTTCACCGTGCTCTGTCTCGTGGTCCTGCGGCTGATCTCCGTGCTCTTGCTCACCCACTGGCTGAACTGGTACTCGACGACCTACGGCGCGTTCGGGATCGTTATCGCGATGTTCTTCTGGATCATCCTGATCGGCACCGTCCTGATCCTTGCTGCGGCGCTCTCACCGGCCCTCGCGCAGCGGCGCGACCTCCTCGAGGCCCAAGCCAACGATCGGGGGTGAGATGCGCGCCGCTCGAGCTAGTCCATCAGATGACCTCGTCACCCCGCCCTGTTAACCGGAGGGTTGTTGGTTCGAGTCCAACCCGGGGAGCTACCGCCGTTCGGCCCTGCCGACCTCGTCCAGCTGAGAAGGCCGATCCCCGCCGCACCGACGGCCAGAAAGGCGAGACGTCGCCGCCGACGCCGCTGCCGCTTCCGCTCGTCGAGCTGCCAGAGCAGGGTGTCGGCCAGGAACGCGAACAGCTCTACGAGCGTGACGCCGGGATCGCTCTCGTTGAAATCGGTCCACTCAGGGTTATGGACGGGGATTCGTCCGAGCAGCGCGTCCCGCAGCTCCGTGTACTCGCGAGAGTCGATCAGCGGCGCCGTTAGCTACCGCCCGTTCGGCCCTGCCGACCTCGTCCAGCTGAGAAGGCCGATCCCCACCGCACCGACGGCCAGAAAGGCGAGACGTCGCCGCCGACGCCGCTGCCGTTTCCGCTCGTCGAGCTGCCAGAGCAGGGTGTCGGCCAGGAACGCGAACAGCTCTACGAGCGTGACGCCGGGATCGCTCTCGTTGAAATCGGTCCACTCAGGGTGTATGGACGGGGATTCGTCCGAGCAGCAGCGTCCCGAGCGCCGTGTAGTCGCGGGAGTCGATCAGCGGCTCCACTGGAACCCATGCGCGGAACGCTACTTGCCGCGCCGGTAGTGTCCGCGCTCGTGCCCGACCTCAGCTCCCGCTTCGACGAGCTCCTGCGGCGGCTCGGCGAGATCTCCGACATCCAGCACGCCGGCTACCTGCTCGGCTGGGACGAGCAGACGAAGATGCCGCCGCTCGGCGCGCCGGCCCGCGCCGAGCAGCTCGGGACGCTGGCCCGGCTCGCGCACGACCGCGCCACGGCGCCTGAGCTCGGCTCGCTCCTCGAGGAGCTGCGCGAGCTCGAGGAGAGCTCCGAGCGCGAGTCGCTCGAGGCGAGCGTGATCCGCGTCGCGCGGCGCGACTACGAGAAGAGGCGCAGCGTCCCGAGCGACCTGCGCGCCGAGATGACCCGTGCCGGCTCGCTTGGCTACGCAGCCTGGCTCGAGGCGCGCGCGGCCGCGGACTACGAGATCTTCCGTCCGCACCTCGAGCGCCGGCTCGGACTCGCGCGCGAGTACGTCGCGTGTCACGAGCCGTTCGACGACCCGTACGACGTCCTGCTCGACGATCACGAGCCGGGCATGCGGACGGCGGAGGTGGCCGCGGTCTTCGCCCGCCTCAAGGAGGTGCTCGTGCCGCTCGTCGCGGGGCTCGGCGATCCGGTCGACGACTCGTGCCTCCACGGCGACTTCCCGCCGGGTCGGCAGCGGGAGTTCTCACTCTTGATGATGGAGCGCTGGGGGATGGACGACCAGGCGTGGCGGCTCGACGACACGGTCCACCCGTTCATGTCGGGCATGTCCGCAGCGGACATCCGTCTGACCACGCGATTCGACCTCGACAATCTCGGTGGGGTCCTCTCGTGCCTGCACGAGTTCGGGCACGGCATCTACGAGCGCCAGGTGGACGAGCGGTACTTCCGCACGCCGCTGCAGGAGGGCGCCTCCTCGTCGTTCCACGAGTCCCAGAGCCGGCTGTGGGAGAACGTCGTCGGGCGCCGCCTCTCGACCTGGCGTTTCTTCTATCCGCAGCTCCAGAAGGTGTTCCCGGAGCAGCTCGCCGGCGTCCTGCTCGACGAGTTCCATCGCGCGCTCAACCGTGTCGCGCCTGGTGTGATCCGCGTCGACGCCGACGAGGTCACGTACTCGCTCCACATCGTCCTGCGCTTCGAGCTGGAGCGGGAGATGCTCGCAGGCACGGTCACAGCGGCCGACCTGCCCGAGGCGTTCGACGCGAAGCTCCGCGAGTACCTGGGGGTCGAGCCGGCGAATGTCGTCGAGGGCGTGCTGCAGGACGTCCACTGGTCGGACTCCAACTTCGGCTACTTCCCCACGTACGCACTCGGGAACGTGATCGGGACGCAACTCTGGGAGCACGCAGCGGGTGAGCTCGGCGACCTCGACCCGGAGTTCGAGCGCGGCGAGTTCGGGTCGCTGCGCGAGTGGCTGGGGGAGCACGTCCACCGCTGGGGCCGCGCTTTCGAGCCCGCGGAGCTGCTCGCGCGCGTCGTGGGCGGGCCGCTCGACGCGGAGCCGTACCTCGCCTACCTCTGCGCGAAGGTCGAGGCGCTGGCGGCGTGACGAGTTCTGGGGCTGCGGCGCTGCGCTAGACTCGCTGCGTGAGCTGGCTGTACATCGCCTTGCTCGCGGTCGCAGTCGTTCTGGTCGCGGGCGCCGAGTGGCCGCGGCTTGATGAGCGGTTTGGAGCCGACTCGCGTCGGCACCGTCAACGCGCCAAGCGGAAGCAGAGCCTGCGCGTCGTCCGTGACGACGAGGCGGACGAGTTTGCGGCCAGCGTCGAGCGGGATCTCGCCAACCTGCCGACCACCAACGACCGCGAACGCCGCTCCCGCTAGCGGGAGCGGCGCAGCGTCACCGTCGCGTGGAGGACGCGGGTGTTCGGGAGCACCGGTCCGACGTCTTCCATGTTCTTCGTCTCCTGGTAGTCGGAGGCCCTGATGGTCAGGGCCCTCCGGCCGGGACGGCGGCCGTTCGTCTGCAGCAGCAGCACGCCGTGCGAGTACGTGAAGTCGACCGTCTTCCCGCCGATGCTGGCGTGTAGCGATTGCGGGTCGACCCCGGAGCCGGAGTCGTGGACGGCGACCCGGATCGGCCGCCCGATCGCGGCTGCGTGGCCGAGGAGCCGGATCGACGGGGGTGACGTGTCGCCGATCCAGAAGCGGAACGTGAACGCGCCTGGCTTGGCGCCGGTCGGCGTATCGAACACGAACTCGTACGTGCCTGGTTCGGGCAGCACGGCTCCCACGACCGGCTCCGCCACGTAGAAGCCCTGGTACGGGTTCAGGCTGGACGGAATTCCCGTGTAACCGACGACGCGGTTCTCGTCGTTGCCGGCGACGAGCCGCGGCGAGACCCGGATTCCCGGCGCGTGGCCGACGACCACGATGCCGAAGTTCGCCACCTGCCGACGCAGAGTGAACCGGAACACCTGCTCCGGCCCGCCGAGCCGCGTCGGCACTCCCTGCGCGAGGCCCCGCTGTGGGTAGCGATAGGACGAGACGTGCGATGCCTTCCCGGCGGTGTCGCCGTGGTAGAGCCCCGGCGCGCGCAGGATCCGGTGCGGATCGAGCTCGAGCTGCGGGACCTCGACGTGGAACCAGAACGCGACCCGCCGGACGTCGGAGCCGCGGGTCAGCACGACGAACCCGGTGCCGTCACCGGCCCGCGCCCTCACCGAGATCGTGAGCCGCAGCTTGAGCGACGCCCCGGCCACGAGCATCTTCGCCTCCGGCACGAGCTTCGCGCCTCCAGGCAGCGACTGCGGGTGGATCGACACGCTCCACGGCGCGTTCCCGCCCCCGGCGTCGGCGGTCGTGAGCTCCGTGGTCTCCGACAGCCCGCGCCGGACGAGCCCCCAGCTCAGCAAGGTCGGATTCGTGAAGATCAGGGGCTGGTCGGCGCGGACGAGGTCGATCCGGCCGCCGCCCTCGCGCAGCACCGAGGTCTCACCCGAGCGGCTGGTGGGATGAACCTCGTCTCCCGTGGAGGCGAGCGCCGACTTCACCTGCTGCACCGTCCACGCGGCGTGGCGCTGGAGGAGAAGAGCCGCGCCGCCCGCGACGTGGGGTGTCGCCATGCTCGTCCCGTCGAGCAGCTCGAAGTCGTGCGCGGGGACGGAGGACAGGACGTTGACACCCGGCGCCGTCACATCCGGCTTCAGCTGGAGCGAGACGGGTGTCGGCCCGGCCGACGAGAAGTCTGCGATGTGGTTGGGACGGGTACCGTCACCGTTGCCCATGGTCGAGGCGGCGACTGTGATCGCGGCCGGGGCGTTGCCGGGGGAGTCGATCGTCCCGAGCCCGCCGATGTCGTAGTCGTTCCCGGCGGCGACGACCGGCACGACCCCGGCGGCAGCCGCGTTGTCGAGCGCCTTGACGACGATGTCGCGTCGCGGCTCCACCTCGGGCTCGCCGATCGAGAGGTTGATGACGTTCATCCCGTCCGCCACCGCCTGGTCGATCGCCTTGGCGATCTCGGGCGAGTTGCCGTCGAGCCCGTAGTCCGCGGTCGGCACCGTCAGCGCCTTGTAGTTGCCGAGGTACGCCTTGGGCGCGACGCCAGAGATGGGGGAGCCGCCGCCGGGCGCGGTCGGCGTGTCGTAGTCGCCGGCGGCGATCCCGGCGACGTGCGTCGCGTGGAAGGAGTACAGCGGATCGAACGGCCGGTTCGCGTACTTCCAGTGCGTCGACGGCGAGGGGAACGCGCGCGCGACGATGACCTTCGGCGTCGTGTAGGCGGTGTTCCCCTTCGGGAAGCCGGCCGGATATGAGAAGCCCGACGGATTGAAGTAGGGGTGCGCCTGGTCGAGGCCGTCGTCGACGAGCCCGATCTTGATGCCCTGGCCGGCGGTGGCGAGGTTCTGTCCCCAGAGCGTGGTGGCGCCGATCAGGGACGGGCCGGGATCCGCCGCCCCGGCCGCGGCCGAGGCGTGGATGTCGCGCAGCGCGTGGTACGTGACGGTCGGCCAGACGGTCGCGCCCGGCAGTGCGCGCAGGCGCGCGAGATCGGAAGCGGGGAGGACGACCGAGACGCCGTCGAGCGCCACTCCGTAGTGCCAGTTGACGCGGGCCGTGGGGATCGACACCGCCAGCCGTGCCGCGAGCGTGCGCTGTCCCGCCGCCAACGTGCGGAGATAGGAGACAGCCGCGGGCGTGTGCACTGAAACCGCGTGGCTGCGGCGAGCCGCGGCCAGGAGCGTCCGGTTGTGCGCTACCTCGACGGCGAGCGAGGGCCGCGGCAGCGTGACGACGACCTCGACGAGCTTGCCGGCTGGACGGGGCAAGGCGGCCGCCGATCCCCCCGCCAGCAGCGCAAAGACCGCAGTGAGGACGAGCGCGAGGGGAAGCAAGGAGCGCCGCAAGAGGGCCGCATGGTACGTACGTGTGGCGCCGGTTCGGGTGCCCGGCTCAGGCTAAACTGGCCGTCCGCGCGGATGTGGCGGAATTGGTAGACGCGCACGGTTCAGGTCCGTGTGGGCTTCGGCTCGTGGAGGTTCAAGTCCTCTCATCCGCATTGCAGCCGGCATGTCCCGGGGCGCCGCCGCCGGGGTTGACAGGGGTTGGAAGCAGCGCCTTAATCTGACTAACCTGTTGTGGGGCTGCGGCAGGGAGAAGTCGCGACGAGGGTCACAAGAACCGCTCACTATTGGCTGTTGTTTCTTCTGCTGGCTTTCGCCTGCCTCGCTCTCCCGACCGGTGCCGCGGGTAAAGCCACGGTGACGCTCGTGCCGTCGGTCTCGCTTTCGCCCGACGTGCAGGGAACGCTGGGTGCCAACGGCTGGTATGTCAGCACTGTTCTTGTCAGCTGGACGTTCGACCCCAATCCTCCGGTCTCGGTGAACGGATGCTTCATCGGAGCGATTACAGCCGAAGGCCACACGCGTATCGACTGCAAGGCGTCCTGGGGGCCGACGGGAAACGCCGAAGTCGTTCTCGATCTCTACATCGACAAGACACCGCCGACGGTCCACGCCGTCCCGAGCCGCCCGCCGAACGCAAGCGGCTGGTACACGAAGCCCGTCTCCTTCACGTTCGAAGGAACCGATGCCATCTCCGGGATCGCGACCTGCTCTTCGACCGCCTACAGCGGCCCCGACAAGGACAACGCTTCAGTCTCCGGCACCTGCACGGACAAAGCGGGCAACGTCGGCCATGCCGTGTACAGGTTCTCGTACGACGCCACACCGCCGACCGTGCGGTCTCTAACCGCCGAGCACGGCGACCGGAGCGTGTTGCTCAAGTGGAAAACATCGGGCGGCACCGGCATCTCGCAGGTCACCCGCAGCGGCGGCTCGATCCCCACCAAGGATCTCTATCGGGGCACAGGAACCGAGGTCAGCGACAAGGGGCTCCGCGTCGGCGCGAAGTACAAGTACACGGTCACCGAATCCGACGAGGCCGGGAACAAGGGCGAGGCAACAATCGTGGTCACGGGGACCGGTCGGCTCACCTCACCCGTCCCCGGGGAGCGCGTCGCCGGGCGACCGCATCTCACCTGGCTACCTGCGAAGGGAGCGAGTTACTACAACGTCTCGGTGTACCGAGGCGGACGCATCCTGAGCGCCTGGCCGAAGCGCACGAGCCTCAGACTCCCCGTGGACTGGTCGTACCTGGGCCGTCACCACCACCTGCACGGCGGGTCCTACCGCTGGTATGTCTGGCCCGGGTTCGGGAAGCGGACCCAGGTCCGATACGGGCGGCTGCTCGGCAGCGGCTCCTTCGTCTACGCCCCTAAGGGGTGACCAGAGCGCTCGAAACGAGCCGCTCTTCCGCCTCGGCTTCGGCGCCGGGGGCAGGGACCAGAGAGCAGGCACCGGCACATCTTCCGAGTAGTCGTGCTCGCTCAGCCGGGCGAGCGCGTCCGCGAGCGCCTGCTGCAGGTCTCGGTTGATCTCGCCCAAGGCAGCCGGTAGCGCCGGTCCGATCGGCCAGCCGCGTACGCGCTGCCGATCTTCACAAACCCAGAAGATGTGGGACCTTGCCGCCGGCAGTGAGCATGGGTCCTTCGTAGGTCGACGCGTCGGACTAGTACACCCCCGTACGGCTAGCTTGGAGCCGCCGGTGTCCATGGCTGCCCGATTCGTCGGAGCACGCCTCAGGTCTTGGCCTTGCCGCGCGAGTCGAGCTTCACCTCGAAGGCGCGGCGCAACAGCTCGCCGGTCATGTCGCCCGTGCGGCGAGGGATCGGTTTCGGCTCCTGGCGCGCAACGCTGACGATCTCACCGCTGCGGTCGCCGTAGCTGCGGGCGTAGGCCTCGTCCTCGCGAATCGGGGAGGTCTCGTCCCGCCGCCCACGACCGAAGAGCGAGCGGAGCCAGCGAAACACGCGACTAGCGTCGCAGAAAGAGGGGACGGCGCCTAGAGGCCGGCCTCGGCGAGCTCGACGTCGGCGTCCGGGTAGAGCACGCGCCAGACGCGGAGGTAGAGCTCGAGCTCGAGGTGCTGCGAGTCTTCGGCGGTCTCGTCGATGTCGATGCGATCCGGTGCCGCGACGACCGCACACCGGCCGACGCTCGTCAGGAACGCCGCCAGCCGGTCGGTGTACGAGGGATCGCGCAGGAAGAGCTGCATCAGCCGCACTCCGATCCTCTCAGTGCGGCGGCATGCTGCGACACCCCCCGGCGGGGGATTCGACGAGACTCAGGCCGAGGCGAGAGCCGCGAGCACGTCGTCGGCGTGGCTGTCGGGCTTCACCTTGGGCCAGACCTTCGCGACCGTCCCGTCGGGCGCGATGAGGAAGGTCGCCCGGCTGACGCCCCAGTATGTCTTGCCCATGTAGCGCTTCTCGCCCCACGTTCCGTAGCGCTCCGCCACCTCGTGCTCCGGGTCGGCGAGGAGCGTGAACGGGAGGTTGTACTTCTCCTTGAACTTCACGTGCTTCTTCTCGCTGTCGGGCGAGACACCGAGCACGACTGCGCCTGCGCGCTCGAACTCGGCGTACGCGTCGCGGATGCCGCAGGCCTGCGTCGTGCAGCCGGGCGTGTCGTCCCGCGGATAGAAATAGAGAACGACCGGCCTGCCGCGGAAGTCGGAGAGGCTGACGCGCTCGCCGGCGTCCGTCGTCGCGGTGAAATCGGGTGCCTGATCGCCCTCGGAGACCACCCGTGGAGCGTAATCGCAGTCCGTGAGGCTGAGCGTCAGCTCAGGTGCAGCAGATGCAGGTCGGGCAGCTCGCGGTACCGCTCCTCGAGGTCGAAGCCGTAGCCGACGTAGAGCTCGTCGGGGACGTCGAAGCCGACGTAGCGCACGGGGAGGTCGTCGACGAGGCGCCGGTACGGCCGGTCGAGCAGGGTGACGGCTGCGACGGAGGCCGGGCCGCGCAGCTCGAGTGTGCGGACGAGGTAGTTGAGCGTCAGACCCGTGTCGATGACGTCTTCGACGATCAGGACATCGCGTCCGCGGACGTCGAGATCGAGATCCTTGAGCACGCGGATCTGCTGGTGTCCGCCCATGACCGCGCTGCCGTAGCCCGCGAGCTCGACGAAGTCGATCGCGTGCAGGATCGGAGTGGCACGCGAGAGGTCGGCCGCGAAGACCAGGCTCGCCTTGAGCGAGGCGACGAGCACCGGTTCGCGGCCGGCGTAGTCGCGGGCGATCTCCGCGCCGAGCTCGCGGACGCGAGCGGCGATCTCGGCTGCGGAGAAGTGGATCTCCCCGATCCGGTCGTCGCCCGGCAAGAAACCGGGCTCAGCTGGCGAGGTCGAGGTGGAAATGCTGGGCGAGGCGCTCGAGGTCGCGCCGGTAGAAGAGCTTGATCCGGACATCCGGGTACCGCTCGCGCAACTTGCGCAGCTTCCGGTTCTTGCGGGTGACGAGTGACTGCTTCATGGCGGTGATCTCGACGTAGAGATTCTGCTCGGGGAGATAGAAGTCGGGCGTGAACGCCTCGGTCACGCGCCCCTTCTCGTCCTCCTCCAGCACGAACGTCCGGGGCTCGTACTCCCACGGGACGTCGTAGTAGTCGAGCACCTTCGCGCACTCGAGCTCTGCGGGGCTCGCAAAACGCGGCGGCTCGGTACCGCGATACGCCCGAAAGACCGGGAGCTGAAGCTCCATCGGAAATCAAGGTAGCGGCGCCGTCGGATGCCGAGACAATCGGCACAAAGTAGACGCCGCTGGTGCTCGATCCCGCGAGCGAATAGCAAAGCGCTCCGCGAGCTATCTAGCCTTCCGCCGATGTTCCGGATCGTGCAGCTGTCGGACTTGCATTGCGGGATGCAGTTCTTCCTCCCGCAGCACCTCGAGCGCGCGATCGCCGAGGTGAACGAGCTGGAGCCCGACGTCGTCGTGATCTCGGGCGACCTCACCTCGAACGGCTTCAAGGACGAGTACGCGCTCGCGCGCGACTACCTGAACCGCATCGACTGCAAGTCGATGGTCGTGATCCCCGGCAACCACGACTCGCGCAACGTCGGCTACGTCCACTTCGAGGATCTCTTCGGCGAGCGGAACTCGGTGCTCAACATCGGGCCGGCGACGATCGTCGCGGTCGACTCGACCGAGCCCGATCTCGACAACGGCCAGATCGGCCGCGGCCGCTACCGCCTGATCGAGGAGGCATTCGCGGGAGCGGCGAACCTGCGGGTCTTCGTCCTGCACCACCATCTGCTTCCGATCCCCGGAACCGGCCGCGAGCGGAACATCGTCAACGACGCCGGCGACGCGCTCGAGTGTCTGCAGCGCGCCGAGGTCGATCTCGTCCTCGCCGGCCACAAGCACGTTCCGTACGCCTGGCGGCTCGAGGACCTCTTCGTCGTCAACGCCGGCACGGTCTCCTCGTCGCGGCTGCGCGGCAAGGGGCGGCCCTGTTACAACGTCGTCGAGGTCGAGGGCACGCACGTCGACGTCTGGCGCCGCTACCCGTTCCACGGGCAGGAGCGGATCATCCAGTTCTCGACCGACACGAAGACGTACGAGAAGTACACGGCGAAGATCGAGGACGAGGTGCGCTCGACGTGAGCGGGCGTCTCCTTACGTTCCTGGGGCGGCGGTGGCAAAGGAGCCAAGCGCGCGCCGCGAAGGGCAGTACAAGGCGGTACGACCGAGCGGCGCGCGCGCCGGATCCTGCCGCAAGCGTCGTCAGCCTTTCGCGGAGCGCCGCTCCGCGGCGCGGGAGCGAAAGGCGACCAGGAGCGTGAGGGCGATCGTCCTGATCGACGGCGAGCACTACGCGCCGGTCGTGCGCGATGCGCTCGAGGCGCTGCCGTACGAGGTGGTGGGTGCGCTGCTCGTGGGAGGGACCGAGAAGCTGCGCGGTGAGGACGACTATGGCGTCCCGCTCGTCGACGCTCTCGACGCCGTCGACGCGGTCGAGGCGGATCTCGTGGTCGACCTCTCCGACGAGCCGGTGCTCGGGCCGCGGGAGCGCATGCTCTGGGCCTCGCGGGCGCTCGCGCTCGGGCTGCCGTACGTCGGCGCCGACTTCCGCTTCGACCCGCCGCACCTCGATCCGGTCGGGACGCCGTCGCTCGCTGTGATCGGCCTCGGGAAGAGGGTCGGGAAGACTGCGGTGGCCGGGCACGTCGCGCGTGTCCTCGCCCGCGACCGTCGCGTCGTCGTCGTTGCGATGGGGCGAGGCGGGCCTGCGGAGCCCGAGCTCGTCGAGACGCCGCCGACGCTCGACGACCTGCTCGCGCTCTCGCGCTCGGGCAGGCACGCCGCGTCCGACCACTTCGAGGCGGCCGCGCTCGCGGGCGTCCCGGCGATCGGCTGCCGGCGGGCGGGGGGAGGGCTCGCGGGCGCTCCGTTCCTGTCGAACGTGCTGGAGGGCGCGCAGCTCGCCGCCCAGCTCGACGCGGAGCTGCTCGTGTTCGACGGCAGCGGTGCCGCGCTCCCGCCGGTCGAGGCGGACGCCCGGATCCTCGTCACCAACGGCTTGCACGACCCACGCGCCGGCCTCAACGCGTATCGCGTGCTCGTCTCCGACTTCGTCGTGGACACGGGCGGGGCGGACCGGGAGGCGATCCGCTCGATCTCGGACGTGCCGGTCGTCGCCGCCGGTCTTCGGCTGCGCCCGGCCGAGCCGCTACGCGGCCGCCGCACCGCCGTGTTCACGACCGGTCCCGCGCCGACGGACGAGCTCGACGCGGAGGTCGTCCACGTCTCGCGCAATCTCGCCAGGCGTGAGGCGCTGCGCGAGGAGCTGGAGCGCGTCGACGCGGAGGTGTATCTCGTCGAGCTCAAGGCGGCCGCGGTCGACGTCGTGGCCGAGGCTGCGCTCGCCCGCGGAGCCGAGGTCGTCCTCGCTGCGAACGACGTCGTCTCGGACGAGCTCGACGACCGCGTCCTCACCCTCGCGAAGCAGGCGGTGCGCGCGTGAACGAGCCGCGCCGCATCAATCCGCTCCCGCTCGGCGGCGGCGAGCTCGGGCTCCCGTACTCGCGCGGGCTGATGGCGCGCTCGCTGATGGCCGCGGGAGTCGCCGGACACCGCGCGTACGCACTCGCGAGCCGGGTCGGCGACGAGCTCATCGAGCGCGGGCTGGACTCGATCGAGCTCGAGCGGCTCGAGGCACTTGCCGTCGAGGTGCTCGGCGAGGAGGAGGGCCGCGACTCCATCCAGCGGCTGCGGCGCTACCAGGAGCTGCGCGAGCTCGACCTGCCGATCATGGTCTTCATCGGCGGCGCGACCGGCACCGGCAAGTCGACGGTCGCAACCGAGCTCGCCTATCGCTTCGGCATCACGCGCGTGACCTCGACCGACTTCGTCCGGCAGACGATGCGGGCGTTCTTCTCGGAGGCGTTCATGCCCTCGATCCACCAGTCGAGCTTCGAGGCGGGCGACGTGTATCCGGACGCCGACGACCCGCTCGACTACGGCTTCGTGCAGCAGGCGAGGAACGTGCTCGTCGGCGTCGGCGCCTCATCCGAGCGTGCGCTCGAGGAGGGGTGGTCGATCGTGCTCGAGGGTGTCCATCTCGTTCCCGGGATGGTCGAGTTGCCGCGGCCCGAGCTCGCGGTCTCGGTGTTCGTGGTCCTCTCGATCGAGGACGAGGACGAGCACATGCGCCACTTCCGCTTCCGCGACGAGTACTCGGAACGGTCGGAGTCGCGCTACCTCGAGCGGTTCGCCGACATCCGCCGGCTGCAGGAGGTCATCGTGGCGCGGGCGCATCGCGCCGGCGTGCCGGTGATCGAGAACGAGGACGCTGACCGGGCCGCCCACACGGTTGCCGACCTCGTCCTCGACGCGGCCGAGCAGAGCCGGACGGTCACGCGATGAGCGAGGCCGCTGCGGAATACGCGACCGACGAGGAGCAGCCCTGCCAGTGCCAGGCGTACCTGCGCGCGACGGAGCGGGCGGCGCTCGTCTCGGCCCGCTGGCTCGGCCGCGCCGACGAGGACGCGGCGGAGGAGGCCGCGGCGACAGGCATGCGGGCGACGCTCGACATCCTGCCGATCAGCGGCCGCGTGGTGTTCGGTGCGCTCGACGACTCCGGCGGCCTCGCGCCCGGCACGATCGTCGGCTCCGGCGGCAAGGAGGTCGACCTCGCGCTCGACCCGCTCGAGGGCCGCGGCGTGGTCGCGCGCGGCGGGAACGGTGCAATGTCGATGATCGCGGTCGGCGATCCCGGCCGCTTCACGCAGCTCCCCGACATCTACATGCGGAAAATGGCGGTCGGCCCGCGGGCGCGCGGCTCCATCGATCTCCTGCGCCCGGTCGGCCAGAACGTCGAGGCGATCGCCGAGGCGTTCGGGCGGCGGGTCAACGACGTGACGTCGATCGTCCTCGACCGGCCGCGCCACCACGATCTCATCGAGGAGATCCGCAACGCGGGCGCGCGGATCAAGCTCATACAGGACGGCGACGTGACCGCGGCGATCTCCGCCGCGATCCGCGGCACGAACGACCACCTCGCGATCGGGATCGGCGGCACCAGGCAGGCGGTGCTCTCGGCCGCGGCGCTGCGCTGTCTCGGCGGCGAGCTGCAGGCCCAATTCTGGCCGACGTCGCGCCGGGAGATCGACGAGCTGCGGGAGGCGGGGATCCTCGACTACGAGCGCGTCTTCCGCACCGAGGACCTCGCACCGGGCGAGGTGATCGTCGCTTCGACCGGCGTCTCGAACGGAGACCTGCTGCGCGGCGTCCGCTTCCTCGCCGACAGCGCGCGCACGCATTCGCTCCTCATGTGCACCCGCTGCAACTGGGTGCGCTTCGTCGACGGCATCCACTTCTTCGCCCGCGAGCGGAAGGAAGAGGTGCGCCTGCTCGGCGTCTAGTAGGAGACGAACCGACAGCGTAGAGTCGGCGTAATCAACAGGGGAGGAGATGATGGCTGTTTCAGTCGAAGGCCTCACGTCGGCGGTGAAGGGCCGAGTCGTCCAGCCGACCGACGACGACTACGACGAGTCACGCGCGCTCTACAACGGGATGATCGACAAGCGCCCGGCCGCGATCGCGTACTGCAGCGACGAGGCGGACATCGCCGCGGCGCTGCGCTACGGCATCGAGCACGGTCTCCGGATCGCCGTGCGCGGCGGCGGCCACAGCGGCGGCGGCCTCGGCTCCGTCGACGACGGGCTCGTGATCGATCTCTCGCAGATCAACGAGATCACGGTCGATCCGGCCGCGTCGACGGTGCGCATCGGCGGCGGCGCGTTGCTCAAGGACCTGATCGACGCGACGCACGAGCACGGGCTGACCGTGCCGGTCGGGATCATCGGCACGACCGGCGTCGGCGGGTTGACGCTCGGCGGCGGGGTGGGGCACCTCAGCCGCGCGTTCGGGCTCACGATCGACAACCTCATCGGGGCGACCGTGGTGCTGGCCGACGGCTCCGTCGTCCAGACCGACGCGGAGCACGAGCCGGACCTGTTCTGGGCGATCCGCGGCGGCGGTGGCAACTTCGGAGTCGTCACGGAGTTCACCTTCCGCTGCAATCCGCTCACGACCGTCCTTGCGGGGCCGGTGATCTACGACCTCGACGACATGCCCGACGTCATGCGCTGGTACGACGGCTTCATCGCGTCTGCGCCGGACGAGCTCGGCGGCTGGTTCGCGTACCTGTCCGTGCCTCCCGGACCGCCGTTCCCCGAGGAGCTGCACCTGCGCAAGGTCTGCGCCGTCGTCTGGACGCAGCCGGGCGAGGAGGAGAGCACGGCGTTGCGCGAGGCACGCGCGTACGGCAAGCCGCTGCTCGACGGCGTCGCGCCGATGCCGTTCCCGGCCTGGAACACGGCCTTCGACGGCCTGTTGCCTCCGGGCGAGCAGTGGTACTGGCGCGGCGAGTTCTTCGACGAGATGAGCGACGGGCTGATCGAGGCCAACGTCGAATGGGCTCCGAAGGCGCCGACCTGGAAGTGCACGATGCACATGTACGCGATCGACGGCGCGGGATCACGCCCCGGCAACGACGAGACGGCGTGGGCGTACCGCGGCGCGCGCTGGGCGCAGGTCATCGGCGGGATCGACCCCGATCCGGCCAACGCCGGCGCGATCTCCGACTGGGCTCGCGGCTACTCGGACGCGACGAGGCCGTATGCCATGTCGGGCGGCTACCTGAACTTCCAGATGGACGAGGAGCCGGATCGCGTGCGGGGGATGTACGGGGAGAACTACGACCGGCTCGCGCGGATCAAGGGGCACTACGACCCGGACAACGTGTTCTCGGTCAACCAGAACATCGCGCCCGCGGCTTAGCCGGGATCAGTAACCGGGCGGCGGGCGACGTCCCGCCGCCCGCTCCTGCTCGTCGTAGCGCTTGCCGGCGCGCAGGAACCACCAGGCGAACCAGGCCATCGCGACCACCGGCCCGATCGCCACGACCAGGAGAAGGACGGAAAGGGCTGTGTTGCCCATGGAGCCCAGCACCTCGCCATGGTACGCGCCTCTAGACTGGCTGCATGGCGACGCGCGACGAGGTGATGGAGGTTCTCCGCACGGTCGAGGATCCCGAGCTCGGGATGGACATCGTCGATCTCGGGCTTCTCTACGAGGTCGAGGTGGAGGACTCGAAGGCCAAGGTGCTGTACAGCCTGACCTCGATGGGCTGCCCCGCCGGTCCGCTCATCGCGCAGGACATCGACGCCGCCATCCGGCAGGTCGAGGGGATCCAGGACGTCGAGCTCGAGCTGACGTTCGACCCGCCGTGGACGCCGGACCGGATGTCCGACGATGCGAAGTTCATTCTAGGCTTTGGTTGAGCCAAAAAACGCAGGTTGGCGAGCCTCTGCGGCGGGGATCGGGACGCGATTGAGGTGCTGCGGCGGCTCTAACGGCGGGAATGCGAACCGCACTTCCGGCTGGCAGCTTCTAGCGTGAGGTCGCGCGCCCGGAGTTGATCGGGACGCGACATTGAGGCGAGCGGAGGCTGCGCCATTCCCGGCCACAAGCGGAATCCCTTTGCGGCCACCTCACTCCTGCTGAGGTCAGCCGGGGTCTCGCTCGGCGGCGCAGCCCCGCCCATCAAAGCCTTTTACCGCGCATTTCTACTGGTCGGGGCTGCGGCGAGTTCGCGAGAGCTGGACGCGCCGGCGCCGACGACCTCGCGTCGTCGCGGTCGACATTGACACGGCGGTCCTTGATCGTCGGGACACATGTTCGGCTTCGCTGCCTAGTAGACGCGTTCTACGACGAGGATGTTGTACGGCGAGCGATGCACCTCCGGCACCTTTTCAAGGAGGCTGACGCGCCATGGGCCGGACCCGTTGGACAGATAGAGCTCCTGGCCCTCCACCGGCTCTTTGTCGGGCACGTCATAGACGTACTCCCGCATGACCACTGGGCCATCCAGCGATCCTTCACGGACGGTCCACGAGTAGGGCGCCACACACCGATCCTCGCAGGTCTCCGGGCAGGTCGTCTGGCTGTGCGAAGCGGACGGCGGACGCTCGGGCAGCCGCCGGACGCGACCAACGATTCCCTCGTCCAAGAGACGAGCGAGACATGTCGAGAAGCCACATCCGTCGGGCGCATGTGTGGCGCGTGTGCGACGCAGGCTCGCCTTCTCCGCGCTGAGTTTGACGATCGGCGACCGGTCGAGATCCGGATCGTGTCGGATTCGCAAGCCGCACGCTCGCGCCTGCCCGACGCTCGCCGACGTCTATACGACTGCGCTCCAGCGGCTTGGTCGATTCCAAGGGCTGAGGTGCGTGTCGGCCCGGATGTCCGACGACGCGAGGTTCATTCTCGGCTTCGGCTAGCTCACCAGAGGTCGCCGCCGGTCAGGACGTAGACGAACGGCACGAGCGGGAAGATCACGAAGATCGCCCAGGCGATCTTCTGGCCGCCGCTCAGGTCGCCCCGGCCGGCGAGGTTGATCCACGCGAGCACGACGGCCAGCGGGTGCAGGAAACAGACGAGGACTTCGAGTAGCTTCTTCATGCCGCAGTCTAGGCCGGTGGTCGGTTCGGATGGACGAGCGGGAGCTCCCCGCTCCAGCCGGCGGCGAGGACGCGGACGCTGGTCGGCGGCGTGACGACGTCGACACGGCCGCTGTGTCGCGGCCGTCGCTCGGAATAGCCGCCGGCCGTCCAGCGCAGGAACTCGGAACCGAGGACGAGCCACGGCTCACCGCCGAGCATGACGAACGTTCCAGCGGGAAGCTCGCCCAGCTCCGACTCGTGCAGGCGCCCGCGCTCGGCCTGGAGCCGATCGTCGAGCTCGTCCGCGCGGGCGGCGCCGGTGAGCGCGAGGAAGCTGCGATAGTCCGCGTTGCGGCACTCGGCGCACGGCCGGTGCCCGGCGGCGAGCGCGGTCGCCTCGTCGAGGAAGAACAGCCCGGTGTAGCGGTTCGGCGCCAGCGGCCCGCCGGCCCGGTAGCGGCCGCGGAACTCCAAGCGGCAGGAGATCCACCGCTTCAGCTGCCACTCGCGGCGGATGACGCCGTGCTCGTCGTGCAGGCGCCCGCGGTTGCCGTACAGGAGGCCGCGCTCGGGCGTCGCGACCAGCTCGCCCAGCGGGGTCACCCGGTTCCGGAACGGCATCAGATCGTGAGGACGATCTTGCCGAGCTGCTCGCCCGCTTCGAGCCGCTCGTGCGCGGCGCGGATCTCCTCGAGCGGCAGCACCGAGTCCACGACGGGCAGCGCGCGGCCGCTCGCCACGAGCTCGTACGCGCCCGCGAAGTCCTCGCCGGTGCCCATCGTGGAGCCGAGAATCGAGAGCTGCTTCCACCAGATCCGGTGCAGCCCGGCGGGCGGATTCGGCCCGGACGTCGCGCCGCAGACGGTGATCCGGCCGCCCGCCGCCGCGACCTGGAGCGATGTCGCCCACGTCGCCTCGCCGACGTTCTCCACCACGACGTCGATGCCGTGGCCCTCCGTCGCCTCCTGTGCCGCCGCCCTCACGTCGCCGGTGGCGTGGTTCACGGTGGCGTCGGCGCCGAGCTCCCGCGCACGCTCGAGCTTGGCGTCGCTGGAGGAGGTCACGAGCACGCGCGCCCCGAGCGCCTTCGCGATCGCGAGCGCCGCCGTCGAGACCCCGCCGCCGATGCCCCACGCGAGCACCCACTCGCCCTCCCGCAGGCCGGCGCGCGTGACGAGCATCCGGTAGGCGGTCTCGAAGACGAGCGGGAACGCCGCCGCCTGCTCGAAGCTCAGCCCCTCGGGAATCGGGTGGACGTTCGTCGCCGGCACCGCGATCAGCTCGGCGTTGGTGCCGTCGCCGTGCTCGCCGATCACGTGGATCCGGCCGCCGTCCGCCTCGATGCCGGGGTTGAGGACGACACGCTCGCCGAGCTCGAAGCCGGTCACGCCGTCGCCGAGCGCCTCGACCACGCCGGCTCCGTCGGCGCCCAGGATGCGCGGTTTCGGCACCGACGGCAGCCCCTTCCGGATCCAGACGTCGAGATGGTTCAGCCCCGAGGCATGGAGCCGGACGAGCACTTCGCCCGGCCCGGGCTCGGGATCCGGCACCTCCTCGAGCACGAGCACCTCGGGACAGCCGTCGTCGTGGATCCGAACCGCGCGCACCGCGGCAGACTATCCGCGTGACCGCACCGGAACTCGAGGCTCTGGCACAGGAGCTCGGGGTCGACGCGATCGGCGCCGCGCCCGCCGAGCCGTACGCCGGCACCGAGCGCCACATCCGCGAGCGGCGCGCCCGCGGCCTTTTCGCCGACATGAGGTTCACGATGGCGCACCCCGAGGAGTCGTGCCATCCCGAGAAGCTGCTGCCGGGCGCTCGTACCGTCGTCTCGGCGGCGCTTTGTTACTGGCTCCCGGAGCCGGAGCGCCCGCCCGGCCACGGCCGGCTGCCGCGCTACACGTGGTTCGACGCCTACGCGCAGCTGCGCGAGAAGCTCGACGTGCTCGGCCGGAGGATCGGAGGCAGCTACCGCGTGCTCGTCGACGCGAACCAGCATGTCGACCGCGAGGCTGCGGCTCGGAGCGGTGTCGGCTTCTACGGCAAGAACACGCTCCTCATCACGCGTCGGCACGGCTCCTGGGTCGTGCTGGGGACGCTCATCACGGACGTCGAGCTCGAGACGACGCCGCCGCTCGCCCTCGACTGCGGCGACTGCCGCCTCTGCATCGACGCCTGCCCGACCGGCGCGCTCGACGAGCCCGGGACGCTCGATTCGACCCGCTGCCTCTCCTACTGGACGCAGGCGCTCGCGCCGCCGCCGGCGGAGTACCGCAGCGACCTCGGCCCGCAGATCTACGGCTGCGACATCTGCCAGGACGTCTGCCCGTGGAATCGTGGCGTCGAGAAGCGGCGCGCGGACGAGCCGCTGCCGGCGGACGCGACGCCGCATGTCTCCCTCGTGGACTGGCTCCGCTCAGAGCCTGACGAGCTGCGGCGACGCTTCGAGCGGCTCTACGTGCCGCGAAACGACGGTCGCCGGCTTCGCCTCAATGCGCTCGTCGCGGCAGGCAACGTAGGTGGGGACGGCGAACGGGATGCCGTGTCCGCGCACCTCGACGATCCGGACGATGCGACCCGCGAGCTCGCCGCCTGGGCACTGGCGCGGCTGGCGGAACGGGATGCGTAGCCGTCCGGGCCGCTGGCTCGTCCTGCTGCGGGCGGCGCTCGTGGTCGTCGGCGCGGTCGCAGTAGCGCTCACGGACTTTCCGCCGGGGTACGAGGCGTGGGCGTGGGCGGTCGTCGGGTTCTTCGCCGCGGTCACCGTCTTCTCGGGCGTGCTCGCGCTGGTCGAGCTCGGACCGGTGACGCGAGCCCGCGCGCGGATTCTGATGCTCGCACTCGACTCGGCGGCCGCGATCGGGTTCATCTCGGTCTTCTCGTTCGAGACCGGCGAGCCGTGGCGTGCCCTGTATCTGATCCCGATCGCGGCGGCGGCGCTGCGGTTCGGGCTGGTGGGCGGCGCCATCGCCGGTGCGTTGATGGTCGGGGCGACGATCGTGATCGACGCGCTCGGGCCGGGGCTGCAGTGGAGGACGGCGCTCGCGCGTGTGCTGGTCGGCATGCTCGCGGGTCTCGTCATCGGGCGCCTGCGCGACACGCTCAATGCCGAGCGGAGCCGTGCCGAGCGGCGGGCGGCCGAGGCGGAACGGCTGCGCGACGAGCTCGGTCACCGCGTGGACGTCCTCGAGACGGCGAACCGCTGCGCGCGCGCCCTCGGCTCGTCGCTCGAGCTCGACGAGGCCTTCGGCGCGTTCATCCGCGAGCTGCGCGGCCTCGTGCCCTTCGAGCGGACGGCGATCGTCCTCGTGGAGGGCGACACCGCGACCACGATGGCGACGGCCGGCAGCGGCGCGAACGAGGTCTTCCCACCCGGCAACAGCGACCCGATCGCAGGCTCCCTGCTCGAACGGGTCCTCGCCGGCAAGATCCTCGTGCGGCGCGACCTCACCGAGCGGGACTCGCCCGCCGACGAACAGCTGCTCGCGCTCGGCCTTCGCAGTGAGCTCGTGGCGCCGCTCCTGCTCGGTACGCGCACGATCGGGATGCTGAGCCTCTCGCGCGACCGGCCCGAAGCGTTCAGCGAGGACGAGGTCGAGCTCGTGTCCCTGCTCGGTCGTCTCGTCGCGACCGCGGTGCAGAACATCCGCGCCTACGAAGCGGAGCGGAGACGGGTCGAGGAGCTGGCGCGTCTCTCGCAGCTTCGGGCCGACTTCGTCTCGCTCGTCTCCCATGAGCTGCGGAGCCCGATGGCTGCGGTGATCGGCGCAGCGCGGACGCTGCAGGACCGTTGGCGGATGCTCACTGCGGAGCAGCGCGAGTCGTTCCTCGCGCTGATCGGCGACGAGACGTCGCGGCTCGCGGAGCTCGTCGGCGACGTCCTCGACACCTCGCGGATCGAGGCGGGGACGTTCAGCTACCGCTTCGAGGAGGTCGACCTCGGCCGCGTCGTCGACGAGGCCGTCGAGGCCGCGGCGCTCGCGCAGCAGGACGTGCCGGTCGTCGCCTCCGTCCGCGGGGCGCTCCCGGAGATCCGGGGTGACCGCGCCCGGCTGCGGCAGGTGCTCGGCAACCTGATCGAGAACGCGGTGAAGTACTCGCCCGAAGGCGGGGAGGTGCGCGTCTCGGCCGTGGCGGCGAACGGGGCAGTGCGGATCGCGGTGCGCGACGGCGGCCCGGGGATCCCGAACGACCAGCAGGCGCGCATCTTCGAGAAGTTCGGGCGGGCCGAGGTCGAAGGCGGCTCGAAGCCGGGAACCGGGCTTGGTCTCTTCATCGCCCGCTCGATCGCGGAGGCGCACGGCGGCTCGCTCGACGTAACCTCCGGTGCGGAGCCTGGCTCGACCTTCACGCTCACGCTTCTCGTCGGGCGCTAGGACGCGCGCAGCCCGGGCTCAGTCGTCGCCCCAGTCGAAGTCGGGCAGGGGGCGTTCCCCGGACGTGTCCCAGGACTCGGGCTCGAGCCAGTGCGCCTGTTCAGCCGTCTCCGCCTCCGGCTCCAACTCGTCCGTGCCGCCGCCGCCCTGCTCGCGGTAGCCGTCCAGCGGCATCCGCCGCTCGAGCCGCTTGTTCCGCTCGCAGAGCGCGAGATGCTCGGAAATCACACGATCGAATGACGTTTCGCTCATCCACGACCCCCTGACGTGACGGGATTCGTCCTCGCCGCACCCTGCCAGGGCGGGCGGACAGACCGTTCAGACATACTCCCCGGCATGGCTACCAGAGCGGACTTCACGGACGAGGAATGGAAGGCGATGCAGGAGGGGATCGCCGGCGCGGGCATGTTCGTCGCGCTCGTCGACCGGGGTTTCTTCGACAGCTTCAAGGAGGCGAACGCGCTCGCCCACCATCTCAAGGACGCGCACGAGCACAGCGACAGCGTGCTCATTCGCGACCTGGCGACCGGGCACGACCGGCCGTTCGGGATGACGGCGTCGCCGCAGGAGGTCGAGCAGAGCACTGTCGCAACGCTCGGGCAGGCGGTCGCGGCGCTCGAGGCGAAGTCGCCCGAGGACCTCCCCGCCTACCGGCAGCTGGTGTTGGACGTCGCCGAATCGGTGGCGGAAGCGGCGAAGGGAGTATCGCCGCAGGAGAACGAGGCGCTCGGCACCATCCGCGCGGCGCTCGGCACGAGCGGCTAGCCGGGCTCAGGCGCGGACGCGGAATCGCTCGACGCCGAGCTCCTTCGCGAGCGCCTTGGCGCGGGCGGCGATCGTCTGCCGAAGCTCGTCCGGCTCGAGCAGGACGGCCTCGCCGCGGAGCGAGAGCACCTCGCCCTCGAGCCACTCGTCGCTGCCGACCGGCAGGTCGCGGACGGCGCTGCCGTCGGCGAGCAGCCGTGCGCCGCGCTCGATCGCCCAGCGCGCGATCGCCTTGTCGTACAGCACCTTCGCCGTGCGTGCGTCGCGGAGCCGCGTCGGCTCGAATCCCTCGCGGGGCTCGAACTTCTCGCGCGTCACCTTCGCGCTGCGCATCCGGTCGAGCCGGAACGAGCGGGCGCCGTCACTGGTCCGGTCCCAGGTGTGGACGTACCAGTTCGGCAGCTCTCGTTCGAGCGAGTAGGGCTCGACGAGCCGGGTCGACGGCGCCGCGTCCGCCTCCTTCTGGTACTCGATCTCCACGAGCTTGCGCTCGCGCATACCGCGCGCGAGCCTGGAGACCAAGTCGACCTCCTCGGTGGCGCCATGCGGCTCCGGCGTCCGGGCGAGCTCGAACTGGCCGAACGTCTCCTCGAGCTTCTTGCGGACGCGCGAGAGCGGCGTGTGCGCGTCGGCGGCGATCATCGGCCCGACGTACTCGAGGGCGAGCCGGATTGCGCGTGCCTCGAGCGGTGTGAGGCGCGGCGCTGCGCGGAACGTGTCGCCCCACAGCTCCTTGTCGACGTGCACCGAGCCGTCGCGCAGCTCGGCGTAGACCGTGTAGCAGCCGCCGCCGAAGTTGACGAGATTGAGCAGGGAGAGGTGCTCTTCGAGCTCGTCGGTCGGGACGGACGGGAAGCGCTCGAGCAGCTCCACGGCCGGGATCTCGGCCTCCTTTTCCTCGCCGCACGCCGCGAGGAGATAGGCGAGGAGCGCCTGCAGGACGGCGAAGCGCTCGGGAGCCACGGGCCCGGCGGGGCGCTCGATGGCTCCGTCGCCGACCGCGGCGGGCTTCTCCCGCGCCGGCTGCGGGGCTTCGCCGTCGTGCCGCTCCCGCACGCGCCGCAACGCGGCCGCGACGTCGCGCTTGAGCTCCGCCGGCTCGAGCGGCACCGCGCGGCCGTTTTGGCGCAGCACCCAGGACGCGAGCTGGGGGATGGAGGAGTACTCGGTGACGAAGACACCGTCCTCGAGCCGTCCGGTCGCACCGTAGGCGCGGCGCACCCACCAGGCAGTGTCGCCGCGCACCTCCAGCCGCGCAGTGCCGACGGTGTCGCCGATCTGCCACGGCGGGCGGCCGCGGTAGAGCTCGACGTCGAAGTCCGTCGGCGCGCGGAAGTCGCGCTCGCGCCGCGTCGCGAACTTGATGTCGCCGCGGATGCGAGAGACGCGGAAGGTGCGGATGTCCTCGCGGTCGAGGTCGTGGCCGACCACGTACCAGAGCCCGTTGTCGTTGATGAGCGCGTACGGGTTCAGCGTCCGCTCGCTCTCCTTGTCGCTGGAGATCGACCAGTAGTCGAAACGCACCGTTCGCTGCTTCGAGATCGCGTTCTCGAGCTTCGCGAGCCGGCCCGGCGTCTCCGGCGAATAGTCGGGATCGAGCACCTCGACGCGGCTCGCTGTCGCGCTTGGCGCCTCGGTGAAGCCCGGCCGCCCGAGCGCGAGGTTCTGCAGCGCGAGCCGCAGCGGCTCGGCGTACGCGAACTTCCCCTCGAGGAGATAGAAGGCGGTCTGCAGCGCAGCGAGCTCCTCGTCCTCGAGCTCGAGCTGCGGCAGGAAGTACTGCTCCGAGCGGAGCGTGTACAGCTCCTCGCCGGTGAACTCGTCACGCTGCGACTGCAGCGGCACACCGAGCGAGAGCAGCTCGGCCCGGTCGGAGTAGAAGCGCCGCGCGAAGGCCTCGTCGGACATCTCCGAGTAGCCCTCGACGTTCGACTTCACGTCGCGCGCGGTGAGCGCCCGCCGCTCGGCCATCAGGAAGGCGACGAGCGAGAGCTGCCGGATCAGCTTGTCCGTGTCGTGAGACACCCGCTCAGGACCCTAACGGCGGGCGCCTGTGGATCGCTGTTGTGGACGCCTGTGGACGGCGGCTACGCCGCGGCTTTGGTCTCGAGATGCTGATGCGAGGGGCAGTAGTCGCGCTCGGGCAGCGGTGTCCGCTGGCACGGCTTGCCCTTGCGGGTCGTCGCCCGGCAGCGGGCGACGCCGCCGTCGAGCAGGCCCGACTCGATCTGCTCCTGGATGAAGTCGACCGCCGCCTTCACACCCTGATCCACCGCCCACGCGACCTGCGCCTGCGCGGTGATCGGGAAGTAGCGCCGGATGTCCTGGAACAGCGCCCGCTCGGGCTTCGCGAAGTAGAGGGGGTCGCTCGCCAGCCGCTCCATCGTCTGCTCACACGCCTCGAGGACTGCGCGGCGCGACTCCAGCTGCGTCCGGCGGTCGGAGTACGGATCGATCTGGTCCTTCAAGGACCGGTAAATGGCCCGTGAGTATTGATACATACACTGCTGCAGCTGGGCAGTTTTCTCTTCGATCACGTCAGTATCCGTCTCCTCCCGCAGACCCCGCAAGGCCATATCTGAAGCCGATTTCCGACGGGCTCCCCTGGCGGCCCTGGACTCGATCCTACATCGTAGCGGCGTTGTTACAAAGTCGCCGAATCCGTTGTCCGTCCAGCCAACGAGAAATGTCAGGCTTGCAGCACCACGAGCCGCTCCTCGGTCATCTCGCGGATCGTGTAGGCGGGGCCTTCTTTCGTGTTGCCCGAGCCCTTGACGCCGCCGTAGGGCATCTGGTCGGCGCGGAAGGTCGGCGCCTCGTTCACAGTGACGCCGCCGAACTCCAGTGCCTGCGCCGCGGCGAGCGCCGTCGAGATCGAGCCGGTGAAGATCCCGGCCTGGAGCCCGTAGTCCGTGCCGTTCGCCCGCGCGTAGGCGTCTGCGAGGGAATCGACCACGTTGACGACGCAGACCGGGCCGAACACCTCGTCGCAGACGACACGCGCCGTCTCCGGAGCCTCGGCGAGGACGAGGGGGACGAGAGGGTCGGCGTCGGTGGTGCCCACCAGGAGCTTCGCGCCGGCGGTCTGGGCCTCGTCGACCCACCCGGCGATCCGCGTCCGCGCGTCGTCGTCGATCACCGGCCCGACGTCGGTCGCCTCGTCGGCCGGGTCGCCGGTCACAAGCGCCTCGACCTTCGGCAGGAAGCGCTCGAGGAAACCTTCGCGGACCGGCCGCTCGACGTAGATCCGCTGCACGGAGATGCAGCTCTGGCCGGCGAACGAAAACGCGTTGGCGGCGAGCTTCGTGGCCGCGAGATCGAGATCGGCGTCGGCGGCCACGACGACCGGTGTCGAGTTGCCGAGCTCCAGCCGGACGCGCTTCTTCGCCGCACGCTCGGCGATGCCCCAGCCGACGCCGCTCGACCCGGTGAAGGTGATCATCCGCACCCGCTCGTCCTCGACCAGCACGTCGCCGATCTCGGCGGACGGCCCGACGAGCACGGTGAGCCAGCCTGCCGGGAGACCCGCTTCCTGCTCGAGCTCCGCGAGGAGGAGCGCTGAGAGCGGCGTGGCGCTGGCGGGCTTGAGGACGACCGGGCAGCCGGCGGCGAGCGCCGGAGCGAGCTTGTGCGCGACGAGGTTGCACGGGAAGTTGAACGGCGAGATGGCGCCGATCACGCCGACCGGCCGCCGCAGCGTGAACGCGATCTTGCCGTCGCCGGCCTCCGATGCGTCCATCGGGACGACGTCGCCGGCGAGCTTGCGAGCTTCGACCGCGGCAAAGGTGTAGGTCGAGACGGCGCGCGAGGCTTCGACGCGCGCCGTCTTGATCGGCTTGCCGGCCTCCGCACAGATGGTCTGCGCCATGTCCTCGCTCCGCTCGCGCAGGAGTCCCGCGACCCGGTCGAGGATCGCCGCACGCTCGTGCGCAGGGAGCGGCGACTCGAGGGCGGCCGCAGCCGCGTCCACCGCTCGGCGTGCGTCGTCGGCGCCGGACTTCGGCACGCGGCCGACGACCTCGCCGCTGTACGGGGAGTGAACCTCGATCTCTTCGGTCGTCGTCGCCATATGCTCAACCCGTGCTCAGGCGTGACGATATCGGGATCCACCTGACGTGTGAGCTCGTGGTCGAGGGCGCCACCTGGCCCTGCTTCTCGCACACGGTCGAACACCCGGACGGGCTCGTCCTCGTCGACACCGGGATGATCGAGTCGACGCCGGAGCTCGACGAGCACTTCCACCCGGCCGTGCACCGGTTGCCGGACGGGCTCGTCGAGCGCGTCGCGCAGGTGGTCATCACGCACATGCATTTCGACCATCACGGCGCCAACAGCCTGTTTCCGGGCATCCCGATCCATGTGCAGCGGATCGAGCTCGAGGACGCGCGGGCGCAGGGGGACGAGTACACGATCCGCGAGTGGATCGACTTCCCCGGGATGAACTACGTCGAGCACGACGGCGAGGCGGAGATCCTCCCTGGCATCCGGATCGTGCCGGCGCCGGGGGAGACGCGCGGCCATCAGATCGTCGTCGTGGAGACCGACGAGGGGCCGGTCGTGCTCGGCGGCGACGTCGGCCACACGTTCAGGGAGATAGGCGAGGCCGACACGCCCGGCAAGCTGCTCGTAATCGAGCTCGCGGCGCCGACGTACCTCGCGCACGTCCGCGAGCCGCACGTCCCGCACCGCAACTAGCGGCTACGCGTTGTCGTCCGGGATGCGCGCGGTGATCGCCGCGAGCACCTTGTCCTCGATCGCGGGGACGTCGTGCATGAGCGCCCGGAAGCCGGACGCGGTGACGACGAGGATCCGGGCCGGCCCGCGCGTCTTCACGGTCGCCGTCCGCGGCTGGCCGGTGACGAGAGCGATCTCGCCGACGAAGTCGCCGGGGCCGAGCTCGTTGACGACGCGGCCCTTGCGGACGACGTCGGCCTCTCCCTCGACGAGGACGAGGAACTCGAGGCCGGCCGAGCCCTCGCTCGTGAGGTTGCGCGCGGCCGGGAGGTCGAGCTCGTCGGCGAGCGCGGCGATCTGGGCGAGCTCCCGCTGCGAGCAGCGCTCGAACAGCGGCACCCGCTTCAGCAACTCGATCTTCGCGTTCTTGCGCAGCATCGACCGCGGTACAGTCTGGTGCATGGAGCGCGCCGAAGCAATCATCGTCGATGCCGTTCGCAGTCCGATCGGGAAGAAGAACGGCACGCTCTCGCACATCCGCGGCGACGAGCTCTCGGCCCAGGTCGTGAATGCCCTCCTCGCGCGGAACGGTGTCGAGCCCGCGGAGATCGAGGACGTGCAGTGGGGCTGCGTGACGCAGGTCGACGAGCAGGCCTGGAACATCGGCCGCAACGTCGCGCTCACCGCCGGCTGGCCCGTCTCCGTCGCCGGGACGACGGTCGACCGGCAGTGCGGCTCCTCGATGCAGACGAACTTCAACGCCGCCGCCGCGGTCTGGTCGGGCCAGCTCGACCTCGTCGTCTCGGGCGGCGTCGAGATGATGTCGCGCGTCCCGATGGGGTCGAACAACGGCTCGATGTCGCCGCTCGTGTGGGAGCGCCACGAGATCGTGATGCAGGGGATCTCGGCGGAGGAGATCGCGAAGCAGTGGGATCTCCCGCGCGAGGAGCTCGACCGGATCTCGTACCAGTCGCACCAGCGCGCCGCCCAGGCGATCGACGAGGGCCGCTTCGAGCGCGAGATCGTCCCGATCGAGCTCGACGTGCCGGATCCGAACGAGTCCGGCGGTACTCCCATGCTCACGCGGGTCCGGTTCGCGGTCGACGAGGCGGTGCGGCGCGAGACGACGTTCGAGAAGATGGCCGCGCTCCAGCCGGCCTTCATCCCGGACGGCGTCGTGACAGCGGGCAACTCGTCCCAGATCGTCGACGGCTCGGCGGCGGTGCTCGTCGCCTCGGAGGCGAAAGTCTCGGAGCTCGGGCTCGAGCCGCGCGCGCGGTTCGTCTCCTTCGGCGTGGTGGGCGTCGACCCGCACCTGATGCTGCACGGCAACCCGGAGGCGTCGGCGAAGGCGCTCGCGAAGGCGGGCCTGACGTGGGACGAGATCGACGTGATCGAGGTCAACGAGGCGTTCGCCTCGGTCGTCTCCCAGTTCCTCGCCGACACCGGCCTGCAGGAGCGGTACGAAGCCGGCGACGTGAACCCGAACGGCGGCGGCATCTCGCTCGGCCATCCGCTCGGCGCGACGGGAGCACGCATCACGGCCACGCTGGTCTCGGAGCTCGAGCGGCGGAACGCGCGCTACGGGCTGGCGACGATGTGCATCGGCTTCGGCCAGGCCATCGCCGCAGTGATCGAGCGCGTCTCGTAGCTCGCGAGACCTTCGGTCTCGCTCGCTGGGAGAGGGAACTCCGCGGGCCGGAAAGCGCGGTTTCCGGCCCGCTCAGTGCAGTTGCTTGCTTGTGATGCTCTGGACGGGATGCCTGCCTCGTGCGCTGGTGGTTCGAGCGACCGGCCAGCCGCCCGCGTGGCACGAGTTCCGCGGCTCAGTCGTGCTGCGCGAGCCAGTCGCCGACGACCTGCATGTAGCGCTCGCGTTCCTCGACGTGGGGCATGTGGGACGACTCCTCGAAGCAGACCCACTCCGAGCCTGCGATGCCGTCGAGCAGGACCTGCTGTAGCGCCGGTGTCGCCTCGTCGTAGCGGCCGGAGACGAGCAGCGTCGGCACGTCGATCTCGTGCAGGCGGTCCTTGACCTGCCAGTCCTTGCACGAGCCGATGATGTGGAACTCGCTCGGGCCGTTCATCGTCCGGTACACGGTCGGATCGCGGTCGAGCCATTCGAACGACGCGAGCACCTCCGGCGGCCACTCGATCCGGCAGACGTGGCGCGAGTAGAAGACGAGGCACGCCTCCATGTACTCGGGGTCGTCGTAGGTGCCGGCGGCCTCGTGCCTCTCGAGCGTCGCCTGCACGTCCTCCGGAAGCTCGGCTCGCAGCTTCCCCGCCTCGGTCGCGAAGTCCGCCCAGGACGCAGCCGTGTCGGCAAGGACGAGCCCGCGCAGGCCGGACGGCTGTGTCAGCGCGTACTCCTCGGCGAGGAAGCCTCCCCATGACTGGCCGAGTACGTGGTGGCGGTCGGCGATCCCGAGCGCGTCGACGAGGTTGTGCAGCTCGCGGACGAAGAGCTCGGGCGTCCAGAACTCGGCGCCGCGGTCCGGGTAGTGCGTGCTGCGCCCGTTCCCGATCTGGTCGTAGTGGATCACCGCGCGACCGTCGGCGAGGTCGGCCAGCGAGAGGACGTAGTCGTGCGTCGCGCCGGGGCCGCCGTGGAGAACGACCAGCGGTGCGGGCGCCGTAGCGTCGCCGGGCCGCAGGTCGCCGGTCACGCGGTACCAGGTCTGCGCCTCTTCGTCCGCGAACGGGAAGGGCGCAGTGCCCTCGCGCACGTCCATGTGTGCGACTCTACTCCCGCCCGGGTTGTCCACACCTTCCACGGGTTCCACAGCCGCTTGCGTCTGCCCGAGCGACGGAGGAGAGTGGTCGGACACTGGTAGCGGCGACACCCACCCGACGCAGGGAGCGAGCCCTCTCCGAGGCCGAGGCATACGCGCGCTGCCACGGCCACCGCGCCCTGTGTCCCGTGCGGATCACGGTCGCCCCGGACAGGGACGAGCGACTCCGGACAGCACTGATGCGCGCGCTGGAGGAGCTCAGTCCCTAACTCGTAGTTAGGCTCCGGCCCGTGAAGGTCGGAGTCGTCGGGTTGGGGGCAATGGGCGCGGGTATCGCGCAGCTCGCCGTCGAGGCAGGGCTCGAGACCGTCGGCCGCGAGGTGACCGACGAGCTGGGGGAGACGGCCCGCGGCCGCATCGACCACTTCCTCACCCGCAAGGTCGAGAAGGGCCAGATCGACTCCTTCGACATCGGCCTGCTGAGCCTGACGACCGACGTCTCCGCGTTCGCGGGCTGCGACGTCGTGATCGAGGCGATCGTCGAGGAGCTCGAGCCGAAGCAGGCGCTGTTCGCCGAGCTCGAACAGGTCTGCCGGCCCGACGCGGTCCTTGCCACGAACACGTCGGCCCTCTCGGTGACGGAGATCGCCGGCGCGACCTCGACCCCCGAGCGCGTGGTCGGGATGCACTTCTTCAACCCGGCACCGCTCATGCCGCTCGTGGAGATCGTCCGCGCGGAGCGGACCTCGGACGAGGCGTTCGACGCCGCCTACGCACTCGGCGAGCGGCTCGGCAAGCATCCGATCCGCTGCCACGACACGCCCGGCTTCGTCGTCAACCGCGTCCTCATCCCGCTCCTCAACGACTGCATCCGTGTGCTCGACGAGGCGCGCGTCACGCCGACCGACCTCGACGCGGGGATGAAGCACGGCGCCGGCTGGCCGATGGGGCCGTGCGAGCTCGTCGACCTCGTCGGCATCGACGTGCACGTTCACGCGAGCGAGGCGCTCTGGGAAAAGCTGCGAGAGCCGAGGATGGCGCCGCCCGCGCGGCTTGTCGCGATGGCGAACGCCGGCCTGCTGGGCCGCAAGTCGGGGCGCGGCTTCTACGAGTACGACAGCTAGGCCGCGAGCCGGTCCGGCTGCTCGACCAGCAGCTCGAGCCTCAGAGCCTGGAGGACCGCGGCGGAGGCCTGGGAGAGGATCTGCGCCGACGCCTCCTCGGAAACGCCGCTCGCGTGCAGAGCCTCCGCAAGGGCCTCGACGCGTGCCGCCAGCCGGTCGGCGTGTCCCTGTAGGCGGTCGTCGTCCATGACAATGGAGCTTCGCGGATTTGTCGGACGTTCCTGCCGCGCGTACCCTGGGAGCGCCATGCGGCGGATCCTGCTCAGTTGCGCGCTTCTCACGGCGCTCGTGCTCCCGGTAGCGGCGTTCGCCCGCGCCTCCGGACCTGCGAGGCCGGGCTACCTCGTCGTGCGCAGAGCCGTCAGCGACGGCGGGGTCAACGGCCGGCCGATCGTGACCCTCGTCGTGCGGGGCTTCGTCCTCGGCCGCGTCTCCCAGGAGGCCGAGGTCGACATCTATCACCTCCCGTCGGCGTCCGGCCAGGGCGCGCCCCAGGTGAAGGGGGCGGACGTCTCCACCGCTTCCGTCCGCTGGCACGGCCTGCCCGGCAAGAGGTACACCGGCAGCAACTTCCGCTTTCGCGCCACGGGAGGCTTCTATCGCGTGGTCGTGCGCGGCGCGGGTGTGTACGTCTTCGCCGGTGGCCGCGGCAAGGTCTGGCTCCGCGGCTCCTCCGCCAACAAGAAGGCCGACGGGACGTACTCGGTCGACGGTAGCTCGGTTCGCTCGATGCCGACGCAACTGCTGAAGCGGCAGATCGGCCGAGGCTGATGCCGGCAAACGCGGAGACCATCCTCGTGGTCGAGGACGAGCAGTCGATCGCCTCGTTCGTCGCCGCCTACCTCCGCAAGGACGGCTTCGCGGTCCGGATGACCGCGAGCGGCCGGGAGGCGTTGGCGATCGTCGGTCTCGACGCTCCCTCACTCGTCATTCTCGACCTGATGCTGCCCGACCTCGACGGGATCGAGGTCTGCAGGCGCATTCGCGAGACGAGCACGCTGCCCGTGCTCATGCTGACGGCGCGCGACGACGACCTCGACAAGATCGCCGGCCTCGAGGTCGGCGCCGACGACTACCTCACGAAGCCGTTCAACCCACGCGAGCTCGTGGCGCGAGTGAAGGCCATCCTCCGCCGCAGCGGCGGAAAGAAGAGGCCCGACGGCGGCGTCCTCGTGCACGGCGACATCGTGCTCGACGCGGGGAAGAGGGAGTGCCACGTGGGCGACGAGGAGATCCGGCTGGCACCCAAGGAGTTCGACCTGCTGTGGGAGCTCCTCGATCACAAGGGACTCGTCCTCACGCGCGACCAGCTGCTCGAGCGGGTCTGGGGCTACACGTTCGCGGGCGACACCCGCACCGTCGACGTCCACGTGCGGCAGCTGAGGCGGAAGCTCGGCGACGCGGCGCCGATCGTCACGGTGTGGGGCATCGGCTACAAGGCCGCCCCGGCGCCGACCGCAGTCGAGTAGGGAGCCTCCGTGCTCCGCTCTCTGCGCTTCCGGCTGCCGGCGCTGTTCCTGCTCGGCATCGTGCTCGCCGCCGTCGTCGCGACGCTCATCGCCGTGCGCTTCTTCCAGAGCAACACACGGGCTGCCGCCGCTTCGGAGCTGCGGAACACGTCGGCCGGAATCGAGCAGCTGTACGAGCTGAAGGCGGGCGTGGGGCACGTCTCGGTCGCGAGCCTCAACCTCTTGCTCGGCGGCAACAAGACGGTGTTCTGGGCGCCCGCCGTCCCCGGTGGCTCCCTGCTCGCCGGTCCGCTGCAGAAACTCCCGAGTGATGCCCTGCCTGCGGAGGCGCCGGCTGACGGGAAGCCGCGGGCGTTCGATCTCGACGTGAACGGCAGCTCCTATCTCGGCGTCGCTCGGGCGGTCACGCTAGGCAACGTTCAAGCCGGTGCGCTCGTCGTCGCGGAGCCGGAATCCGCGCTCCGCAGCCGCTGGCTGCAGCTCTTCTGGGATCTCGCGCTCGCGTTCGGGATCGGGATCCCCGTCGCCGGCATCGTCGTCGTCTACTACTCGCGCCGGATCGCCGGGCCGCTCGAGGAACTCGCGAGTGCGGCGGACGAGGTTGCCGCCGGCCACTACGACGTCGCCGTGCCCGAGCGCACCTGGGGCAGCGAGGTCGAACGGCTCGCCTCTCGCTTCCACGAGATGACCGCGCGGCTCGCGGAGTCGGAACAGCTCTCGCGCAACTTCCTGATGTCGGTGTCGCATGAGCTGCGCACGCCGCTGACCGCGATCCGCGGCCATGTGGCCGCCCTGCGGGAGGGCGTCTTCGAGGACGAGGCGGCGCAGCAGCTGTCGCTCGAGGTGGTCTCCGAGGAGGCGCTGCGGCTCGAGCGCCTCGTCGGCGACGTCCTCGACCTGGCCAAGCTCGACGCGCGCCGTTTTGCGCTGCTGCGCGAGGAGGTCGACATGCGGGCCCTCTGCGAACGCGCCTATGCGACGTTCGCCGAGGAGGCGAAGGCCCGCGACATCGAGTACGACCTGGCACTCGGGGAGGGAGCCGTGCTGATCACCGACGGCGACCGGGTGCTGCAGATCGTCACGAACCTGATCGCGAACGCGCTCCACTGGACGCCGGCGGGCGGGCGCGTCGACCTCGGCCTCGCAACGGAGAACGGCGAGGTCAGAGTCGAGGTCGCCGACAACGGCCCGGGAGTCGAGCCGGACGCACAGGAGCGGATCTTCCGGCCGTTCTGGTCCGGGGACGGTGGCGGAACCGGACTCGGCCTGACGATCGCCCGGGAGCTCGCTCTCGCGCTCGGCGGCAGACTCGAGCTGCACAGCGACCCCGGCCGGGGCAGCCGCTTCGTGCTCGTCCTACCGGTGAGTCAACCGGCCTGACGCTCGCCGAGGCGGTAGACGACGCCACCCTCGCGCGTCAGGCCCTCCTCGAGCTTCGCGAGCCGCTCCTCGACACTCCGCCAGCCGGAGGCGATGAGGTCCACGAGCAGGGCGAGGTCGTCGACGCGCGCGTGCCGCTCGGCGAGGAGGTCTCCCTCGATCCGCTCGAGCCGGCGGATGGTCTGGTTCGTCAGGCCGCGCACCTCGGCGAGGTGGCGGGCGCTCGGCCGGAAGTGCTGGCGGAGCCCGTCCTGGATCGCCTCGGGCAGGCCAGCCTCGAAGCGGGCCGTTGTCGCGGCGAGGGTCTCGACTGCGTGACGCGCGCGCTCCAGCGTCGCGTCGAACGCCGCCGGGTCCGTGCGGCCGGCGGCCGCGTCCTCGATCCGCTGCTGCGCGCGGGCGATCGCGTCCAGGTCCACGAAGACGACGGTACAACTGGCGTCGGATGGACCTTTCGGAGCTCGAGTACGACCTTCCGCCGGAGCTGATCGCGCAGCATCCGGCCGAGCAGCGCGACGCGTCGCGGCTGCTCGTGTACGAACGCGCGACCGGCGCGGTCCGCCACCGAACCTTCGCCGAGTTGCCGGACGAGTTGCAGGGGGAACTCGTCGTCGTCAACGACACGAAGGTCGTCTCGGCGCGGATCCCGATCACCTCGCCGCGCGGCGAGGTGCTGCTGCTCGAGCGGCGCGAGGACGGGACGTGGGAGGCGCTCGCGCGGCCGACGCGGCGGCTGCGAGCCGGGCGCCGGTACGGCCCGGTCGAGCTGATCGAGCATCTCGGCGAGGGCCGCTGGCGCCTCCGTCTGGAGGGCGAGCCCGCCGGCCAGACGCCGCTGCCGCCGTACATCACGGAGCCGCTCGGCGATGCCTCCCGCTATCAGACCGTCTACGCGCGCGAGCCGGGCTCGGCGGCGGCGCCCACGGCCGGGCTCCACTTCACGTCGGAGCTGCTCGAGCGTCTCGACCCGGCCCGGGTCACGCTCCACGTCGGGCTCGACACGTTCCGTCCGGTCACCGAGAGCCGGCTCGAGGACCACCACATCCACGGCGAGCGCTACGAGGTCGAGCCGGAGGCATGGGAGCGGATCCGCGCGGCCGAGCGTGTCCTCGCCGTCGGCACGACGACCGTGCGCGTGCTCGAGACGCTCGCGCGCGGCGGCCCACTCGCGGGCCGCACCGAGTTGTTTGTCACGCCGGGCTTCGAGTTCGGGCGGGTCGACGCGCTCCTGACGAACTTCCACCTGCCGCGCTCGACGCTGCTCGCCCTCGTGATGGCGTTCGCGGGGGTCGAGGAGACGCGCCGCCTGTACCGGCTCGCGGTCGAGGAGCGGTACCGCTTCTACTCCTTCGGCGATGCGATGCTCATCCTGTGAGACCCAGGGGCGCGAACGAGTGGCGCGACTTCTGGCGCGACGGCGGCGAGCGGGAGCTCCATGCCCAGCTCGACGAGTTCGCGCCGTACTCCGTCCGCATCGCCACCCTGCTCGGCAGCAACGCTCCGCCGCGAGCGCTCGTCGCCGAGCTGGGTCGGATCCGTGAACACGAGCTGCGGGTAGCGGCCGATCCTGGGCGTGATGCAGCCCTTGCCGACCGCGTCTGCGCGTGGTTCGAGAGTGCGACCCGACCTACCCGAATGGGTCAGTGAGCGACGGGCCGCTCCCATCTACGCTCGTTTCGTGAGCGAGAGCTTCACGGTCACGGCCCGGGACGGCGCCGCGCGAGCCGGCATCCTGCGCACCGCGCACGGCGAGGTGCGGACCCCGGCGTTCATGCCGGTCGGGACGAAGGCGACGGTGAAGTCCGTGGATCCGGACGAGTTGCGCGGGCTCGGCGCCGAGATCGTGCTCGGGAACGCGTACCACCTCCACTTCCGCCCGGGCGAGGACCTGATCTCCGAGCTCGGCGGCCTGCACGCCTTCATGGGCTGGGACGGCGCGATCCTCACCGACTCCGGCGGTTTCCAGGTCTTCTCCCTCCGCGACACCTTGCTCGCGACCGACGACGACGGGGTCACGTTTCGGTCGGTCTATGACGGCAAGCCCGAGCGCTTCACCCCCGAGCTGTCGGCGCGCGTGCAGGAACGGCTCGGCTCCGACGTCGCGATGTGCCTCGACATCTGCCTCCCGGCCGGCGCTCCGAGGGCCGAGCTGGAAGAGGCGGTGCGCCGGACGACGGCGTGGGCCGAGCGCCAGCGCGACCTGCCGCGGGCGCCGGGTCAGCTCCGCTTCGCGATCACGCAGGGTGGTCTCGACGGCGAATCTCCGTCGGCGTTCGTCGGCAGCGCTCGTCGCGCAGGAGTTCGACGGCTACGCGATCGGCGGGCTCAGCGTGGGGGAGCACCGCGAGCCGATGTTCGACGCCACGACCGAGGCTGCGGCGTTCCTGCCCGAGGACAAGCCCCGCTACTTCATGGGGATCGGCGACCCGGAGGGCGTGCTCGAGGTGATCGCCCGCGGCGTCGACATGTTCGACTGCGTCCTGCCGACGCGCACCGCGCGCACCGGCAGCGCCCTGACGAGCGAGGGCCGCCTCAATCTCCGCAACGCCCGCTTCGCCCGCGACGAGCGCCCGCTCGACGACGCGTGCTCCTGCCTGGCCTGCTCCCGCTTCAGCCGGGCGTACATCCGGCACCTCGTGAACCAGCGGGAGATCCTCGGGCTTCGCCTGCTCAGCCTGCATAATTTGCGCTTCTTGCTCGATCTCGTCGCCGCGGCGCGACAGGCCATCGGGCGCGGCGAGTTCCTCACCTGGAAGGACGAGGCGCTCCGACGAGCGAAGGGAGTCGACGAGTGATCATCGGGGCGAGCAGCGGCGGGTCGGGGTTCATCTTCATCATCGTGATCGGGTTCCTGCTCGTCTACCTGCTCTTCGTGCGGCCACAGAAGAAACGGCAGTCGCAGCAGCAGCAGCTCGTCAACGAGCTGCGCGTGGGCGACGAGGTGCTCACGGCCGGCGGGATCTACGGCACGATCTCGGAGGTCGACGAGGACCAGGTCACGGTCGAGATCGCGCCCGACACCGAGGTGCGGGTCGCCCGGCGCGCGATCGCGGGGGTGACGCACGACGAGGAAGAAGACGAAGACGAGGGAGAGGACGAGCACGGCGATCCCGACGAGGCCGCCGAGGCCGGGGAGACCGACGAGCCCGAGGAGCCCGAGGAGCCGCAGGGCGGCGAAGGCTCCGGCGGGGAGACCTCGAATGAGGAGAACCGCGGCTAACGTGTGCCGCGCTTGAAGGATCCCCTGTGAGAGAACGTCGCAACTACCTCGTGATCATGGGCGTGATCGGCGCGCTGCTCATCGGCGCGCTGTTCCTCGCCGTTCCCGGTTCGCCGGGGTACAAGAAGCCGACGCTCGGCCTCGACCTGCAGGGCGGACTCGAGGTCGTGCTGCGCGCGGTCCCGGACAACCCGAAGCAGCCGATCACCCCGGCGGGGATGCAGACCGCGCAGCAGATCATGACCAACCGCGTCAACAAGATCGGCGTGTCGTCGCCGAACGTCGCGGTCCAGGGCGGAAACCAGATCGTGATCCAGCTCGCAGGCGTCCACGACCCGCGCAAGGCGGCGCAGATCATCGGCACGACCGGCCAGCTCCAGATGTTCGACTTCGAGACGAGCCTCGCGCCGCCGACCGTGCAGGGGAACCAGCAGCCGGCGCCGGTGCCGACGCTCTACGGCCTGCTCAAGGCCGTGCAGCCGGAAGCGAACAAGGGCACGCCGCAGGGCTACTACCTCTTCAAGCCCGTGACGAAGACGGTCACCGTGAAGGTCAAGGGCAAGACGGTCAAGAAGACGACCACCACCCAGGAGGTTGTGCAGGGACCGACCCTGACCCTCAAGCAGCTTTTCCTGCCCTACAAGGACGGGCAGCAGCCGCCGGGGACGGAAGTGCTCAAAGTCCCCGCCGAGCGTCAGCCCGTGTGGTGCCTGGACAAGCCGCTGGGCAACTGCCCCGGGGCGGGCCAGAACGGAACGTCGAAGGACAGCAAGTACTGGTACCTGTTCAAGCTGCCGCCGGCGCTGACGGGCAAGGACCTCGTGGAATCGGGCATCACCGCCGACGTCGACCAGACGACCGGACTCCCGATCGTCACGCTGCAGTTCACGGGCAAGGGCTCCGATGCGTTCAGACGGATCACGGAGGCCGAGTACAACCGCGGTCGCGTGAACGCCGGATCGGCGGGCCAGCTGAACCCGACCGGCCCCAACTCGCAGAACATCATCGCCACATACGCGGGGCACAACGCGATCGTCCTCGACGGCCAGCTCAAGTCGACGCCGTACATCGACTACACCGACCCGAGCCTCTCGCAGGGCATCGTCGGCAACGCGCAGATCACGGAGCCGAGCGCCTCCGCGGCCTCGAAGACCGCGCTCGTCCTCCAGAGCGGCTCGCTGCCGTACTCGTTCAAGCAGCTCGCGCAGACCAAGGTCTCGGCGACGCTCGGCAAGAGCTCGCTCCACCAGGCGCTCCTCGCCGCGATCGCGGGCCTGATCATCGTCGCGATCTTCCTGCTCGTCCTGTACCGCTTCCTCGGGCTCGTCGCGGTCGCCGGACTCGCGATCTACGCGCTCCTCTACTACGCGGCGATCCTCCTCTTCAACGTGACCCTGACGCTGCCGGGCTTCGCCGGCCTGATCCTCACCATCGGCGTCGCGGCCGACGCGAACGTCGTCGTGTTCGAACGCATCAAGGAAGAGGTGCGCGCCGGCCGCTCGGTGCGCTCGGCCATCGCGGCGGGCTACGGCAAGGGCTTCCACACGATCCTGGACGCGAACGTCGTGACCATGATCACGGCGCTGGTCATCTTCCTGGTCGCGGTTGCGGACGTGAAGGGCTTCGCCCTCATGCTCCTGATCGGCACCGTGATCTCGCTGCTCACGGCGGTCGCCGCCACGCGCGCGATGCTCGGCCTGCTCAGCGGCTTCAAGTGGTTCGACAGCCCGCGCTTCATGGGCGCGGAGGGGCAGCAGACCGCGAAGTGGCTCCAGATCGACTTCATGGGGAAGCGCAAGCTGTGGTTCGCGATCTCGGGCACGATCATCATCGCCGGCCTGATCTCGCTCGGCGTCCAGGGCCTGAATCTCGGGATCGACTTCAAGGGCGGGACGCAGCTCACCTTCCAGACGAGCCAGCCGTACTCGCAGGGGCAGGTTCAGGCGTTCATGGCGAAGCAGGGCCAGCCCGACGCCGTCGTGCAGGGCCAGGGCTCGCCGGTCAAGAACGACTTCACGTCGTGGCAGGTCCGCACGAAGACGCTCTCGCGGGCCGAGACGAACAACCTGGAACAGTCCCTGAAGAGCGACCTCGGCGCCTCCGGCGGCGGGGTGAAGAGCGTCTCCGGGACGTTCGGCCACCAGATCGCGGTCGACGCGATCTACGCGATCATCGTCTCGCTGCTCCTGATCACGATCTACATCGCGCTCAGGTTCGACCTCAAGTTCGCGATACCCGTGATCCTCGCGATGGTGCACGACATCCTGATCACGATCGGCGTCTACTCGCTGGTCGGGAAGGAGGTCACGGTCGACACCGTGGCCGCGGTGCTGACCGTGCTCGGTTACTCGATCTACGACACGATCATCATCTTCGACCGCATCCGCGAGAACATCCCGCTCATGCGCCGCTCGCCGTTCGCCACGATCGCCAACGTCTCGCTGTGGGAGACGATCAGGCGCTCGCTGGCCACGACGTTCATCACGCTCCTGCCGATCATCTGCCTCCTGATCCTCGGCGGCTCGACGCTCAAGGACTTCGCCTTCGCGCTCATCGTCGGCGTCATCTCCGGTGCGTACTCGTCGATCTTCATCGCGGCGCCGCTGCTCACGATGTCGAAGGAGCGCGAGCCCGAGTACGCGCGCCGGAAGCATCTCGCCGAGCAGCAGGAGGGCGAGGAGCCCGACGGTGGAACGCCGGCTCGCCGCCGGCCGTGGCAGCCGAAGGGCGGCCCGGCACTCGACCCGGGCACGGTCGCCCTGGAGGAGTCGGAGGCCGCGCTTTCCGCCGAGCCGACGCCCGGCCTGCTCGACACGGGGGCATCGCCCGAGCCCGCAACCGCAAGCGCGCGCCGCGAGAAGCGGTCACAGCGGCGTCGCTCGAGGCCGCATGGCCGCTCGCGGTAGCAGCGTGCTGCTCCTCGACGCGCTCGAGGAGCTGCTCGCCGAGCTCCCGAGCCGGGTGCGCGGCAGCCGGGAGCGATTCTCGGAGAGCGTCGTCTCGGCCCTGCGTGGGATCGCCGACGAGCTGAACCTCGTGACGCGCGACGAGCTCGACGAGCTCGAGCTCAGAGTCGCCCAGCTCGAGCATCGGCTGAAGCTGCTCGAGCAACCGGACGCTTCGCGTCCGTTTGCCGAGTAACGGAACTGCGCGAGCCGGAAAGCGCGGTTTCCGGCAGAGGCCGGCGCGAGCGCGGTCCGGCCTGCGGCTAAGTCGCCGCTGCGCGGCTTTCTTAGCCTCCGGCCTTTGGCGCGTTCTTGGTTTGAGCGTTCATCCCCGGGCGAAGAGCGCAGCTCTTCGCCCGGCACCTAGCGGCGGAACCGGTTGACCGTCGCCGCGAGGAACGTCTCGGCGTCGTAGACGATGAACGCGCAGAGGGCCGCGAGCGGCAGCTCGGCGAAGAGCGCCTCGGCGACCGCTTGCCACGTGTCGTCGCCGCCCTGGGAGGTGACGATGTCGAACCAGGCGTCGCAGCACAGCATCGTGGCCGTGACGGCGGCCAGCGGGACGAGCCAGTGCGAGCGGCGGAGGGCCGCCAGCGTGGTCGCCGCGAACGCGGAGGCGAGCGCGACGTCGAAGCCGACCCAGGCGAGGTCGTAGTGGAACGTGACATGGCGCGAGGGAAGCGTGAACGTGAGGTAGAGGGTCCAGGGCACGAGCCCGACGGCCACGAGGCCGAGCAGCAGGGTCACCCAGCGCGCGGGGCGGATCCGGACGGTCTCCTCGAGCTCCTCCCGAATCAGCGGTTCTCCCAATTCCCTCATGGGCACGTTGTACCCTGGCCGCGTGTCTCTGCGTGCCGTTAGAGCCGAAAGGCTTCTGGCCTGGGGAGCCGCGCTCGTCGGCGTGCTCGGGATCATCTCGGCACTGACGCCCGAGATGGCGGACCGCGTCCACATCGTGCGCGGCATCCTGCCGCCGGGCTGGCCCGAGGCGGCGCGAGTCCTCACGGTCACGCTCGCGGTCGGGCTGATCTGGCTCTCGCTCTCGCTCGCAAAGCGCCGGCGGCGCGCCTGGCAGCTCGCCGTCGTGGTCGTGGTCGCGTCCGCGATCGCGCACCTCGCGAAGGGCCTCGACTTCGAAGAGGCGACGATCTCGCTGCTCCTGCTCGCTCCGCTCCTCCACTGGCGCCGCCGCTTCGACGTGCCCGGCGATCCGGCCAGTGTCCGGCCGCTGCTCGGTCTCGGAGTGGCGCTCGTCGGCATTGCGGCATTCGCCGGCGGGGCCGAGTGGCGCGGGATCGAGCTGCCGCATCGCGTCGGTGATGGGCTCCTCGGTCTCGGCGTCGTCTGCGGTCTCTTCGCCCTCTACTTCTGGCTGCGCCCGTTCGGGTACGCCGTCGCGCAGACAGTGGGGGAGCGGCGGATGGCGCGCGCGATCGTGGACGCCTACGGCAGCGACAGCCTCTCGTTCTTCGCCCTTCGCCGCGACAAGAGCTACCTCTTCTCGCCGTCCCGCCGGGCCTTCCTCGCCTATCGCGTCGTCGCGGGTACGGCTCTCGTCAGCGGCGATCCCGTCGGCGACGAAGCGGAGATCGACGACCTCCTCGCGGAATTGCGGCGGATCGCTCGCGCCAACGGGTGGCGCCTCGCGGTCGTCGGCGCGTCCGACGCGCACCTCGAGCGCTATCACGCGCTCGGGCTCAAGTCCGTGTCGATCGGGGAAGAGGCCGTGCTCAAGCCGGAAGAGTTCTCGCTCGAAGGGCGGCCGATTCGCAAGGTGCGCCAGTCGGTCACCCGGCTCCGTAAGGCCGGCTACTCGTTTCGCATCGTGGCCGCGGACGAGGTCCCACCTGCGCTCGGAGCCGAGCTCGAGGACGTGTCGGCGTCGTGGCGGCGCGGCGAGCCGGAGCGCGGCTTCTCGATGTCGATCGACGACCTCCACATTCCCGGCACCGTGCTTGCTCTGGCGGAAGATGCCGACGGTCGGGTGGGCGGCTTTCTCCATCTCGTGCCCTCGCCGGCCGGCGGCGGCTGGTCGCTGAGTGCGATGCGGCGCCGACCGGATGCTCCGAACGGCCTGACCGAGTTCCTCGTGGTCGAGACGCTCGCCTGGGCGCGCGAGGCAGGCGCGAGCGAGCTGTCGCTCAACTTCTGTGCGCTGACGGACTTTCTCGCTCCGGAGCGTGTGACGACGCCGACCAAGCGGGTCGTGCGCCGCGGCCTCCTTGCTGCCGACGACGTCTTCCAGCTAGAGCGGCTCTACTCGTTCAACCGGAAGTTCTTCCCGGAGTGGCGGCGGCGCTACATCTGCGTCGAGCGCCTCACGGATCTGCCTGCGGTCGGGCTCGCGTACCTGCACGCCGAGTCGTTGCTCGTGCCGCCCGGCCCGTGGACACGCAGGCGCGAGGCCCGTCGCCGCGCTGTCGCGTAGGAAAACTCCTGGCCACCGGCAGACGCGCCGCGTAGCCTTTCTGCAATGAGCACGAACACGACCCGCAGCATCGGGCGCCTGTCCGAGATCGCGCAGGTCATGGTGCGCCACGGCTTCGGCTACTTCTTCGAGGCGCACAAGCTCAGCGATCTCCTGCCGGGGCGCTCCGCGGAGGACCGCCTCGCCGATGTCGCCGCCGAGCACGGCGCGGCCTCCGCGCGCGGCCAGCACCTGCGTGAGGTGCTCGACGAGCTCGGGCCGACCTTCGTGAAGTTCGGACAGCTCCTCTCGACGCGGCCTGACGTCGTGCCGCCCGACATCGTCGCCGAGTTGCGCGGGCTGCAGGACGACGTGCGGCCGTTCCCGTTCGAGCAGGCCGAGCGCGTGATCGAGGAGGAGCTCGGGAACACGCTCGAGCGTCTGTTCCTCGACTTCGAGCCGGCGCCGGTGGCGGCCGCTTCGATCGGCCAGGTGCACCGCGCGACCCTGCCCAACGGACGCAAGGTCGCGGTCAAGGTGCAGCGGCCGGGTGCGCCGCAGAAGATCGAGGCCGACCTCGGCCTCCTCTACCAGGCGGCGCGGCTCGCGCGGGAGCGGATCCGCGCGCTCGACTTCGTGGATACCCGCCAGCTCGTGGACGAGTTCGCGCGGTCGATCCGCAAGGAGCTCGACTACCGGCAGGAGGGGCGCAACGCGCAGAACTTCCACCGCCACTTCGCAGGGCACCCGCACGTCCACGTCCCGAAGGTCTACTGGCAGTACACGCGGCCGCGCGTCCTGACGCTCGAGTGGATCGACGGGATCAAGCTCGCCGACGTCGACCTCGTCACCACCACGGTCGAGGAGCGGCGCGAGATCGCCTACCGGATCACCGAGGCGTGGATGACGATGATCTTCCGCCACGGCTTCTTCCACGGCGACCCGCATCCGGCGAACATCCTGCTGCCGGCCGAGGCGGGATCGATCGGGCTCGTCGACTTCGGTGCGGTCGGGACGCTCACCGACGACGACATGTCGAAGCTGACCGGCCTCTTCATCGACGCCGCGAACGAGAACATCGACCAGCTCCCGAAGCGGCTGTCCGACCTCGGCGTGCGCTATCCAAAGGAGCGGGAGGGCGAGTTCCTCGCCGAGTTGCGCGAGCTGTACTACCGCTACTACGGCGCGAGCCTGAGCGAGGTCGACCCGATCCAGGTGATTCGCGAGGGCTTCCAGCTCATCTACTCGATGAACCTGCACCTGCCCGCGCGCTTCCTCCTGCTCGACCGCACGCTCGCGACGCTCGCCTCGGTCGGCGCCGAGCTCTATCCCGACTTCAACGTCTTCGAGGTCGCCAGGCCGTACGCGCGCGACCTGATGCTCGAGCGGTTCGCTCCGCACCGGGTGGCGCGGCGCGTGCGGCGCGAGGCACTGAGCTACGCGCAGGTGATCGCCGAGGCGCCGTACCAGTTCCACGACTTCATGGAGGAGATCCGGGACGGCCAGATCGAGGTCGGCTTCGTGCACAAGGGTCTCGACCAGTTCCTCGAGAGCATGCAGAACGCCATCAACCGCCTCGTGGTGGCGCTCATCGTCGTCGGCGGGTTGATCGGCTCGAGCCTGATCGGGATCTTCGCCAAGGGCGGCACCGACGTCCTCGGCGTGAACGTCATCTCGATCATCGGGTTCGCCCTCTCGACGGTGCTCGGGATCTGGCTGCTCTGGGGCGTGATCAGAAGCGGCCGCCTGTAGCCGCAACGTCACTCTTTCTCTGCAAAGGACATCTGGCGGAGCGCGGGCCGAGCACCTAGCCTCGGTGCCGTGACTGCGCTTCTCCTCGCCGAGCCGGAACCGGCCGTTCGCGGGTTTCTCGAGCGCCAGCTGCGCAACGACGGGTTCGACGTCGTCTCCTGCGAGCGCGCCGAGCAGCTGCCGCGCGCGGCGGATCCCGACGTGCTCGTGCTCGGGGACGCCGACGCGCTCGACCGCGGCGTCGTGCCCGACTGTCCGGTGATCGTGCTCGGCAGCGCGGATCCCGCCGCTCGTGTCCGCACGCTCGCGCGTGCCGACGACTGCCTCGCCAGGCCGTTCGTCTACGAGGAGCTGCTCGCGCGCATCCACGCGCTCCTGCGGCGCTGCCCGCCGCGGGTCGAGCTTCTCGAGATCGGCCCGCTCGCGATCGACCGCGCGGCACGCCGCGTCCTCGCAGCGGGGGTGGAGGTGGAGCTGTCGGCGAAGGAGTTCGCGCTCCTTGTGAAGCTTGCGTCGGCTCCCGACCGCGTCTTCACGCGCGAGCAGCTGCTCCGCGACGTCTGGGGGTTCCGCACCTACGTCCCGACGCGGACGCTCGAGTCCCATGCCTCGCGGGTGCGGCGGAAGCTCGACGCGGCCGGCCTTCCCGGCTGGGTGGTGAACGTGTGGGGCGTCGGTTACAAGCTGCGCCACGTTTCGGGCTGATCGGCCCTCTACCTCGCGCGAGTGATGGGGACCTCGGGGACAGTGCTCGATAAGTCCCGTAGGCGACGCATACGACGGCTCTGCGGCCAGGAGGCACCGTGACGACCACGACGGGCACGTATCGCAGAGAACGACTCAGGCGCGGCTGGCTCGACCTGTACCAGGACGGTGAAACCGGAGCATGGGGCCTCGCGTGGGCGCCGGACTTCGGGGAGCCGGACTGGCCGGGGCACACGTACACGCCGGACGATCAGGATCTACCCGACGACTATCCAGATCCGGCTGATGTCGAGGCGCTCGTCGGCTGGGGGCGGAAGCACTTCGGCCCATAGCTCGCGAGACCTGCGGTCTCGCTCGCTGGGGGACGGAACTGCGCGGGCCGGAAAGCGCGGTTTCCGGCCCGCTTCGTGCTGTCTTGCTTTGGATGCTTTGCTGGGTGGGAGGTTTGCTGGGTGGGAGGTTTGTGTTGTGCGCTCGCGCGCGGCAAAGGCCGGCACGAGCGCAGTCCGGCCTTCGGCTAAGTCACCGCTACGCGGATGTCTTAGCCTCCGGCCTTGACGCCAACGCCATTCCAGCGTTTCGAACCTCTGTGACGCCCAGGCGGCGACCAAAGCACGCACCCACAGTGTGCTCTCAGCCCGGAGCCAACGGGAGACCGCGCTCTCCCGTTGGCGGAGTTCCTTATGCCCAGCGAGGAAACGCGCAGCGTTTCCGAGCTATAGAAGTGCGCCCTCCAGCCGGAGCAGCCATTCCTTGCGGTCGAGGCCTCCGCCGTAGCCGGTGAGGCTGCCGTTCGCGCCGACGACGCGGTGGCAGGGCAGGACGATCGGCAGCGGGTTCCGGTTCATGACGGTGCCGACGGCCCGCGCGGCGCGCGGCGCGCCTACCTGCGCGGCGAGCGCGCCGTAGGTGGTCGTGTGTCCGTACTCGACTCGGTTCAGCTCTTCGAGGACCCGGCGGTGGAACTCCGGCGTGGGACGGAGGTCGAGTTCGAGGTCGAATGCATGCCGGCGGCCGGCGAAGTACTCGTCCAGCTCCAGGTGCACGCGGTCGAGCGCCGTCGGCGCGCGCAGGACGCGCGGGCCGAACTGCCGTGCGAGCCGCTCGAGCTCGGCGTCCGGCTCCGGATCGAAGCTGATGCGGCAGAGCCCGCGCTCCGAGACGCCGACGAGCAGCCGTCCGACGGGCGTGTCGTCGAGCACGTCGTACGCGACGTCGAGCTCGCCGGAGGCGGCCGCGGCCGCGCGGAAGCGCTCGTCGAGAACGGTGGGGACTGCGGTCATCGCTGCTCCTTCTCCTTCCGCAGCCGCCGCACCCCGGCGGAAGCCGCCTGTCGTGCCGCCTGCTCGTTCGAGCCCAGGGCGGCGCCGATCTCGTCGTAGTCGAGGTCGTACCCGTAGCGGAGGACGACTGCCGCACGTTCCTTCGGAGGCAGGTCGTCGGTCAGCGGCGCGAGCTCCTCGACTGCCGAGCGCGCGTCCTCGCCGGCCGGTTCGAATTGGAGCTCCGCCGTGGGTCGCTCGCGCCGCGCCGCGTCGACGACGGCATTCGTGGCGATCGTGAGCACCCACGCACGCAGGTGCTCGCCGTGCTCGAGCCGCTCGTAGGCGCGCAGCGCGCGCAGGAACGTCTCCTGGAACAGGTCGTCGGCGCGGTTGCGTCCCGCTCTACGGCGCAGCAGCGCGAGCACCTCGCCCCGGTGGGCCTCGTAGAACCGCTCGAAGGGAGGGATGCCGCTCACCGTCGAATGAAACGTAGTCGGGGTTCAAGATGTGAGATGTGCAACTCGCCGTCGTGGGACATGTCGAATGGGTCGACAATCGTGGGGAAACGCATGGTTCCCCCGCGTGTCCCCTCCTTGGGAAGCGCGGATGAACCTCGCAGTCGTCGGACACGTCGAATGGGTCGAGTTTGCGCGCGTCGACCACGCGCCGGCGCCCGGCGAGATCGTGCACGTGCTCGAAACGTGGGAGGAGCCTGCGGGCGGCGGCGCCGTGGCGGCCGTCCAGCTCGCCAATCTCAGCGGCGCGTGCCTCTTCTTCACCGCGCTCGCCGACGACGAGCTCGGCCGCCGCTCCCACGAGGAGCTCGAGGCGCTGGGCGTGACCGTGTACGCGGGTCACGCGGCGGGGAGGCAGCGCCGGGCGCTCACGCACATCGACGAGGCCGGCGAGCGGACGATCACCGTGCTCGGTGAGAAGCTGCGCCCGTCCGGTGAGGACGGCTCGCTGCCGTGGGAGGAGCTCAGGCGCTGCGACGCCGTCTACTTCACCGGCGGCGACGTCGCCGCGCTGCGCGCAGCGCGCCACTGTCCCGTGCTGGTCGCCACGTCCCGCGAGCTCTTGACGCTGCGCCGGGCGGCCGTGCAGGTGGACGTGCTCGTCGGGAGCGGGGAGGACGCGGCCGAGCGGTTCGAGGCCGGCGAGCTCGAGCCGGAGCCCCGCATCGTCGTCACGACGGCCGGCGCGCTCGGCGGCTGGATCCGGCCCGGCGGGCCTTTCCGCGCAGCGCCTCTTCCGGGACCGGTGTCCGACGCCTACGGCTGCGGCGACTGCTTTGCAGCCGGGCTGACGTACGGCCTCGGGCGCGGCGATCCGGTCGACGAGGCGGTCGCGCTGGCTGCGAAGTGCGGTGCGATGGTCCTGACGGGCCGCGGCGCCTACGAGCGACAACTCACCGGAAAAGAGGCCGCTCCCTAGACAAGTGGGGCGTGGTGGGATAAAGTGGGGGCCCGTGGTGGGATAGGGAGAAGCGGCCCCATGCTCTTAGGCGAGTACGAGCACACAATCGACGACAAGAACCGGCTCACGCTTCCGGCCAAGTTCCGGAAGGCGTTCGAGCACGGCGTCGTCGTCACGCGCGGCCTCGACGGCTGTCTCTGGGCCTGGACGCCCGACGGCTGGGCGAACTACCGCGACTCGACCCTCGCCAACCTGCCTCCGCTCAGCCAGCAGGGCCGGCGGATGCATCGTCACTTTTACTCCGGCGCGAGCGAGACGGTGCCGGACAAGCAGGGCCGCGTGAGCATCCCGACTGCGCTGCTCACGCACGCGAAGCTCGGCCGCGACGTCGTCGTCGCCGGGGTCAACGACCGCCTCGAGATCTGGGACCGCGCCGCCTGGAAGCGCGAGCTCGCCGAGGTCGAAGGGAGTGCTGAGGATGTTGCCGAACGTCTTGCAGCCCAGGGAAGCTGACCACGTCCCCGTCCTCGCCGAGGAGGTGCGGGCCTCGCTCGCCGTCGAGCCCGGCGAGACGGTCATCGACGCGACGTTCGGCGCCGGCGGCCACGCCGCGATCCTCGCGGCCGACCTGCGCGGCAAGGGGAAGCTGATCGCGATCGACCGCGACCCGACTGCGCGCACGTATTTCGACCGACTCGCGAAGCGCGCCCCGGTGAACGCGCGGCTCCTGCGGGGCGACTTCGGCGTCGTCCTGCCGCAGCTCGCGGGGAACGGCGTTCAGGCTGACGCGATCCTGCTCGACCTCGGGGTCTCGTCGATGCAGCTCGACCGGCCGGAGCGCGGGTTCTCGTATGCCACCGACGCGCCGCTCGATATGCGGATGGATCCGACCCAGGACATGAGCGCCGCCGACGTCGTCAACTCGTGGGGCGAGCGCGACCTCGTGACGATCTTCCGCCGCTACGGCGAGGAGCGGTACGCCAAGCAGATCGCGCGGGCGATCGTCCGCCGCCGGCGCGAGCACCCGTTCGAGCGGACGGGCGAGCTCGTCGACACGATCAAGTGCGCGATCCCGGCACCCGCACGGTTCGGGGACGGGCATCCGGCGAAGCGGGTCTTCCAGGCGCTGCGGATCGCCGTCAACGACGAGCTCGACTCGCTCGCGACCGCGCTGCCGGCTGCGCTCGAGATGCTGCGGCCGGGCGGCCGCCTCGCCGTCATCTCGTTCCACTCGCTCGAGGACCGGATCGTGAAGCGGTTCCTGCGCGAGCGCGAGCGCGGCTGTACGTGCCCGCCCGACTTCCCCGTCTGCGTCTGCGGCCACGAGCCCGAGCTCCGGGCGCTGCAGCGGCGGCCGATCCGTCCCGGCCCTGCCGAGCTGGCGGCGAACCCGCGCTCGGCGTCGGCGCGGCTGCGCGCGGCGGTCAAGACCGGAGCGGAGGAGACCTAGTGGCCGCCGTCGACTGGTTCGCCCACGCGGAGGTCGCCGAGCCCGCTAACGGCTCCACGGCGGCGGCGCGCCCCGGCCCGGCGTCCGGCAGCGCTCGTACGCTCGCGGCGCAAGCCCACGCAACGCCGCGTCCGCGGCCACATCATCTGGATGACCCTCTTCGCGATCCTCCTGTTCGGCGTCGTCGCGGTCAACGTGGCCGTGCTGCGCGCGCACGTCGCGGTGTCGAAGCTCGAGCAGAAGCGCCTGAATCTCGAGAACCGGAACCAGGCGCTCCAGTCCCGGCTCTCCGCCGCCAACTCCGCGCCGCGGATCGAGGCGGCGGCGCGGAGGCTCGGTCTCGTCATGGCCTCGGCGGGAAACACGTCGTACCGCGACCTCGCGCCGAGCGGCCGTTGAAGACGCGCGTCGTCAACTCTCGGCTCCGCCTTCTCCTCCTCATCATCGTCTTCGTCTTCGCGGCCCTCGGGGCGCGCGCCGCGTGGCTCCAGACCGTGCGCGCGTCGTCGCTCGCAGCGATGGCGCAAACGCAGGCGAAGCAGCCGATCGTGCTGCCGGCCGGGCGGGGGACGATCTACGACCGGCTGGGGAATCCGCTCGCAATCGGCGAACAGGCGACGGACGTCGACGCCGACCCGATGCAGATCTCCAACCCGCGGCGGGAGGCGCAGGTCGCGTCGCAGGTGCTCGGGCTCAAGTTCCGGACGGTCTACCGGCAGCTCTCCGACCGCAGCCTCGGCTTCGTCTACGTCACGCGGAAGGCGTCGCCGAAACTCGCGGCGAAGCTCGAGATGCGCCACCTTGTCGGCTTCACCTTCGCGGCGGACCAGAGGCGCGTCTACCCGCAGGGCACGGTCGCGGCCCCGGTGCTCGGGTTCGCGGGGACGGACAACACAGGGCTCTCGGGCCTGGAGTTCGACCTGAACAAGTGGCTGACGGGGAAGCCGGGGAGTGCGACGGAGGTGCGGGACGCGCTCGGCCAGGCCGTGAACACGATCCAGCAGCGCCCGGCGCACCCCGGCCGCGACGTCTTCCTCACGCTCGACAGCCACATCCAGGCGAACGCCGAGCAGGTGCTCACGCAGACCGTCCAGGAGTGGCATGCGAAGGACGCGACGGCGATCGTGATCGATCCGCGCACGGGCGCGATCCTGGCCATGGCGCAGGAGCCGGGCTACAACGCGAACTACTACCCGGCGGCGACGAAGCACGATCTGACGATCGACCACGCCGTCAACGACGTCTTCGAGCCGGGTTCCGTGTTCAAGGTCGTCACCATCGGCGGCGCGCTGTCGCAGCACGACATCACGCCGAACACGGCGTTCCAGGTTCCCGGCTCGCTCCACGTCGCCGACCGCGTGATCCACGACGCAGAGCTGCACGGGCCCGAGACGCTGAAGGTCAAGCAGATCCTCCAGCGCTCGTCGAACATCGGGACGGACATGATCGCCGAGCGCTACCTCGGCGAGAGCGGCCTGAAGAAGTGGATGGCGCGCTTCGGGTTCGGCCGGCGAACCGGGATCGACTTCCCCCGCGAGAGCCCCGGCCTACTGCCGTCGTACTGGTCGGGTTCCACGATCGGCACCGTCCCGATCGGGCAGGGTGTCTCGGTCACGGCGATCCAGCTCGCGTCCGCGTACGCGGCGATCGCGAACGGCGGTGAGTGGATCCAGCCCCATCTCGTCGACCACGTCGCCGGGCAGGTGCCGGTGAAGCCGAAGAGGCGCCGGATCCTCTCGCGCGGCGTCGACACGCAGCTGCGGACCATGCTGCGGGGCGTCGTCTCGGACCAGGGCACGGCCGAGCTCGCCGCGATTCCCGGCTACGCCGTGGCCGGCAAGACGGGCACCGCCCAGAAGCCGGGGCCGAACGGCTACATCCCGGGCGCGTACGTCGCGACCTTCGTCGGGATGGTGCCCGCCTCACGGCCGCGCCTCCTCGTGCTCGTGACGATCGACGAGCCGCACGGGCAGATCTACGGCGGCCTCGTCGCGGCTCCCGCGTTCGAGCAGATCGCCTCCTTCGACCTTCAGTACCTCGAGGTTCCCCCCGACCTCCGGATCCGCTAGCGGATCCGGAGCTCCGTGCTGTTTTGCTGTGGATGCTCTTGGTGGGAGGTCACTGTGGTGCGCTCGCGCGCGGCAGAGGTCGGCGCGAGCGCGTTTCGGCCTGCGGTTAAGTCGCCGCTGTCGCGGCTGTCTTGGCCTCCGGCCTTTGGTGCTGTCTTGGTTTGAGCGTTTCGAATCTCTTGCCGACAAGGCGGCGTCGTAACCATGGGTTACGACGCCGGGGAGTAGCGTGCGAGCACGCGCAGCCTGGTCGCACGCGACGGAACAGGCACTCCGACCCTCCGCAGCCCAATGTGCCCTACTGCACGGAGCCAACGGGAGACCACGCTCTTCCGGTGGCGGAGTTCCTCAGCCCCCGGGCGAAGAGCGCAGCTCTTCGCCCGGACCACTAGAGTCGCCGAGATGGACCTAGAGCGCCTCGTCGCAGCGCTCGAGCCGGTGGAGGTGCTCGGGGGCCCTGCCGTCGAGGTGCGCGATCTCGCCTACGACGCACGTGCCGGTGGCCCCGGCACGCTCTTCTTCGCGGTGCCGGGCGCGCGCGCCGACGGCCACGACTTCGCGCCGGAGGCGGTGGAGCGCGGTGCGGTCGCGCTCGTCGTCGAGCGCCGGCTCGAACTGCCGGTGCCGCAGGTGGTCGTGCGGGACGCGCGCGTGGCGATGGCGCCCGCTGCGGACGTGTTCTTCGGTGAGCCGACCCGGGAGCTCGAGGTGCTCGGCGTCACCGGTACGAGCGGGAAGACGACGACGAGCTTCCTCCTGTTCGCGATCCTCGCGGCCGCCGGGCGGCGCCCAGGCCTGCTCGGGACCGTCGAGGCCCGCGTGGGCGGCGAGCGGCGCGGCGTCGTGCGGACGACGCCCGAGGCGATCGACCTGCAGCGTCTCTTCCGCGAGATGCTCGACGCCGGCGACCGCTCGTGCGTGATGGAGGCCTCGTCGCACGCGTCCGTGCTCCACCGGCTGGACCGCGTCCGCTTCGCCGCGCTGGTCTTCACGAACCTGAGCCAGGACCACCTCGACTTCCACGGCGACATGGAGTCCTACTTCGAGGCGAAGCGCCGGCTGTTCCTCGTCGAGCCGCGGCCGATTACGGTCGTGAACGTCGGCGACGAGTACGGGCGCCGGCTGGCGCAGGAGCTGCCGGAGGCGGTCACGTTCTCGGCGGGCGATGCGGCGGCGCTCGACGGAATCGAGCTGCGCCTCCGGGGACGCTTCAACCTCGAGAACGCGCTCGGAGCCCTCTATGCTGCACGCGCGCTCGGGATCGAGGACGACGCGATCCGGCGCGGTCTCGAGTCCGTGCGCGGAGTGCCCGGCCGCTTCGAATCCGTCGACGCAGGACAGCAGTTCCACGTGATCGTCGACTACGCGCACAAGCCCGACGCCCTCGAGAAGGTGCTGCGAGCCGCCCGCGAGCTTGCAGACGGTCACCGCGTGCTCTGCGTCGTGGGGGCCGGCGGCGACCGCGACAGCGGCAAGCGGCCGGTCATGGGACGGCTCGCCTCCGAGCTCGCGGACGTGGTGATCGTTACCTCCGACAACCCGCGCAGCGAGGATCCGGAGGCGATCGCCGCCGAGATCGTTTCCGGAGCCGTCGGGAGCGTCGAGCTCGAGCTGGATCGCGCTGCAGCGATCGGGCGGGCGGTCGAGCTGGCCGGGCCGGGCGACGTCGTCCTCATCGCCGGCAAGGGAGCCGAGCAGGGTCAGGAGTTCGCGGATCGAACCGTTCCGTTCGATGACCGTGTCGCTGCGATGGAAGCTCTGAAGGCGTTGGAGGCTCGGACCTGATCCCGCTGCGGCTCGCCGAGGTGCGGGCGCTCTCGCTGGGATTGCTCGAGGGCGACGCGGACGCGGTGACAGGCGTCCAGGTCGACTCGCGCCTGATCGAGCCGGGCTGATCTGTTCGTCGCCGTCTCGGGCGGCGAGGCGTTTCTCGACGACGCCCGCGCCCGCGGCGCGGCGGCGACGCTCGTGCCGAACGACGCTCACGCTGCGCTCGCCGCGCTGGGTAGTGCCGTCCGCGCCCGTAGCGATGCTCGCGTCGTGGCGATCACCGGCTCGGTCGGGAAGACGTCGACGAAGGACATCCTGGCGGCGCTCCTGCGCCCGCATCTGCGCACCGTGGCGGCGCCGCGCGGCTTCAACAACGAGATCGGACTGCCGCTCACTCTCTGCCGGATCGAGCCCGAGACCGAGGTCGTCGTCACCGAGATGGCGATGCGCGGCGTCGGCCAGATCCGCGACCTCGCCCGGGTCGCGCGGCCCGACCTCGGCGTGATCACCTCCATCGCTCCCGTCCATCTCGAGCAGATGGGGAGCCTGGAGAACATCGCCCGACGCCAAGGCGGAGCTGCTCGACGAGCTCCCCGCCGGCGCCGTGGCGGTTCTGCCGGAGGATGCGCCGGCGCTCGAGCCGTTCGTCCCCGAGGGGCTCGACGTGCGCCGCTTCGGCGAGCCCGAGGCGGAGATTCGCGACGGCCGCACGCACGTGCGCTGGCATGGGCGCGAGGTCGTGTTCGGCTTCACGGCGCGTCACCAGGCCACGAACGCGGCGGCGGCGCTGACCGTGGCCGAGGCACTGGGGATCGAGCCGCCGGTGGAACCGGTGGAGGTCGAGTTCTCGCTCTGGCGCTCCCAGGAGACCGAGCTGCCGGGCGGTGGGCTGCTGATCAACGACTCGTGGAACGCGAACCCGGTGGCGATGCGCGCTGCGCTCGCACACCTGCTCGAGCGCGCCGGCGGACGCCGCACGGTCGCGATCCTCGGCGAGATGGCGGAGCTCGGGCCGGAGGCTGCCCGCTACCACGAGGAGATTGCGCGCGAGGCCGAAGGCGTGGACCTCGTGCTCGGCGTCGGCGAGCTCGCCCGGTACTACCGGCCCGACGAATGGACGCCGACAGCCGCCGAGGCGGTCGAGGCCGCGCGCGGCCTGGTACGGCCGGGGGACGCGATCCTCGTGAAGGGCTCGCGCGCGGTCGGGCTCGAGGTCGTCGCGGACGCGCTCTTGGAGCCGCAGCCGTGATCCGCGTTCTCATCGCCGCAGCCGTCGCACTCGCCATCTCGCTCGTGATCGGCCCGAGGTTCATCGAGTTCCTCCGTCGCAACGAGTTCGGCCAGCAGATCCGCGAAGAAGGCCCGAAGCATCATTTTGCGAAGCAGGGCGTGCCGACGATGGGCGGGCTGCTGATCCTCTTCGCGGCCACCGTCGCGTTCCTGCCGGTCAGCCACTTCCGCCTCCAGTCGTTGACCGTGCTCTTCACCGCGCTCGCGTGCGGCGCCATCGGCTTCCTCGACGACTTCATCAAGCTGACCCACAAGCGGTCGCTCGGTCTGCCCGGCCGCTGGAAGCTCCTGCTGCTCGCCGGCGTCACGGTCGTGGTCGCGATCGTCGCGCGGCACCTCCATTTGAGCACCGACGTCTACCTCCCGGTGATCGACATCTGGGTGCCGCTGTCGTACGGCTGGTACGTCTTCCTCTTCTTCGTGATCGCCGGCGCGGCGAACGGCACGAATCTCGCCGACGGCGTCGACGGACTGCTCGCCGGGACGGGGATCATCGCCCTCTTCACCTTCATGGCGATGAACGTGGTCTCGTACGTCCGCTCGGGCCCGGCCGGGCACCGCAACCTGACGAAGCTCGACCTGGCGATCGTCGGGGCGGCGCTGATCGGGGCGGCCGTCGGCTTCCTCTGGTTCAACGCCTTCCCGGCTGAGGTGATCATGGGCGACACCGGCTCGATGGCGTTCGGCGGGGCGCTCGCCGCCTTCGCGATCATGATGAAGGTCGAGGTGTTGCTCCTCTTCATCGGCGGCATCTTCGTGATCGAGGCGCTCTCGGTGATGATCCAGGTCTTCTCGTTCAAGCGTTTCGGGCGACGCGTGTTCCTGATGGCGCCGATCCACCACCACTTCGAGATGAAGGCATGGTCCGAGACGAAGATCACGGTGCGCTTCTGGATCATCGGCGGGCTGCTGTGCGCGGTCGGCTTCGCCCTCTACTACCGCTACTACTTCCGCCTGTGAGCAGCGAGGCGATAGAGCGGGCGTTGCTCGACGCCGCCTGCCTGGAGCCGGAGGAGGACGTGCTCGTGCTCGGGGGCCAGTCGCTGGCGCTGGGTGCGCACGAGCGGGTGGGCGACGGCTGGGTCTACGTCGTCCGGTCGCAGGTCGACGAGCTCGAGGAGCTGCTCGGCGAGGCGCATGCCGCGGGGGCGAGCGGGGTGGCGTATCTCGTGGGCGAGACGCCGGTGCTGCCGCTTCCGGACGGGGCGGTGTCGGCGGTCGTCGGGAGAGTCGCAACGGAGGACGGGGCGCTCGTGGCAGTGGCAGAGGAGCTCGCGCGGGTGCTGTCGGCCGGCGGGCGCGCCTCTCTGGCCGAGCCCGGCGTCGCAACGGGGGAAGAATTGGCACGCGCACTCGAGGCGGCCGGGTTCGAGCAGGTGGAGGTCGCGCCCGTGGGCGCGGAGGCCATCGTGAGCGGCCGGCTCGGCTGAGGATGCGGGAGCCGGACGACGAATCCGTATCTCATCCTCGAGCAAGCCGACACGGTTCTGTTGCGCTCCGGCGCGTACGCTGACCCCAGGGGACCTGCGCCCCCCATTGGGGGGGAGCGTGCGCCGTGAGCGGGTCACGTCCCGAAGAGCCGTCGCCCGAAGCGGCATGGCTGCCGGGCCGGGCTCTCGTCGTCGGGCTTGCCCGATCCGGCCTCGCTGCGGCAGCCGCGCTCGCGGCGCGCGGCGTTCAGGTCGTCGCTGCGGACCGCTCTCCCGACGTCGATGTCGGCAGGCTCGACGGCCTCGGCGTCGAACTCCGACTCGGAACGGAGAGGGGAGAGGAGGAGGCGTTGCTCGAGGGGGTGGAACTGGTGGTCAAGAGCCCGGGCGTACCGGCCGAGTCGTCGCTCGTCGCCGGCGCCCGCTCGCGCGGGATCCCCATCTGGAGCGAGGTCGAGCTCGGCTACCGGCTGCTGCCCGCCGGCTCCCACCTCATCGGCGTCACCGGCACGAACGGGAAGACGACGACGACCGAGCTGCTCGGCGCGATCCTCCGCTCGGCCGGACACCCCGTCGAGGTCGCCGGCAACGTCGGCCGCGCACTCACCGACGCCGCCCTGGTCGCCGAGGAGGGCTCGTGGATCGTCTGTGAGCTCTCGAGCTTCCAGCTCGAGGACGTCCACACCCTCGCGTGTGACGTCGCCGTTCTCCTCAACCTCGAGCCCGATCATCTCGACCGGCACGGCACCATCGACGCCTACCGCGCCGCCAAGCTCCGCATCTTCGAACGCGCGCGCGCAAAGGTCGTCCCGCGCGGCTTCGGATTCGACGGGATCGAGTTCTCCGCCGACGACCCGCTGCCCGCCGAGCCGCTGATCCCCGGCCGCCACAACCGGGAGAACGCCGCCGCCGCGACTGCCGCGGCCCGCGCCGCCGGCGTGCCCGACGAGGCCATCGCGCACGCGCTGGCCACCTTCCCGGGCGTCCCGCACCGGCTCGAGCTCGTGCGCGAGCTGCACGGCGTTCGCTGGGTCAACGACTCGAAGGCGACGAACACGGCCGCCGCGCGCCGCGGGGTCGCGGCCTACGACGCGCCGCTTCGCCTCATCCTCGGCGGCTCGCTCAAGGGCGAGGACTTCAACCCCTTCGTCCGCGACCTGCCGGCGAGCGTCCAGTCGATCTATCTCGTCGGAGCAGCGAGCGACGAGCTCGCCGCGGCTCTCGACGCGGCCGGGCGCGGGTACGTGCGGGCGGGAGACATCCCGACGGCCGTCTCGCTCGCCGCGACGGACGCCGAGCCCGGCGACGTCGTCCTGCTGTCGCCCGCGTGCGCCAGCTACGACCAGTTCGCGAACTTCGAGGAGCGCGGCGACACGTTCCGCCGCCTCGTGGAGGAGCTGTCGTGAGACCGAAACGGCTCCAGTTCGAGTGGAACCTGCTCGTGCTCGTCACCGCGGCCCTCCTCCTGTTCGGGCTCGTCATGGTGTACAGCGCGACCTCTGGTTCCGCCGCGCTCGGGAACGCCAACCCGCTCGGGATCGTCGAGCGCCAGGTGGTGTACGCGATCATCGGCGTCGGGCTGCTCTTCGTGGTGTCGCGTCTCCCGCTCGACCGGATCCGCGCGCTCGCGCCGACGCTCCTCATCACCGCGCTCGTCCTCTGCGTGGGCGTGCTCGCGGTGGGCGCACCGATCAACGGGGCGCGCCGCTGGATCACCGTCGGCCCGCTCGTCTTCCAGCCGTCGGAGCTCGCCAAGCTCGCGATCGTCGTCTGGACGGCCGCCTATCTCTCGCGCCGGCCGCCCCCGAACACGCTCAAGGAGCTCGGCCGCCCGCTCGGCCTGGTCGTCGGAGTCTTCGCGGTCCTCGTCCTCGTCGAGCCGGACCTCGGCACCGCGCTCACGCTCCTCCTCGTCGCCGGCGCGATCCTGCTCGTCTCGGGCACGCGGATGCGCCTGCTCGCCACCGCCTACGGCATCGTGATCGCGCTCGCCGCGATCGCCGCCTGGTCGTCGCCCTACCGGCGCGACCGCCTGCTCACGTTCCTCGACCCCTGGAAGGATCCGACCGGCGCCGGCCTGCAGAACGTCCAGGCGCTGATCAGCTTCGGCTCGGGCGGGATCTTCGGCCGCGGGGTCGGGCAGTGCATCGAGTGTCTCCCCGGCTACCTGCCCGAGGCACACACCGACATGATGTTCGCGGTCGTCGGGGAGCAGCTCGGCCTCGTCGGCGTCACGCTCGTGATCATGGCCTTCTCCGCGTTCGGCTACGCCGGGATCCGGCTGGCGATCGCGTGCCGCGACCCGTTCGCAAAACGGCTTGCGGCGGGGATCACGGCGCTCGTCTGCGGGCAGGCCGCGATCAACATGGCGGCCGCCATCGGCGTCGCGCCCCTGACCGGAATCCCGCTCCCGTTCGTCTCGTACGGCGGCTCGAGCCTCGTGGTGATGCTCGTCGGGGTCGGCATCCTCCTTAACATCGCCCGTGATGGCGGACGAGCGGCAGCTGCGGTTCCTGATCGCGGCCGGGGGGACGGTCGGACACGTCGCACCGGCACTCGCGGTCGCGGAAGCGCTGCAACGGCGGGGAGGACTGGTGACCTTCGCCGGGTCGCCGGATCGCGTCGAGGCGCAGCTCGTTCCTGAGCACGGCTACGAGTTCGATTCGTTCGCGGTCTCCGGGCTCCCGCGCCGGCCGCGTCCCGAGCTCGTGCGTGCGCTGGGCCAGGCGCTCACGGCGCCGGTCGCGTGCCGCACGATCCTCCGCCGCCGCAAGCCGGACGCGGTGCTCGGAGCCGGCGGCTACGTCGCGGGACCGATGGTGTTCGCCGCCCGCCTCGAGCGGATCCCCTGTGCGCTCACCGAGGCGGACGCGCATCTCGGGCTCGCGAACCGTCTCGCCGCGCCGCTCGCAGACCGCGTCTTCCTCGCGCTGCCGCTCGGGTTCCACGGGGAGAAGTACCGCGCGGTCGGGCGGCCGATCCCGGCCACCTCGCGGCCGCTGGATCGCGAGGAGGCGCGCAGCCGGCTCGGGCTGGCGGCGGACGCGCGCGTCGTCCTCGTCTTCGGCGGCTCCCTCGGTGCGCGCCTGCTCAACGACCTCGCGCTCGACGCCTGGGCCGCCGACGGGCCCGCCGTGATCCACCTCTGCGGCGAGCGCGACCACCCCGAGCTCGAGGGACGTGTCACGCGCCCCGACTACATCCTGCAGCCGTTCATGGAGGAGATCGGCGTGGCGTACGGCGCCGCCGACGTCGTCCTCGCACGGGCGGGTGGCTCGGTATGGGAGCTCGCCGCCGCGGGACTGCCCGCGGTGCTCGTCCCGGGCGAGTTCGCGACCGGGCAGCACCAGGAGAAGAACGCGCGCTGGTTCGCCGATGCCGGCGGCGCGGTGGTCGTTCCCGAGGCGGACGCAGCGCGCGCGCCCGGGGTGGTGGAGGAGCTGCTCGGCGACGCCGACCGTCTGGCGGCCATGGCCGCGGCGATGCGCGCGGTCGCCAGGCCCGACGCAGCGGAAGAGATCGCGGATGAGCTCGTCTCCCTCGCAGCCGCTCGCCGGTAGGCGCATCTGGCTCGCCGGGATCGGCGGCGCCGGGATGAGCGGGTACGCGCTGCTCGCGCACGCCTGGGGAGCCGAAGTCGCCGGCTGGGACCGCGCCGACACGCCGTACCTGCGCCACCTCGAGGGCATCGCGGTCGAGATCTCTCCCGAGCCGCCGCAGCCCCCGGCGGAGTGGGAGGTCTTCGTCTCCACCGCCTTTGCGGGTCGCGTCGACGGACGGCCGCGGGCCGAACTCCTCGCCGAGCTTGTCGCGCAGCGGCGGACGGTCGTCGTCGCCGGCGCGCACGGGAAGACCACGACCAGCGCGATGATCGCCTTCTGCCTCGACCGGCTCGGGCTCGAGCCTGCGTTCCTCATCGGCGGCGACGTGCCGCAGCTCGGCGGCAACGCCGGAACGGGATCGGGGTGGCTCGTCGTCGAGGGGGACGAATCGGATCGCTCCGTCGCCGCCCTGCGGCCGGAAATCGCCGTGCTCGTCAACGTCGACCTCGACCACCACACGACGTTCGCCTCCCGGGCGGAGGTCGAGGCGTTCTTCGAGGACTGGCTGCGCGACGTTCCGCACGTCGTGCGGGCGGAGGAGCTCGAGCCTGTGGAGCTCGACCTCGCCGTGCCGGGTGAGCACAACCGGCGCAACGCTGCGGCGGCGCTGGCGGCTCTCGAGCTCGCCGGAGTCGCGCGGGCGGAGGCCGAGGCCGCGATCGTCGAGTTCCGCGGCGCCGGCCGGCGACTCGAGTCGAAAGGCGAGGCGCGCGGCGTGGCCGTCGTCGACAGCTACGCGCACCATCCGGCCGAGCTCGCGGCCGATCTCGCCGCCATCCGCAACGGCGGCAGGGTCTTAGCGCTCTTCCAGCCGCACCTCTACTCGCGGACGCTCCATCTCGCGCACGGCTTCGCGGAAGCGCTCGCCGGCGCGGATGCCGTGTGCGTGACCGAGATCTATCCGGCCCGTGAGGAGCCGCTGCCCGGCGTGACGGGGCGGCTGATCGTCGACGAGCTCGCGCAGGTGCGGCCGGGCATGCCCATCGGCTGGGCACCGTCGATCGAGGACGCCGCGAGTCTCGTCGCCGGCTGGGCCCGGCCGGGGGACACCGTCCTGACGCTCGGCGCCGGCGACGTCGATCGCGCCGCCCCCCTGATCCTCGAGGCGCTCGCATGAGAGTCGAGGAAGGAGTCGCGCTCTCCCGCTTCACGACGCTGGGCACGGGCGGGCCGGCGCACGCCTTCGCGCGGCCGGAGTCGGAAGCGGAGGTGGGGGAGCTCTTGCGTTGGGCACAGCAGCGTTCGCTCGCCGTCGCGGTCGTCGGCCTCGGCTCGAATCTGCTGGCGGCCGACGACGGTGTCGACTCCCTCGTCCTCAAGCTCGGCGGGGAGCTCGCGGCCGTCGAGATCGAGGGGGACGTCATGCGCGTGGGCGGCGGGGCGGCAAACGCCGTCGCGCTGCACCGCGCCCGTGCGGCCGGGCTCGGCGGCTTCGAGTTCGCCTGCGCCATTCCCGGCACCGTCGGCGGCGGGGTCTGGATGAACGGCGGCGCCTACGGCGGCGACTTCGCCGGGGTGCTGGAGCGGGCGCTGGTGGCGACCGTCGACGGCAGCGGCTGGCTGACTCCCGCCGAGCTCGGGCTGAGCTACCGGCATTCGGAGCTCCGGCACGGCCAGGTCGTGCTGCGTGCAGAGCTGCGGCTGCGGCCCCGGCCGCCGGACGAGATCAAGGCGGAGGTGCGCGACCTCAACGCGCGCCGCAAGGAGGCGCAGCCGACGAACCGGCGCACCTTCGGCAGCGTTTTCAAGAATCCCGAGCACGAGCTGAGCGCGGGCCGGATGCTCGAGGCGTGCGGCCTCAAGGGCCACCGCAGCGGCGGCGCCCAGATCTCGCCGAAGCACGCGAACTTCATCGAGAACGCCGACGGCGCCACCACGGCGGACGCCCTCGCGCTCATGGCCGAGGCGCGCCGCCGCGCGAACGAACGGTTCGGCGTTCGCCTCCAGCACGAGGTCGTGTTCCTCGGCGAGCTCGAGTTACCTGAGCTGTAGGAAGGTCCGGACCGGCGCCGAAAACCGGAACATGCCTGTCAGGGCCCGTCTCGCTCGGTCCATCGCGCGCGTGGAGGCACTCCCGCAGCCGCGGCCACCGGCGTGGCCGCACGTGCATCCTCGGGCCTGGCTCGCTCGCTTCGCGCCGACGCGGCGCTCGCTCGTAATCGGGTTCGCTGTGCTGGGGCTCGCCCTCGGCGGCTACCTGGTTGCGCGGGAGTCGTCGCTCTTCGCCATCAATCGCGTCGAGGTGCGCGGCGGCTCGCGTCAGGTGGCACGCCAGGTGCACGCGGCGCTCGCGACACTCGTCGGTAAGCCGCTCGTCGGCCTCGACGGTTCCGCCGTACTGGCCAAGGTGGACGCGCTCCCGACAGTCGTGAGCGCGAGCTACGACCGGGACTTCCCACACACCCTGCGCATCTTCGTCGTGGCCGAGCACCCCGCCGCCGTCCTCCGCCGAGGCCCCGACAGCTGGCTCCTCTCGACCCGCGGGCGTGTGATGGAGCCTCTCTTGTCCAGCGCCACACCGAAGCTGCCGCGAATCTGGATCTCGACGCACACTCCGGTGCGGACGGGTGCCGAGCTCACTGCGGCCGGTGCGGCGACGGCTGCGCATGCCGCCGGCCTGGCGGGAGCGTTCGGGGCCCGCGTCGACTCCGTGGCGTACACGAACGGAACCGTCGTGTTCCATCTCCGCTCGGGCGTCGAGCTCCTGCTCGGCAACGGGGGCGACGTCAAGCTGAAGGTCGCGGTGGCCGAACGCGTGCTCCCCGTGCTGCCGCCCGGCTCGACCTACCTCGACGTGAGCATCCCGGGACGGCCGGTGTCAGGGACAGGAACTCCCTTGTCGCTTACACCGCGAAGCTCAAGTAGAGGTTGATGAGTGAGGGACTGCACCTTTAGTTGACACCGAGCCTGGACGCACGTACGCTCCGGCGCGTTGTTGCGGAAAGCAGCCCCAATCCTCTAGTAAAGGTTCAGGTTCGCACTCATGAGCACGAAGGACACGACCGGGAACTACCTCGCAGTGATCAAGGTCGTCGGCGTCGGCGGCGGCGGCACGAACGCGGTCAACCGCATGGTGGACGCCGGCCTGTCGGGTGTCGAGTTCATCGCGGTCAACACGGACGCGCAGGCGCTGATGGGCTGCGACGCGGACGTGAAGATCCACATCGGCTCCGCTGCCACGCGCGGTCTCGGCGCGGGCGCGGATCCTGCGGTCGGCCTCGCGGCCGCGCAGGAGAGCCGCGACGAGCTCAAGGAAGCGCTCAAGGGCGCGGACATGATCTTCATCACCGCGGGCGAGGGCGGCGGTACCGGCACCGGCGCTGCGCCGGTCGTCGCGGACCTCGGACGCGAGATCCATGCGCTCACCGTCGGCGTCGTCACGAAGCCGTTCGGCTTCGAGGGCAGGAAGCGCTCGCAGCAGGCCGAGCAGGGGATCGACAGCCTGCGCGACAAGCTCGAGTCGCTGATCGTGATCGAGAACGACCGCCTGCTGCAGGTGGTCGAGAAGCAGACTTCGGTAGTCGACGCGTTCCGCATGGCGGACGACGTGCTCCGGCAGGGAGTCCAGGGCATCACCGACCTGATCACCGTCCCCGGCCTCGTCAACCTCGACTTCGCCGACGTGCGCACGATCATGCGCGAAGCCGGATCGGCCCTGATGGGGATCGGCGTGGCGAGCGGGGACAACCGCGCAGCGGAAGCCGCCCGGTCGGCCGTGTCGTCGCCGCTGCTCGAGTCGTCGATCGAGGGCGCGACCGGGATCCTGCTCAACATCACCGGCGGCCCCGACATCGGCCTCTTCGAGGTCAACGAGGCCGCCGAGGTCGTGACGAGCGCGGCCGACGTGAACGCGAACGTCATCTTCGGCGCCGTGATCGACGACGCGATGGGCGAGGAGGTGCGCGTCACCGTGATCGCCACCGGCTTCGGCGCCGGCCGTCGCCGCCGCCGCGCGAGCGCGGAGCCGCAGGTGGTCGCTTCCGCAAGCAGCACCGAGCAGGCGGAGAACGGGCTCGACGTGCCGTCCTTCCTGCGCGGCGAATAGCAGCTGAACCCCCGCATACTCGACTGAGTCGGGGCGCCGCCGCCACGCACTAGGATCGGCCGTGCCCATGGCCGCCACGCTTCTCCACACGCCGCTCTACGAGCGGCACGTCGAGCTCGGAGCGCGGATGGTTCCGTTCGCGGGCTGGGAGATGCCCGTGCAGTACGAGGGCGTCATCCCCGAGCACCGGGCCGTGCGGGCCGATGCCGGCGTCTTCGACGTCTCGCACATGGGCGAGCTCGAGGTGGAGGGACCGCGCGCCCGCGACCTGCTGCAGAGCGCGCTCTCGAACGACCTCGACAAGCTCTCGCCCGGCCAGGCGCAGTACACGCTGCTGACGAACGAGCGAGGCGGGATCATCGACGACCTGATCGTCTACCGGGTCGGCGACTGCTCCTATCTCGTCGTCGTCAATGCCTCGAATCGCGCGAATGCGTACGCGTGGCTGAAGGAGCGCGAGATTCCCGGCTCGGACGTGCGCGACGTCTCCGACGACTGCGCGCTGCTCGCCGTCCAGGGGCCGCGGGCGATCGAGCGGCTCGGGCTGCCGCCCGCCCCGGCGTTCACCTTTGCCGAGGCCACGATCGACGGCGTCGAGGTGATGGTGAACCGCACCGGGTACACGGGCGAGGACGGCTGCGAGCTCCTGTGCATGAGCGACGACGCCGTCCGGCTCTGGGATGCCGTGCTCGAGCGCGGGGCCGTCCCGTGCGGCCTCGGCGCCCGCGACACGCTGCGCCTCGAGGTCTGCTACCCGCTACACGGCAACGACATCGGGCCGGACACGGACGCCATCTCCGCCGGCCTGGGCTGGGCCTGCGCGCTCGAGAAGGAGTTCGAGGGCGTCGACGTCCTGCGCCGCGTGAAGGCGGACGGTCCCGAGCGGAGGCTGGTCGCGTTCGTGATGGAGGAGAAGGCGATCCCCCGCCAGGGAATGGCCATCGACGGGGGCGGCGAGGTGACGTCCGGCTCGCACTCGCCGATGCTCGAGGTCGGGATCGGGCTGGGCTACGTTCCGGCCGCCCAGGCGAAACCCGAGACCGAGCTGACCATCGACGTCCGCGGTCGCCGACGGCGGGCGCGAGTCGTCAAGAAACCGATCTACAAGAGGGAGGGTTGAGTGGCAGCCGCCGAGAGCTACCCCGACGATCTGAAGTACCACTCCGAGCACGACTGGGCACGGGTGGAAGGAGACGAGGCCGTGCTCGGCATCACCTGGTTCGCCGCCGACTCGCTCGGCGAGCTCGTCCACTTCGAGGCGCCGGAGGTGGGCTCGGCCGTGACGAAGGACCAGTCCTACGGGGAGGTCGAGTCGGTCAAGGCCGTCTCCGACGTGATCGCGCCGCTCTCGGGTGAGGTGCTCGAGGTGAACGCGCAGGTCGTCGACGCGCCCGAGACCGTGAACGAGGACCCGTACGGCAACGGCTGGCTGCTGCGCGTCCGGCTTGCGGATCCCGGCGAGGTCGACGCTCTGCTCGCCGCCGACGCCTACCGGCAGCTGCTGGCCGACCAGTGAGCGTAGGCTTGACGGAGCTCACCAGAGAGCGGAGGCACCGGCTTTGCCGGTGCCGGGAGCGGGAATGACGCATCCGTTTCTCGCGCTCACCGAGTCGGACCGGGAGGAGATGCTCGCGACGATCGGCGTCGGCACGGTCGAGGAGCTCTTCGGCGACCTGCCGGAGGCGGTCCGCTTCGGACGGGAGCTCGACCTCGAGCCGGCGCTCTCGGAACAGGAGGTCTTCGAGCACGTCGCCGCCCTCGCAGAGCGGAACGCCGACGCGAGCCGCGAGCTGTCCTTCCTCGGCGCGGGCATGTACGACCACTACGTGCCGGCGGTGGTCGACACGATCCTGCAGCGCGGCGAGCTTCTGACCGCCTACACGCCGTACCAGCCCGAGATGAGCCAGGGTGTGCTCCAGGCGATCTTCGAGTACCAGACGGCCATCTGCGAGCTGACGGGCATGGACGTCTCGAACGCGTCCGGCTACGACGGCACGGTGGTCGCCGCCGACGCGTGCTACGTCGCGAAGCACGCGACCGGGCGCGACAGGGTCGTCCTGACCGAAGCGACCAGTCCGCAGGTGCGACAGGTCGTGAAGACCTACGCGGCCGGCTTCGGCCTCGAAGTCGTCGAGGTGCCGCACCGGAACGGGACGACCGACCCCGACGAGCTGGAACGTGCCGCCGTCGACGCAGCGGCGGTCTTCTTCCAGCAGCCGAACTTCTTCGGGTGCCTGGAGCCCGCTCCGGCGCTCGTCGCGGCGGCAGCCGAGGCCGGCGCGCTGCCGATTGCGCACGTCGACCTCCTGTCACTCGGCGTGCTCGAGGCGCCGGGACGTTACGGAGCCGCGCTCGCGCTCGGCGAAGGACAGGCTGCCGGGAACTTCCAGTCCTTCGGCGGGCCGCACTACGGCTTCCTTGCGGCGCGCCAGAAGTTCATCCGGCGCATGCCGGGCCGCATCGTCGGCGAGACGGTAGACACCGCGGGCGAGCGCGGCTATGTCCTCACCCTGCAGACCCGAGAGCAGCACATCCGACGGGAGAAGGCCACCTCGAACATCACCACGAACCAGACCCTGCTCGCACTCGGCGGGCTCGTCTATCTCACGTGGCTCGGGCCGCAGGGGCTGCGCGAGCTGGGGGAGACCTGCCTCTCGCTGGCCGCGTATGCGAAAGAGCGCCTCGCGGAGCGGGCGGGACTCGAACCGCTGTTTGCCGACCAGACAACGTTCAAGGAGTTTGCCGTTCGCGTCGGACGGAATGCGCGCGAGGTCGTCGCGGATGCGCGCGAGCTCGGCGTCCATCCCGGCTACGCGCTCGGTCGCGACTACGAGGGGATGGACGACGTACTGCTGGTGGCGCTGACCGAGCGGCGCACGCCGGAGGAGATCGACCGCCTCGCCGACGTGCTTGCCGAGGTGGCCCAATGAGGACAGCCCCAATGAGGACGGCAGAGTGAAGCTGATCTACGAGAAGTCGCAACGAGGCCGCCGCGCCTCCGCGCTGCCGCGCTACGAGAACCTGCCGGCGCCGCCCGAGCTTCCGGAGGAGCTCCGCCGCTCCGAGCCGCCGCGCCTGCCCGAGGTGCCGGAGTTCGAGCTCGTCCGGCACTTCACCGAGCTCTCGACCCGGAACTTCGGCGTCGACACCGGCTTCTACCCGCTCGGCTCGTGCACGATGAAGTACAACCCGCGGATCAACGAGCGTCTCGCCGCGCTCCCGGGGTTCGCGCGGCTGCACCCGCTGCAGGAGGAGGACGGGGCACAGGGCGCGCTCGAGTTGATGTGGCGGCTCCAGGAGATCCTCGTGGAGGTGACGGGTCTCGACGCGGTCTCGCTCCAGCCCGCCGCCGGCTCGCAGGGCGAGCTGACCGGGCTGCTCCTGGTGCGCGCGTACTTCGCCGCACGCGGCGAGGGCGAGCAGCGGCGGAAGGTCGTCATCCCCGACACCGCGCACGGGACGAATCCGGCCTCGGTCACGATGGCGGGCTACGAGCTCACGCACGTGCAGACCGACGCGCGCGGGAACATCGACATCGACGACCTGCGCGGCAAGGTCGACGAGCACACCGCGGCGCTGATGCTCACGAACCCGTCCACGCTCGGCCTCTTCGACGAGAACATCGAGGAGATCGAGCGGATCTTCCACGGCGCCGGCGCGCTCATGTACTACGACGGCGCGAACCTCAATGCCGTGTGCGGGATCTCGCGACCCGGCGACATGGGCTTCGACATCGTCCACATCAACCTGCACAAGACGTTCTCCCAGCCGCACGGCGGCGGAGGGCCGGGCGGCGGCCCGATCGCGGTGCGCGACATGCTCGAGCCGTTCCTGCCGGTTCCGGCCGTCGTACAGCGGGAGGAGGGCGGCTTCGGCCTCGACTACGACCGGCCGCAGACGATCGGGAAGGTGCGCGGCTTCACGGGACCGTTCGGTGTCTTCGTGCGCTCGTACGCGTACATGCGCATGTGGGGGCCGCGGCTACGGGAGATGTCCGAGGTGGCCGTGCTCAACGCCAACTACGTCCTCGCGCGGCTCAAGGACACCTACGACCTGCCGTTCGACCGCCTCTGCATGCACGAGTTCGTCCTCTCGGCGCGGACGCTGAAGCGGGAGCACGGCTCGACAGCCCTCGACGTCGCGAAGCGGCTGATGGACTACGGCTTCCACCCGCCGACGATCTACTTCCCGCTGATCGTTCCCGAGGCGCTCATGGTCGAGCCGACGGAGACCGAGGCGAAGGAGACGCTCGACGCCTTCTGCGAGGCGATGCTGGCGATCGCGCGCGAGGCGGCCGAGGAGCCCGAGCTGTTGAAGGAGGCGCCGCACCACCGGCCCGTTCGGCGGCTGGACGAGGTGCGGGCGGCGAAGAACCCGGTCGTCAAGTACGGATTCGAGGACGCGAAGGCGCCTGCGGGCGCCTAGGGCCATGCGTCGCCGGCGCCGCCTCGCGGTCGCGGCAGCGGTATCCGTCCTCGCCGCGGATCTCGTGGATTCGGCGGCGGTCCGTCCGACCTACTTCCATCCCCGCCCCCTGTGGTTGCTCGCCGTCGGCGCCGCCGCGGCCGGCGTGGTGCTCGTCCTCGCGCCGCGCGTCCCGTCGCTCACACTCTCGCTCGGAGCAGGGACGGCGGCCGGTGGTGCGCTCGGGACGTTCGTCGCCGCAATGGTCTGGAGCCGGGGCGTGCCCGATCCGCTCGTCCGGGGGTCGGTCGCCTTCAATCTCGCCGACGTGGCGATTGCCGCCGGCGACGCGATCCTGGTCGCGTCGGCGCTATTCGTCGCATGGCGGCGTCGTCACCAGCTGCGGCAGCCGGTGTGAGCAAGAGGCGCCGGCTCAGGGCGCAGGTTGAAGAGGACGCGAGCCGCGGCGGGCCGCCCGGGGAGCCGCCGCGAGCTGGCCGCAGGCGGCCTCGATGTCCCGACCGCGGGTCAGTCGGACGGTGACCGGAACACGCGCGCGCTCGAGCTCGTGCCGGAAGGCAGCGATCCGCTCCCGCGAGGAACCTTCGAAGAGATCGCCTGTCGCCGTAGGCGGGGTGTTCGGCCGCGCGTCGGCGGCTTCGTCGCCGGCGCTTGCAGCCCACGGGTTGTACGGGATCAGGTTCACCTTGAAGTGGTCGCGGCCGAGGAGCTCCGCGAGCGCTCGCGCCTGCTCGGGCGCGTCGTTCACACCCGCCAGCATCACGTACTCCACGAAGACGCGGCGCCGCGTCGTCTCGGCCTGCCGGCGACAGACGGCGACCACGTCCGCGACCGGGTACTTGACGTTCACCGGCATGATCCTCGAGCGCAGCTCGTCGTCGGCCGCATGGAGCGAGAGCGCGAGGCGGATCGGCTCGTCCACCTCGTCCACGAAGCGCTGCAGGCCGGGCAGCCAGCCGACGGTCGAGACCGTCGTCCGCCGGTGCGTGATGCCGAGATCCGGCAGCCGCCGCGCCGCGGCGAGCACCTCGTCGAGGTTGAGCATCGGCTCGCCCATCCCCATGAACACGGCGTGGTTGACGTCCGTGAGCCGGCGGAAGTGGAGGGCCTGGTCGAGGATCTCCGAGGCGGTGAGGTTGCGCCCGAACGGCATCGAGCCGGTCGCGCAGAACGTGCACGTGAGCGGGCAGCCCGACTGCGAGGAGAGACAGAGCGAGCGCCGGCCGTCGCGATAGCGCATCAGCACTGCCTCGACGGGGTGGCCGTCGGCGGTGCGGAAGAGCGTCTTCACCGTGCCGTCGCGCGACTCGCGCTCTGTTTCAACTGTCAGCGTGGAGAACCGCACAGCCGTCGCCAGCTCCTCGCGCAGCTCGAGCGGCAGGTTCGTCATCGCGTCGTAGCCGGGGGCGCCGCGCGCCGTCCACTCCCAGACCTGCCGGGCGCGGAAGGCCGGCTCGCCGCGCTCGCGCAGCGTCCGGTCGAGGAGGATCAGATCCATCGGGCTACGGTAGCGTCCGCCGTAGGTGCCCGATGATCGACCTCCGCTCCGACACCGTCACGAAGCCGACGCCGGGGATGCTCGCCGCGATGGCGGCCGCCGAGGTCGGCGACGAGCAGGAGCGCGAGGATCCGACCACCAACCAGCTGCAGCGCCGGATGGCGGCCCTGCTCGGGCACGAGGCGGCGCTCTTCCTGCCGACGGCGACCATGGCGAACCAGGCCGCCCTGCGTGTTCTGAGCCGGCCCGGCTGCAAGGTCGTCGCCGAGGAGCGGACGCATGTCCTCATCTACGAGTGGGGCGGCCCTGCGATCCACTCCGGCCTCGTCATGCAGGGCCTCGCCGCCGACGCGGGGCGACCCACGACGGAGCAGATCGAGGAGGTCGACGAGTTCGGCCCGGGCAGCGTGCTCGTGCTCGAGAACACGCATCGCAGCTCCGGTGGCCGGATCTGGCCGCTCGAGGAGTTCCGCGCCGCGGTCGGGGCCGCGCGCGCCCGCGGCGCCGCAGTCCACCTCGACGGCGCGCGCCTCTTCAACGCCTCGGTCGCCGCCGACGTCGAGCCGGCAGCCTGGGGAACGCTCGCCGACACCGTCACGATCTGCTTCTCGAAGGGGCTCGGCTGCCCGTTCGGCGCCGTTCTCGCCGGCCCGGCGGAGACGATCGAGCGCGCCTGGGAGGGCAAGTTCCTCTTCGGCGGCGCCCTCCGGCAGTCGGGCATCGCAGCGGCCGCGATGCTCTACGCGCTCGAGAACAATGTTGATCGACTCGCCGACGACCACGCCGGCGCGCGGCGGCTGGCGGAAGGGATCGGGATCGATCCCGCGACCGTGGAGACCAACTTCGTTCCCATTCCCGACGAGCCGGGCCTGCGCGAGCGGCTCCTCGAGCGCGGCGTCGGCGTCGGCGATCTTCGTGCCGGCTGGCTCCGCGCCGTCACGCATCTCGACGTCGGCGATGAGGAGATCGAGCAGGCGATCGAGCGAATGCAGGAGGTGCTGTCCGTCCATGTCTGAGATCCCCGAGCGCCTGGCTGCCCGCCTCGAGCGCCTCGTCCGGCAGGCACAGCGTGAGAAGCGCGCGCCGAGCATCGCGGCGGCACTCATCCGTGACGGTGAGCTCGTCTGGGAGACCGCGGTCGGCGCCGCGGACGTCGAGGCGGGAGTCGAGGCGACGCCGGACACGCAGTACCGCATCGGCTCGATCACGAAGACGTTCACGGCGGCCGCGATCATGCAGCTGCGCGACGCGGGCAAGCTCGACCTCGAGGACACTCTCGACCGGCACGTCGACGGTGCGGCGTACACGCCCACCCTCCGCCGGCTCCTTTCGCACGCGTCGGGCCTGCAGCGCGAGACGCAGGACGACTCGTGGCTGACGCTGCGGTTCGCGCCGCCGGACGAGCTGCTCGAGACGCTCGCGCAGGCGGAGCTCGTGCTTCCATCCGGCGCCCGCTTCCACTACTCCAACCTCGCCTTCGCGCTGCTCGGAATCGTCGTCGAGCGCATCTCGGGCCAGCCGTACCAGGACTACGTCCGCGAGCGGCTGTTCGAGCCGGTCGGCCTGACGCGCGTGACCTTCGAGCCCGAGCCGCCTGCGGCCAAGGGCTACCTCGCGCAGCCGTACGCCGACGGCGTCTGGGACACGATCGGCGTGGAGACCGGGGCGTGGGCATCCGCCGGCCAGCTGTGGGGGACGGCCGCCGACATCTGCCGCTGGGGCGCGTTTCTCGCGGATCCCGACGAGTCAGTGCTCGCGTCGTCGAGCGCCGAGGAGATGCGGACGGTGCAGGCGATCGCCGACCACGAGCGCTGGCTGTCGGGCTACGGGCTCGGCCTCGGGCTCTATCGCGACGGCGACCGGATCCTCGCCGGCCACACCGGCTCGATGCCCGGCTTCATCGCGCAGCTCCTCTTCTCGGCGGCGGAGAAGGTCGTCGTCGCGGAGCTCACGAACGAGAGCGAGGCGAACCTCGGCGAGCTCGGCGTCGAGCTCCTGGGGACGACGGTCGAGGAGTGGCCGGTCGCGCCCGAGACGTGGCAGGCCGGCGAGCCGCCGCCCGACTACGTCGTCCCGCTGCTCGGGATCTGGTTCATGGAGGCGGCGCGAGTCGTGTTCCGCTGGCGCGAGGGCAAGCTCGAGGCGCGCTTCGACGGGGTTCCGGACTGGCAGCCGTCGTCCATCTACGAACGGGAGACGCACGACCGCTGGCGCACCGTCGCGGGGCCGGAGCACGGCGAGGCGCTGCGCATCGTGCGCGCGGACGACGGCTCGGTGGCGCAGATGGTCTGGGCCGGCTATCCGGTCACCCGCGAGCCCGGGCCGTGGAGAGCTCCGCAGAGCTGACGGTCTGCGCGGCTAGCTCGCGAAGCTGCGCTTCGCTCGCTGGGAGAAGGAACTGCGCGGGCCGGCAAAGCGGGGTTTCCAGCCCGCTCCGTGCTGTTTTGGTCTTGCGACATGTGGGCGGGAGGCGAGCGCGGTTCGACCCCGGCTAAGTCACCGCTTCGCGGGTGTCTTAGCCTCCAGCCTTTGGCGCTCGCTTGGTTCGAGGGTTTCTAACCCTCGTGCGGCCACGGCGGCGGCGTAACGGCCCGTTACGACGCCGCGGAGTAGCGGGCATGCACGCCTCTTGGGCTTGCGCGCTCGCGGCGGCACAGGCGTCAGAACCCTTCGCAGCCCAATGTGCCCTACTGCACCGAGCCAACGGGAGATCGTGCTCTCCCGTTGGCGCAGTTCCGTTAGTCCCCGGGCGAAGAGCGCAGCTCTGTGCCCGGCTACCGATCTACTCGTACTGCAGCGCTTCGAGCACGTTGAGCTTCCCCGCCCGGCGGGCCGGGAAGATCGCCGCGAGCAACCCGACGACGATCGCTGCCACCGCGAACACGATCACCTGCCCCCACGGCAGCACGAAGACGATGAAGTCGATGCGCGCCGCGAGGAGGCCGCCGAGCACGAGGCCGAGGACGATCCCGATCACGCCGCCCATCAGCGCCGTGATGACCGCCTCGGCTCGGATCATGCGTCGCACTTGCCGCCGGGTCATCCCGACTGCGCGCAGCATCCCGAGCTCGCGCGTCCGCTCGAACACCGTGAGTACGAGCGTGTTCACGATCCCGAACAGACTCACGATCACGGACAGCGCAAGCAGCACGTACAGCACGTTGAGGATCGCGTTCAGCCCGCTGATCTGGTTGTTGATGAACTGCCCCTTCGTCTGTACCTTCGCGTCCGGGAAGTTCTTCAGCTGCCGTTCGAGCGCCGCCTGGGCCGCAGGCGACTCGCCGCCGCGCATGCGGACGAACGAGTAGATGTTCTGCGGCGAGTCGTAGATGCTGTCCCACGTCGCGTCGGAGATCGTCACCGGCCCGAACGGGGAGCCTCCCGTCGGCGGCTTGAAGATGCCTCGCACCGTGAGATCGACGGACTGGCCGGTCGGCGCGGTCAGCGTCAGCGGCGAGCCGATCTTCAGGTGGTGCGTCGTCGCGAAGTTGTCGTCCACGAAGGCGCCGTGCGCGCCGAGCCCTGCAATGACCGCGTTGCTGCCGCCGTCGAGCCACTTGATGTTGAAGATCCGCGCGCCGGCCGGGTTCACCGCCGTCGCCTGGTGCACCTGCTTGAAGATGAGGGCGTCGCCGCCGCGGACGTTGGCAATCGCCTGCACGCCCGGCGTGCGCGCGGCCGCGTTGCCGGCGGCAATCGGGATCGGGTCGAAGTTGTTCTGGGCGGTGATCGCGTAGCCGCTGATCCAGAGGTCGTTGACCGCTCCGCGGAAGCTCTGCGTGATCCCGGCCGCGAGCACCGCCACGAGCGTCACGAGCGCGAGGCCGATCATCAGCGCGGAGGCGGTGGAGGCCGTCCGCTGCGGGTTCCGCCGTGAGTTGTCGCGAGCGAGCGCGCCTGCCGCGCCACCGAACCTGGCTGCCGGGGCGCCCAGCGCCCAGGACAGCGGGCGCACGAACCGCACGGCGAGGAGCGCCACCCCGATGAAGATCAGCAACGTCCCGAGGCCCATGAAGAGGAGGATCTGCTTCGTGCCGAGGCCGTGGCCGAACAGTCCATAGATGAGCAGGGCGAAGCCGGCCGCCGTCAGGAGCAGCGAGCCGACCGGTCGGAAGCGCGCCCACCGGCCCGGCGGCACCTCGGCGCCTTCGCGCACGGCCGCGATCGGCGGCACCCGCGTGGCGCGCATCGCGGGGATGAGGCTCGCGAGGACCGTGATGAGGATCCCGACGACGAGTGCCACGATCACGGTTCGCGTATGCAGGACGAGTCCGTTGTTCGGCAGCGTGAAACCGACCGCGTCGAACAGCTTGAACAGGCCGACGCCGAGTCCGAGGCCGACGCCGATGCCGACGACCGAGGCCATGGCGCCGATGACGAACCCTTCGACGACGATCGAGAACCGCACCTGGCGTCGCGACGCGCCCAGCGTCCGCAGGGTGGCAAGCTCACGCGTCCGCTGCTTGATCGTGATCGAGAGCGAGTTCACGATCACGAACGCGCCGACGAAGAGCGCGATCACGCCGAACGCGAGCAGGAAGTCCTGCAGGAAGTTGAGGAAGCTCTCGGTGTCCTTCGCGTCCGACTTCGCCTGCTGCGCGCCGGTCTTCACCTGCGTGCCCGGCGGCAGAATGCCGCGGATCTGGGCCGCGAGCTGCGACGGTGAGACACCGGGCTTGCCCTTCGCACGGATCTGGTCGAGCTTCCCCACGCGCTGGAAGAGCCGCTGCGCGGTCGCGAGGTCGAAGCCCGACAGCGTGGCCCCGCCGAGGCTCGCCGCGCCGCCGAAATGCACGAGACCCGAGATCTTCAGCTGAAGCGTCGGCCCGTTTGCCTGCACGCCGACCGTCTGGCCGACCTGCAGGTCCTTCTTCTGCGCGGTCGCCTGGTCGATCACGACCTGGTTCGAGCCGGGCCACTTGCCGTCGACGAGCGTGAGGGTGTTGAGCTCCGGCCGGGTCGGGTCGACGCTGAAGCCGAGGTTCGGTGCGCCGCCGAACGAAACCACCTTGCCGTCGAGGATGATGTGCGCGATCCCGCCGACGCCGCCGACCGCGTCCTCGACGTCGGGCAGCTTGCGGATCTCCGGCAGTAGCGACTGGGCGAAGGGCGGCGCCGTCGTCGTGTTGTTGCCGCTCAGGGTGAACGCCGACTTGCCGGTCACCGTCGCGTCGGTGCCGCGGTAGACAGACGTGAAGATCCCGCCGAACGCTCCCTTGATCGAGTCGGTCAGGACGTAGGTGCCGGTGATCAGCGCGACGCCGAGCACGATCGCGATCGCCGTCAGCGCCGTGCGCAGCTTGCGCCGCATCATGCCCCTCAGCGCGACGTGGATCATGCGCTGAGCGAGTTCATCACCTCGAGCACCTCGGCAGGCTCGGCGTGTCTACCGAGCTGCCGCACGATCTGCCCGTCGGCGAGGAAGAGGATCCGGTCGGCGATCGCAGCCGCCCGCGCCTCGTGCGTGACCATGATGGTCGTCTGGCCGTAGGCGTCGGTCGACGCGCGCATCAGCTCCAGGATCTCGCCGCCGGTCTTCGAGTCGAGGTTGCCCGTCGGCTCGTCGGCGAAGAGGATCGTCGGCCGCGTGACGAGCGAGCGGGCGATCGCGACGCGCTGCTGCTGGCCGCCCGAGAGCTCGGACGGACGGTGGCGGCGTCGCTCGGCGAGGCCCATCTCCGACATGAGCCCGTCGAGCCAGGCGCGATCCGGCTTCCGGCCGGCGATCGACAGCGGCAGCACGACGTTCTCCTCGGCGTCGAGCATCGGCAGGAGGTTGAAGAACTGGAAGACGAAGCCGATGTGCTCGCGCCGTAGGAGCGTGAGCTTGGAGTCGTCGAGCCCGGTGATCTCGGTGCCCGAGATCCTCACGGTGCCCGAGGTGGGCTTGTCCAGCCCGGCGAGGATGTGCATGAGCGTCGACTTGCCGGAGCCCGAAGGGCCCATCACCGCCACGAGCTCGCCGGAGCGAACTTCGAGATCCACTCCGCGGAGCGCGTCGACCGCGGTCTCGCCCTCGCCGTAACGGCGCGTCAGCCCAGCCGCTTCGACGGCCGCGTTCGCGGCCACGGCGACGCCGTCTGTCGACTCCTCCCTCGCCGCCATGGCCTCGAGGGTAGATGAAGTCGGCGCGCCGCGGAACCGTAGTTACACGATCTTCACCGACCGCCTCCGAGGAGGAAGCCGACGACGGTCGCCGCGTAGGCGATGACGAGGAACCATCCCTCGCGCCGGCTCGAGCGGCCGTCCCACACGATCGCCGTGACGACGGCCGCGGCGCCGGCCATAGCGAAGAGCTCCGTCCAGCGGAACGCGAGCGCCAGCTGATGCGTGAAGAACAGGGAGAGCAGGGTCACCACCGGGACGATGAGCAAGGCGACCTGGGCGCTCGACGAGATCGCGATCTCGCTTGCGAGCCGCATCTTCCCGTTGCGCGCGATGACGATCGCCCCGCCGTGCTCGGCCGCATTGCCGACGACCGCCACGACCACGACCGCGATGAAGAAGTCGCTCAGGCCGACCGCCTTCGCGAACGCACCGAGCGAGTGGACGAGGATCTCGCACACCCACGCGGTCGCGGCGGTCGCCACGGCGAGGGTGACGAGCGCGGTCGTGAGCGACCAGGTGCCCTCGCCCGGCTCCTCGCGTTCGCGCTCCCGGTGGCGCTGCAGGTTACGGCCGACAACCAGGAGATAGAGCAGCAGGAGCACGATCGCCACCGGCACCGAGGCGACCACGACGGCATGCCGCTCGGGTGCCCCCGTGTAGCCGAGCGCGGTCGGGAACGCGAACGCGACGACGGCTGCTCCGACGAGCCCGAGCTGCACGAGCAGCGAGCGGCGATCGATCCGCGCGCCGTCCGGGCCGACGACCTGGGTGACGCCGTACACGAGGAGCAGGTTCGAGATCACGCTCCCCGCGAGTGAGCCGCGCACGACGACGGGCAGGTTCGCGCCGAGCGCGAAGAGCGCCACGATGAGCTCCGGCGCGTTCCCGAAGCTCGCGTTGAGGAATCCCCCGATCCCGGGACCCGTGTGCTCCGCCGCATGCTCGGTCGACTCCCCGATCAGCCAGGCGAGCGGGATCGAGCGCGATCGCGGCGAGCACGAAGAGCGTGACGTCGCCGGCCCCGGTGAACTTGTCCACCGCGACCGTGAACGGCGCGAGGACGAGCGACGCCCAGAGGAGCTTCCGGCCCACCGCCCAAGCCTAAAGAGCGGCTCTGCGGGCGGGACGAAGGCCGGCAGCGATCGAGCTCCTCGCCGCCGCCTAGCGCTACCTCCCCTGTCTGTCAAGTCTTGCGCAGCTCTGCATCGGCGCGAACAATGAGGTCATGACGCCCGAGCAAGCGACCGCGACGCTTCCCCTGCACCCGCAGGACGAGGCCGAATGCAGGCGCTGCGCCGTCCACTGCGAGAAGGTCGTCTATCCGGCGGCGTGCCTCCAGCGCTCGTGTCCCTTCGTCTACGCGTACGAGGAGCACGGCCACACGTACATGGGCTGCCTCCAGAAGGTGTTCGAGGCGGAGATCGACGTCGAGATGCTCGCGGCCGCGGAACGCTCGCGGGAGGGCTTCGGCGCCGTGCGCGCGCTGCGCAGGCCGCTCCCGATGTGCGAGTCGGCGGTGCAGTCGACGTTCTCGCAGCGCGAGAGCGAGCTCGGCTGTGTCAATCCGGAGTTCGGGGAGCTGCCGGAAGGCTCGCCGACGTTCCGGGTGTTCGCGCGGGTCTCCTAGCCGGCTCCCGCAGCCGCCGCAGGATCAGGACGCCGCAGGCCGGACCGGCGGCGGCGAGGAAGAAGGCAAGCCGCCAGCTGTGGGTCGCGACGAGGGCGATCACGGGCGGCGCACCGGCGACCACGACGCCGAGCAGCGTCTGCTGGAAGCCCAGCGCCGCTCCGGTTCGCGCGGCCCCTGCGGTCTCCGCCGCGGCCGCGTAGGAGAGGCCGTTCCAGGACATGCTCAGGACTCCGGCGACGACGAAGAGCGGGACGAGGAGTGCGAGCGGGGCGTCGGTGGCTGCAGCGACGGCGGCCGTGAACAGCGCGAGCGCCACTCCGATCGTCCGCAGCGGCCCGAGCCGGCTGCCGAGCCGGTCGGAGATCCGGCCGGAGCCGATGCGCGCCGCGACGGCGAGCAGGTAGATCACCGCCAGCACGGCGCCCGCGGCCTCCTTCGACAGGCCGCGGTGCTCGTGGAGGAAGAGGACGACGAAGCCGGTGATCCCGATCTGGGCCACGAGGTAGAGCCCCGTCCCGGTGCCGAGCAGCCACATCCACGAGCTGCGCACCGGGGCCGTGACGTCGCCGAGCTCCGGCTCCGCTCCGGCGCCGGCTCTGATGAAGACGGCCGCGACGATGGCTCCGGTGACGCATGCGCCGGCGAGGAAGTAGAAGGCGAGCCGCGTGCCGCCCGACGAGGCGAGGGCTGGGAGGGTCGCCGCCGCGACCGCGCCGCCGATCGGGATCGCGGTCTGGCGGATGCCGAGCGCCAGGCCGAGCTCCGACGCGGGGAACCAGGCCATGATCGCGCGGCCGCTGGCGGCGTTGACGCTCGCTCCGAGCGCGCCGACGGCGACGAGCACGCCCGTGACCCCTCCGAAGGTGTGCGTGGTGGATGCGACGACGAGCATCGCTCCCGCGCCCGTGAGGCCGGTTGCGATCACCCAGCGCTCGTCAATGCGGTCGGCCACGAGCCCCCACGGGAGGAGGGTGAAGAGCATCCCGATCCCGATCCCCGCGAGGACCACGCCGGTCTCGCCGAGCGTCAGCCCGTACTCCGACTTGAGCGCAGGGCCGAGCGCAGGCAGCCCGACGGAGGAGGCGGAAAAGCTCGCCTGCGCAAGCGTCCCTGCCGCGAGCACGACCCAGCGATACCGCCCGTCGGACACGGCCCGAACGTACCTGTCTAGGTGTCAGACACCTACGACGTCTCGCATGGACCTGTCTCGACGCCTGGTTGAGCGGAAACTCGCTATTGGACACGCCCGCTGCGTCCCTGTCCGGTGTCAGACACCGGACAGGGCTGGACGGGTCAGCTGAGCCAGCGCGCTCGCAGCTCCTTCGTCTTGCGGATCTCGTTTGCGTCGGGGCCGCGGTTCTCGGGCCCGGCGGTCTCGAGCACGGCCGGGAGCCCCTGCAGGCGCGGATTGGAGAGGAACACTCCGAGCTTCTCGCCGAGCTCTCCTTCGAGGACGTTCGCGTGGCGGTCGCGGTTCGAGCCGAGCGGGGCGGCGGCGTCGTTGACGTGCAGCGCCCGCAGCCGCTCGAGACCGATCGAGGAGTCAAGCTCGTCGAGGCAGGCGTCGAGCGCAGCCGGATCGGTGACGTCGACACCGGACACGTAGAGATGGCACGAGTCGAGGCAGACGCCGAGCCGCGGGTGCCCGCCCAGCCGCTCGTGGATCGTGGCCAGCTCCTCGACCGAGCGGCCGATCGTGCCGCCGGCGCCCGCCGAGTTCTCCATCAGCAGCCACGTCTCGTCGGAGGTCAGCTCGAGCACCTGCTCCAGCGCCGGCACCACGCGCTCGAGGCCGGTCTCGAAACCGCTGCCGAGATGCGAGCCGACGTGGAAGACGACCCCGTCGGCGCCGATCCCGCAGGCGACCTCCACCGTATTGCGCAGCGCGGCGACGGACTTCTCGTAGATCGCGTCGTCCGGCGCGGCGAGGTTGCAGAGGTAGAGCGCGTGGCAGACGACGCCGCCGATCCCCGCCTCGGTTCGCTTCTCGCGAAAGCGCTCGAAGCTGGCCGGGTCGTGGTTCGTGGGTCGCCACGTGCGCGGGCTCTGGGTGAACACCTGCACCGAGTCCGCGCCGATGTCGACCGCGCGGTCGATCGCCTTGTCGATCCCGCCTGCGGAGGAGATGTGCGCGCCGATCAGCACGGCTGCCTACGCTATCCGCATGGCCCCGGTCGTCAGGATGGCTCCGAGCCCCACCGGCTTCCTCCACGTCGGCGGGGTGCGCACGTTCCTCTTCAACTGGCTCTTCGCCCGGCACGAGGGCGGGCGCAACCTCCTCCGCATCGAGAACACCGACACCTCGCGCGAGGTCGCCGAGGCGGTCGACCAGATCCAGGAGTCGTTGAGCTGGCTCGGGATCGAATGGGACGGCCCGCTCACGTTCCAGCTCGACCGGATGGAGGACTGCCGGCGCGTCGCCGAGCAGCTCGTCGCCGAGGGCAAGGCCTACGAGGACGAGGGCGCGATCCGCTTCCGCATGCCCGACGAAGGGGTCACGGCATGGGACGACGTCGTGCGCGGAGCGGTCGAGTTCCAGAACGAGAACCTTGCCGACCTCGTGCTCGTCCGCTCCGACGGCCGCCCGACCTACAACTTCGCCTCACCGATGGAGGACGTGTGGGACGGGATCACGCACGTGATCCGCGGCGAGGACCACATCTCGAACACGCCGACGCAGATCAACATCATCCGCGCCGTCGGCGGCAACGTGCCGGTCTACGCGCACACGCCGAACGTCTTCGGCGCCGACGGGAAGAAGCTCTCGAAGCGTCACGGCGCGACCGGCATCGACGAGTTTCGGGCCGCCGGCTATCTCCCCGAGGCGCTCATGAACTTCCTTGCCCTACTCGGCTGGGCGCCCGACGGCGAGACGACGGTGATGTCGCGCGACGAGCTCCTCGAGCGCTTTTCGCTCGAGCGCGTCACCCCGAGCCCGGCGCAGTTCGACTACCAGAAGCTCGACTGGCTGAACGGCGTCTACCTGCGCGCGCTCCCGCTCGACGACTTCGCACACCGGCTTCTCCTCTGGCTCGGCGAGAACGGCTACGAGTGGGACGCCGAGCTGGTGGCGCGCGTCGCGCCGATCGTGCAGGAGAAGATCGCCAAGCTGTCCGAGTTCCCGGACTTCGCGGGCTTCTTCTTCCGGGAGGTCGAGCCGCAGGCCGCGGAGCTCGACGGCGGCGGGCCGATGCTCGCGGCGACGGAGGAGGCGCTTGCCTCGCTGGAGCCGTTCGAAGCCGAAGCGATCGAGGCCGCACTGCGGGCGACGGCCGACGGGCTAGGCCTGAAGCCCCGCCAGGCGTTCCAGCCCGTCCGCGTCGCGGTGACCGGGTCGAAGGTCTCACCGGGGCTGTTCGAGAGCATCGAGCTGCTTGGCCACGAGAAGACGCTCAGCCGCCTGCGGGCGGCGGCGGACGCGGTGGCTTAGGCACGCCCGGCAGCCGACGCCGTTACACTCGTCGCGGAAATGGGGGATCCAGGGGGTCATGCGGCGACCCGGATCCTGGTCGTCGACGACGAACCGTCGATCAGGCTCTTGTGCAGGGTCAATCTCGAGCTCGAAGGGCACGAGGTCCTCGAGGCTCACTCGCTCGCCTCGGCGCGCGCGACCCTGGCGGAGGAGGACGTCGACATCCTCGTGCTCGACGTCCACCTGTATCGCGAGCGGAGCGATGCGCTCGTGGCGGAGTGCCACGCGCGACGGCCGCCGATCCCCGTCGTGCTCGTCACCGGGTCGGTCGAGCTTACGGAGCCGGGATTGAGCACCGCCGACGCCGTTTTGCCGAAGCCGTTCGAGCTGGAGCAACTACTCTCGGCGGTGAGCAAGCTCGCGCTCGCCCACCGATGAGCACAACCGCCGTTCGCACCCCCCAGGAGTACGAGTCGCGTCTACGCGACTACTACCGGGAAGAGGGCGAGGAAGTTCGCGCGGTCAGGGTCGGCGAGAAGGAGGTCTCGGAACTGGCGGCGATCGTGGGCCGCTATGCGGATCTGTTCACGCGCTCGCAGCTCGAGGCGCTCCGCGAAGCGGAGGAGTTGGCCGAAGGCGACGAGCGCGAGCGGCTCTACCGCCTGCGCATGACCTGCGAGCAAGGGCTCGTCGAGGCCGTGATTGCCGAGGACCAGGATGCACTCGAGAACGCGCTGCTCGAGGCGCGGCTCACCTTCGACGGCGAGGATCTGCCCCTGCGCTCCGCGGACGCGAAGCTCGCCGTCCTCCCCGACTTCGCGCAGCGCGAAGAGATCGGTGAGCTGGCGCAGGAGCGCGATGCGAGCTTCAACGAGCAACGCCGCGAGCTCCTCGTCGCCCGCGAGGATCTCGAGGCGGACCTTTCGGGCGAGCCGGACGCCGTCGCGCGAAGCGAGGCGCAGAAGCAGATCTCGCTGCGGGAGCTCGAGGGCGTGCTGCGCCACGTTGCGGACGACGCCGCCTCGGAGTTCGAGCGACTACGCGGGCGCTGGTTTGAGCGTTTGCTCGGCCCCGAGCGGGACGAGTTGCCTACGAGCGCGCATCTCCGCTGGCTACGTCGTCTTTCGCCGCTCGAGTCGACGTATCCGAAGGACCGTTCGGTCGACGTGTGCGTCGAAACGGTTCGCGAGCTCGGTTTCGACATCGAGGCTATTCCCAGCATCCGCCTCGACCTCGAGGACCGGCCGCAGAAGAGCCCGCGGGCCTGTGTGATCGCATCCGACGCCCCCGAGATCGTCCACCTCATCACACGTGCGCAGGGCGGCCTCTCCGACTACCAGGCGTTCCTCCATGAGGCGGGGCATGCGCTCCACTACGCGGGCGTCGGGACGACGCTCTCGTACACCTTCCGCAACATCTCGCGCGATCACGCCCTGACCGAGATCTACTCGTACATCGTCGAGGCGGTCACGCGCGAGCCGGGTTGGCATGCGCTCCACTTCGGGCTGTCGGACGCGGAGGCGGAGGCGAACGCCGAGGCGACACGGTTCGTCGAGGTCCTCATGTACCGCCGCTACGCCGCGAAGCTCCGCTACGAGCTCGGCTTCTGGGGTGCGTTCCCGTCGGAGCAGGGAACCTCGTCGCGTGACTACGAGCCGCTGCTCACCGGGGCGACCGGCCTCCGCTACGACGCTCGGGGCCATCTGTCGGACATGGATGCCGGCTTCTACTCCGCCGACTACCTGCGCGCCTGGATCCGCTCGGCCCAGCTCCAGACCCACCTGCGCCGCGAGATCGGCGCGGACTGGTGGCGGAGTGCCGGGACGGGGGAGATCCTGCGCGGGCTGTTCGCCGAGGGCACACGGCCCTCGACCGAGGACATCGCCGGCCGGCTGGGCTTCGACCCGCTCGACACCGGGCCGCTCACCGCGGAGCTGACCGGAACCTAGCCCCCGACGCCGCCGAGGCCCTGCTTGGCGAACTGCGTCAGGTCGAAGACCTGGCTGCTCGGCGGCGCCGCGATCGCAAGGTGGGAGCCGTAGTCGAACAGGTTCATCGTCATGCCCAACCGGGCGCCCGGGACGCCGTAGTTGACCGCGACCCGGCGGACGAGCCCGTCCTTGCCGATCCAGACGTTCTCGGTGATCGCCTTCAGCTTCGCGGCCATGCCGTTGAAGACCGGGCTCGTGAGTCCCTTCGCCTCGAGCGCCTTGGCCGGGTTGATCTTGACGCGGTACTGCGTCGTGGCGACGCCGTCGACCGACGCCGAGCCGACCTTGTCGACCTTCGCGCCTTCGGCCTTGAGCATCGAGAGAAGGTCGGTCGGCTCGAGCTGGTTGCCGGACATCAGCTTCCCGACGTCGACGCCGGCCGACTTGCCGAGCTTCGAGAGGTCGAGCTTCAGCCACGCCTTGCCGCCCGGCAGCTGAGACGAGAGGAACGGGATTCGCATGTAGACGACGTAATCGCCGTTCTGCTCGAGCAGGATCTCCTTGATCGAGGCGTTCAGGAGCTGTGCCGGGGTCGAGCTGCCCAGGCCCTTCGGGAGGCCTATCTGCTTGAGCAGCGAGCCCAGCTTGAAGCTCATCTCCGCGTTCGAGCCGTCGAATCGCGCCGGTGCCGCGGATGCGGATCGTCTTGCCCGGCAGGTGAGGACTGTTGATCGCCATGGCGAAGCGCATCCGCGCTGCGCCCGCCTGCTGGGTCTTCGTCGCGGCGGCCGCGACCGGGTCCAGCTGAAGCGCGCCGCTGGTGCTGCCACCGCCGCAGCCGGCGGCGACGGACGCGACTCCGGCGATTGCGAGCACCGTTGCGATGACTGCGCTACGACCGCGGAACACGCCCGCAGTTTACTCCCGCCCGGCTCGCCCGAGGGGTGATTTTCGTGACGGTGGTGGGGGCGACTGCAATGGCCGTGGCAGCCGCCCCCTGCGAGGAGCGGGACGGCCACTGGGAGGACGTGTTGGGCCGCCCCTGGGTGGAGACACGGCCCGGGTCAAGGGGGCCGTGCTCTGTCGGTGCTCTCTGTACTACTCGCAGAGCCGGCGTTTGGATCTCGTAAAACTCGCCTGGGTCGGCACCCGATCCAACGAACCGTTGGGACGAGACGAACGTCTTAGTTTCGAGGGGCGGGCCCCGGAGAAGGGGGCCGCGACCGAGGCCCGCCCCCTGCGACGATACGCTCGCGCCGCCGATTGTCAAAGGGGTCGGAGCGGGCGACGTCCGCGTATTGCGGACGTTTAGCTCCGAGCCTCGAGTTTGTCGAGCCGCTCGTGCACCCGGCGGAGCTCGGCGAGGATCTGGTCCTGCTTGTCGGTCGCCTGACGGTGCTTGTCCTCGGCGTCCTGGTTGACGAAGTGGCCGGCGATCGACGCGGTCGCGAGCCCGAGGAAGCCGATGCCGACGATCATCAGGAAGGATGCGATCACCCGTCCCATGGGCGAGGTCGGGAAGGTGTCGCCGTAGCCGACCGTGGTGACGGTGACGATCGCGAACCAGAGACCGCGCCACGGGTTCGGGAAGCGGGTCGGGTCGGTCTCGTGCACCGCGATCCCCGTGACCGTGACGAGCAGCAAGGTGAGCGCCGCGATGTACGGCAGGTTGCGCCGGTTCGTGAGCAGGCCCTCCGCGCGGAAGATCCGGGCGGCGATCACCCAGAGGCGCGCCAGGCGCCAGCCACGTAACCACCCCGGGCCGAGCGCCGCGAAGAACAGTCCCCACAGCGGGAAGATCGCGACGACGACGACTGCGTCGGCCCAGTGCGCACGGAGCGCCGCGCGCCGGTCGTGCGCGTAATGGAGGGTCAGCGCGAGCTCGACGGTGAAGACGAGCCAGACGATGGTGCCGAGGGCCCAGGAGAGGACGGTCCACGGCGAATGCAGCGAGGAGTCCTGGATCAGCACGGCGGGCAGCATCAGCAGCGCACATGCGAGGACGACGAGCTCGAACGAGTGCCGGACCTTGCCGCTCTCCTCCTGGCACCAGTGCTCGGCGGCCCAGAAGGGCGCGCTCATTTTCGGTGCGGCAGGGCGGGAAGCGCCGGCATCCGGAGCGTGAGGTTGCCGCGCTCGCGGTTGAGGAACCAGAGCAGGACGGCGATGAAGGCGGCGATGTCGAGGCCGAGGCCGAGCACCCAGAACGTCCAGTCGGGGCGGATGATCGTGCCGACGAGCAGCGTGAAGTTCTGGCCGAAGAACCCGGTGAGAAACGAGAGCGGCAGGAAGAAGGTCGCGACCCACCCGAGCTGCTTCATCGTCAGGTTCATCTTGTTGCCGACCGTCGACTGGTACAGGTCGGTCGTGCCGGAGGCGAGGTCGCGGTAGTCGTCGAGCTGCTCCGAGACACGGATCAGGTGGTCGTAGACGTCCCGGAAGTAGCGCTCGTGCTCCGGGGTCATGCCCGGCAGCTCGTAGCGGCCGGAGAGGAGCGCGGCGAACATGTCGCGCTGCGGGTTGACGATCTTCCGCAGCTGTACGAGCTGCCGCTTCATCGTGATCGCCTGCTGCAGCGACGACGGCTGCGGGTCGGTGAGGATTGTGTCCTCGAGCTGGTCGAACTCGTCGTCGAGCTCGGACAGCTGCGGCAGGAAGCTGTCGACCAGCTCGTCGACGACGAGGTAGAGGATCCCGAGCCCTTCTTCGTACTTCTGGAGGCGCTTGTGCGACTGGTTCCGCAGCTCTTCGAAGACCGAGCACTCTCCCTTGTGCACCGTGATCAGCCACTTCTCCGAGTAGAAGCAGTGCACCTCGATCGGCGCGAGCCCGGAGCGGCGGGTGGGGTCGTCGACGGCACCGAAGACGACGAGGGCCGTGAAGTCGTCGAAGTCCTCGATCTTGGGCCGCTGCCCGAACTTGCGCGCGTCCTCCAGCGCGAGCGGGTGCAGCTTGAAGACGTCGCTCAGCAGCTTGAAGTCGGCCTCGGTGGGGCTGTCGATGTCGAGCCAGAGGAAGACGCCGTCGCGCAGGCGCGACTCGACGCCCTCAGGGTCGACGTTCGGTTCGACGGTTCCCCTGGCGTCGATCAGATGGCTGGCCAAGCTCCGGCGAGCGTACTTCGATCGCCGGACGAGCTAAGAGGCGCATACGGGATTCGAACCCGTGCCGCCGCCGTGAGAGGGCGGTGTCCTAGGCCACTAGACGAATGCGCCCGGCGGAGGCCTAGTGTAGCGGCGGCTCGGGGCCGGATTAGCTCGAAGGATCGGCGCCGGCCGCCGTCCGGCGCCGCCGCCGGAAGGTGAAGGCTCCGGCAACCACCGAGAGGGCGAGCACTCCACCCAGCGGCCCGCCCACGAGCAACGGCACGTTGCTCTGCCCAGCCGGGATGCGCGCCGCGGTCGGTCGCACGGACGCCATCACCAGCGGCGCAGCGCCGGAGGCCTCGAAGCTCAGCGGGTGCGGGAACGGCTGGGCCGCCGCGTTCGTCACCCCGAGCAGGTGGCGGGCCACGAGCAACTCGCTGTCGATTCGCCTCGCGCCGACGTATCCGCTCGCGAGCCGGGGTTCCTTGAGGCTGTCGATGCGGACGAACGAACCTGTGTGCGGCGCGTCGATGAGGTAGCCGTCGCCAACGTAGATGCCGACGTGTCCAGGTGCCTTGCGCGTGCCGTCGGAGCCGACGAAGAAGACGAGGTCGCCGGGCTGGAGGCGGTTCGGCGCGACCCAGACTCCGTAGGGGGAGTGCCACTGCGCGGCCGCGAAGTGCACCAGCGGGACCCCCAGCTGCGCGAACACGTACTTGACGAGGCCCGAGCAGTCGAAGCCGGTCTTGGGGCCCGCGCCGCCCCACTGATACCGGACGCCGAGGTATTTCATCGCGGTCGAGACGACGGCGTTGCGCCGCGCGGCCGGCGCGAGAACGCCGGGGGAGAGGAATGGGTCGGACGACGCGGGAAAGTCGGGCGGCGGCTTCTTCTTCACCTTGCTCGCGCCCTTCGTCTTGGAGCCGTGGGTCGTGCTCGCCGCGGAGTGGTGCCCCGCCTTCGACCCGTGGACGACCTGCGAGGACGCGCTGAAGGCGAAGGCGATCGTCGTCCCTGCGGGCAGCCCGTGGTGTGCCGCGAGGAGCTGCACGACGAGCGGAGCCGTGAGCCGCCCGACCGTCTTCCCGAGCGTCACCTCACCCCAACCGCCGATGCGCACGGCGTGGCCGGCGCGGAGCGTCACCGGCGAGCCGTAGATCTCGAAGCCGCTGACCGTTCCCTTCCCGTGGGTCGCCTGGACGCTGCTCGCCGTGATCACGCCTCCGAACAGCGCGACCGACCCAAGCGCGATGTGCGCGGTCGTGCAGGCCGAGCCGCTCCCGGTCGAGGAGAGGAAGCGGACGATCGGGGCGTCGGCCGGATAGGCGGACGGGCCGAGGGTGGACCCAGGAGTGCCGAGCACGAGAACCCTGCGCCCCGGCTCCGCAATCGCCGCCGCACCGGCGCCGACGCAGCCCGCCGAGAGGTACGACGGCATGAGCCGCGAGTAGCTCGGCGGGGGAGTCGTCGTGGTCGTGCCGGTCGAGGTCGTCGTCGACGTGGTCGTCGTCGACGTCGTCGAGGTCGTCGTCGTCGTGGTCGTCGTGGTCGTGGTCCCGGCCGCGTACGCGGACGCCGCGCCGAGCGCAGCCGCGAATACGCCGAGAACGAGGAGCCAGACCCCGCGCCGCATCGCCCCAGTGTGCCGATCCGCCCGGCTCTTCGCAGATCTCTTACAGCGGAGGGGGATCCTGCGGCCTGGTTACACCATCGGAACCTGCGGGAGCAGGCTCGACTCGATCCGGTCGAGGATCTCGGTCAGGCTCGAGCCGGTTGCCGTGATCCCGTGGTTGCGCAGGCCGACGACCGCGTGCGCCGGGTCCGGGGCCGCGGCGACCAGCGCGGCGACGCTCTCGGCGAGCTCGGAGGTGCCGCAGGGATAGTTGATCTCGGTTGCCTCGATCCCGTCGATCCAGGCGTGGACGTGGAGGAGCGCGCCGACCTCGGGGTTCGCCTCGTAGATCATCCAGTGCTCGATGGCGTCGACCGAGACCCGCCGCGGCTCGACGTCGGGCGGAACGCTGAGCACGATCTTCCCGCCCGCTGCGTCGTAGCCCGAGACGAGGAGGATGTCGCGCCCCGGCTCGTCGAGCTTCGCCTTGTCGACGCCGCTCGCGCTCATCCAGAAGCGGTGCGCGTCCTTGCGGGCGGAGAGGTTGCCGTACGACAGGCCGCCGATCGCGTACAGCCGCTTGATCTGCCGCAGGTCGCGCTCGCTCACGAGCTCCTCCACCGGGAAGGGAGCGGGCAGGAGCCCGAGGCGGTCGAGGCGCCGCCCGGCCTCGCCGATCTCGCGCGTCAGGTCGTCGCCGTGCCAGAGCTCCTGCTCGAGGTCGCGGCGGAACTCGTTGTCGATCACGAGATGCGCGGTGGCAAGCGGCTCGAGCCGGGCGACGACCGTCTCCGCCAGCTCCGGCCCCTCGGGCACGAGATAGCAGCCACGCTCCATCGTCGTGAAGAGAACTCCGTGTCCCGGGACGTAGCAGAGGCTGATGTTCGCGAGCGCGCGGACGAGCATCGGGTATGTCTCGCGCAAGGCGTCGGCCGGCGGAGTGGGGAGGCTCCAGAGGGCGGCGGCGAATGTGCCCCGCGCGCGGCGGCGGAAGGGCCGTGGCTGCTCCGCATCGACGAGGTTGAGCACGAGCGCCGGCGGCGTGCCGTTCGCCGCTTCGAAGCCGTGCCGCTCCAGCGCGGCCACCAAGCCGGCGGTCAGGTCGGCCAGCGCCTGTTGCTCCTCGCCGAGGATCACGAAGGACGGCATGTGTCAGCAGCCGTTGACGACGATGGTCGTGTCGATCGGGACGTCGAGAGACGCTGCCACGAGACAGGCCTCCTCGGCGCGCTCCGCCAGCCTGCGCGCCTCCGCCGGGTCTTCGGGAGTCGAAAGCTCGAGTCGGAGCCAGAGACTGGTGAACCCGAAGCGACCGTCGGGCCGCTGGCCGCAGACGCCGTCCGCGTCGACGGTGAGGTCGGCGTAGTCGAGTCCGGCACGCTCGGCGATGCCGGTGAAGGTGACGGCAAGGCACGACGCGGCGGCGGCCACGAAGAAGTCCTCCGGGCTCCACGTGCCTGCGTCGTCACCCTTGAAGACCAGCGGCGGGCAGACCTCGACGGAGTGCTTGCCTTCGACCTGCACAGTCACGTGGCGTCCGCCGACCGAGTCGACCCTGAGCGGGAAGTGGAACTCCTTCGGACGAACCGAGGTGATGCTCGTAACGGATGCGCTCATGCCGCCGGCTCCGCCGTGGCGGCCTCGAGCCGGCCGAGCAGCTCCCAGCGCTCGTCGATATGACGCTGCACGCTCGCGATCCGCTCCTCGTCGAGGTGGGCGAAGCGCCCTTGCGTCGAGAGGAACTCGTCCACCGGCAGCGGGTGCTTCGGCCGGTAGGTGATCCGCCACGCTCCGGCGTCGACTTCGAACAGCGGGAAGTACCGCGACTCGACGGCGCGGCGCACGATCTCGACCGACTGCTCGGTCGGATAGCGCCAGCCGGGCGGACAGGCTCCGAGCGCGTGCAGGAAGCGGAACCCGTGCAGCTCCGCGGCGTGCGTGACTTTCGCGCGGAAGTCCTTCAGCTCCGGCACCGAGCCCGCCGCGAGCGTGGCGACGTAGGGGATCGCGTGCGCGGCCATGATCCGGTCGATGTCCTTCTTCGTCCCCTCGCGCGGCGCGGCCACGGGGGTCGTCGTCGTCCACGCGCCCTCGGGGGTGCCGCCGGACTTCTGGACGCCCGTGTTCATGTACGCCTCGTTGTCGTTGAGGACGTAGATCAGGTCCTCGTTCCGCTCCGCGGCCGCGGAGACGGTCGCGAGGCCGATGTCGTTCGTCGAGCCGTCGCCGCCCCAGACGACGACGTGCGTGCCGCCGAGGCCGCGCTGCCGCAGCGCCGCCTTGATCCCCGAGGCCTCGGCGGCCGCGGACGCGAAGGGGGTGAGGTAGACGGAGACGCCGAAGGCGCTCACCGGCCAGGCGCCGGCGATGATCGTCCAGCAGGAGGCGGGGATGACGAGGACGATGTCGCGGTCCGGGCCGGCGGCCTTGAGCGCGCCGAGGAAGTGGCGCATGTTGACCGCCGGCCCGCAGCCTGCGCAGGCGGCGTGGCCGGGGAAGATCAGCGGCTCCTCGTTGATGACCTCGTCGAGCCAGACGGCCACGCTTACGCACCTCCCACGAGATAGACGGCGTCGCGGTCCGGGGAATCGACCTGCGCGCGCTCGAGGGCGAGGCGGAGCGTGTCGGGCGTCACGTCGCTGCCGCCGAGCCCGCAGACGACGTCGGTCGCCGGGATCCCGCAGGAGCGGACGTCCTCGCCGAGCGCCCCGGGTGCGCCGAAGGCCGGCGAGCGGTCGACGACGCAGACATGGGAGACGTGCTGCAGCACGGCGGCGAGCTCGTCGGCGGGGAAGGGGCGGAAGGCGTGGACGCGGACGAGGAGCGGCGGCTCGTCGTCGGCGAGCAGCTCGTGCGCGGTCTCGCCGATCGTCCCGATCGTGACGAGGGCGCTGTCCGCCCCTGGGTCGCCGGCGACGTCGAGCGACGCGACCTTCTCCCGTCCGAACAATGCGGCGAACTCGGAGGCGACCTCCGCGAGCAGTCCGCGCGTGCGGTCGTGTGCCTCCGCGACGTTGCGCTGGTAGGTCGCGTAGTCGTTCGGCTCGGGCAGGCCGCTGAACGCGCGCGGCTTGCGCGGGTCGAGCAGCCAGTCGTCCGGCGGCCGGAACGGAGGCAGGAACTCGTCCACCTGCTCCTGGGTCGGCACGTCGACGACCTCGGCCGTATGCGAGATGAGGAAGCCCTCGGCGCAGACGAGCACCGGCAGCATCGCCTCCTCCGCGATCCGGTAGGCGCAGAGGACGCTGTCGAGCAGCTCCTGACCGGAGGCGCAGTAGAGCTGGATCCAGCCGGTGTCGCGCTGGCTCATGCTGTCGGCGAGGTCGGGCTCGAGGCTCCACGGTGCGACGACCGAGCGGTTGACGTTCACCGCGACGAGCGGGATGCGCTCGCGCGAGGCGCGGTGGAGCTGCTCGTGCGAGTAGAGGAGCCCCTGGGACGAGGTAGCGGTGAAGCAGCGCGAGCCGGCGCGCGTGGAGGCGAGCGCGTAGCCGAACATCGAGTGCTCGCTGTCGAGGTTGGCGAAGACGATGTCGTCGCGGCCGGCGACGAGGTCGGCGAGGCGCTCGACGATCAGCGTCTGCGGCGTGATCGGGTAGCAGGCGATCTGCTGCGCGCGCGCGAGGACGGCGGCGACCGCCGCGGCCTCGTTGCCGGTGAGAACGGTGCGGCCGCGCGGGAGCTCGGCGCTGAGTTTCCGCTCCGGCGCCGGCAAAGCCGGCACCTTCGCTTCTGTGAGCTCCGTCGAGCCTACGCTCATGCGGGCACCTCCTCCATCTCGATCGCGTTGCGGACCGGGCAGACGTCCTCGCAGATCCCGCAGCCCTTGCAGTAGTCGAGGTCGATCTCCATCGTGCCGTTCACGCGCCGCATCGCCCCCTCCGGGCAGAAGAGCGCGCAGAGGCCGCAGACGTTGCACGCCTCGAGGAGAACCGGGCGCTCCACCGACCACGTACCGGTGTGGTTGACGCGCGAGGTGGTGAGGCTGACCGCGAAGGGCGGGAGGGGCGGCCTGGGCACGGGCGCTTCGGCCGCTTCGTAGGGCGTGTCTGAGGCGGTCGCGTGCTGGGTCGTGCAGCGCCGATAGCCCTCGCGGGCGGCGACGACGTTCGGCTCCGCGAGCGCGCCCATGCGCGCCCGGATCGCGTCCTCGAGGAAGCCGAGCCCGTCGGGAAGCAGCAGCCGCACCGCGGCCCCGAGCACGGCGACGTTTCCCATCGGCCGCCCTTCCGCCGACAGGATCCGGTTGCGCCGCGCGACTTGCGAACCCGGAACGCGCGCAACCCGGTAGTCGCCGCGATGGGGGAACCGCGTCTCGCGGTTGACGAGAAGGAGGCCGCCGGGGCGCAGCATCGCCACCGAAGGGGCCGACGGCGGCGAGGCCGAGATCGCGACGAGCACGTCGCACTCCCGCACCTTGTAACGGCGCCTGATGGGTGCGTCGTCCCAGCGGAGGAAGGCCGAGATCGGGGCGCCGCGCCGCTCGGCCTTGAACTCGGGAAAGCTCTGCACCCAGTAGCCGGCGCGTGCGAACGTGTCGGCGAGGATCTGCGACGCGAGCACCACACCTTCGCCGCCGCGGCCGGTGAGGAGCATCTCCTGCATGCACCGATCGTGCGTCCGCGGCGCGGCGTCCGCATCGGGGATTTCTACCGCCTCGGGGCGGCTTTCCACGGATCAGGCGCTGAGCGCGTCGATGAGCGCCCGGCCGCGCGGCGTGCCGTGGCCGGTGCACGCGTCCCAGGCGCCCCGGCGGGCGCGATACGCCCCGTTTCCACCGGTCGGGACGTCGTTGAAGGCGGACGGGTCGAGCTCGTAGAGGAGCGGGTTGAGGAAGCCCGCCCGGGCGCCGAGGTGCTGGTTGAGCTGCGCGACGAGCGCGGCCCAGAGCGGAGCCACCGCGCTCGTGCCTCCGAACGGATGGTCGTCGACGCCGTCGCCGACCAGCCAACCGCTGTGGGGATCCGCATTCCCGGCGACGTCAGGCACGCCGCGCCCGGCGACGGCTCCTTCGTTGACGGAGGCCGGGACGCGCGCAGTCTTCTGCCACGCCGGCACGTCGTAGAGGGAGCTCACACCGCCGCCCGTCGAGTTGCCGTCGTGGTCGTTCCACACGACCTCGTCGATGCCGCCGCCCCCCACCGCGAGGCGTGTGCCGCCGCAGGCGAGGACGTGCGGGCTCGAGGCGGGGTAGTCGACGTGGGCCACGCGGCCGGCGACGCCGTCCGTCCAGCCGTTGTCGCCCGACGCGGCGCAGACCGTGATGCCGAGAAGAGCCGCGGCGCGGAACGCCTGGTCGAGCGCGTGCCGGCCCTGCTCGGTCCACTCCGCCTCGGCCTGTCCCCAGCTGATCGAGAGCACCGACGGGCCGCGGGGATCGAAGAGCGCCGTCGTCACGGCGTCGAGGAAGCCGCGGTCGCTCGGGGGCGCGAAGTAGACGAGCTGCTCGGCGCCCGGGGCGATGGCGCCGATCACCTCGATGTCGAGCACGACCTCGCCGTCCGCGCTGTGGTTGACGCCCGGCCGGTTGCGGAAGCCGTCCACCGAGACGGCGGAGATCTTCGGCATCGGCTTGCCGAGCTTTGCGAAGTAGCGCTGCAGGTGGGAGCGGCGGAAGCCGCCGCCGAGCTCGAGCACCGCGATCCGCTGCCCGCTGCCGTCGAGGCGGCGCGGGAAGTCGTACAGCTCGGCGACGCGCGGCGGCGTGAAGGAGGTCTTGCGGGCCTGGTCGGCGCGCGCCCGCGGGACGGCGCGACAGTCCGCGGTCGCCTGCGGCCGGTCGTCGAGGCCGAGCACCGCCTCGATCGCCGGCGCGACCGCGGCCGGGACGTGGAGGTGGCCCGAGCGTCCGCGGTAGTCGCCCTCCGGCGAGCGGTAGTGAGAGAGGCGCGTGGAGAACGCGTCCTGCATCCGCGCCGCCGGTCCCACGAGGACGACGCTGCGCCGCGCCGCGCTCGCCTGGCGGATGTGCAGTCCATGCTCGGTTGCGAACCGCTGGATCGCGGCGAGGTCCTTGCGGTCGGCGCCGTAGCGGGCGGCGAACTCGCGCCGCGAGAGGTAGCGGCGTTCCCGGAGCGGCTGGCGTCCGAGCTCGTCGGGCGCAGGCAGCGGCTCGCGCGGACGCACGATCACCGTCACCTCGACCGGCTCGTCGGACGCGACCGCGCCGACCCGATGTGCTCCCGGCAGCGGCCTGCGGGCGCTGCCGCTGACTCGCTTCCTACTTGTCGTCGCCGTGCTCTTCCTCGCCGTGCTCTTCGATCCCGTGCTCTTCGATGCCGTGTTCCTCGATGCCGTGTTCCTCGATGCCGTGCTCTTCGATGCCGTGCTCTTCGATGCCGTGTTCCTCGATGCCGTGTTCCTCGATGCCGTGTTCCTCGATGCCGTGCTCTTCGATGCCGTGCTCCTCGAGCCCGTCGCCGCCGTGGGTCTCCTCGCTCATTTCGTCCTCCCTATCCGCAGATTCCAGCGAATCTATCCGGCGACGCGAATCGCTTCAAGCTGCGCCAGGCTGGCGGTCGCGCCCTTTGCTTCGGCGATCTGCCGCGCCTCGGCGAGCAGCCGCTCTGCCTCGGCGCCGTCGTCCGCCGCCGCGGCGGCTTCGGCTGCGGCGGTGAGAGCGGCGATCGCCAGCTGGGGGAACTCGGCGTCCACCAGGAGCCGGCACGCCTCGGTCGCCAGCTCGACCGCCTCCTGCGTCGACCCTTCGCCCACGCGGACGCGCGCAAGCGCGGTGCGCGACAGGACCTGGGCGATGAGGTCGAAGGAGGACGCCTGCGCGGCAACCTGCTGTGCCAGTTCGGTCGCCTCCTCGAGGCGCCCGAGCCTCGCGACGACCTCGGCGAGGAGGGCACGATGGGTGGTCGCCGAGGTGGCGGCGCCGATCTCGTCGAACGCCGCGGTCGAGGCGCGCAGCTGCTGCTCGGCCGCCGGGGTGTCTCCGGCGAGCAGCTCGATCTGGGCGCCCACGAACGACTGGTTGGCCCGCCGGAAGCGGAGGCCGAACTCCTCGTACGTCGCCGCCGCGTCCCGGAACAGACGGCGCGCCTCGTCGAAGTCGCCGCGCATCGCGAGCAGCCCGGCGAGGCTGGTGTTGATCGACCCTCGCAGCGGCGAGTCGAGCCCGAGCTCGTCCCGCAGATCCTGGATTCCGGCGATCGCCTCGTCGACCGGAGTAGGCCCGTGCAGCAGCGCCTGCGCCGACAGCCCGGCCAGCGTCCCGACCATCTCGACCCCGGCCTGCGCCCGGCGCGCGTGCTCGAGTGCGCGCTCGATCGCTTCTCCTCGCGCGCGCCAGCGGCCCGCGGCGAGGTCGCCGGTGCTCCTCAGCCACCAGGCGCGGGCGAGCGCGAGCTCGTCGCCGAGCGGCTCGAGTTCCGCGATCGCCTCCTCCGCGAGCTCGACGCTGTCCTCGACCGGCGTCTCCTCGGCAAAGGCGCGCATGAACTGGAGCTCGATGCGGGCGTGGAGCTCGGCGGCCCGCTGGCCGAGCGCGACGGCGGCGTCGACCGCCTCGAGGAGAGCGGACTCCGCCCCGGGCAGGTCGCCGCCGTTCAGGCGCGCGGCACCGAGGCTGGTCAGGAGTGACGGGAGCTCGCGATCGTCGTCCGGCAAGAGCGTGCGGGCGCGTTCGAGCAGCGAGATCGTCGCCGGTGCGTCGGTGCGGCTCAGGGTCTCCTCGGCCGCGAGGCGCAGGAGGCGGCCGGCGCGCTTCGCAAGCTCGGCGTCGCGCAGCCCGAGCTCGCGGCGCAGTAGGAACGTGTGCTCGAGGTGGTAGCCGACGACTGCGGGTGCGGCGTCCGTCCCGTCGAGCTGCGCGGCGACCGTCTCGTGCAGGTCGGCGCGGAGCGCCTTCGGCATTCCCTCGTACACGGCCTCGCGGATGAGCGCGTGCTGGAAGCGGAAGCCGTCCGTTTCGCTCATGACGTCGGGCCTGATCAGCCCGCGCCGCACGAGCTCGAAGACGCGGGCGTGCGCCTGCTCCTGCTCGTCGGGCGCGATCAGCTGCAAGACGGCGTCGAGGGGGAAGCTGCGGCCGATCACCGAGGCACGCTCGAGCACCGCGCGCTCCCCGGCAGCGAGCCGGTCGAGCCGAGCGTGGAGGACACCGCGGATCGAGCCACTCAGCGTCACCTTCTCGCCCTCCTCGCCGGCGAAGGCCGCGAGCTGCTCGATGAAGAGCGGATTGCCCTCCGCGAGCTCGGCGATGCGCTCGCGCACGGCGGCCGGCGCGTCGAGCGCGTCGAGCAGGCCGTGCGCGTCCAGGCTGGACAGCGCCTCGAGCCTCAGCGTCGCCTCGGGCCGCGACAGCCACTGCGGCCGCCGCTCCGCCAGCTCGGGCCGCGCGATGCAGAGGAGCAGCACGCGTGCAGCTCCGAGGCGGACCGAGAGGTGCTCGATCAGGTCGAGCAGCGTCTCCTCGGCCCAGTGGACGTCGTCGAACACTGCGACGAGCGGCTGCTCGCGGGCGAGATCCTCGAACAGGCTCCTCGTCGCGGCGAACACCTCGTAGCTCGAGCTCTCGAGCACGCTCTCGTCGCGGCCGGCATGCCTGAACGCCTCGCGAATCGGCGAGAACGTCGTCCCCTCGCCGTACGGCGGGCAGCTCGCCACGACGACGCTCGCCTCGCCCTCGAGGGAGCGGAGCAGCTCGCGCGCCAGCCGCGACTTGCCGATGCCGGAGTCGCCGACGACGGTCACGAGGCGGACGCCGGAGGAGGAGGCCTCGCCGTACGCGGAACGCAGCCGCTCCAGCTCCTGCTGCTGGCCGACGAGGGGCGTGTCGTCGCGGCGCGGAATCGCCGTCGCGGCGGGGTCGACCGACTCGAGCCGGAACGCGGTCGTCGCCTCGGCCACTCCCTTCAGCGTCAGCGGAGGGAGCGGCGCCGCCTGTACTGCGTGGCCGACGAGGCGGTGCGTGGACTCTCCGAGCACGATCTCGCCCGGGGCGGCCGCCTGCTCGAGCCGCTTGCCGACGTTGACGGCGTCGCCGCTGACGAACCCGTGGCCGGTGGACGGATCCCCGGTCACCACCTCGCCGGTGTTGAGCCCGATCCGCGCCTCGAGGTGCACGTCGCTCTCGCGATCGAGCTCGGCTACGCACTCCTGGACGGCGACGGCCGCGCGCACGCCCCGCAGCGCGTCGTCCTCGTGCACGACGGGCACGCCGAAGACGGCCATCACCTCGTCGCCGACGAACTTCTCGACCGTGCCGCCGTGCGCCTCGATCGCCGCCGCGGCGCGCTCGAAGAAGACGAGCATCAGATGCCGCAGCGCTTCCGGGTCGAGCCGGCCGGCGAGCTCGGTGTACGCGACGAGGTCGCAGAAGAGGACGGTGACCGTCTTGCGGCCCTCGACCGGGCGACTGGAGAGCACGTCCATGTCCCGAACGTACACCCCTGGCCCTAGGATTTCGAGGTGGTTCCCGCGGAGTCCGAAGGCCTGGCCGTCGAGGTCGTCGACCTCGTCAAGCGCTATCCGAAGTCACCCGTGAATGCGGTCGACGGCGTGACGTTCGCCGCGGCGCCGGGCGAGGTGTTCGGCCTGCTGGGGCCGAACGGAGCGGGGAAGACCACGACCATCGGGATGCTGACGACTCGCGTTCGCCCGACCGCCGGGACGGCCCGCCTCGGCGGCGTCGACGTGGTGAGCGATCCGGTGCGGGCGCGCGCGCAGCTCGCCGTCGTGCCGCAGCACAGCAACCTCGACCGCTCGATCTCGATCCGGTACAACCTCATCTTCCACGCCGCCTACCACGGCGTGCCCGCCCGCGAGAGCGAGCAGCGGGCCGACGAGCTGCTCGACCAGTTCGGCCTGCTCGACCGCGCGACGGACAAGCCGGATTTCTTCTCCGGTGGGCAGTCGCAGCGGGTGATGATCGCCCGGGCCTTGATGCACGCACCACGCGTGCTCTTCCTCGACGAGCCGACGACGGGTCTCGATCCGGCGGCTCGGCTCTTCGTCTGGGATCGGCTGCGAGAGCTGAGCGACTTGGACGTGACGCTGATCCTCACGACGCACGACATGGACGAGGCCGCGCTGCTCGCCGACCGGGTCGGGGTCATGGATCACGGCCGTCTGCTGGCACTCGACACGCCGGAGGCGCTGATCAGCTCGCTCGAGGGAGAGGGGACGCTCGAGCTCACCGCGGATCAGGCCGCAGACGGCGCCGTCGTCGACGCACTGGGAGCGCTGGCCGGCGTCGAACGGGTCGAGACGGTGCACGCCGCCGACGGGAACGGCAGTCCGGAGGCCGCGTCCTCGGGCTCGCAGCCGCTCCGGGTGCGCCTCTATCTCACCGGGGACGCGGCGCTATGCGTCGCGCCTGCGGCGGCCGTGCTGGCCGAGCACGGGCTCGCGCTCCAGGACGTCAAGCTCGGCACGCCGACGCTGGAGGACGTCTTCATCCACCTCACGGGAAGGACGTTGCGATGAGCGCCGTCGCGGCTCCGGCGATCAGGTGGGGGACGCAATTGCGTGCGTTCCGCGCCGTCCTCTACCGCGACGTGTACGTCACCTGGCGCGAGCTCCCGGCCTTTCTTGCCCAGGTCATCCTGCAGCCGCTGTTCCTGCTCTTCGTGTTCGGGTACGTGCTCCAGACCCTGAACTACACGCATAAGGGCTACACGAACGTGCTCTATCCCGGCCTGCTCGCGCTGACCGCCGTGATCACGGCGATCCAGGCGCTCGCCTTCCCCCTCGTGGCCGAGTTCGGCTGGACGAAGGAGATCGAGGACCGCCTGCTCGCGCCGATGCCGACCAGCTACGTCGTGGGCGAGAAGGTGCTCTTCGCGGTCCTGCGCTCGCTCACGGCGACGCTGATCATGATCCCGCTCGGAATCATCATCCTCGGCTCGATCCCGTGGCGCTGGGACGCCCTCCCGCTCTTCCTTGCGGGGCTCGTGTTAGGAGCGCTCGTGGGCGCCGGCTTCGGGTTGCTGATGGGGACATTCGTGCGGCCGGAGAAGATCAGCCTGCTCTTCGCCGTCGTCTTCACGCCGCTGCTTTTCACCGGCTGCAGCCAGTATGCGTGGCCGTCGCTCGATCAGATCCGCTGGTTCCAGATCGTCACCCTCTTCAATCCGATGACGTACGTGAGTGAGCTGATGCGCGGCGCGATGGTCCCGTACGTCCCGCACATCCGGCCCTGGATCTGCATCGTCGTACTGATCTTCGCCGTCAGCGTCCTGCTCACGGTCGGGCTGCGCGGCTTCTACCGCAGGGCAATCGACTGAGCACGAAGAGAGGGCGGCGAGGCCGCCCTCTCGGAGGAGCAACTGGGTGTTGCTCAGTGGACGGTGAGCTTGAGGTAGTTGTCGTCGGGCGCCTGTCCGACCATCATGATCACGTAGCTCCCGCGGCCGACGGTGATCGACTTGCCGACCGGGATGTGCCGCATGCCGTGGCGGGAGGCGACCTTCAGCGCGGCTTCGTCCTGGTCGACGAGCTTGACCTGACTCGCCTTGACGGTGTCCGTCTTCGCGTACTTGCCGTGAACCATGAACCAGTGGCAGCCCGGATCGTGCATGACGATGTTCACGGTCTTGGTCGTCGCGTGATGAGACGTCGTGGCGAGAGCCCGGCCGGTGCCGAACACTCCGGCGCAAATCGTTGCGGCGAGGGCGAGTGCGAATAGCGAGATCTTCATGGTTGCTCCTTCGGTGTCCAGTGGCATTGCGCGCATGATCGGCGCCTGCGCAGCCACCGGAATCCGGGCGAACCGCGACGAACCGTCGGTACTTCTCCGCAGTCTCGAGAGCTAGGTCATCAGGCCGTCAGCACCGGCCTCGCCGCCTTCAGCACCGGAGCGAGGACGTCCTCGATGGTCGGGTGGCCGATCTCCTCGAGCTCGTACCGGACGTGCCGGATCGGATGCCGCGAGTCGATCAGGCGCCCGAGGTCGATCGGCGTGCCGGTGACGACGACGTCGCACTCGACCTTGTTGACCGTCTCCTCGAGCTCGCGGAGCTGCGCGTCGGAGTAGCCCATCGCCGGCAGCACGTTCGTCAGCTGCGGCCACCGCTCGAACACGTCCCGGAGCGAGCCGACGGCCAGCGGCCGCGGATCGGCGATCCGGGCGGCTCCGGCCCGGCGAGCGGCGACAAGGCCCGCGCCGAACGGCATCTCCCCGTGGGTCAGCGTCGGCCCGTCGTCGATCACGAGCACCGTCTTGCCGAGCAGGTCGGGGCCTGGCGTCGAGGACCGGCGGCGACTTGGCGAAGACGACCTGTGCGAGCGGGTTCACGTCCTGCACGCTCTCGGCGACGGCTTCGACGTCGTGCGCGGCGGCCGTGTCGACCTTGTTGATCACGACGACGTCGGCGAGGCGGAGGTTCGTCTCGCCCGGGTGGTAGCCGAGCTCGTGTCCGGGCCGCAGCGGATCGGCAACCACGATCAGGAGGTCCGGCTTGTAGAACGGGAGGTCGTTGTTGCCGCCGTCCCAGACGATCACGTCGGCCTCCTCCTCGGCCCGGCGGAGGATCGCCTCGTAGTCGACGCCGGCGTACATGACCATGCCGAGCCGCACCGGCTCCTCGTACTCCTCGCGCTCCTCGACCGTCGGATGCGACGCGTCGATGTCCTCGAGCGTCGCGAACCGCTGCACGCGCATGGCTTCGAGGTCGCCGTACGGCATCGGATGACGCACGAGCGCGACCCGCAGGCCGGCGTCGAGCAGGGTCCGGCCGACCTTGCGGCTGGTCTGGCTCTTGCCGCAACCGGTGCGGACGGCGCAGACGGCCACGACGGGCTTCGAGGAGCCGAGCATCGTCGCGTCGGGCCCGAGCAGCCGGAAGTCGGCGCCGGAGGCGAGCACGATCGATGCCTTGTGCATCACCGTCTCGTGCTTGAGGTCGGAGTAGGCGAGGATCACCTCGTCGACGCCGTGGGCATGCACGAGCTCGGTCAGCTCCTCCTCCGGGCGAATCGGGATTCCCTCGGGATAGAGCGGCCCGGCGAGCGACGGTGGGTAGACGCGATCCGCGATGCCGGGGATCTGCGTCGCGGTGAAGGCGACGACCTCGGTCTCGGAGTCGTGCCGGAAGACGACGTTGAAGTTGTGGAAGTCGCGTCCGCCGGCTCCCATGATGATGACCTTGCGCACGGCCGACCTCCTTTTCGTCTTGCGATCAGGGTCGCGCAGCCACGCGGTCCCGCCGCCGGCGTGGACGCCGGCGCGGTTCGGCCGCTTGCGGCTGGGCGTTCGCTTCGTGCAGCAGCCGGTAGAGCTCGTCGATCCGGGCGGCCTGGGCGTCGAGCCGCGCCTCGAGGCGGTCGAGCGGCGACAGGTGCTCGTTCACTCCTCGACCTCCTCCTCGACCCGCTCGGCCGCGACCGCACGTGCGATGTCGAGCGTCGAGATGACGCCGATCGGGCGCCGGAAGTCGGGGTCGGTGACGGCGAGGTGGGCGATTCCATACTGCGCCATCAGGCTGCCGGCCTCGGCGATCGAGCGGTCGGCCGCGACGGTGACGAGCGGCGTGACCGCCGCCCCGCCGGCGGTCAGCGAGTCGAGATCGAGCCGCGTGGCCGCGACGAGGTCGAGGTCGGAGACGACGGCCCAGAGCTTGAGCGCCTCGTCGTCCTCGTCGGTGTGCTCGAAGACGAAGATCGCGTGCACACCGAACGTGGCCATCATCCGGGCGACGACGCGCAGCGGCGTCTCGGGCGGACAGCTGATCACGCCGCGGCTCATCACCTCGCCCACGGTGGCCGCCTCGAACGGGACGGCCGAATCGTGCCCGGGATGCCTCACGTCGATCACGCGTCGATCGTCACCGTCGCCACGGCGAGTCGCATCCGGAGAATTACTGAACCGCGGCCCGGGTCGGCACGGAGCGGCGGGCGGAGCCGGTCGCCTGCGCCGCCTCGGCCACCGCCTCGGCGACCGCCGGCGCGACGGAGCGGTTGAAGACGCTCGGGATCACGTAGTCGGCCGAGAGCTCGTCGTCCGGGATCGCCGCCGCGATCGCGCGGGCGGCGGCGAGCTCCATCTCCGGGTCGATCGTCCGCGCGCGGACGTCGAGCGCACCGCGGAAGACACCAGGGAACGCGAGCACGTTGTTGATCTGGTTCGGGTAGTCGCTGCGGCCGGTGGCGATCACCTCGGCGAGGCCTTCGATCGCCTCCGGGTCGACCTCGGGATTCGGGTTGGCCATCGCGAAGACGATCGCGCGCGGCGCCATCCTCCGCACGCCCTCGACGCTGATCGCACCCGGGACCGAGACGCCGATGAAGACGTCGGCTCCGGCGAGCAGCTCGTCGGCGGAGCCCTGGAGGTTCTCGGGATTCGTCTGCTCGGCGTACTCCTGCTTCGCCGCGTTCAGCCCCTCGCGGCCGCGATAGAGCGCTCCGCCCTCGTCGCAGCCGACGATCCAGGTCGCGCCGGCCCGCTGGAGGATCCGCGTCACCGCCATACCCGCTGCGCCGCAGCCGGTGGTCAGGATTCGGACCTCGTCGAGCCGCTTGTCGACGACGCGCAGCGCGTTGAGGAGCGCCGCGAGCACGACGATCGCCGTCCCGTGCTGGTCGTCGTGGAAGACGGGAATCTCGAGCGACTCGCGTAGCCGTCGCTCGACCTCGAAGCAGCGCGGCGCCGAGATGTCCTCGAGGTTGATGCCGCCGAAGGCCGGCGCGATCGCCTCGACCGTACGGACGATCTCGTCGGGATCCTTCGTGGCGAGGCAGATCGGGAAGGCGTCGACGCCGGCGAACTCCTTGAACAGCACCGCCTTGCCCTCCATCACGGGGAGGGCGGCCTCCGGGCCGATGTCACCGAGCCCGAGCACCGCGGTCCCGTCGCTGACGATGGCGACGCAGTTGCGCTTGATCGTGAGGTTCCAGACCTTGTCGGGATCCTCCGCGATCGCGCGTGAGACCCGCGCGACGCCCGGCGTGTAGACCATCGAAAGGTCGTCGCGCGTCTTCAGCGGCAGGCGCGGGCGCACCTCGAGCTTGCCGCCGAGGTGGGCGAGGAAGACGCGGTCCGAGACGTGGATCACCTCGACGCCCTCGACCGACCGGACGGCGGCGACGATCGCCTCGAGATGCTGCTCGTCGTCGGCGAGGACGTTGACGTCGCGGATCTTCGTCGACCCCTCGACCCGGACGAGGTCGATCGCGCCGAGCAGGCCGCCGGCCTCGCCGACCGCGGCGGCCAAGCGGGCGAACGCGCCCGGGATGTTCTCGATCCGGACGCGGATCGCCGCGCTGAAGGAGGCTGACGGATGCACGGTCGCAGGCTACGCCCGTGGCTCGTCCTCGTCATCCGCAGTCACTACGGAGAGACCGCCCGCTCCGCGTCTTTTGCCGGGTCGCGGAGCGGGCGGACTTGGTGCGCGGCGTCTACGGATAGATGCCGCGGATGGTCGTCGCGCTCGCGACGCGCTGCACGGCCAGCCCGTAGGCGGCGAGCCGCAGCGGCAGCTCACGCTCCAGGTGGAGCTGCCAGGTCTCCTCGAACGCCCGCGTGATGATCGCGTCGAGCCGCGAGTCGACCTCCTGCTCCGACCAGAAGTACTGCTGCAGGCCCTGCACCCACTCGAAGTACGAGACGACGACCCCGCCGGCGTTGGCGAGGATGTCCGGGAGGACGAGGATGCCTCGCTCTTCAAGGATCTCGTCGGCCTCGGGAGTGATCGGCCCGTTCGCGCCCTCGCAGATGAGCGAGGCCTTGATCCGGTCCGCGTTCTCCGCCGTGATCACCTGCTCCAGAGCACACGGAGCGAGCAGGTCGCACTCCAGCTCGAGCAGATCCTCGGCGTCGATCTCCTCGGCGCCGGGGAAGTCACGCAGCGTGCCGTGCTCCCGCTTCCACGCGAACGCGGCCGGGATGTCGATGCCCTTCTCGTTGTGCAGGGCGACGGCCGAGTCGGAGATGCCGATCACCTTCGCGCCGTGCTCGTGCAGGAACACCGCGAGGTAGCTGCCGACGTTGCCGAAGCCCTGCACGACGCTCGTGAGGTCGTCGAAGCTCCGATCGAGCTTCTTCAGCACCTCGCGCACCGTGAAGAACGCGCCGCGGGAGGTCGCCTCCTCACGGCCGAGCGAGCCGCCGATGTCGAGCGGCTTGCCGGTCACGACGCCGAGCGTCGGGCGGCCCTTGTTCATCGAGTACGTGTCGAAGATCCACGCCATCGTCTGGCCGCTCGTGTTCACGTCGGGGGCGGGGATGTCGACGTCGGGACCGATCTCGTTCACGATCTCGCTCGCGAAGCGGCGGGTCATCCGCTCGAGCTCGCCCTTCGACATCGACTTCGGATCGCAGGCGATGCCGCCCTTCGCGCCTCCGAACGGGATGCCGGTGAGCGCGCACTTCCACGTCATCCACATCGCCAGCGCGCGGACCTCGTCGAGGGTCACGTCCTGGTGGTAGCGGATGCCGCCCTTGGACGGGCCGCGGGCCACGTTGTGCTGGACGCGGTACCCCTCGAACACCTCCATCCGCCCGTCGTCCATCCGCGTGGGGATGGAGACCACGACCCCTTTCTTGCAGCGCTCGAGCACGCGCACGAGCGACTCGTCGATCCCGAACACGTCGGCGACGCGGCGCAGTTGCGTGCGTGCGACCTCGTACGGGTTCTCCTTCAGATGCGACTCCCGTGTGACGGTTGCCACAGCTCCTCCTTTCAGTTGGTCATTCGAGTACGTGGATGTTCCGGTCGGCGCACATTCGCTTGAGCACGTGGGGCCAGACGGTGACGCTCACCTCGCCCAGATGGGCCTTGCGGAGGAGGAGCATCATCGTCCGCGACTGCCCGATCCCGGCCCCGATCGAGAGCGGGATCTCGTCGCGCATGATCGCCTGGTGGTACGGAAGCTCGAGGAAGTCGAGCTGGCCCGAGAGCTCGAGCTGGCGGACGAGCGACTCCTTCGTGACGCGGATGCCGCCGGACATGAGCTCGTGCCGGCGCCGCGTGACCGGGTTCCAGACCAGGATGTCGCCGTTGAGGCCGTGCATCGGCCGGCCGTCGGCCGACTGCGTCTCCGTCGACCAGTCGTCGTAGTCGGCCGCGCGCAGCTCGTGCGGCAGCCCGTCTGCGAGCGACCAGCCGATCCCGTAGATGAAGACCGCGGGATGGTCCTGCAGGATCGCCGTCTCACGCTGCTTGCGCGGCAGGTCCGGATACGCGGCGAGGATGTCCTCGGCGTGGATGAACTCGAGCTCTGCCGGTAGCGGCGGATACGCCTCCGCGAGCACCGGGTAGCGCTCGTGCAGGAGAGCTTCGGCCTCCTTGAGCACCTTCCAGATCGAGCGGACGGTGGCCGTCAGGTACTCGAGTGTCCGGTCCTGCGGCCGGATCGCCTGCTCCCAGTCCCACTGGTCGACGTAGGCGCTGTGATCGTGGTCGAGGAAGTAGTCCTTGCGGACGGCGCGCATGTCGGTGAGGACTCCTTCGCCGGCGCGCAACCCGAACTGGCGGAGTGCGAGCCGCTTCCACTTCGTCGCCGCCTGCACGACCTCCGCATCGATCGGGTTCTGCTCGTGGTCGTTGGCGATGTGGAAGGCGACGGGCGTGCGGGAGCCGTCGCGGTCGAGGTAGTCGTTGACGCCGCTCTCGCGGTCGATGATCAGCGGCACCTGCACCTGCGTGAGGCCGAGCTCCTGGCAGAGCCGGTCCTCGATCAGGCGCTTCGCGGCGTAGAGGCCGCGCATCGTCTCGAGCGGGTCGAGCAGCGGCGTGTAGTCGTCGGGCAGGACGTGCTCAAGCTCGCCGTAGTCGCCGATGCCCGGGCCGGCGAGGTCGGCTTCCTTCAGGGAAGACGCCATGGTGTCTCCTTTCCGGAGACAGCGTCCTACCGCCGGCGAGGTCGCGCATCCGCGGCGACGCTGGTGTCCGCCTCAGCGATTCTCCTGATGACGCGCCGACTCAGGAAGCTGCGCGCGCGGCCACGAACTGCTCGACGGCGAAGTCGAGGTCGGCCAGCGAGTGGGCGGCGGACATCTGCGTCCGGATCCGGGCCGTGCCCCGAGGGACGACCGGGAACGAGAAGCTCACCGCATAGACGCCGAGATCGACGAGTCGGGCCGAGAACGCGGCGGCCGTGACCTCGTCGCCGATCATCACCGGCACGATCGGGTGCTCGCCGGGGAGGACGTCGAACTCGAGCTCGGTCATGCGCGTCCGGAAGTGGGCGGTGTTCTCGCGCAGCCGGTCGCGCAGCTCGGCCGAGCTCTCGATCAGCTCGAGCGCGCGCACGCTGGCCGCCGCCACCGGCGGGGCGACGCTGTTCGAGAACAGGTACGGCCGGGCGCGCTGGCGGAGGAGCTCGATGATCTCGCGCCGGCCGGAGACGTAGCCGCCGCTCGCGCCGCCGATCGCCTTGCCGAGGGTGCCGGTCAGGATGTCGACGCGCTCGACGACGCCGTGGTGCTCGGGCGTGCCGCGGCCGCCTGGCCCGACGACGCCGACTGCGTGCGAGTCGTCGACCATCACGAGCGCGTCGTGGCGCTCGGCGAGGTCGCAGATGCGGTCGAGCTGGGCGAGGTAGCCGTCCATCGAGAAGACGCCGTCCGTCGCGATCAGGCGATGCCGAGCGTCGGCGGACTCCTCGAGCCGCGTCTCGAGCTCGTCCATGTCGCCGTTCGCGTAGCGCAGCCGGCGCGCCTTGCAGAGTCGGATCCCGTCGATGATCGAGGCGTGGTTGAGCTGATCCGAGATGACCGCGTCCTCCTCGCCGAGCAGCGCCTCGAACAGGCCGCCGTTCGCGTCGAAGCAGGAGCTGAAGAGGATGGTGTCGTCGGTGCCGAGGAACTCGGACAGGCGCTCCTCGAGCTCGCGGTGCAGCGCCTGGGTGCCGCAGATGAAGCGGACCGAGGCCATGCCGTAGCCCCAGCGGTCGAGCGCCTCGTGGGCCGCCTCGACGATCGCCGGATGGTTGGCGAGCCCGAGGTAGTTGTTCGCGCAGAGGTTGAGGAGCTCACCGCGCCCGGTCACGTCGACATGTGCGCCCTGGGGCGTCGTGATCTCGAGCTCGGACTTGTAGAGCCCGGCCTCGCGCACCTCGGCGAGCGTCCCGGCGAGATCGTCCCGCAGCGTTCCGTACATCAGCCCTCCTCGATTCGCGTCCAGTCGAGGAGCACTTTCCCCGACTGCCCTGAGCGGGCGACGGCGAATGCCTCCTCGAAGTCGCGGTACGTGAAGCGATGCGTGATCACCGGCTCGAGGTCGAGGCCCGACTCGACGAGCACGGTCATCTGGTACCAGCTCTCGAACATCTCGCGCCCGTAGATCCCCTTCAACGTCAGCATGTCGAAGATCACGGGGTTCAGGTCCAGCGTCACCTCGCCGGCCGGGATCCCGAGCATCGCGATTCGCCCGCCGTGGGCCATCGCGTCGATCATCGTCCGGAGGGCCACCGGGTTGCCCGACATCTCCAGCCCGATGTCGAAGCCCTCGGTCATCCCGATCTCCCGCTCGACGTCACCAAGCTCGCGCTCCGTCGGGTCGACCGCCACCGTCGCGCCCATGCGGCGCGCCAGCTCGAGCCGGTAGTGGTTCGGGTCGCTGACCACGACGTGGCGCGCGCCGGCGTGGCGGACGACGGCGGCCGCCATGCAGCCGATCGGGCCGGCGCCGGTGATCAGCACGTCCTCGCCGAGGACGGGGAACGTCAGGGCGGTGTGCACGGCGTTCCCGAACGGGTCGAAGATCGCGGCGACGTCCTCGTCGATCCCCGGCTTCTGGTGCCAGAGGTTCGTCATCGGCATCGCGACGAACTCGGCGAACGCGCCGGGCCGCTGCACGCCGAGGCCGATCGAGTGCGCGCAGAGATGGCGTCGCCCGGCCATGCAGTTGCGGCAGCGGCCGCACACGACGTGGCCCTCGCCGCTGACGAGGTCGCCGACCTCGAAGCCGCTGACGTTCGAGCCGCGCTCGACGATCTCGCCGACGAACTCGTGCCCGATGACCAGCGGCACCGGAATCGTGCGCTGCGCCCATGCGTCCCAGTCGTAGATGTGCAGGTCGGTGCCGCAGATCCCGGTCTTGTGCACCCGGATCAGCACGTCGTTGATCCCGATCTCCGGCACGGGGACGTCCTCGAGCGACAAGCCCGCCGCCGCCTCCGCCTTGACCAGCGCCTGCACGCGGTCAGCCTAGACCGACGCGCGAAATCACGGCCCGGCGATCCGCGAACCCCCCGATGCAGCAGAGGGGCGGCGAGAGCAAGGTCGGCGCATGGACACACTCTGGACAGTCGTCACGATCGTGTCCGTCGTCGCGATCGTGGCCATGGTGCTGTGGGCGTTGATCGTGGCTCCCTTCACCGTGCCATCCCACCCCGCGAAGCCGTAACGCGTTGCGCGAAGACCCCTCCGACGTGGAGAATCGCATCACGGTGGAGAGGGTCAACGTCAGCGCCGTCGTCGAGCCGGTTGCGCTCGACGACCTGATCGCTGCGTTACGGCGCCGCGGCTTCCGTGTGCTCGGGCCCACCGTGCGCGACGGCGCGATCGTCTACGACGAGCTCGAGAAGGCGGCCGAGCTCCCGGTCGGGTGGACCGACCGGCAGGAGGCGGGCACCTACCGGCTCGAGCGCCGCGAGGACGACGCGCGCTTCGGCTACGCCGTGGGGCCGCACTCGTGGAAGCAGTTCCTCTTCCCGGCCCGGCTGCGGCTCTGGCGGGCCGAGCTGAACGGCGGCGGACGGCGGCGCGCCGCGGGTCGAGGAGGAGCCGCTGGACGAGACGCCGCTCGCCTTCATCGGCGTGCGCGCCTGCGAGCTGAACGCGATCGCGATCCAGGACAGGGTCTTCACCGGCGGCAAGTTCGTCGACCGGGACTACGCCGCCCGGCGCCGCGGGATCTTCGTCGTCGCCGTCAACTGCGGCGAGCCCGCCGCGACGTGCTTCTGCGTCTCGATGGACGCCGGCCCCCGCGTCGAGCAGGGCTACGACCTCGCGCTGACGGAGGTGCTCGACGGCGAGCACCGGTTCCTCGTCGAGGCCGGCAGCGCGGCCGGCGCGGAGGTGCTGGCCGAGCTCTCGTCCCGGCCCGCAGAGCAAGCCGACGTGGCCGCGGCGACGGCGGTCACCGATTCCGCCGCCGCCCGCATGGGGCGCACGATGGAGAGCGCCGACCTGCGCGACCTCCTCGCCGACAACCTCGAGCATCCGCGCTGGGACGAGGTGGCCGAGCGCTGCCTCACCTGCGGCAACTGCACCATGGTCTGCCCGACCTGCTTCTGCTCGTCGGTCGAGGACACGACGGATCTGACCGGCACGGAGACCGCACGCACCCGCGTCTGGGACACGTGCTTTTCGCTCGACTACTCGTACATCCACGGCGGCAGCGTCCGCACCTCGGCCCGCTCCCGTTACCGGCAGTGGCTGACCCACAAGCTCGGCACCTGGCACGACCAATTCGACACGTCGGGCTGCGTCGGCTGCGGCCGCTGCATCACCTGGTGCCCGGTCGGGATCGACATCACCGAGGAAGTCGCCGCGCTGCGCGGAGAGGAGGCGGACGATGCCACACCAGCTTGACGAGATTCTCGCCCTGGTTCCCTTCTTCGAGGGAATGGCGGAGGACCAGATCGCACTGATCGCCGGCTGCGGTCAGAACGTCCATTTCGACGAGGGTGAGACGATCTTCCGGCAGGGCGACGCCGCCGACAACTTCTTCGTCGTCCGCCACGGGACGGTCGCGGTCGGGAACTTCGTCCCGCCGCGCGGCGAGCTCGTGATCGAGACGCTCGAGGCCGGCGACCTGCTCGGCTGGTCGTGGCTCTTCCCGCCCTACCGCTCGCACTTCGACGCGCGCGCCCTGTCGAGCGTGCGCGCGACGCAGTTCGACGGCGCCTGCCTCCGCGACAAGTGCGCCGCCGATCCGGCGTTCGGCTACGAGCTCATGAGCCGCTTCGCGCAGGTGCTGATCGAGCGCCTGCAGTGGACGCGGCTCCGGCTCCTGGACATCTATGGCGACGGCTCCCGTCACTGAGGACGAGCGCCGCCGGCGTCTTCGTCCCGGAGCCGTTCCGGGTGGCCGACCGCCGCCGGGACACGGTCGACACGTGGACGCTCGCGCTCGAGCCCGTCGGGGGCGGCTTCGCGGTCGCGCCGGGACAGTTCGTGATGGTCTACGCGTTCGGCGTGGGGGAGGTGCCGATCTCGGTCAGCGGCCCTCCCGAGCGGCCGGGCGAGCCCGTCGTCCTCACCGTGCGCGACGTCGGCGCGGTGACGCACGCGATCTGCGCGGCGGAGGAAGGTGCCGTGCTGGGCCTGCGCGGCCCTCTCGGCAACAGCTGGCCGGTGGAAGCGGCGGAGGGCGGGGACGTCGTGGTGGTCGCCGGGGGGATCGGGCTGGCGCCGCTGCGCCCGGTCGTCCTCCACACGCTTGCGCGGCGCCCATGGTTCGGCGCGGTGTCGGTGCTCTACGGCGCGCGCACGCCGGGCGACCTGCTCTACACCGACGAGCTGGCGGACTGGGGCGAAGTGCTCGGGGTGGAGGTGACCGTCGACGCGGCGGACACGTCCTGGACCGGCCGGGTCGGCGTGGTGCCGAAGCTGCTCGAGCAGGCTGACTTCCGGCCCGACTCGGTGAACGCCTTCGTCTGCGGGCCCGAGGTGATGATCCATTTCACGGTCGAGGCGCTGCGGGCGCGCGGCGTGCCCGACGAGCGGATCTTTCTCTCGCTCGAGCGGGACATGCGCTGCGGGGTCGGCCTCTGCGGGCACTGCCAGCTCGGGCCGACCCTGATCTGTCGCGACGGCCCCGTCTACACGCAGGCGCAGGTCGCGCGGCTCATGGAGGTGCGAGAGCTGTGACGCCGACCCTCGCCGTCTGGAAGTTCGCCTCGTGCGACGGCTGCCAGCTCACGCTGCTCGACATGGAGGACGAGCTGCTCGCGCTCGCGGGAGCGGTGGACGTGGCCGACTTCCGGGAGGCGTCGAGCGCCGTGGCGGAGGGCCCGTACGACCTCTCGCTCGTCGAGGGCTCGATCACGACCCCGCACGACGCCGAGCGGATCCAGGAGATCCGGCGCAACTCGAAGGCCCTCGTCACGATCGGCGCCTGCGCGACCTCCGGCGGGATCCAGGCGCTGCGCAACTTCGCCGACGTCGACGAGTTCACGCGGATCGTCTACGCCTCGCCGCAGTACATCTCGACGCTCGCGACCTCCACGCCGATCTCCGCGCACGTGAACGTCGACTTCGAGCTCCGCGGCTGCCCGGTCGACAAGCGCCAGCTGCTCGAGGTCGTGACCGCATTCCTCGCCGGGCGCCGGCCGGGGATCCCGGCGACGAGCGTCTGCACCGAGTGCAAGCGGCGCGGCGTCGTCTGCGTGATGGTCGCGCACGGCACCCCGTGCCTCGGCCCGGTGACCCAGGCCGGCTGCAACGCGCTCTGTCCCTCCTACGACCGCGGCTGCTTCGGCTGCTTCGGGCCGATGGAGAGCCCGAACACCGGCGCGCTCGTGCCGCTGCTGCGGCGGCTCGGCCGCAGCGACCGCGACGTCGAGCGCCTCTTCCGCACCTTCAACGCCGGAGCCGAGCCGTTCCAGACAGCGGCCGAGAAGGTGACCGAGCATGGCTAGGCGCACGATCGTCACCGACTACCTCGCGCGCGTCGAGGGCGAGGGCGCGATGACCGTGCGAGCTGGACGGCGACCGCGTCGAGCGCGTCGAGCTGCGGATCTTCGAGCCGCCGCGCTTCTTCGAGGCGTTCCTGCGCGGCCGCTCCTTCCTCGAGGCGCCGGACATCACCGCGCGCATCTGCGGCATCTGCCCGGTCGCGTACCAGACGAGCGCGGTCAACGCGATGGAGAGCCTCTGCGGCGTCGAGGTTCCCGAGCCGATCCGCCTGCTGCGCCGCCTCCTCTACTGCGGCGAGTGGATCGAGAGCCACGCGCTGCACGTCTACATGCTCCACGCGCCCGACTTCCTCGGTTACACGAGCGCGATCGAGCTCGCCCGCGACGCGCCGCAGGCGGTCGAGCGCGGGCTCGCGCTCAAGCGCACCGGCAACGACGTGATGACGCTCGTCGGCGGCCGCGAGATCCATCCGATCAACGTGAAGGTCGGCGGCTTCTACCGGGTGCCGACGCGCCGCGAGCTGCGCGCGCTCGTCGAGCCGCTCGAGCGGGCGCGGGAGGCAGCGCTCGAGACCGTGCGCTGGACGGCGGGCTTCGACTTCCCCGAGCGCGTCGTGGAGTGCGACCTCGTCGCCCTCGCCCAGCCGGGCGAGTACGCGATCGAGCGCGGCCGGATCCGCTCGAGCGCCGGGCTCGACCTCGCGCCGACGGAGTACGACGAGCACTTCGAGGAGTTGCACGTCGAGCGCTCGAACGCGCTCCAGTCGCAGCTGCGCGGCGGCGGCACGTACCTCTGCGGCCCGCTCGCGCGCTACTCCCTCGGCTCGGAGCACCTCTCGCCGCTCGCCCGCGAGGCGGCCGCGGAGGTCGGTCTCGGGGACGAGTGCCGCGACCCGTTCCGCAGCATCGTCGTGCGCAGCGTGGAGCTCGTGCACGCCTGCGACGAGTCGCTGCGGCTGATCGAGGCGTACGAGGAGCCCGACCGGCCGGCCGAGCCGGTCGAGCCCGTCGCCGGCACCGGCTACGGCGTGAGCGAGGCGCCGCGCGGGCTGCTCTACCACCGCTACCGGCTCGACGGCGACGGCACGATCCTCGACGCGAAGATCGTCCCGCCGACCTCGCAGAACCAGCTCGCGATCGAGGACGACCTGCGCGACGTCGTGGCGCGGAACTCCAGCCTCGACGACGACGCGTTGCGCGGCCTGTGCGAGCAGACGATCCGCAACTACGACCCGTGCATCTCGTGCGCGACGCACTTCCTCGACCTCCAGGTGGAGCGGAAATGACGCGCACCGTCGTGATCGGGATCGGCAACCCGCTGCGCGGCGACGATGCGGCAGGAGTCGTGGTCGCCGAGCAGCTGCGCCCGCGGGTGCCGGAGTGCGTCGAGGTCGTCTCCTGCAGCGAGGAGCCGAGCCGGCTGATGGAGGCATGGGAGGGAGCGGAGAGCGTCCTGCTCGTGGACACCGTCTCGTCGGGCGCCCCGCCCGGCACGCTCCATCGCTTCGACGCCGGCGACGAGGCCGTGCCCGCGCGCACCTTCCGCTCCTCGACGCACGCGATCGGGATCGCCGACACGATCGAGCTTGCCCGCGCGCTCGGCCGGCTGCCGGGCCGCGTCCGCGTCTACGGGATCGAGGCGGGCGGCTTCGCAACGGGCAGTGAGCTCACGCCGGCCGTCGAGTCCGCCGTCGAGTTTCTCGTCCAGGACGTCCTCCACGACCTCGAGGAGGAACGGTGCACGAGCGCGCGTTGATGACCGACCTGATGCGGGAGATCGAAGAGGTCGCCCGTGTCGACGGCGCCACGCGTGTGACGCGCGTCTCGGTGCGCCTCGGAGCGCTCTCGCACTTCACGCAGGAGCACTTCCGCGAGCACTTCGTCGATGCGTCGCGCGGCACCGTCGCCGAGGGCGCAGCGGTCGACGCGGTGCTCGCGGACGATCTCGACGACCCGCGCGCGACCGGCGTCGTGCTCGAGAGCGTCGAGGTCGAGGTCCCCGACGCTGAGGAGCCGGGCTGATGTGCATCGGCTCGTCGGCCCTGCTCGTCGAGGTCTGGGACGACGCGGGCTCCCGCGTCGGCCGCCTCGGCGACGGCCATGTCGTCTCGCTCGCCTTCCTGCCGGAGGCCGAGGCGGGCGACATCGTGCTCGTCCACCTCGGCATCCCCGTCGAAGTCCTCGTCCCCGAAACCACCGAGCCCGAAGGAGCCCCAGCATGAACACGCGCGCCACCGGAGTCGCTCTCGCCTTCGTCACCGCCTGCATCAGCGGCGTGTCGATCTGGGTCAACGGCCGCGGGATCGCTCACTTCTCCGATGCGACCGTGTACACGACGGCGAAGAACATGGTCGCCGGTGTCGTGCTGCTCCTGCTCCTGCTCGTCCCCGGCTCGCATGGGCGCGATTCGGTGTCCTCGATCACCCGCCGGCACTGGCCCGCGCTGCTCGGGGTGGCCGTGATCGGGGGGAGCGTCCCGTTCGTCCTCTTCTTCGACGGCCTCAAGGACTCGACGGCGACGCAGTCGGCCTTCATCCAGAAGTCGCTCGTCATCTGGGTCGCCCTGCTCGCGGTGCCGCTGCTGAAGGAGCGCTTCGGCTGGCCGCACGCGCTCGCGATCGGCCTGCTGCTGGGCGGGCAGGTCTGGCTCGCCGGCAAGCTCGGACACGTCGCGTTCGGCAAAGGCGAGGCGATGGTCCTGCTGGCGACGCTGCTCTGGTCGGTCGAGATCGTCTTCGTCAAGTACCTGCTGCGGTCGATCCCGCCGAGCGTCGTCGCTGCGGCGCGCATGTCCATCGGGACGGTTCTGCTCCTGTGCTGGCTCGCGCTGACCGGGAAGCTCGGCGGCCTGACCGGGCTCTCCACCTTGCAGTGGCGCTGGGCGCTGCTGACCGGCCTGCTCCTCTCCGCCTACGTCGCGACCTGGTTCGCGGCACTCGCGCGCGCCCAGGCGATCGACGTGACGGCGGTGCTCGTCTTCGGGGCGCTGGTGACGGCCATCCTCTCCGGCGTGATCGACGGCGCCGCGATCGGCGTCGGCGGAACCGTGCTGGTCGCCATCGGCTCCGGCGTCATCGCGTGGGCGGCGCTGCGCCGCCCGCCGGCCGAGGCCCCGGCGTGACTGAGCCCGCCGGCGCGCTCCTCTTCGCGCGCTACGCGTACCCGCCGAATGCGCTCGGCCTCTGCGGCGCCGACTCGCCCGGGACGTTGCTCGAGTACGGCGACGCGGGGGAGAGCGACGGCGGTCTCGCGGAGCTCGCGCGCACCTTCGAGGGCGCCTGGCCGTACCTGACGCTGATCGCGGAGTCGAACCGGATCGAGGACCCACTCGACCCGCGCGTCGTCGAGGCCTACTGGGTCGGCAACGACCTGCTCTCGCATGTCCCGCCCGCCGTGCTCGCACGCCACGTCAGCGAGCGGTTTCGGGGACGACTCGGCAGTGCCGGCGACGCGATCCCCTCGATCGTCGCCGCCGGGGGCGTCCCGCATCACTGCTTCCACGTGTTCGCGCTCTATCCGTGGCTCGGGTTGTTGCGCAGCGGGATCGTCGACGAGCCGCTCCGCGTTCTCGACCAGTGCCGGACGACGCCGGCGCTCGTGGTCTCCGTCGAGGGAGAGTCGGCGGAAGTCCTCGCGGAGCCGCTGCTCTGGGACGACGGGAAGCTGGGCCTCGGCGAGCCGGAGCCGCGCCGGGTGCGCTGGCGCGACGGCGGCCGTGCATTCGCCCGGCCGCAGCCCGGGGAGCTGGTCTCGCTCCATTGGGACTTCGTGTGTGACGTCCTCACCGCCCGGTCGGCGGCGCGTCTCGGCGCGGTGACCCGACGTGTGCTCGGCGCCGTGAACTCGGGTGTCGCCGCGGCGTCGACTGTCGGGGCGTGAGCGGCTACGCGCCGGCGACGGCGCCCATGGTGATCGCCGTCAGGACGATCAGGGCCGCGATGGTGAACGCGACGAATAGGGCCGCGATCGTGAGGGTCGTCTGCTTCATCGTCAGGCTGTTCGCCGCCCGATTCGTGAGTCCTTTGCAGGTGTCTGCCCCGCCGCCGCGAATCGTCGTCGGGCTAAGGCTCACTCCGAGGAGGTACACGGTGGACAGCTCGTTGCGGTATTTCGGATGCGTGGCAGGGTTCGGCTTCGGTGTCCTGTGGATGACCGAAGGAATCGGCGCGGCGATCCTGTGCCTGCTGCTGGCAGGCCTGGGGTACGGCGCGGTGTTCGTCGCGGAGCGCGCGCGGGAGAACCCGAGCATGCTGCGGCTACCCACCCGGACGCCTGAGGTCGACGCAGAGGCGGATGACCTGCCGCTGCTCGCCGAGGAGCTCAACCACGATCTCGGGCACGTCTACGAGCCGTCCGACGACGCGTCGAGCCCTCTTGCGGCCGAAGCGGACTACGGCTGGCCCACCCAGGGGCCCGAGCTTGCGCATACGCACAGCGGGTAGCGCTGCTGTCGCCTTTCTCGCCGCGCAGGCTGTCGCCGGCTGCGGCGGCGGAGGCGGCGGAAGTAGCGCCGGGAGTCGCACGTACGTCATCACGCCGTCCGGGAACAGCGCCCTGACCAAGGGCATCTACGTGACGATCGTCTCGCCGGTCGAGATTCCCAAGAAGCTCCTGACGACCGGCCGCGCGCAGCTCGTCGGCCAGGCGCAGGGCCCGGAGCAGTGCTCGGTCACCAAGACCGTCCAGGGCACACACGGCCCGGGAGCCTTCCTGAGCGGCAAGACCATCACGGTCAAGGTCAACGGCTCGAACCCGTTCATCCCGGTGGCCTGCAAGGCGCTCGAGAAGCAGCCGCTCAAGGCCTCGAACCTCGGGAGCTGACCGGCGCCCCAAGCCTCGGAGGGTCGGGAGGATGCTCGGGGCGCCGTTCGGCTCTGTGCTCGTGCCCAGGAGTTCGCCGGCGACGCTAACCGCGATCGTGGAGGCCGATGGGCTGCAGTCTGGTTACGGGCTGGCGTCCGGTTTTCTGAGCGCCCTCGGCGGTCGTATGATCGGCCAAACGGCGAGAGGGAGGCTCTGATGGCAGTCATCTACGTGCAGGAGTTCCCGATCGGCGACCGGACGACGACGAACTACGACTGGGTCGCGGATCAGGTGGGAGAGGGCCCGTTCCAGGGGCTCATCGCGCACACGGCCGGCTTCGACGAAGAGGACGGCGTGTTCCGGATCCTCGACGTGTGGGAGACCCAGGAGGACGCGGAGCGCTTCCTGGCCGAGCACGTCCAGCCGCTGGTCGATCAGGGCCCGCAGGCGTTCCCGAATGCCGACAACTTCGCCGAACCGACCCGGGACGGCTTCTACGAGCTCCACCACGTCGTGAAGTAAGCCTCGAGCTGCGGGGCAGGGATTCGAACCCCAACTTCCTGATCCAGAGTCAGGCGTCCTACCATTAGACGACCCCGCAACGGGTCGCGCGCCAGTGTAGCCGGGCGTTAGGACCGGATCAGGCCCGGCCGACTAGATCTCCAGGCGGTACATCGGCACGAGGCGCTGCTCGGTCTCGGTGTCGATGTGGGCGACGACCTCGACGTACGGCTCGAGCCCGCTGCCGCGGAGCTTCGCCTTCAGGAGGCTGTCGACCTGGAAGATCCCCGAGCTGTTGTTCATCCGGATCTCGATCAGGATCGGCCGTTCCTCGCCGTCCGTGATCGTGACGTCCTCGATCGCCGCCGCGGAGAGCGAGTGCATCGAGATGCTGCCCCTCTCGAACGGGATCCGTGAGCGGCCCTTCGCCATGTCGAGCGCGTCGGCGACGCGGACGATGCCGGCGTCGACGGTCAGCGGCTCGCCGTCGGCGCGGTGGCTGATGATCGCCTGCAGCGCCTCCGACACGATCACCGTCTTGTCCGGCTCCTCGTAGAGGCCGTCGAGCAGCTTGCGCAACTTCGGCTCGGCGAGGAAGAGCGAGAAGTCCTCGTGGCCGTGCCGGTGGATCGACATGCCGACGCAATGGAAGAGCGCGGCGAGCACGACGACGATCTCTGCGTCGTCCTGCTCCAGCCCGAAGTCGCGGACGAGGCCCGGCTCGACGCCGTGCTTCGTGAGCTGGCGGAGGAGCTTGAGCGCGATGTTCGTGACGATCTGGATGTGCACCCAGGAGTGGTCGTTGATCGCCATCCGGGCGACCGCGTTCACGTTCGAGACGTGCCACCAGCCCTTGACCTGGTCGTCGGCATTGATCCGCTCGACCACGGTCCGCAGCTTGCGGTTGCCGCGCACCGGGACGTTGATCTTCATGCGCGCGACCGCCTCGGCAGGCGTCATGCGGATCTCGTGCTCGGCTTCGGCGTCGACCGGCTGCTCGATCCGTTCCGTTGTCTCCTTGTCGAGATTCGCGTCGTCCATGCCTGTTCGCAGTCTGACGGATGGCGTATAGATGGGCACATGCACCAGCCGCATCCCGTCCGCCTCGTCGTCGAGGACGACTACGAGCGCAGTCGCCTCACGGTCTTCTTCCGGCTCCTGCTCGCGATCCCGCACCTGATCTGGTTCTTCCTCTGGACGGTGCTGACGATCCTGGCCGCGATCCTCAACTGGCTGATCTCGATCTTCACCGGCAAGCCGCCGGTCGGCCTGCACCGGCTGCTCTCCGCCTACGTCCGCTACCAGGCGCACCTCGGCGCCTACCTCTATCTCGTCGCAAATCCGTACCCCAGCTTCTCGGGAGATCCGGGGTCGTACCCGATCGACATCCAGGTGCCCGCCGAGCCGGTCGCGCAGCGGCGCTGGACGATCCTCGTCCGCCTGCCGCTCGCGATCCCGGCGCTGCTCGTGTCCGGCGCACTGGCCGGCCTGAGCGGCGGGAACGTCGGCTCGTCGCGCGGCAAGACGAGATACGCGTCGGGCGGCGGCGCCCTTCTGGTCGCCTGCGCGTTTCTGGGGTGGTTCGCCTCGGTCGCGCGCGGCCGCATGCCGAAGGGGCTGCGGGACGCGGGGGCGTACTCGATCGGCTACTCGGCGCAGCTGACCGCCTACCTCCTGCTCGTCACCGACCGCTATCCGAACGCCGACCCGACGGAGCTGCTGTCCGCCGTCGAACGGCCTGCGCTCCATCCGGTGCGCGTCGTCGGCGATCCGTACGACCTGCGCCGGTCGCGGCTCACCGTCTTCTTCCGGCTGCTGCTGGCGCTGCCCCACCTCATCTGGCTCACGTTTTGGGGAGTCCTCGCGTTCGTCGCGGCGATCCTGCAGTGGTTCGTCACGCTCGTCCGCGGCACGCCCGCGCGTCCTCTCCATCGCTTCATCTCGACCTACATCCGCTACCGGCTCCACGTAATCGCCTTCCTCATGCTCGTGGCCAATCCGTTCCCCGGCTTCACCGGGACGCCGGGCACGTACCCACTCGATCTCGAGGTCGAGGGCCCACGGCGGCAGAACCGCTGGAAGACGGGCTTCCGGCTCGTGCTCGCGGTCCCCGCCCTGATCGTAAACAGCGCGCTCGGCTGGGCACTCTTCACGTGCGCCGTGCTGACGTGGTTCTACGCGCTCATCAAGGGCTCGGCCCCGTGGGGACTGCGGAATCTCTCGGCGTACGCGTTGCGCTACGACGCGCAGACGAACGCATACGTGTCGCTCGTCACCGACGCGTACCCGCACGCGAGTCCGCTCGAGGGAGAAGAGACGACGACCGAAGCGTGACCCGGAGTCGGGCGCCGCTACTCCTCGCTCTCGCCGCGGGGTGGGCGATCGCCGCCTGGCTGCTCTGGCGGTCGTCGCTGCCGGCGTACCACCTGCCACACCTCGACGAGCACCCGCTCTTCCCGCCGCAGGCGCTGCACCGCGCGCAGCACTACAGCGGCGTGGAACGGCTCTTCTGGCTGGGGCAGACCGTCTCGCAACTCGTGGTGCTCGGCCTCTTCGCGCGGTACGGCGTGCGGTGGATGCGAGAGTCCGCGGCCGGGCCGATCGGCACCGGGATGCTGCTCGGGATGATCGGCTTCGCGCTCGTCTGGATCGCCGAGCTGCCCTTCTCCATGCTGAACATCTGGTGGCGGCACCGCTACGGCCTCTCCGGGAGCTACGTGCAGGCCACGATCGGCAACTGGTTCGCGCTCGGCTCCCAGTTCCTGCTGTTGTGCGTGGCGCTCGCAATCGTGATGGGGCTGGCGCGGGCGCGCCGGGTCGGTGACCGCTGGTGGCTCTTGGCGGCGCCGGTGTTCGTCGGGCTGAGAACCCTGCTGGCCTTCGTCGCGCCGTGGCTCCTCGGCGGCGGCTCCTTCCACGCGCCGTACGTCGCGAAGCTCGAGCGCGTCGAGCACGTGCACGTCCCGGTTCGGGTGCTGAGCGGCTTCGGCGAGCCGAATGCATTCACCACCGGCCTCGGCGCCAGCCGGCGCGTCTTCCTGTGGCGGCCGATCGTCGAGCCTCCGTTCACGCCGCGGATGGACCGCTTCGTGCTCGCGCACGAGCTCGGTCATCTCGCGCACAACCACATCTGGAAGTCGATCGGCTGGTACGCGCTCTACGCCTTCCTGCTCGCGTTCGTGATCGCGCTGGCAACGAGGCGCCGCGGAGGGATGGGGATGCCGGCGGCGGTCCCGCTCGCGATCTTCGTCTACGTTGTCCTACAGCTCGCGACGCTGCCTCTGCAGAACCTCGTGACCCGGCACCTCGAGGTCGAGGCGGACTGGTCGGCTCTCCGGGCGACCCGCGACCCCACCGCAGGCCGGCAGCTCTTCCGGCTGTTCGTGTCGCAGACGCTCGAGGACCCGAACCCTCCCTGGTGGGACTACGTCTTCCTCGAGAACCACCCGACGCTGATGCAGCGGATCGAGATGACGAAGTACTACGCGGAGACTCGAACGCCGTAAGGGTCTCGGGTTACGCGGCGACCCAGTCGCCGTACAGGCTGGTGTAGAGCCCGCGGCGGGCGAGGAGCTCCTCGTGCGAGCCCTGCTCGATCACCTGGCCGTGCTCGAGCACGACGATGAGGTCGGCGTCGCGGATCGTCGACAGCCGGTGGGCGATGATGAAGGACGTCCGGTCGGCGAGCAGCGTCCGGAGTGCCCGCTCGATCGTCCGCTCCGTCCCGATGTCGACCGAGGAGGTCGCCTCGTCGAGGATCAGGATCCGCGGGTCGGCGAGTAGCGCGCGCGCGAAGGCGACGAGCTGGCGCTGGCCGAGCGAGAGCCGTGAGCCGCGCTCGCCGAGCTGGGTCTCGTAGCCGTCCTCGAGCCGCAGGATGAACTCGTGCGCGCCGACCGTCTGCGCGGCGCGGACGATCTCCTCCGGATTCGCGTCGGGCTTCCCGAAGGCGATGTTCTCGGCGACGGTGCCGGCGAACAGGAAGCCCTCCTGCGGCACGATCCCGAGCTGGTGGCGCAGCGAGTCCTGGGCCACGTCGTTGAGGTCGACGCCGTCGATCGTGATCCGGCCGCTCGTCGGCTCGTAGAAGCGGGCGAGGAGCTTCGCGATCGTCGACTTGCCCGCGCCGGTGTGGCCGACGAGCGCGACCGTCGTCCCGGCGGGCACGTCGAGGTCGATCCCGTGTAGCACCTCGGGCTGGATGCGCCGTCGGCGAAGCCGACGACGCCCGGCCAGAAGACCCGGCGCCTCTCGGCGCCGCCGGGCGGCCGTAGGCGAAGTGGACGTCCTCGAAGCGGACGTGGCCCTCGATGTGCGGGAGCGGCTCGGCGCCGGGGCGGTCGACGACGTCCGGCTCCTCGTCGAGCACGCCGATGATCTTGTCCAGGGCTGCGGCGGCCGAGAGGAACGTGTTGTAGAGCTGCGAGAGCTGCTGGATCGGGTCGAAGAAGTTGTTGACGTAGAGCATGAAGGCGAAGAGGGTCGTGAGCGCGATCGCGTCGTTGAGGTAGAGGTGGCCGCCGTAGCCGAGGACGATGGCGAGCGCGAGCGTCGCGAGAAGGCTGACGAACGGGAAGTAGACGCTGTTCAGCACGACCGTCTGCATGTTCGACTCCCGGTAGTCGAGCGCAACCGTGCGGAAGTTCTCCGTCGCGCGCTGCTCGCGTACGAACGCCTGCACCATCCGCATGCCGGAGATGTCCTCGGCGAGCGTGGCCGTCACGAGGCCGAGCCGCTCGCGCACCGACGAGTAGGCCCGGGCGGAGCGCGAGCGGAAGAGCGCGCTCGCCAGGACCATGAACGGGATCACGATGAGGGTCGCGAGGGCGAGCCGCGGGTCGAGCACGATCAGGAGGAAGGCTGTGCCGCTGAGCAGCAGCGTGCTCTGTGCGAGCGTCGTGACGCCGTCGGTGACGAGCTGGTCGATCGCCTCGACGTCGTTGGTCATCCGGCTGATCAGGACACCGGCCCGGTTCCGCTCGTAGAAGCCGAGCGAAAGCTCCTGCAGGTGGCCGAAGAGCTGCTTGCGGAGGTCGGCCAGGATCCGCTCCCCGACCCAGCCGGTCATGTACGTCTCGACGTAGGTCATGCCCCAGTTCGCGAGCGCGAGGAAGACGAACAGGGACACGAGAAGCGCGAGATTGGTCCCCGTCTTGCCGTCGATCGCGTCGTCGAGGGCGTACTTTGCGAGGAGCGGAGGGGCCAGCGCGGTCGCCGTCGCTGCCAGGAGCGAGAAGACCGACAGGAAGGTGCGGAAGCGGTACGGCTTCGTGAGCCGCCAGAGGACGCCGAGCCGGCGACGGGTCGTGTGCCAGGACCAGTCCTCGACGTCTGCAGCCGTGCGCCGCGAGATCATGGTGCTGACCTGGTGGACGCGCACTACGCCACCTCCTCGATGTCCGCCCTTGCTTCGACGGCGTCGGCGAACTGGCGCTCCAGCAGGCCGTGGTCGTAGATCTCGCGGTAGATGGAACTCGTCTCGAGTAGCTCCTCGTGCGTGCCGCGGCAGGCGATGCGGCCTCCGTCGAGCACCACGATCTCGTCCGCGAGCGCGATCGTCGAGAGGCGGTGGGCGATGATCAGCGTCGTCCTGCCGCTCATCACCTCGCGTAGGCCGGCGCGGATGCGGGCCTCCGTCGTCGCGTCGACCGAGGCGGTCGCGTCGTCGAGGATGAGGATGCGCGGATCGACCGCCAGGGCGCGCGCGATCGCGATCCGCTGCCGCTGTCCGCCCGAGAGCGTGATGCCGCGCTCGCCGATGACCGTGTCGTAGCCCTGCGGCAGCCGCTCGACGAACTCGTGCGCCTGCGCGAGCCTCGCGACCCGCTCGATCTCGGCGTCCGTGAGTTCGGGGAGGCCGAACGCGATGTTGTCCCGCACCGTGGTCGAGAAGAGGAACGGATCCTGGGCGATGACGCCGATCGCGCGGCGCAGCGACGCGAGCTTCACGTCACGCACGTCCGCCCCGTCGACGAGCACGCGGCCGGAGTCGACGTCGTAGAAGCGCGGCACGAGCGACGACAGCGTCGTCTTGCCGGACCCCGTGTGGCCGATGAGGGCGACCGTCGTCCCGGCGTCGAGCGCTAGGTCGAGGTGCTCGAGCACCGGCCGGCCCGGCAGGTACGAGAACGAGACGTCCTCGAACCGGATCGCGCCGTCGCCGTCGGGCAGCTCCAGCGCAGCCGGCCGGTCGGCCACCTCCTCCGGCTCGTCGAGGATCTGGAAGATCCGCTCGCCCGACGCCGTCGCCCGCTGGGCCTGGCCGACCCACATCCCGAGCGAGCGGAGCGGCATGACGAGCATGGCGAGGAGGAAGTTGAAGACGATGAACGTGCCGACGGAGAGCGAGCCGCCCGCCACCATCCGCGCCCCGACGAGCAGCACGCCCGCCTGCGCAAGCATGGGCAGGAACGAGAGCAGCGGCACGTACGTCGCCCGCTGCCGGTTGGCGCGGATCGTCTGCGCGAAGAGCGCCTCGTTCCGCACGCGGAACTTCTCCTCCTCGGCCGGCTCCTGCGCGAACGCCTTCACGACGTGGACGCCGACGATGTTCTCCTCCGCGACCGTCGCGACGTCGGCGAGCTTCTGCTGCACGTCACGCAGCGTCGGGTGGGAGACGTGGCTGTAGCGGTAGGCGATCGCGACGAGGAACGGCGTCACCGCGAGCACGACGAGCGCGAGCTGCCACTCCAGGAAGAAGAGGACGATGGTCACCGAGCCGACGGTGAGGGCGTTCTGGAAGAAGAAGATGAGGCCGTAGCCGAGGAAGAACCGGACGCCCTGCAGGTCGACCGTCGCCCGGGACATGAGCTGACCGGTCTGGTTGCGGTCGTAGAAACCGAAGGAGAGGCGCACGAAGTGCGAGTAGAGGCCCTGGCGCAGGTCCATCTCGACGTCGAGCGCCTGCTTGCCGGAGATGAGCCTGCGGGCGCTCATCAGCGCCGCCGAGATGAAGCCGAGGAGAACGATCGCCCCGACGTACAGCCAGAGCTGCTGCGTGTCGTGGTTCGTCAGCGCCCCGTCGATGACGTTCTTCCCGGTCACCAGGATGAGGGCGATCTGACAGGCCTGCGAGCCGGTCGCGAGGAAGATCGAGGCGATGAGGCCACGCTTGTACGGGCGGAGGAACGAGAGAAGCCGCGCGAAGGTGCGGCGGTATGGGATCGCGCTCACTCCTTTGAATGTAGCGACGGAGTCCGATCCTCTAGAGCGACGCAACCTCCTGTCGCACGAGGGCGGCGGCGCGGGCGAGCCGGTCGCGGTTCTGCGGGTCGTTGAGCCAACCGCTCGCGCCGGATGGATGCGGGAGCGGGACGACGGGCGTCCCGTCCAGTTCGAAGCGCTCGCCGACGCAGGGCGTGAGCGAGGGGATCCCGAGCAGACGCCGCAGCGCGAGCCCGCCGACCGTGACGATCAGGTGCGGCCGCAGCAGCTCGAGCTCCCAGTCGCGCCAGAACGAGCAGAGCTCCTGCTCGCGCGGCGTAGGCGTGCGGTCGCCGCGGCCGGAGGCGCCGCGACCCGGATAGCAGCGCGTCACCGAGGCGCAGTAGAAGGTTGCATAGAAGTCGTCCTCGTCGAGCTCGAGCCAGCGGCGGAGTGTCCGGCCGGCGCGCCCGCGCCACGGCAGCCGCTCCGCTCCCTCGACGACGCCCGGCGCCTGGCCGAAGAGATACGCGCGCTGCCGGGCGCCCGGAGCACGCACGGGCAGCGACTCGAGCGGGAAGCCGGCCTCGGCGCAGACGCGGCACCGGGCGAGGTCACGCTCGAGCGAGGCGAGCGAGCGGTAGGAGGACTTGCGGGCTGTCATCGGCCTGGAGCGTAGGGTCCGTGCCGATGCTGCCGCTCGAGGCCGTCCCCAACTTCTCCGAGGGGCGCGACCGCGCGACCATCGACGCGATCGGCGAGGCGCTGGCGGCGCACGCGCGCGTGCTCGACGTCCACTCGGACCCGGATCACAACCGCTCGGTGTACACGCTGGTGGGCGGCGAGGACGAGCTCGTTGCGGCGCTACTCGCGGGGATCGCGTGTGCGCGCGAGCGGATCGACCTGCGCGATCAAGAGGGCACTCACCCGCGGATCGGCGCCGCGGACGTCGTCCCGCTCGTCCCGATCCGGGAGACCGACGCCGAACGTGCGCGAGTGGCGGCGCTCGAGCTCGCCCGGCGGATCGGTGACGAGCTCGAGCTGCCGGTCTTCCTCTACGCCGACCTCGCACCCGGCCGCGGGCCTGCCTTCTTCCGGCGCGGAGGGCCGGCCGAGCTGCAGCGGCGCCTCGACGCCGGGGAGGTTGCTCCGGACTTCGGCCCGGCGCGCCTCGACGAGAGGGCCGGCGGAGTGCTCGTGGGAGCCCGCGCCCCGCTGATCGCCTTCAACGTCGACCTCGAGGGCGACGACCTCGACGCGGCACGGGAGGTCGCGCGGGCCGTGCGGGAGCGCGACGGCGGCTTCCCGGGCGTGCGTGCGCTCGGGCTCCGCCTCCCGCAGGCGGGACACGTCCAGGTGAGCCTCAACATCGAGGACTGGCGGGCGTCGCCGCTGCACGAGGTGGTAGCAGCAGTGCAGCGGGAGGCGACCGCGAGAGGGCTCCGGGTCGCCGGCTCGGAGCTCGTCGGCTTGCTCCCTGCGGGCGCGGCGGTCGCGGCGGCCGGCTCCCTCTTCGGCGTGAGCGGCCTCGACCCGTCGCACGTGCTGGAGCTGCGGCTTCTGTCCGACGGGAAGGCGTGACCGAGCCGCTCGGCGAGAAGTCGCGCGGGAACCGCGACGAACATGTGACACCTACGGCGGTACGGTGTCTGCAGGGGGTTGCGAAACCCCCCGGGGGCACGTAGGGCAACGGGCCGCGCGGGCTGCGTCCTAGACTCGCGTCGTGGCGCAGCGGACGGCGATCGGCCTCACGGGCGACGACCTGACCGTCGACGACGTCTGGGCGGTCGCGGTCGAAGGGACGCGCGCCGAGCTCTCCGACCGGGCGCGGGAGAGGATGAGCGCCGCGCGCGAGCTCGTCGAGCGCGCCGCCCACGGCAGCCGAGAGCACACCTACGGCGTCAACACGGGCTTCGGCCGCTTCGTGGCGGTCGCCATCCCGGAGGAGCAGACCGCCGAGCTACAGCTTCGCCTGCTTCGCTCCCACGCGTGCGGCGTCGGCGACCCGTACCCCGACGAGATCATCCGCGCGGCCATGCTGCTCCGCGCGAACGCGCTGGCGAAGGGCAACTCGGGGGCGCGCGTCGAGACCGTCGAGCTGCTGCTCGCGCTGCTCGACCACGGCGTGCTGCCCGTCGTGCCGAGCCGAGGCTCGGTCGGGGCGTCCGGCGATCTCGCGCCGCTCGCGCATCTGGCGCTGCCGCTCGTCGGCGAAGGGGAGGCCTGGGTCGAGGGCGAGCGGCTGACGGGCGCGCAGGCACTCGCGCGAGCCGGTCTCGAGCCGGTGCGCCTGGCCGCCAAGGAAGGGCTGTCGCTCGTGAACGGCACGCAGTTCATGGCGGCGATGCTTGCGCTCGGGCTGATGCGGGCGCGACGGCTGGCACAGGCGGCGGACATCGCCTGCGCGCTTTCGGTCGAGGCCCTGCAGGGGTCGCGGACGTCGTTCTTGCCGCAGATCCACGAGCTCCGGCCGCTGCGTGGCCAGAAGACCGCGGCCGCGAACGTCCTCCGCCTCCTCGAAGGCTCGGCGATCATCGAGGCGCATCGCTGGTGCGACAAGGTGCAGGACGCGTACTCGCTCCGCTGTGCGCCGCAGGTGCACGGCGCCTGCCGCGACCTTCTCGACTACGCGGAGTACACCATCGGCGTGGAGCTGAACGCCGCCACCGACAACCCGCTCGTCCTCGTCGACGACGAGGTGCTCGTGTCGAACGGCAACTTCCACGGGCAGCCGCTGGCCTTTGCGCTCGACGGTCTGGCGATGGCCGCGGCCGAGCTGGCGAGCATCTCCGAGCGGCGGCTCGAGCGCCTCGTCAACCCGAACCTGTCGGAAGGCTTGCCCGCGTTCCTCACCACCGACGGCGGCCTCAACAGCGGGTTCATGATTCCGCAGTACGTGGCCGCCTCGCTCGTCTCCGAGAACAAGGTGCTCTGCCATCCGGCGTCGGTCGACTCGATCCCGACGAGCGCGGGGCAGGAGGATCACGTCTCGATGGGGAACGCCGCCGGCCTCAAGGCGTGGCAGGTGCTCGCGAACTCCGAGAGCGCCTTGGCGATCGAGCTCCTCGCCGGCGCCCAGGCCGTCGAGTTCCACGCGCCGCTCGAGCCGGGCTCCGGCGGACGGGCTGCCCGGGCGGCGGTGCGGGAGCTGTCGCCGAGGCTGCGAGACGACCGGCCGCTCTCCGGCGACATCGAGGCTGTGGCCGCTGCGATCCGCGACGGCTCGTTCCTTGCCGCGGTCGAGGCCGACGCGGGGGAGCTGGCATGAGCGCCACGGCGACGCTCGCGGAGCGGGTGGAGGCGCTCGTCGGCGACCTCTCGTCCATTCGCGCGCCGCGCGGCCCGGAGCTGAACGCGCGGCAGTGGTCGACTGAGGCGCCGCTGCGCATGCTCCTCAACAACCTCGACGCCGAGGTGGCCGAAAAGCCCGAGGAGCTCGTCGTCTACGGAGGCTCGGGCAAGGCGGCGCGGAACCACGAGGCGCTACGCGCGATCGTCGCGGCGCTGCTCGAGCTTGGTCCCGACGAGACCCTCCTCGTGCAGAGCGGCAAGCCGGTCGGCGTCTTCACGACGCACGAGGGCGCGCCGCGGGTGCTGATCGCGAACTCGCTGCTCGTGCCGAAGTGGGCGACGTGGGACGAGTTCCGGCGGCTCGAGGCCGAGGGGTTGACGATGTTCGGGCAGATGACCGCGGGCTCGTGGATCTACATCGGCTCGCAGGGGATCCTGCAGGGCACGTACCAGACGTTCGCGGCGGCGGGCGAGAAGCACTTCGGCTCGCCGGACCTGCGCGGCCGGACGATCCTCACCGCCGGGCTCGGCGGCATGGGCGGAGCGCAGCCGCTCGCCGGCACGATGGCGGGCGCGGCGATCTTGTGTGTGGAGGTCGATCCGCACCGGATCGAGCGGCGGCTCCAGACGCGCTACCTCGACGAGGCGGCGGACTCGCTGGACGACGCGCTCGAGCGCGTCCGGGCGGCGGCGGCCGAGCGGCGGCCGCTCTCGGTGGGGCTGCTGGGGAATGCGGCCGACGTCGTGCCCGAGCTCGTGGCGCGAGGCGTGGAGTTCGACCTCATCACCGACCAGACGGCCGCCCACGACCCGTTGAACGGGTATGTGCCTCGCGGCTACTCCGTCGAGGAGGCGGCAGCCTTGCGCACGTCCGATCCGGACGAGTACCTCCGGCTCGCGCGCCAGTCGATCGCCCGGCATGTCGAAGCCCTGATCGAGTACGTCCGGCGCGGCGCCTATGTTTTCGATTATGGCAACAACCTGCGAGGTGAGGCGCGTGAAGGTGGGGTAGAGGACGCGTTCGCATACCCGGGCTTCGTCCCGGCCTATATTCGGCCGCTCTTCTGCCGCGGGGTCGGTCCGTTCCGGTGGGCGGTGCTGTCGGGCGATCCCGGAGACATCACGGCCATCGACGACCGGCTACGGGAGCTGTTCCCGGACGATCCACTCCTGCAGCGCTGGCTCGAGCTGGCACCCGGGCGGGTGGCGTTCCAGGGGCTGCCCGCGCGGATCTGCTGGCTCGGCTACGGCGACCGTGCCAAGGCGGGCCTGGCCATCAACGAGCTCGTCCGGAGCGGCAAGGTCAAGGCGCCGGTGGTGATCGGGCGGGATCACCTCGATGCCGGCTCCGTCGCCTCGCCGTATCGCGAGACCGAGTCGATGCGCGACGGCTCTGACGCGATCGCGGACTGGCCGATCCTCAATGCGCTCGTCAACGTGGCGGCGGGAGCGACGTGGGTGAGCGTCCACCACGGCGGCGGCGTGGGGATCGGGAACGCGATCCATGCCGGAATGGTTGTCGTGGCCGACGGAACCGACGCGCAGGCGGAACGGCTCGAGCGCGTGCTGACCACCGACCCGGGCACGGGCGTGATGCGGCATGTCGACGCGGGCTATCCGGAGGCGCTCACCGCCGCAGAGGAAGGCGGGTTGCGCATCCCGGCCGTGCCGCGCGACGCGTGACGGCGACGACCGGGCGCCTGCTTCTCCGGGACCTCGCGCAGCTCGCGACCCCTGCGGGCACCGGTGCTCCGCTGCGCGGCGCGGCGCTCGGCGAGGTCGAGGTGCTCGAGGACGCCTTCGTCCTCTGCAACGGCGACGCGATCGAGGCCGTCGGCCGGATGAGCACGCTGCCTGCGCTCGAGGACGACGTCGTCGAGCTCGACTGTCGCGGCCTGTGCGCGGTCCCCGGTCTCGTCGACTGCCACACGCACGCGGCGTTCGGCGGCGACCGTGTCGACGAGTTCTCGCTCCGCGCCGGTGGGGCGAGCTACGAGGAGCTCCACGCAGCCGGCGGCGGGATCCTCTCGACGGTGCGCGCGACGCGTGCGGCGGGGGAGGCCGGCCTCCTCGCCGCGGTCGAGCTGCACCGCTCGTGGATGCTCCGCGAGGGCACGACGACGTTCGAGGCCAAGTCGGGCTACGGGCTCGACCGGGAGACCGAGCTCGCCTCGCTTCGGGCGATCCGGGAGGCGGGCGGCATCCCGACGTGGCTCGGCGCCCACGCGGTACCGCCAGAGTTCGCGGACGCCGATGCGTACCTCGACTTCGCGCTCGCCGAGGTGCTGCCGGAAGCGGCCGGGCTCGCCGAAGCGGCGGACGTGTTCCTCGAGCGCGGCGCGTTCGACGCAGCCCAGGCGCGGCGGTACCTCGAGGCGTGCCGCGACGCCGGCCTCGCGCTGCGGCTCCACGGAGACCAGTTCACGGAGTCCGGTGCGATCCCACTCGCCGTCGAGCTCGCAGCCCGTTCGGTCGACCATCTCGAGGCGACGGGCGCGGACGGGATCGGCACCCTCGCCGCGAGCGACGTGGTCGGCGTGCTCCTACCCGCGAGCGCGCTCTTCCTCGATCGACCGATGCCTCCCGCGCGGGCGCTGGTGGATGCCGGCGCCGCGGTCGCGCTCGCCACAGACTTCAACCCCGGGAGCGCCTTCTGCGAGAGCCTGCCGCTCGTCTGCTCGCTCGCGGCGACGCAGCTGCATCTGTCCCCCGCGGAGGCGCTCGCCGCGTGCACAGTCAACGCTGCACACGTGCTCGGGCGCGCGGACCGGATCGGCCGGCTTGCGCCCGGCTACCGCGCCGACATCACGCTCCTCGACGCCCCCGACTGGCGCTACCTCGCGTACCACCTCGGCGGCCGTGTCGTCGCCAGAGTGGTCGTCGGGGGCGAGCTAGGCTAACCCTCCATGCCCACCAGGAAGCAGCGGCGCCGGATGCAGAAGGAACGCCGGCACGAGTACGAGACAGTCTGGGTCGACGAGGAAGGGAACGAGCTCGAAGAGCCCCCCGAAGAGCTTGTCGCCGCGACGCCCGACAAGCGCGGCGCCTCCAAGCCCGCGGCAAAAGCGAAAGCGACTCAGCAGCGCGGCGGCCGCCAGGTACGCGTTCCCCCTCCGCCCTCGTGGCAGCGGTCCGCGAAGCGCGCGCTGATCATCGGGGTGCTGATCTTTGTGTTCATCGACATCACCCGCCACAACGTCGTGGCCGCCCTCGTGACCGCGGTCCTCTACACGCTTCTCTTCATCCCCTTCCAGTTCACGCTCGACCGCTTCGGGTACAAGCGCTGGCAGCGGCGCGCCGATCAGCAGGGACAAAAGGGCTCGGCCGGCAAGCGCTGAACGGCCTCGTGCGGCACCCGTCGAGCCTCTGACCACCACGCACTAGACTCGCCGCGATGCCGCTGGCGGTCGACAGATACCAGCTCGGTCCGCTCCAGACGAACTGCTACGTCGTCCGGAGCGAGCGCGGCGCTGCCGAGTGCGCCGTGATCGACCCCGGCGGGGACGCCGCCGACCTCCGCCTCGAGCTCGCGCGGCTCGGCACCACCTGCGCCGGGATCCTCGTCACACACGGCCACTTCGACCACATCGGCGGCGTCGCCGACCTCGCCGAGGGAACCGGAGCGGCGGTCTGGATGCCGGAGGGCGAGCGCGAGCGGCTCGAGCGCTACTCGGAGTTCGCGCCCCGCGACGTCGCGGGCCGGCCGCACGCGCCCGAGCACCTGGTGAGCGGCGGCGAGACGATCGAGGTCGCGGGCATCTCTTTCGAGTGCCTCGCGGTGCCGGGCCACTCGTCCGCGCACGTCGCCTTTCACTCCGAGGGCGAGCTCTTCAGCGGCGACCTGCTCTTCGCCGGCTCGGTCGGCCGCGTCGACCTGCCCGGCGCCGACTGGGACACGCTGCTCGCCTCCGTCCGGATGCTCGTCGAGCGGCTCCCGCCCGAGACGGTCGTCCACCCGGGCCACGGCCACGAGACGACGCTCGGCGTCGAGCTCGCGCGCAACCCGTTCCTCGCAGAGCTGCGCGCCGCGAGGCATGACTCGCTTCCAGGCGCCGCGCGGGACGCATGACGTCCTGCCGCGCGACCAGCTGTGGTGGCGCGTGATCCGCACGATCGAGGAGCAGTGCGCGCAGTACGGCTGGTCGCGCGTCTCGACGCCCGGGTTCGAGGAGACGGCGCTCTTCGAGCGCACCTCGGGCGAGGCGTCCGACGTGGTGCACAAGGAGATGTACTCGTTCGTGGATCGCGGCGACCGCTCGCTCACGCTGCGGCCCGAGGGAACGGCGCCGATCGCGCGCGCGTACGTCGAGCACGGCCTCGCCCAGGAGCCGCAGCCGGTCAAGGCGTACGCGATTGCGCCGATGTACCGCTACTCGCGGCCCGGCCGCGGCCGCTACCGCGAGCACTGGCAGCTCTCGCTCGAGGCGATCGGCTCGGCCGACCCCGCGATCGACGCCGAGGTGATCCAGTTCTACGCGGAGCTGCTGCGGCGGCTCGGCGTGACCGAATGGGAGCTGCGGCTCAACTCGATCGGCGACGAGAACTGCCGCCCGCAGTACGTCGCGCGGCTGAACGAGTGGCTCGACGCGCACCCCGACCTCGTCGACGAAGAGGTCGCGCACAAACGCGCGACGAGCGTGCTCCAGGTCTTCGACGTGAAGAACGAGCAGGTTCTCGCCGCACTCGCCGAGGCTCCCAAGATTGGGGACTCGCTCTGCGACGCGTGCCGCGAGCACTTCGACGCGGTCAAGGCGTGTCTCGACCTCTACGGCGTCCCCTACGTGCTCGACCCGGCGCTCGTGCGCGGTCTCGACTACTACACGCGCACGACTTTCGAGTTCGTCGGGCCGGAGGAGAACGTCAATTCGACGATCTGCGGCGGCGGCCGCTACGACGGGCTCGTCGAGGCGGTCGGTGGTCCGGCGACGCCGGGCATCGGGTTCGGCGCCGGCCTCGAGCGGCTCCTGCTCGCAATGGAGCGCGAGGGCGCGACCTCGGAGGCGCCGCAGCTCGACCTCTTCGTGGCGTTCGAGGAGCCGGAGCTGCGCGGGAAGATCCTCCCGCAGATCGCGAAGTGGCGGGCGGAGGGCCGGTCGGTCGACACCGATTACGCTGGCCGCTCGATGAAGGGGCAGCTCACCCAGGCGCAGCGGCTCGGCACGGAGACCGTCGTCGTCGCGCGCAGCGACGGGACCTACGAGGTGCGGCGGCGTGGAGAGGAGGACCGCGTCGTGCACGACCTCGCGGAGCTCTCGTGGCCTGGCGCGACGTCATGTGCGGCGAGCTGCGGGCCGACGACGCCGGCCGCAGCGTGACGGTCGCCGGCTGGGCCGACACGCGCCGCGACCACGGCGGGCTCGTCTTCGTCGACCTCCGCGACCACACCGGCAAGGTCCAGCTCGTCATCAACCCGGAGCACTCGCCCGCCGCGGCCGAGACCGCCCACGAGATACGCAACGAGTTCGTGCTCCAGGCGACCGGCGCGGTCGTGGCGCGCGCGCCGGAGCTCGTCAACCCGAACCTGCCGACCGGCCAGATCGAGCTCCAGGTCGAGGAGCTGCGGATCCTGTCGCGCTCGACGCCGCTCCCGTTCCAGCTCGACGAGGAGAACGTCGACGAGACCCTGCGCCTCCGCTACCGCTGGCTCGACATGCGGACCGACCGGATGCAACGGAACCTCCGGCTCAACCACACCGCGATCTCGGCGATTCGCCGCGTCATGGACGAGCGCGGCTTCGTCGACGTCTGGACGCCGAGCATGACCCGCGGCACGCCCGAGGGCGCGCGCGACTTCCTCACGCCGGTGCGGCTGCAGCCCGGGAAGTTCTACGCCCTCGCCCAGTCGCCGCAACTGTTCAAGCAGCTCTGCATGGTCGGCGGGATCGACCGGTACTACCAGATCGCAACGTGTTGGCGGGACGAGGATCTTCGCGCCGACCGCCAGTTCGAGTTCCGGCAGCTCGACCTCGAGATGGCGTTCGTCGAGCGCGAGGACGTGCTGGACGTGATGGAGGCCTGCGTCGTCGGCGCCTTCGAGGCGACGGGCGTCGAGCCGCCGCAGCGCCCGTTCCCCCGCCTCGCCTACGACGACGTGATGCTCCGGTACGGCTCTGACAAGCCCGACCTCCGCTTCCGGCTGGAGATCCAGGACGCGACCGAGGTGACGCGCGGCTCCGAGTTCGGGGTCTTCAAGAACGCGCCGTGCGTCCGCTACGTCGTCGTGCCGCGGACGTTCTCGCGCAGCGAGCAGGCACGGCTCGAGGAGGTCGCCAAGGAGTGGGGCGCGAAGGGGCTCGCGAACCTGACGCAGATCTCGAAGTTCCTCTCCGAGCGGGAGCTCGAGTCCTTCGGCGTCGAGGAGGGCTCGACCGCACTCTTCGTCGCCGACGAGGAAGCGGTCGTCGCCCGCGTCCTCGGGCTGCTCCGGCTGCACCTCGCGAACGAGCTCGGCCTCATCGACACGAGCCTCGACGTCTTCCACTGGGTCACCGACTTCCCGCTCTTCGAGCACAGCGAGGAGTTCGGCGGCTGGACGTTCATGCACCATCCCTTCACCGCGGCGGTGGCGGGCGAGGAGGAGCGGATCGAGGCCGATCCCGAGCACGTGCGCGGTCAGCACTACGACCTGATCTGGAACGGCTGGGAGCTCGGCTCCGGCTCGATCCGGATCCACGACGTCGAGGTCCAGCAGGCGGTCTTCCGCGTGATGGGGCTGGGCGAGGAGGAGCAGCGCGACAAGTTCGGCTTCCTGCTCGACGCGCTGCAGATGGGCGCGCCGCCGCACGGCGGGTTCGCGATGGGGATCGACCGCTTCATCGCCCAGCTCGCGCGCGAGCCGGACATCCGCCAGGTGACCGCGTTCCCCAAGATCGCGAGCGGCGTCGATCCGCTGACCGGCGCGCCGACGCCGTACCCGGACGAGGCGCTCCGCGAGCTCGGCCTCCGCCTGCTCGAGCCACAGCCCGAGTAGCAGCCGCTACAGTCCTCGTGCTCGGCCCCGCGCGCCGAATCGGGCACACATGTAGATCCAACGCTACGTGAGAGGGAGCCGGCGTCCCACCAAGGCATTTGCCGAACGTGGGCACGGCACCCACCTGGGAGACCAGGATCACATTGTTCGGTTTGGTTGCCGGGGCCGGGCACCTCTGTACCGTGCGGGGATGCGCGAGATCTTCGGAGACTCGAGCCGCAACGGCGACTGGGCGGCCGTGCGGTTGCTCGTGGACGGCGACCGGATCGTCGAGGCGGACGCGCCGGGGCTCGAGCACGACATCGCCGGCCTGACGCTGCTCGAGGCGGCAGCGGTCGGCGGCGAGACGCTGGCGGTCGACGCGCTCGCGAATGCGCTCGGGCCGGTGTTCCGGGCGGAGCCGTCGCCCGGTCGCGTCGCAGTGGCGATGAGCGGCGGCGTCGACAGCGCGGTCGCTCTCCTGCGTTCGCTCCCGAATGCCGTCGGCGTGACGTTGCGGCTCTGGCTCGATCCCGACGGGCCCGACTCGGAGCGCGCCTGCTGCTCGCCCGAGAGCGTCATCGCTGCGCGCGAGGCGTGTCACCGACTCGGCGTGCCGCACGTGACGCTCGACCTGCGCGAGGAGTTCCGCCGCGCCGTTGTCACGCCGTTCGTGCGCGGTTACGCGCGGGGCCAGACGCCGAACCCGTGCACGCGCTGCAACGGCGGCTTCCGCTTCGCGGAGCTGCTCTCGTTCGCGCGGCGGGCGGGCGCCGAGCGCCTCGCGACCGGCCACTACGCGCGCATTGTCGAGCGCGACGGCCGGCTGCTGCTCGCCCGCGGCGCAGATCCGGCGAAGGATCAGAGCTACATGCTCGCCGCCCTCGATCCGCGTCACCTCGAGCGGATCTCGTTCCCGCTCGGCGAGCAGGACAAGCAGGCGACGCGGGCCGAGGCCGAGCGCGCCGGGCTCGCCGCCGCGCGCAAGCCGGAGAGCCAGGAGGCGTGCTTCCTCGCCGGGGACGACTACCGCGCGTTCCTCGGTCGGCACGGGCTCGAGCCGACCGACGGCGCGATCGTCGGCGAGGACGGGGCCGAGCTCGGCCGTCACGACGGTTTCTGGCGGTTCACCCCGGGCCAGCGCCGCGGTCTCGGGCTCGCCGCCACCGAGCCGCTCTATGTCCTTGGCACCCGCCCGTCGGCGAACGCCGTCGTCGTCGGCCCGCGCGCGTCGCTCGCGCGCACCGAGGTCAGCGCTCGCGGTCGCCTCTACGCCGAGGCCGAGCGGGTCGAGGCGAAGCTCCGCTACCGCTCCCCCGCGGTGCCGGCCCGCGTCGAGCCGACAGCGCACGGCTTCCGGCTCGAGCTCGACGAGCCGGCGTACGGTGTCGCGGCCGGCCAGGCGGCGGTGCTCTACGACGGCGAGACCGTCGTCGGATATGGGCTGATCACGGCATCTCACTAAGATCGGACGAGGATGCTCGTCGCGGCATTCACCTGGGACGACCTCTGGAAACTGGCTCTGGCCGTGTTCCTCTTTGCGATCGGGATCACGGCCTCGTACCTCCTGGTACGCATGGCCGGAACCGTCGACCGGCTTTCGGCGTTCATTCGGGGAGCGGAGAAGTCGGTCTTCCCCGTGGTGGACAAGGTCGGAGGCAGCGTGGACCGCGTGAACTTGCAACTCGACAAGGTCGACCAGGTCACGGACAGCGCCGTGGACGCAGCGGACAGCGTCGACACGGCGGTGCGGGCGGTGAGCCACGCCATCACGCGTCCCGTGCAGAAGGTCTCGGGATTCGCGGCGGGCGTCAGCTTCGGCGCCGCCGACTTCAAGGCGCACCGCGACTGGCGCCACGCCGTCCAGGCGGGGAAGGAGGCTGCGGCCCGGCGCGAGAGCGATCTCCTCGACGAGCTGCGGGACGCCGGGAAGTGACGACCGAGGAGATTCGGCTCGTCATACCGGCGGAGGAGGACTTCAGGCCGATCGCCCACCTCGTCACCGGCGGCCTCGCGATGCGGCTCGATGTGACGTACGACGACCTCGACGACCTGCAGGTCGCGCTCGAGGCGCTGCTCGCGCTCCGCGACGACGACAGCGAGCTCGTCGTGTCCCTCTCGGCCGCCGACGGCGTGTTGTACGCCTCGCTCGGCCCCTTCCCGCCGGAGAAGGTGCACGCGGCGGATCCGGAAGGCATTCTCGACCTGCAGCGCGTCCTCGAGACCGTCTGCGACACGCACGAGACCGAGGAGCGCGACGGCGGCGCGTGGGTCGAGCTGAGCAAGCGGATCGCATGACGCGGCTCGACGACAAGATCCTGCTCCGCCGCTACCACGAGGACGGCGACCTGCAGGCGCGGGAACAGCTGATCGAGCAGTACATGTCGCTCGTGCGCTCCCTCGCGCGACGCTACTCGTACCGAGGCGAGCAGCTCGAGGATCTCGTCCAGATCGGCGCGATCGGGCTGATCAAGGCGATCGACCGCTTCGACCTCGACCGCGGCGTCGAGCTGACGACGTACACGACGCCGAACATCATCGGCGAGATCAAGCGGCACTTCCGCGACAAGGGCTGGGCCGTGCGTGTGCCCCGCGGCCTGCAGGAGCTGAACGTCAAGCTCTCGCGGCTCGTCGAGGATCTGACGGTGGAGCTGAGCCGCTCGCCGACGATTCCCGAGCTCGCGAAGGCCGCCGGCGTCGAGGAGGAGGAAGTGCTCGAGGCGCTCGAGTCGGGCCGCGCGTACACGTCCCTCTCACTGTCGGCCGGCGGCGGGGGAGGGGACGACGACGACTTCGACCCGCTGGAGTCGCTCGGCACCGAGGAGCACCAATATGAGGTCTCGGAGGACCGCGCGTTGCTCGCGCCCGGCTTCAAGATGCTGGACGACCGCGAGCGGCTGATCCTCCGGCTTCGCTTCTTCGACGGGTTGACTCAGTCACAGATCGCGCAGCAGGTCGGGATCTCGCAGATGCACGTCTCCCGCCTGATCCGGCGCTCGCTGGAGAAGATCCGCGAGACGATCGCCGAGGACGAGGAGTTGCTGGCCCGCTAGCTAGGCGTCAGGCGTGAGGACGCTGGCCCAGTCCGGGGCACCGATAACCCGGTTTTCCTAGTGCCACGCTGGAGGGACAGTGAACGTCACCCTGATCGCTCGCCAATCGTCTTCGCGGGATGAGCGCGACCCCGCGACGCAGTTTCAGCACGCCGAGGCATACGCCGACCGGCTGGGCTGGAAGGTCGTTTCACGTCACGTCGAGAAGTCCACGTCGGGAGGTCGGTCGCTGGAGAAGCGCCCCGGCCTGCTCGCCGCGCTGGAGGACGTTCGCTCCAGGCGTGCCGACCGCGTCCTCGTCTACCACCGCGACCGCCTAGACCGGAACCTCGAAGTCCGCCGCGCCTTCGTCGCCGCCGTCGAAGAGGCAGGCGGAGAGGTCTGGACGCCGGACGGCAGGCTCACGTTCTCGACGGCGAACGAGAAGCTGCAACAGACGTTCCTCGGTGCGATGGACGAAAACTATCGCGACGTAATCCGCGAGAAGGTGCTCAAGCAGAAGCAGGCCCGTGTCGAGGCGGGTGCCCCTGCACGAGGCTGCCCTTCATCGGCTACGCGAGTCCGGGCGGCTGGTCACGCGCTCAGGTGGTCGAGGATGACCGCCCGCACGTCGTTCGCGCGTTCGAAATGAGCGCCGACGGCAAGAGCGCGCCGGAGATCGTTCGCTACCTCCGCGAGCAGGGCTACGCCGCGACGCATAGAGCCGTGACTCACATGTTGCGGAACGCGCTCTACTGCGGCCACATCGTGTGGGCGAGTTCCGGCACGACAACGCGCACGAGGCCATCGTCTCCGACCGGCTCTTCCGGCGCGTACAGGCGCGGCGCAAGCCGGTCGGGCGCAAGTGCAAGTTCCGTCGCCGCGCATCCTCGCAAGGCTCGGCGTCCTCCGCTGCGGAAGCTGTGGAGCAGCGATGGTGACCGACAACAAGCTGTACCGCTGCTCAAGTCGGGAGTGTGAGTCACGTGCGGCGATTTCAGCCCCGAAGATCGAGGCGATCGTGCTCGACAAGGTCGCGCGCGAGATCAGAGGCATGAGGGGCCACGCTGGGGACGTTCTGACCCCTGCGCTCGACGAGCAAGAGCGGGCAAGTGCGGCGCTCGGCAAGCTGCGGGAGATTGCCGTCCTCGCGGACGACTTGGACGGCATGGCGGGGAAGATCCGCGAAGCTAAGGACCGGCTCGCTCGCGCCGACGCCGCCGTGGACGACGCTCGCTCGGTCGCGGGGGTGACGTGGTCAGTTAGTTCGATCTTTCACGGCTTGCCCGGAGATCCCGACTTCAAGGAGGAGCCTTCCTTCGAGGGAATGTCGAACGAGCAGCTTCGCGACCTGATTTCCACCGTACTCAAGAGCGTGCGCGTGGCCCGCCGCGAGAACGGTGTGAAGGTGGAGGGTCGCGTCTCGTTCGAGGTCGCCGAGGCGTTCGACGTACAGGGCCCGCTCGACGCCGCTGCTGCCGACTTCGCCGCTGTCCTGCCCCTGCTGCGCGAGTCTGTGGCCTAGGTAAGAGGTACTGCCTACGACAAGCTGCTCTCCACGGCCGTGCATACCGCCAGCGGAAGCCCCTCCATCGCGGAGGGGCTTCTTTTTCCTAGTGGCACCGTTCGACCCGTGGACAAGACGCTGATCTCGCGAGCACTAGAAGACGACTACGGGCGCATGGCGACCCGCGAGCGCGTTGCACCGAAGCCGCCACAGGACATGACGGCCGTCTTCGGAGAGTTCACGCCGGTCAGCGACTCCGACGGCCGCGACCGCGACAACATCCGCCGCTTCGCCGAGGCCAAGGGCTTCGGGATCGGCGCGCTGGTCACGATGGACGTCCGCTTCAAGACGACCCGCGCGGGTGAGGTCTATCTGGCCTATCCCGTCCGCTGTGGCCCTGCGGCCGACCTGAACCAGGGAACGGTCATCGGGGTCAAGTTAAGGTCTTGCCAGACCGGCCGCAAGCTGTGCGAACCGGGGACGCGGCCTGTCCTGGCCCGCCATGCCGTCGCTGTACGGCGCAGGTGACCCCGACCGCATCTACGTGTGCGAGGGCGAGTCGGACGCTGCATGGCTGCTGGCCCATGGCGACCTAGGAACGGACGTCTACTGCCTGCATGGTGGCGCTGCCCTGTGGGATGCCCGCTGGGCCGAGCCGCTGCAGCTGGCAAGGGCCGACGGGGTGAAGATCCTGGTCGCCACCGACAACGACTACGACCGGCCTGTCGATCACCTAGGCATTCAGAACATCGGCGAGCAGCTGGCGCGGCGCATCATGGCCGACGTCCCCGGCTCGAAGCGGCTCAAGCCGCCGATGCCAGCACGCGACTGGTGCGAGGTCGTGAGGCCGTCATGACGGACGAGATCATCGACGGCGAGGTCATCGCCGAAGAGGACGGCGGCGGGGTCGTGCCACTGAGCATCCTGCAGCAGGCCGAAGACGATCAGCTACCACCCTTCGACGGCGACCTGGCCGGCACTGCTGGACGACGTCCGCGCCTACGTGGCCCGCTTCGTCTTCGCCGACGCCTGTGCCCTGGACCTGCTGGCCCTGTACGTCCTCCACACGCATGCCGTGGACACGGGCCGGACGGCCGTCTACGTCAACCTGACGAGCGCCGAACCGGGCAGCGGGAAGACCACCGTCCTGGAGATCCTCGAACTGACCGTGAGGATGCCGTTCCTGATGGAGGCCATGACGTCCACCGCTGCGCTGTTTCGGATGCTGGACAAGACGCCGACCCTGCTGCTGGACGAAGTGGACACGGTCTTCTCACCTCGCCCAGGCGACAAGACCGAAGAAATGAGGGGGATCCTGAACAGCGGCTACCGGAAGGGGAAGCGGATCTACCCAGTGGCGAACCCCTCCAGCGACCGCGTCCGGGCGTATCGGCCCTTCGGCCCGAAGGTCATGGCTGGCCTGCGTGAACTGCCGCCGACGCTGGCCCACCGCTGCTTTTCCATTCACCTACGACGCGCCCTGCCAGAAGAGATCGGCGAAGACTTCGACGTGGACGTGGACGAGATCGTGAGCACGGGCGAGGCGCTACGTCAGCGCTGCGAGGCGTGGGCCGAGTTCGCCGACGCCGACATGCGCGACCCGCTGCGGAAGCCCGCCAAGCTGCCCGAACTGGACGTGCGACGGAATGAGCTGTCCGCACCGCTGCTCCGAATCGCCGACCTGGCCGGTGGGGACTGGGACCGCCGTGCCCGCGTGGCCGTGATCACCATCGGCGCGGACGTGAACGCATCGCCCCTCCACGAGCAGGGTATCCGGCTGCTGGAGGCCATCCGGGACGCCTACGACGGCGACTACCTCCAGCGTGACCCGCTGACGTGCTCCGAACTGGTCGGTGTGCTGAACGACCAGGCCGAGTACGGCAAGTGGAACGAGGGGAAGGGCATCACGACCCGCCAGCCGGAGCAGCTGCGGCCCTACGGCATCCTGGCCCGCACCGTCTCGGCGCAAGGGTGCGAAGATCGGCAACGGCTACCACCGCGCCGTCTTCAACGACTCCTGGAAGCGCTACCTGGGCGAGGCCGACGGCGACGGCGACGACGGCCAGCCGGACGAGTACGGCGCTGAGTGGTGACGTACCCCGCCACAAGAACCGGGCGAACCGGGAGGACGACGTAGCCATCGGCTCGCGACCCGCGCGAGAACCGGGAGGCGGCCGATTCCTTCCGGTTTGAAACCGGCCCGCAATCCGCATGGTTATTAGCCCCTCCCGGTTCGCCCGGTTTTGATCCTGGGGTACGTGAAGTGAAAGGTCCTACACTGTGACCGTGGACAAGGAACGCGTGGACAGCACGACTAGGAAAGACCGAACCCCCAACTGATTGGGAACCCGGGGCGCAGGACTTCCTTAGAAGGGTGAGAGCTGCCACCGACGACGCAGGGCGACTCCTCTATGCGGCTGTTCGTAGTCCCAATATCCGCAGGAACCGCGAACGTGCCATCGCGGAACTACGGAGGGCGCTCACCGAGCGGCGAGACAACCCGCCTCCTGTTTTTGTAGATCCTCACGGCAACCGTCTGGGTGGCGAGGGTCGGCGACCGGCGACTCGGGATCATCGACAGCGTGACGGCCTACTCGAACGACCTGGGCGAGCATGAGAAGAGGGCAACCGCGTCCAGATACGACCGCTGGCGAAGGGGCCGCAGGGAGTACATCGGCAGGGCCGCGCTGGAC
>CAVYQV010000019.1:0-42533 GCA_963770815.1 uncultured Actinomycetes bacterium
GTCTGCAAAACCCAGTACACCGGTTCGACTCCGGTAGGCGCCTTTTCCCCTGCTAGATCCTTTATCGGCTCGGCGAATTCTCGTCCCACCTGAGGATCGGGGGTGCCCCGATGCCGCCGTCGCAGCGTGGGCGAGCATCGATCAGGAGGTGAGAGCCATGAAAGGGCGCTCGAGCCGGGGCTTCGTCGGTGCGGCCGTCGTCGCAGGCGGTCTCCTGTGGACGGCATGTGGCGGTACGACACCCGCCGGTCCCGGCGTAACTGATCGTGGCTCCACGTCTGCGAGCGGTGGAAAGATCCTGCAGCTTCACGCTCCCCTGGTGGCGCTCGCCATGGACGGGAGCCACATCGCCTACGTGGCCAACAGGGTGTTCGTCTGGATCCTCGGCACGGGGGAGACGACGCAAGTGAGCGGCAGATAGGCCGACGGGGGTAGAGGCGTTACCCAGCTCGCGATTGCCGGGGCACGGGTCGCCTGGCTGAGCCAGTCGGGCGGCAACGAGGAGTCCGACCAGGACCTCTACGCCTCCTCGCTCCTCAGCCCGAAGGCGCGACATGTTCTGGGCGTGGTGCGCTCGGGCAATCAGTGCGGAGCGGGCCGGGCCGGTTACGCGCCGGCCTGTGCCGGGACCTGGCTCGGAGGGGTCGTCGGCTCCGGGAAGCGGATTCTGGTCAATCGCTGGACGACCGACACGACCGGCGCGATCAGCAACGCGGGGCTGTACGCGCTGAAGGGGACGACGCTCGAGCCGGTCGCCATGGGGTCTGAGACCGTCCAGGCGGTGGCAGCGGACTCCCGGCGCGTGGCCGTGTTGCAGTGGCGGTGGTTACCCAACGAGAAGACCATCCACGTTTATTCGGCGACCGGGAGACCGCTGGTCAGCATGACGCCGAGCAGGCAGCCGGAGGCAATCGCCCTCGGCGGCCGCAACCTCGTCGTACTCACCCACAACGGGAAGCTCTTCCACTACGACGCGCGGACCGGCTCGCTCGGCAAGATCTTCACCCCGCACGGGAGCCCGAACCAGCAGGTGCTGGCCGTCCACGGAAACATCGCCGTCTACTCCATGCCCGTGCACTACAGCGGTAGCGGGCCGATCGGCAAGAGCGTGATCCGCGTCCTGAACCTCTCGACCGGTAAGGATCGCCCCGTCGGCTACCTCCCGGGCCAGATCACGCTGGCACGCATGGACTCGACCGGCCTCGTCTACGCCAACGACCTCTGGACATCCCGCAAGGGCTACGTCAACCAGCTCGTCTTCCTCCCCTTCAAGCGAGTCGCAGCCGCCGTGTCCTAGACGGACTGCAGCACCTCGAAGTTACCGCGGACAGCCCGTTCGCTCGACCGGCTGGAAGCTGTAGGGGAGCGACCACGGGTCGGGACGCCGGTGAAATCGATCATGATCTCGTCGCCATGGACCGAGACCTGCGGCGAGGACGCACCTTCGGCCGACACGACTTCGGCAGGCGCCGTCAGAGGTTGCGGCGGTAGAGCAGGAACGCGAGGGGGATGACTCCCGCGAGGAGGAACCACGGCGCGAGCGCGACTCGCGCGTAGCCGAGCACCTGCGTGGTGACCGGGTCGCTGCCCGCCTCGGCACGGATCTCCTGCACGAGCGGGGTGAGATCGTTCTCGCTGAAGACGCGACCGTGGGCGGCGCTCGCAAACCGGCTCAGCGCACGGGCGCTGGTGGGGTCGGGTCTGTACCGGGGATCGACGCGCCCGTGCACGTAGATCCGCTCCGTCGGCGCCCACACTCGCACGAAGAGTGGCGCCACGGTCATCGCGCGGGCCAGCTCGTAGCCGACGGCCGTGCGGATGGGAGTGGCCTCGCCGTCGGTGAACACGACGAGGATCCGATGGCGCACGCCCGGGCTGTAGAAGTTGGAGTACGGGATCGGGTAGAGCGCCGAGAACGTCGTCGCGCGCCCGCTGTAGATCTGGCTCGGGGGCGGCCGGTCGATCCCCACCGACTGCGCGAGCGTGCGTCGGATCAGCACCTGGCTCGTGCTGGGCATCAGGTCGGGAAGCACCCGGTCCGTCATCGTCGCCACGCCGACCGGGATGTCACCGAGCTTTGCAGTCACCTCCTCGGCCTCGCGCTTCGCACGTTCCAGCCGGGTCACGCCGTGAGGCCCCGTCCGTGCGGTCATCGAGGTCGAGGTGTCGAAGACGAAGAACGCCTGCACGTCCAGCCGCTGACCGAGCAGCTGATGCCGGATGACGACCGGCTGGGCGGCTGCGACGCCCATCAGCACCGGCAGGAGGGCGAGCGCCACGATGACGGCCACGAGCTCGCGCCGGCGAGGCGAGGCCAGCGAGAAGAGGCGGCGGACGCGTTCCATCCGGGTCTGCGCCAGCCACAGCGCTGCGAGCGGGATCACCGCGGCGAGCGCGAACAGCGCGTCGAGCGGCGTGAGGAACGTCAGGCCCATCAGAAGCCGCCGCCGACTACGCCGACGCCGTTGGCGCCGCCGAAGCCGAAACCGCCACGAGCGTCCTGGTCGAGCTTGTTCTTGCCCGGATGCGCGATGCGCAGCAGAAGCTCGAGGTTGAGCTTCGCGTCGTAGTTCGCCGGGTTGGCGGTGACCGCCCGGGCGAAGTAGCGGATGGCGCTCGCGATCTCCTGCTTCTGCGTCGCGCTGTTCTCGGGAGCGGTGACGGTCATGACACCGAGGAGGTTCGCGACGTTCGAGCGCTCCTCCGCGGTAGCGGCCGATGTCTCGAGCTTCTGCAGCTGCGTCTCGGCAGCAACGCGCGTCGCAGCCAGGTCCGCCTGACCGCCCGTGCTCGCGCCGATCTGGGTCAGCCAGAAGAGCTGCAGCGCCCGTCGGTACGCGAGCGCGTCGCCGATCCCGAGCACGGAGCGCGCCGGGTCGCCGGGGAGGATCGCGGGAGACTGCCAGAGCCCGATGTGCGAGCGCTGGGCGCGGAAGCGCAAGTCGCTCTGGGTAAAGGTGCCTTGCCAGGCGCGGACGTCGAGCGCGAACAGGAGCAGAACGGTCGCCAGCCCGAGCAGTCCGACTCCGGCAATCAGCGGCAGGGCGCGGCGGAGGCGCTTCACGCGGCAGACTCCGGGACGAGGCGGGTGTTGAAACGCTCGTTCGCCGCGAGCAGCCCGACGAGCACGAGGCCGACCGCGAGCAGGCCCCAGGGCGAGGCGGCCGAGATCGGCTCGACGCGCCGCTTCGACGTCTTGATGAACGCAGAGGGCTTGACGAACGCGTTCTGGCCGAAGAGGCCCCCGAAGATCTGGACGTCGGAAGGGGCGGCGTTGATCGGCACGATCCGGACCGGGACGTGCGCCTGACGCAGCGCAGTGGCCACCGCGACAAGCGAGTCCCGGTCGTCCTGCGAGTCGTTGAGGTCGCTCATGAGCACGAGCGCTCCGTGCGGTACACCCGCGCGCCGGAGTGCGTCCCACCCGGCGACGAGCCCGGTCGAGATCCTGGTTCCGCCGCTGAACTGGCTCCATGGGCTCTGTCCGAAGACCGGCTGGCCCTTGGTGACGCTCTTCGGGGCGAAGAAGCGCAGGAACTGCTCCAGCGCGCTCGGCGGGGAGTTCGGCGGCAGGAGCTCGTAGCCGACGTCGGAGAACATGACGAGCCCCATCGCCTGGTTCGCGGTGACGAGGCCGCGAATGATGGCTCCGACGCGCTCGAAGGGAGGGCCGGCGACGCTCGCGGACATGTCCGCGACGATCACGCCCGTCTTCGCGCCTACGGGCAGCACCGCCGCTCGGCCGCTGCCGGCGGAGCGCGCGAGGAGAATCGCCCCGGCGAGCGTCGCCGCCAGCGCGAGCGCGAGGCCGACACGGACGAACGTCGTGCGCTCGGCCTGACCCCCGAGCTGGGTCAGATCGCCGAGGCGGGTGGTGCCGCGCCGCAGGAACGTCGTTCCTCTCACCGCTCCTGCTCCCCGTTGCGGCGACTGATCCCGGCGCGCTCGGAGATCTCCTGCACGTCCTCCTCCTCCGGCTTCTCCTCGGACCAGGCGAGGGCGCGGGCCGTCTCGGAGAGATCGTGGACGTCGAACGGCAGCTCGTCGGCGACGCGTTCGAGCGCCTTCCGCTGGAGGGTCTCGTCGTCGTGTGCGCGCGCCCAGAAGAAGAGCGTCAGCGCCCGCTCGAGCGACGAAGACCCCAGCGCGGGCGCCTGCGCGGCCCTGGCCGGCCGGAACTGGAGCGCCCAGCGGGAGGCGAGAGCGAGGCCGGCCGCTCCGAGCACGACCGCGAGACCGAGCGAGAGCCAGAAGAGCAGGCTCGGCGAGACGCGGTACTGCGGCGCGGCGAGGGGGGTGAGGTTGGCGTCGGAGTACCAGAAGATCGTTCGGTTCAAGAGGGCGGTGACCTCGGAGGGGCTCAGCTCGGAGAGAGCCGCGATCCGCTGGAAGCGCGCGTCGAGCGAGTACCGGACCTGTCCGGTGGGGGCGACGTATTCGATGTGGGCGGGGCTGAACTGGAAGACGTGCGCGAGGTCGCTCGTCCTCGTCACCGGGAGGCACTGCTTGGTGAGGCAGTGCAGTGTCCACGTCCAGGTGATCTGCAGGAGACGTCCGTTGGTGACTCGGGTCACCGTCGGAGGCCCGGCCGGCTGGTACGGGTGGAAGTGGGTGATGACGCGTACGTTCGAGGGCGCGACCCACTTCCGGTCCGCGACGACCGCGACCCGGGCGGTGATCGGGTCGCCGAAGAGGTGTACTCCCGGACTGATCGAGGCGTAGGCCTTCAGCGGCAGGTTCTTGCCCAGCACGGAGCCGCCGTGGACCTTCGGGACGTCCTGCGCGTGGGTCGGGGAGGTGACCGTCAGCGCCGCCAGCCCTACGACGGCGACGACGACGGCGATGATGGCGGCCCGCTTCATACGAGCGCTCCGCGCGCCATCATCCGGAGGTCGGCCCAGCGCAGGAACGCGCCGAGGATCGCGCCGGGGTCGTGCGAGTCGACCCAGACCGGCTCGGTCCCGAGCGAGCGGAACACGCGCGTGAGCTCCGCGGCGCGCTCCTCGTGCTCCTCGCGCAGCCTTTCGGCTTCGGCCCGCGTCAGGTAGACCGGCACGACGCCGCGGGCGTGCGGCTCGGAGTACGGCACCGTCAGGGCGCCCACGTCGGGGAACGAGCGCTCCCACACCGGATCCTGGATGACGACGGGGACGAGCTCCCAGCGGTGTTCGAGCGTCCGCTGCCACGCGCGCTCGTCCGGCACGACCAGGAAGTCCGAGAGGACGAAGACGAACGTCTGCGTCGGCAGCTCCCGCCGGTGCTGGTGCAGGTGCTCGAGGCCGCGCGCGACGGTGTCGTCCGGCGCGTCGAACGGGCGCCCCTCGAGGCTGCCCTGCGGTGCGAAGCGCTCGCTGCGCGGCGGGCGCCAGGTCGTCTCGCCGCCGGCGTGGTCGAGGTAGGCGGTGAGGCTGCGCGTCACGCGCGCGCTCTCCCGGATCAGGCGCAGGCTCTCGAGCAGCGCTTCGGGCTTGTCGAGGCGCCGGAGCGGTGAGGGCCGAATCCCCATCGAAGGCCTCCGGTCGGCGACCATCACGACGTGCGGAGCCTCGTCGGCGAAGAACTCGTGGACGATGAACTCGTCGTTGTCGCGTACGGCGGAGAGCCGGGCGGACGCTGCCCAGTCGATCCAGGCGAGGTTGTCTCCGGGGACGTACTGGCGTGAGCCGGCGACGTCGGACCCGCTGCCGCGGCGGACGCTCCGGATCCCGCCGAAGGCGAGGCCGATCACCCGGCGGCGCGGGATCAGCGGGAAGGTCCCGGTCGCCATCGCTAGTCCACGACCCGCACGGCGGGCATTGGCGCTACACCGCCGCGGCGGGGACGTCGAGGTCGATGTCGAAGCCCGGCTTCGGCGCCCGCTCGAGGCAGCGCAGCTGGATCTCCTCCGAAGCCGCTTCCCAGCCGCGGTCCCTGATCTCGGCCACGAAACTCGGCCGGAAGAGCAGGCGGTGCATCAGCACGGGGACGAACAGCCGCTCGACGTCCTCCGGGGTCACGTACCTGCGGCCGTTCAGCATCGCCCACGCGCGCGCCGCACGGTTGAGGGCCAGGGAGCCGCGGACGGAGCTGCCGATCGCGACCATCTCCAGCCGGCGGGTGGTGCGCACGAGCTCGACGACCCAGCGCCCGACCGCGTCGTGCAGGAAGACCTCGCGCACCGCCGCGCTCATCGCCGCGACGTCCGCGACGTCGACGGTCGGCTCCAGGCGTGTCAGTGGATGCCCGCCGAGCTGCTCGTCCACGATCCGGTTCTCGTCGTCCGCGTCCGGATAGCCGAGCGTCGTGCGGACGAAGAAGCGGTCGAGCTGCGCCTCCGGCAGCGGGAACGTGCCTTCGTACTCGATCGGGTTCTGGGTCGCCATGACGAGGAACGGCTCGGCGAGCAGGCGTGTGACGCCGTCGACGGTCACTTGCTGCTCGGCCATCGCCTCGAGCAGGGCGGACTGGGTCTTCGGCATCGCGCGGTTGATCTCGTCCACGAGGACGACGTTGGCGAACACCGGCCCGGGCCTGAACTCGAAGTCGCGTTCGCGCTGGTTGAAGATCGAGAGGCCGGTCACGTCGGTCGGCTGGAGGTCGGGTGTGCACTGGATCCGGGAGGCGTGCGCTCCCTCGATCGACTGCGCGATCGCCCGGGCGAGGACGGTCTTCGCGGTGCCCGGCACGTCCTCGAGCAGGACGTGGCCTCCGCAGACGAGGGCCGCGACCACGAGCGTGATCTGCTCGCGCTTCCCGTGGACGACCGTCTCGATGTTGTCGAGCAGCCGGCACGCGATCTCGTACGCGTCGGCATGCGTCTGGATTGCCAAGCGGCCTCCTTCTCAGAGAGCGTAGCCTCAGTAGCCTCACCGGCTGAGACGACGAAAGCGGACGTAGGTTGGTGTCAACGCGGTTTAGGATCGTCAGCGGGGTTGTCCACGATGCGAGGAGGATTCGATGGCCGGGTTGGAAGTGCGTGACTTCTCGGCGCCCGACGAGACACGGGCGCCCGACAAGACGCGGGTCGACATCGTGCGCATGGGCGGCACAAGCGCGTCCCGCATGTCGTTGGAGCCGGGCTGGCGCTGGTCGGACTGCATCAAGCCGGTGGCCGGCACGGACAACTGCCAGGTTCATCACGTCGGCGTGATGGTGTCGGGCACGCTGCACGTCGAGCACGAGGACGGCAGCGCGCAGGACATCGGTGCGGGCCAGGCATATGTGATCGAGCCGGGTCACGAGGCGTGGGTCGTCGGCGACGAGCCCGTCGTCGGCTACGAGTTCGACTCACAGGCAGTGGAGACGTACGCGAAGGGCTCGTAGGTCTCGCTGGTAGGAGAGGTCAGGAAGGGCACGTCCCCCGGCGCGTACTCGCCCCCTCGCGTGCCGGGCGTCAGTGGCTAGACAACGCGCCCTGCGTCGTTGCGCAAGCGACTTCCTGACCTCTCCTCGCCAGATAGGCCGGTTTGCCGGCCGCGTCGTCCCCAGGACGGGCGGGATGCCTTTTAGTCCGTCTGGGTCGTCCGCGATTAGTCCCTCGAACGAGCCACAACGGTCGGTACCGGTGAGACTGGCCCTCCCGCCAGGGCGCGTCCCGCGCAGGTCGACCACGATGTCGTGCAGAGACGGGTTCCGAGTTCGTGCCCACCGCGCCGAGCGCGCGCAACACGACCGGCCCAAACCTAGACACTGCGGCCCCAGGCGGACTCAGCACGAGTCCGCCTTCCGCTTTCAAGGGGGCGCGGTACTCTCGCAGCGTGTGCAGGCTCGCCGCGCTCGTCGCGATCGCCGCCACGTTGGCCGCGTGTGGTGCCTCTGCTTCTACCTCGACGAAGCCTGAGCCTGTCGTTTTCGGCGTGAGCGGCGGGAACATCGCGCCGTTCCAGGTCACGATCGAGCCGAGCGGGCAGGTAAGCCACACCGGCTTCGCGAAGCTGCGGCGCAACCAGCTGTCACGCGCGAAAGTGGCGTCCCTCTCCCGGCTCGTGCGGCAGGAGTTTGCAGGCGGGCTGACGAGCCGCCGGTGCCCGGGCACGAATCCGGACTTCGCCTCGGGCTTCATCCGAGCCTCCGGCCGGACGATCACGGTGCACGGGAGCTGCGAGCCCAGCTTCACGAGGCTCTGGGACACGCTCGAGCGCGCCGTTGTCCTTCGCGGCGGCTAGTCGATCTTGATCGCGACGTGCTTGAGGTTCGTGTACTCCTCCATGGAGTAGATGGACATGTCCTTGCCGTAGCCGGACTGCTTGTAGCCGCCGTGCGGCAGCTCGGACGAGAGCGGCAGCAGGTGGTCGTTGACCCACACGCACCCGAACTGGAGCTTGCTCGCCGCGTTCATCGCGCGGCCGACGTCGCGCGTCCAGACCGACGCGGCAAGCCCGTAGCGGACGTCGTTCGCCCAGCGGATCGCCTCGTCGTCGTCTGCGAACTTCTGCACGGTGACCACGGGGCCGAAGACCTCGCGCTGCACGATCTCGTCGTCCTGCTTCACGTCGGTGACGATCGTCGGCTCCACGAAGAAGCCGCCGCCGTTCGCGCCCGTGCCGCCGCCGGTCAGGATCGTCGCGCCCTTCGCGCGCTCGAGGAAGCCGAGGATCCGCTCCTGCTGGTCGTGCGAGATGACCGAGCCCATCTCGGTCTCGTCGTTGAGCGGGTCGCCGACCTTGAGCGACTCGACCTGCGGCACGAGCTCCTCGAGCAGCGCGTCGTAGATCTTCGGCCCGGCGATGACGCGCGAGCCGGCGGTGCAGTCCTGGCCGGAGTTCCAGTAGCCCGCGAGCCGGATCCCCTGGGCCACCGCCTTCGGGTCGGCGTCGTCGAAGATCACCATCGGAGCCTTGCCGCCCAGCTCGAGATGGACGCGCTTGAGCGTGTCGGCGGCGTTGCGGGCGATCGTCTTGCCGGTCTCGACGTCACCGGTGAGGGAGACCATCCCGATCGCCGGATGCTCGACGATCCGCGATCCGACCGGGACGCCGTCGCCGGTCACGACCTGCAGCACGCCCGGCGGGATGACCTCCTGCGCGAGCTGGACGAAGCGGAGGAGGGAGAGCGGCGTCTGCTCGGACGGCTTGAGGATCTGGAGGTTGCCTGCCGCGAGGGCCGGCCCCATCTTCCAGATCGCCATCATCAGCGGGTAGTTCCAGGGGCAGATGCCGCCGACGATCCCGATCGGCTCGCGCCGGATCATCGACGTGTAGCCCTCGATGTACTCGCCGGCCGACTTGCCCTCGAGATTGCGGGCCGCTCCCGCGAAGAAGCGGAGGTTGTCCGCCCCGAACGGCATCTCGTCGCGGGACGCCATGAGCGGCTTGCCGACGTTGATCGACTCGAGCTGCGCGAGCTCCTCGGCGTGCTCGTCGATCACGTCCGCGAGCTTGAGCAGGAGCTCGGAGCGCTCCTTCGGCGTCTTCCCGAGCCACTCGGGCGCGGCGGCCTGCGCGGCCTCGACGGCGCGGTCGACGTCCTCGGCGCCGCAGCGCGGCACCTCGGCGATCGTCTCGCCCGTCGCGGGCGCGATCACCTCCATCGTCTCGCCGGAGGCCGCGTCGGCGAGCTCGCCGCCGACGAAGATCTTGTACTGCGTGGTCGTGGTGCTCATGGTTCCCTCCTTGCTCAGACCGCGGGTATCTCGGCCGCTTCGACTCCCTCTGTCACCTCTGCCGCTCCGCGTCGGATGACGCCAGTGTCGCGCATCACGCGCTGCGCAAGTGCCACCGGTATAGCGGTGATGACGATGACGAAGAAGGCCACGACGTTGATGACGGGCAACTCCTGGCCCTGCCGGATGTTGTCGAGGATCCAGAGCGGAAGCGTCTGCTGCGCGCCCGCCGTGAAGGTCGTCACGATGACTTCGTCGAAGGAAAGCGCGAAGGCGAGCAGGCCGCCCGCGACGAGCGCCGTCGACAGGACGGGCCAGAGGACGAAGCGGAACGTCTGCCACCCGTCCGCGCCGAGATCCTGCGACGCCTCGATCAGCGATCCCGAGGAGCGGCGCAGGCGCGCGACGACGTTGTTGTAGACGACGACGACGCAGAAGGTCGCGTGTCCGATCACGATCGTCCAGATCGAGGCCCGAATCCCGGCGAAGTTGAAGAACGAGATGAGTGCCATCGCGGTGATGATCCCGGGCAGCGCGAGCGGCAGGACGAGCAGGAACGACACGGCCTCCCGGCCGAAGAAGCGGTAGCGGGCCACGGCGGCCGCGGCCATCGTCCCGAGCAGGAGCGCGATGACCGTGGTGATCGCGCCGACCTTCACCGAGAGCTCGAAGGCGCTGCGCACGTCGGGGTCGTGCCAGGCGACGCTGAACCAGTGGGTCGTCCAGCTCGTGATCGGCCAGCCCTGCAGCGTCGAGCCGTTGAACGCGTAGAGCGCGATGATCACGATCGGGATCCAGAGGAAGGCGATCACGAGTACGGACCAGACCGCAAGCGAGATGCGGGTGCCGCGGCCGGTCACAGGGCCTCGAACGCTCCCAGTCGGCGGGCGATCAACAGGTAGGCGCCCATGATCGCCATCGGGATCACGGCGAGGGCGGCCGCGAACGGAAGGTTGGTGGCGAAGTTCTCGTAGACGTAGTTCCCGATCATCTGGGAGTTCGGACCGCCGATCAGGATCGGCGTGATGTAGTCGCCGAGGGTCAGCGCGAACGTGAAGATCGAGCCGGCGACGACGCCGGGCAGCGCCAACGGCAGCACGACGGAGCGGAACGTGCGCCAGCCACGCGCGCCGAGATCGGCGGAGGCCTCGAGGTACGAGTCCGGGATCCGCTCGAGCGCCGCGTAGACGGGCAGCACCATGAACGGCAGCCAGACGTACGTGTAGACGATCCACATCGCCGTGTTCGTGTAGGCGAGGTTCTGATCCGGCAGGCCCAGCCCGTTGAGCGCCCAGTTGATCGCGCCGTTGTGGGCGAGGATGGTCTGCCAGGCGTAGAGGCGGACGAGATAGCTAGACCAGAGCGGCAGCAGCACCATCACGAACAGCAGGGCCCGCGTTCGCTTGCCGGCCAGCCGGGCCATGAAGAAAGCGAGGGGGAAGGCGAGGACCGCGCAGGTGAGAGTGACGACCGCGGCCATCTCGAGTGTGAAGCCGGCGATGTGGAGATACGGCCCGGCCCTCGAGAAGATCGTCCGGTAGTTGGCGAACGTCCACGTGTGCTCGATCGTGGACGTGAAGGAGTTCGAGGTCCAGAGCGACGAGATGAACAGGACGCCGAGCGAGCCGACGTAGACGACGAGGAACGCCGCGAGCGGCAGCGCCAGCAACCCGACCGCTCTCAGCCAGGGCCGCCGCCAGAAGAACCCCGAGAGGCGCAAACGGGCCCGCCGTATCGTCGGGCCCGTCTCGACTACGCCGGCGTCAGCCGCCAAGCGTCACCCCGTTACTTGCGCCCACGCCTGGACCCAGGCGTTGTAGTCCGTGCAGGTCTCCTTCGTCGTCCACCCGCACGTCGGGACCGGCGTCTTCCAGAACTTGATCTTGTTGTAGTAGGACGCCGGCTCGTTCAGGTGGTAGGCCGCGCACGAGCCCTTCTGGATCTTGTCCATGTACGGGCAGGCCTTCGGGTTGACCGGCGTCTCGCCGAAGACGATCGCCTGCTGCGCCTCGACCTTGGGCGTCGTCACGTACTGCATCCACTTGTACGCGCAGTTCGGATGCGGAGCCTTCGCGGCGAGCATCCACGTGTCGGCCCAGCCAGTCGTTGGCAGCGGCACGATCTCTTTGATCGGCTGTTTGTTGCCCTGCAGTTGCAGCGTCTGGTACGGCCAGCCGGCGCCCATCCACACGTCGCCGTTCTTGAACGACGTGATCTCGTCCGCGGCGTAGTTCCAGTAGCGCTTGAGCAGCGGCTTCTGGCTGATGAGGAGGTTGGTGGCCGCTGTCAGCTGGGCCTTCGTGAGCTCGTACGGGTCCTTGATCCCGAGGCTCGGCTTCGTCTGCATGAGGTACAGCGCCGCGTCCGCGATCTGGATCGGATTGTTCGGCACCGTGAGCTTGCCCTTGTACTGCGGGCTGTAGATCGTGCCCCACCCCGTCGGCGCGGGGCTCACCTTCTGGGTGTTGTAGATGAGCGTGTTCGGCCCCCACTGCACCGAGACGCCGTAGTGCTTGCCGTCGACCGTGTTGTGCGGCGGCGACTTGAACGCCGGAAGGAAGTCTTTCCAGCTCGGGATCTGGTTGATGTCGATCGGCTGGACGTCGCCCGCGTCGATGAGGCGAAGGCTCGCGTCGCCCGAGGCTGAGACGAGGTCGTACTGGCCGCCGCCACCGCCGCCGTTCGCATGCATGAGCGCGAACATCTCCTGCGAGCTGCCCGCGTCCTTGCGGTGGATGATGCAGCCCGTCTGCTTCTCGAACGGCTGCGCGAAGCTCTTGTACGTGTAGTACGGCCACTCGATCACGTTGAGCGAGCCCTCTCCCTTGCCGATCGTCGTCGTGCCTCCGCCACCGCTGGTGCTGCCGCCACCGCCACCGCAGCCGCTCGCCACGAGTGCGAGCGCCGCTGTGACCGCCGCCACGGCTACGACCGTCACGCGCGATCTCTTGGGAATCTTTCTCACGTGCCCTCCTTCTCGATCTCATACGTGTGTTCCGGCCGCCACGAGAGGCGGACCCGCTTGCCTTGCTCCGAGAGCGCCTCCTGCGAGGACGTCTCGAGGTTCTGCCGGACGACGACGAGCTGGCCGCCCGCATCGAGGTCGACGACGAAGCGGGTGACCATGCCGACGTAGACGACCTCGCGCACCGTTCCGGCCTCGCCGTCGCCTCCGCTTTCGTCGCTCATCCGAATCTTCTCCGGCCGGATCGTGAAGCGCCGGCCGTCCCGCTCGAGGACGTTCGACACTCCGACGAACCCGGCCACGAACTCCGTCTGCGGGCGCTCGTAGACGTCCGCCGGCGAGCCGATCTGCTCGATCCGGCCCTCGTTGAAGACCGCCACCCGGTCGCTCATCGTCAACGCTTCCTCCTGGTCATGCGTGACGTAGACAAACGTGATCGCGAGGTCGCGCTGGAGCGCCTTGAGGAAGATCTGCATCTCCTGGCGCAGCTTCAGGTCGAGCGCGCCGAGCGGCTCGTCGAGCAGGAGGACCGGCGGCCCGTTGACGATCGCGCGGGCGAGCGCGACCCGCTGCCGCTGCCCGCCGGAGAGCTGCACCGGTTTGCGGTCTCCGAGCCCCGGCAGGCGGACGCGCTCGAGCACGTCCTGCGCACGCGCGCGCCGGTCGCGGCGCGACATTCCCTTCACCCGCAGGCCGTACTCGACGTTCTCGGCCACGGTCATGTGCGGGAAGAGGGCGTAGTCCTGAAAGACCGTGTTGACCGCGCGCTGGGCGGGAGCGACCCGCGTGACGTCGACGCCCTGCAGCTCGACGCGGCCGGCGTCGGGCCGCTCGAAGCCGGCGATGACACGCAACGTCGTCGTCTTGCCCGAGCCCGACGGGCCGAGCATCGTGAAGAACTCTCCGGCGGCGATGTCGAGGTCGACGCCTGCGACCGCTACGACGTCGCCGTACACGCGGCGGACGCCGCTCAGCCGTACGGCGGGAGCCCCTGAGAGCGAATCCGTCTCAGGCGCGGTTGGCGCCAGCGTTGCCAAGTGCCTCCTCCAGCAGGTTCAGCCCACGTTCGAGCTCCTCGTCGCTTGCGGTCAGCGGCGGGAGGAGCCGGATGACGTTCCCGTCGAGGCCGCAGGACAGGAGCAGCAGCCGCTTCTCGAACGCCGCCGCAGTCGTGGCCTTCGCGGCGTCGGGTGTCGGTTCGCGCAGCTCGAGCGCGAGCATCGGGCCGAGCCCGCGCACTTCGCCGACGAGCGGCTGCCGCGCCGCGATCTCCTCGAGCCGTGCGCGCAGGATCGATCCGACGCGGTCGGCAGTCTCGGCGAAGCCGGGCGCCGTCAGCTCGTCCAGCACGGCGAGCGCGGCCGCACACGCCACCGGGTTCCCGCCGAACGTACCGCCGAGCCCGCCGACGTGAACCGCGTCCATCAGCTCCGCGCGGCCCGTCACCGCCGCGAGCGGGAGGCCGCCGCCGAGCGTCTTGCCCGAGACGATCAGGTCCGGCTCGACGCCGAGCTGCTCGATCGCCCACATCGTCCCGGTGCGCCCGCAGCCGGCCTGCACCTCGTCGTCGACGTAGACGATCCCGTGCTCGTCGCAGATCCGGCGTAGCGCCTGCACGAACTCGGGCGGCATCGGGATGAAGCCGCCCTCGCCCTGCACGGGCTCGAGCACGATGCACGCGACCGAGCTCGGGTCGACGTCCTGGTGGAAGAGAAGCTCGAGGCTCGCGAGCGCGTCCTCGGTCGTGATGCCCCGGAACGGGTACGGCGCGGCGGCGCGGTAGACGTCCGTGCCTAGCGGCCCGAAGCCCTGCTTGTAGACGAGCTTCGCCGTCATCGCCATGGTCAGGCTCGTGCGCCCGTGGAACGCGCGGTCGAAGACGACGACGCCCGGTCTGCCTGTCGCGGCGCGCGCGATCTTGACGGCGTTCTCGATCGCCTCGGCGCCCGAGTTGAGCAGGATCGACTTCGTGTGGGTAGCGCCGGGCCAGAGCTCGTCGAGCCGGCGGCAGAGCTCCACGTACGGCTCGTACGTCCCGACCATGAAGCACTGGTGGAGGTAGCGGTCGACTTGCTCGTGGATCGCGGCGACAACGGCCGACGGGCCGTGGCCGAGGTTCTGGCAGGCGATCCCGCCGGCAAAGTCGAGGAACTCGCGGCCGTCGACGTCCCAGACCCGAGCGCCTTCGGCGCGGGCCACGACGAGCGTCGGCGTCGACACGCCGCGGGCCACGTAGCGCTCGCGCGCTGCGAGGATCCGATCGGCGGCGCTTGCGCGTTCCTCCACGGACATCGGCCTCGATTATTGCCTGCGCGATGCGGCGGTACAAGCGCTGTGCGCCTCGCAATGCGAGGCAGCCGCCGCTGCTACCCGCGCAATGCGCGACCGGTGGCAGCCACCCTCACGTACGTGTCTCGAACGTGCCGAAGCGAAGCTCGCTGTCGTGGTGGAACCGCGTGGCGTCGACGCGTTCCATGTACTCCTCGCGATGCGCGGCCACGAACGCGTTGTAGGCGTCGGCCGATTCCCAGCGGTCGATCACGAGGTAGCGGCCGCCGCGAGCCGAAGGCGCGCGGTCTTCGGGCCGGGCGTGGCCGGCTTCGCCGGCGGCGCTTCCAGCCCACCCCTCGACGTCGCGCAGGAGCTCGGTGCCGATGTAGCCGCGGCCCTGCCGGAAGAACTCGGCCCACTCGCCGTCCGTCCCGTAGACGCGCTCGAACTCCGCCGCGTCGCGCACCACCTCGTAGCTGAACACGAGTGCGATCATCCGGCGGAGGATAAGGTCCGGCGCGTGAGCGCCGAAGCCGTCCCCGCCGAGCCCGAGGCCCGGTCCGAGTACGCGGGCGTCCTCCGCTTCTACCACCTGGCGAAGCATCAGGAGTGGCAGGTGGACGACGTGCCGTGGGGCGAGATCCCGTTCATCCCCGAGGGGAAGGGGTCGCCCCAGCGGCAGGTGCGGCGCCGCGACATCTGGCGCTCGGTGGTCATGCAGCAGCTCCAGGCCGACGTCTTCGCGTGCGAGATGGCGGCGCAGCTGCTCTCGGCGGCGCCCGACCCGGAGGCGCGCCTCTACTACTCGACGATGGTGCAGGACGAGTCGCGCCACACCGAGGCATGGTTGCGGCTGATCGGCCAGGTCGGTGGGGAGGGGGAGCGCGACCCGTACCTCGACCAGCTCGCGCACATGTTCCTCGAGGCCGACCTGCTCGAGGAGAAGGTCTTCCTCATGCAGGTCTTCTTCGAGCGGCTGATCATCCCGCGCTTCCGCCTGATCGCGCGCTCGTCGCGCGGGACGGTGCTCGAGGATCTCTGCAACCGGCTCGCGATCGACGACGGCATCCACCACGGCGCCGGGATGGCGTACGAGCGGGTGCTGCTGCAGTCGGCCGGGAAGAAGGTGCGCACGCGCCTCGTCGACGCCGCGAACACGATGCTGCCGATCTTCGCGAACCACGTCCTCTGGCGGCCGAAGGCGCGCGAGATGATCGGAACCCTGATGGAGGCGCGTGACCGCGAGCGGCTGCGCGAGGAGCTGAACCACGGCGTGCGGCTCGCGAACTCGCTCGGCCTGGACGTCTCCGACGTCCGTCTGCCCGCCGGCTGAGCAAACGCGCTTCAGGCGAGAGGACGCTCGCCCAGGCGACTGCCGTCTATCTTGACGGCCCGAATCGGTCATGAGACGGTCTTCCGTGCCCGCTGCGGCCGTCCGCCAGCGGTCCGGTCCCGACGAAAGGAGCAGCAGTGGCGATCATGGTCATGAACTTCGAGGTCGACGACTACGACACGTGGAAGGCGATGTTCGACGAGGATCCTGCGGGTCGCAGGCAGAGCGGCGCGACGGGTCATGTGGTCTCGCGGGCCGTTGACAACCCGAACGAAGGCTTTGTCCGTGTTGAGTTCCCGTCCGTCGAGCAGGCCAAGGCGTTCCGTGAGCGTCTGCTCGCCTCCGGAGCCATCGAGCGCGGCGGGATGCGGCTGAAGATGGGACCGACGGTCGCCGAGGTAGACGACGCCACGACGTACTAGAGCCTGGCTCAGGGGTCATTTCGGAACACTGGCCCAGGCGACCGACCTCCGCCCAGACGGGTGTGCATCGTCAGTCCGCTGCGAAGTCGACGTCGTTCGACTCGACGGTGCCGGCCGTGCGGCCCGGGGCCTCGTGGTTGCCCCAGTAGAGATTCGTGTGCGCGATCACGAGCTCGGGCGGCGGTGCGCCCCAGGGCGAGAGATCCTCGGTGGTGTGGGCGTCGCTGACGAGCGTCGCGTCGTAGCCGCGAACGAGCGCGCCGTGCAGCGTCGAGCGCACGCATTCGTCCGTCTGCGCGCCGACCACGACGAGGCGCCCGACGGAGAGGCCGGCGAGCAGCGACTCGAGCGTCGTCTCCTCGAACGAGTCCGGGTACCGCTTCTCGACCAGCGGCTCGCTCTCGTCCGGGCTCAACTCCGGGACGATCTGCCAGTCCTCGCTTCCCTCGGCGAGGTTCTCGCTCTGGTGCCGCACCCAGACGACCGGGACCTCGGCCGCGCGAGCCTTGTCGACGACGGTGCCGACATTCGCGACGACGGCGTCCCGCTCGTAGGCGCCGCCGACGACGCCGTTCTGCACGTCGATCACGAGGACTGCGGTGTTCGGGCGGTTCTCGAGTGTCGTCATCGTTCCCCCTGCTCGCGTGGCTCGGACAACTCTGGACGCTAGCGCGTGGGGCGTTAGAGTCGCGGCGGCGTGACGCACGACCGCGGACAGATCGAGGAGCTGGCGCGCAGCTACACCGAAGCCTGGTGCAGCCGCGATCCTGCGCGCGTCGCCGCGCACTACGTTCCGGGCGGGACCATCGCCATCAACGGTGGTGACGCGGCCGGGACCCACGACGTCGCGCAGGGGTTCATCGCGGCCTTCCCGGACATCCAGGTCTTCATGGACGACCTCGTTCTCCGGGACGACGGCGCCGTCGAGTACCGCTGGACCTTCACCGGCACGAGCGCCGAGACCGGGCAGAGCGTGCGCATCCCGGGCTACGAGGAGTGGACGATCGCCGAGGACGGCCTGATCGCCGCGTCGCTCGGCCACTTCGACCAGGACGAATACGACCGTCAGGTCCGGGAGGGAGCCGGCGGCCGAGGCTAAGCGAACGCGACCCGCATGCCGAGCTCGCTGTGCGGAAGCGTCTCGCAGGACAAGTTCGGGCTGCTCGGTCACAGCCTCCCGTGGACGGCGCCGGCTGCGGCTGCCGCGGTCGTCGCGCTCCACCAGGGCTTCGTTCTCTCAGCGGCAATTCGGCCGTATTCCTGCGGGTCGGGCGGACACTCCTGTCCTCTCACTGGAGCAGCGCGTATGCCCTGCCCGAGGTTCAGGCCGGCCCGTTGCAGCTCCTGCTGTACGGCTCCGTCGGTCGCTCGGCAGTAGCGCTCGCACTCGTGCAGGCTGTGGTCGCGGTGGGCGCCGATGTCGCCGTGGCGAGGGTGCTGCGCCATTCGCCGCATGCGCTGTGGGCAGCGCCGCTCGCCGTCCTCGTCGCGCGGCTGCTGCTCGATCCGCTCCTCTATCAGTACTACCTCGCCGGCCCGCAGGCGCTGATCTTCGTCGGCGCGGTCCTTGGCGCCGCGCGCTGGACCCGGCTGCGCAGCCTGCGCTGCGAGTCGTTCGCCTAGCTGCGCAGCCCGCCGCGCTCGAAGTGGGCGCGGAAGAAGTTCTCGCTCCCGGCGGTCGCCATCGCCGCGGACGCGCTGATCTCGAGCGCGAGCGCCGTCGCCGCCACGAGTTGGGCCAGCCGGTAGACCTTGCCCGGACCGGCGCAGCCCATCAGTTCGAGCCAGCGCGTGGGATCGGGCAGCGTCGTGCCGCCGCCGACGGTGCCGACCTCGATCCCGGGAAAGCGGATCGCCACGTGGAGGCCGGCGTCCACGCGCTGCTCCGTCCCGTGCGCCATCGAGCTCGTGCCGACGAGGCCGAGGTCCTGGCCCGTCGCCGCGAACACCGCAGCGATCGCCGAAGCGGGGGTGAAGGCGACCGATTGCATCCCGGAGGCGACGGCGCCGTGCGTGCCGGCCCAGGCGAGCTCCTCGAGATCGCCGACGGTCGTCCGCAGCACGCGCTCGATCGCCGCCTCGGTCAGCGTCGTCTCGGCGATCACCGTCTTGCCGTGACCCTGCTGGAAGTACTCGAACGACGGCTTCTTGTCGCCGCCCATGTTCGCCTCGAGGATCGTCCGCTCGATCGGCACCGGCGCCTGCGGCAGGACGTACGCCATGTTCAGCGCGTAGGCGTTGCGGGTCATCATGTTCGCGCCGAAGGCGTCGCCGGTCGTGAAGCGCCAAAGGACGTGGCACATCGGCCCGACGACGTGCGTCTTCGCCTCGCGGAGGACGGCATGACGGGACAGCTCCGGGCTGTCCGACTCGCGGAGGAACTCGCGCATCGCCGGCACCTGCTCCTCGATCCAGCGCGCGAGCACGAGCGCGTCTCCCGCGTTGCTGCAGATGAAACAGGATGCTCGGGTAATTCTGTCCGCGATCACGTACGTTCGGCAGCCGCCGGACTCCGCGATCGCCTTTGCGCCGCGCTGCACGGAGGCGGTCAGCCCGCCTTCGGTGTGTGCGAGCGGGACGACGACCTCCTCGTCCGAGCGGCCGGTCTCGAGGACCTCGCCGCCCTCCGACAGCTCGTACTCGCCGAGCGAGACCGCGAGCTGCGCGACGGAGACCGGGATCGACACCAGGCCTGTCACCGACTCGGCCGCCTTCGCGTACGGCTCGACGTCCACCTCGGCCAGCCCGAGCGCCTGCTGGCGGGCGAGGATCGAGTTGGCGTCGTTCTTGCGCGGCAGGCGTGGCATCGTGCGGAGCCTAGTGGAGCTTCGTTTCGAGGACGATCCGCTCGCGCAGTCCTTCGTCGCGCGGATCCCGGAGCTGCAGGCCCGGCACCGGGCGCTCGGCCTCACCGATGAGGAGTCCCGCGCCACGCTCCAGGCGTTGCCCCGCCACGTCGCACTGCACCGGGCGTGCGGCGGCGAGCCGGGCGGCTGGGAGCTCGAGTGGATCGAGCTGATCTGGGACGGGAAGCTGTCCGAGCTCGGCCGGCTCCAGTTCGAAGACCACGGAGACGGCGTGCTCGACGTCCACATCCCCGAGACGGGGCTCCCGCTCGGTCCCTTTTCGTGCGACGCCTCGTTCGAGCGCGCGCGCGAGGTCTACCCGAACCATCACACGGCCCAGTGCACCTCGTGGTTGCTCGACCCGCAGCTCGCCGAAGCATTGCCGGCAGCGTCGAACATCGTCCGCTTCCAGCGCCGCTTCGAGCAGCGGGACGAGGGACGGGAGGCGAACGACGACGTGCTCCGGTTCGTCTTCCACACGTACGAGCGGGACCTCGACGGGCTGACTCCGCGGACGAGGCTCGAGCGGGCGCTCGTCGAGCGGATCCGCGCAGGCGGGACCTGGCGGGCGCCGACCGGGGTAACCTCGCTGCCGTGACCGCGACGATCATCGACGGCAAGGCGCTCGGTGCGAAGGTGCGCGAGGAAGTCGCGGCCTCGGTCGCCGAGATCGGCCACGTCGGCCTCGCCACCGTCCTCGTGGGCGACGACCCCGCGTCGCACATCTACATCGGTCTCAAGCAGAAGGCAGCGACCCAGGCCGGGATGGACGCGCGCGACCTCGAGCTGCCGGCCGACACGTCGGAGGAGGAGCTGCTCGCGACGATCGCCGAGATCAACGCCGACGACGGCGTCGACGGCCTGCTCGTTCAGCTCCCGCTGCCCGACCACATCGACGAGAACCGCGTGATCGAGGCGATCGCGCCGGGCAAGGACGTCGACGGCATCCATCCGCTCAATGCCGGCCGGCTCTACCTCGGGCGGCCGACGCTCGTCCCGGGCACGCCGCTCGGGATCATGCGGATGCTCGACGAGTACGAGATCCCGCTCGAAGGGGCGCGCGCAGTGGTCGTCGGCCGCTCCGCCATCGTCGGCAAGCCGATGGCGCACCTGCTCCTCCAGCGCAACGCGACCGTGACGATCTGCCACTCGCGCACGCAAGATCTCCGGCGCCACACGCTCGACGCCGACGTCCTCGTCGCCGCAGTCGGCCGCCTGCACCTGATCTCGGCCGACATGGTCAAGGCGGGTGCGACCGTGATCGACGTCGGGATGAACCGGGACGAGTCGAGCCGCAAGGTGCTCGGCGACGTCGAGCCGGCCGCGATGGAGCGCGCCGCGTACATGACGCCGGTCCCCGGCGGCGTCGGACCGATGACGATCGCCATGGTGCTCCAGAACACGGTTACCGCGGCGCGTTTGCGCAGGTCTGTGGCCGTTGCGTCGCCGCAGAACTGAGTTAAACTCCGGCCTGTTTCAGCAAAGGTCGGCGGCTCGGTGCCCGGGCCGTCGTTTTTCTGCAAGGAGGAAGGGTTGGCTGAGGGCACCGTAAAGTGGTTCTCGAACGAGAAGGGCTACGGCTTCATCGAGCGGGAAGGCGGCGATGACGTCTTCGTCCACTTCTCCGCGATCACCATGGACGGTTACAAGTCGCTGACCGAGGGTCAGCGCGTGTCGTTCGAAGTCGTCCAGGGCGACAAGGGCGCGCAGGCCGCGAACGTCCAGGCGATCTAAAGAGAACCTGTCGGACCAAGGTTGAGAGGGCCCCGGCAAGGGGCCCTTTCTTTTGGAAGGATCGAAGACGATGGCGATAGACCCCCAAAAGATCAGCAGAGCACAGCTTCTGCACGTGGCGCACTTGGCGCGGCTCGAGCTGCGCGAGGACGAGATCGAGCGCCTGGAAGCGCAGCTCAACGACATCCTCGAGGCCGTCTCGAAGGTCTCGGAGCTCGATCTCTCCGACGTGCCGCCGACCTCGCATCCGCTGGAGGTGGTCAACGTCTGGGAGGCCGACGAGCCGCGGCCGTGCCTCTCGGCCGAGGAGGCGCTCGCGAACGCGCCCGAGCGCGAGGGCGACTTCTTCAAGGTGCCGCCCGGAGGAGCGACATGATCGACACCCTCCGGCTCACCGCCGAAGAGGCGAAAGCGGCTGCTCGACGCACGCGAGATCTCCGGCGCCGAGCTCTTTGCGGCCTACCGCGCCGCGATCGACGAGCGCGACGAGGAGCTCCACTGCTACCTCCACGTCTGCGACGACTCCGGCGGCGAGGGGATCCCGATCGCCGTCAAGGACGTGATCGGGACGAAAGGGATCCCCACGACCGCCGGCTCGAAGATCCTCGAGGGCTACGTGCCGGTCTACGACTCGACCGTCGTCGAGCGGCTGAAGGCGCACGGGCTCCGCATCCTCGGCAAGACGAACACCGACGAGTTCGCGATGGGCTCCTCGACCGAGAACTCGGCCTACGGCCCGACGCACAACCCGTGGGATCCCTCGCGGGTCCCCGGCGGCTCGGGCGGCGGCTCGGCGGCGGCCGTCAGCGCCGGACTCGCACCGTGGGCGCTCGGCTCCGACACCGGCGGCTCGATCAAGCAGCCGTCCGCGCTCTGCGGGAACGTCGGCCTGCGCCCGACGTACGGCACCGTCTCGCGCTACGGCGTCGTCGCCTTCGCCTCGAGCCTCGACCAGGTCGGCCCGGTCGCGCGCACCGTCCGCGACTGCGCCTACCTCTACTCGATCATCGCCGGGCGAGACGAGTCCGACACGACGACGGTCGAGCTGCCGCACCCGGTCCAGCTGCCGGACGCGACTGACCTGAAGGGGCTTCGCGTCGGCGTCCCCAAGGAGCTGAACCAGGCCGAGGGGATCGAGCCCGGCGTCGCGGCGGCGGTGCAAGCCGCGATCGCGAAGCTCGAGGAGCTCGGCGCCGAGGTGGGGGAGTGCTCGCTGCCGCTCTCCGTCGAGTACGGAATGGCCTGCTACTACCTGATCACGCCGGCCGAGGCGTCGTCCAACCTCGCCCGCTACGACGGCGTCCGCTACGGCTACCGCGCCGACGCGACCGAGCGGCTGGAGATGTACGAGCGCACGCGCGACGAGGGGTTCGGCGACGAGCCGAAGCGGCGGATCATGGTCGGCACGTACGCGCTCTCGGCCGGCTATTACGACGCGTACTACGGCCAGGCGCAGAAGGTGCGGACGGTGATCAAGCGCGAGCACGACGCGCTGTTCGAGACGTTCGACGCGCTCGTCTCGCCGACCTCGCCGACGGTCGCCTTCCCGCTCGGCGCCCGCACCGCCGACCCGATCGCGATGTACCTCAGCGACCTGCTCACGATTCCGTCCTGCATGGCCGGGCTGCCCGGCCTCAACGTCCCGTGCGGGCTTTCGGAGGGACTGCCGGTCGGCCTGCAGCTCGTCGGGCCGCAGTTCGCCGAGAACACGCTCTTCCGGATCGGCCACGCGCTCGAGCAAGCGCTCGGCTTCGACCCGGTGCCCGAGAGGCTGCGCGGGTGACGTACCGCTTCGAGGATCCCTCCGCCGAGTTCGTGCTCGCCGTGGAGCGCATCTTCGGCGAGCACCCGCGCGTGCTCGACGGCTCGCGCGCCGTCCTCGTGGGCGACGTGAAGCTCCAGCTCGAGGCCGGCGAGCGCGAGCTGTGGCTGATCGAGACGCACGGGCCGCTCGAGCACCGGGTCGCGATGGTCCACGTGCGCGAAGACGTCGAGGATGCGCTGCGCGAGGCGAAGGAGAAGCTCTATGAGCAAGCCTGAGTGGGAGCTGGTCGTCGGCCTCGAGGTGCACGCGCACCTCAAGACGCGCACCAAGATGTTCTGCCGCTGCGCCCTCGAGTACGGGGCCGCCGAGAACACGCACACGTGTCCCGTCTGCCTCGCGCATCCCGGCGCGTTGCCCGTCCCGAACGCGCGCGCAATCGAGCTGACGATCCTGCTCGGCCTCGCGCTGGACTGCGAGATCGCCGAGCGCGCCGTCTTCGCCCGCAAGAACTACTTCTACCCCGACCTGCCGAAGGGCTACCAGATCAGCCAGTACGAGGCTCCCCTCTGCGGGTCGGGCCGGTTCCTCCTGCCGACGGAGGACGGCGACCGCGAGATCGGCATCGTGCGCGCGCACCTAGAGGAAGACGCCGCCAAGACGGTCCACGCCGGCGGCGCGACGGGCCGCTCGGTCGGCGCCGACTACAGCCTCGTCGACTTCAACCGCGGCGGCACACCGCTGCTCGAGATCGTCAGCGCTCCCGACCTCCGCTCGGCCGACGAGGCCATGTCCTATCTCCGGCTCCTGCGGCAGACGATCCGCGAGCTCGACGTCTCGGACGCGGACATGGAGAAGGGAACGCTGCGCGCGGACGTCAACGTCTCGGTGCGGCCGACCGGCGAGGAGGGGTTCCGGCCGCGCTGGGAGATCAAGAACATGAACTCCTTCCGCTTCATCGGGCGCGCGATCGACGCGGCGTTCCGGCAGCAGGTCGCCGCGCACGAAGCGGGGCAGGAGGTCGTGCAGTCGACCTACGACTACGAGCCCGACACCGACCGCCTCACCGTGCACCGCTCGAAGGAGGAGGCCGACGACTACCGCTACTTCCCCGAGCCGGACCTCGTCCCGGTCGAGCCGCCGGCCGAGCTCGTCGAGCGGCTGCGTGGGCAGGTTCCCGAGTTGCCGGGAGCTCGGATCAGGCGGATCGAGTCCAAGTTGGCCCCTGACACGGCCTTTGCTTTTGCCGAAGAGCTGGTAATGACCGAGAAGGACTGGCGGGCTCAAGCACTTGCCGAGCGAGGCGTTCCATGGCAGGCGGCAGCCGCGGTCGCCATGAACCACGACTTCCTGCCGGAGAACGCCGACGCCGCGGGCGAACTCGTCAGCCACCGCTCCTCCATTACCCGCGAGGCGTATGACGAGGCGATGGCTGCAGCTGCGCGTGGACCTATCGAGGCGAGCGACTACCTCTCGCGAACCGCGGTCTCCGACGCGGCTTCCCTGGTTCCGATCATCGACGCCGTTCTCGCGGCGAACCCGGAGCAGGTCGAGACCTACCGCGGCGGCAAGGAGGGCGTGCTCGGCTTCCTCGTCGGCCAGGTGATGCGCGAGACGCAGGGCAAGGCCGACCCGAAGGTCGTCAACCAGCTGCTGCGGGAGAAGCTTCGAAGCTAGGCAGGTTGCGGATCGAGTCGCTGAGCGTGCCGAGAATCGCGGCGATCACCACCGGCGCGGCCAGCACCGCGATCGTGACCTGGGGCGAGGTGTGGGCGAGCAGGAGCCCGGCGACTAGCGGCCCGAGCGGAGCCGACGCGGCTCGCAGCGTGGTTGCGGCGGCCATGGCCCGTCCGAGCAGACGATCCGGGATGAGCATGTACGAGTACGCCTGGATCGCCGAGTCGGTGTTCGGGAACCAGAACGCGTGCAGCGCGATGCAGCCGGCGAGCACGTAGACGTTCGGGTAGACGAGGAAGGCGACGTAGACGAGCGCCATCCAGAACTCCGAGAGCAGGATCGCGCGCATCGGGAAGCGCCGACGCAGCAACGGGGACAGGGTCGACCCGAGGAGCAGCGACACACCCTGGAAGGCCACGAAAAGGCCGATTGCGAAGCCCGAGAGCCCTTGCCGGTGGGCGAGGATGATGAGCGCGATCGGCGCGCCGACCGCGACGAGATTGCTGGCGGCGATCATGCCGGTGGTCGTGCGCAGGAACGGGATGCCCCAGAAGTAGGCGAGCCCCTCGCGGAAGGGCGTGCGCGCGCCGGGCACGCGCTCCTCCTGGAACGGCGTCCGCATCAGCAGGAGCGCAGCGGTCGAGAAGGCGTACGAGACGGCGTCGACCAGAAACGGCAGGCCGCGCGAGATGTCGTAGAGCAAGCCGCCGACCGGCGGTGTGACGAGCCGCACGATCGACATCCGCGCCATCGTCACGCTCGACGCGTCGGCGAGCTGTGGCGTGGGGACGACCGCCTTCATCGCCCCGCTCGAGCCGGAGCGGTAGAGCACCGCCGCGCTCGTGTCCACGAAGGCGACGACGATGATCATCCAATAGGTCGCGTGCCCCGTCAGCACCGCCGTGCCCAGCAACGCGAGCGCGGTCGCACCGGCTGCGTCCGCCGCAATCATCAGGCGCCTGCGGTCGAAGCGGTCGGCGGCGACGCCGGCCGGTGCGCTCAGGATCACGAGCGGCAAAAACTCGACGGCTGCGACGTAGCCCGTCTTCGCCGCCGAGTTCGTCAGCGCGAGCGTGAGCAGCGGGTACGCGATTCCGGAGATCCCCGACCCGAAGGTCGAGAGCAGACCGCCGCTCTGGTAGAGCAGGAAGTCGCGGTTGCGCCGCAGCGGGACGGGCTCGGTCACGCCTCCATCGTCGCAGGCGCCGGGGTCCGCTCCTCACGCGTGAGCAGGTAGCTCGCGCTGGCCAGGACCACCGCCGCCATGACCGCGAACAGGATCCGGTAGTCGACGACCGTCGAGAGCAGGGCGCCGGTCGCGATCGACGCGGTCTGCGCGATCGAGAGCGTGAGGTCCGCCGCGGCGGAGACGCGGCCCTGGATCGCGAGCGGCGTGCGCGTCTGCAGCGCCGTGGAGAAGCCGACGATCGCCCACGCGACGCCGACGCCCGCGATCGGCCCGGCGAAGAGCACCACGCCGAGCGAGGGCACGATCAAGCAGAGATCCGCGAAGGCGAAGAGGGCGAGGCCGAGGCCGACCAGGCGCACCTCGCCGAGCCGGCGCAGGACGGCAGCCGCGGTGACGCCGCCGGCGATCGAGCCGACACCCTGGATCGTGGCGAAGACCCCGAAGAACGAGGGTGGCTCTCCGAGCGCCGCGATGACGGAGAAGATCAGCGTCTCGGCGAAGCCGACGACGAGCAGGGCGACCGCGATGCCCCCGACGACCTGGCGCAACGGCAGCGTCTCCCAGACGTGGCGCAGCCCGGCCGTCACCTCCCGTGCGAAGTGGTGTTCGGGCGGCGCGGGCTTCTCCTCGTGCACGCGCATGCGCGAGAGGAAGAAGACGGACGCCGCGAAGGTCGCGGAGTCGAGGACAGCCACCGCTCCGCCGCCGAGCACCGTGTACAGCCCGGCACCCGCGAGCGGCGCGATGATCCGCAGGCCCTCCCGCGTGGCCGTGAGCGCCCCGTTCGCCTCGCCGAGCAGTTCCTGCGGGAGCATGATCTTGAGCAGGGCGGCGCGGGCGGGGAAGAAGACCGTTCCGAGCGCCCCGTACACGAACGCGACCGCGTAGAGCAGCCACGCGTCGCTGGGGTCGTGGACGAGCAGGAGCACGAGCACGAAGACACCGAGCACGCAGTCGGCGACGATCATCAGCGGCCTGCGGCGCACTCGGTCCGCGAGCAGCCCGCCGAGCGGCGCGAGCAGCGAGCCCGCGCCGAAGACGAAGAACGTCAGCCCGGCGAGCGCGCTCGACCCGGTGAGCGACTTCATCCAGACCGCCAGCACGATCAGCATGGCCCAGTCGCCGAATGCCGACAGCGTCTGGCCGTAGAGCAGCAGCCGCGTGTTGCGATCGGCTAGAAGGTGGCGCATCAGCCTGCGCGGAAGACCTTGACGTCGCCGCTGACCGTGCGGCCGCGCAGCACGACGGTCGGGCCGGCCGCCTCCTCGCCGGGCACGGGCTCGCTGGCAAGCGGAACCTCCGACGAGAGGTCGCCCGAGGTCGAGCCCGCGTCGACGTCGACGGCGGAGCCCTGCGCGATGCCGATCTCGACGTCGCCCGAGACGCTCGTGAAGCGGACGTCGCCGGCGGTGACGGCCTGGAGCCGGATGTCGCCCGAGACCGTCTTCAGATTCAGAGGAGCCTGCGATCGGGCCGATGCGGAGGTCGCCCGAGACGGTGTGCGCGGACATGTCCCCTTCGATCCGGTCGAGGTCGGCGTCGCCGCTGACCGTCTTGACGTTCGCATCGCCGGCGATCTCGCCGCGCAGGCGGACGTCGCCGGAAACCGAGTTTACGCCGAGCGGTCCGAAGCGGCCGTCGAGGTGCGTGTCCGCAGACGCGGTCTTGACCTTGACGGCTGCGGTGTGCGGGACGGTGGCCCGCACCCGCAGCTCGCTGCCGAAGACGAGCGAGAACGGGGAGAGCGAGAAGCCGAGCTTCCCCTTGCCGCGATAGGCGACGACAAGGCGGTTGCCGTCCTGGCGGATCTCGACCTCTTCGAGCAGGCGGTCGTCCCCGTCGACGGTGATGTTCGACTCCTCGCCCTCGGTCGTCTCGACCTCGATGCCGCCGGAGGGTATGCCGACCTCGAGCTCGAGAGGCAATGGAGTGTGGAAGGTGCGCTCGAGCATCTCAGAGGTACACCCGGGTCAGGCGCTTGACGCGCAGCCGGATCTCGCTGTCGCGAGGAGCCTGGCGCCGGTCGGGGCGCAGGGGCTGCTCGCGGAGGTTGAGGATGTCGTGGTAGTCGGGGAACATGCCGTGCTCCTTTCAGTTGTGGCCGTAGCCGGTGAGGCGGTTGCGGCTTCTGGACGCCGACGAACGGCGCGGCTCGACGGCGCGCTGGAGCGCCTGGACGAGCCAGGTGTTGACGGAGGCGCCTTCGCGGGCGGCGGCGGACTCGACCCGCTGCTTCAGGCTCTCGGGGAGCCGGAGCGTGATGCGGGCGGAGTACACCTCGTCGGCCGGTTCCGGCACGGTGCCGTCCTCGCGGACGAGCACGAGCTGGAGATCGTGGCCGGCGACGCGCAACTCGACGTGCGAGGACTCGAGTTGGTCGTTGAGCTCGACCGCCGCCTCGGCGAGGGCGTCCTGGATCCGCCTGCCGAGGGATGACTCGAGCGCCATCGAGATGAGCTCTGCCGCACGCGACGTGTTCTCGTCGCCGAGAGCCGCGACACGAACGAGGTCCTCCCGAAGCGCCTGGATGGTTCCATCGATCTGCATGGCTGCACTATGACATCACTCTGATGTCTTTGTCAAGTCTAATTGACTGCAAAGTGACGACGGCCCGCGTCAGCGAGCCGTCGAAATACCGCAGATGCAGGGAAAAGAACTAGTACAGGCCGCAGTCACGCGCCGTGTTGGGCCACGGCGAGAAGCCCCGCGAGTGCGAGGCGCGCTCGGCGGCCCAGATCTGCTCGAGCGGGCTCCAGTGATCCGCCGTGCCCTTGTGGCGCAGCAGCCAGCCGCCGTAGGTCTGCTGGAACGAGAGGTCCATCTGCAGGCCGCCCCAGTACGGGCTGCCGGAATCGGCCCAGCTGCCCTCGTAGCGGTGGATGCAGAGCCAGTCGCGCATCTGGGGCGGGTGCGTTGCGTGCCACAAGGCGCTATGTGCACGGTGCCGCCAGCGCCGTTCGAGCAGTCGCAGCCGCCCGAGCGAGCGAACGGAGAGCGAGCGCGAGATGCCGGCGGGCGGGCGGCCACGCATGACCGTCTGCCAGTGCCGCGTGTCGGCCCGGAAGCGGTGGATATGGCGCCGCCAGGCGGTTGCGGTGCGCAACTCCCAGCGCGAGGGCCGCTTTGCGGAGCCGGCCGCTGCGACCGTGGCCGTCGTGCCGGCCGCGGCAATCGGAGTGCTATCGGTGTTTCTCGAGGCCGTACCGGCCGTGGCCGCAGTGGCCATGCCTGCGAACGCGAGCAGGAGCCCGCAGGCCAGGATGAAGCGCCGCAATTCGAAACCTCCTGGGTCGATTGCAAGTCGGAGGCCGAGCGGGCATTGACGCCCTCAGGCGTGCACCACTCGGCGCGGCTTATGCGATCGGTGGCCCGAGGGTAGCGACCAGCACGTTTGTGCTTTGTTAAGGCAACGCTTGTAACTCAGCGATGGGCCAGTTTTGGCCAAAAAGACGCCGGAATGTGCGCAGGTGCGACGAATCCTGCGTACAGCAGCGCGGCGCCGATCGCGATCCCGACGGCGCTGCCGGCTGCGGCTCCCAGCCCCGCGAGCGCGCTGCTCGAAGCCGCGACGGCGATGCCGGCAAGGATCAGGCCGTTCCCGAGCGGCCGGCGCCGGAAGGAGCGTAGGGCGACGACGACGACCGCGAGCGTGCCGGCGATGTTGGCCACGATCGCGAGCAGCCGCGCGGGCAGGAAGGCGAGGTGGTCCTGCGCCGCGGGAATCCCGTGCGCCGCGAAGGCGCCATGCACCGGCACGGCGAGGGCGATGCCGACGGCAAGGCCTGCGTAGACGAGTGCGACCGGCCCGGCTCGACGGCGGCCGGCGAGCAGAAGGGAGCCGGCGCCGAGAAGCGGAGCGGTCAGCAGCGCTCCCGCGGCGTAGTACACGCGGAACGCGCGGTCGTCCCAGCCCGCGGCTTCGCCCCACGCGATGGCCGCGGCGGCGACCGCGTAGGCGCCGAGCCCCGCCGCCCACGCGAGCAGCTCCGGCCTGGGGGCTGGAAGCGGCGGCGGCGAAGCCGCCGCCGCCCGGCCGGAGTCCCCGGTCGGCTGCGGCGACCGGCCGGTGCTGCTCCGGTATCGCCCCAGCAGCAGGCCCGTGAGCCGGAACGTGAGGAGGGCTGCGGCGAAGGCGACGAGGGCTTCCATCTCCGGCAGAGTAGAACGCTACGGTTCGAGCGTGGCGACGAAGCGCTACCTCTTCACGCCCGGGCCGACGCCGGTGCCTCCCGAGGTGCTCGCCGCGGTCGGTGCGCCCGTCATCCACCACCGCAGCCCCGAGTTCCTGCCGGTCTACGAGCGCGTGCTCACGCGCCTGCGCGAGGTCTGCCGGACGGAGAACGACGTGCTCCTCTTCGGAGCCTCGGGCACCGGCGCCTTCGAGTCGGCGGTCGCGAACCTCGTCTCGCCCCGCGAGCGGCATCTCGTCGTCTCGGCCGGGAGCTTCGGTGAGCGCTGGGTCGCGATGACGACCGCGTTCGGGGCGGACGTGGACGTCCTCCGCTATGCCTGGGGTGAGACGCCCGACGCCGACGACCTCCGGGCGCGCCTGCAGGAGCAGGAGGCGAAAGCGGTCTGGCTCGTGCAGTCCGAGACCTCCACGGGAGTCGTCGCCGACGTGCGCGCCCTCGCGGCCGCGGCGAAGGAAGCCGGAGCGCTCGTCGTCGTCGACGCGGTGTCGAGCCTCGGCGCCGTGCCCTGCGAGACCGACGCGTGGGGTCTCGACGTCGTCGTCTCGGGCTCGCAGAAGGCGCTCATGTCCCCGCCGGGGCTCGGCCTCGCCGCCGTATCCGCAGCCGCGCTCGCGGCGACCGGATCGGCGCCGCGCTTCTACTTCGACTGGGAGCGAACGCGCAAGGCGCAGCAGACGCTCGACGCGCCGGTCACGCTGCCCGTCTCGCTGGTGGCCGGGCTCGACGTCGCGCTCGAGCTCCTGCTCGAGGAGGGACTGGGGGCCGCGTTCGACCGCCACGTCCGGCTCGGCCGGGCTGCGCGCGCGGGCGTGAAGGCGCTCGGGCTCGAGCTCTTCTCCCCGGACGAGGACCGGAGCGCGGTCGTGACTGCGGTTCGCGCGCCCGCGGGGATCGATTCCGGGGAGGTGATCCGGGGCGTCCGCGACCGCTTCGGGATCACGATCGCGAACGGCCAGGGCGAGCTGAAGGGGAAGATCTTCCGCCTCGGCCACATCGGCTGGTTCGACGTCTTCGACATCACGACGCAGATCGGGGCCGTCGAGCTCGTCCTCGCCGACCTCGGCGTGGACGTCGAGCGCGGAGTCGCCGTGACGGCGGCACTCGAAGCCTTCGGCAACGAGCCCTCGCGCGCGTGACGCAGCGCGTCCTCGTTCGCGAGGAGATCTCGGAGGCCGGGGTCGACCTGCTGCGCGAGCACTTCGCGGTGGACGTCGACGCCGAGCGCGCGCTCGAGGAGATCATCGGCGGCTACGACGCGATCGTCGTCCGCTCCGCGACCAAGTTGACCGCCGACCTGATCGCGCGCGCCGAGCGCCTGAAGGTGATCGGGCGTGCGGGCGTGGGGGTGGACAACGTCGACGTCGACGCGGCAACGCGGCTGGGGATCATCGTGGCGAACGCACCCGAGTCCACCGTCGTCTCCGCCGCGGAGCACACGATCGGCCTGCTCGTCGGGCTCGCGCGCAACATCCCACAGGCGCATGCGGCCCTCAAGCAGGGCCGCTGGGAACGGAGCGCCTACGGCGGGATCGAGCTCGCCGGCAAGACGCTCGGCGTGCTCGGCTTCGGCCGGATCGGCCAGCAGGTGGCCAGGCGCGCGCTCGGGCTCGGGATGCGCGTCGTCGCATACGACCCGTATGTCATGGCGGAGCGGTTCCGCGAGCTCGGAGCCGAGGGAGTGGAGTCGCCGGAGGACGTGTACGCGGTCGCTGACTTCCTCACCCTGCACCTGCCGCTGACGCCCGAGACGAGCGGCTCGGTCGGCGCCGCAGCGTTCGAGGCGATGCGCCCAGGCGTCCGGATCGTCAACGCTGCCCGCGGCCCGCTGCTCGACGAGGACGCACTGCTCGCGGCGCTCCGCTCCGGCAAGGTAGCCGGCGCAGCACTCGACGTCTTCGTCGACGAGCCGTACTCCGGTCCGCTGCTCGAGCTCGACAACGTCGTCGTCACGCCGCATCTCGCGGCGTCGACCGGGGAGGCCCAGGACCGGGCGGGGGTGATCGTGGCCGAGCAGGTCGTCGCCGCGCTCGAGGGCGGCCTCGTCTCGAACGCCGTCAACATCCCGGTGATCGGGGCCGACGACCTCGAGATGCTCGGGCCGTACGTCCCGCTCGCCTCGCGGCTCGGGCGCATCGCCATGGAGCTCGCGGACGGCTCGGCCGCGGAGATCGTGATCACGGTCTACGGTGCCCTCGCGAGCTACGACGCGCGCCTGCTGACCGTCGCTGCGCTCAACGGCGCATTCCAGGGCCGCGCCGACCGGCCGGTCAACTACGTCAACGCACCGCTCATCGCCGCCGAGCGCGGGATCGAGGTGCGCGAGGAGCGCTCGCGCACGGCCCGCGACTACACGAACCTCGTCCGGGTGGAGCTGCGCAGCGGCGACTCCACCGTCCAGGTCGCAGGCACGACGATCGGCAGCGACCACCGGCCGTGGCTCGTCAATGTCCTCGGCTTCGAGATCGAGCTCGAGCTCGCGCCGCTCTTCGTGTTCTGCCTCTACGACGACGTGCCCGGCGTGATCGGCCGCGTGGGGACGCTGTTCGGCGAGGCCGGCATCAACATCGCCGGCATGACCGTCTCGCGCAGCCGGCGCGGCGGCAAGGCGCTCATGGCGCTCACCGTCGACTCGGTGCCGCCGCCGGAGCTCGTCGAGCGGCTCCGCGGCGAGGGCTTCGACGACGCGCGCGTGCTCGAGCTCGGGCCTGTCGCCGACTAGCCGTGGAAGGCTGGCCGGAGCCGGTCGCACGGGTTGCCGAGGTGCTCAGGCACGCCGGCATCGACGCGCGGGTCGAGGAGTTCCCGGAGGGGACGCCGACCGCGGGCGCGGCGGCCAAAGCGGTAGGCGCCTCCCGCGCGCAGATCGTCAAGTCCCTCGTCTTCATCGGCGATGGCCGCCCGCTGCTGGCGCTCGTCCCCGGCGACCGGCGGGCGGACGAGACGAAGGTCGCCGCCGCCGCCGGAACGAAGTACGCACGCGTCGCCCGGCCGGACGAGGTCCTCGCGGCCACGGGCTTCGAACCCGGCGGTGTAGCGCCCTTCCCGGCGCCCGGCGTCTCGCAGGTGCTGATGGCCGCCGAGCTCCTCGTCCACGACCGCGTCTGGGTCGGAGCCGGCTCCGAGCGCCACATGGCCGGCCTCTCGCCGCAGGATCTCCTCCGGCTCACGAAGGCCCGCACGGCGGATCTGAGCTAGCGCACGGGTAGAATTGGAGGTGCCAGCACCTCGACCGAAGGGACGAGCCGCAGATGCGCGAGACGAAGAAGATCTGGATGAACGGCGAGCTGGTCGACTGGGGCGACGCCACGATCCACATCGGCACGCACGGCCTGCATTACGGCTCGGGCGTGTTCGAGGGGATCCGCGCCTACGAGACCGAGCGCGGCACGTCTGTCTTCCGCCTCACCGACCACCTCGAGCGGCTGCAGCGGTCCGCGCAGCTCCTCTATCTCGACCTCCCGTACTCCGTCGAAGAGCTGAAGACGGCGACGTGGGACGTGATCGGCGCCAACGAGCTGCCGTCCTGCTACCTCCGGCCGATCGCTTTCGTCGGCTACGGCGAGCTCGGCGTGTCGTCGGTGGGGAACCCCATCGACGTCGCGATCATGTCGTGGCCGTGGGGCGCATACCTCGGCGAGGAAGGCCAGCAGAACGGCATCCGCGCCAAGGTCTCGAGCTGGCAGCGCGTCGGCCCGAACGTCATTCCACACGTCGCGAAGGCGACCGGGGTCTACGTCAACTCGATGCTCGCGGTCGGCGAGGCCAACCGCGCCGGCTACGACGAGGCCATCCTGCTCACCGCGGAGGGGAACATCGCGGACGGCTCCGGCGAGAGCATCTTCATCGTCCGCGACGGCGTGATCTACACGCCCGACCTCGCGGCCTCGATCCTCGTCGGCATCACGCGCGACTCCGTGATCCAGATCGCGCAGGATCTCGGGCACCGCGTCGTCGAGAAGCCGCTCATCCGCACCGATCTCTATCTCGCGGACGAGGTGTTCATGGTCGGGACGGCCGCCGAGGTGACGCCGATCCGCGAGGTGGACGACCAGACGATCGGGCCGCCCGGGCCTGTCACCCACGAGATCCAGGAGGCGTACCTCGACACGGTGCACGGGCGCAGCGAGCGCTGGAGCCAGTGGCTCGAGTTCGCGCCTGCGACTAATCACGCCGAACCGGCGTGAAGCAGGAGGTGACGTCGGTCCCGCTCTCGGGGCCGTACCTCGGCGAGCGCGAGGAGGAGCTCGTGCTCGAGGTGCTGCGCTCGGGCCGGCTCTCGCTCGGCCCGACGATCGACCGGTTCGAGGAGCTCGTGGCGGAACGCGTCGGCGCGCCCTACGCGGCGGCCGTCTCCTCGGGCACGACGGGGCTGCATCTGCTCTGCATCTCGGCGGGCATCGGGCCGGGCGACGAGGTGATCACGTCGCCGTACTCCTTCGCCGCGTCCGCGAACTGCTTCATGTATGAGGGCGGGATCCCGGTCTTCGCCGACATCGACCCGCGGACGCTCAACCTCAATCCCGCCGCCGTCGAGGCCGCGGTCACCGAGCGGACGAAGGCGATCGTCGCCGTCGACATCTACGGCTACCCGTGTGAGCTCGACGAGCTGCGCGCGATCGCCGATCGCCACGGACTCGCGCTGATCGACGACGCGTGCGAGGCGCTCGGAGCCGAGTACCGCGGCGCGCCGGTCGGCTCCAGCGGCACCCCGGCCGTGTTCGCCTTCTACCCGAACAAGCAGATGACGACCGGCGAGGGCGGGATGGTCGTGACCCACTCGGAGGAGGAGTGGCACCTCGTCCGCTCGCTCCGCAACCAGGGCCGCCCGGAACCCGGCGGCTGGCTCGAGCACGTCCGGCTCGGCTTCAACTACCGCCTCAGCGACATCGCGGCCGCGCTCGGCATCGGCCAGATCGAGCGGCTCGACGAGATCCTCGTGCGCCGCTCCGAGGCCGCGGACCGCTACGCGGCGCTGCTCGGCCCGGTCGAGGGGCTCGAGCTGCCGTGCGCCGACGACGCCGACCATCGCCGCTCCTGGTTCGTCTACGTCGTCCTCTTCCCGGACACCGCGGCGCGCGAGCGCGTCGTCGCCGCCTTCGAGCGGGAGGGGATCGGCTACAACCGCTACCTCCCGTCGATCCACCTGCAGCCGTACGTGCGCGAGCGCTTCGGCTTCGAGGAAGGGCTCTGCCCAGTGGCGGAGGACGTCAGCTCGCGTTCGCTCGCGCTGCCGTTCTTCACGGGGATCGAGGCCGCCGCGCAGGAGCGCGTCACGGAGGTTCTCTCCGCCGCGCTGCAGTGAGATGATCCGCGTATGAGCGTAGGCTCGACGGAGCTCAACCAGGAGCGGAGGCGCCGACCTGCGCGGTGCCGGAGCGGGAAATGAGCGATGGCGCGACCCGGATGGTCTTCCTCGGTTTCGGCAAGTGGGCGCGAGCCGACCGCATCTACGCGCTCGAGCCGATCACGGGCGACGAGCGAGGCGGCGGCCGGCGCACGCGCGTCTGGATCGACGGCGTCGCGGAGCCGATCCTCGCGGGCCGTACCGAGCGCACGATCCTGCACGACATGGGACAGGACTCTGCGGCGGCGGCGCTCGTCCTCGACGACGCGCTCGACCTGGCGGAACGCGTGGTGAAGGCGGTCGACGAGGGGTCGTTCGACGTCCGCGACCTCGGGCGCCGCGCGCGCCGCGTGCTCGAGAAGACCGCGAAGCCGGACGAGCCCGAGCAGCTCTTCTAACGTCGGAGTGGCGGCTGAGCGGCTGCCGCGCGAGTTCTTCGCGCGCTCGGTGCACGAGGTAGCGCCCGAGCTGATCGGCGCGGCGCTGCTCGTCGACGGCGTGGGCGGGAGGATCGTCGAGGTCGAGGCGTACGACCAGGACGATCCGGCGAGCCACGGCTTCGGCGGCCGGACGCCGCGCACGGCCGCGATGTTCGGGCCCGGCGGCCACGCCTACGTCTATCGGTCGTACGGGATCCACTGGTGCCTCAATCTCGTCTGCGCCGCGGAGGGGCGCGCCGAGGCGGCGCTCGTGCGGGCGCTCGAGCCGACCGCGGGACTCGAGGCCATGCGCGAGCGACGAGGGCTCGAGGCGCCGCGCGAGCTGTGCTCCGGCCCGGGCAAGCTCTGCAAGGCGCTCGGCATCACGCGCGAGCTCGACGGTCTGCCGCTCGACGAGCCGCCGTTCGAGCTGCTCGCCCGAGACTCGGAGCCGGAGCTGGCCGTCGGCACCCGGATCGGGATCACGAAGGCGGTCGAGCGGCCGTGGCGCTACGGGCTCGCCGGCTCGCCGTTCCTCAGCCGGCGCTTCTAGACTCGCGCGCATGGGAATCGCCGAGCTCACCCGCAATGCCGTCGACGTCCTCCCCGAGGGCGGCCTCGAAGCGAAGCTGAAGCTCGGCCGGCCGCTGCGGGTCAAGCTCGGGATCGACGTCACCTCGCCCGACATCCACCTCGGCCGCGGCATCCCGCTGCAGCGGATGCGCGCCTTCCAGGACGAGGGCCACAAGGCCGTGTTCATCGTCGGCGACTACACGACGCGGATCGGCGACCCGTCCGGCCGCTCGAGCGAGCGCCCGATCCTCTCCGATGAGGAGATCGACGCGAACGCGCAGCAGTATCTCGAGCAGGCCAAGACGATCCTGCGCAACGACCCGGAGCTGCTCGAGGTGCGCTACAACGGCGAGTGGCTGTCGAAGCTCTCCTACGCCGACGTCGTCCGCCTCGGCCGGATCGTGACCGTGGCCCGCATGCTCGAGCGCGACGACTTCGAGAAGCGCTACCGCGCCGGCGAGCCGATCTCGATCTCGGAGCTCCTCTATCCCCTGATGCAGGCGTACGACTCGGTGGCGATCGAGGCCGACGTCGAGCTCGGCGGTACCGACCAGCTCTACAACCTGCTCGCCGGGCGCGAGGTGATGGCGGCATACGGGCTCGAGCCGCAGGTCGTGCTCACGACGCCGCTGCTGCTCTCCTGGGACGGCGAGAAGATGAGCTCGTCGGTCGGCAACAACGTCCCGCTCACGGCGGCGCCCGAGGAGATGTTCGGGCGGACCATGCGGATCCCCGACTCGCAGCTCGAGGAGTGGTGGACGCTCGTCGCCGAGCAGCCGGCACCGGCGGGAGACCCGCTGGAGGCGAAGCTCGCGCTCGCCGACCTGATCGTCGCGCGGTCGCACGGGGAGGAGGCGGCCCGCGCCGCCGAGGAGCACTTCACCCGCGTGGTGCGGCGAGGCGAGGCTCCGGAGGAGGTTCCCGGGCACGCTCTTCCCGACGGCGACCCAGTTCACCTGCCTGCCGTTCTCGCCGACGCGTTCGGCCTTTCGACGAGCGAGGCCCGGCGGCTGATCGCCCAGGGAGGCGTCAAGCTCGACGGCGAGGTGGTCAGCAAGCTCGATGTGTCGAGGGAGCAGCTCGACGGGGCGGTCCTCCAGGCCGGCAAGCGGCGCTTCGTGAGGTTCGCCTAAAGCCGCATGACAAGCGGCTTGACGGAGGCTCGCACCCTGCTACACTTCCCCGGCTGCCCGAGAGGGCGGAGTAACAAAGTCCCTGCAATCGAGCGAAAACGGAGTGTCTCAGGAGGATTCCCCGCAAGAGGAAACCCGCAAGTCCTGAGGCCTCTGGATCGAGTCGGGGCCTTTTTTACGCCGTCTCGAAGGCTCGGTCCTTGAAAACTCAACAGCGTGCGTTTACGTCGAGGCCACATCCCTCGTGGATGTGGTTGAGAATGAACCCTGTCTCCATCCTTCGGGATGGGACTTTGAGCACAAGCTCAAAGTGACAAAAGATCGTCCTTCGGGACGAACTTCTTCACGGAGAGTTTGATCCTGGCTCAGGACGAACGCTGGCGGCGCGCTTAATACATGCAAGTCGAGCGAGAACCTGGGCTTCGGCCCAGGGGACAGCGGCGAACGGGTGAGTAACACGTGGGTAATCAACCCCCGACACCGGGATAGCCCAGGGAAACTTGGATTAATACCGGATACCCCATCCGGCTCTCGAGCCGGCTGGAAAAGGGTAGCTTCGGCCTCCGGTCGGGGACGAGCCCGCGGCGGATTAGCTTGTTGGTGAGGTAAAGGCTCACCAAGGCGACGATCCGTAGCTGGTCTGAGAGGACGATCAGCCACACTGGGACTGAGACACGGCCCAGACTCCTACGGGAGGCAGCAGTAGGGAATCTTGCGCAATGGGCGAAAGCCTGACGCAGCGACGCCGCGTGAGGGAAGAAGGCCTTAGGGTTGTAAACCTCTTTCAGGAGGGACGAAGCCACTCGGGTTAATAGCCCAGAGGGTGACGGTACCTCCAGAAGAAGCCCCGGCTAACTACGTGCCAGCAGCCGCGGTAATACGTAGGGGGCAAGCGTTGTCCGGATTTATTGGGCGTAAAGAGCGTGTAGGCGGCCAGACAGGTCCGCTGTGAAAACTCGAGGCTCAACCTCGAGAGGTCGGTGGAAACCGTTTGGCTAGAGTCCGGAAGAGGAGAGTGGAATTCCCGGTGTAGCGGTGAAATGCGCAGATATCGGGAAGAACACCCGTGGCGAAGGCGGCTCTCTGGGACGGTACTGACGCTGAGACGCGAAAGCGTGGGGAGCGAACAGGATTAGATACCCTGGTAGTCCACGCCGTAAACGATGGGCACTAGGTGTGGCGGGTATCGACTCCCGCTGTGCCGAAGCTAACGCATTAAGTGCCCCGCCTGGGGAGTACGGCCGCAAGGCTAAAACTCAAAGGAATTGACGGGGGCCCGCACAAGCAGCGGAGCATGTGGTTTAATTCGACGCAACGCGAAGAACCTTACCAGGGCTTGACATGCACTGGAAAACCGTAGAAATACGGTCCCCCTTCGGGGCCAGTGTGCAGGTGGTGCATGGCTGTCGTCAGCTCGTGTCGTGAGATGTTGGGTTAAGTCCCGCAACGAGCGCAACCCCTGTCCCATGTTGCCAGCGATTCGGTCGGGGACTCATGGGAGACTGCCGGTGACAAATCGGAGGAAGGTGGGGTCGAAGTCAAGTCATCATGCCCCTTATGTCCTGGGCTACACACGTGCTACATTGGCCGATACAAAGGGCTGCAAACTCGCGAGAGGGAGCGAATCCCAAAAAGTCGGTCTCGGTTCGGATTGGAGGCTGAAACTCGCCTCCATGAAGGCGGAGTTGCTAGTAATCGCGGATCAGCAATGCCGCGGTGAATATGTTCCCGGGCCTTGTACACACCGCCCGTCACACCACGAAAGTCGGCAATACCCGAAGCCGGTGGCCTAACCCGCAAGGGAGGGAGCCGTCGAAGGTAGGGTCGATGATTGGGGTGAAGTCGTAACAAGGTAGCCGTAGCGGAAGCTGCGGCTGGATCACCTCCTTTCTAGGGATGCCGGAGCTCTTACTCCGGCAGGCGCCGGTCCCCTTGATGGCTTCGGCCGTCGGGCTAGCCGGCTCGCCTGGAAACAACGTCGATCTCGACGAGCTGTGCCGGCTTTTGGTGCAGTGGACGTACGCTGTTGAGTTTTGAAGGACTGGGCGCTCGAGCCCGCGTGGACCTTGAAAACTCCATAGCGACATCTATACCGGTGTTCTTCTGATCAAGAGAACAAGGGCACACGGTGGATGCCTTGGCACCGAGAGCCGATGAAGGACGTGGGCGGCTGCGATAAGCCCGGGGGAGAAGCTGACCATTCTGCGATCCCGGGATTTCCGAATGAGGAAACTCACCGCTGGTAATGCGGCGGTACCCGTACCTGAATACATAGGGTGCGGGGGGTAAGCCGGCGAACTGAAACATCTAAGTAGCCGGAGGAAAGGAAAGAAACCTCGACTCCCTTAGTAGTGGCGAGCGAAAGGGGAAGAGCCCAAACCCATGCGACGTGATAGGCGGCAGCCGTTGTCGTGCGGGGGTTGTAGGGCTCGTCTTGATCCGTCTGCCGGCGGGTCGGGAAGTTACAAAGTCGCGTGTTAGTCGAAGTGGATGGAAAGCCACACCACAGCAGGTAATAGTCCTGTAGGCGAAAGCGCGCGGCCTTCCTTGACGAGTACCTGAGTACGGCCGGGCACGGGAAACCCGGTCGGAATCTGCGGGGACCACCCCGTAAGGCTAAGTACTCCTCGGTGACCGATAGTGAACTAGTACCGTGAGGGAAAGGTGAAAAGTACCCCGGAAGGGGAGTGAAATAGCACCTGAAACCGTGTGCTTACAAGCGGTCGGAGCCGGCTAGTCCGGTGACGGCGTGCCTTTTGCATAATGAGCCAGCGAGTTAGTCTTCCACGGCAAGGTTAAGGAAACGGAGCCGTAGCGAAAGCGAGTCTGAATAGGGCGATTCAGTCGTGGGAGCTAGACCCGAAACTGAGTGATCTACCCATGGCCAGGTTGAAGCGGGGGTAAGACCCCGTGGAGGACCGAACCCACGTCGGTTGAAAACGGCGGGGATGAGCTGTGGGTCGGAGTGAAAGGCTAATCAAACTCAGAGATATCTGGTTCTCCCCGAAATATATTTAGGTATAGCGTCACGCGTTCAGTAACGGTTGTAGAGCACTGTTTGGCCTAGGGGGCCTACCAGCTTACCGAAGTCAGGCAAACTCCGAATGCCGTTACTCCAAAGCGTGGCAGTCAGAGTGCGGGGGATAAGCTTCGTGCTCAAAAGGGAAACAGCCCGGACCGTCGGCTAAGGTCCCTAATTCCATGCTAAGTGGGAAACGATGTCCGATTGCACAGACAACCAGGATGTTGGCTTAGAAGCAGCCACCATTCAAAGAGTGCGTAACAGCTCACTGGTCAAGTGGTCGGGCGCGGACAATGTAACGGGGCTCAAGCATGGAACCGAAGCCACGGACTTCACGCTTTGCGTGGAGTGGTAGGGGAGCGTTCCCAGGGCGGAGAAGCGGCGGCGTAAGCCTGCCGTGGAGCGCTGGGAAGTGAGAATGCTGGCATGAGTAACGAAAGGCGAGTGAGAAACTCGCCCGCCGAATGCCCAAGGGTTCCTGAGTAAAGCTAATCTACTCAGGGTTAGTCGGGACCTAAGCCGAGGCCGACAGGCGTAGGCGATGGCCAACAGGTTGATATTCCTGTACCACGTCCCAACCGCTATCACCGATGGGGGGACGGGGTAGGTTAGGGCAACCCAGGCGTTGGTTGACCTGGGGTAACCGCGTAGGGTGGCTGGTAGGGAAATCCGCCGGCCGTTAAACCTGAGACGGGATGCCGAGGCCCTATTGGGCCGAAGTGCCTGAAACCATGCCTCCGAGAAAAGCCTCTAGGGAGGTTGGACGTGCCCGTACCAAAACCGACACAGGTGGGCAGGTAGAGAATACCAAGGCGATCGGAAGAACCCTCGTTAAGGAACTCGGCAAAATGGTCCCGTAACTTCGGGAGAAGGGACGCCCCGGTAGAGTGAAGCCCTTTACGGGCCTAGCTCGAGGGGGCCGCAGTGAAACGGCCCAAGCGACTGTTTACCAAAAACACAGGTCTCTGCGAAGTCGTAAGACGACGTATAGGGGCTGACTCCTGCCCGGTGCTGGAAGGTCACGAGGAGAGGTTAGCTTTCGGGCGAAGCCTTGAATCCAAGCCCCAGTAAACGGCGGCGGTAACTATAACCGTCCTAAGGTAGCGAAATTCCTTGTCGGGTAAGTTCCGACCTGCACGAATGGAGTAACGACTTGGGCGCTGTCTCAACGAGGGATCCGGTGAAATTGTAGTTTCGGTGAAGATGCCGAATACCCGTGGTTGGACGGAAAGACCCCGTGAACCTTTACTACAGCTTGACGTTGGAGTTCGGTATTCGTTGTCCAGGATAGGTGGGAGGCTGTGAAGCGGGGACGCCAGTCCTCGTGGAGCCAATCTTGGGATACCACCCTTCGTGTTCTGGGCTTCTAACCCGCTGCCGTGATCCGGGGCGGGAACAGCGTCAGGTGGGTAGTTTGACTGGGGCGGTCGCCTCCCAAAATGTAACGGAGGCGCGCAAAGGTTCCCTCAGCACGGTTGGAAATCGTGCGTAGAGTGCAAAGGCATAAGGGAGCTTGACTGCGAGACAGACATGTCGAGCAGGCGCGAAAGCGGGCCTTAGTGATCCGGCGGTAACTGGTGGACGTGCCGTCGGTCAACGGATAAAAGGTACTCCGGGGATAACAGGCTTATCCTTCCCAAGAGTCCACATCGACGGAAGGGTTTGGCACCTCGATGTCGGCTCGTCGCATCCTGGGGCTGAAGCAGGTCCCAAGGGTTGGGCTGTTCGCCCATTAAAGCGGTACGCGAGCTGGGTTCAGAACGTCGTGAGACAGTTCGGTCCCTATCCACCATGGGCGCTGGAGCTTTGAGAGGAGTCGTCTCTAGTACGAGAGGACCGAGACGAACAGACCTCTGGTGTATCAGTCGTCGTGCCAACGGCGCTGCTGATTAGCCACGTCTGGATGGGATAACCGCTGAAAGCATCTAAGCGGGAAGCCCACCTCGAGATGAGAGCTCCCATCCCCTCGAGGGAGTAAGGGCGGTCGGAGACTACGACCTTGATAGGCGGGACGTGTAATCGCAGCAATGCGTTCAGCGGACCCGTACTAATTGCCCGAGGTCTTGATTT
>CAVYQV010000020.1:0-15017 GCA_963770815.1 uncultured Actinomycetes bacterium
CCCGGGTTGGACTCGAACCAACAACCCTCCGGTTAACAGGCGAACAAAGCGAGGTACCCCTACGGACGGAAGCGGCCTCCCGTGGTCGCTTCCGTCCGCTCAGGCCCGTTGGATCCGCTGAGGTCGGTACCAAGTTCGGTACCAAGTTAGGACTGCCGGCCGGTGATTCGAGCTACGGGCTGGTGATCGAGAGGGCACCGGTGGGGCACGCGTCGCAAAGCTGTTTGGCGCGTTCTTCTTCGAGTTCGGGAAGAAGGATCTGTGCGGTGCCGTGTTCGTCGAGCTTGACTGCTTCTGGGTCGAGCGCGACGCATTCGGCGGAGCCGATGCAGGCGTCGGGATCGACGATCACGCTTTGGAGCATGACGGTGTCCTCCTGGGGGGTTGTCGGTCACAGGTCATGAGGCGGCGACGTGGTCGGCGCAGGCGATGATTTCTCGGGCTTCGCGCAGCCGCGCCGGTGCGTTGATGAGGAGTACGCAGGCTGGAGCACCATTGGGGTCGCGGCCGACGACGAGCCCGTCGTCCTCGTGCCACTCGACGGCGGCGTCGGCGACGCCGACCTGCTGAATGCGGAGAGGCCCGACATCGCTGAAGAAATAGGGCTCGCGGACGTAGGGCTCGGTCGAGCCGAGGATCGATTCAGCCACGTGGCGGCCGCTCCAAAACGCGTGATCCCAGTGGGGGATGGCGATGCGACCCCAGCGCGGGTGGGGGAACGAGACGTTGTCGCCGCACGCCCAGAGACGCTCGTGGCCGATCACGCGCAGGCGCTCGTCTGCGGGGAGGGTCAGCGCTCCCGTGTCGGTGCCGACGAGTTCGGCTGGGAGGCTGGAGCGGAAACCGGCCGCTGAGACGACCACATCGCAATGCAGGTCGCGATGGGTGGAGGTATGGACAACAGCGCTGTCGGCGTCGACGCTCGCTGAGTCGATCTTGCACGAGCCCAGAAAGCGCACCCCGAGTTCTTCGAGCGCAGCCCGCGCGAGGTCGGAGACGCGGGGGAGGAATCGTGCGAGCGGGCGGTCGAGCATGTCGACAAGCGTCACCTCGTGCGCCGCTGCGAGCGTCGCGGCGGTTTCGGTGCCTATCAGGCCGGCCCCGACCACGATCACGCGTCTGTGCGGTAGAGAGAGATGCCGGCGGAGCGAAACCAGACCGGCAGCGGTGGTGTTCTCTTCAGCCCGCTCGAAGCCGGGAATAGGTGGCTTCGGGTAGCGCAGGCCTGTCGCCCACACGACTGTCGGCGCTTCGACCTCGAGCGGGCCACCCTCGACCGAGCGGCGCACGACGAGTCGGCGGCGGCCAAGGTCGCACGCAGTCACGACTCCGTCGATGTGCTCGATGCCTCGTTCGACAAGTTGCGTCGCGTCCGCCAAGAGCGGCACGCGACCGGTCAGGAGCGCGCGCTTGGAGAGGGGTGGCCGATCGTGCGGCAAGCTCGGCCCGATCAATGTGACGGGGACTTTCTGCTGGGCGAGCCGGGCCGCACACGCGTACCCGGAGACGCCGTTGCCGACAACGACCACCAAGTCGCTCATGTGACCAATGTCAGCGCATCGGGCGGCCGGACGCGTCAGGGCTTACGCCGATCAGGGATGGGAGAACCCGCAGCCGCGCTTGCAGGGTCAACTCCCCGGATCCAACAAGGCTGCGGATTACCCGCAAACGAGATGTGCGGTAGTTCCGATGCCGCAACGCAGCTCTCCGGCGACCCTCGGTGAGACGGTGCCTGCGGTGCCGGCACCCGAGCGACCCAACCGACCGGAAAGGATCACCTTGGCTGTTGCTGTGGGCGATCAGCCAGGCCCAAAGATCGTGAATCGGCGCGAGGTGTTCATGTTCGCAGCCGTGCTTGCTGCGACCGCGTTGACAGGAGCCGCGGCCATCGCCGGTCTGCAGCGCAGCGTCCCCGCGGCGCCGTCGATGCCGCAGGTCGGCCAGACCATCACCCCGCAAGCGCCCGCGCCGCGCGAGCGGGTCGAGCCAGGAGGCTGAGATGCGAAATCTCTGGGCAACCGTCTTTGCAACCTGGGGGCTCTTCGCCGTGCTCGCCGTGCTCGCCTGGACGCGACCGCTGCCAGCGCCCGCACCGGCAAACACCCCGGGAGCCGTCGTTGTGACGGGCAAGAATGGCAAGAGCCATCTCGTCGTCGTTCAGGGCGGCGCCTCGTCGGCACACGCGACGACGCGAACCTCGCCGGTTGGGGCCGGATGATCGCCGCCGCCGCAGGTGCAGTGCCGGTGGCGTGGCTCGTCGCACGGGCGGCTGGTCTCGTGGCGTTCGCGCTTCTCGCGATCTCGGTCACGCTCGGTCTCGCCCTCAGTACCAGGCTGCTCGGCGGCAGGCGCGGAAAGATGCTGCTCGGCTGGCACCAGACGATCATGTGGACCGGCCTCGCGATGGTCGGCCTCCACGGGACGGCGCTGGCCCTCGACCCGGTGATGCGCTTCGGGTTTACCGGAGTGCTCGTGCCCGGCCTGGCGCCGTGGCGCCCCCTACCTGTCGCCGCCGGAATCGTTACCGGATGGATCATGCTGACCCTCGCGGCCTCCTTCCACGTCCGCCGGCGCATCGGCCAGCGCCGCTGGCGCCTGATGCACTACGCCAGCTTCGCCGGCTTCGCAATCGGGCTCTACCACGCCCTCAACGTCGGCACCGATCTCACCGGGGTGCGCGGCCTAGTCTTCGGCGGAATCGTCGCCGCTCCGGTCGTGTGGCTCGCGTACGCCCGCATCCTGCTGCCGCGCTCAGGAGTGCGGAAGGCGCCAGTCCCGACCGCCCTTCCTGCGCCCTCTACCAGCGCGCCGGAGTCGCACGAAGACAGCCGGACCCTGGTGCCCGCATGACAAGCCAAATGCAACGCCAGTCGTTCTGTGCCATGGGCACGATCTGCGAAGTTGCCGCGACTGCGGGTCCGCCGGACGTATTCCTCGCGCGCCGCGCGCTCGAAGCAGGTCAGGCCGAGGTGACAGCGTGCGAGCTTGCCCTTTCTCGCTTCGATGCGGGCAGCGACCTGTCGCGGCTCAACAGCGCCGCCGGCGAATGGGTTGCCGTCGACGCGCTACTCCTCGAGGCGCTCGCAGCCGCGCTTCGCGGCCGCACGGACACGGGCGGGCTCTTCGACCCGACGATCCTTCCGGCACTCGAGGCCGCCGGCTACGACCGGTCCTTCGAGCTGCTGACCGACCGAGAGGCGGTAGTGGTCGAAGGGTGGCATGCGGGCGCGCACATCGACGTCGACCCGAGCTCGGGCCAGGCTAGGGTCGAGCGAGGCGCCGCCGTAGACCTCGGCGGGATCGGCAAGGGCTTCGCGGCAACGCGCGCGCTCGCCGCGATGCAGGCTGCCTGGCCCGCGCTCCCCGGAGGACTCGTCGATCTCGGCGGCGACATCGCGGTCTGGGGTACCCCACCCGCCGGCGGGCTCTGGCGCGTGGACATCGCAGACCCGCGACGGCGCGAGAACGTGCTTGGAACGCTCGAGCTCGCAGGCGGCGGCGTCGCGACGTCAGGACGCGACACGCGACGTTTCGGTGCCGGCAGGCGATTCCACCACCTCATCGACCCTGCCACGGGTACGCCCGCAGCGGACGGCCCGCTCGCGGCAACAGTCACTGCCGCTAGCGCAACGGAGGCGGAGGCATACGCAACCGCGCTCGGAATCGCGACCCTCGACGATGCGCGCGACCTCCTCGCCTCCCGCCCCGACATCGCAGCACTGCTCATCCCTCAGTTCGGCGAGCCAGCCGCGATCGGCCCTCTCCGCCTTGCTCGCGATCAGCCCGCACGTGTCGTCGTCAACACCCAGGTAGGACGGTTCCCATGGCACTGAAAGACCGTTTCCATCCAGCGGCGGCGAAAAACGCCGCCGTTCTCGCCACCGCGGCACTCATCGCAGCCGTACTCGCCGGCTGCGGAGGCAGCGGGAGTAGCGGCACACCAGCCGGGCAGCAGTCGGCCGCCGACTTCATCCGCCAGGTCACCACACAGTTCTCCCTCGGCCAGACCGGTCCGCTCTGGGACACACTCCACCCCGCCGACCAGGCCATCGTGAGCCGTGCGCGCTACATGGCATGCCACACCAGTTCAGGGTTCGACTTGCAGAAGTTCAACGTCCTCCAGACCTACCCCGACACGGTCGATATCGCCGGCAAGGCCACACCCTCAACCGCGGTCTCCGTCCGGGTCACCGCAGACGACGGCCTCACCACCGCGACCATGCACGCCGTCAGGCTCAACGGCAAATGGCGGTGGATTCTGTCGCCAGTCGACTACGCCGCCTACAAACAAGGCAAGTGCCCCTCCTCCTGACAGCGCGCCTCGCTCAGGTCAGAAGCGCGAGAAAGATCCTTTGACGGCGGCACCGTCTCCGCCAAGAGTTGGTCAAGGCGGGTCGCTCGGGCCCATACGTCCTCTCGCAGTCAGTCGTGGTGCAGCAACACTCACAGCGCCAAGACTCGGTGAGGCAGCGACAGTTGAGCCACTTCAGCCGCCGCCTCCTGGCCTTGGCGGAGTCGCCGCCAGCGTCGCCTTGAGGCCACGAATGAGGGCGTTCTTCTCCGCCGAGTTGAGCCCCGAACTCGGGTGGAGCAAGACGTAGAACCATGGCGGCATCGAGCCTCCCCTGATCGCCTCTGCCATATCGCCTGAGCTCACGTCCTGGGGCCGGTTCCACTCGGAGAAGTTGAACTGGGCACGGCCGGCATCGACGTCCCGCTGGATCAGCCACGAGGCCGGCGCGATGTTCGAGTACCAACGCCACCGCGTCTGGTTGCTATGGCAGTCGAAGCAAGCTCGCACCGCCAGCGACCGCGTTTGCGCCGTGACCCACACCGGCTCGGCGGTGACCCGCGGATTGGAGTGGTTGCGACCGTAGGGCACCGCCTGAATCAGAACGAAGAGGGCAAGCACGGCGAGCGTCACCCATGCCAGCACTCGCTTCCACCTCCGCCTGCCCCGCAGCATGGGCGCACTCTCGCCGCGACGCGGCGGCCGGACATCCGGATAAGGCCACGGAACCGAGGTGGAAATCTACGAGGTCGAGGACCAGGCGCCGAGGTTCGGTACCAACCTCGACCATGCCGCGTCATCCTCGGAGGCGGAATCACCTGCTACGCAGGCGTTCCGAAGCTCCCCGGGTTGGACTCGAACCAACAACCCTCCGGTTAACAGCCGGATGCTCTGCCAATTGAGCTACCGGGGATTGGCGGCGCCCAGTGTAGCGAGGCTGTGTAGCGGCGCTACGCGAAGGCCCTGATCTCGTCGCGGAGCTTCGCGAGCTCCTGCTGGAGCTCGACGAGGCGCTCGCCGTCGGCCGTCGCGAGCTCGCGCTGCAGCCCGCGCTCACGTAGGCGCAACAGCAGCTGGCTGGCGGTCTCGAGCGTGATCTCCTCCTCGTCCTCGAGCGCGTACAGCTCGGCGAGCAGCGCCGTCAGGTCGTCGTCCGCCGTCTCCTGTCCGAGGAGAACCGCCCGCGCGCGCCGGTTCAGGTCGTCGTCGAAGTGCTCCGGTCCGAGCCGCTCGAGCTCCGGCAGAAGGGATTCGTGTGCGGCGACGCCGGCGAGGGCGCTGCGCTCGAGCCGCTGGCCGGCCTCCAGAAGGCGCGGCGAGATCACGCCGACGGCGCTCGATCGCGTGCGGGGTGCGAGAGCCGCCTGCGTCTCCGGTGGCAGGTCGAGCAGATCGGTCGCGAGACGCCGCGCGTCGAGATGCTCGGGGGAGTCCGGCTGCGCGCGTAGGAACGTCTCGATCGCGGTGAACGCCGCGTTGCGGTCGGACGCCTTCGCGTGCAGGAGGCGCACGCGGTGAACCGGATAGCTGACGGGACTGGCGAGCTGCCGCTCGAACGCAGCCGGATCATCGGCGGGGTCCGTACCGGGCTGGAGCGCGACGATCTTCACGTCGAAGCCCTGCGCGACCGCGAGCTCCATCCCGCGAAGCGTCGCGTCCTGGCCGGCGGCGTCGGCGTCGAAGCAGAGGAAGAGCCGCTTCGTCAGCCGCGCGAGCTCCCGGAGCTGGGCCTCGGTGAGCGCCGTCCCCATCGAGGCGACGACCGGTGCGAAGCCGGCCTGCCGCAACGCGAGCACGTCGGTGTTCCCCTCGACGACGACGCCCCGGTCCTCGCGCGCGATCGCCTGCCGCGCGGTATCGAGCCCGTAGAGGAGGTCGCCCTTGCGGAACAGCTCGCCCTCGGGCGAGTTGACGTACTTCGCCTGCAGCGGATCGTCGTCGTGGAGCTTCCGCGCCTGGAAGCCACGGACTCGTCCGCGCGCGTCAGCGAGCGGGAAGACGATGCGCCGGTTGAAGTAGTCGTTGCCGCGGCTGTTCGCCAGCCCGACCGCGCGGAGCTCGTCCTGGGTATAGCCCTCCTGCAGCGCGCGGGACCCGAGTCGCGCCCCGCCGGGCGCGTAACCGAGCCGAAACTCACGGCAGACCTCCTCGCCGAGCTCACGGGAGGCGAGGTAGTCGCGCGCCGGAGCACCCGCCTCCGACTCCCAGAGCACGCGTGCGTAGAACTCGGCCGCCCGCTCGAGCAGCGCGCGCAGCCGTTCGTCGCGGCGGCGCTTCTGCTCCTGCTCGGGCGACGCCTCCTCGTATTCGAGCTCGACGCCGAACCGCCGCGCGAGCAGCTCGATCGCGCCGACGAAGTCGAGGTTCTCGGTCTTCTCGACGAAGGTGATCGCGTCGCCGCCCTCGCCGCAGCCGAAGCACTTGAAGGTGCCGCGGGCCGGCGAGACGGTGAAGCTCGGCGTCCGCTCGGAGTGGAAGGGGCAGAGGCCCTTGTACGTGCTCCCAGACTTGCGGAGCCGGACGACGTCCTCGACGATCGGGAGGATCTCCATCGTCGCCTTGACGCGCTCGACCGACTCGTCCTTGATGCGGGCCACGGTGGTTCGGCCGGCCCCCTTAACGGATTCCTTGGTCGCGAGCGCCGAGCGATGCAAGGACGCAAGGAGCGCCCATAGCGGTACCTATGGGCGCGACTGAGGACGCCGCAGCGCGACGCGCGATCGCGGGCGAGGGGCCGGTGGAGGGGGTCGGGCGGACCACTAGTCCAACTCTGCCGCGTAGCTGAGCGCGAAGCGGTCGGTCATGCCGGCGAGGTAGTCGGTAGCGGCCATGGGATCCATCCCGCGCTTGTCGACGAGCTCCTCGAAGATCCGCCGCACCGCCGCGCGAGCGGGGCCGTGATCCTGCGCGTGGTACACGCGCTCGAACATGAAGCTGCGCAGCGCGAGCATCGCCTCGCCGATCTCCTCGCTCTGCACGATGTCGCCCGCGCGCGCCGAGTTCTCGACGACGTCGTGGACGAGCGTGTCGATGCGGCGCGAGCCGTTGTCGCCGAGCAGCGCGATCGCCTCGGCCGGCAGGTCGGCGGGATCGAGGTGGCCTGCGCGCGCGGCGTCGTCGATGTCGTGGTTGATGTACGCGAAGCGGTCGACGAGGCGAACGATGCGGCCCTCGAGCGTCTCCGGCTCCTCCGGCCCGGTGTGCTTGAGGATGCCGTCGCGCACCTCCCACGTCAGGTTGAGACCGCGTCCGTCGCGCTCGAGCCGTTCGACGACGCGCAGCGAGTGCTCGTTGTGGCGGAAGCCGCCCAGACCGCGCTCGCGCAGCAGCTCGTCGAGCGCCTCTTCCCCGGCGTGGCCGAACGGCGGGTGGCCGACGTCGTGCCCGACCGCGATCGCCTCGGTCAGGTCCTCGTTGAGGCGCAGCGCCCGCGCGACTCCGCGCGCGATTCCCGCCGCCTCGAGCGTGTGCGTGAGCCGCGTGCGGAAGTGGTCGCCCTCGGGATCCACGAACACCTGCGTCTTGTGGCGCAGGCGGCGGAAGGCTTTCGAGTGGACGATCCTGTCGCGGTCGCGCTGGAACGGCGTCCGCAGACGGCACTCCTCCTCGGGAGCCTCGCGCCCGCGCGTCTCGTACGAACGCACGGCGAGCGGCGAGAGCCACTGCTCCTCGTGCTCGCGAACCGCGTCGGCAAAGCCGTCCGCGACCTGTCCGGCGATCTCCGGCATCCTTCGGCCAGCGTAGTGACTCGGACGGATCGAGTGAAATCGGCTTTTGCCGTGGTGGTCGTCGCGGCCGCGGTCGCCGGCTGCGGCGGCTCGCACCAGTCCGACACCGCGGCGATCCGCGCTGCGCTCGTGGCCTCGAAGGCGAGCTACCTGCACTACACGGATCCTGCCTGGTGGGGCCGGTCGATTCATCCGTCCCTGGTCTCACTCAATCGCGAGGGAACGTTCGCGCTCGCGCACTTTGACCCTCCCCAGCGGCCAGAAGCTCTGGCTGTCCGCGCGACACTTTCTGCGCGGACACGACAGTTGCATCACGTACGCGGCGCGCATCTCCATGCTCGATCCGCACCCCGGAATCATCCGATCGCTCTTCGGGATGTGCTGGATCTACTCCCCTAGATGATGATCGGCACGGTGCCGCCGTCGGCGCTCCAGGCGGCGCCCGTCACGTAGCTCGCGCGCGGCGAGCAGAGGAACGCGATCACGGCGGCGATCTCCTCCGGCTCGGCGAGCCGGCCGAGCGGACGTCCCGCGGCGACCTTCGCGAGCACCTCGTCGCGCTCGCCCTGCTGATCCGCGAGGCCTCCCTCCCCCAACCATGCTTCGGTCGCCGTCGGGCCGGGCGTGACCGCGTTGCAGCGGATCCCGTCCTTCGCGTAGAGGTCGGCGACGAGGCGGGAGAAGGAGAGCAGCGCCGCCTTCATCACGGAGTAGTCCGGCATGCCTGTCGACGGACGCTTCGCGGCGGTCGAAGAGACGTTGACGATCGTCCCCGCCCCCCGCTCACGCATCGCAGGCAGCGCGGCCCTAGTCGCCCGCACCGCGCTCAGCAGGTTGAGCTCGAACGACGCCTGCCAGACGTCGTCGGTCACGTCCTCGAGCTTCCGGATCTCGCTGTAGCCGACGTTGTTCACGAGCACGTCGAGGCGCCCGTGCCGCTCGATCGTCTCCCCCACCACGCGCTCCGGCTCGCCCGGCAGCGAGAGGTCGGCCTGCACGTCGCCGCCGCTGCGGCCCGTCGTCACCACAGTCGCGCCCTCGGCCCGCAGGAGCTTCGCCGTCTCGAGGCCGATCCCACCGGTGGAGCCGGTGACGAGGCAGACGCTGTCGGCGAGCCCGAGGTCCATGGCTGGCTAGCGTAACGGGGACGGCCGACTCGGAATCCCCGCGGCGCCGGGCGGCTGCAAACCGGCGCGCTGCGGCGTCCTCGGTCGCCTCGATACCGTCCGGGTATCGAAGCTCCCTGCGTCCTTGCATCGCTTGGTTTTCGCGCACCCGGCATCCACGAGGATCCCGAGTCGACCGTCCAGTCGTGACCACCCTGCTGCTCGTTCGCCACGGCGAGACCGACTGGAACGCCGACGGGCGGCTCCAGGGACAGACCGACAGGCCGCTCAACGACTACGGCCGCCGGCAGGCGCAGCAGCTCGCAGAGACCCTCGAGACCGACAAGCTCGAGGCGATCTACTCCAGCGACCTCGCCCGGGCGCGCGAGACGGCGGAGATCGTCGGCGAGCGGCTCGGACTGCCGGTGGCGCTCGATCCCGATCTCCGCGAGAAGGACTGGGGCAACTGGGAGGGACTGACCCCGGTGGAGCGCGATCGCGTGGAGTTCGTCGGCGAGACGACGGAGGCGCACCAGGAGCGGACGCTGCGGGCGCTGCGGCGGATCGCCGAACGCCACGCCGGGGACCGACCCGTCCTCGTGGTCACGCACGGCGGTTCGATGCGGCGCGTCCAGACCGTCGCGATGGGGATGGCGCTGCCGGTGGTCGAGAACTGCGGCCGCTGGCTGTGCGCGTACGAGAACGGCCGCTTCCGCGCAGCGGGCTGACTGTCCCTCCGGTCGTGGTGGTCGTGCCGGATGCTGACCCACCGGTGCTGGGCGGGAACGAACGCGGCGCCCAGAACGAGCCCGCAGACGACGGCCGTCGCCAGGCCGTAGAGGCGGGCAGTCTTCCCGGGGACGGGCGCCCGATCCTCCGGCAGGACGTCGTCCGCCGTGCTCCTCAAGGCTCGCCCGAGATAGACGAGCACGTGCACGCCCAGGAGCAGCAGCCAGATCACCGACGCCGGGCCATGTAGCCGGCGTGCGATCTGGAGCGAGTGACCGTGGAGGAAGCCCATCGCGACCCCGCTGCCGAAGAGAACGACCGTCGCCACGACGAAGAGCGGCGCGAGCAGGCGCATCGCCGTCCGCGGCGGCCCGTGGGCCACGTAGGCGCGGTCGCCCGTGTAGTAGCGGAGGAACCGCCAGCCGGTCGTCGCCAGCTTCAGGACGACCACCGGGATCAGGGCGAGGCCGACGAAGACGTGCCACGACATGAATGTGTGCACGCCGAGCAGGATGGTTGCTACCTCGACGACGACCGGCGCGAGCAGAAGCACTCCCACCGCCGCGGTCAGACGCTCGTTTCCGTCGGGGTTCACCGCAGGCCTACCTGAGCGGAACGGTAATCGGCCCCGGCAGGCGCCGGTAGACGGCGAAGAAGTCGCGGTCGTCGGGCACGAGGTACCGCGTCGGCGCCTGCTGGTAGTTCGGCACGACCATCGTCGGGACGATCCCGTGCCGGTGCCGGTACGTGTTCAAGGTGGGCCACTCGGGGTTGATGTCGAGCTCCATCGCCCGTACCGCCCCTGCGCGCTTGAGGATCTGGGCGAGCGTGGTCACGGTCTGGTAGTCCGCGGCAGCGTAGATGAGGTTCCCCCGGCGATCGATCCCGAGCCCTGTGCGCCAGACACGTACTGCATTCCCCAGGGTGAAGCCCCACTTGGTGCTGTTGTCGAGCGCGGGGCTGAGCCGCCCGTGGTCGATGATCAGCGGCAGGCTCTGGCGCGCAAACGCGATCCCCGGGCCTGGGTTGGCGCCACCGTGCCAGTCCACGATGTCGACGCCGCCACTCCGGTAGGCGACGACCGTGGCGAGACCGTCCTTGAGCGGCTCGTTCACCTGGCCGTTGAGCGCGTCCCCATTGAGGCCGTCGCTGTAGATGAAGCCGCTGTTGAAGGTCGCGAGCAGCCGCCAGCGCTGGCCGAACGGAACCTGCATCGGGCCGCGCAACGTCGCTCTCGGCGGCTCGTAGCGACCCGGGTAATAGGCGACCGCCGTGCGCTTGTGATCGAACCAGGCGACATACGCGACGATGCGCGGGTAGTCGCGCTCCGTCCGGAAGGTGGTCACGAGGACGGGTGGCCCTCCCGCCACCGGCGGGCCGCTCGGCTTCCAGACTCCCTCACCGGGTAGCGGATTGGCGAACACCGGCCGGATGCGCGGCGGCCATGGCGCGGCGACCTTGGTGTGCGCCTTCGGCTTGCGGCCGACACCGACGGTCGGCAGCGTCTTCAGCTGAGGGCCACCCTTGGCAGGCGTCTGCCATGTGTAGTAGACGTGCTCGGCGTTGTCGACGAGCCAGTTGAAGTGGTGCTGTCTCAGCCACTCGACGGAGCGGACGCCGAGCGGCAGGCTGGACGGCAGCATGGCCATGCGCGTCCACGAGTAGATCGCCGGCGAGAGCACGACCAGCAGAACGAGCGGAACCCACAGGCGCAGTCGGCGACGCCTGCGCCGCGGCCGTATCGCACCCTGGGCAGCGGCCGGCCGCGACATTGCCCGCACGCTACGACCGGGCCATGAAAGCCCGGTGAGGCCCCGCTCCTCGATCTGTCATCCACGCGCGATTACCCTGGCCGCGATGCGGGCCATCGGGCTTTTCGCCGTGCTGTCGCTCGGCGCCGTGCTCGCCGCCTGCGGAGGCGGCAAAGCGACGAGCACAGGGCCTCCGCAGCCGCGTCCACGGCCGCTGGCCGTCTACGGCGCCGGCAAGCGGATCGAGGTCCTCCGCCCCGGTCAGAAGCGGTTCGGTCTGCCGGACCGGATCCTGGTCGGGCGAGGGCGCGCCCGTCTCGCCGTCGCCGTCCCGCTCCGGCGCGCGCGGCGAAGCGTCAGGCGCGCACTGGCAGCGAACGAGGCGCGTGTCGATCTCCCGGTGGTGCCGCTCTGGACGACCATCGCGGTTCGCCCGGTTCGCCAGGTGCTCCACAACGATTGCGAGGCGACCGCTCTGTCGATGCTCCTCGCCGCGGCGGGCGTCCGCGCCGGACAGCTCGAGCTGCAGGAACGCCTACCGCGCAGCGGCCCGCTCGATCCGGAGCCCGTCGCCGGCAGCCCACTGTTCCGCTGGGGCGACCCCGAGCGTGGATTCGTCGGGCGGCCGGCGGGAGGCGGGACCGAGGGCGGCTTCGGCGTCTACGAGCCACCGATCCGCGCCCTCGCCGCTCGCTACGGCGTTCGTCTCCTCGACCTACACGGTCGCAGCATCGCTGCCGTGCGAAACGCCGTACTCGACGGGCACCCGGTGCTCGCGTGGGTGGGCCTCGCGGCCGGGCCGTATCTGAGCTGGCTGACACCGTCGGGCCACCGGATCACGGTCGATCTCAACGAGCACGCCATCACGCTCGTGGGGGCCGGCCCCGGCTACGTCCTCGTCAACAATCCGCTCACGGGGCTGCGGGAACGCTGGAGCGACGAACTGTTCAGCTACCGCTGGAAGCTGCTTGGACGGCGCGCGCTCGAGCTCTCGCAGTACTGACGTCAGGTCGGCGCGCGACGGCCACCGCCGCCTCGTGCGCGAGCAGCTCGATTCGTACCTGCTCGAACCCGCGCGCCTCCAGCATCTTCTGCCACGACTCCGGCGTGGCCGGCTGCTCCCAGCGCCCGGTGACGACCCGCACCCCGTTCCGGAAGATGCGAACAATCCCCGCCGGCCCACGCCTGAGCATCGCCTTGACCTTCTCCCACACGAGGCGCCGGTCGCGCGCGTCGAGGGACAGCGAGAACATCATGTCGCAGATCACGAGCCGCCCTCCCGGCTGGAGAATCCGCCGGGCCTCGGCGAGCGCAAGCTCCTTGCCCGAATCGTCGAGATGGTGGAAGGCGTAGTTCGAGACCACAAGGGTCGCGGACTCGTCCTCGAGCGGCAGCCGCCGGAGATCGGCGACGAGCGGCTCCACGTTGTCCACGCCGTCGGCAGCAGCCGTGTCGTCGAGGCGCTCCAGCATCCGCTCCGAGATGTCCACCGCCACCAGCTCCTGCACGTGTGGCGCGAGCGCAAGCGTGAGGAGACCTGTGCCCGCGCCGAGATCGACGACCAGGTCGTCGGTGCGGGGATCGGCGAGCTCGACGATCCGATCGCGGATCGCGAGGAAGGCGCCGCCTGCGGCTACCTCCTCCCACGCCTCGACGCGCTCGTCCCAGCAGTACGGATCCGCACTCATGGTCCCCACGGTTACCGCAGCGGGTGAACGGACAATGAGCCGAGCGTGGCATTCTCTAATGAGAACGAGCCACGGAAGGAGGCCTGAGAGATGACCGAGACGAGACGAACGACGACCGAAGAGGCCCGCCGGGTGGGCGACGAGATCGGAGTCGACTGGGATCGCTTCGACCTCGAGCAGTTCCGGCAGGGAATGGACGTGGAGTTCGAGCACGGATCGCACGATCCGCAGACCGACGTCACCCACGACGACCCGATCGTCACCGGGAAGATCGCGCTCGCGCACATGAAGGAGTTCCCGGACTACTACGAGCGCCTGGAGCGGATGGAGGCCGAGGCAGAGAGCTACTGGAGCACACGAAGTCCCTGACCGCGGTGGGCTACGCTCCGAGCGGTGGAGGACTACACGAGCAAGTACAAAGGCGAGCAGGTCGAGGTCGCGCTCTTCGGCGGCGAGTACCAGGAAGGCGTGCTCACCGCGTACTGCTACGTCGACGAGGTCGCGCACATCGAGCTGAACGGGCACATCCTCGTCCCGCTCCAGAACATCGCGTCGCTGCACTGTTCGAGCCGCTGCGACGCGCCGCAGAACGAGGACTGGCCGCCGCGCGGCCTGCTCGAGGACGACGGGCAGGAAGACGGCGGCGGCGAAGACCGCTAGGGCCACGTGCTCCTGGCGGCCCGCAACATCCTCAAGGCTTGGCTCCTCGTCCTGGCCCTCATGGGCATCTTCGCCCTCGTCGGCTGGCTGCTCGACGGAGTGCGCGGGCTGTCGATCTTCGTCTTCTGCGCACTGCTCTTCGCGGCGGGCGCCTACTGGACCTTCGACCGCGTCGCGCTCGGGATGATCGGCGCTCGGGAGTTGCCGCTCGGCGAGGCGCCGCTGCTGCACTCGACAGTCGAGCGGCTGGCCGCGCGGGCCGGGATCGCGAAGCCGCGCCTGTACCTCATCCCGGACGGACTCCCGATCGCCGCAGCGACCGGACGTGGCGTGCGCAGCTCGGCCCTCGCCGTGAGCACGGGCTGCGTATCCGCCTGCACGCCGGCCGAGCTCGAGGGCGTGCTCGCGCATGAGATCGCCCACGTGCGGCTCCACGACGTTCAGGTGCAGACGGCGGCGGTGGTCTCGGCAGCCGCGTTGCTCGAGACGAGCCGGATCGGCGGCTGGTTCGAGCGAGCATTGCTCTTCGTCCTCGGGCCGATCGCGGCGGCCTGCGTGCATCTGCTCGTGTCGCCCAAGCGCGAGTTCGCCGCGGATCGCTACGCGGCGGAGCTCTGCGACTCGCCGCACGGTCTTGCGGACGCCCTGATCCGGCTCGAGCAGGCCGCCGAGCTCGTCGAGTTCGAGGGCAGCCCGGCGACCGAGCCTCTCTTCACCGTCAATCCGTTCGCGGAGGTCGGGCTCGGCGCGCTCTTCGTCACCCACCCCCCGGTCGGGGACCGGGTGCGCCGGTTGCGCGCGCTCGATCCCACCTTCCGTGACCGGGTTCGCGGCGACGTCGCGGCATGAAAAAAGGCCGCTCTCGCGGCCCTTTTCCGGGAAATAATCGGCGGCGACCTACTCTCCCGGGAGGTTGCCCTCCGAGTACCATCGGCCCTGGCAGGCTTAACTTCTCTGTTCGGAATGGGAAGAGGTGTCTCCCTACCGGTATGACCGCCGAACTGTCAAAGGTGCGCGTCCCACGCAGCACCCTCAAAACTCCATAGCGACTCGACCGGCGTTCA
>CAVYQV010000021.1:0-20760 GCA_963770815.1 uncultured Actinomycetes bacterium
ATCGTCTCCGACGATCCCGGCGAGGCGTTCTTCGACTTCGTCTGGCGCGTGGCCGAGCTGAACATGTCGACGGCGGGCCTGCACCGGTGCGTCGTCCATTGCGGCGGCAAGCCGGGGGCTGCCGAGCTCGAGAAGCTCGTCGGGAAGATCGTCTCGCGGGCGCAGCGGGCCGGCGCGGTGCGGCAAGACGTCGAGCCGGCCGACGTCCAGCTGCTCGTGCAGTCGGCGCTGACCTCGGCGCCGCCCGGGCAGTGGCGCCGGTATCTCGGCGTCGTGCTGGACGGCCTCCGAGCGTAGAGTCGCGGACATGGGCTGGTACGTCCGCGACATCCGAGGCATGAAGTGGTGGGATCGCGGCCCTCGCGGCTCCTTCGCCGAGCTTGCCGCGACGAGGAAGCGCAGGTCGGTGTCAACCTCTTCGTCCTCGGACCGGGGCAGCCGATGTCGATGTACCACTGGGAGGCGAAGCAAGAGGACTTCCTCGTCCTCTCCGGCGAGGCGGTGCTCATCGTCGAAGACGAGGAGCGGCCGCTGCGACAGTGGGACTTCTTCCACTGCCCGCCGAACGTCTCCCACACCATCGTCGGCTCCGGCTCGGGCCCCTCGGTCGTCCTCGCGCTCGGCCTACTCAGTGAATCCCGAGACAACTGGGGCGGCTACCCGTACTCCGAGCTCGCGATGAAGCACGACGCGAGCGCCGAGGAGGAGACGACGGAGCCCGCGGTCGCGTACGCACGCTTTCCCGAGCGGATCGAGGGCGAGTTCCGCGAGGACTGGCTGCCCTAGCGGCTCGTCGCAAGCTGCTCGTGGACCGCCTGCGGCCAGAGGCCGGTGCCGCCGTCTGCCGGCAGCTCCTCGAGCTCGAGCCCGAAGACCTCTTCGAGCGCCGCGACCGCGTGCGGCCGCACCTCCTCGACGGTCACCGGCCGGCCCAGCTCGCGTGCGAGCGTCGTGAACATCGCGTCCTCGAGCCCGCAGGCCGTGATCCAGTCGGTGAACGGAGCGGGATCGAGGTCGACGTTGAGCGCGTAGCCGTGCGTCGTCACCCAGCGCGAGACGTGCACGCCGATCGACGCGATCTTGCGCGGCGGGCGCTCGAGCCAGACGCCGGTCAGTCCCTCGAGCCGGGCTCCCTCGACGCCGAGCGCGGCGAGCGTGCCGATCAGCGCCTCCTCGAGGTCGCGGACGTACTGCTTCACGTCGCGGCCGTGCCGCTTCAGGTCGAGGATCGGGTAGCAGACGAGCTGGCCCGGGCCGTGAAAGGTCGACTTCCCGCCGCGGTCGGTCTCGACGACCTCGACCTCGGCGTCCTCGGGCACGTGGAGCTCGGCGGTCTCGTCGGTGCGCCGGCCCAGCGTCACGACGGGCGGATGCTCGAGCAGGACGATCGTGTCGGGGATCGCGCCCTGCGAGACCGCGCCCGCGAGCGAGCGCTGCAGCTCCCACGCCTCGAGGTACGGGACCTCGCCGAGCTGGAGGAGGTAGCCGCCGGTCGCCACGAGCTCAGGCTAGCGTCCTGGACATGGCCGTCGTCCTTGTCGAAGGGATCACCGACCGGATCGCGCTGGAGGCGGTGGCGGCGAAGCTCGGCCTCGACCTCACCGCGGACGGCGTCGAGATCGTGCCGATCGGCGGTGCGCAGGCGATCCGCCGCGCCGCGGCGCAATACGACGGCGAGCGCGTCGTCGGCCTGTGCGACGTCGGCGAGGAGCGCTGGTTTCTGCCGCGTGCTCGGCGATGCGACATTCGTTTGCGTCGCAGACCTCGAGGACGAGTTGATCCGTGCCGTCGGTGCAGCCGGGGTCGAGGAGGTCGTAGCAGCCGAAGGGGATCTGGAGACCTTCCGTCACTTCCAAAGACAGCCCGCGTGGCGCGGGCGCCCCGTCGATGCACAGCTCCGCCGCTGGCTGCAGGCCTCCGACCGGAGGAACAAGCGCTATCCGCCGCTGCTGGTCGAGGCGCTCGAGCCGCATGAGCTTCCGCAGCCGCTCGCCGGGGTGCTCGCCGCGACCGTCTAGAGCCCCTGGCCGAACATCCAGCGATGGCCTTCGAGGTCCTCCGCCGTGTAGATGCGGTAGCCGATGCCCGGCTCCTCGAGTTCGCGCAGGATCGTCGCGCCGCGCTCGCCGGCGCGCGCGCGATGCGTCTCGACGTCACTCACCTCGACGAAGAGGCCGTCGATCACCCACGGGTTCTCGTGCATCCGGCGCTCGATCTCACAGCTCTCGCGGTGCTTGTGGGAGGCGACGTATCCAGCCGGCGTCGAGAGGAAGAGCGTCGAGCCCTCGAGCTCGAGCTCCGCGTGTGTGATCGTGCCGTCCGTGTCGGTCTGGCGCGAGTCGCGGTTCTCCGTCGCGCCGAAGGCGGCGCAGAGCCAGTCGATCGCCGCGGCCGCGTCCTCGTAGCCGAGGAACGGGACGAGCCGCTGGGCCATTACTCGCCCTCGCCCTCCCAGTCTTCGAGCCGCTCGCGCAGGTCGCGCAGGAAGCGGCCGGCGAGCGCGCCGTCGACGAGCCGGTGGTCGTACGTGAGCGTGATGTTCATCAGCGGCCGAATCGCGATCACGTCCTGGCCGAGCTCGTCCTCAACCACCCACGCCCGCTTGACGAGCGCGTACGTGCCGAGAATCGCGGACTGCGGCTGGCTGATCACGGGCGTGCCGTGGAAGGTGCCGTAGCCGCCCGGGTTCGTGATCGTGAACGTGCCGCCCTGGACGTCGTCCGGGACGAGCTGCTTGTTTCGCGCCTTGTTCGCGATCTCTGCGATGCCCCGCGCGAGGCCGAGCAGATTCAGACCCTCGGCGTTGCGGATCACGGGGACGATCAGGCCCTTGCCCTCGGCGAGCTCGACGGCGATCCCGAGGTTGACGAAGTTGCGCGTGACGATCGAGTCGCCGCGCATCTCGGCGTTCACGTACGGGTAGTCGCGCAGCGTCTCGACCGACGCCTTCGCGACGAACGCGAGGTAGGTCGGGTTGACGCCGTAGGCGGCCTGATACTCCTTCTTCAGCTGGTTGCGCACGGCGACGATGCGCGAGAAGTCGACCTCGATCGCGCTCGTGACGTGGGCCGCGGTGTCGAGCGAGCGGCGCATGTGCTCGGCGATGCCGCGCCGCATCGCTGTGACCGGCTCGACGGTCTCGCCGGGCAGCGTCTCGCCCGTGGCGACGGGTGCCGGCGCGGGAGGCTTCGGCGGAGGAGGCGGCGCTTGGGCCGGCGGTGCGGCGGGCGCGGCAGGTGCGGGAGCCTCGGCCGGCGCGGCGGCCGGAGCTTCGGCCTGCGCCGGCTGGGGTGCCGGAGCCTCCGGCGGTTCCGGCTGCTGCTGCGCGCCGCCGGACTCGACGAAAGCGAGGATGTCCTTCTTCGTCACGCGGCCGCCCGAGCCGGTACCCGGAACCTGGGCCGGATCGACCCCGTGCTCCGACGCGATCCGCGCGACGACCGGGGAGACGAACGCCTTGCCGTTGCCCGAAGCGGCCGGTGCGGCTGCGGGCTCGGGCGCTGCGGGAGCGGGAGCCTCCTGCTCGGGAGTTGCTTCAGCTGCGGGCGCCGGGGCCTCGGGCTCCGCCGCGGGAGCGGGAGTCTCGGCCGCGGCGCTGCCGCCGATTTGGCCGAGCTTCGTCCCGACGTCGACCGTCTCGCCCTCCTGGACGAGGATCTGCGTGACCGTGCCGGAGGCCGGGCTCGGCACCTCGGTGTCGACCTTGTCGGTGGAGATCTCGAGCAGCGGCTCGTCCGCCTCGATGTGCTCGCCTTCCTGCTTCAGCCAGCGCGTGACTGTCCCCTCCGAGACGGACACGCCCATCTGCGGCATTACGACGTCGACTGCGGTCTCCGTGGCCATACCTCTCCTTATTAGTACTCCGCGAGCTCGCGGAGGGCGCCGACGACGTCCTCGACCTGAGGGATGTATGCCTTTTCGAGCACCGGCGAGAACGGGACGGGCGTGTCAGGCGCCGCGAGCCGCTTGACGGGAGCGTCGAGATCCTCGAACGCCTCCTCGGCGATGGTCGCCGCAATCTCGCCGCCGAAGCCGCCGGTGCGCGTGTCCTCGTGCAGGACGAGCACCTTCGAGGTCTTGCGCACGGACTCGAGCACTGCGGCCCGGTCCCAGGGCATGACCGTGCGCAGGTCGACGATCTCGACCGAGACGCCGTCGGACTCGAGCTGCTGCGCCGCCTCGTCGGCGGTGTAGACCATCGCACCCCAGGTGATCACCGAGACGTCTTCGCCCTCCCGGTGGATCCGCGCCTTGCCGAGCGGCGTCGTATAGCGCTCCTCCGGCACCTCGCCCTTGATACGCCGGTAGAGGTGCTTGTGCTCGAAGTAGAGGACGGGGCTCGGATCCTCGATCGCGCTGATCAGCAGGCCCTTCGCGTCCTCCGGCGTCGCCGGGCAGACGCACTTGAGGCCCGGGATGTGCGCGAACGACGACTCCGGGTTCTGGGAGTGGAACGGTCCGCCTGAGAAGCCGCCGCCCGACGGCAGGCGGACGACCATCGGCACCGGCGTGCCGGCGCGCCAGCGCTGCTTGGCGGCGACCGTGACGAGCTGGTCCCACCCGCAGGAGATGAAGTCGGCGAACTGCATCTCCGCCACCGGCCGGAGGCCCATGATCGCGGCGCCGGTGCAGCCGCCGACGATCGCGGTCTCGGCGAGCGGCGCGTCGATCACGCGCCAGGGGCCGAACTCCTCCTGGAAGCCGAGCGAGACCTTGAAGGCGCCGCCGTAGACGCCGACGTCCTCGCCGATGAGGAAGACGCGCTTGTCGCGCCGCATCTCGGTGCGCAGCCCGTCGGAAATCGCCTGCAAATAGGTGAGTTCTGCCATTACTTGTGGTGAGGAGTGTCGAGATCCTCGGGCGAGGCGAACACGCCCTCCGTGAGAGTCGACGGATCGGGCTGCGGCGACTCCTCGGCGCGCTGCAGCGAGTCGTTGAGAAGCTTCTTGACGCCGGCCGCGATCTCGTCCTCCTCCTCGTCGGTCAGGTCGGCGTTGTCGCGCAGCCAGGTGCGGAAGCGCTCGATCGGATCGGACGCGGCCCACTGCTCGAACAGCGGCTTGGGGACGTAGAACGCGTCGTCGTGGACGGCGTGGCCCTCCATCCGGAGCGTCAGGCACTCGAGCAGCGTCGGGCCGCCGCTGGCGCGCGCCTTGTCGATCGCGCGCTTCGCTTCGCGATAGACGGCGAGGACGTCGGTTCCGTCGACCACCACTCCCTCGAAGCCGTACGCCTCGGCGCGGTCGGCGACGTGCTCGGTCGCGTACTCGAGATGGGTCGGCGTCGAGTACGCCCACTGGTTGTTGTCGCAGACGAAGACGACCGGCAGCTTGCGCGTGCCCGCGAAGGTCATCGACTCGTGGGTGTCGCCGCGCGCCGAAGCTCCTTCGCCGAACCAGCCGACGGCGACGCGCGACTCGTCCCGGATCCGGAAGGCGAGCGCACAGCCGGTCGCGACCGGGAGCATCGCCGGCAGGTGGCTGACCATCGCGATCATCCCGAGCTGCGAGTCGGCCATGTGGACGTTGCCGTCGCGGCCGTGCGTCGGCCCGTCCTGGCGTCCCATGTACTGGGCGAAGATCCGCCACGGCTCGACGCCGCGCGTGATGTGCACCCCCATGTCGCGGTGGAGCGGCGTTCCGACGTCGTCGGGCCCCATCGCCGTCGCGACGCCGACGGCGGCGGCCTCGTTGCCGCGGCCCGTGTAGAACGAGCCGGGAATCTTCCCCTGGCGGTACAGGATGTGCCCGCGCTCCTCCACGCCGCGCGTGACGAGCATGTTGCGGTAGATGCCGAGCAGGTCCTCCCGGTCGAGGCCCGCTTCGCGCACTTCGTGGAGCGACCCGACCGGCCCCGCCTCTCTTGCGATCGCCATCGGGCCGAACCCTAACGATCGACCCAGTCGTGGGAGTCGGCGATCTGTCGCAGGCGTTGGCGTGTCACGCCGTCGCAGAGCGCTCCCGCGAGGCCGGCCTCGTAGGCGCCGCGCGGGGAGACGCCGAGCGATGCGGCGGCCTCGTAGTCGCGCGTGAGGTCGGTGTCGAACATCGCCGGGTCGTCGGTCGAGATCGAGCACAGGACGCCGGCGGCGACGAGCTGCGGCAGCGGGTGCTGCTCGAGCGAGCGGACCGCGCCGGTACGGAGGTTCGAGAGCGGACAGACGTCGAGGACGGTGCCGCGGCCCGCGAGCTCGGCGACCAGGCCTGGATCTTCCACGGCGCGGATGCCGTGGCGCAGGCGGTCCGCGCCGAGCGCCTCGAGGGCTCCGCGCACCGACGGCGGCCCGGCGACCTCTCCGGCATGCGGCACCGAGGCGAGGCCGAGCGACTTCGCGAGCGTGAAGGCCGGCTCGTACGGCTCCGGCGGGAACTGCGCCTCGAGCCCGCCGAGCCCCACTCCGAGCACTCCCCGGTCGCGGTACTTCGCGGCGTACCGCACAACTTGCTCGGCCTGCTCGGCCGTCGCGCCGCGGAAGATGTCCGGCGTCAGCCGCACCTCGACGCCGTGCAGCTCGTGCGCCTCCTCGGCGCCGTCGCAGTAGCCGCCGAAGATCTCGTCCCAGGCCACGCCCCGCACCACGCGCTCCGCGGGCGAGAAGATCGCTTCGAGGTAGACGGCCCCGTGCGACGCGGCCTCGCCTGCGTAGTTGGTCACGACCTGGCGGAAGTCCTCGGCCGTCTGCAGCGCGTTCGTGGTGAGGATCCAGACCTCGATGAAGTGGGCGAAGTCGCGGAACCGGTACAGCGACTCGAGGTCGTCGGGTAACGCGTAGTCGTTCCGCTTCGCGATCGCGCGCAGCGTGTCCGGCCGCACCGTCCCCTCGAGGTGGACGTGCAGCTCGATCTTCGGGTCAGGCGCAGTGCCGGGCATAGAACGCAAGGTAGTGGCGCATGTGCGAGTGCCAGTAGCCGCTGTCGTGCCCGCCCGGCCAGACGTGCAGCTCCGCGTGGATCTCGTGCGCGTAGTGGACGGCCGCGTTGTGGAACGGGTCCTCGGTGCCGACGTCGATCCAGACCGGCGCGGAGTAGTGCGGCGGGTGGTTGACGATGTCGTGGCGCGCGTAGTCCCCGGCGTCGTCGAAGGCGCCCGCGGCGCTGTCGGCATCGCTGAACCAGAGCGCCGGCGAGTGGCCGCCGATCGCGCAGAAATGCCCCGGCGCCCCGAGAAGGAGCGCGCCGTAGCCGCCCATCGAGATCCCGCCGATCGCGACGCGGCCGTGCCGCGGGACGATCTCGCGCAGGACCATCGACCCCCACTTGCCGTCGGCGCGGTTGTGCCAGTAGCTGTGGTCGCCGCCGTCGGGGAGGAGGACGACCGGCGCGCGTGAGCCGAGGTCGTGGAGCGCGTCGAACAGCGACGGGCTCAGCATCCCAGACGGCCCGCCGCCGCGGCCGTGGAGCAGGACGAGCGTCCAGTCGCCGTGCTTCGCCGGCACGACGCGGATCTCGTGCAGGTCGCGGGGCACGAAGCGGCTGTGCAGCGTGTAGTGCTCGACCTTCGCACCGCGCGTCGTCCAGTAGCCGCGGATCAGGTCGCGGACGACGATGGAGACCGCGACCGCCAGAAAGGCGACCACGGCTAAGGTCAGGACGTGGCGAAAGCGGCGGATTGGCTGCGGGAGGAGCGTCGGAAGGTCCTCGGAGACTGGGTCGCATTCTGTCTCGGTTGCGGGGCGGCGCGCCGCTGGTTCGAGGAGTTCGAGGCCGAGTTGCCCGAGACCTGCCCGCAATGCGGCGGCGAGTTGCTCCGCCGCTGTCCTTCCTGCGGCGCGGCCTTCTCCTCCCTGGCGGTCGTCGACTGCGAGGAGTGCGGCGAGCCGGTGCGGCCGAACGAGCTCTTCGGCTCGAAGATCCGTCGCGCGCGGTGAAGGCCAATCCGGGCGGCAACGAGCAGCTCACCGCGTTCGCGGGTGTCCTGCTCATCGTCTTTCTCGCGATCGAGGGAGCGACGCTGCTGAATCTCCACGCGCTGCTCACCGTGCACGCGTTCGTCGGCATGTTCCTGCTGCCGATCGTCGTGCTGAAGCTGGGCAGCACCGGCTGGCGGATGCTTCGCTACTACCTCGGCCGGGACGAGTACGTGCGCCGCGGCCCGCCGGCGTTCCCGCTGCGTGTCGTCGTCGCTCCCGTCATCGTCGCTTCGACGATCGTCCTCTTCGGGACGGGCATCTACCTCCTCGCGGTACACGAGACCCAGGGCACCGCCGTCGGGCTGCACAAGGCGAGCTTCGTCGTCTGGTTCTTCGCGACCTCGGTTCACGTCCTCGCGCGGCTCGTGCGCATGTCGGAGGCGCTGCGCGGGCGGTATCCGGGCCTCGGGCTCCGGCTTGCCGTCGTCGGCGTGACGCTCGTCGCCGCGGCGGTCGTGGGGATGTGGACGCTGCCCGGCGCCGAGCACCTGCAGGACCACATGACGGCCCAGATCGGTCTGGACGCGGGGTAGGCGCTAGAAGATCTCTCCCTCGCGGAAGCCGGGCACGACCGGCCCGTGCATGATCTGCGAGAAGCGGATGACCGTGACGACGTCGTCGGGCTCGACCGTGCGGTTGTAGAGCTGGCCGAGGAAGGTCGCCATCTCGTCGGTGCGGCGGATCTCCGGGTTGTCGTGCTCGATCTCCCGCGGTGACAGCTCGCCGAGCGTCTTGACCTCGACCTTGTCGATCACCGCGTCGAAGACGTGCTCGCGCGGACTGAAGCGGACGCCGCACAGCACGCGCACCACCATCCCCTTCTTGTACTTGCCCGACTTGTCGCCGAGCCGGATCGTGGCCGACTTCCGTCCCGACCGGAGCTGGTCGGCGACGAGGGGCGAGTAGAAGTTGAGCGCGTACACCGTCGCCGGGAGTCTGCCAGCTACGCAGCGCCGCTATGCGGGGGGACGTTGGACATGCGAGCGCGTGAGCCGCTCCGGCGAGGTGCAGCCGAGCAATGAGAGCGCCAGCGCCAGCTCGTCCCGCAGGAGCTCGAGGACGTGTCGCACGCCGTCCTCGCCCGCGACGGCGAGGCCGAAGACCGGCGCGCGGCCGACGAGCACCGCGCGCGCCCCGAGCGCGATCGCCTTCGCGACGTCGGTGCCGCGGCGGATGCCTCCGTCGAGATAGACCTCGATCCGTCCGGCGACGGCGTCGACCACCTCCGGCAGCGCGTCGAGTGTGGCGGGCGCGCTGTCGAGCTGGCGGCCCCCGTGGTTCGAGACGACGATCGCCGCCGCGCCGTGCTCGACGGCCAGCTCGGCGTCCTCGGCGGTCACGACGCCCTTGAGGATCACCGGCAGCTTCCCCTCGCTCGCGATCCACTCGAGGTCGCGCCAGGAGACCGACGGATCGAGCAGCGCGAACTGGTCGGCGGGGTTCAGCGGCGCGTCGCCGATCGTGGTCCGCGCGTAGGGCAGCGGCAGGTCGGCGGGAACCTCGAAGCCGACGCGCAGGTCGCGCTCGCGCTGCGCGAGCCGCGGCGTGTCGACGGTGAGCACGACGGCGCTGCAGCCGGCGTCCGCAGCACCCGCGAGATGCTCCCGCGTAGGGCCGCGATCCTGGAAGACGTAGACCTGGCACCACTGCATGACCCCCGGCGCGGCAGCCGCGATCTCCTCGTGCGAGCGGGTGGAGAACGTCGAGACGGCGATCGCGGTGCCGGCCGCGGCCGCTCCGCGCGCCGCCGCGCACTCGCCGTCGGGGTGGTAGAGCTGCTGGTAGGCCACAGGACCGACGACGACGGGCAGCTCGACGGGCGTGCCGAGCACCGTGGTCGAGGTCGAGATCTCGGACACGTCGCAGAGAACGCGGGGCCGGAACGTCCAGCGGGCGAAGGCGGCGCGGTTCTCGCACAGCGTCCACTCGTCGCCCGAGCCACCCGCGAGATAGGCCCACGGCCCTGGCTCGAGCCGCTCCTCGGCGAGCCGCTCGTAGTCCGCGACGGACAGGATCCCCTCCATCCGGGCTACGACTCCTCGGCGGTGCGGCGGAAGACCTCGGCCGAGGCCTCGTGAAACCCGGTGGGCAGATCCTGGGCGGCCATGCTGTGAGCAATCTCCTCCATTTCGCCGATCCAGCGCCAGCCCTTGCGGCGTGCCGACCGCTCGGCGCCGGCGACACGCTCCTCGAGCTCCGGGATCGAGAGCCGCCACTCCGCGAGCAGCGCATCCTCGACGCCTTCGGCTCGCGCGAGGTCACGCACCGTGAGGAGGAGCGCTGCACTGCCCTTCGTCCAGCCGGCATACGCCGCCTTCAGGGCCGACGCTGCGCCGGGCCCGCCGGAGACGACTCTCGCGTCCACGTTCGTCCCGGCGAAGAGCGCGGCGACCTGTTCAGCCTCGCCGCCGGAGAGGTAGAGCCGTGTCGTGCCCGGCTGGTGCGGCGGCGCCCCGACGATGCCGCCGTCGACGAACCGCGGCTGAAGCTCGGCGACCGCCCGGGCGGTGTCGGGCGCGATCGCGTTCGCGTCGACGTAGAGGCCGGTGAAGCCGCCCGCCGCCCGCGCGACCTCGACCGCGGCGTGGGGCGGACAGATCGAGAGGAGAACGTCGCAGCGGCTGCAGAGCTCCCCGACGTCGCCTACGTCCTCGAGCCCGGCCGCCTGCGCCCGCTCGGCCGTCGCCGCGCTCCGTCCGGCCGAGGCCCAGAGCACGCTCTCGCCGCGTCCGCTCAGCGCGCCGGCGACCGCGGCTCCCATCTCTCCCGGGTGGAGGACGCCGACGACGGTCACGCCCCGAGCCTCTCGAGCGCCTTCGCGGCCATCTTGCGCTCGCCGTCGTAGGAGAGAAGCTGCGGCGCCTCGTCGAGCGGCAGCCAGCGCGCCTCGGCGACCTCGATCCGCATCGCCTCGTCGATCTCGCCGATCCGTCCGCGGCCGGCGCGGAGGAGGAAAAAGCTCACGACCTTGAAGATCCGCTCGCCCTTCCGCTCGTCCCACGTGGCCGTGTAGACGTAGCGGATGTCGCCGAGCTTCTCGACGAGCCGCCCCTCGACGCCGGTCTCCTCGTGCACCTCGCGCAGCGCCGTGTCGGCCGCCGACTCGCCCTCGTCGATGTGGCCCTTCGGCAGCGCCCAGACCCGCTTCTTGCCGCGCGGCCGGATCGCCGCGACCATCGTCCGGCCGCGGACCGTCCGCACGAGCACCCCTCCCGCCGAGAACTCGCGCTCCACGGTTCGGTTCTACCAGCTGGCACTTGCTTAGCTAGAGTGCCGAACGTAGAATGACCTCGGCACTCTCGAGGGGAGAGTGCCAGGAACTGTCACTGAGAGCAGTCAGGAGGCCCTGTATGAACCTGAAGCCGCTTGGTGACCGCCTCATCGTCGAGGTCCTCGAAGAGGAAGAGTCGACGGTGAGCGGCATCGTGCTTCCGGACACCGCGAAGGAGAAGCCGCAGCGCGGCCGCGTCCTCGCAGTCGGTCCCGGCTCCCGGGACGACAACGGAAAGTTCATCCCGATGGACCTGGCGGAGGGCGACGAGATCGTCTTCTCCAAGTACGGCGGGACCGAGATCAGGGTCGGCACCGACGACTACCTGATCCTGCGTGAGTCGGACGTGCTCGCCAAGGTCACGGGCGATCGCGAGCCCGCCGGCGCCACCGCCTAAAGAGAGATACGGAGGTCAGACAAAGACATGGCTCACAAGGAGCTGAAGTTCAACGAGGATGCGCGGCGCTCGCTCGAGCGCGGCGTCAATGTCCTCGCCGACGCGGTCAAGGTCACCCTTGGCCCAAAGGGGCGCTACGTCGTGCTCGACAAGAAGTTCGGCGCTCCGACCATCACCAACGACGGCGTCACGATCGCACGTGAGATCGAGCTCGAGGACGTGTTCGAGAACCAGGGCGCACAGCTCGTGCGCGAGGTCGCGACGGCGACCAACGACGTCGCCGGCGACGGCACGACGACCGCGACCGTCCTCGCGCAGGCGATCGTCCACGAGGGCATGAAGAACGTCGCGGCGGGCGCGAACCCGATGGGTCTCAAGCGGGGTATCGAGGCCGCCGTCGAAGCAGTGGTCGAGAACCTCAAGGAGCAGTCGAAGGACGTCTCCGGCCGCGAGGACATCGCCCGCATCGCCACCGTCTCGTCGCGCGAGCGCGAGATCGGCGACGTGATCGCGGACGCGATCGAGAAGGTCGGCAAGGACGGCGTCGTCAACGTCGAGGAGGGCCAGACCCTCGGGCTCGAGCTCGAGTTCACCGAGGGCATGCAGTTCGACAAGGGCTACCTGTCGCCCTACATGATCACCGACCCCGAGCGGATGGAAGCGGTGCTCGAGGATCCGTACATCCTGGTCGCCAACCAGAAGATCGGTGCGGTCAAGGATCTCCTGCCGGTGCTCGAGCAGGTCATCCAGTCAGGCAAGCCGCTGCTGATCGTCGCGGAGGACGTCGAGGGCGAGTCGCTCGCCACGATCGTCGTCAACAAGCTCCGCGGCACCTTCCAGGCCGTCGCCGTCAAGGCACCCGGCTTCGGCGATCGCCGCAAGCGGATGCTCGAGGACATCGCGATCCTCACAGGCGGCGAGGTGATCACCGAGGAGCTGGGACTCAAGCTCGAGAACACGAAGGTCTCGCAGCTCGGCCATGCCCGCCGCGTCGTGATCGACAAGGACACGACGACGATCATCGACGGTGCCGGGGAGAGCGACGCCATCAAGGGTCGGATCAAGCAGCTGAAGTCCGAGATCGAGAACACCGACTCCGACTTCGACCGCGAGAAGCTCCAGGAGCGCCTGGCGAAGCTGTCCGGCGGCGTCGCGGTCGTCAAGGTCGGCGCGTCGACCGAGACCGAGATGAAGGAGAAGAAGCACCGCGTCGAGGACGCGCTGCAGGCTGCCCGCGCAGCCCTCGAGGAGGGCCAGGTTCCGGGCGGCGGTGTCGCGCTGATCAACGCGGCGGAGGCGGTCCGCGGCGACGTCGTCGGCAAGCTCGAGGGCGACGAGAAGACGGGCGCGCAGATCATCATCCGCGCGCTCGAGGAGCCCCTTCGGCAGCTCGCATCCAACGCGGGCCTCGAGGGCTCGGTCGTCGTCCAGCAGGTGCGGGGCGCTGAGAAGGGCTTCGGCCTGAACGTCGAGACCGGCGAGGTCGAGGACCTGCTCAAGAGCGGGATCGGCGACCCCACCATGGTGACTCGCTCGGCGCTGCAGAACGCCGCGTCGATCGCGAAGAACATCCTCACCACCGAGGCGATCGTCGCCGAGGCCCCGGAGAAGAACCCCGTGGGCGCCGGCGCCGGCATGCCGGACATGGGCGGGATGATGTAACGAGCCTTCGGGCTTCGTTCTGAACGAGAAACGGCGCCCTTGCGGGGCGCCGTTTCTCGTAGGGGGAGGTGGTTCGCTGTCTCTATCGACAACGATTCACCCAGGCTTTACCCCATTCGAGGGGACTGCGCTCACCCACGGCGGATGACTCAGAAGCCGTATCTCTCTTCCTGCCAGGGGTCGGCGTCGTTGTGGTAGCCGTAGCGCTCCCAGAAGCCGGGCCGGTCGACCGAGGCGAGCTCGATCCCGTTCAGCCACTTCGCGCTCTTCCAGAAGTAACGGGACGGGACGACGAGTCGCACCGGGCCGCCGTGCTCCGCGGTCAGCGGCTCGCCGTCGGCCTCGTATGCGACGAGCGCGTTCTCCTCGTCGAGTGCGGCAAGCGGCAGGTTCTCTGTGTAGCCGGCCTCGGCGTGCGCGATCGCGAAGTGCGCCGTCGGCTTCGGCCGGCACAACTTGGCGAGCTCCCGCCAGTGGACGCCGCGGAAGCCCGCGTCGAAGCGGCTCCAGCGCGTGACGCAGTGGATGTCCGTCGTGACCTCGGTCACCGGCAGCGCCCGGAGTTGCTCGTAGTCGAGCGTGATCTCCTCCTCGACCTCGCCGAAGATCCGCATCGTCCAGGTCGCGGGATCGACGTGCGCGACGTCCCCCGCGTGGAGCACGGGCCACTTCTCGGTCAGGTACTGGCCGGGCGGCAGGCGTGCCGGGTCGTAGCCGGCGGCGCGCACCTTGTCCTCTGCCTTCGAGCGGAAGAGCGGCATCGCCCGGCACACTAGACGGCATGGACGTGGCTGCGAGAGCGCGGGAGTTCGTCCGTGTCGCGGGGCCCGACGCGGCCGACTACCTGCAGCGGATGGTGTCGAACGACGTCGAGGCGCTTGCGCCGGGCGAGGCCTGCCCCGCTCTCCTGCTCACCGCGAAGGCTCGGGTGATCGCGCCGCTCGTCGTCCTGCGGCGGGCCGACGACGACTTCCTGTTGCTGACCGAGCTCGGCCTCGGCGACGTCGTGCGCACGCAGCTGACGCGCATGCGCCTGCGCGCGCAGTGCGAGATCGAGCCCGAGTCGCACGAGTCGGTGCTCGTCTTCGGCGGCGGGGACGGGTTCGCAACTGACTGGCCCGGCGCTCGGGAGGCTCTCGACACCGGGCTCGAGCCGACTCTCTCGGCCGCCGAGCTCGAGCTGCGCCGGATCGAGAGCGGCGTGCCGGGCTGGGAGCACGAGATCGACGACCGGATCCTCCCGGCGGAGGCGGGGCTGGACGCGACTCACGTCTCGTTCTCGAAGGGCTGCTATCCAGGTCAGGAGCCGGTGGCGCGGCTGCACTTCCGTGGGCATCCGAACCGCGGGCTGCGGGTGCTCGAGCTCGGGGAGTTGCCGGAGCGGGACACCCCGCTCCTCCACGACGGCCGAGAGGTCGGCCGCGTCACGAGCGCTGCGCGCCGCGAGGACGGGACGGTGGTCGCGCTCGCGTACGTGCGAACGGAGGTGCCGGATGACGCGCCGCTCGCGCTCGCGGCTCGAACCGGCTGAGTGGTACAGCATCCGGCCGGTCCGTAGCCGCAAGCCGGCGACGTACACCTGCCCGCTCTGCGGCTACCACCTCCACGCGATGAGCGATCACGTCCTCATCGCGCCGGAGGGAGACACGAGCCGCCGGCGGCACGCGCATCTCGAATGCGTCGCGGCCGCCGATCTCCCCGGCCGTCCGACGCGCCCGGGACTGCTCGCCCGGCTGCTGGGCCGCGACTAGCGCCTCGCTACACTGGCTGTCCCGAGCGCCCGTAGCTCAGGGGATAGAGCGCTGCCCTGCGGAGGCAGAGGTCGCAAGTTCGATTCTTGCCGGGCGCATGACAAGAAAGCCCCGGGAATCCGAGGCTTTCGGCGTCCGCCCATCTGGCTGTGGCGGCTAGTTCGTGGCCGACTCTTGACCCAAGACCCTGCAAGAACGCACCTAGCCGCGCCCGCGCCGTGTCCAGGCTTGGGGTAACCAGGTGGTGGTAGCGGGTCTCGAGCATCGTCACGGAGGTGCCGACGAAGCGGGCGCCATCTGACCGAGTCGCGTGATTGCACGCCTCGATATGGGGTGGGACACTTGCGCGTGTGAGCTCGCTGGATGAGCTGCCGATTGGCACCGTCACGTTCCTCTTCACGGATGTCGAGGGTTCGACCCGATTGTTGAAGCTGCTTGGTGACGAGCTGTACGGGCAAGCGCTCGATGAGCATCGTCGAATCCTGCGCGAGGTCTTCGATGAGCACGAAGGCCGTGAGATCGATACGCAAGGTGACTCGTTCTTCGTCGCGTTCAGGCGCGCCAAAGACGCCGTCGCTGCAGGGATCGCTAGTCAGCGTCGCCTTGCCGCGCACCGATGGCCTAAGGCAGCCGATCTCAGGTGCCGCATGGGCATCCACACTGGCGAGCCGGCTATGGGAGGTGAGCGGTACGTCGGGATGGGAGTCCATCGTGCCGCCCGTATCTGCGCGGCCGGGCATGGCGGCCAGGTTCTGCTCTCGCAGACAACGCGCGAGCTCCTGCGTGACGACCCGATCCCGGACGTCACGGTTCGGGATCTCGGTGAGCACCAGCTCAAGGACATGGACGAGCCCGAGCGCATCTATCAGCTCGTGGCGCCGGGTCTGCGAGATGACTTTCCGCTGCTCAAGACGGCTGCTGCGTCGCCGTTCGAGGGTCGCGAGGGAGAGCTCGCGGAAGCGGCATCGGAGGAGCTTGGTCGCCGCTGGAAAGCACCTGCTCGGCGGAAGCTGATCGTCGCGACGTTCGCCGCGGTGGCGGTCGGCGCCATCGTCGGAGTGTTCGTTACACAGGGCGGCGGGTCGACTGCAGGCGCCGGCGTCACGGCGGATGCCGTCGGGGTAATCGACCCCGGCAGCGGCAGGGTCGCTTCTGCGATACCGGTTGGGAGCGCTCCGGCAGAGGTCGCCGTCGGGGCGCACGCCGTGTGGGTTACGAACACGAACGAAAACACCGTGTCGCGGATCGACCTCGTGACCAACGGCATCCGGCAGACGATTCCGGTCGGTGCCGGGCCGGCGGGGGTCGCCGTTGGGGGCGGCGCCGTCTGGGTCGCGAACGGCCTCGACGGCACGGTCTCTCGCATCGACCCCGCCACGAACCGAAACGTTGACACGATCCGTACAGGCAATGGGCCGCGCGGCGTCGCGTACGGTGAGGGTGCCGTTTGGGTGACGAACTCCGTCGACGGGACGGTTACCCGGATCGACCCGGGCGCGACACGGGCACCGATGACATTCCCTGCAGTACTCGGCGCAGCCGGCGTCGCCGTCGGATTCGGCCGGGTCTGGATCGCCTCACCGCCCACCGCGAGCGTCGTCGCTCTCAATCCCCGTACTGGCCAGGTTCTGGACCGAATCCCCGTCGGTCGCGAGCCGAGCGCCATCGCGGTGGGCACCGACGCCGTCTGGGTGGCGAATCGCGCGGACGGCACGGTGTCCCGGATCAACCCTCGGACTCCGGTAGCGGTCGACAAGACGGTTCCGGTCGGGAACGAACCGGAGGACATCGCCGTGGGGCGGGGCGAGGTCTGGGTCGCCAACGGAGGTGACCGCACGCTGGTACGGCTCGACTCGTCCGATGGCGCCCCGAAAAGCCGGACCGTCCTCGGGAATCCGCCGAGCAGCGTTGCGGTCGCGCCGGACCGTGTGTACGTGGCCGTCCAGTCGAGCGGGCTCGAACATCGCGGTGGGGAGGAGCGCGTCGTCGTTGGCGAGCCTGTGTCCTCCGTCGATCCGACGTCTTTCGAGACTTATGCCATGCAGATCCTGTCCATGACGAATGACGGACTCGTCGGCTGGCGCAGAGTTGCGGGCGCTGGCGGCGTCCAGCTGGTACCGGACCTCGCTTCCTCGGTGCCCGCGCCTACCAGTGGCGGGAAGCAGTACACGTTCCAGGTGCGGCCGGGCATCCACTACTCGGACGGGAGGCTCGTGCAGCCGGGTGACTTCAAGCGGGCGATCGAGCGAACGCTCACGCTCGACCCTCGTGACGGGGAGTCCTTGTTCGGCAAGATCGTCGGCGCCGACCGCTGTGCCACGCGAAAGCCGTGCAAGCTCGACGCGGGCATCGTCGTCGACCGCGCGGCCCGGACGGTGACGTTCAACCTCAGCGCGCCCGATCCGGACCTGCTCGCAACCCTTGCCTCGCCCGTCGCATTCGCCATACCGCCCGGGACGCGGGCCCATGACGTCGGGCGCCATCCCGTGCCCGCCACGGGGCCGTATCGCATCGCGGTATTCGATAAGAAAACGAAGCTCGTCCGACTCGTCCGCAATCAGAGGTTTCACGAGTGGTCGAGAGACGCGCAGCCCGACGGATTCCCGAGCGCGATCTCCTTCTCCTGGGCGCAGCTCGATCCGGCCCGACGACTGGCGGAGGTAGAGCGAGGACGCGCCGATGTCGCGCTCGGCTTCAACTATCCCCCGCTCTCGAAGGAGCAGGTCAGCCACCTCGCGGTTCGCTACCCCAGCCGGCTGCACTTGGACCCGCAACTCGCGACGAGCCAGTTCTTCCTGAACACCCGCGTCGCGCCGTTCGACGACGTGCGTGCGCGCCGCGCGGTCAACCTCGCCTTCGACCGCGAGACGTTCACTCGCTCGCTCGGCCCCGCGTTCCAGCCGACGTGTCGCCTCGTGCCGCCCAACATGCCCGGCTACCGGCCGACATGCCTCTACGGCCGCGGCGGGCTGAGAGCGCTCGACGCCGCACGCCGGCTCGTGCGGAGCTCTCGCACCGCGGGTACTCGCATCACCGTGTGGATATTCCGCACGGTCGCCGCCTACGGCCCATACATGGTCTCCGTGCTCGACTCGCTCGGCTACCGGGCGCGGCTCAAAGTCGTGGCCAACGAGAACGCGTACTTCACGGACACCGCCGACTCCCGGACACGAGCCCAGATCGGATACATAACGTGGGGAATCGACGCCGCGTCATCGTCCGATTTCCTCCAGGGGCTCTACAGCTGCGCCTCCTTCATACCTGCGTCGCCCGCCGCCAACTCCAACTTCTCGGAGTTCTGCGACCACTCCATCGACGCACAGATGGCTCATGCGACGGCCGTCCAGATTCAGGATCAACCTGCCGGAGCCATCCTCTGGCGACAGGTCGAGGAGTCACTCCTGGCGCAAGCACCCGCGGTGCCGACCTACGCGCCACTCGAAGTCGTCTTCGTCTCCGGCCGCGTGGGCAACTACCAGCACAATCCGCAGGCGGGCGTCCTCCTCGACCAACTCTGGGTCAGATAGGACTCTTCCACCCGGCCCAGGTTTACCGAGCGATCGTCGACAACCCCGGCCATGTGCCGCAGCTTGTGCCGCCATTCACATGGAGAATCCGAACGTGCCCCTCTATCTGAGCGAGCAGGACGTCGCCGCGCTCCTCACGCCGGCCGTGGCCGTGGAGGCGATCGAGGCGTGCTTCCGCCGCATGGCCGCGGGGAGCGTCGAGAACCGGCCGCGTTACCGGCTCGGGTTGGAAGAAGGTGCGCTCGCGGTCATGGCCGCCGCCGACCTCGAGCTCGGCTTCGCGGGCGCGAAGGTCTACGCCGGCTTCCGCGACGGGGCGCGTTTCGCCGTCCTCCTCTTTCGCGCGGACTCGCCCGAGCTGGTCGCGGTCATCGAGGCGGACAAGCTCGGCCAGCTGCGAACCGGTGCGGCGAGCGGGGTCGCGGCGAAGCACCTTGCCGCGAGCGGTGCGAGAAGCCTCGGCGTGATCGGTTGCGGCTGGCAGGCGGAGTCGCAGGTCGCCTGCATCCGTGCCGCGCTCCCGCAACTCGAGCGCGTCGTCGCCTACTGCCGGACCGAGGAACGGCTCCGCGCCTTCTGCGAGGAGCACGACGCGGAGCCGGGCGAGAGCCACCAGGATCCGGCCGACTGCGACGTCGTCGTCACGGCGACCACGTCGCGTGATCCGGTGTTGCGCGGCGAGTGGCTCCGCGCCGGCGCGCTCGTCTGCGCCGTCGGTGCCAACGACGGCCGCCGCCGCGAGCTCGACAACGTCGTCCTCGAGCGCTCCGCCTTCGTCTGCTGCGACTCGCTCGACGACGCGAAGCTCGAGTCCGCCGACCTGATCGAGCCGGTCGAGTCGGGCGTCCTGGACTGGCTCGAGGTGCACGAGCTGCAGGAGGTCGTTGCCGGCGAGGTCACGGGCCGCCAGTCGGACGACGACATCGTGGTCTTCAAGTCCAACGGCCTCGCCGCCTGGGACGTGGCCGTCGCGGCCGCGGCCGTCGAGCGCGCGCGGGCGGCGGGCACCGGTCTCGAGGTGGCATAGTCCTCGGCGTGAAGGCGTCCGATGACCGCGGCCGGTTCGCGGAGCGGGTGCTCCACGGCGTCGACTCGACCGGCGACCCCGAGACGGTCGTCATCTGGATCGAGCGCAAGGAGGGTGGCGTCTGGGCGGTCGGCCGCGCCGTCAACCCCGAGCACCGAGAGTCGAAGGAACCGAGACCTGAGGACTACGTGTTCGAGGGTTACGAGCTCGGGGACGCGCTGCAGGAGGCGAACGAGGCGCTGGAGGACGACTTCACCGTTTCCGAGCGGGACGGCCACGACGAGCCGATAAGGCCGTTCACGCGCGACGAGCTCCTCAAGCCCCTCGAGGCCTGGTTCTTCGGTCGATCGTGAAGTTGAGCTTCGGCTTCACCCCCTGCCCGAACGACGCGTTCGCGTTCCACGCGCTCGTGCACGGGCTCGTCCCCGCGCCGTTCGAGGTCGAGCCGGTGCTGCTCGACATCGAGGAGCTGAACCGGCGAGCTGCGGGCGCCGAGCTCGAGCTCTCGAAGCTCAGCTTCGGTGCGGCGGCGGCCGCCGGTGACCGGTATCGGCTGCTCCGCAGCGGCGCCGCGCTCGGTCGTGGCGTCGGCCCGCTCGTGGTCGCGCGCGAACCGGGCTCGCTGGAGGATGCGGCGACGGGGCGGATCGCGGTTCCGGGCCTTGAGACGACGGCGTTCCTGCTCCTCCGGCTCGCGGCGCCGACGCTCGGCGACGTCGTCGAGTTGCGGTACGACGCGATCCTCGCTGCCGTCGTCGCGGGCGAGGTCGACGCCGGCCTGATCATCCACGAGAGCCGCTTCACGTACGGGGAGCACGGCCTCGTGGCGGTCGCCGACCTCGGCGAGTGGTGGGAGGGCGACACCGGCCTGCCGGTCCCGCTCGCGGGGATCTTCGCGCGGAGCGATCTCGATCCGGAGCTCGTGGAGGCGGCCGAGGCGGCGGTTCGGGCTTCGGTCGAGTACGCATTCGCGAATCCCGAGGCGAGCCGCGACTACGTTCGCTCGCTCTCGCACGAGATGTCGGACGAGGTCTGCGCGGCGCACATCGCGCTCTACGTGAACGAGCACAGCGTCGACATCGGCGACGAGGGCATGGCGGCCATCGACCGGCTGCTCGGTCGCGCGGCAGCCGCTGCCTAGACTTCCCGCCCGATGAGGTGTGGTCTTGACTGAGTTCAACCCTGAGCGGAGGCGCCGACCTGCGCGGCGCGGGAG
>CAVYQV010000022.1:0-29270 GCA_963770815.1 uncultured Actinomycetes bacterium
AGAGCTAGGACTTCGCGGTGCCCGAGAGGATGAACGCGACGAGGTCGTTCAGTTGCGTCGGCGACAGGGACTGGCCGAACGTCGCCGGCATGAGCCCCTTGCTATAGCCCTTCGCGATGTAGGCGTCCGGATTCTGGATCGACTGCTTGATGAACGCCGCCAGGTCCATGTTGTTGTCCGCCTTCGCGTCCTGCGCCGGCGCCGTGTCGAGGTTGGGGCCGATGGTGCCGGTCGCGTTCGCCGGCGCGAAGGTGTGGCACGAGGCACAGCCGTTCGCGGTGAAGACGGCCTTCCCGGCGGCCGCGTTTCCGGCGCCCGACGCGGTCGTCGTGGTCGCCGCGGAGGTCGTCGTCGCAGCCGACGTCGTCGTGGCTGCGGACGTCGACCCGGCCGTGACCGTGTGCACGACCGTCGACGACGGCTTCCCACCGAGCGACGTGTAGTGCCCGACCGCCCAGCCGGCGAACCCGACCGGGAGGAGCAAGAGCGCGAAGAGCACCCAGATGAACACCTCGCCCGTCGAGGTCCACGGATTCCGGCGTCTCGGGCGGGGCACGGGCGGGAGGCTATCGGCTCGGGCGGCGGAGCGCAGCGGCTACCTGCTAGGTAAGTGGCGATGGCCACCACGACCGTCAGCCTCGCCTCGATCCGGCGGCTTGCCGTGTCGGCGCAGGGGTACGCGCCCCGCTTCCGCCGCGCGCAGGAAAGCGAGGTCGAGGGAGCGATCCGGCGGCTCGGCGCGGTGCAGCTCGACTCGATCACGGCGGTCGACCGCGCCCACCGGCTCACGCTGTCGAGCCGCATCGGCGCGTACTCCGAGACCAAGCTGCAGGAGCTGCTGGTCGCCGGGCGCGTCTTCGAGTACTGGGCTCACGAGGCCTGCCTCCTCCCCATCGAGCTCTGGCCGCACTGCCGCCGCAACATGGAGGGCAAGGGGCACTGGCGCTTCCACGAAACCGCGCTGGACCGGCACGCCGACCTCGTCGAGCCGGTGCTGGAGCGGATCCGCGTCGAAGGGCCGCTCGGCTCGCGCGACTTCGAGGGCGCCGGCGACGGGACCGAGATGTGGAACTGGAAGCCGGCGAAGATGGTGCTCGAGGCGCTGTGGGATCGCGGCGTGCTCGTGGTCGCCGGCCGGCAGGCGTTTCAGCGCCGCTACGACCTCGCGGAGCGCGTGATCCCGCGCGAGATCCTGGATGCGCCCATCCCGGACGACGACGAGACGCTGCGCACCTTCGCGCTCCTCGCCGTCCGTGCCCGCGGCGCGCTGACCGAGCCCGCGATCCGCGAGCACTGGCGGCTCAAGGGCGGCCGCGCCCGACTCCACCACCACGTCCTCGCGCTCGTCGACGAGGGGCTCCTGCGCGAGGTGCATGCGGACGACGGAGGAGCGCCGTTCTACGTCGACGCCGAGGCGGAACTCGACGGCGACCTCGCCCCGCCCGTCCTGCTCTGCCCCTTCGACAACCTCGTCTGGGACCGGCCGCTGCTCGAGCGGCTCTTCGGCTTTCGCCACGTGATCGAGGTCTACAAGCGCGAGCACGAGCGCGAGTACGGCTACTACGTGCTGCCGCTGCTCGCAGGCGACCGGATCGTCGGGCGCGCCGACCTCAAGGCCGACCGGGCGGAAGGCGTGCTCCGCGTGCGGCGCTTCCACCCCGAGCCGCGGGTGCGCGGGAACGTCGGCGCCAAGCTCGAGCGCGCGGCGGCGCGGCTCGCGCGCGTGCTCGGGCTCGAGGAGGTGCGCCATGCGTGAGGTTCCGGTCGAGGAGGCGCGGCGCATCGCGGTGCGCGCGCAGGGCCTCGACGGCGGCGCACGCGGAGTGCTCGAGACCGTGCGCCGGCTTGGCTTCCTCCAGCTCGACCCGATCTCAGCGGTCGCTCCGCCGCAGCATCTCGTTCTCTGGAGCCGGCTCGGGCCGTTCGACACGCACGAGCTCGACCGCTTGCTCTGGCAGGAGCGGCAGCTCGTCGAGTGGGACGCCTTCCTCTATCCGATCGAGGACCTGCCGATCCTCAAGGCGTTCATGCGCCGCCGCGATCGCCCGATCGACCGGCGGATCATCACCTGGCTGAAGTCGCGCACCGCGTTCCGCCGCCACGTCCTGAAGGAGCTTCGCGAGCGCGGCCCGCTGCTCTCGCGCGAAATCGAGGACGCACCCGGCCACAAGCGCGAGGACCACCGCTGGTGGGGGCAGCGGAAGATGGGTCTGATGCTGGAGTGCCTCAGCGCGCGCGGCGAGGTCGCCGTCGTCGGCCGCAGCGGCAAGCAGCGCATTTGGGATCTCGCCGAGCGCTGGTACCCCGAGACCGAGACGCTCCCGCTGCCGAAGGCGCGGAAGCTCTACGACGAGAAGCGCTTCCGCGCACTCGGGGTGCGGCTCGAGCGCGGCCGGCTGTTCGTGCATCCGGAGGCCGAGGAAGGGCCGATCCCGGCGCGCACGACGTTCCTCTCCCCGTTCGACCGGCTCATCCACGACCGCGCCCGTGCCCACGCGCTCTGGGACTTCTACTACCGGCTGGAGATGTACGTCCCCGCGGCGAAGCGCGAGTACGGCTACTACGTCCTCCCCATCCTCCACGGCGACCGGCTCGTCGGCCGCATCGAGCCGGTGTTCGACGCGGAAAGAGCGCAGGCTCGACGTCAAGGGCGTCTGGTGGGAGCCGGGCGTGAAGCCGCTCGACCTCGCGGAGCCGCTGAGCAAGCTCGAGCGCTGGTTAGCATCGACCTGATGGACTTCGAGACCCGCGCCATCCACGTCGGCCAGGAGCCGGATCCCGCGACCGGCGCGATCATCACGCCGATCTACCAGACGGCGACCTATGTCCAGGACGCGGTCGGGGAGCACAAGGGCTACGACTACTCGCGCGTCGCCAACCCGACCCGGCACGCGCTCGAGACCGCGCTCGCGTCGCTCGAGTCGGCTGAGTACGGCATCGCCTACTCGTCCGGGCTCGGCGCGACGACGACGCTGATGCACCTCCTCAACCCCGGCGACCGCGTCGTCCTCATCGCCGACGTCTACGGCGGCGTCTACCGGATGACCTCCCAGGTCTACGAGCCGAAGGGCTACCGCTTCCACTACCTGCCGGCGGAGGAGTTCCCGAACCTCGCCGAGCACCTCGACGACTCGACGCGGATGGTCTGGATCGAAACGCCGTCGAATCCGATGCTGAACGTCGTGGACATCGCCGCCGCGGCCGAGGCCGTCCACGCGGCCGGCGCCCTCCTCGTGGTCGACAACACGTTCGCGACGCCGTACCTGCAGCGGCCGCTGGAGCTCGGCGCCGACGTCGTCGTCCACTCGACGACGAAGTACCTCGGCGGCCACTCCGACGTCATCGGCGGCTTCGCGGGGACGAACGACCCGACCGTGGCCGAGCGCCTGCGCTTCCTGCAGAAGTCGCTCGGCGCGGTGCCCGGCCCGTTCGACTCGTGGCTCGTGCTGCGCGGGATCAAGACGCTCGCGTTGCGGATGCGGCAGCATTGCCTGAACGCGATGGAGATCGCCTCGGTGCTCGAGCGGCACTCGCGTGTCCAGCAAGTCTTCTATCCGGGGCTGCCGTCGCACCCCGGCCACGCGATCGCGGCCCGCCAGATGCGCGACTTCGGCGGCATGGTCTCGTTCCTCGCCGAGTCGCCCGAGGAGGCGGAGGCGATCGCGTCCCGGACGCAGCTCTTCCAGCTCGCGGAGTCGCTCGGCGGCGTCGAGAGCCTGATCGAGGTTCCGGCCCGGATGACCCATGCGGCCACCGCCGACGCGCCGTTCGCAGCGCCGCCGAACCTGATCCGCTTGTCGGTCGGGATCGAGTCGGCAGACGATCTCGTCACCGATCTCGCGAACGCGCTCGTCCCCGTGCATGCGTGAGTGTGGGCTTGACTGAGTCCAGCAACGAGCGGAGGCGCCGGCGTGTACGGCGCCGGAGCGGAAATTGAGCGGCGAGGCGGTCGTCTTCGTCGAGATCCCGGCGGGGTCGCGCAACAAGTACGAGTGGGACGAGGAGCTCGGCGGCATCGTCCTCGACCGGCGGCTCTTCACCGCGATGACCTATCCCGCCGACTATGGCTACGTCGAGGGGACGCTCGCCGAGGACGGCGACCCGCTCGACGCGCTCGTTCTCGTCGCCGACCCGACGTTCCCGGGCTGCCGGATCCGGGTGCGCACGATCGGCGTCTTCCACATGGCCGACGAGAAGGGCCCGGACGAGAAGCTCCTCTGCGAACCGCTCGGCGACCCGGCGTTCGACCGGATCCGCGACATCGACGACGTCGCTGCCGAACTGCGCGACGAGATCGAGCACTTCTTCCAGCGGTACAAGGACCTCGAGCCCGAGAAGAAGACCGAGACGCGCGGCTGGGGTAACCGCGACGAGGCAGAGCAGATCCTCGCGGCCGCGCGCGAGCGCGCCTAGGCGTGCGTCAGTAGGCCTGGCGTACCGGCGGGATGATCGCGCCGATGATCCAGAACAGCGGGAAGAAGATCCCGACGATGAACATGACCCAGTGCCCCTTCCGCAGGCAACTGAGGCCGAGGACGATCAGGAGCACGAGCCACAGGATCGCGTACAAGCCGCCGCCGATTCCCCACCACATGTGGGCAATCATGCAGCGGCGCGGTCAGCGGAGCATCATCCCCACGGGATGATTGGCGCCGCTTAGGATCCTGGCGGATGTCCCCGGAGCCGATCGACCTCCACCATCTGGGCCGCGAGCGGATCATCGCGAGCTACCTGCTCGACACCGACGACGGGCCGGCGATCTTCGACTGCGGCCCCTCCACCACGATCGACGCGCTGAAGGCGGGCCTCGCCGAACGCGGGCTCTCGCTGACCGACGTCCGGCACCTCCTGCTCAGCCACATCCACCTCGACCACGCCGGCGCCGCCGGCGTCCTCGTCCGCGAGCACCCCGCGCTGCAGGTGCACGTCTCGCCGATCGGGGCGCCGCACCTCGTCGACCCGACCCGGCTGGAGAAGAGCGCGCGTCGCCTGTACGGCGACACGTTCGACTCGCTCTGGGGCGAGCTCGCGCCGGTGCCGCAGGAGAACGTTCACGCGGTCGGTGACCGCGTGCTCGGGCTCGACTGTTTCCCGGCGCCGGGCCACGCCTCGCACCACGTCTGCTTCCTCGATCCCGACGGGACGCTCTACGCCGGCGACGCGTGTGGCGTGCGCGTGCTGCCCGGCCGCTTCGTCATGCCGCCGACGCCGCCGCCCGAGGTCGACGTCGACGCGTGGGAGGAGACACTCGACGAGATCGAGCGCCGCACTCCCGAGCGGCTCGCCCTCGTCCATTTCGGCGTCGCCGAGGACGTCGGGCGTCACCTCACCGAGCTGCAACTCAACCTGCTCGACTGGGCCGAGTCGGTCGAGGGCGGTGCGACGGAGGAGGAGTTCGTCGAGTACGCCCACGCCCAGCTCACGGACTCGCGCGAGGACGGCGCTACGTACGACTTTGCGATGCCGCTCTGGCAGTCGTACCGCGGCCTCAAGCGCTGGGCCGAGAAGCGGGCGGCGAGCTTGTCAGCCGACGCGTAGCACGGCACGATTCCGGCCATGAGCGGGCCGCTACGCCTCCGCGACTTCCGGCTGCTGTTCTCGGCGCGGGCGATCTCGTACGTCGGGACGTACCTCGCGCCGATCGCGGTCGCCTTCGCGATTCTCGACAACGGCGGCGGCGCGACGGCGGTCGGCCTCGGGTTCGCCGCGTGGACGCTGGCACAGGTGGCGATGCTCGTGGTCGGCGGCGTCGTCGGCGACCGCGTGCCGCGACGCCTCGTCATGATCGGCTCCGACGTCGCGAGCACAGCCGTGCGCACCACCATGAGCGTGCTCCTGCTCTCGGGTCATGCGGAGATCTGGCAGCTGATCGCGCTGCAGGCGTGCGGCGGCGCGGCCGTGGCCTTCTACTCGCCCGCCTCCTACGGCCTCATCCGCGAGGTCGTTCCCGAGGAGATGCTGCAGCCGGCAAACGGGTTGCTCGCCATCGCCCGCTACGCGGCGTTCCCGGTAGGCGCCGCAGTCGGTGGGGCGATCGTGGCCCTGATCGGCCCGGGGGCGGCGCTGCTCGTCGACGCGGCCACCTACGCGACGAGCGCGCTGCTCCTCTCGCAGATCCGGGTCGCCTCGATTGCGCGCGCGGGTGCCGGTTTCGTACGCGAGCTCCGGGAGGGCTGGAGCGCCTTCGTCGAGCAGACGTGGGTCTGGGTGCTCGTCGCCTACGTCTCGCTCTATTTCCTGATCACGTACGCGCCGTTCTTCGTGCTCGGCCCCTATGTCGCGAAGCACTCGATGGACGGAGCGCGCTCCTGGGCGTTCGTCGTGACAGGCGAAGGAATCGGCGCGCTGCTCGGCGGGCTCACGGGAATCCGCTGGCGGCCGCGAGGGCAACCGATGGTCACGACCGCCTTGCTCCTGATGGTGAGCGCTGCGCAGAACCTCGTCCTGGCGTTCCACCCCACGACGCTCCTGCTCACGCTCTCCGCCATGGGCTCCGGGTTCGCGTTCGCCCTCGGCTCGGTGGTCTGGGACACGACGCTGCAACGCAAGGTCCCGCCCGAGAAGCTCGCGCGCGTCGCGTCGTACGCCTGGATGGGCGCGATGGTCTTCCTGCCCGCGGGCTACGCACTCGCCGGTCCGATCGCGATGGCGATCGGGCTCAAGACCTATCTCCTGATCGCCGCCGGCTGGATCGTGGTGAGCACACTGTTCGTGATCCGCCTCCCCGCCGTGCGCGAGGTGGGGATGGACGACGACGGGACCGACGCGGTGCCCGCAACCGCTCAGTAGGCTCGGCAGCATGCCCTCTGTGCCCGTCCCGCTCGAGGTCGACGCCTTCCTCGCCCGGCCGAACCCGGCCGTGGTCGCGACTGTGAGCCCGCGCGGCGAGCCGCACACGGCGGCCACCTGGTACGACTGGAAGGACGGCCGCGTCCTCCTGAACATGGACGAGAGCCGGCTCCGTCTCGCGTACATGCGCGCGAACCCGGCCGTCTCGCTGACCGTCCTCGGCGAGGACAGCTGGTACGCGCAGATCACGCTCCTCGGCCGCGTCGTCTCGATCGAGGACGACCCCGACCTGGCCGGGATCGACCAGCTCTCCGTCCGCTACCAGGGCAAGCGGTTCCACAACAGGGACGCCCGGCGCGTCACTGCGTGGATGGAGCCGGAGCGGTGGACGGCGTGGCCTCTTCCTCGCTGAGCTCCTCGGTCTCGAGGATCCACAGCGGCCCGTCGCCGCAGTCGAGCCGCTGCGCGCCGTCGACCTCGGAGAGCGAGGTGCCGAGCACGCGCACCGGCGTACCGTCGAGCTCGAGCAGCGCGCCGCGCACTCCGCCGAGGGCCATCGCGTAGCGCCAGGCCCAGGTGAGCCGGTGCACCGCGAGCGCCGGGCGGGAGAGGTCGAGCCAGACGTCGTCCGCGGCGAAGAACGACTCGTATCCGCCGCCCTCCGGCTGCGGCGTCCCCTCGTCACCGGCCGCCAGCCGCTCGAGCGCTTCGCCGAGCGCCTGGGCGACGACCGGGCCGAGCTCCGGATAGAACGTGTCGGGCGACTGGAGCTCCCCGATCCGGTACGACCGCTGGGCGAGGATCGGCCCGGTGTCGAGCTCGGCGTCCATGCGGTGGAACGTGATCCCGATCTCCTCGTCGCCCTCGCGGATCGCCCAGGCGATCGGCAACGGGCCCCGATGCCGCGGCAGGAGCGACGGGTGGCCGTTGAGCCAGCCGAGGCGCGGCACGGCGAGAGCGTCGGGCGGAATCTTCCACGGGAACCCCATGCAGACGACGAGGTCGGGCTCGACCGAGGCGAGGAGCGGTGCGATCGAGCTCCGCCGCGCGGGCAGGAGGACGTCGAGCCCGGGCGCGGCGCTCATCACTAGCTCGCCGGTCTCGGGCAGCGCGCCGTAGCGGCCGTCGTTGTCCCGCATCGACAGAAGCGCGACCGGCTCGTGCCCGGCAGCGCGGACGACGGCATCGAAGCCGGCGAGCACCGGCGCGATGCGCGTCACGATGACGACGCGCCAGCTCACTCGTCGCGCAGGATCCGCGCGCCCGACGCCTGGTTGCGCGCCTTGACGACGATCTCGTCGACGTTGACGTGCCACGGCCGCGTGAGCGCGAAGACGATGCACTCGGCGATGTCCTCCGGCCGCAACGGGTCGACGCCGCGATAGACGGCCGCGGCCTTCTCCTCGTCGCCCTTGAAGCGGACGAGGGAGAACTCCGTCTCGGTCAGCCCCGGATCGACCGTCGTGATCCGGATCGGCCGGCCGAGGAGGTCCTCGCGCAGCGCGTACGTGAAACCGCGCTCGGCGAACTTCGCCGCCACGTACGACGCGCCGCCCTCGTAGGCGACGCGGCCGGCGACCGAGCCCATGTTCACGATGTGCCCCCACTCGCCGAAGTGCGGCAGGCAGAGCCGCGTCATGCGGACGAGCCCGCCGACGTTGACGCCGAAGACCGTCGCCTCGTCCTCCTCGCTCGACTCGTCGAACGGTGCGCGGCCGAGGGCGAGGCCGGCGTTGTTGACGAGGATGTCGAGACCGCCGAGACGCTCGACCGCCTCCTCGACGAAGCGGCTGCTGCTCTCGGCGTCGGTGACGTCGAGCTCGAGGGCGATCTCGGTCTCGAGCCGTTCGACGCGCCGCGCACCGCCCGCGACGCTCGCGCCCGCGGCCCCGAGCGCTGCTGCCGTCGCCCGGCCTATGCCGGACGAGGCGCCGGTCACGATCGCCCGCTTGCCTGTCAGCTCCACGGCCCCCACGAGCCAGACTCTATGTCCGGGCCTCCACCCACGCGCGGCCGAGCGCGAGCCGCTCCGGGGCCGTCGGATGGCTGAAGAGCAACAGGTACGCGAGGCGGGGCGGCTCCAGATCCGACAGGTTGCGGCGCGCGAGCTCCAGGTGGGCGCGGGCGAACGCCGCGGGTTGCTCCGTGAGGTCGAGCGAGCAGCGGTCGGCGGCGCGCTCGAACCGGCGCGAGAGCCAGGCCCCCGGCGCCAGGACCGCCAGCTCGAAGGCGAGCAGCACCAGCAGCGCCTCGGGCAGCGTGCGCGGGTCGGCCATCCGCGTTCCCAGCGCCGCCCAGAGGGTCACGACGGCGACCACGGCGCCGGCCATCGCGAGCAGCGTCAGCTTCGCGACATGCCCCTCTCGCCGATGCCCGAGCTCGTGCGCGACCACGACCTCCACCGCTCCGGGGTCCGCCGCCTCCAGCAACGTGTCGAAGACGACGACGCGACGCGTCCGGCCGATCCCCGACACGTAGGCGTTGACCTTCGTCGTGCGCCGGCTCGCGTCGGCGACGAGAACCTCTCGCACCGGGACTCCCGCCCGCGTCGAGAGCCGGCGAAGGCTTGCCGCGAGCGTCTCGTCGTCGAGAGGCCGGAAGCGGTTGAAGAGCGGCTCGAGGACGACGGGCGCGATGAACGAGAGCAGGAGCACGGCCAGGGCGAGGGCAGCTGCAGCGGGCACCACCCACCAGCCGGGCAGGGCCCGCGCCAGCGCCACGGCTGCCTCCCACGCCGCCGCTCCGAGCACGATCGACACGGCCAGCCCCTTGGCGCGATCGCCCAGCCAGCCTCCGACCCCCTGCGTCGAGAAGCCCCACTTCCGCTCGCGCCACCACCCCCGCCAGAGCGCGAGCGGGGTCCGGACGACACTCGAGAACGCGGTCACGAGCGCCGCGTAGGCAGCGGCGGCAGCGACCGGCGAGAGCGACGTGAGCGGGGAGAAGAGCCAGTCCCCGAGCGAGGTCCAGGCCAGCGCAGCGAGCAGGCCCGCGCCGACCGCCACGTCCAGAAGCAGGGCGAGGTAGAGCGGCCGGTGGTAGGCGCCGGCCCGTGCGCGCTCCTCCGGCGAGAAGTCGTCGTCCATCCGCAACGAGGGTACGTGCCGCCGCGCCGACGCTCGAATGGGTCATGTTCCTCTAGCCGAGTCTTAGGACCGCTCTCACTTCGCTCTCAAGTACGCGACATAGCGTGCACATGCGGTGAAACGGCTCCTCTTCTCCGGCCTCGGAGCCGTCTTCCTCCTGGGCTTGATATTCGGGTCGAACGAGATTCCCGGCCACCGGCACGACGCCCGAGCCGAGGCCCACGTCGACGCGCGCGCGGCCACCCTCGCGGAGCGACGCGCGGCCACGCTCAACGGGATCCACAAGATCCGCCACGTCGTGATCATCATGCAGGAGAACCGCTCGTTCGACTCCTACTTCGGCACGTACCCCGGCGCCGACGGGATCCCGATGAAGCACGGCGTCCCGACCGTCTGCAATCCCGACCCGAAGACGCATGAGTGCGTCAAGCCGTACCACGACACCTCTGATCGCAACGCGGGCGGCCCGCACGACACGGTCAATGCGATCCGCGACATCAACCACGGCAAGATGGACGGCTTCCAGCGGGAGGCGCGAAAGGGGCGCTTCCTCGCGTGTCACAACACGGACAATCCCGGCTGCTCGCTGGCCCCGGGGAAGCCGGATGTGATGGGCTACCACGACTGGCACGAGATTCCGAACTACTGGAACTACGCGCACAACTTCGTCCTCCAGGACCACATGTTCGAGGGAGTGAACTCGTGGAGCCTGCCGGCGCACCTCTCCCTCGTGTCCGGCTGGTCGGCGCGCTGCTCGCAGCACGGCAACCCGATGAGCTGCACGCCCGCCCTCGAGGCGCCGTTCGGCGCCACCGGCGGTGGCCAGCCGGTCGACTACCCGTGGACGGATCTGACGTGGCTCCTCCACCGCTACCACGTGAGCTGGCGCTACTACGTGGCGAACGGGAGCCAGCCAGACTGCACCGACAACCAGATGTTCTGCAAGCACGTGCCCCAGGGCGCATCGACGCCGGGCATCTGGAACCCGCTACCGCGCTTCGACACCGTGCAGCAGGACCACCAACTCGGCAACATCCAGCCGCTCGGTGACTTCTACAAGGCCGCCCGCAAGGGCACGCTCCCGGCCGTGACGTGGATCACCCCCTCGCAGAGCGTGAGCGAGCACCCGCCGTCGCTCGTGACCGCGGGCCAGACCTGGGTCACCAAGCTGATCAACAAGATCATGAGCAGCCGCGACTGGAACAGCACGGCGATCTTCCTCGCCTGGGACGACTGGGGCGGCTTCTACGACCACGTCAAGCCTCCGGTCGTGGACGGCGAGGGCTACGGCCTCCGGGTTCCGGCGCTCGTGATCAGCCCCTACGCCAAGCAGGGGTACATCGACCACCAGGTCCTCAGCTCCGACGCCTACCTCAAGTTCATCGAGAACGACTTCCTGCACGGCCGGCGGCTCAACCCGCGCACCGACGGACGCCCCGACTCGCGACCCGACGTGCGCGAGAACGTCAAGATCCTCGGCAACATCACTCGGGACTTCAACTTCAACCAGAAACCCCGGCCGCCGTACCTGCTTCCGCTCCACCCGCCGTTCAGCTGAGACGCGTCGCCGCGCTCGCCCTGCTCCTGCTCGCGACGGGCGCTGGCGGCGGGGTGCGGCTCGGCCTCCTCGCCGCCCGCCAGCCCTTGCCGTCCTTCGCCCCGCGGCATCCACAAGATCTGCCACGTCGTCGTGATCATGGAAGAGAACCGCTCGTTCGACTCCTTCTTCGGCACCTACCCCCACGCCGACGGGATCCCGATGCGGCACGGCGTGCCGACGGTGTGCGTGCCGAACGGCGTCGGCCAGTGCGTGAAGCCGTTCCTCGACCCCGGCGGCGAGAACGACTCGGGCGGCGCGCACGGCCCGCTCGCCGGCAAGCTGGACGTCAACGGCGGGCGGATGGACGGCTTCATCCGCGTCACCGACCGCCGACAGATCCGCACCTGCCTCGCCCACCCGCACAGCTCGGCCTGCGTGCACCTCCTGCACCCCAATGTCTTGAGCTACCACGACGGTGGACAGATCCCGAACTACTGGGCGTACGCGCGGAACTTCGTCCTCCAGGACCACATGTTCGAGCCGAACTGGGGCTGGAGCCTGCCGGCGCACCTCTGGCTCGTCTCCGGCTGGTCGGCGCAGTGCAGCGACCCGTACAAGGCGAGCACGTGCACGACGAACATCGCCACGCACAACGGGCCGCAGGCGCCGCTCCGCCGCTACCCGCACGGGCCGATCTACGGCTGGACCGACCTCACCTATCTCCTCCACAAGTACCGCGTCACGTGGGCGTCCTACGTGCAGAAGGGCGGAGCGCCCGACTGCCTCACCGGCCCGCTCACGTGCTACACGCGGCTCACGAAGAAGAGCACGCCCGGCTTCTGGAACCCCCTCCCGGACTTCACCGACGTCCGCCAGGACCACCAGAGCGCCCAGTCGCAGGAGCCGCTCTCCAACTTCTATGCCGCGGCGGCGAACGGCAACCTGCCGAACGTGTCATGGGTGACGCCGGACTGGGCCGACAGCAACCATCCCGGCGCCCCGATCGCGCAAGGACAGGCGTGGGTGACGCGGCTCGTGAACGCCGTGATGCAGGGCCCGGACTGGAAGAACACGGCAATCTTCCTCGCCTGGGACGACTGGGGCGGCTTCTACGACCACGTCAAGCCGCCGGTCGTCGACTCGAGCGGCTACGGGCTGCGCGTGCCGGCGCTCGTGATCAGCCCCTACGCGAGGAAGAACTACGTCGACCACCAGACCCTCAGCTTCGACGCCTATCTCAAGTTCATCGAGGACGACTTCCTCCACGGCCGCCGCCTCAACCCGCGCACCGACGGGCGCCCCGACCCGCGGCCCGACGTCCGCGAGAACGAGAAGATCCTCGGCAACCTCGAGCAGGACTTCGACTTCGGCCAGAAGCCGCGGCGACCGCTGTTGCTCGCGGTGCATCCCTCGTAGGGGGCCACGCGAACAGGTGCATTTCCGCGCGGACGCAATCCGCGCCGCCGACGTCCCGCGGAGTCGCTGCGTTAACGGGGGCCAACAGACGAACGGAGGCAGGTCGATGCTCAGAGTCACGCTGCAGCTGCCCGTAGCGGGCGGCGGCAGTGCCTTCGCCATCCGGGACCCGTCCGCCCGGAACAGGAGGTCAAGGCAGACGTCGAGCGGCGGTCCGAGGCCTGCGGGCCTCCAGCCCACCAGCAAGCCGATCTACAGCGCGGGCACGTGAGGCACTCAGTAGATCCGGGCAAACTCCCGCGGGGCCGTCCCTGATGCCGCGCGCCTCCGTGGGCGCGAGCATTCGGGTGGGAGGTCGGAACGATGAAGACCCTCGTAGTCGCAGGGTTGTCCCTCGCGCTTCTGGTGGTTCCGGCGACGCACGTCGCCGCGGCGGCCGCTGCCACGTCCTGCGCCCGTTCGCCTGGTCTCGCCTACCACTGGCCGCTCAAGCCGTTCGACCGTCAGCACCCGATCCGCGGGGCCTTCGGCGATCCGAGGATCGTCAGCCTCAACCTGCCCTTCGGCTGGACGGGGCCGAGACAGACCGCGGCCTACTCGTTCCACAACGGCGTCGACATCGGAGCCGAGCCGGGAACACCGGTCTATCCGGTCGTGTCCGGCCGGGTGGTGCGCGCGAATACCGGCCAGATCGTCGTCCTCACCAGCGACGGACGCTCCTTCCAGTACTACCACCTGACCAAGGCACGAGCCGTCCAGAAGGGCAGGTGCGTCGTCGCCTACCGCACGGTCCTGGGCTGGATTCGCACGAGCTACGAGCACGTCCACCTGGCAGAGATCGACAACCACGTCGTGCACAACCCACTCGACCGCGGCCACCTCGAGCCCTACCGCGATTCGACGAAACCAACGGCAACCGGCCTCTACCTCGACGACGGTTCGCTGCCGGACAGGCTCGCCGGTCGTCCGTTCGGGCGCAGGGACCGCTTGTCGGTCGCCGTCGTCGACCCGCCGGCAGTGCCGGTCTCGGGTCCGTGGTACGGCCTTCCGCAAGCTCCTGCTCTCGTCGAGTGGCGGCTGTTCCACGGAGGCACGCGGACGGCCTGGCAGGTCGCCGCCGATTTCCGGTACACCCAGCCTCCACCTCGACTCTTCTGGGACGTCTACGGCGCCGGCACCTACCAGAACTGCCCCCAGTTCGAGAAGCACAGCTACCTCGACATGCCCGGCCGGTACCTGTTCCGCGTGCACCTCCACCCGGACCAACTGCGGCCCGGCGCCTATCGCCTAGCCGTGCGGGTCTCGGACGTACGCGGGAACACGTCGACCGCCTGGTGGCCGCTGACGATCGTCCACTAGGTCAGCCGCCGAGCATCTGCTCGGCCGCCGCGGACGGTTCCAGGTCGGGCAGCCGGGTCATCCGGAATGACTGAAGAAGGCCGAGCAGGGCCGCGAGCAGCGGCACGAGCAGCGCGAGTTGCAGCGCGCGCGGCCTGGCCACGGTGTTGATGTGGAGGATCTCCGCCTTGACGTCGGCAGGCTGGCCGACGAGGAGGGCCTCGAGATGCGTGTTCGTCATCACCTCGGCGTTCTTCTCGAGTCCCTTCGAGACCGTCGTCTTCTCGCTCGGCGAGAGCACGGCGCTCGCGTTCGCCATGTGGGTGAAGATGAGCGACAGGGACGCGAGCATGATCGCCCCGGCGAAGGCAAGCCCGAAGGAGAGGCCGAACGAGCCGCCGGCCGAGTTGACGCCCGCCGCCTCGCTCACTCGCTCCTCCTCGATCGGCGAGAGCGTGTAGTTGTTGAGCTGCGAGACGAGCAGGCCGAGGCCGCTGCCGGCGATCAGCAGCGGAACCGCCATCGCCCAGCCGGAGTCGTTCCACGAGATGATCGGAATGAGAATCCCGATGCCGACGACGAGCAGGAGGAAACCGGCGCGGATGATCCTGCTCGGACTGCGCTTCCCCGCTCGCTTGCCCGCGAGCAGCGCGACGAAGAACATGCTCAGCGACAGCGGTGCGAGCGAGAGGCCTGCTTCCAGCGCGTTGTACTCGAGCACCATCTGCAGGAACATCGGCAGCACGATCATCAGGCCGCCGAGCGCGACCTGCTGCAGCGTCTGGCTCGAGATGCCGAGCCGGAAGTACTTGGACTTGAACAGGTCGACGTCGAGCAGCGCCGGCTTCCCCTCGCGCTTGCGCTTCCGGAGCCACCACGCGAGGAAGCCGAGAGCGCCGACGCCGATCGCGAGCAGCGCGGCGACCGCGCCGCCGCCGTCCTCCCAGACGAGGATCCCGAGCACGACGCCGCCCATGCCGAGCGCGGACAGGATCGAGCCGACGACGTCGACGCCGCGGTCGCCCGTGTACGGCACCTCGCGGACGCGCCCGCTGAAGAGGAGGACGACCGCGATGATCACGACCTCCCCGCCGAAGGCCACTCGCCAGGAGAGGTACGTCGTGATGAAGCCGCCGACGAGCGGCCCGACGGCGGCGGCGATCGCGGCGGCCGCGCCGACGAGGGCGTAGGTGCGGCGCTGCGCCGCTCCCTGGAAGTTTCCGTGGATCAGCGACTGCATCGCCGGCAGCAGCAGCGAGGCGCCGAGGCCGCCGACGATCGCCCAGAAGATGACGATCGCGAGCAGGCTCTGGGAGAGCACCATCGAGAGCGCCCCCACCGCATAGCCGAGCAGGCCGAGGATGTAGGCGCGCTTGCGACCCCACAGGTCACCGATCTTGCTGCCGATCAGGATGAACGCCGCCGAGACGAGCGCCTCGAGGGCGATCGCCGACTGGACGCCGCTCGCGGTCGTGTGCAGGTCGTGCACGACGGCCGAGATCGAGACGTTCATCAGCGACGTGTCGACGACGAGCACGAACATCGCCATCGCGAGCAGGATCGCGACGAGGCTGTCCCCGCCCGACTCCTCGGCACCCGCGGGCACGGCAATCGAGTCCCCCGTCATGTGCCGCGCACCTTACGGCGTTCCGCGAGCGCCGGAGACAGCGCTGCGGCCCAGACGATGAGCCCGGAGCAAATGGCGATCCAGAAGTAGATGGCGAGCACAACGCCGAGACCGCCGTAGTCCTTCGCGTAGAGATCGACCCAGAACTGCATGAGGTAACGCGAGACCACCATCAGGAGCACGAGAGCGACGCCGGTCAGGATCGCGCTGGGGAGCAGGGCGCGCCGCGTGATCTGCTTGTGAACGAGGATCCACGGCCCCCAGACGAAGAACAGCACGAGCAGGACGATCCAGCCCAGCGCCAGCGTCAGCCCGACCCACCCGGGTTGGCCGCGTAGCTCGTCGACCTGGACGAGGAGCAAGAGCAGCAGTCCGTACAGCCCGATCAGCACGGCGGCGAAACGCGCCTGGTCGCCTCCCGTCCTCGGCAACGAGAGCTCCCAGGCGCGGGCGTGAACGAGCTGGAGCACGCGGCCGAACCCGAGCCCGAAGATCAGGGCGCCCGCCAGCGCGAACAACATCGCGCCGAGCTCATGCCTGCGATCCGCGCCCAGCACCCCGTGCAGCAGGGTGGCGGTGGCCGCGTTGAGGTGGAAGTTGTGCACGAGCTTGTGGGCGAGCGAGTTCGGGTGAGGGTCGAGATACGCCTCCATGACGAGCAGCGCCGGCAGGACGGCGGTGAGGACGTAGATCGAGAGAAGCGCCGTCTGTAGCGGCCCTTCGACGACGCGGTAGCGGCGCCAGGCCCCGATCGCGACGCCGCGGCGCGAGCCCGGATCCTGCCGGTCGACCCATTCCTGACCTCGTTGCGAGGCAGCACCAACGCCGGCTCGCGCCTTGGAAACCGCCCTCCGGCCCCGCGCCACAGCGGGACTCTCGCATGCCTGGCGGCCCGGCCGCCGGGCGCAGCCGGCTCGATCAGTCCCGGACGACGCAGCGAAAGCCGATGTGGCTGGTGGAGGTGTCGAGCGTCTCGCTCTGCCGGGCCGCCGGCCGGTAGCGCAGGCAGTAGTTCGGCGCGCAGAGGTGCGAGCCGCCCTTGATCACCTTGCGCGGGTACTTCTCGCCCTCGCCGGCGAGGGGCATCTCCGGCGCGCAGCACGGCCGGCCGCTCGCGCGCGGCTGCACGAAGTCGTCCACCGTCCACTCCCAGACGTTCCCGGCCATGTCGTAGAGGCCGTAGCCGTTCGCCGGGAAACGCTCCACCGGCGACGTGCCCTCGTAGCCGTCGGTGAGGAGGTTCTGCCAGGGGAACTCGCCCTGCCAGGTGTTGGCCATCATCCGGCCCTTCGGCGCGAACTCGTCGCCCCACGTATAGAGCGCGCCGTCGAGACCGCCGCGGGCGGCGTACTCCCACTCCACCTCCGTGGGCAGCGACTTGCCCACCCAGTCGGCATAGGCGACCGCGTCCGAGTAGGCGACATGCGTGACGGGGTGGAGCTCGCGGCCGCCGACATTGCTGCCGGGGCCTTCGGGACGACGCCAGTCGGCGCCGGGTACCCAGGCCCACCAGTTGCGGTAGTCCTGCAGGTTCACCGGCCCGGGCGTCTTGTGGAAGACGAGCGAGCCCGGCACGAGCAGCGCCGGATCGGCGCCCGGGTAATCCTCGGCCGCGGGCGCGTGCTCGGCCCAGGTCACGTGGCCGGTGTCCTTCACGAAGCGGCGGAACTCGGCCACCGTCACCGGGTGCTGGTCGATCGAGAACACCCCGACCGTCACCTCGCGGACGGGCCGCTCCTCGGGATAGAAGCGGTCGCAGCCCATCCGAAAAGCCCCGCCGGGCAGCTCGACCATGTTCTTCATCGTCCGCTCAGTCTCGTGCGAATGCCATCCGTGCTTCCTCGGCGAGGTCGACGAACGGCTCGCCGCTGACGTCGATGATCGCCTTGTGAAGGGTGCCACCGACGAACGCCCACGGCGAGTCGCCCGGGTAGTCGTCGGTGACCGGCTCGCCGCCGTCCCTGCCCACGTTGAGCCCCTCGCCGCAGAGCGAGAAGTAGCCCGGCTGCGTCTTGATCCGGCCTTCGCCGACCGCCTCGTCGCGGATGTGGAGGGTGAGCGTGCCCTCCGCGGGCATCGTCTCGCCTTCGCGCTCGAACGACGCTGAGAGGACGACGTGGCCGAGCGGCACCGGCTCGGTGGACTCGACCATCTGCTCCGCGATCCCCACGAAGTTGTTGACGTACTTGAGCTTGCCGTCCTTGAGGTAGAGAGTGTGCCCGCCGAAGCAAGCGCCCTGGGAGAACAGCACGCCGCCGGCCTCCTCGGTGTCGATCGTCACCTCGACCGCGATCGTGAACGAGCGGTTGCGGAGGTTCGGCGCGACCGATTCAGGGATCTCCGAGCCGCCGGGGTAGTAGGTGTAGCGCGTCTGCGGCTTGGCGAGCTGCGGCCGCTCGGTGCCGAGGATCTCGACCGCGCTGCGCGACTCGAGCGGGAACGCGTTGTAGCGGCCGGCCTCGGCCCACCAGAGCGAGATCAGCTCCTGCAGCTTCTGGGGCTGCTCGGCCGCCAGGTCGTGGCACTCGCTGGGGTCGTTCTCGGTGTCGAAGAGCTCCCAGCGCTGCGTCGCGAAGTTCGGCCAGCTCTGCGGCGCGGCCGGCGACACGGCCGCGGCCTTCCAACCCTGGTGCCAGATGGCGCGGGTGCCGAGCATCGAGAAGAACTGCGTCTGCTTGGCCGTCTTCGCGTCCGCGTCCGAGAACGTCGCGGCGAAGCTCACGCCCTCGATCGCGTGCTGCGTGTAGCCCTTGACGACCTCGGGAGGCTCGACGCCGAGGCACTCGTACACGGTGGGGACGATGTCGATCGCATGCACGTACTGCCGCCGTAGCCCGGTCTGCGCGATCTGCCCGGGCCAGGACACGATCATCGGATCCGCCGTTCCGCCTTCCCAGTTGGAGTAGCGCTTCCAGAGCTTGAACGGGGTGTTGAACGCGAACGCCCAGCCGGTCGGATAGTGGTTGTAGGTCTTCGGGCCGCCGAGCTCGTCGATGAAGGGGAGGTTCTCCTCGATCCGGTCGGGGAGCCCGTTGAAGATCTTGTTCTCGTTGACCGACCCGTTCGGGCCGCCCTCGCCGGAGGCGCCGTTGTCGGAGACGAGCACGATCAGCGTGTTGTCGAGCTCGCCGGTCTCCTCGAGATGATCGAGCAGCCGGCCGATCTGGTGGTCGGCGTGGCTGAGGAAGCCCGCGTACACCTCCGCCATCCGGCAGAACAGACGCTTCTCGTCGTCGGAGAGCGAGTCCCACGGGCGGACGGTGTCGAGCTCCGGCCAGTCGGTGCCGTCCTCGCTCCGCTCGCCGATGTACGGGTTGATCGGCGACAGCTCGGCCTGGTCGGTGACGATGCCCGTCTGCTTCTGCCGCTCGAAGACGGTCTGGCGATAGGCCTCGTAGCCCATGTCGAACTTGCCCTTGTACTTGTCCGCCCACTCCCGCGGCACGTGGTGCGGCGCATGGGCGGCGCCGGGGCAGTAGTAGAGGAAGAACGGCTTGTCGGGCGCGATCGCCTTCGCGTCCCGGATGAACGACAGCGCCTTGTCGGTGATGTCGACGTCGAAGTGGTAGCCCTCTTCCGGCGAGCAGGGCTGGTCGACCGGGTGGTTGTCGTAGCAGAGGTCCGGATACCACTGGTTCGTCTCCGCGCCGAGAAAGCCGTAGAAGCGCTCGAAGCCGCGGCCCAGCGGCCACTGCGTCTTGCGCGACGCGAGGTTCATCTCGTCCGCCGCCGTGAGATGCCACTTGCCGACCGCATACGTGTTCCAGCCGCGCTCGCTGAGAACCTCGGCGAGGGTGCCGCACTCGAACGGGATGTGGCCGTTCTGGTTGGGGAAGCCGGCCGACGCCTCGGTGATGCAGGCCATCCCGTTGGTCGTGTGGTTGCGGCCGGTGAGCAGGCACGCCCGGGTCGGCGAGCAGAGCGCGGTCGTGTGGAAGTTCGTGTACGTGAGGCCGCGCTCGGCGATCCGGTTGATGTTGGGCGTCTCGATCAGCCCGCCGAAGGGCTCCATGGCCGAGAAGCCGACATCGTCGAGGACGATGTAGAGGACGTTCGGAGCTCCGTCGGGCGCCAGCGGCTGCGTGTACGGCTCCCAGTCGGGCGTCGAGTCGCGGATGTCGACGTTGATGGTTCCGCGGAACGGCTTGCTCATGTTCGTCCTCCTTCGGCGGCGGCTGGCTGCGGCGAGGCTGTCCGCCTTCCCGCGATCACTTCAACCTACGTCAGATGAGGGAGCTCAGGCGGCGATGATCCCGCGCACGATCTCGACGACGCCGAAGATCGCGAGCACCCACCAGGCGAGCTTGAGCGCACTCCGCCCGAGCCAGGCGTTGAACGAGTCGACCGCGTGCGCCGTCCGCCGGGGCACGACGAGGAAGGCGACGAGCGGCGCCTCGACGGGCACGAACATCACGAGGTAGAACGCGACGATGACGGCAACCGTTCCGGCGGTCGAGTAGTTCAGCTCGCCGATGTCCTTCAGCGCGATGAAGGGCAGCACGCCCGGAAAGACGTTGAGCACGACTCCGGTCACGAACGCGACCCAGGCTCCCGAACTCCCCAGCCGGTCGACCCTGCCCGGCTTGTGCGCCTTCGGCGGCCTCGTTCGTCTCTGTTGGTCGTGGCGGCGGATGAGGAACGCCGCGACGAGGGCCGCAACGCCGACCACGATCAAGACGGCGGGGTCGAGCGTGTGCCTCGACCGCGTGGCGAGGGACGTCTGCTCGAGCGAAAACACGATCGCGCAGCCCACGCCGACGGTCGCGACCAGTCCGCCGGCGAGGAAGCCCGCGAGAATCGTGACCGGCCGGACCGACTTGAAGGCGACGACGACGACCGCGAGGAGCACGGGCCAGAACATCGAGCCGACGGCAAGGATGAAGATCTCGATCAGCATGGGACGCAGTGCGGGATCTTCTACTGCCGCAGCCGGACGCGTCGGCCGATGCGCATCCTGATCCGGTTACGGTCTCGTTCGTGAAGCCGCTAGTCCTCTCGATCTGTGCCGTGGCCGCGGGGCTCGTGCTCGTCGGCCCCGCCCGGGCGAGCCTCGCCCAGGAGCGCGAGCTCGCCCAGCGGTACGCGCCGGTTGTGCGCCTCGTGGCCGGCGGGGAGGGCTGCGGGGGACTGCACTACGTCCCGATCGACGTCAACGACCTGTTCGACCAGCCGACGGTCGCGCTGCGCGGGCCGTGGGGGAACGACCTCGTCCAGATCGCGCCGCAGGCGAGCGATCTCGGCCGCGGGCTCTGGGGCTACCACCTCGACTTCCCGGGCAACGCGCTCCGGCCGGGCTGCGACTACCTGAACTGGCAGCAGCATCTCGGAGCCGAGCGGACGCCGACGGCGTACGCACATGTCGTAACCGACCCCGCGCATCTCGGCAAGCTCTCGCTGCAGTACTGGTTCTTCTACGTCTTCAACGACTGGAACAACCTGCACGAGGGCGACTGGGAGATGATCCAGCTCGTCTTCGACGCACCGAACGTCGGCGCAGCGCTCCAGCAGTCCCCGGTCGAGGTGGGGTACAGCCAGCACGAAGGCGCGGAGCGGGCGGCGTGGAACGACCCGAAGCTCCAGCGCGTCGGCGGCACGCATCCGGTCGTCCACCCTGCCGACGGCTCGCACGCGAACTTCTACGGCGAGGCGCTGTATCTGGGCAGCTCGGCCTCGGAGGGCGTCGGCTGCGACGACACGCGCGGCCCGACCGTCGACGTGCGGCCGACGGTGGTGACCATCCCGGGCGACGTCAAGGCCGCCGACTCGAGCTACCCGTGGATCGCCTTCGAGGGGCGCTGGGGCGAGCTTCACCCGGCCTTCTTCAACGGCCCGGAGGGCCCGAACCTGAAGGAGCAGTGGACGCAGCCGATCACCTGGTCCGAGGGCTGGCGGAGCCGGAGCTACAGCGTGCCCGGCAGCACGATCTTCGGGCCCGGGGCGACCGGCTTCTTCTGCGGCGCGGCCGCGCACGTCTCGCGGTCGATCGTCCAGCTCGTGGCGAACCCCGTCGTCTTCAGCCTCGTCCTGGCGGGACTCGTCCTCGTAGCCATCTTCCTGCTCTCGCGGACGGCCTGGCGGCCCAGCGCGCCGCTTCACCTCGCCCGGCGGCGCGCCTGGGGGCAGATCCTCGCGGCCTCGGGCCGGATGTACGCCGGCCGGTGGCGGCTGTTCGTCGGCCTCGGGGTCCTGTTCGTGCCGGTCGGCCTGCTCATCACGCTCCTCCAGGCGCTCGTGCTGCATGCGACGAACGTGCTTGCCGTGCAGGTGGGAGCGGGCAGCGGCGGATTCGCGGGCTTCGTCGCACTCGCGCTCGGAACCACATTCACGCTCCTCGGCCTCGGGCTCGTGCAGGCGGCGACCGCCAGAGCGCTGGTCGAGCTCGACGCCGGGCGCTCGGTCGGGCCTCTCCAGGCCTACCGGCTCGCCCTCGTGCGCGCCGCGCGACTCTTCAAGGCGCTGTTGCTCGCCGTGGTCGCCGTCGCGCTCCTCGCCAGCTCGATCTTCCTCCTGCCGATCGCGATCTGGCTCGCCGGCCGCTGGGCGCTCATCGCCCCGGTGGTCGAGCTCGAGGACGCCGGAGCCCTCGCCGCGCTCCGCCGCAGCCGCCACCTCGTCAGAGGGCACTGGCTGAAGGTCGCGTCGCTCGTCGTAGCGGGAGGCGGGCTCGTGCTCGTGCTCGGGCCGCTGATCGGCGCGCTGCTGATCCTCGCCACGAACGCGCCGTTCTGGCTCGTGAACGTGGTCGCGGGAGCGATCTACGCGGTGACGATGCCGATCGTCGCGCTCACGACCGCCTACTTGTACTTCGACTGCCGGGTCCGCGAGGAGCTCCGCGCCGAGGAGACCGGTGACCAGCTGCCGGCCGAGATAGGGCTGGCGCGCTCGTGACGTTCCGCCGGGTGTGTGCCGTTGCGCTCGCCGCGCCGGCGCTTGTCGCAGCCGGCTGCGGGTCCCAGGTCACTCCTCAAAGCTCAGGCTGACGTCCAGCTCCTCGCACTCGAGGCAGACCCAGTCGCCCTCGCGCCTCTCGTCGGCGCTGAGCGCAGCGGGCAACATCGTCACACCGCAGCGCGGGCAGATCGGCGGGCGCTCGTCCTCATCCATGACGCTCCGGAGTGTGCTCGCTCCTGACACATCCGGTGGCTTGTAGGTTCGCCGTATGGGCGAGGCGCTGGGAAATATCTTCCCGCTCGCGGTTGCGGTGGCGGTCTTTCCGGTGCCGGTCATCGCGGTGGTTCTCTTGCTCGGCTCGACACGGGGAAAGACGAAGGCGCTCGCGTTCTGCGGCACCTGGTACCTCGGCCTCGTGGCCGTCGGGGCGATCGTGCTGGCGGTCGCCGGGGCGGTGGGCCCAACCGACGACTCCGAGCCCGCGGTCTGGGTCAGCTTCCTTCTGCTCACGATCGGCCTGGCCTTGGTCGGGCTTGCCGTGCAGCAGTGGCGGGCTCGCCCGCGTCCTGGCGACGAAGCACCACTTCCCGAGTGGATGCGCAAGGTGGACGAGTTCACGGTCGTGCGGGCGGCGAGCACCGGCTTCGCCCTTGCCGCCCTGAACCCCAAGAACATCCTGCTGGCGGCCGCCGCGGCGGCGGAGATCGCCGAGGCCGGGCTGGCGGGTGGTCAGCAGGTTGTCGTACTGGTCGCGTTCGCATTCATCGCGTCGGTCGGCGTGTTGTCGCCTCTGGCGCTGGCGGTGATCCTCCGAGAGCGGTCGCACCGCATGTTGGCCGGACTACGGATCTGGATGGCGACCAATAGCGCGGTGATCATGACCGTCCTGTTCGTCCTGATCGGGACGAAGCTGGTCGGGGACGCGATCACCGGCCTGTCGGCGGCTGCTTGAGCTGGTTGAGATCCCGAAGAAGCTCGATCGTCGTCAGCCGTCGCCGAGCTTGAGGAGAAGCGTTTCGAGCCGGCTGAGGCGCTCGGTCAGTTCCTCGTAGCGGGCCTGGTTGCGGGCCTCCTCGTGCTGCTCGTCCTCCGCCGTGGCAAGCCCTTGGAGTTGTGCCGCCCGAGCCACGAAGGTCGAGGTGATCGCTGCGGTCACGATCGCGACCAGCGCGATTCCTTCGAGCATCACGAGAGCAGCGACCACGCGGCCCGCGACATCCCTTGGGGTGACGTCGCCGTAGCCGACGGTCGTCACGGTCTGGATCGCCCACCACATGCCGATGAAGATGTTGTGGTACTCGCGGTGGTCGAGCAGCCGCATCAGGGCGCCGCTGGCGACCACGACCACGGCTGTCGAGGTGACGATCACGGCCGCAGCGCTGCGCACCGTCACCGGCCCCCGCAAGAACCGGGCCATCTGCCGCTCGATCAGAACGATGCGGGCCACGACTCCTAGACCCGGGCCGCGAGCAGGTCGCGACGGTGGGCGAGGGCCGGTGAGAGGGCGGCCGCGAGGATCAGGATCGTGCCGATGAGGATGATCCAGAAAAAGAGCGCGATCACGATCCCGAACGCGCCGTAGGTGGTCGAGTACCAGTTCAGCCAGTGCGTGAGCAGCAGCACCGAGATCAGGCGCAGCGCAATCAGCCCGAGCACGGTGAACACAGCGCCCGGGAGCAGGTCTCGGGCGGCCACCCGGTGATGCAGCAGCAGGCGCGGCGCCCAGACGAAGAAGCCGGTGAGCAGGACGACCCAGCCGATGTCGAGCACGTAGCCGATCCACGCCGGCTCTCCGCGGAGCTCCCTCGTCTGGAGCACGAACAGGAACGACGCGACCACGAGGGCGGCCAGCACCTCCGCGTAGCGGGCCTGGTCGACCACCACGCTCTTCCGCAGGTCGAGCCCCCAGGAGCGCGCGTGCGCGAGCTGCAGCACCCGCGCGAAGCCGAGCCCGAAGAAGAACAGGTCGACGACCGCGATCAGCACGGCGGAGAGCTTGTGCTCGCCGGCCCCGACCATCACGGTCGAGAACAGAGCGGCGGTCGTACCGTGGAGGTGTAGACGATGCTCGATGCGGTCCGCGAGGGCGTGCGGGTCGCTGTAGAGATAGCTGCCCGCGACCAGCATGACGGGCAGCATCGTCAGGAAGAAGTAGGAGCTCAGGAGCACCGCGTACAACTGGCCGTCGGCCGCCTGGTAGCGGCGCACCCAGCCGATCGTTGCGCCCTTGCGCGAGTCCGGAGCCTGGTTCTCGATCCACAGCCGGCCCCGCTCAGCCGCCTCCGCGCCTCGACCGTAGGCTCTCAGCGCCCGAGCAGGGACAAGCGTGCGCCGTGGGCTGCCGGACGTCACGATCCCACACCTCCGTCCGGATCGACGTGGAGGGTCGGGGCGAGAAGATGGGCGAATCGGTGGCTCATCGCTCGTCGCATCCGGCGAACCGGGCCTCGCTTCCTCGGCAGAACCCGCCACCGCGCGAGATCCCGCGGCGACTTCAGCGTCGCAGCGCACAGGCACCTCGTCGTCACCTTGTTGGGATGAACACCTGCCTGTGACGAGAGAGATCCTTTCCGAGAGCCGTGCCCACCTATCCCAAAGGCCCGGTAGTGGGTTAGTAGGAATCGACATAGAGAGGACCGCCCTAGTGTCGGCTCGGAAGCGCACGGCTGCTGTTCGCGAGCTGGAACCCGAGATCGAGTCCGAGCGTCCTCAGTTCCTGGCCTTCGGCTAGGCTCCGCCAGCTCGCCCCCGAGGTCACTCGGTCTCACCTCGTTATCGACGCGATGCCGGACGACTAGATCCGGGCGCGCGCGCGCGCTGGCGAACCTCCTTCCCGCCTTGCGTGCTGCGCGTTCCGGGCAGTCCGGGAGGGCTGCCTATGGCGAACGTCCCCGTGGTCAATGACCCGGAGGGGCGGGCAAGTGACTCACTTAGGCCGCGGCACGATGTGCAGCAGACGGCTGGGCTTCGGTCCAGCCGGACGCGCCCTCGATCTGCCGCATGCCGGGTAGCAGCAGAGCCGCGGCGGTGGCGACCGTCCCGATCACGGACGCGCCGACCAGTGTCGCCCGCAGGCCGACGAGCGCGACGAGGGGGGCGGTCAGCGCGTACGAGACTGGAAGCAGTCCGATCGAGATCAGCCAGTCCAGGCTCGAGACGCGGCCGAGCAGTTCTCCCGGCACATGGTGTTGTTTGATCGTCGCCCAGACGACCGTACCCGCTGCCTCGAGTCCATTGAACACGAGGCAGGCGAGCGCCAACTGGAGTGTCGAACGGGCGAGGCCGTAGCCGGCCACGGCCAGCGTCGCGCCGCTCCAGCACACGTACATGAAGGTGACGTCACGTCGAGGCTGGCCATGCTGCGCCATGACGGCCGCGGCTGCGACGGCTCCGATGCCGCCCGCCGCGTAGACGATGCCGAGGTCGGCTGCTGAGGCGTGGAGAACGTTCTTGACGACGTAGGGAACAAGCACTTCGGTCGGGCCGAGGAAGGCGAGGTACGCGATCGCGGCCGATGCGAGGGTTCCCCAGAGCCAAACGTGTCTGCGGACGAAACGGAATCCTTCTCCGATCGCCGCACGCGTCGACGGCGCTGTCGAATGAACCCGCAGGGACGTGTGCACGGCCATGATCGCAGCAGTGGAAGCCGCAAACGTGGCGGCGTCGAGGGCAAACGCAGCCGACGCTCCGAGGCTCGCGACGATCAAGCCGCCGAGCGCCGGGCCGGCGAGGCGCAGGGCGATGGGACGGATGAACTGGTCGAGTGAGTTCGCCTCCGGTAGGTCGTCGGCCGCGACAAGGCTCGGCACGATCGCGTCGAAGGCCGGAACGAAAAAGGCTCCGGCCGCGCTGTAGACGCCCGCGAGCACGGCGAGCACGGGAAAGGTAAGCGCGCCCGCGAATCCGAGCGCCGCGATCGCCGTTACCGAGGCTGCGCGGGCGAGGTCGGAGGCGATCAGAACTCGACGGCGGTCGAAGCGGTCGCTGACCGCCCCGCCGGCGAGCAGGCAGAGGATCATGGGCACCGTCATCGCAATGCCGATCACGGCAAGCGCCCCGGGGGCATTCCAAAGGCTGAACGCCGTCCACGAAATCGCGATCAGGAAGATGCCGTCCCCCAAAAGGGAGACCGCCATTCCTGCCCAGAGGACGCGGAAGTCGCGGTAAGCGCGTAGTGGGTGGAGGAGGCCGACGCGGGCGAGGCCACCGGGGCGGTCGAGATTCTCGAAGCTAGGCTGCACTCGAGGCACGCCCGTCGCTCGCCTCGAGCTCGTCCTCGTCCCGGCCTTCCTCCTCCTCGTGGAGGTACGTGACGAGCGCCGGCTGCGTCATCGGGCGGGCGAACAGGAATCCCTGGCCGAGCTCGCAGCCCAGGCCGCGGAGCGTGCCGATCTGCTCGAGCTCCTCGATTCCCTCTGCGACGACTTCGAGGTCGAGGCGCTCGCCGATCGCGATGATCGCCGCCGCCAGGCCGGAGTCGGTGTTGCCGGCAGCGAGGAAGGAGCGGTCCATCTTGAGGATGTCGACGGGGAGCCGGCTGAGATAACTGAGCGAGGAGTAGCCGGTGCCGAAGTCGTCCATCGCGATCCGCACCCCGAGATCCTTGAGCTGGTTCAGCCGGGCGGCTGCGGTGTCCGGGTCGGCCATCATCACGGTCTCGGTGACCTCCAACACGAGCGTCGAAGGCTCGAGCCCAGTCTCCCGCAGCGCTTCGCGCACGTCCTCGATGATCGAATCCGACTGGAGCTGCTTGACCGAGAGATTGACGCTGATCGTCAGCGCGGGGTCGCGCGGGAACCGCTCGTGGAGGAGCGCCCCCTGGCGGCAGGCCTCGAAGACGACCCAGCGGCCGATCGGAACGATCAGGCCCGTCTCCTCGGCGAGCGGAATGAACTGCGCGGGCGCGACCAGGCCCCGCTCGGGATGGTTCCAGCGCAACAGCGCCTCGACGCCGTAGTCGGTGCGCTGTTCGAGGTGGACGACGGGCTGGTAGTAGACCTCGAATTGACCCAGCTCGAGGGCGCGCTGCATTTCGGCGCGAAGCTCGAGGCGCTCGACCACGCGCTCGTGCATGGTCGGTTCGAATAGCCGGTAGCTGCCCTTGCTGTCTCGCTTCGCCATGTACATCGCGAGGTCGGCGTTGCGAAGGAACTCCTCGGGATCCTGGGCCCGGAGGTCCTCGTCGCTCATGCAGATGCCGACGCTGGCGCGGGCGTACACCTCTTTCCCTTCGACGACGACCGGCTGCTCGAGGGCGTCGAGCACGCGGTCGGCAATGATTGCGACCTCGTCACTCGAGTCGACCTCGTCGAGCAGAATGGCGAACTCGTCGCCGCCGAAGCGGGCGACCGTGTCGGAGGGACGCACGGCCTGCTCCAGCCGGCGAGCTACCTCGAAGAGCACCGAGTCGCCGGCCTGGTGGCCCAGGCTGTCGTTCACGGTCTTGAAGTCGTCGAGGTCGATAAACAGCACCGCAAGCTGCACGCCCGTGCGGTGCGTGCCGACCAGGGCGTGGGCCACGCGGTCGGCAAAGAGCGCGCGGTTGGCGAGGCCTGTTACGGGGTCGTGAAATGCCTGATGGGAGAGCTGCTCCTCGAACACCTTTCGCTCGCTGATGTCCCGGCTGTTGAGGACGAGCCCGAAGACGTGCTCGTCGTCGAGCAGGTCGGTCACGCGCACCTCGAACTGCAACAGGCGGCCGTCGGCGTGGCGCAGCGAGCACTCCATCGCAATCGTCTCGGTGCCCTCCGCGTGACCGGCGAAGATCTGGGCGAAGCGCGGGAGATCCGCCGCGGCGAGGAGGCTGTCGAAGCGGCGCCCCTCGGTCTCCTCCGGAGAGTAGCCCAGCACGGGCTCGATCGACGGGCTCTGATAGGTGACGACGCCGCCGGCGTCGAGGACGGTGATCAGGTCGGTTGCGTTTCCCACGAGCGAGCGGAAGCGCGCTTCGCTCTTCTGTCTGTGTGCCTCCGCGGAGAGCGCGGCGCTCTCGAGCGAGAGGGACACATGCGTCGCAAGCGAGTCGAGCAGCTCGAGCTCGTCGCCGGGGAGTGGGCGCTCGGTGGCGATGACTAGTGCGCCGCTCGTCTCCGAGCGAGTGGTCAGGCGCAAGAAGTGGACATACCGGGCCGTGCCGAGCCCAAGCACCTCCTGCGCCGAGACCGGGACGGCCGCCGCCGGCAGTGGGGACGTGTGCATGAGGGTCGAGTGCAACCACCCGGAGGCGTCCGCGTCGAGGGCGCTGGCTGCTGGTAGTGGCTCGTTCGAAGCGACCAGTGTAGGCTCGTCGCCGTTGCAGACCAGCAGCCGGATCTGCACTTCCTTGTCCGGCAGGACCTCCCGGGTCGCCGCGACCACTGACTCGTAGACCCCGTCTCCCTCGGTCGCCGCAAGCCGTACGCCCGCGCGCCGGAGCGCGTGTTCGTGTGCGGTGCGCCGCTCCTCCTTGCGTACCAGCCCGGCCATGCGCGCGACGACGAGTAGAAACAGGACGACGGACGCACCGACGATGACGAGAGAGTCCGCAGTATGGCGCGCATACCAGATGCCGACGGCCGGCGCGACCAGGCAGGCAACGGTCAGG
>CAVYQV010000023.1:0-56666 GCA_963770815.1 uncultured Actinomycetes bacterium
GCTCTTGTAGGGGCTCGAGCCCGGCGAATCCTCCAGGCCGAACCACGTAAAGAGCGAGACGCCGGAGCGCCACGCCTGCCAGAGCGACTCCTCCGTCCACCGGGCTGCGAGCGCCATCGGGGCGGCACCCTTCCGCGGCGGCTTGCTGTCCCAGGCGAACTCCGTCACCCAGAACTGCACCGAGTGGGTCGAGACGATGTGGCCGTCCTGGACGGCGGCCCGCAGCAATGTCCGCATCTGCGAGAGGTTCCCCAGTTCGACGTCGCCGGGTGTCGTCGACTTTCCGAACGGCCCGCCGAACGTGTACGGATGGTGCGACCAGACGTCGAACTCGACCGGGTCGTGGCACGTCGCGTGCGGATGTGACCCCTTCGACAGACAGAGCAGCGACCGCATGAAGGCGAGCGGCGCGACCGAGTTCCACGTCTGGTGGGAGCTCTTCTTGTGCGCGAACGGGTCGAGGCCACCCGCGACGACGAGGTTGTCCGGGTCGACGGCATGCACCGACGATGCGACTGCGTTCACCATCGCCCGGTAGGCGGAGGCCTTCGCCGGCGCGAGGTTGACACTCAGATTCGGCTCGTTCCAGACTTCGTAGACGTCCACGGCCGGACCGCCGTCCGCACCGTTGTACTGCGTCGCGATCGCTTGCGCGAACTGCCCGAGTGCGTCGATGTTCGGCGTCCCGCCGTTGACGCCGCTCGGAGGCTTCGCATACGCCCAGGCCGGCGGCGACGTGATGTCGAGGATTGGAGTCAGCCCGGCGCTCTCGGCCGCATCCACCGTCGCATCGAGCGCGCCCCACGAGTAGCCCAGCGAGGTCGGATCGGATGGGTCGAAGCCCGCAGGAGGATCGGCCGGCGCGATCGAGTTCCAGCGGACAACGAGCCGGACATACCGCGCTCCCGCGCTCCGCGTCATCGCAAACGCCTGCCCGTTCGGACCGCTGAACTGGACCGTATCGAACAGCGCGGTCTGGAGCGGCCGCGTCGAGGGGGTGCTGTATGTGCGATAGCCCGCCTCCGCAGCGAACCCGCGCGATACCGCCGAAATGCCGAGACAGACAATCACCCCCGCGCACAGGACGTACCGAAACGAGGCTGGGTGTCTCAGGTTCCCCAGGGCCCGAAGTGTGGATCGTGGGGACGGGTGAGCGAGAAGGCGAGTGACGTCCCGGAGCCGGGCGCCACGGCCCGGAGCCAGTCCTTCTTCGTCGCCGTCAGTTTCAGCGCCGCGCGAAAGATGCCGTTGCGGTTGGCGACGACGTACGCCACCGTCCGCCAGCTGCCGCGGGCGCCGTGCCGCAGCTGGATCGTGGCGCGCGCCGTGGCGCTGGTCGCATCACGACCCCAGACGTCGACGGTCGAGCGGCCGAGGTAGGCGACGAACGGGAACCGGAAAGCCGTGAGCACCGGCTTGGACCGCGCACGCTTGAGCGAAGAGGAATGGAAGTAGAGGCCGCTCTGGTACGGGCTCGGGCTGGGCCGATCCTGCAAGTCGAACCAGGTGACGAGCGACACGCCGAAGAGCCACATCTGGTGCAGGGACTCGGCCGTCCACCGGGCGGCCAGGCCGAGCGGGGCGGCATGTGGTCGCGGAGGCCTGGTGTCCCAGCCGAACTCCGTCACCCAGAACTTGACGGGATGCGACGAGACGATGCGGTGGAGCCGCACGCCTGCCAGTAGCACCGAGCGCATTTCCGGCAGGTCTCCGATCTCCACATCGTTCGGAAGCGTCGCGCGGCCGAATGGCCCGCCGAAGGTGTAGGGATGATGCGACCAGATGTCAAAGTGGACGGCGTCGTGGCAGGTCGCGTGGGGATGCGCGCCTTTCGAGAGGCAGAGCAGTGAGCGCATGTAGGTGAGCGGCGAGATCGAGTACCACTTCTGCTTCTTGCTCTTCGGGTGACCAAAGGGGTCGAGCGCGCCGGCGACGACCACGTTCGCTCCATCCACGGCGTGCACGGACTTCGCGAAGGCGTTCACCATCCCCCTATAGGTCGCCGCGCTAACTGGACCGAGATCGAGGCTCAGGTTCGGCTCGTTCCAGACCTGGTAGATGCGCTCGGCAGGCAATCCATCCGTGCCGTCGTAATGCGTTGCCAACGCTTTGGCGAAGTCGCCGAGCGCTGCAGCCTTCGGCGATCCCGCGAAGCCCACCTTCGGCCTGGTTGCGTACGCCCAGCGTGGAATCCCGTTGACGTCGAGGATCGGCGTAACGCCCGCCGAGCCGGCTGCCTCTACCGCAGCGTCCAGCCCAGACCACAAGTACCCCGGCGACGTCGGGTCGGTGGCCACGAAACCAGCGGGGCGAACAGACGGCGCGATAGCCGACCACGACACTCCGAGCCTCACGTACGTGGCGCCGGCGGAGCGCACCAGGTTGAATGCTGTCGCCTGCTGCGAGCCGCCGAAGGCAACGGGATCCACGACCGCCGTCTGGAGCGGCGCGGTGCCAGGCGTCGAGTAGGTCCGCACTCCGTGTACATCGTGCGTCTGACCCCGGGCGCTCGCGACGCCGGTGGTAGCCGTCAAGGCTGCAAGGCACAGAATCGCGCCTCCAACTGCCAGATAACGAGAGATGAGCCGCACCGCTGAGCACGCTAACGGCGATCCCTCACGGCCGAGGCGGCCTTTGCGGACTTCTTACACCCGTCGCGGGGGCTAATTGCCCCAGGGCCCGATGTGCGGATCGTGTGGCCGCGTGAGCGAGAACGCGAGCGAGTTGCCGGACCCCGGCGCGACAGCGCGAAGCCAGTTCTTCTTCGTGGCCTTGAGTTCGAGCATCCCCTTGAAGATGCCGTAGCGGTTCGACCGGATCAGCGCCACCGTCCGCCACGCTCCGTTCTTGCCGTTCCGGAGCTGGACCGTCACGACCTGCTGGTCACTCGTCGCGACGCGGCCCCAGACAGTCACGGTCGACTTCTTGAGGTAGGCGACGAACGGGAACCGGAAGGCCGTGCGCACGGGCTTGGGCTTGGCGTTCTCGAGCGACGCATCGTAAAAGTACAGGCCGCTCTGGTACGGGCTCGGGCTCGGATAGTCCTCGAGCAGGAACCACGTCACGAGCGAAACGCCGGAGAGCCACATCTGATGCAGTGACTCGGCCGTCCAGCGGGCAGCGAGAGCGAGCGACGCCGCGTGCTTGCGCGGTGGGTTCGTGTCCCACCCGAACTCCGTGACCCAGAACTGCACCGGGTTCGTGGAGACGAGCGTGTGGTGGGTGGTGGCCGCCTTCAGCAGCGCCCGCATCTTCGGCAGGTCACCGAGCTCGACGTCGTCGGGCAGCTTCGCATGCCCGAACGGGCCGCCGAACGTGTACGGGTGATGCGACCAGACGTCGAAGTGCGCAGGTTTGTGGCACGTCACGTGGGGATTCTTCCCTTTCGAAAGACACAGCAGTGAACGCATGTAGGCGAGCGGCGAGACCGAGTACCACTTCTGCTTCTTGCTCTTCGGATGGCCGAACGGGTCGAGCGCACCCGCCACTACGAGGTTCGACGGGTCGACCGCGTGGACCGCGTTGTAGACGGCGTTGACCATGCCCCGGTACGCGTTTGCGTTGACGGGATTGAGGTCGAGGCTGAGGTTCGGCTCGTTCCAGACCTGGAAGACATGCTCGGCGGGCACTCCCGCGGTGAGGCCGTCGTAATGGGTGGCGAGTGCAGTCGCGAACTGACCGAGGTCGCCAGCGTTGGGCGTGCCCGCATTCACTCCACTCGGAGCGTTGTCGTACCCCCAGGCGGGAGGTGATGCGATGTCGAGGATCGGCGTCAGGCCAGCCGCCTCGGCCTCGTTCAAGGTCGCGTCGAGCGCTGTCCAGTCATAGCCCGGCGACGTCGGGTCGGTGGCGACGAAGTCGACCGACGGCGTGGCGGGAGCGATGGACCTCCACGAGACGCCAAGCCTCACGTACGTGGCCCCGGCGGCAGCTGCCATCGGAAACGCAGCCGCCTGCTGAGGTCCCTCGAATTCCCTGTCGAGTAATGCGGTGCGCAGCGGGATCGTCCCCCCGGTCGAGATCACGCGCTCGCGCACGGTCTTCGCGGACGCGGTCGTCGCGGCCGCGGCAGCGAGAAGGCCTACTGCGGATAAGAGGGCGAGCCAGCGGAGCACACCGGGTTCAGACGAAAGAGGAGCTCCTCCTCTGAAAGAGAACCCTGCGACCCGCACCGTCAGAGGATCGTAGCTAGGCCATCGGCCGCTCGACACCGGCCTTACCGATGCTTAACCGACCAGACCGGACCGCCGATCAGCCGGTCCGGTGAGGCGGTTCTCAGTAGGCCCCGCGCTTGCCGAGCACGGCCGGAAGGGTAATCAGGACGATTCGGATGTCCCGCGCGACCGACAGGTTCTCGACGTACTCACGCTCCACCGCCAGCCGTTCGTCGAACGTCAACTCCCCGCGACCGTAGACCTGCATCGGCCCCGTGATCCCGGGCTTGACCTGCAGCCGAAACTGGTGCTCCGGCGCATAGCGTCCGACGAGATCGAGCTGCTCCGGCCGCGGCCCGACGATGGACATCTCGCCCCGGAGCACGTTGACGAGCTGCGGCAGCTCGTCGACGCTCGTCCGTCGCAGCAGCCGTCCGACGCGGGTGATGCGCGGATCGGCCTTGAGCTTGAACATCGGCGCGTCGAGCTGCGCGAATGGGACCAGGCCGGGTAGGAGCGCCTCGGCATCTCGCACCATGGTTCGGAGCTTGAGCATCTGGAACGGGTGCCCGCGTTCGCCGGCTCGGGTCTGGCGGAAGAAGATCGGCAGACCGGAATCGAGCAGGATCGCGAGGCCTGCGAGCACCAGGAGCGGGAGCGCCACCAGGAGCGCCAGCGTCGCGACGACCACGTCGAACACCCTCTTGAGCGCGACCGTCGTCCGGGAGATGTCCCAGGTGTTGTAATCGAGCAGTGGGAGGTCGGCGATGTGCGTCAGATGCGTGGCCGTACCGAACATGCCGCGCGTCGGCGGGACGATGGTGAGCTTCACGTGGTTGGCGCGGCAGACCGGCAGAAGCTCCTCGAGCACCCCTTCGCTGAGCTCGCTGCACGCGATCACGACCCGGTCGATGTCTTCGATGACCTCGCCGAGCCGGTCGTGCAACTCGGCGCAATTCGGGATCCGGCTGCGGATCTCTGCGTGGATGTCCGGGAAAAGCTCGAGCTTCCGGACCACGGCCTGGGCGAGCGGGCCGTCCCCGACGATGAGCACCCCCTGCGGGGGCGTGGTCCTGCGCCAGAGGCCGCGCAGCAGCGCGCGGAAGAGAAAAGCGAGGGACAGCACCGCGGCCCAGACCAGCAGCCGGTCGTTCGAGCTCGGGTCGAGAGCAGGGAACGGGGCGAGCAGCAGGGTCAGAAGCGCCGTGCTGCTCAGCGTCCACACGATGAGCCACGGGAGCTCGTCGACCGTCAGATGGCGGAGCGTCCGATGGTCGCGGTCGTAGAGGCCCGCGAGCTTGGCGACGACGATCCAGATCGGCGCGGAGAGGACGAGCAACAGCGCGGCGGTCGGCCCGCTGCCCCACAGCCCTACGAACACGGCTGCCGCGGCAACCGCCAGGATGTCCCCCAAGGCGAGCATCCGCCGCAGGAGCGGCTCCGTGTCGTAGCGAGCCGAGCGGCGTTCGGCGCCGTCCGGCGAGCTGCCTTCCAGAGCTCCGCCGGCGATCTCGAGCTCGCTCACCTGTCCTCCTCCGTCACTGGGCTGACGCAGCTGAGACACGGTACCTTCCCTTTTCGTCGGCCGCTACTCATCCGCCTTTCGGCGCTGACTGAGCGAAGTACCGCGGGTTGAGGCGGCGCGCCTCGGCGAGCGCGCGCCTGGCGGCCGCGACATTCCCGTTCCTGGTCTCGAAGTTGGCCAGTGCAGCCCACAGGTTCCAATCGTTTCGCGAGCGCTGGATCGCCTCCTGTCCCCACCGCACGGCCTCCGGGTAGTTGTGCTCGGCCGCTGCGACGAACCCGAGCTGGAGATACGGGCTGGCAGCCCAGGGCTCGATCGCCTTGGCGGCGAGAGCCTCGGAACGTGCTCGCGCCGCGTCCTGCGGCATGCCGACGCCGCGCCGCTCGGCGGCGACCGCCGCGTTGTAGGCGGCGTGGCTGTTGCTGAGATGGGTGCCTGCGGCGAGCACCACGTACTGCGGGATGATCGCCGCTACCGCCAGGAGCGCGATGATCGGCCTGAGGACGCCGAAGCGTCCCCACGCGGTCGCCCGCTCGGACGGTAGAGCTCCGAGAGCGAAGCCGAGCATGCCGACCCCGACCAGGGCAATCCCCGCCAGCTGCCAGACCCAGTCGTACGCGGCCGCCAGGAAGAAGGCGATGCCACAGGCCGCCGCCGCGGCGATCTCGCCGCTGTGCAACAGGAGCGCGGACCGGACCGCACCCACCGCGCCAACGACAACGGCGCCGAGTACGAGCAGCAGGCCGACGATTCCCAGCTCTGCCAGCGATTCGAGATAGAGGGAGTGCGCGTACTCGCTCGGCAGGGGCAACGAGCCGTGCTCTAGCCCCCAGGCCTGCCAGGAGCCGGCCCCGCCGCCGTTGAGGGGATGGGCTCGGAACTCGGAAATCGCCGCGCCCCAGAACTGCCAGCGCCCGCTGCCGGAGGTCTCGAGCAGGTGGCTGGTCGTCTCCGTCCCCTCGGCGCCCGCCACCGCCGCTGCCGGGACGCTCTTGAACTGATCGAACCTCCTCACCGGGTGGCTCGCGAAGATGGCGACGAGGGCGACGCTGACGACCGCGATCGCGATCGACACCCCGACGAGTCGAGGCGGGTTGGGCATGCGTTTCCCGAGCTCGGCGAGCCCGGCCCAGACGAGCGCCGTAATGACGCAGGCGATCCCGATCAGCAGCGCTGCGCGGTGGCCCTGCTGCACCCCGAGCGCCGTCTTCATGTCTCCGTTGACAAGCGCCGTCTTGTGCACGAGGGCCGCGACGGCGACCGTGCCGGCGATGCCTGCGACGACGAGAGCCACGAGGGCCGGCCAGCGCCTCGGGGTGAGTACGAGGAACGCGATCGCCCCTACCGCAGCCGCAAGGAAAGCGCCGCGCGACGAGGCGAGGTACATGACCGCCGCGAGAAGCGGTAGCGGCAGTGCAGCCACGGCGCTCGCCACCCGCGTGCGCCGTGAAGTCATGATCGCGAGCAGGAGCGGGTAGGCGAGTGCCACCTCGATCGCGAGCCCGTTCCAGTAGCCGAGCGGGTAGTTGAGCCGGATCCCCAGTGTCGGGAAGCTCGTCGAAACCTCCTGCACGCCGAACGAGCTCGGGAAGCACCTGCTGACGAAGGCAACCACGGCGATGGCAGAGACGGCCAGGGCAACTCCACCGACGACCCACGAGGCCGGCACCAGCCGCGCCAGCACGATCGCGATTGCGAGCACGGCCACGTAGAGCGAGACCTGGTTGAACTGGGCGAACGCGCGCTCGGCATCACTCGCCCAGTTGACCGAGATCAGGGTCCAGACGGCGAACGCCGCCAGGAGTCCCAACGCAACGACGGCGAGTCGGTTGATGCCCGCGCGGGCCGATGCAATACCGATGGCGGCACCCGCTCCCAGGATCCACCAGGCCGCGATGCCCGCATACGCGCGGGTTGTCGGCGAAAAACCGCCGTTTACGCAGGAAAGGGCGAAAATGGCCGCCGCGACCCCGGTTCCGACGGCTACAGCCCGCAAGACGAGAACTTGCTCAGCCTTTACGCTAGGCAGCGCCACGGCCCGCTACAGTATCGACCGTGTTCGGGGGGCTGAACCGGCCACTAGCAGCTGTAGCCGTAGCAGCCGCAGTTCTTTTCGGCGTGCCGCAGGCCGCACTCGCCGGATGCGGCGGAAAACCTTCGGCGGAGCAGGTCTACAGCGAATGCCTGCAGACGGGTGGCGGCGGCAAGACATCGGGCAGCAATGCAGGAAACTCCACGAGCGGCGGAACGAGCTCGCAACCCGTGGCCATCCCGAAGCGAACGAAAGCAAAGCTCAAGAAGGCCGGCCAGGACGGGACGTCGCTGAAGAACCTCGTCAAGGGCTATGGAACGGAGCGCCTCCTCCAGTCGCACTCCGCAACCGCCGCGACGGAACCAACCGCCGTCAGCTCGGCCTTCGATCTCGGCTCGGGTCCTGCCGCCCTTCTCATCATCCTGGCAGGCACCGCTGTCCTGCTTCTCGGCGGCAGCGGAATCCGCGTCTGGCGCCAGCGGCATCGCGCGTAGACGGCCGGCTCCACCCATCCGTCGCCGGAGTCCTCTGGCCGACGAATCCAGCTACCGTGAAACGCCGTGCTGGACGTCGTAGTCGTTTCGTATCGCTGCGGACCAATGCTGCGCCAGTGCCTCCAATCGCTGCGTGAGCACCCGCCCACCGACGGGCTTCGAGTCACGGTGGTGGACAGCGGCTCCGGCGACGGTACCCCCGACGTCGTCCGGCGGGAGTTCCCCGACGTCAGACTGATCGCGCTCGACGAGAACGTCGGCTTCGGCGCGGGGAACAATCTCGTCCTGCGGAAAACGACTGCGGACTATGTCCTCGTCCTGAACCCCGACACGGTGCTCTGCCAAGACACCCTCGAGACGTTGCTCCGCAGGATGGACGCCAACCCGAGAATCGGTATCGCGGGCTGCCGGCTCGTGCAGGAGGACGGCAGTCTCGACCATGCGGCACGGCGCTCGTTTCCGACACCCGCCTCGGCACTGGGCCACTTCCTTCGCATCGGCCGCTCGGATCGTGCACCCGCGTCATTGGCGGCGTACCGGGCACCCGACGTGAGCGAGGGGCCGGTCGACGCCGTCAACGGCGCATTCATGCTCATGCGGCGCGCCATGCTCGACGAGATCGGGCTGTTCGACGAGGGCTACTGGATGTATATGGAAGATCTCGACCTCTGCTACCGCGCCGCGCAAGCTGGCTGGATCACGTGGTACGAGCCCTCCGTCGAGGCGGTCCACATCAAGGCGGGCACGAGCGGGCATCACCGGCGCCTGCGCCTCAACTACGCCTTCCACTACGGGATGTATCGCTACTACCGCACGCATCTGGCCGCCGAGCGGAGCGCGCCTTTCAACGCGCTCGTGTACGGCGGGATCGCGCTCAAGTTCCTCTCTTCCGCAACGGCCTCCGCCGCCGCGCGCGCTCGCCACCGGCCCGACGCCGCCGGTGCGGCGTAGCCGGGCCTCTCGATGCCCGCTGTCAGCGTCATCATTCCGGCGTACAACGCCGAGGCGTTCCTGGCGCGTGCGATCCGCTCGGTCGAGGCACAGACCTTCCGCGACTTCGAGATCGTCGTCGTCGACGACGGGTCGACCGACGGAACTGCCGAAGTCGCGCAAAGCTTCGGGAGCGTGCGGTTCGTGGGCGTGCCGCACGTTGGCCAGGCTGCCGCGCGGAACCACGGGCTCGAGGAAGCCTGCGGCGACTTCGTGGCGTTTCTCGACGCCGACGATGAGTGGCTGCCCGAGAAGCTCGGTCGCCAGCTCGAGTTCATGGACCGCCTGGGATCGTCCTTCAGCTACTCGGACTCCTACATCGTCCGCGACGGCCGGCGTCAGCGCTACAGCGCTCTGGCGCGCCCCCAGAGCGGCGAGATCCTCGCTCCGCTGATCGACGACTGGCTCGATCAGGCGTTCATCACGATCAACACGGTGATCGTTGCGCGAGCGCTGCTCGAAGATGTCGGCGGCCTGGAGAGCGGCCTACCGGTCGCCTCGAACGAGGACTACGGGCTGTGGCTGAAGCTCGCATTGAGCGGCACGCGGTTCGACTACCTCGACGAGCCGCTCGCGATCTATCACCGCGGTCATGCCAGCGACTCGTCCGATGCGGTAGCGATGGTCGAGCGCCACCAGGTCGCGCTGGAGTACTTCGCGTCGACGTACGACTTCCCCGCGGCCGTGCGGACCCGGATCGTCCGGGCGCTGGAGCGAAGCCATTCGACGCTCGCGATAGAGCTGCTCAAGCAGCGACGCTTCCGCGAGGCCGCACCACATCTTCGTCGAAGCAACGTCCGCGACTTCGCCCGCAAAGGGCGTCTGTTCGCGAGCCGGCGGACAGGTGGTCTCAGGCGTGGAGTCGCGGTCGAGGACCGATCGTGAACGTCCTCTTCCTCACCAGCTGGTATCCGACGCGCGACCTCCCGTACGGCGGCGTGTTCGTGCGCGAGCACGCGAAGGCCGCCCGCGCGGCAGGGCACTCGGTGGTCGTCCTGCACCTGGCGGGGCCGGATCCGGAACGAGACGGCGACCTCTGGAGGATGGAAGAGGAGCTCGATCCGTCGCTCTCCGACGGGACCGAGGCGCACCACGTCTTCCACCGTCAGCCGCTCGTCCGTGGGACGTCATACGCGCTCTACCTGTGGAGCTCGATCGGCGCCTACCGCCGTCTGTGCGGGAACGGCTTCCGGCCGGATGTCATCCACGCGCACGTGTACGGAGCCGGTGTGCCCGCCGCGGTCGTCGCCCGCCGGAGCGGCATCCCGTTCGTGCTCACCGAGCAGTTCACCGGCTTCCCCCGACGGACGCTGACCAGCGTCGAGGTGCGGAAAGCTCGCTACGCGTACAACCGCACAGCCCGAGCGCTACCGGTCTCGCGGCATCTGCAGAAGGCGATCAGGCGCTACGGCATCGACGTGCCGTTCGAGGTCGTCCCGAACGTCGTTGACACCTCGCTCTTCTTCCCCCCGAACGGGAAGCGGAGCGAAGGCGACGTCACGCGACGCCTGCTGTTCGTCGGGAACCTCGAGCCCTCGCAGCACAAGGGATTCCCCACGTTGCTCGTGGCACTCGCTCGCCTCCGCGAGCGCACAAGGGACTGGCAACTCGACGTGGTCGGCGACGGCCCCGAGCGTCAAGCGTATGGGAAATCTGCGGTCGAGCTGGGGCTCCGTGAGCAGGTCACCTTTCACGGCTCCCAGCCGAAGCCGGTGATCGCCCAGATGATGCGCGAGGCCGACCTCTTCGTCCTGCCGAGCCGCTTCGACAACCTGCCCTGTGTCGTCGTAGAGGCTCTCGCCTCAGGACTGCCGGTCGTCTCGACGACAGTGGGCGGCATTCCAGAGCTCGTTGACGACCAGCGAGGCAGGCTCGTTGCGCCCGACAACCCGTCGGCGCTGGCCGCTGCGCTCGAGTACATGCTCGAGCACGTCGAGACCTTCGACCGCCGAGCCATCGGCGAGGCAGCACGCGATCGCTACAGCCTGGAGGTCGTAGGCACGCAGCTCAGCGGGATCTATGAGGCGGCGCTACAGCAACGGTAGACGCGCGCCGATCGCACCGACGGCATCGCTCCTCCACAGGACTTCCACGTCCAGCCCAGCGGCCACTAGGCGGTGGACGATCTCCTCCGGCTCGCCTCCGATGCGGTGGTACTCGATCACGAGCCTCTGTGCGCGCCGCAACGTCTCGTCGTCTGCCTGCCGCAAAGCCTCGAACTCGGCGCCTTCGCAGTCCAGCTTCAAGAGATCGCACCCCTCACCCACGACATCGGCGACGGTCACCGTCGGGACGTCGATGAACTCGCCGCGCAACGGCGCTCCCGACTCGATCTCCTTGGCCAGCAGCGTGTGTCTCGTCGATCGCACGCCACTCAGGTAGAGCCGCACAGCCGGGACCGCCTCGCCTACCAGCGCAGCCTGCCTCGTCGACACCTGCCGCCCCGCCACGTTCGCGACGAGCGACGCGTACGTTTTCGGCTCCGGTTCGAAAGCGATGACGTCTGATCCGAGGCGCTCCGCCCAGAGCGAGAAGGCCCCGATGTTCGCGCCGACGTCAACGACACGCCAGCCTGGCTCGGGTGTGAGCCCGTGCCAGCGGTAGTCGCCGATGGCGACCTGCCAGGCCACGGTCCACGCGGTCGTCGCATCAGGAGCCTCCAGCAAGACCCCAGCGAAACGCGGTCTCACATCGAAGCCGAGCCGGCGCGCGAGCTGCGACGAGAAGCTGAGGCCTTCCCGGCGTAGAGCGAGCGCGTGAGTGAGCTTCGCAAGAGGTGTTCGCATGAGCTCAGGCGGGTTTGCGGGCGATGAGGAAGTACCCGAACGGGAACGTTGCGCCCGTCACGCGCGAGATCTTCCCGCCGAGGCGTGTCCCCGCGACAGCCTCCGCGAACCATTGGACGGCCACGGAAACGGGGTGGCCGAGCACCGGGACGGGCGCGAAGTTCTTGGCGACGATGTCGGCGAGCGCCTCCGGAGCGCCTCCGATGACGTCGAGCTGGACGAGCTCCAATTGCGCGGAGTCGACGAATCGTCGTAAGGCGAATTCCGTGTACCGGTAGAAGTCGTAAGGGCCGGCATGGATCCAGTAATAGAACGGCACGTTCATGAGGAGCTCGCCTCCGGGCGCGAGAATCCTCGCCATCTCGACCCAGAGCAGTTCGGGTCGAGCAATGTGCTCGAGTACGTCGGAGAGAATGATCGTGTCGAACGACCGGTCGGCGAACGGCAGAGGCTCGTTGAGGTCGGACTCGACGTCCAAGTGCCGCGCGTGGGACGTGCCGCCTATGTCGACGCACATCACCTCGGTCACGAGATCGGCATACGCCCCGTACAGAGGCACGGTGCCGCAACCGAGGTCCACGAGTCGACCCCTCGCATGCTGGCAGAGATTCGCGTCGTAGGAACGCGCGACCCGGTCGACCATCAATCGCGAGCCGACCGCGACCTCGTTCGGATCGCGAGACGCGATCAGCTTGCCGCGCCGGTAGACGAACTTGCTCGGTCTCCAGCTCTCGGGGTCTTTCATCGCTGATCGACGGTATCCGCGACAGCAAATCGCCGCCCGAGCGCCGCGAGCGCTCGACGGGCCAGACCGAGATACGCCGGACCGTCGGCACGGGCGGGCATGAGGACCGCCAGCAGTGGAACGCCGGCGACCCGGCGATAGATGACGAGCGTGGTGGCGAAGAGGACCGAATACGACGCGGTGCTCGCCCATGCCGCGCCGTCGATCCCGTAGCGGGGAATCAGCACCAGGTTGAGCGCGATGTTGCAGATGACGCTCGCGCCCGCGATCACGGAGTTCACGAGAGGCCGGCCCCGGGCCGCGAGGTCGTTGCCCAGCACGCGAGCGCCGGAGAAGAGGACGATCCCGGGAACGAGAATCCGCACGACGGAGGTGGAGGCACTGAAGCGGCTGGAATAGAGAAACTCGACCAGTAGGCCCGCCGCGAGGACGAGAATCCCCCCGAGAATCGCCGTCAGCCAGAGCGTGCTGCGGGCGACGAAGGGTGTGATCGTCCGCCGCGCCGCCTCGCTCTTTTCTGCGGCAATGGTCGGAAAGAGCGTCGTGCTGATTGCCTGCGACGGCATCCACAGGCCCTCGGCGATGACGACGCCGGCTCCGTACAGGCCGACCGCGGCAGCGCCCTTGTAGCCGTCGACGAGGAAGACGTCGAGCCTGTATCCGAGGTAGCCGAGAACGTTCGCCGGATGCACGCGCAGGCCATACGAGAAAAGCGCGCGAACGTCCGCGAGCCTCGCGCGCCAGACAATTTGATTCGACCGTCGCACGTTGACGAGTACGGCGACGAGGAGCAGCACGGCAGCGGCGACCGACGCGAGGATCGCAGCGCGAACGCCACCGCCGAGGGCGATAGCTACCGCGATGAGCATGAGCGGCAGAGTCGCCTGGGCCAGCGTGATCCGGTTGTACTCCTTGAACTGTCTGAATCCCTGGTAGACCGACTGGATGTTTGCGACGGCCAGGAGGAACGGCAGCGCAATCGTTACCAGCGCCAGGTCGCTCTTCGGCAGCCCCCTGAACGTGACATCCCCCAACAGGATCACGCAGAGGCAGCCGGCCATGATGATCAGGCCAAGCAGCAGACCGAGCAGCGTCGAGCTGCCGAAGGCGATCGGCTTCGACCACTCCGCCCGCGCCGACTGATACGCCGCTGCCGCAGTGAGGCTCAGGCTCCCGAGCGTGGCCACGAGGGTCACGAACTGCAGCGCAAGGCTGAATTCGCCGCGCCCTGACGGGCCGAACGCTCGAGCGGTCAGCACCGACGTCCCCAACAGCGCGACCGCCGCGAGGACGTTCGTAAGCAGGACGCCCGACGAGTGCCTCGCCAAACGTCGTTGGGCGACCACGGCGCAAGGGTATCGGCCGCCTGCGACACCGCGGCCGGTGCGAATCGCGGGCGACACGCCCGCGCTATCGTGCGCGTCTTGCCGGGCGACAGCTCGATCCACCACGTTCTAGTCGTCGCGTACCTCTACCCGCCGTGCAACGTCGTGTCTGCCCACAGACCGGCGGGTCTGCGACGCGCTTTCGCCTCCGCCGGGATGCGCACTACCGTGCTCACGAGCGAGATCTCGGGCTCATACGACGACGACCGAGAGCAGCGGATCATCAGGGCGGGCGACCTCCGCACGCGTTTCCACACGCAGTACCAGACGCTGGTCGGCTACGGGGATGGTGCGCGTGCGCTCGAGTCTCGCGCGAAGCCACGCTGGTGGACGAACTACATCGTCCCCGACCCGACCGCCCTGTCGTGGCTCCCCCAGGCGTTGACGCACCTTCTCAGGCTGATCCGTAGCGATCGTCCGGATCTCGTCGTGACCACCTCGGGGCCGGAATCCACACATCTGCTCGGCCTCATCGCGAGCTCCTTCGGCATTCGCTGGGTCGCGGACTACAGGGACGGCTGGCTCAGAGATGTGCGCCACCCGGCGCTGCTCCGTCCCGTCGACCGCGCGCTCGAACGGCGAATCGCGCGGCGTTCGACAATCGTGACTGCGGTGAACGATGCGATTGCCGCCGAGGTCGAACAGCGGCATGACGTGCGCGCGTTCACGATCTCCAACGGCTTCGACCGGACAGCGCTTGCCGGCGCAACCGACGAGCGGACGACGCTCGACCCCGGTCGCTTCTCACTCGTTCACACCGGTTCCTTCGGGATCGACGCCGACCAGCCGGTAATTCATCGCGGAGAGGACGCGCGAGCCTTGCTCGACGCGATCAGTCACCTCCTCGCCCAGGATCCGGCTTTCGCGACGCGTTTTGAGCTCGTGCTCGCGGGCGCCGTCAGCGACTCCGAACGCGAGGTGCTTCTGCAGGGCGACCTCAGCAAGGTCGTCCGCGTGCTCGGATTGCTTCCGCGTGAGCGTGCACTCGGCCTGCAGCAAGCGGCCGACGGGCTGCTGCTGATCCCCGGCGGTCCCGGTGCCACCACGGCCAAGGTCTTCGAGTACCTCGCGGCCAGTAAGCCGATCTTCGCCATCACGGAGCGCGATGGAGTCGCAGCAGAACTGCTTCGCGAAGCAGGCGAGCATACGGTGACCGAAGCCGGCGATCCCAAGTCCTTGGCCGGGGCGCTCCACACGTATTTGAAGCTTTGGACGGGTGCTCCATACCAGCCGCGTCCCGACTTCGATCTCGATGCTTACGAATACGAGAACCTTGGACAGAAGCTCTTGCAGCTGTTACCGCTTAGAGGAGTCCGCTGACCGGAATAGCGACGAAACTACGCAGCGAGCTCGAGTACGTCCGCCTCGTGCGCCCGACGGCATTCGTCCGCGCGACCGTCCTCGACGCTCGAGACGCCGTCTTTCGCCGACGAGATCCGCTGACTCCTCCTCGCCGCCTGGGATTCGTCGGCAGCGGTGACTTCCGAGCCGCCGGAGACGAGTTCCGGGAGCTCTTCGTCAGTCTGAGCGGTCTTCGCCCGGATGAGGACGTCCTCGACGTCGGCAGCGGCGTGGGCCGAGGCGCAATCGGGCTCACGGGTTGGCTGCAGGGTCGGTACGAAGGCATCGACGTCGTGCGCCGTGGCATCCAGTGGTGTCAGCAGGCGATCACGCCGCGGTATCCGAACTTCCACTTTCAGGTGGCCGACGTCTACAACCGGCACTACAACCCGGTGGGGCGCCTCTCGGCTGCGGAGTACCGCTTTCCGTTCGAGGATCGCTCGTTCGACTTCGTGCTGGTGACCTCGGTGTTCACCCATCTGCTCCCTGCGGATCGCGACAACTACATCTCGGAGATCGCCCGCGTTCTGCGGCCCGAAGGGCGCTGTTTCGCAACGTTCTTCCTGCTCAACAGCGAGGCCGGGCCGAGCCTGCAGGGCGGCCGAAACCAACTGAATTTCCGTTTCAGCCGACCGGGGTACTGGACCGACAACGAGCGCATTCCCGAAGCTGCCGTTGCGTATGAGGAGGCCGGCGTACGGGGAGAGCTCGAGCGCAGCGGCTTGCGGATCGCCAAGGTCCGATACGGAGTCTGGTCGGGCCGCTCCGACGGGGTCGGGTGGCAAGACGTCGTCGTAGCCGAGCGAAGTAGCTAGGACGGCCCGGGTCAGGTTCGCGCGCGCTCCCCGCTAGCCGGCTGCGCCTCCTCCAGCCACGCGACCATCAGGAGAATCGACACGAGGCCGAAGGCCGCGAAGAGGTACGGGTTCGTCGCTCCGGCCAGCAGGATCCCGACCACGACGCCGACGACCACTCCAGGGGCGCCGATGCGTCGCGCACGATCCAGAGGCGCCGCCCTTCGCCGAAGCCGCAACGCGTCGACGACGAGTCTGACCGGGAAGGACAGATAGAGCAGGAGCCCGATGATTCCGGCCTTGAGCGCGAGATCGAGATACGAGAGCTCGTACGAGTAACCCGTGGCGAACGGCCTTGCGACCTTTCCAAAGCCGTACCCGTAGATGGGTCGCTTCTGGATGTAGCCCCAGAGAGCCCTGGCCTCGGCGGCCTTGTACGCGTTCGATGCCTCCCCCGCCACGTCGCCTCCGCCTCCAGTCGTCGACGCGAGAGCCATCGTCTGCGTCGCCGAGGATCCCGCGAGGGAGCTCACCTGGACACCGCCTCCCGCTGCTCGGGAGCTCGCGCCGGCACGGCCGCGGGCAGCGAGCTGGACATCGTCCCAGAGGACACGACCCTTCGGCGCATAGAGCCTAATCTGGATGTCTGCGGCATGGGCTCGGGTCGGGAACGTAAACGCCAGGTGCGTCCAGCCGTTCGTTCTGCGCCTCAGCGGCACCGTGTACAGGCGCCTGTCCTGCGCGTCCCAGACGAGCAGACCCCGCCCGCCGGCCGCGGGGAGACGGAGTGCCCGCGCGTTCACCCACGCGCTGACCGCGTACGCCGTCTTCTGCTTCACAGAGAGGTTCTGGAAGGCGTACGCGTCCGCGTCCGCCTTCGAGTTCGACAGCTCGAGACTGTGCGTTCCCGTGTGCGACGCCGACGCCGTCCGGAGTACGTGCAGTGCGTGCCCCGCAGCGCTCACTTGCCAGCCGCGCAGGGACCTCTCGAAGCTGCGATTCGTCACCCGGCTCGTAAGTGCCTGCTCGGACGCGGTGATGCTCGCTGCGCGGTTGAAGACGTAGCCGTAGAGCGAGAGGCTCGCGAGCGGTGCCACCGCGAGAGCGACCGCGAAGACGGCGCTCGGGATGACGATCGCGAGCCCCAGCTGCCTGGCGCTGCGGACTTCGAGGGCGATGACGAGCAGCACGCCGACCACCGCGCTGAGCCAGAGCCCGCGCGTGTAGGTGGCGATGAGATCCACGGTGAGGGCGGCAGCGAGTAGCCAGAGCCAGGGGTCGCGCGGCCGGACGAGGAGCCGCTGCGCCGTCAGCGCAAGTCCGACCACCAGAAACAGGCTGCCGGCCGTGAAGAGCCTGAAGTCGCCGTTCGGCATGTACCCGACGACGCCGCCCATCGCAAGCCGGGCGCTGAGCCACAGCCGGACGCTTGCGAGGCTGACGACTCCGGCTGACGTGACGACGATCAGGAGAAAGTACGCCACTGCATTCGTCGCGCAGGCCGCGAAGAACAGCCTCCGGAGCCAGCCGCCGTCCCCTCTCCGGACAAGCGTCATGACCACGAGAACGAACGCGAAGAAGAGGTACGCGTCGCCGTCGGCGACGACGTTGTGGGGCCCGTTGCCGTCGGCGAGACCGAGAGGGATCCAGATCACGGGAATGAGGACGGCGAGGGCGAGCGCGTGCGCGCCGTACCGGCCGAGGATGGGATGCAGCCCGCGCCGTCGGTCGACGATTGTGAGCCAGGCTGCCCGCAAGGTCACGACGGAGATCAGGAAGATGCGGCCCGACAGGCTCCCGAAGTCGACCCAATGGCCGCCCGCTCCCCCGAGAACCAGCTCGAAGATCGTGACTGCGACGCTCGCGCGGAAGTCGATCAGCGTCAGGGCGACGAACGCGACGGCCAGGGCGCCGCCGAGCACGTGAGTCGTGAGCTGGGACCCGGTGCCTCCCGCCTTCAGCGCTGCGAGCGCGAGAATGCAGGCGATCGTCGCCGCGAGGACGAGATGGCGCATATGCGGCCGCGACAGGTTCAGGACTCGCCGGCGGAGCGCGATGCGGTCAGCCGTGTAGCCCTCGGAGCTCGTCATCGCCCGTCCTGGCCGGCGCGGATTGCGTCTTCGGCCTGCAGAGGCTCGGGCAGGCTCACTCCGCGAGCCGGTGACACTGACCCCGCATCCATCTTGAAGCGTCGCGCCAAGCGCCGACGAAAGCCATCGAACGGCGACAGGCTTGCGGGTCCGGCAGGTAACGCCGGAAGCGGCTCGGCTTGTGCTCGAAGCCCGGCGCGCAGGCCGGTGACGAACGCCTTCGTGCTCGAGAGATCCCGGTCGAGGACGGCTTTCCCCACTGCCATGACCAGCTCGCCAAAGGCCGCCCAAAATAGGAGGCGGGGATGGCTGTGAAGCCGGTACTTCCCGACGATGTAGCCCCGCCCCCATCCCGTCAGTCGATTCTTCGCCGGCGAACCCTCGCCGAGCGTCCCGGAATGGGCGTGGATTGCGATCGCAGTCGGCGCCAACCGACACCTCCAGCCTCGCGCAACACAGCGGATCCCGAGGTCGACGTCCTCGAGATAGGCAAAGAAGGCCGGATCGAAGCCGCCGAGCTCGCGAAATGCGGCACGGTCGAATGCCGCGGCGCCGCCGCACGGGGCTAGAGGGTCGGGGGGGTCGGCTGCCAGTATCCCCACCGGTTCGCCGTAGAGGTGGTTGAACCCGTGGAGACTCCGGTCGACGACGATTCCTGCCGTGTCGATCCGCCCCTCGTTGCCGAGGCGAACGAGGACCGGCGCGGCCATCACGACTCCGTGCGGCGGGTCTAACGCTTCGACCAGCCGCTCGAGGAAGGTCGGCGTGCACACCGTGTCGTTGTTGAGCAGAACGATGGTTCGCGAATTCGCCGCCGCAACTCCGGCGTTGGCCGCTTTGCCGAAGCCGATGTTCTCCGAGCATGCGACCACCTGGACATCCGGCCAGCGCTCTCGCAGGAAAGCACATGTCCCGTCGGTCGACGCGTTGTCGACGACGATCACCCGGTGCGGAAGAGTCTGCTGCTGGAGGGAGGGGAGCAGACGCTCGAGGTGGTGACGTCCCTCATAGGTCGCCACGATCACGCAAACGTCGGCTGGAGGCGGCATCTTTCGAGCACGGTAGCCACTTAGGACGAAAACCGAGCTCGCCTAGTCGAGGCACAGCCGCTTCAGGCAGTCCTGAAGCCCTGTACGCCAATGGGGCAGCTGCGGGGCGTCGGGGTGTTCGCTTCGTAGTACCGAGTAGGCGGGTCGGGGTGCGGGCCGGTCGAGTTCTGTGGTTGTGATCCGTCGAACGGGGCAGTCGATCCGGGCCTCTTCGAAGATCGCTTCGGCGAGCTCGGCCCAGGTGCAGTCGCCGTCGCCGGCGAGGTGCCACAGCCCGCGTGGGAGCTCGAGCAGTTCCCGTACCGCGGCCGCGAGGTGCGCGACGTAGGTGGGCGAGCCGCGCTGGTCGTCGATGACCGTCACCTCGTTGTGCTCCGCGCCGAGGCGGAGCATCGTGCGGACGAAGTTCGTGCTCGTCCAGCCGTGGAGCCAGGAGGTGCGCACGATCCAGGTGTCGTCGCCGGCCGCGGCTTCGGCCTGCAGCTTGGTGCGGCCGTAGACCGAGAGCGGGCTCGGCGCGTCCGACTCGAGGTAGGGGTCGCGCTTGCGGCCGTCGAAGACGTAGTCCGTGGAGAAGAGCACGATCGGCGCGCCGAGCTCCAGCGCGTGCTGTGTGCCGCCGACGTTGACCGCGGCCGCGTCCTGCGGGGACGACTCCGCTCCGTCGACGTCCGTCCAGGCCGCGGCGTGCAGCACGAGGTCGACCTCGGGAAGCCCGGTCGGAGGCGGTAGCGTCACGTCCCACTCCGCCCGGGTCAGCGCAATGACCCGCGTCACCGGCTCGAACTCCTCGCACAAGGCGGCCCCGAGCTGCCCGTCGGCGCCGGTGACGAGGACGCCGCGGCTCAACTCCACCGAGTCAGCTCCACTGGGTCAGCTCCACTGGGTCAGCTCCACTGGGTCAGCTCCACTGGGTCTCACGGACGGGCGCCCGTTCGCGGAGCGGCTCCCACCAGGCGCGGTTGGCGGCGTACCACTCGACCGTCGCGCGCAGCCCCTCCTCGAAGGAGATCTGCGGCTGCCAGCCGAGCTCGCTTCGGAGCTTCGCGGAGTCGAGCAGGTAGCGGCGGTCGTGCCCGGGCCGGTCGGGAACGATCGTCTTCAGCGACCCGGGCTTCCCGGTCAGACCGAGCACGAGGTCGGCGATCTCCTCGATCGAGCGCTCGACAGCCGAGCCGACGTTGTACGTCTCGCCCTCGCGCCCCTGCTCGAGCACGAGCTCGACCGCGCGGCAGTGATCGTCGACGTGCAGCCACTCGCGCCGGTTCCGTGTCGAGGCGTACAGCGGCAGCTCACGGTCGTCGAGCGCGTTGGTGACGAAGAGCGGAATCAGCTTCTCGGGGAACTGCCGCGGCCCGTAGTTGTTCGAGCAGTTCGTGATCGTGACCGGCAGGCCGAACGTCTCGAAATAGGCGCGCACCGCATGGTCGGCCGCCGCCTTCGACGCGTTGTACGGCGTCCGCGGCCGGTAGGGCGACTCCTCGCTGAACGCGTCCCCCGAATCGAGCGCCAGATCGCCGTACACCTCGCAGGTCGAGACGTGATGGAAACGCGACACCCCCTGCCGGCGCGAGGCCTCGAGCAGAGCCTGCGTCCCCAGGACGTTGGTGCGGAAGAACAGTCCCGGGTCGATCACCGCCAGACTGTTGTGCGACTCGGCAGCGAAATTGACGACCGTGTCGATCTCCTCCTCGGCGAGAAGCCGCTCGACCGGATCGAGATCGCAAATGTCACAAACCACAAGCCGCACACCAAGCCCGTCGAGGTTGCGCGGGTCGCCGGCGTAGGTCAACTTGTCCAGCGCCACCACGTGATCGTCCGGATGACGCTCGAGCCACCAACGCACAAAGTTCGAACCGATGAAACCAGCCGCGCCGGTGACGAGCAGCCTCATCCGGGTTCCTGACGAGCGGCGGCGTCGCGTGCGGAGAGAGTCGGCTCATCGACGCTCCACAGGTGCTTGACGCGCGGGTCGTCCCAGGGAATACCGTGCTCGTCGGGATCTTCCGCGTCGTACTCCTCGGTCACGAGGTATGCGAAGAGCGCATCAGTGAGTGCCTCGTAGCCGTGAGCGTTGATGCCGGGGACGTAGATAGCGACCGGGTTGTCGTCGCCGATGTCTTCCGAGAACGCCTCGTCTGTCGTCCGGTCGAGGACGACGACGCGCACCATCCCTGCGAGGCAGACAAAGAGATCGTCTTGCCCACGCTCGTGGTAGTGGAGGCCGCGAATCACGCCGCGGCGAGATCGGGAGAAGTTGACCTGTCGGATCGGCTTGGGCAGAGCGCTCGCGCGTGCGAGCTCGGTGAACCAGCCCCGTTCGTCGGTGTGACGTGCGAGCTCAAAGCGCCGCAGGCCGGCGATCACCTACGCCTCCCGTTCCGGATGAAGTCATTCACCGCGTAGTAGGCATCGATCGACTCGCCGGCGTCTCCCCAAAAGCCGTCGAGCACGTCTGCCTCCATCTCACCACGCTCGACGTACCAATTGTTCAGATCGGTGATCTCGAGCTCACCGCGACCCGACGGCTCGAGCGTCGGAAGTATGTCCCAGACCTGGCTGTCGTAGAAGTAGGCCCCGGTAACTACAAAGCGGCTCGGCGGCTCGGCCGGCTTCTCCACGATCCGGACGACCCTGCCGGCCTCCAGCTCGGCGACTCCAAGGTGTCGCAGGTGCTCGTCGTCGGCGACCTCGGAGAGGACGACGCGGGCCCCGCGCTCCTGAGCGGCGAACCGCTCCACGACCGGCGCGAGCGGCCGCTCGAAGACGTTGTCCGCGAGCAGGACACAACAGCGGTCCCGGCCGACGAACCGCTCCGCGAGCCCGAGCGCTTCCGCGATGCCGCCCGGCCGTTCCTGGTACGCGTAGAAGAGGCGGTCGATTCCGTATTCCTGGCCGTTGCCCAGCAGCCGGAAGAACTCGCCCGCATGAGTGCCGCCCGTGACGAGCATCAACTCGCTGAAGCCGGCCCGGACGAGTGCCTCCACGGCGTAGGTCACCATGGGCCGGTCGTACAGAGGCAGCAGGTGCTTGTTCGTGATGCGCGTCAGCGGAGCGAGGCGGCTTCCCGAACCGCCCGCGAGGATCACGCCCTTCATCGGGGCGATGCTAGTGCGTCCGCGTAGACGGCGAGCGTGCGCTCGATCACGCCGTCCCAGCCGAAGCGTTCGCGGGCGAAGTCGCGCGCCCCTCGGCCCAGGCGCTCGCGCAGCTCGGGGTCGCCGAGCAGCCGTTCCACCGCCGCACGCATGGCCGGCGCGTCGCGCGGCGGCACGAGCAGGCCCGTCTCGCCGTCGGTCACGAGGTCGAGGAGCGCGCCGCCGGCCGCGGCCACGACCGGCCGCCCGAACGCCATCGCCTCGGCGGCGGCGAGGCCGAAGCCCTCCCGCTCGCACGGCGCGACGACGACCGACGCCTGCTCGAGCAGCCGCTCGACCTCGGCGTGCGGTACGGCTCCGAGCGCGTTCGGCACGCGGTCGCGTAACGGCCCGTCGCCGGCGACGACGAGGTTCAGGTCGCCGATCGCCTCGACGAGCGTGTCGATGTTCTTCTCCGGCGAGAGCCTGCCGACATAGAGCACCTCGGGTGGTTCGGCGGGTGGTCCGACGTCGTCCGGTACGCGCACCCCGTTCGGGATCACCACGGCATCCAGTCCCGTTGCCCGGACTGGGCAGGCGAGGGTCTCGGAGACGCAGATCACAGCGGCGGCACGGCGCAGGAGCGCGTGCACCAGGCGAGGCTGCCTGCGGGCGAGCTCCTCGTCCGAGAAGCGCCCGGCGGAGCCGGAGCCGTGCAGCGTGACGACGAACGGCCTCCCACCGAACCGTGCAACCGCAGCCGTGAGCAGCCAGTGCGCGTGGACGAGATCCCCCGCGTGCGCCGTCCGCCGCACCGCCCGCCACATCGAGAGGAGCATGAGCGGGGCCAGCCAGGGCCGGCGCCGAACGTTCGCCGCCATCCCGCCTCCGTACGCGAGGCCGTAGTCCCGGTAGCCGGAACCGGGCGCGAGCACGTCCACCTCCACCCCGCGCTCGCGCAGCCGCTCCACGGCGTCGGCGACGAAGCGACCGGCGAACTCCCGCTCCGTCCGCGGCCACGACGTCGTGAGGACGACGACCCGCACTAGTGCCTCTCCGGTGGATGTTGCCGCGGCACTGGCGCGCGAAAGGCAAGCGAGGCAAGGACGCAGGGAGCCTCGATAGCCGAAGCTATCGGGGCGACAGAGGACGCCGCAGGCGGCGAAGGCTTGCCGAAGCCGGCCGACGAGCGAAGCGAGGAGTCGCGACGCCTTGCAGCCGCCAGGGGTTCTGAGGACATTCGCCGGAGGGGCACTAAGGGGCGGGCTGCCCACGGGCACGCCCGCCGAACACGACGGGCAGTGCGAGCGCGAAGGCCAGGAAGGCGTAGAAGTAATAGAACTGGAGCGTCAGGTAGAAGAAGTTGGCGACGATCGTCCCGACGAGAGCGGCCGTGAAGCCGTACGCGAGCGGCCGCACGTGCGCCCCTTCCGGATCGCCGATCCGGTCGAGCAGCCGGCCGAGCCGCCGCGCCGCCTGCAGCCGCACGAAGACGTAGCGGAGGAAGACGATCCAGACGAGGAGGCCGAGCAGCCCCGACTCGACGATGACCGCGACCCAGTAGGAGTGGGCGCCGTAGTTCGCCTGGCCCGTCACGAACTCGTAGTAGACGGCGAAGTTGTTGTTGCCGAGCCCGAGCAGCGGGTGCAGGTGGAGGACCTGGCCGATGAACGAGTAGACGGCGAAGTGCGCGTTCGTCGAGCTGCCGCCCGTCGAGACCCTCTGCCCCAGGAAGGTCTCGAAGAAGTGCCTGCGCGCGATGAGCGCGCCGAGGAGCACGACCGCGACGGCGCCGAGCGGATAGAGGAACTGCTTCGAGCGGAAGAAGCGCCGATACGGCACCACGAGCACAAGGGCGCCCGCGAGGAGCCCGACGCCACCGCTGCGCGAGAACGTCGCGATGTCCACGAGCAGCAGGAAGACGAGGGCGATCGCCAGCGGCCACTTGAGCCGATGCCGGCGCGGCAGCCGCAGGTAGACGGGCGTCAGCGCGAGCAGCGGCACGATCAGCATCACGCCGAGATGATTCGGGTCGCCGGTGAGCGCATTGACCCGGTAGATGCTCTGCCCGCCGATCGCGCCGTAGATGTTGATGCTGGCCGCGCCGCCCGTGAGCGGGTTGAGCAGGAGGTTGTCGAGGCTGTGGCCCCCGAGCTGGGAGCCGAGCTGGAGGATCCCGTAGACGGCGTTCGCCACGAAGCCGACCGTGAACCAGCCGAGCGCCCGCCAGAAGAAGCGCTCGCCGCGCTGCGCGAGGTAGCCGATCGCCGCCACGAGGAAGGCGAAGTGGATGACGAACTTCACCATCCCCTTCTCGAACTGGGTCAGCCCCTGCTGCGTGTCGATGTTCCAGAAGCCGGCGAGGTAGACGAGCGCGAAAGCCGCGAAGAAGCCGAGCACGATCGCGCTCGTCCGGGGGAGCGGGCGGCGCTCGGTCACGACGTAGGCGACGACGAACAGGATCGTCGTGATGTCGTTGAGCCCAATGTTGCCCGCGACGTTCCAGTGCACCTTTTCGAAGGTCGCGACGAACAGGGAGGTGAAGAAGAGCCCGGTCACGATCCGCTCCCGCGTCCGCGGCACGGCGACGGTGCGGCCCGCGGTGAGTGCGGCGGCGGTCATCGGGCGAACTCTGCCCCAGGAGCGTGTGGAGCGGGTGAGCGGATCACGCGAGGCTCCTCAGCAGTTCTGCGAGCTCCTCGACGCGCTCACCGCGTGAGAGCCGCGTGCGCCACTCGTCCGACAGCGGCGTCCCGTCGAGGCTTCCGGCCTTCCAGCGGCGGTGGAGGTCGAGCAGGGCCTCACGCAGCGCGTCGACGTCGTCGGAAGGGACGACCACGCCGGCTCCCGTGTCGCGCACGAGCTGCGCAGCCGCGCCGTCGGGTGGGACGGCGGCGAGGATGGGCCGCTCGGCCGCGAGGTACTCGAAGATCTTTCCGGTCAGGACGCCCTTGCCCCGGCCGCCGGACTCCGGGATCAGGAGGAGCAGCACCTCGGAGTCCCGCTGCAGCTCGAGGGAGCGCCGCCGGGAGACGTCGCCGAGCAGCTCGATGCGGTCGCCGAGACCGAGGGACTCCGCGTACTCGCGGTCGGCGGCGCGGAAGTCGCCGGCGAAGCGGGCCACGACGTCGTCGAGGCCGGACTCCGCGAGGGCACGCAGGAACGGCTTCGGGTCGCGCTTGCCGTGGAAGTGGCCGGCGTGCGTGATCCTCAGGCGCTCGCTGGGGTGGTGATCGAGGCCCGCGAAGTCGTCGAAGTCGCAGCCGTTGGCGATCGTGACGACCTTGCTCTTCGGCTCGAGCGCGCGCATCTCCTCGGCGATCGCGTCGGAGACGGCGACGATCGCGTCGGCCTGGGACGCGACGAGCTTCCCGACGCCGCCGGTGGTTTTCTCCTTCAGCCGCGCGAGCTGCGACTCGTAGCCGCGCCGATGCGGATGCGAGGTGAGCGGGTCGCGGAGGTCGGCGACCCAGGCCGCACCGGTTGTCCGCTTCACCGCCCCGCCGAGGAGGTGGAGCGAAGGCGGCGGTGACGTGGTGAGCACGACGTCGATCCCCTCGCGCCGGACGAGCCGGATCGCGACCGGAGTCGCGAGCGTGCTCCAGGGCACGTTCTCGTCCGGAACGAGCAGGCGGCGCCCGAACAGGGCGGCCTGGGTGCCGAGCCGTGCAACCCCCTCCTTGGCGACGAGCTGCTCGGAGGGACGGCCTGCGCGCGGCCCGACGTAGCGCACGCGATGGATCCAGGCCTGCGTCGGCAGCTCGAGCTCCGCGTCCTCCGGGACCGGCCCGGGCAGGTCCGGCGCGAGCACGTGCGTCTCGATCCCGAGGGCCGGGAGGTGCGTCGCGAACTTCAGCGGCCGCTGGACGCCGCCCCCGCCGCCCGGCGGGAAGTGACGCGTCACGAGCAGGACCTTCAAATCTGTTCCGTCAACGGCGCAACGGTACTAGCCGGGGGGAACCCGGAAGACGACGAACCTGTTGTCCTCGTAGCGGGGCCGCAGCCCTTCGTGCTCGATGACCCCCACCGGCCCCGAGCGCGGCAGGATGAGCCACTGCGCGCCCCACGCCTGCGGCTCCTCGAGGCTCGGATGCGTGAAGAACCGGAGCACGCCCCGCCGCCGCTTGGCGAGCTCGTTCGGCCGCGTGTTCGCGGCGTGGGTCGGCGGCACCGCGACGACGTAAACGGGGGCGTACGCCGTGGCGCGGTAGCTCGTCGCGAGGTCGGAGAAGATGACCGAGCGCGGCGCCACGTCCTGCTGCAGGAAGCGGATCAGCCCGGGCGTCAGCGCGTCCCGGTCGTGCTTGACCTGCGGCGTCCAGTTCGAGAACCCGTGGACGGCCACGGGGAGGACGAGCAAGAGGACGGCCAGCGCCGCCGTGCCGCCGCGCGGGCGCGAGCCGGCCGGCGAGGGGTTCCCGTAGCGCCGCCAGGCGAGGAGAGCGCCGGCTACGAGCGCCGCGATGCCTCCGTAGAGCGCGATCCAGACCACGATCGTGGGCGCGGTCCTCGGAGCGCGCAGCCCGAAGTCGCCGGCGTACGCGACCTGGAGCCAGATGCCGCATCCCAACGCGCCCGCGAGGGCGAGCGCCCGCGAGAAGCGGCTGATGATCGCGAAGCCGCCGGCGAGGGCCACCGCGAAGGGAATGAACCCGGACAGGCGCCGCGACTGCGAAAGCGACACGAGATTGGAGAAGTGCGGGAAGAGGAGCGGCCAGAGCTCGATCCCGAGCACCGCGACCGTCCCGCCGAGCACGAGTGCGGCCCAGCGCCGTCGCCGGGCGAGCAGCGCGAGCGGCACGAACAGGAGCGCGACGATCGTCACCGCCCCGTTCCGGTCGATTCGAGCAGGAGCCAGGCTGTAGCGCGCGAGCGAGTGCACGACGAGATCGGTGCGGTAGTGGTAGAGGTTCTGCGCGAGCTGCGCCGGGTTGGGAGAGACCGGGATCGTCTGCTGGACGACCGGCTCCAGCCACAGGTAGGCGAGCGCCATCGGCAGCCCGAAGACGGCGAACGCGAGGACGCCGGTCCGGAAGTCCCGGCCCCACGTGAGCAGCGTCCGCGCGATGACGAACGCCGCCAGCGGGATCGCGACGAACAGCGCGTACGTCGGGTGGACGAGAGCGAGCGAGCCCGAGGTTGCGGCGAGCATGACCCCGGTCGACCAGGTCGGCTTGCGCACGAAGTAGAAGAAGAACGCGACCCCGGCGGGCACGAGCAGCTGGGTGGCGACGCTGCCCGGCTCCCAGAGGAAGCGGTAGACGCCGCCGTGCCCCGGCGCGAACACCTTGAACGCCAGCTGCGCGATGACGACCGCGACCGCGAGCCCGATCGAGCGGAAGATCGCCCAGCCCATCTCGAAGACGAGCACGAGCGCGACCGGCACGAGGATGCTCGCCTCGTGCGCGGCGACGCTCGTCGGGGCGACGCCGGCGAGCCGCGCCACGAGCGCGAGCCAGGCGTGCCATAGCGGGAACGCGTAGCCCGGATGGAGCCCGCCGTGCCTGAACTCCCCGACGTCGTGCAGCGAGAGCGAATGGAGCGTCTCGAGCTTCCGGATGCGGCCGAGGTGGAAGAAGACGTCGCCCGTGAAAGCGCCCTGCACGAACCAGATGCCGGCGCCGAGCCCGATACCGGCGAGGGCGACGAGGCCGCGCGAGAGGCGAGCCGCGCCGGGCAGCGGCACGCCCTCCAGATCCCGGCCGAGCAGCGACCAGACCAGGGCGATCGCGCCGGCGCCGAGCATGAAGGCGAGCGTCACGTCCAGCGAGGCGCCCAGGGCGAACGTCAACGCGAGACCGGCACCCACGAGCGTGACCGAGGAGGCGACCGCAGCCGCCGCGCTCCGCTGGCCCAGGCAGCGCGCGACGAGCATCCCCGGGAGCAGGACGAGGAGCGTGGCCGCCGCAAGCCGCACCCAGAGCCCGAACCCCGTGTGCGGCAGGAGCCGGGAGATGCCGAGCAGCGCGACAACCGCTGCGGGAGTGACGAGGCGCCACACGACGTCCTCCCGGGCCTGCAGCACCGCCGGCCGCCTCAGCTCGACAGCCGGATTCGCCGGCCAGTTCATCCCGCCGGTCCCGGAACCGCGCGGGTGCGCCGCATGCCTTCCCACGCGACGATCACGGCGCCCGGCAGGGCGGCCATCACCGTGACGAGGAAGAAGAGGAAGCCCGCCGCGAACGCCTGGTCGGCCGAGACGCCGAGAGCCCCGAGGAAGCTCACGAAGAACGACTCCCTGACGGCGAGCCCGTTGATCGTGAACGGGATGAGCATGACGAGGAAGAGCAGCGGCCCCATCACGTAGTACGGCCGCGGCGAGAGCTCGACTCCCACGGCCTTGCCGGCGCACCAGATCGCGAGCACGCGCGCCGCCTGCACTACGAGCGTGAGCGCGAACACCCCGCCGAGCAGTCGCAGCCTCGTCCGGTAGGCGTGGACCGCGAGGTACACGTCGCGGAGAACCGCCTCGACCCGCAAGCGCTGCAGCACGGGGCGCAGCCGGTGCAGGATCGGGTGCAGCCGCGTGGAGAAGAGGACGAACGCGCCGAGGATGCTCAGAAGGACGAAGGCGAGCTCGACCCAGACGTAGCCGCCGACGGAGTAGTGGCCGAGAGCAAGCAGGAAGCCGACGGCAGCGAGCAGCAGGGTGGCCGCTCCGCCGAGCGCCCGCTCGAGCAGCACGGTGCCGGCCACCGGGCCGCGCGAGCCCGGATGGCGGCGGGCCGTCTCGTAGATCCGCGACGCGTCGCCACCGAGCGAGGTCGGCAGGATCTGCGCGGCCGCGTAGGCGACGAACGTCGTCCGTACGAGCCAGCCGAGCCGTTCGTGCACGCCGCTCGCGGCGAGCAGCTTGCCCCAGCGCCAGGAGAGCGGCCAGACCGAGACGACCCAGATCCCGAACGAGGCGAGCCACCAGCCGGCGCTCGCGTTCGCGAGGACGTGCGCGGTCGTCCGCAGGTCGACTTTCCAGACGATGTAGGCGAGCGCGAGGCCGGTGACGACGAGCGTCCCGACCGCACGCCACGTGCGCGGACGCCTCATGCTGAGATCACCAGTTCACCCCGACCGCGAGTCTAGTGCGCGCTCCAGAAGTACCATCGCGCCGTGCCCGATCCTCGGACGCAGATCGTCGCCGACGGCTACGACGCCATGGGCAAGACCTTCGCCGCCTGGCGTGAGGAGATCGCCGGCGACCCGCGCGACGAATGGGAGCAGGAGTTCACGTCGCGCCTCGCCGACGGCGCCCGCCTGCTGGAGCTCGGCTGCGGCGGCGGAACCGTGGAGACACAGCGGCTTGCATCGCGTTTCCGGCTGACCGGCGTCGACATCTCCCCGAAGCAGGTCGAGCGGGCGAGGGCGGCGATCCCGGAGGCGGAGTTCGTCTGCGCCGACTTCACCGCGCTCGAGCTGCCCGCCGGCTCGTTCGACGCCGTCTGCTCCTTCTACGTCTTCAACCACGTCCCGCGCGAGCTGCTCGCGCCGCTCCTCGGCAGCATCCACGGCTGGCTCGTGTCCGAGGGTTGGCTCCTCGCGGCGTTCGGCGCCTCCGATCTGCCGGGCTGGACGGGCGAGTGGCTCGGAGCCGAGACGTTCTTCTCGGGCTTCCCGCCGGAGGTCAACTCGCGACTCGTCCGCGAAGCGGGGTTCGCGATCGAGCGGGACGAAGTCGTCGAGTTCGAGGAGCCTGAAGGCCCGGCACGGTTCCAGTGGGTGCTCGCCCAGACATGACGACGATCCTCGTCACCGCCTGCGGGGCGCCGGGAGCGGCGCGGCTGTTGCGCGCGCTGAAGGAGAACGGCGAGCGGGAGGTGCGCCTCGTCGGGGTCGACATGTCCGAGCGGGCGATCGGCCGCCACCTCTGCGATGCGTTCCACCTCGTCCCGGCGGGTGCCGACCCCACGTTTCCCGACGCGTTACTCGCGCTCGTCGAGCAGGAAGGCGTCGACGTCGTCCTACCGGAGTCGTCGCACGACCTGCGGCATCTGGCGCCGCGCCGCGGCGAGTTCCCGGTGCCGGTGATGATCAGCGGCCCCGACGCGGAACGGCGCTCGAACGACAAGGCCGAGACGTTCGAGGCGCTGCAGCGGATCGGCGTGGGCGCCCCCGAGTTCCGCCGTGTCACGGGTGCGGCCGGCGTCGAGGCCGCGGCGCGCGAGCTCGGCTACCCGGAGCGCCCGGTCTGCTTCAAGCCGGTCTTCTCCTCGGGCTCGCGGGGCTTCCGTGTGCTCGACCCAACCGTCGACCGCACGCACCAGCTCCTCAACGAGCGGCCCGGCGCGCTCGCCATGCGCCTCGAGGAGGCGGTCGAGCTGCTGCCCGAGGAGGGTCTCGACCTGCTCGTGATGGAGTTCCTCACCGAGCCGGAGCGGACGGTCGACGGGATCGCGGACGGCAGCCGCATCGTCCTCCAGGCGACGCGCACACGCGAATCGGTGCGCTGCGGGCTGGGCATGTACTTCGTCACGCTCGACGCGCCCGAGCTGGTGGCGGCCTCCGAGCGCGTCGTCGCGGAGTTCGGGCTCGAGTGGTTCTTCAGCATCCAGTTCATGGGCGAGAAGGTGATCGAGATCAACCCCCGCATCTCGACGATGATGATCCAGGAGGACTTCAACCTCCCCTGGCTCGCGATCAAACGGGCGCTCGGCGAGGCGTCCGACGACGAACTGCGGGCGTTGCAGGACCGGGTACGGCCTGGCCACACCGTGCTTCGTTACTTCGACCAGGTGGAGTTCGATCCGTGACATTCGGCGCCCCGGCGCCGTACATTCGGTGGAATGAAAGGCCTTGGCACTCGTGCTGCTCGTGCTCGCGCTCACCGGCTGTGGCAGCGGAGTGAGCCTCGCCGGAACCACGCTGACGCTGACGGCGGTCAATCCCAACGTCGGTCAGGCCGTCTTCCACCTCGACTGCGGCCCGGCCGGCGGCGACGTCTCAGATCCGGCCGCGGCGTGCGCTGCGCTGGCGCACGACCCCACGCTCGTCACCTCGCCGCGGCCCGTCAACTGCGAGGGCGGAACGTCTTCCTGGTTCGACATGACGATCTCGGGCAGCCTGGACGGCAGGCCTGTGCACCAGAAGTTCTCGACATGCTGGACGCCGCAGATGGCGACGCTCGAGAAGCTCGGCCTCGCGAGCTCGCTCGAGCGGCACGTCCTGCAGCGGAGGCACGGCGTCGTCCAGCCCGGCATCCAGCGCGCCTTCCCGCCGGGCACGCTCCGGCCCGGCGACATCCTCGTCTGCAGGATCCTGCACCACCGCCTGCAGCTGGGCATCCCCGCCGGCTTCGGCCCGATCGGCCGCACCGGCTTCGGAGGCAAGGACGTCGCGAGCGTCACCCTCACCGGCAGACGCAATGCTGACGGCTCCGTCACGGCGAGCTGCCACCGCGGCGGCGCCTAGACCCGCCGACTCCGCGGCCTCTCCGGCTCTAAGATCCTCTCGACAAACGAAAAGGAGAGAGATCATGTCTGAGCAGGAAACACCCGTTCTCGACCTCATCGAGACCATGACAGCAGCGTCGCTGGAAGCGACGACGCTCGATGCGGACACGGCCATGCTCGTCCGCATCGCCGCCCTCGTCGCCGTCGACGCTCCGCCGGCCTCGTACCTGATGAACCTCGGTGCGGCCGCCGAGATGGGGATCGGCGAGGACGAGGTCCGCGCGGTCCTCGCAGCGATCGCGCCGATCGTCGGCACCCCGAAGGTCGTCGCGGCGACGGGCAACATCCTCCGCGCCCTCGGCTTCGCGCTCGAGATGGCGGAGCTGGAAGCCGAAGAGGACTAAGCCCCGCGCTCGAGCTGCTCGGTGCGGCGCTTGACGCGGGCGATCTGCCGCTGCGTGCCCATGCGGCTCCAGCTGAACGGGCGCGCAATGGCGAGCCGGCGGTAGAGCTCTTGCAGCTCGCGCCGCGCAGCGTCGAGCTCCGGGTTGGGCGGCCGGCTCACAGCCGCGAACTCTACGACCGGAGACAGGCGCGACGCCAAGCGTCGGCGAGCGGCTCTCGATAGAACAACCCCAGCGGGACCGCCACCAAGACCAGGACCGCATCGGTGGGTCCCGGCACGGGCAGCAGGCCGAACGCCGCGGCCGCGCGCAGCGGCTTGGGGATGCGGTCGTCCGTCACCGCGAACCGCGCGGTGCGGACGAGACGCCTGGAGAACGCCACGACGACGGGGATCTTGCCGATCACTTCCGACCATGATCGGTCGCGCATAGGGCTAGCCGCGTGACCGAGCTTGGTCAATCGGAGGTCACCTCTCGGCTGGGCCTGCGTCGCGAATGACCCCTGACGGGAACAGGCGGGCCCCCGGACTGGTGGTAGGCGGACGGTCGCGGTACGCTGGGCTATGTCCTCTGAAGATGCTGTGCCGGCACCAGAGGAGTCACGCTCCCTCGACCGCGGTCTCCTCAGGGGCCTCGTCGGGTTTGAAGCGTTCCTCTACGCCGCAGTCGCGCTCCTGCTGGCGGCTGCTGCGGTGCTCGTCCTCGTCGGGACCGTGCACGAGCTCGCACACGCGATCTCAATAAGGGCGGGCGCGGTCGACACCGCTGTTGGATTGCTCGACCGGATCCTGCTCTTGCTCATCATTGCCGAGCTCGCCTACACGCTCCGCTTCGTCTTGCGCACGCACAAGATCGCGGTTGAGCCGTTCCTCTTCATCGGTCTGATCGCAGTCGTGCGGCGAATCCTCATCGTCACTGCTCAGTTCGAACGACTCCCCTCAACCGGACGCGTACTGACCAACTTCCTGCTCGAGCTCGGCCTACTCGGCTTCCTCGCCCTCGCCCTCGCCCTCGCCGTCAGACTCATCCGGCGCCCCGAAACCTTCCCCGACTGAGGAGTCCACAGAGGCAACGTCAGACGACACTCGCCTGGGCCGGCGTCCTCTCACCTGAATGCGTTGGGCGACTCCGTCAGAGCGCTAACTCGAAGAAGAGGACGCCCTCGATCGGGTTGTCGTTGTAGCGGTCGATCGGCCGGAAGCCCAGCGAGACGTACAGCGACCGCGCCGCGTCCATCGTCGGCAGCGTGTCGAGCCGCATCGTCGCGTAGCCGAGCTCGCGCGCCCGGGCGATCGACGCCTCCACCAGCGCGCGGCCGGCGCCCGTGCCGCGTCCGGAGGGGCGGACGTAGAGCCGCTTCATCTCGCACACACCCTCCTCGAGCGGCCGCAGCGCGACGCAGCCGACGATCGCCTCGCGGTCGCGCGCGAGGAGGATCGCCTTGTAGCCGCCGGGGAGCGCGGCCAGCTCCGCCTCGGGGTCGATGAACCAGCCGTCCGGGCCAAGCCAGACGAAGTAGTCCCGGAAGATCGCGCGGAGCGCGTCGGCGTCGGCCGCGCCCGCGTCGGAGATCAGCGGAGCGCCCGCAGCGCCTCCACGTCTTCGGCGCTCGGCTCCCAGGCGCCGGCGGCGACGTTCGCGTGCACCTGCTCGGGCTTCGTCGCGCCCGCGATCACGGAGGACACCGCCGGCATCGCGAACAGGCCGCCGACCGCCACGTCGAGGAGCGAGATCCCGCGCTCGTCCGCGTAGCGCTGCAGCGCCTCGGCCCGGTCCCAGCGCGCGTCCGGGATCTCGCGGCCCGCGAGCCTCCCCTCGGTCGCCTCCTCGCCGCGCGTGTACTTCCCGGTGAGCAGGCCGCTCGCGAGCGGGAAGTACGGCAGGAAGCCGATGCCGAGCTTCTCGCAGGTGAGCAAGACCTCGTCCTCGGCCTCGCGCTCGACGAGCGAGTAGTGGTTCTGCACCGAGACGAAGCGGTGGAAGCCCGCACCGCGCGAGACCTCCTCGGCAGCTTCGATCTGCTCCGCGGAGAAGTTCGAGGAGCCGATCCAGCGCACCTTGCCGTCGTGGACGAGGTCGTTGAGCGCGCCGAGCGTCTCCTCGATCGGCGTCACCGGATCGGGCTGGTGCATCTGGTAGACGTCGATCACGTCGGTGCGCAGCCGGCGCAGCGAGCCCTCCACCGCCCACCGGATGTAGTCGGGATTGCCGCGCCGCTCCTCCGGCCGCTCCTGCATCTCGCTGCCGAACTTCGTCGCGACGACGAACTTGTCGCGCCGGCCCTCGAGCGCGCGGCCGATGAACTCCTCGCTCGTCCCCTGGCTGTAGATGTCGGCCGTGTCGATCAGCGTCACGCCGGCCTCCTGCGCGGCGTCGAGCACGGCGAGCGACTGCTCGTAGTCGATCCGGCCGCCGAAGTTGTTCGTGCCGAGGCCGACGACCGAGACTTCCGGCCCGCCGTCACCGAGGGAACGCGTGCGCATCGGCTCGACGCTAGCCGACAGTGGCCGGCCTGAGCGGCAGCGGCACTACGCTTGCGCGCTGTGGAGGGGCACAGGTTCGTCTTCCTCGCCGGCCTGCACCGGAGCGGCACCACGCTGCTCGCGCGGCTGCTCGCGGCGCACCCCGAGGTCAGCGGCTTCTCGGGGACCGGCGTGCCGGCCGACGAGGGGCAGCTCCTCCAGAGCGTCTATCCGGCGGCGAAGGAGTACGGCGGGCCGGGGCGCTTCGGCTTCGCGCCCGAGTCGCACCTGACCGAGGCGTCGGCGCTCGCGACCGAGGAGAGCGCGCGGAAGCTGTTCGAGGAGTGGTCGCCGCAGTGGGATCTCTCCCGCCCCCTGCTGCTCGAGAAGTCGCCGCCGAACCTGCTCAAGACCCGCTTCCTCCAGGCGCTCTTCCCCGGCTCGGCGTTCGTCGTCATCGTCCGCCATCCGATTCCCGTCTCGATCCCGACCGCGAGATGGCGCGGGACCCGCCGCTACGACCGGATGTTCGAGCACTGGCTCCGCTGTCACGCGCTCTTCGAGACCGACCGCGAGCAGCTCGAGCGGGTGCACGTCCTCACCTACGAGCAGCTCGTCCGCGACCCCGCCCGCGTGCTGCGCGGGATCTTCGAGTTCCTCGCGCTCGACCCGATCCCCCCGAGCGAGCCCGTCGAGGACGGAGCGAACGAGAAGTACTTCCAGCAATGGCAGGCGCTGAAGCGCGACCTGCGGATGCGCGCGTACCTCGACCTCGTCTCGCTCCGCTACGAGCGCCGCATGCGGCGCTACGGCTACAGCCTGCTCTCGCCTGGGCGCTGACCCGCACGGGCGCGCTCCTGCACGTGTTCGACGAAGGCGACCGCGCGATCGACGGATCCCGGCCGCGGCGGGTCGTTCCACCGCACGAATCGGTCGTTTTCGACCTGCTCGATCAGCCCGCGCCATTGGCTCGGTAGCGTCTCCGAGGCCCACTCGACCGCGGCCTGCTTGGAGATCACCTCGCCCTGTTCGAGCGTGTAGAGCATCCGGCTGCTCGCCGCGACCGCGTATCGCTGCGTCCACGAGACGTCGAAGGACGCCCAGGTTCCCAGGTCGACGAGGAAGCTCTCGATCTGCGGCCGCATCGCCTTCTGCAGGACCGCCGCCGGGACGTCGCAGGCGAAGGTACGCGGATCAGCCCCCGCGAGGACGACCGGCCGATTGACCAGAACCCACCGGACGTCCGCCGTGTTGCAGTGCGGAGACCACTCCATCTCACGGCCGCCGCGGTTGACGTACAGCCAGGGCTCGTCCAGCTTCGCCAACGTCGTGAGGTCGGCCCGCGGCGCGTACGAGCCCTCGAAGTTGTACGCCCAGTAGCTCGGCCAATCCGGAATCTCCTGGTGTAGGCCGCGAAGCGCGCGCTCCTCGGCGTCGCCGAGAGGCACGGTGGTCACGGCGAGGAAGTCGCAGTCGCTCGCAGCGTCGCCGCCGCCCAGCGCGAAGGACCCGGTGAGGTAAACGCCGGTCAGGTCGGCGCCCAGGATCGAAGAGACCCGAGCGACGAATCGCGCCAGGAGCTCGTTCAGCTCGGCGAACGGCGTCGCCGTCACCTAAGTCGGCGCGGATAGGCCGTCGGGCAGCGGCCGCGCGTGGACGACGACGAGCGTCTTGGTCGGCCGCGTCAGCGCGACGTAGAGCTCGCGCAACCCGCGATCCCCGTCGTCCGCGACGGCTGCCGGCTCGACCACGACGACGTGGTCGAACTCGAGGCCCTTCGCCTGCCGTGGGGTGAGGATCGGGAACGGGAAGGAGTCTTCGACCGTGAACGAGCGCGGAACGATCACGGCGAGAAGGCCGTCGAGATCTTCAAGCGCGATGGCTTCGCGCAGCGCTCGCTCCAGCAGCTCCTCCGCGCCGACGTGGACGAGCTTCGGCGGGTCGCCGCCCTTGCGGTAGGCGAGCGGCGGCTCGACCTCGGGGGCGATCCGGTCGAGCAGCGGGAGCGCGAAGTCCATGATCTCGGCAGGTACGCGGTAGGCGTGGCGCAGCTCCTCGATGTCCATCTCGGCGTCGTCGGGCAGGTACGGCTGGAGCTCCTGCCACCGCCGGTAGACGACCGGCCCCGTCGCCTGCGCGACGTCGCCGAGGATCGTGAGCGAGCCGTCGACCGCCCGGCGCGAGATCGCGAGCAGCTGCATCGGCGAGAGATCCTGCGCCTCGTCGACGATCACGTGCCCGTACGAGCGCGGCGCGCCGGTGAGCAGCGTCCGCGCCTCGTCGAGCAGCGGCACGTCCTGGTCGCTCCAACGCAGGTCGGACATGCGGCGCGGCCGGTCGCGGAGCAGGAGCTTCCGCTCGTCGTCCTCGAGCACGTCTTCGGACGCGGCCTCGAGCGCCGCCGGCGACGTGAGGAGCCGCGAGACGAGCTTCTCGGGCTGCGGCAGCGGCAGGACGCGGTCGAGCCAGCGCGTGAGGAAACCGCCGCGGCGCAGCGCTTGCTCGAGCTCGTCGAAACTGCGCAGCGCGCGCGGGCCGAACAGCTCGCCGTAGCGCTCGTAGAAGCGGCGGAGCACGGCCATCCGGAACCGCTCGCGCACCAACCCGAGCGGCGCGCCGGCCGCCAGGGCGTCCTCGAGCAACGCGGCGACGTCCCGCTCCCGCACCCGCACGTACGTGCCGTCGACCAGCGTCACGAGCTCCTCGGGAGCGGGGACGACCGAGATCTCAACCGCGCGAGCGACGACCTCGCGCAACCGCGGATCGCCCTTGAGACGCGCCACGTCGGACTCCTCCTCGCGGACGGCCTCGATCCCGTCGACCAGCTCGGTGACGGCCCGCTGCTCGACCGCCTCCTCCCCGAGCGTCGGGAGGACGTGGGAGACGTAGTCCATGAACGTCGGGTTCGGCCCCACCACGAGCACGCGTCGCAACCGCTCACGATGGGTGTACAGGAGCCACGACGCGCGGTGCAGACCGACCGCCGTCTTGCCGGTGCCGGGACCGCCCTGCACCACGAGCGCGCCCTCGGGCTCCGCCGTGATCAGCCGGTATTGGTCCGACTGGATCGTGGCGACGATGTCGCGCATCCGCACGTCGCGCCGGCGCTCGAGCTCCTCGAGCAGGAAGTCGGAGACGTTCGCGCCCTCGACCGCGCTGCCGTCCAGCGACTCGTCGGAGATGTCGGTCAGGCGCCGGCCCTCGGAGCGGAAGCGGCGGCGCTGCTGCACCCCGTGCGGCGTCTGCGGCGTCGCCGTGTAGAACGGCCTCGCCGCGGGCGCCTGCCAGTTGACGACCAGCGACTCATGCTCGTCGTCATGGACCCAGCGGCGCCCGACGTAGAGCGGCCGCGGCGTGCCGTCCAGCGTGAGCCGGCCGAAGATGAGGCCGCGCTCGGCGTCCTCGAAGGTGCGCATCCGCCGCTTGACCCACGCCTCCATGTTCAGCGCCGCCCACTCGGTCGCCATCGCCTCCTGCGTACGGGCGACCGTCGACCGCATGCGGTCGAGTTGGTCGTAGGCGCGGTCGACGTAGGCCTGCTCGTCTGCCAGCTCGGGGTGCGTCACGGGCTGTTGAGCGTAGCGCGGAACACGGCCAGGTCAACGCGGACGGAGGAGACCTCCGCCTCGAACCCTGCGGCACCGAGCCAGGCGAGCTGGTCGTCGACGCTGTCGGGCTTGTCCATCGCCCAGTCGATGTAAATCGGCGCCTCCAGACCGGGCGCGGGCACGACGACGTCGCCCAGGACGAAGACGCCTCCCGGCAGCAGCACGCGGGCCACGCGCGCGAACAGGTCCCGCTTTCCCGCTCCGTCGAGGTGGTGCACCGCCAGAGCCGAGACGACGAGATCGAACGGCCCCGCGGGGAGCTCGTCCTCGAGCCGCGCGAGCCGCAGGTCGGCGACCGGGAGCCGCTCGCGCGCCCGCGCGAGCATCGGCTCGCTCGCGTCGATCCCGACCCAGCTCGCCTCGGAATGCTCGGCGAGCACACGCAGCGCCGTCTCGCCCGTGCCGGTGCCGAGCTCGAGCACGCGCGTGCCGCGGACGTCCGCGGTCGCGGCCACGACGGCCTCCTGCAGCTCCTCGTAACCCGGGATCTCGGCGGCCATCTCCGCGAGGTACGTGTCCGGATCCCACTCCCACTCACTCACCGACGCATCGTAGGATCGGCGCATGAAGCTCGGCCTCAGCCTCGGCTATGCGCCGCCCGGCACGAATCCCGCCGACCTGTTCCCGCTCGTGGAGGAGGCGGAGCGGCTCGGCTTCGACTCGGTCTGGGTCGCCGAGGCCTGGGGCACCGACGCGGTCAGCGTCCTCGGCTGGCTCGCGGCGCGGACCGAGCGGATCAAGCTCGGCTCGGCGATCATGCAGATCCCCGGCCGCACGCCCGCGAACACGGCGATGACCGCGGCGACGCTCGACCTCCTCTCCGGCGGCCGCTTCCTGCTCGGGCTCGGCACGTCGGGACCTCAGGTGGTCGAGGGCTGGCACGGCCAGCCGTGGGGCAAGCCGCTCGGGAAGACGCGGGAGTACGTCGAGATCGTCCGCGCGGCGCTGCGGCGGGAGGTGGTCGAGCACCACGGCGAGCACTACGGGATCCCGTTCGACGGGCCGGGCGCGACCGGGCTCGGCAAGCCGCTGAAGCTGATGCTGCGGCCGCTGCGCGCCGAGATCCCGATCTATCTCGCAGCGCTCGGGCCGAAGAACGTCGCGCTCGCGGCCGAGATCGCCGACGGCTGGCTGCCGATCTTCGTCGCGCCCGAGCGCTTCGACGAGGCGTTCGGGCCGAGTCTCGCCGCCGCGCCGTCCGACTTCGAGATCGCCGCGACGGCAAGCGTCTTCGTCGGCGACGACGTGCCCGCGCTCCGCGACGCGCTCCGGCCGTACGTCGCGCTCTACGTCGGCGGCATGGGCGCGAAGGGCCGCAACTTCTACAACTCGCTCGTCCGCCGCTACGGCTGGGAACAGGAGGCCGAGCGGATCCAGGACCTCTACCTCTCCGGCAAGCAGCGGGAGGCGATCGCCGCAGTGCCGGACGAGCTCGTCGACGCCGTCTCGCTGATCGGGCCGAAGGAGCGCATCGCGGAACGGCTCGAGGCGTGGCGCGAGACGCCGGTCACGACGCTCGTCCTCGGCACGACGCAGCCGGAGGCCTTGCAGACCCTCGCCGAGCTGGTCCTCTAGTCTCGGACGATGACCGAGGCTCCGCCCGTGATCATCCTCGGCGTCGGCCGCTCGGGCACGACGCTGCTGCGCGTGATGCTCGACCGGAGCAGCGAGCTCGCGATCCCGTACGAGACGTTCTTCGTCCCGCAGCTCGCCCATCGCCACGGCAGCCGGCCCAAGCTCGACGCCTTCCTCGACGACCTCGGGCGCCTGCGGACGCTCTACGACTGGGGGATCACCCCGGACGACGTCCGCCCGCGCCTGCGCGAGGGGATGACGACGAGCGAGGCGATCGCCGCGATCTTCGCGACGTACGCGGAGCGGCAGGGGAAGACGCGCTGGGGCGACAAGACGCCGCTGTACATGCAGCAGCTGCCGCTGCTCGAGCGGCTCTTCCCGGACGCGATCTGGGTGCATCTCGTCCGCGACGGCCGCGACGCGGCGCTCTCCTTCCTCGAGCTGCCAGAGGGCTTTTCGGGCAAAACGTGGGCGCTGCCGCGCACGGTCTCGCAGTTCGCGGCGCGGTGGCGGACGGAGATCCTCGCGGCGCGGCGGCTCGGTAAGCACGCGGGCGGCCGCTATCTCGAGCTCCGCTACGAGGACCTCGTCACGAGCCCCGAGCAGGAGCTGCGCCGGGTCTGCGAGCACGCGTCGCTGCCGTGGGAGCCGGGCATGCTCGACCACACGCGCCCGAGCGACACGGCGCACATGCCCGAGCACCGCAACCTCGCCCAGCCGCCGACTCCCGGCCTCCGTGACTGGCGCAGCCAGATGAGTCGCGAGGACGCGCTCGCCTTCGAGGAGGTGGCGGGCGACGTCCTGCAGAGCGCGGGCTACGAGCTGCTCGCTCCGGACACCCGCTATCCGACCTCGCGAGGCCGGCGCGAGCTCGCCCGCTTCGCCGCGCTCAGCCGCAGCTGGAACACGACGGCCGCCGCCTACCAGCGCTCGCCGCTCTGGCGGCGCTCACACCCGCCGCTCGGCTAGAGGGTTTGGCGAAATCAGGCTGAGCCGCCGGCGCACACTGCTCGCCCGCTGAGCTGCGTCCTCGGTCGCGCGAATAGCGCTGCTATTCCCGCTCCCTGCGTCCTTGTCAGCGAACGACCATCGCACGCCGACGACGAGCGGCTTTCCGCCAAACCCTCCTAGCAGGGGCCGGGCTGCGGCGTGCCGCCGGGGCCGAGCTCGTGCTCGTTCCCGTCCTGCAGGCAATACGAGGTCGGTGTGGCGCTCGCGAGGACGACGCCGCTGCCAGGCGGGAGGGTCGCGCCGACGTACGTGTGGTTCGCGTCGAAGTACGCCTGCAGCCCGGGCACGTCCTGGTTGAAGTTCAGGCCGGCCGTGGCGGACTGCGCCTGCGCGATCTCCTGCTGTCCGGCCGGAGAGGTCGGGCCGTTCTGCTGCAGGTCCTTCATGGACAGGTAGGCGCCGACGAAGAGCACGATGAGCAGCGCCGGCAAGCCGATGACACGAAGCATCCGAGAGATATCGGCCGCAACGGACTACGACTGAAGTCCCCTCTAGCAAGAGGGACGTCGGCGGTCTAGCCTCCTGGACTAGCTCGATGCCCCCGTGTCAGCGTCATCATCCCCGCCTTCAACGCCGAGGAGCACATCGCGGAAGCCCTCCGCTCGGTGTCCGGCCAGACGTACGACGACTGCTCGACGGACGGCACGGCCGAGCGCATTCGGAGCTCTGGCGACCGGATCACGCTCGTGCGCACCGAGACCAATTCCGGGCCGGCGGTGGCCCGGAACCTCGCGATCGCGCACTCGAGCGGGGAGTTGCTGGCGTTCCTCGACACCCTCGTCCCCCGCCGTGCGGTCGACGAGGTAGGCGGTTTCTGCCCGGAGCTCTCCCGCACGCAGGACTTCGACCTCTGGATCCGGATCGTCGAGGCCGGGTACCGGGGTCGTCGTGACGCGGGAGGTCTCGCGGTCCACCGCATCCGGCCGCCAGTCGTGGTCCAGCGACGTGGGGCTCGCGGCGCACTACAGCCAGATGACCTATCGCCGGGCCCTGGAGCGCGACAACCTGTCGCGCCGCGAGCGGCGAGTCGCGCGGAGGGAGCTCCGCCGCAGGCGCCTGATCGAGCGGATCGCGTCCCGGCACCGGCTTTCCTATCGCCGCGCCGTTCTGTCCCTCCCGCTCCTGGTGCTGGTCGTCGCCGAGCGACCGCACCGCTGGAGCTCGCTGCCGCGCGTCCTCGCTCTCGGCCGGCACGCGATCTCGCCGCTGCGCAGCTAGAGCCTCCTCCTCCTCAGGCGACGACGCGATAGACCTGGAAGACCTCGGCGTGGTCGCGGTTCACGTTGACGCCGTGCATGCGCGCGAGGTTGCGCACGTACTCGGCGTTCGCGTAGCGGCGATGGTGCTGCGACGCGTACCGCTCGAGGGCGGCGACCTTCAGATCGACGTGTCGCTGCTCGAGCGCGACGTACCACTGGTACTCGAAGTCGAAGTTGTTCCACGGGATCTCGTAGCCGAGGATCGTGGTGCGCTTGAAGGCACGCAAGCCTTCCTCGGCGACGGTGCGGTGATCCTGGTGGACGTCGTGGAGGCTCGGCTGGAAGACGACATCCGGCGCCCACTCCTCCCAGAGCGCGACGAGCAGCTCGAGGATGTCCTGCCGGCGCTCGGGGAAGGTGCGGACGTCGAAGTCGTGCACGGTCAGCGACTCGGCGGGGATCCCGAGCTCGGCGGTCGCCTCGGCTACCTCGCGCGCGAGCGTGTCGGGCGGGAAGCCCGGCGGCAGCGAGCGCGTCGCGATCGAGAATGCGACGTAGCGAACGTCGCAGCCGGCCTCGACGAGGCGCGCCATCGTCCCGCCGCACCCGAACTCGCCGTCGTCGGTGTGCGGCGCGAGCACGAGCGCCTTCTTCCACTGCTCGATCATCTGGCGATCATTTCAGGCGCGGGCTCCGGCGTCTCGGCGGGTCGGGTCCTGGGAGCGCGTATGCGCACCGGCGAGACGAGCCCGATCAGGCCGATCAGCAGCCACGTCGTGGGGTCCTCGAAGAAGTCGTTGTACGCGAGAGAGTGGACGAAGATCGCGAGCAGCGCGAGCCCGGCCGCGAGTGCGAGCCGTCCGTAGGTGTCGTTGTTGATCCGCCTGAACGCGGCGAGCAGTAGGGCTCCCACGAGCCAGAAGAAGATGAGGAGACCGGGCACGCCTTCCTCGGCGGCGACCGTCACCGGCGTGTTGTGCGACGCGCTCTTCTTCGCCGTCTTGTGCGTCCGTTTCGAGTAGGCGTGCTCGAAGCCGCCGAGCCCGACGCCGTTCGAGGGATGCGCCTCCGCGATCTTGATCCCCACCGCGATCAGGGTCGCGCGCCCGCTCGTGGCGTGGTTGAGGCCCGAGACCGTGTGATGCCTCAGCGCGTGCACGATCTTCGGCTGAGTCACGGCGATGCCGGCGGCCACGACGAGGATGGCGGCCACCGCGAAAAGCGACTTCCACCGCCAGACGATCACGGACAGCACGAAAACGGCCACGAGCAGCGCCGCGAAGCTCGACTGGGAGAACGAGATGAGCAGCCCGAGCCACAGGACCGCGAGGCACGCCAGCGCGGCCAGTGCCGCGCGCAGAGACAGCCGGCTGCGGACGATCAGCACGACGGTCGCGATCATCGCGACGACGAGGAAGCGGCCGTAGATCGACGGGTCGAAGAACACGGAGTTGACCCTGAAGAGCGCGTTGAAGATGTTGATCTGCTTCAGCTTCACGTTCTGGAAGATCGAGCCGGTCTCGTACTGGTAGAAGCCGACGACGACGAAGACGAGCGCGAGCGCGACGAGCTCGCCGAAGAGGATCCGAACCCGCGATGCGCGCCACGGCAGGCGCGCGATCGAAATCGCGATGACCGCGAACGGCACGTAGAAGGCGAGCAGGTCGATCGCCGCCGCATGGACGTTGACGCTCCACCCGACCGAGAGCCCGATCCAGATGAGGTACAGCGCGAGCGGCCACGAGGCGGTGCCGAGCTCACGCGTCCTCTCGTCGCCGTCGACGAGCTCCCAGAGCAGGCAACCCGCGGCCCCGAGCGCGACCGCGTACAGCGGCACGAGCAGCGAGTGGCCCAGGAAGCTGACCCGGAACGGGACGAACGCCAGCGTGCCGTACGCGACGAGCCAGGGCTCGCGGCGGAAGAGCCAGGCGAGGAGCGGGCCGAGCACGATCACTCCTGCGACGGCCACCCCGAGCTCGCCCGCGTTCGACGGAGCGAGGGACACCGCGAGCAGGACGGTGCCCACTCCGGCGTAGCAGAGCCCGGCGATCCGGTTCCGGCGCGTGCGCGCGAGCAGCAGGATCGCGAGGCCGATGCACGCGATCGGGCCGGCGATCTCGGCGAGCCCGATCACCTGTGCACCCGCACCACGGCCGTCGCGCTCTGACCGCCCTGGCCGACGACCAGGCGATACGTGCCCGGAGTCGACGGCGCCCGCAGCCTCAGCACCCGACCGCGCCGCTCGCCGTGCCGTTGCCCGAGGCGCCACTTGTAGCGCCGCTCGGCCGTCGTGACCCGCACCCTGATCCGCCCACCGCTGCCGACGGTGATCCGCTGCGGGGTGAGCACGAAGTAGCGAACGTCCACCGTCACGCTCTTGCGCTCGGCGGCTGGGGTCTCGTTGCCGGCGGGGTCTCGCGCGCCGATCGAGAGGACGTACGTGCCCGCCCGGACCGGCTGGTGGTCGAGCTTCCCGTTCCACTTGATCTTGGCCTGCGGCGCGCTCTTGCGACCGACGATGATCCGCCGGCCGTCGAGGTAGACGAGCGCGTGCGCATTCTCGTTGAACGCGTAGCGGATCGCGACCGAGCGGCCAGGCCCGGCCAGCAGGACGGGCTTGAGGCCGGTTGCGGACTGCACCTGCGGCGGCACCGTGTCGAGGACGATCTTGTTGTTCAGCTGGAATGTGCGGCGCGGGAGCTGGATCCAGGGGTAGTAGACGCCGTCCGGAGCCTGGCCACCGGCGTCCGTCTGGCCGTACCACGGGAAGTGCTGCGGGCTGTGGGCGCGCGCGAGCACGTTGGGCGCGATGGTCGCGACCTTATGGCCGTCCGCATCCACGATGATTACCGACACGCGTCCGGTTTGGCGAAGCTTGAACCGGACGATCGCCCTCCTCGTCGGGCAGTCACAGACCGGCGAGAGAACCGTCGAGATCTGCCCGATCGAGACCGGGCTCTTCTCGAGCTTCAGGTGCTCCGTGATCGCGAAGGCGGCAGCGGTGGCCACCAGCAGGCCCAGAAGCGTGACCGTCGTGAGAACCCGCTGCAAAGCCCGCCGATTCTACGGGCCTCTCGTTAACGAAGTTGAAGAGTGCTAGGCGCGGCTGGGCGTCGTGCGCGGCTCCTCGCTCATCATCACCCTCACCGTGTAGATCGTGAGGACGACGAGGAGGATGACGAGGCCGCAGCCGAGGACCCAGTTCGCCTCGGGCACGTTGAGGAGCTTGAGGCCGCTGATGATGAGGATCCCCGCGAGGCCGCCCCGGATCGTCATGTCCGGCACCTTCACGGTGTAACGGCTCGAGATCAGGATCCCCGGCACCGAGCCGATGAGCAGCCAGGCGGTCGCATGCAGGTCGACGTCGCCGATGATCAGGTGGCCCACCCCGGCGACCCAGAGCAGTGCGGCGGCGTGGAAGATGTCGGTGCCGACGATCCGCGGCATGGTGAGCGGGTAGACGAGCACCATCATCAGCCCGAAGTACGTGCCGCTGCCGACTGACGTGATCCCGACGATGAAGCCGAAGACCGCGCCGGTGCCGAGCGCGATCAGCTTGTCGCGGCGACTCATGATGAACGGCCCCTCGCTCGGCTGGATTCCCCGCTTCACGAACGACTTGGCGAGGAAGCCAACGCCTCCGAAAATGAGCGCCACGCCGATCGCATAGCCGAGCAGCGTCTGCGCGTTGCTGATCGAGTTCTGGAGGAAATACGAAACCGCGACACCGGCCGCTGCAAACGGCCCGGAGCCCGCGAACAGCCACAGCGCCAGGTGGCTGTGCACCGTGCCGAGCCGCCGGTGCCGGAGCGCGCCGAACGACTTGAAGATCGCGCCGTGGAAGATGTCGGTGCCGACGGCGTAGCTCGGCTTGAAGCCGAAGACGATGATCAGGATCGGCGTCATCAGCGAGCCGCCGCCGACGCCCGTGAGGCCCACGATCAGGCCCAGCGCCAGGCCGACGAGGGTGAACTGCCAGGTCATGACGCGCTGAGGACCGTCCCGGCGCCGACGGTCTCGTTCGTCGCCTCGTCGATCAGCACGAACGCTCCGGTCGTGCGGTTCTCCTCGTAGGCATCGACGCACAGCGGCTCGGAGAGCCGGAGCCGCACGACGCCGATCTCGTTGAGCTCGAGCCGCTCGGGCGTCGCCACGTCCTCGAGCGTGTGGACGTCGATGCGAGAGACGAGCTCTTCGGCGATCGCCCGCACCGAGCGGCTCGTCTGCTTCACCGCGAGCCGCGCGCGCGGCTCGAGCGGGCGCTCGCTCATCCAGCAGACGCGCGCCTCGAGCTCCCGCGCGACCGTCGGCGGATCGGCCGGGTCGGCGAGCATGTCGCCGCGCGAGACGTCGAGGTCGTCCGCGAGCCTGATCGTCACGGACATCGGCGGGATCGCCGCCTCGAGCGGCCCGTCGATCGTCTCCACGGCCTCGACCTGCGTCCGGAGACCGGCCGGCAGGACGACGACCTCGTCGCCGGCGACCCACACGCCGCCCGCGACCTGGCCCCCGTAGCCGCGGTAGTCGTGGTGCTCGCCCGACATGGGCCGGATAACCCATTGCACGGGGAAGCGACGGCTGTCGAGGTCGCGGTCGGAGGCGATCTCCACGGACTCGAGATGGTCGAGCAGGAGCGGTCCGTCGTACCACGGCATGTGCTCGGAGCGCTCGACGACGTTGTCGCCCTGCAGCGCCGAGATCGGGATCACGACGAGGTCCGGCAGTCCGAGCTCGTCGAGGTGGGCGGAGATCTCGTCGAACCGCTCCTGCGACCAGTCGACGAGATCCATCTTGTTGACGGCGATGACGGCGTGCGGGACGCGGAGGATCGAGAGGATGTACGCGTGGCGGCGGGTCTGCTCGACCACGCCCTGGCGGGCGTCGACGAGCACGATCCCGAGGTCGGCGGTCGAGGCGCCCGTCACCATGTTGCGCGTGTACTGGACGTGGCCGGGCGCGTCGGCGAGCTGGAAACGGCGCCTCGGCGTGACGAACGAGCGGTAGGCAACGTCGATCGTGATCCCCTGCTCGCGCTCGGCGCGCAGGCCGTCGGTCAGGAGTGCGAGATCGACGTACTCGTTGCCACGGCGGCGGGAGACGTCCTCGATGTGCTCGAGCTGGTCGACGAAGATCTGCTTCGTGTCGTAGAGCAGACGGCCGATCAGCGTCGACTTGCCGTCGTCCACGGAGCCGCAGGTGACTAGGCGAAGCAGCTCGGTGCTCTGGGCTGCCTCAGAAATAGCCAACGCGCTTCCTGTCCTCCATGGCCGCCTCGCTGAAGCGGTCGTCGGCCCTCGTCTCGCCGCGCTCGGTGACGCGCGTCGCCGCGATCTCCTCCACGACCTCGTCGATCGTCGCCGCCTGGGACTCGACCCCGCCGGTGCACGTCATGTCGCCGACGGTGCGGAAGCGGACCGAGGTGACGAAGGGCTGCTCGCCCTCGAGGCGCTCGACGTACTCCGAGGCCGCGTAGAGCATCCCGTCGCGGCGGAACACCTCGCGCTCGTGGGCGAAGTAGATGAGCGGCAGCTCGAGCTGCTCGCGCGCGACGTACTGCCAGACGTCGAGCTCGGTCCAGTTCGAGATCGGGAAGACGCGGACGTGCTCGCCCTTGCGGACGCGCGCGTTATAGAGGTTCCAGAGCTCGGGCCGCTGCACGCGCGGGTTCCACTGGCCGAAGTCGTCGCGGAAGGAGAAGATCCGCTCTTTCGCGCGGCTGCGCTCCTCGTCGCGCCGCGCGCCGCCGATCGCCGCGTCGAAGCCGTGCTCCTCGATCGCGTCGAGCAGGGTCGTCGTCTGCAGCCGGTTGCGGGACGCACGCGGACCGGTCTCCTCCACGACGCGCCCCTTGTCGATCGACTCCTGCACCGAAGCGACGACGAGGCGCTCGCCGAGCTCGGCGACGCGCCGATCGCGGAACTCGAGAGCCTCCGCGAAGTTGTGCCCGGTGTCGATGTGCATGATCGGGAACGGGAACTTGCCCGGCCTGAACGCCTTCTCGGCGAGCCGCAGCAGGACGATGGAGTCCTTGCCGCCGGAGAACAGCAGCACCGGCCGCTCGAGCTCGGCCGCGACCTCGCGGAAGATGTGGACGGCCTCGGACTCGAGCTCGTCGAGGTGCGTCACCGTCGGCAGCACACGCGAGGTGCTCACGATTCGGCCTCCACGCGCTGGGAGATGAGGTTGAGCTCCTCGAGCCGGTCGATGACCGCGGCGGCAGACTCGGAGGGCGTGCGGCCGAGAGTCTCCAGCCGCAGCTCCGGCTCGAGCGGCTCCTCGTACGGTGCCGAGACGCCGGTGAAGTCGTCGATCTCGCCGGCGAATGCGGCCGCATAGAGCCCCTTCGGATCGCGGCGGGCGCACTCCTCGAGCGACGTGGCGACGTAGATCTCCACGAACGGCGAGTGCTGCTCGACGAGCGAGCGCGCGTGGCGCCGCATCTCCTCGTACGGCGAGATGGCCGAGACGACCACGACCGCTCCGGCGCGCGCGAGCCGCGAGGCGACCCAGCCGATGCGCGCGATGTTCGTGTCGCGGTCCTCCTTCGAGAAGCCGAGGCCCTTCGACAGATGGGTGCGGACGATGTCGCCGTCGAGGTGGTCGACGACGAAGCCGCGCCGCTCGAGCTCCGGCTCGACGATGTTGGCGATCGTCGTCTTGCCGGCGCCCGAGAGGCCCGTGAACCAGAGGACGAACCCGGAGGGGCCGCTCATGTGTGCAGCCCGCATTCGGTCCGCTCCGTGCCGGCCCAGCGGCCCTCGCGACCCTTGCCGGGAAGCGTCGAGTGCGTGTCCCCGATCGACTCGTAGCCCTGGTCGTGGAGCGCGTTGTACGGCAGCCCGCGCTCGCGGATGTACGCCCAGCAGTCCTCGTCGGTCCAGTCGGCGAGCGGGTTCGCCTTCCAGAGCTCGTGCTTGGAGTCCCAGCCGAGCTTCGGTGCGTCCGCGCGTAGCGGCGACTGGTCGCGGCGGATGCCGGTGATCCAACAGTCGAGATCGAGCAGAGCGCGGTTGAGCGGCTCGACCTTCGAGATCGCGAGATAGAGGTCGGGATTCGTCTCCCAGAGACCGTCCTCAACCGGGTCGGGCGAGAACGTCAGGATCTTCGTCTTGTAGCGGCGCTCGACCTCTTGCCAGAGCGCTTCCGTCGCCGGGAAGAGGTAGTTCGTGTCGATCGCGAAGACCTGCGCCTTCGGCTCGAGCCCGAACAGCATGTCGAGCAGGACCGACTCCTCCTTCTGGAAGGAGCATGCGAGCGCGACGCGGCCGGGGAACTCCTCGAGCACGAACTCGAGAACCCGCTCGGGCCGCCACGACTCGACGTCAGCCGGCAGGCTGAGCCGCTGCTCAGGCGCCGGCGAAGCCGCCGCCTTCGCTTTCGTCGCTCCGTCGAGCCTACGCGACTGGCTCGCCACCGAGCAGCACCTCCTTCAGCGTGTCGCCGCGCAGGCCGAGCCGGAGCGTCTCGAGCGGAATCACCTCGTCGGGCGGGATGTTGCCGAGATTGACGTTCGTCCCGAAGTGCTTGATGAACCAGGCCTGGCTCTCCTTGGTGGGCGCCTCCCAGATCAGGGAGTCGAACGGGACGGAGTGCTCGATCTCGTCGACGAGGCCGGTGCGGAGCTCGCCGCTCGGCCGGTAGATGCCGGCGGTGCCTCCTTCGCGGCCCTCGGCGATAACGCGCCAGGCGCCCGCATCGAGCTCCTCCTGCATCCACTGCGCCCAAAGGTAGGGCGCGATGTTCACCTCCGCGTCCTTCGACCCGACCTCCGAGAGGACGGTGAAGTCGCGGGCGAAGTCGGCGATCAGCTCGAGCTTCTTATCGCGCGGGATCTCGATCGTCCCGTCGGAGATCTCGACGTGCGAGAAGCGGTACTCGGTCAGCCAGCTCTTGAACTCCTCGATCTTGTCGCGCGCGTAGACCGCCTCGAAGAACGTCCCGCCGCAGACGACCGGCGTCTCGAAGTGGCGATAGAGCGCGATCTTCTTCTCGAGGTTGTTCGTGACGTACCCGGTGCCCCAGCCGAGCTTGACTATGTCGACGAAGTCGCCTGCCGTGTCGAAGAGACCCTCGATCTCGCGCAGGTTCAGACCCTTGTCGATGACGTGCGTGAGCCCGCTGCTGCGCGGCTTGCCCGGCCGCTCGGGTAGTCCTAGAAATCCGTCTACAAAGCCGGGCATGCGCGCTCCTCCACAGGGTAGTTCTCGGGAACTCGACCGGATGGTACCTAATCGTTTGCATAGCGATCGCTTATTCGTTGGCTGCTCGCCCATTCAGGGCATGCCGCAAAGAGCCATCTTGATTGTCAGATCTGACAACGCTAGCGTGGCCTCCCTCGCATCCGCCCACGGACTGGAGGTCCACGATGAAGGTACGACGTGCAGCACTCCTCGCGATGCTCCTCGCAACACTCGCTTTGGCGCTCGGTTCCGCGGCGCGCGCGGCGGGCGGCGGCACGCCCACTCCCCTGTCGCTCGATCAGGCGACCGCGCTCGCCACGGCGACTCCGGCCGTCCCGAGCGGCACGTCGACGAGCATCGTCGACGGGAGCGTCGCGCTCGACGCGGCGTCGCAGCCCGGAGCGCAGACCTCGATCGAGTCCGACATCTCACCGCAGGCCGCAGTGGGTCTCGCCCCGTCGAGCGACTCGAACGTCCTCTCGGCCGCCAAGCCGACCTGCTGGGCCAACTATGTCTGGCACCAGTGGGGGACGTGGCCGTACGAGCAGCGCGTCACCGACACGACGTACTGGTGCGCGGTCTTCGACAACCACATCACCTACCGCACGTCGACGACCACGGCATCCGGCACGCTCTGCGGCGTCTCCTGGCGGGCCGGCGCGCTGGTCGGCGGCGGCATCGGACGCGGCTTCACCTTCTTCACCAACGAGTCCTCGGCCGGCTTTTCGTGCCAGACCGTCATACCCTGGATCACGCTCCACACAACCCATCACCAGGACATCAAGCGCACCGATCGCGGCGCGACGAGCACCGTGAGAACGGGCTAGTAGACACCGCGCAGGAGCTGCTCGATCTCGTCCGGGCTCGCGGGCTTCGGGTTGGCGAGGTTCCCGCCTCGCTGGGCCGCGTCGGCCGCGAGCCCGGGCAGGTCGCCTGCCGGGACGCCGAGCTCGCCCAGCCGCGTCGCCCCGGCAAGCGCGGCGAGACTTTCGACTCGGCCGGCGGGATCGGCGGGAGCGCCGGCCGCCTCACCGAAACGTGCCACGGCGTCAGGAGCGAACGTGGTGTTGAAGCGCAGCACGGGCGGCAGGCAGATCCCGTTGAGTGTCCCGTGTGGAAGCCCGTAGCGACCGCCGATAGCCTGGGCCATCGCATGCGCGAGCGCGAGCATCGAGCCCGCGAGCGCGGCACCGCCGTGACAGGCGCCGCGGAGCAGCTCGGTGCGGGCTTCGCGATCGTGTGGAGCGGCGACGACGCGCGGCAGCCACTCGGCGATCAGGCGCGCGCCGGCCAGCGCGTGCTCGTCTGCGGCGGGGTTGTGTCCCTGGACGTAGAGCGCCTCGGCGCAGTGGGCGAGCGCGTTCATCGCCGTGCCCACGGTCGTCTCCGGCGGCAGGTCGAGCGTGAGCTCCGGCTCGTAGACGATCGCCGTGGGGTGTGCGCCTCCGCCGCCGCCTCGCATCCGCCGTCCGGGGTCGCGGACGCCGAAGTAGCTCGTCCACTCCGCGCCCGCGTACGTGGTCGGGACGGAGACGAGCGGTAGCCCGGTCGCGGCGGAGATCGCCTTGCCGAGGTCGATCGCGCTGCCACCGCCGACGGCGAGCACGCCGTCCGTCCCGGCTGCGACGGCCACCGCCTCGGCGATGCGATCCGACGGCACCTCCTGCCAGCGCGCGGCGGGCGCGACGGGGAGCTCGAGCGAGTCCCAGCGTGGGCCGGCCACGAGCAGAGGCGACGTGACCCCTGCCTCCGCGCAGGCAGCAGGGAGGGCACTCAGGCCCCACTCGACGATCACGGCAGCCGTTCTCTGGCGAAGGTCACGAACTCCTGCGCGACTCGCGTTTCGGCGCGTCCGCTCGCGCGGGCGAGCTGAACGTCCCGCGCCGGCTCGAGCCCGTCGACGCGCACAATCGCGAGCGTTCCGGCCGCGAGATCTCCCTCGATCGCGATCCGCGAGATGAACGTTGCGCCGAAGCCGCCGAGCACGGCAGCGCGCGCCGACTCCTGCAGCCCGAGCTCGAGCCTCACGTTCAGGTCGCGCAGACGGAGACCGAGCTCCCGCAGCTCGTCGTCGATCATCTGGCGGATGCCGGCGCCTTCCTGCATGAGGACGAGCGGCTCTGCCTTGAGCTCCTCGAGCGTCATGCTCTTGCCGGCGCGCTCGTGCCCCGCCGGAACCGCGAGGACGACCTCGTCCCGGTAGAAGGGCTCGAACGTGACGCCACGATGGCGGCCGGCCACTCCGACGATCCCGAGCTCGAGCTCACGCCGCCCGACCTGCTCGACGACCGTGTGCGTGTCGCCCACCGTCAGCGCGACCGTCACGAGCGGATGCACCCGCTGGAACTCACCGAGGATCACGGGCAGCACACTCCCGCCCGGCCCCGTCGAGGCGCCGATCTCGAGCCGGCCCTTGAGCTCGCCCTCGGCTTCCTCGCCGAGGTCCGCGAGCAGCTGCTGCTCGAGCGCGAGCAGCCGCTGCGCGCCGCGGTAGAGGCGAAGGCCGGCCTCGGTGGGCTCGACCCGGCGGCCAGAGCGGTCGAGGAGCCGCTGGCCGACGCGCTGTTCGAGCGACCGGATCTGCAGGCTGACCGCGGGCTGCGTCACCCCGAGCTGGTCGGCGGCCTGCGAGAAGCTGCTGCGCTCGACCACCGCGCAAAAGGCCGCTAGCTGCTTCGTGTCCATAAGCACACGTTATAGCCGCGCACCGGCTCGCCCCCTGGCCGCCGGCCGCTTTACGATCGGGCCGTGCCTGAACCGACGCGGCTCGAGGACACGCTCGTCCGCGGCTATCGCCAGCTCGCCCTCGACACGCCGGCGCGGCCGCGCGACGTCGTCCTGCGTGCCCTCGACCTGCTCCTCTCATCCGTCTTCCTGCTCGTGTCGCTGCCGATCTCGCTCCTGATCGCGGCGGCCGTGCTCATCACGAGCGGGACGCCGATTCTCTATCGCGGCGAGCGCGTCGGCCGCGGGGCGCGCGTCTTCACGATGTACAAGTTCCGCACGCTGCGGCGCGGCGCCGAGAGGCGGCTCGGTTCGCATCTCGGCGAGGAGCTCGTCGAGCGCACGCAGGCCGAGTTCACGCCGATCGGGAAGTGGCTCAAGGCGACGCAGCTCGACGAGATCCCGCAGTTCGTGAACGTCCTGCGCGGCGACATGAGCCTGGTCGGGCCACGGCCGATCCGACCCGTCTTCTTCGAGGAGCTCGCCCACGAGCTGCCCTCCTACTGGCAGCGGCTCGTCGTGCGGCCCGGCCTGACGGGGCTCGCGCAGGTGCGCCGCGGCTACGAGACGTCGATGGGCGAGAAGCTCGCCCACGATCTCGAGTGGATCGCCGACCGCTCGGTCCGGCTCTACCTCCGCACCGTTCTCGCCACCGGCTGGCGCGTGCTGAAGCAGTCGGTCGGAGGACTCGTGCGACGCGGCGCCTAAGGTAGGGCCGTGTGCGGAATCTGCGGGATCGCGACGACGCACGGCGCCGCGGACGTCGAGGCGCTGCGCGCGATGAGCGACCTCCTCGTCCACCGCGGGCCCGACAGCCACGGGGAGCACGTCGACGGCGGCGTCGCGCTCGCCGCGCGGCGGCTCTCGATCATCGACCTCGAGCACGGCGACCAGCCGATCGCGAACGAGGACGGGAGCTGCGTCGTCGTCCAAAACGGCGAGATCTACAACTACCCGGAGCTCCGCCGCGAGCTCGAGCGTGCGGGCCATCAGCTGCGGACGCGCTGCGACACCGAGGCGCTCGTCCACCTGTACGAAGACCGCGGGACCGGCTTCGCGGAGCGGCTGCGCGGGATGTTCGCGGTCGCGATCTGGGACTCCCGGCGCCGCCGCCTCGTGCTCGCGCGCGACCCGTACGGGATCAAGCCGCTCTACTACCGCCACGTCGCCGGCGAGCTGCGCTTCGCATCGGAGCTGCGGGCGCTGCCGCGCGGCGAGATCGACCTCGACGCGCTCGAGGCGTTCCTCGCCTTCAACTCGATCCCGGCGCCGTACTCCATCTTCCGCGACGTCCGCAAGCTGCCGGCCGGACACGTCCTCGTCTGGGAGAACGGCGAGATCTCGCTCGAGCGGTACGCACGGCCCGGGCCGGCGCTCGAGGGCGAGCTGCGCGACGGCGACGACGCGGAGCTGATCGAGGAGCTGCGCGCACGGCTGCGCGACTCTGTGCGGGCGCATCTCCTCTCGGACGTGCCGGTCGGCGTCCTCCTGTCGGGCGGCGTCGACTCCGCCGCGTTGGCCGCGCTCGCGGCGCAGGAGACGCCCGAGCCGGTGCACACGTTCACGATCGGCTTCGCCCAGCGCAGCTTCGACGAGCGCGCCGACGCGCGGCTGGTCGCCGAGCGGTACGGGACAGAGCACCACGAGCTGCTCGTCAAGCCCGAGCCGGAGCTGCTCCTGCGCGCGCTCGCGGAGGCGTTCGACGAGCCGTTCGCCGACTCGTCGGCGCTCCCGACCTACCTCGTCTCGCAGCTCGCGGCGGAGCACGTCAAGGTCGCGCTCTCGGGCGAGGGCGGCGACGAGCTCTTCGGCGGCTACTACACGTATTCGGCCGACCTCTTTGCCGACCGCCTGGCGCCGCTCGCGCGGATGGCGCGCCCGCTCGTCGAGGCGCTCCCGGCATCGACGCGCAAGGCGAGCCTCGACTACAAGGCGAAGCGGTTCGTGCGCGCAGCCCACCTGCCGCCGCTCGAGCGGCATCACGGCTGGAAGGAGATCTTCTCGCCCGAGGCGCGCGCCGAGCTGACCGGGCGCCGCGCCGCCTTTGATCCCGTAGACGTCTACCGCGCGCGCTACGCCGAGACCGCGGGAGCGCCGCAGCTGGCGCGGCTGCAGGACGTCGACTTCGGCGTCTACCTCGTCGACGACCTGCTCGTGAAGACCGACCGGGCTTCGATGGCGCACTCGCTCGAGGCACGCGTCCCCTTCCTCGACCCGCTCGTGACGAACCTCGCCTTCGCGCTGCCGACGCGCCTCAAGGTGCGCGGTCTCGCGAAGAAGGTGGCGCTGCGGAAGGCCGTCGAGCCGCTGCTGCCGGCGGAGGTGGTGCACGGCCGCAAGCGCGGCTTCTCCATCCCGGCCGCGGCCTGGCTGCGCGGTGAGCTCGAGCCGTTCGCCCGCGCCACGCTGTCGCCTGAGAACCTTCAGCGCCAGGGCTTCTTCCAGGCGCAGCCGGTCACACGGCTGCTCGACGAGCACGTCGCCGGGCGGGAAGACTGGAGCCGCCAACTCTGGGGGCTGCTCGCCTTCACGCTCTGGTACGAGCGGCACGTCGAGGAGGAGCCGCCGCGGCTCGAGTCGGCGCGGATGGAGGCTCTCGCGGCATGAAGGTCTGGATCGATATGACGGCGCCGGCCCATGTGCTGGTCTTCCGACCGCTGATCGAGATCATGCGCGGGCGCGGCGACGAGGTGGAGATCACCGCGCGCGACTACGCGCAGACGCTCGAGCTGCTCGAGCTGCACGGCCTGGAGGCGGACGAGGTCGTCGGGCGCCACGGCGGCCGCTCGCGGGTGCAGAAGGCTCGGCAGATGACGCACCGGCTCGGCGCGCTGCGGAAGTGGGCGCGTGGCCGCGATTTCGACGTCGCGCTGGCGCACGGCTCGCACGAGCTGACGATCTCGGCGCGGCGGCTCGGGATTCCCAGCTCGACGACGTTCGACTACGAGTTCGCGACGCTGCAGCACCAGCTCGGCTGCCGCGCGGCGACGCGGGTCGTCGTGCCGGACGCGATCCCGCCCGAGCGGCTCAAGCCGTACGGCGTGCGCACGCCGAAGCTCGTCCAGTACCCGGGCCTGAAGGAGGAGTACTACCTCTCGGACTTCGAGCCCGACCGGTCGCTGCTCGAGCGCTTCGGCGTCGACCCGGCGCGCGTGCTCGTCGTGCTGCGGCCGCCGCCCGACGTGTCGCTGTACCACCGGCACTCGAATCCGCTCTTCCCGCAGACGCTCGAGCATCTCGGCCGTGCCGACGACGTGCACGCGTTCGTCCTGCCGCGCACCGAGGAGCAACGCGAGTACGTGCGCGGGCTCGCGCTGCCGTCGGTGATCCTCCCCGAGGGCGCCGTCGACGCGCAGAGCCTGATCGCGCTCGCCGACCTCGTCGTCTCGGCGGGCGGGACGATGAACCGCGAGGCCGCCGCGCTCGGCGTCCCGGTCTACACCACGTACGGCGGGAGGCTCGGCGGCGTGGACGAGGAGCTGATCCGGGACGGCCGGCTCAAGCCGCTCACCGACCCGCGGGCGCTCGAGCTGACCAAGCGCGACCCGGAGTCGTCGGAGCGGGTGCGGCGCGACCCCGCCGAGATGCTGTCGCTGCTGCTGTCCGCCCTGGACGCCTGACGCATCTCAGGCGGTCGGAGACCAGCCGAGGTCAGGTG
>CAVYQV010000024.1:0-87690 GCA_963770815.1 uncultured Actinomycetes bacterium
CGTCGCCTCCGAGATCGGCTCGTACAAGCCGGCGACGGCGCACTGGGACGAGTTCTTCGCGCGGAGCGGGGCCGCGCGCGAGCGCCACGTCCACGTGGGAGCCAGCCTGTTCCACGACATCGCGCCGGCCTCTGCGCTCGGCCTGCCGACCATCTGGATCAACCGACTCGGCGAGGAGGCCGAGCCGCAGCCGGACGTCGAGCTGCGGAGCCTCGCCGGACTCGCAGACGGCCTCGACTCGCTCGTTCCGGCATGAACATCCGTCCCGTCACGCCCGCTGATTTCCCTGCGGTCGCGGCGTTTCTCGCCGAGGACGAGACGCAGCTCTTCGGTCGGCCGTCGCGGGTGGGCGTGACGGACGTCACGGCCTGGCTCACCGGCCCCGATCTTCCGAACGACAGCTGGCTGTTCGAGGAGGACGGCGGGGTCGTTGCCGTCGGCTGGGTCGAGAAGCATCACGACACGGGCATCGCAATCGGCGTCGTCCATCGCGAGCGGCGCGGCCGCGGTCTTGGGTCGAAGCTCGTCGACCGCAGCGAGGAGCGGCTGCGTGCGCTCGGCGTCGGCCGTATCCACGCCGTGACCCTGGCACCGGACGTGGCGGCAGAGCCGTTGCTGACAAGCCGCGGCTATCACGAGGTGCGCCGCTTCTGGGAGATGACGATCGAGCTCGGCGACGACCCGCCGCCCGAGCCCCGGCTGCCGGACGGCTTCCGGATCGAGCCGTTCTCGACGGAACTCGCAAAGGCGTTCCACGGTGCACTCGAGGAGGCGTTCGAGGACCACTGGGAGTACCAGCCGACGCCGTTCGAGCAGTGGTGGGAGCGGCAGATCGCGCGGCCGGACCACGATCCGTCGCTCTGGTTCCTCGTGCGCACCGGCGACGAGGTCGCGGCGGCAACCCGGAACGACCCCGAGCGGTCAGGCGGCGGCTGGATCGGCGCGCTCGGCGTTCGTCGCGCCTGGCGGGGCCGTGGGCTTGCGAAGGCCCTCCTGCTGCACAGCTTCCGCGAGTTTCACCGGCGCGGGCAGCGGCGGGTCGGCCTCGGAGTCGACTCCGAGAACGCAACCGGTGCGACGAGGTTGTACGAGAGCGTCGGCATGGTCGTCGACTCGGAGCAGGTCGTATGGGAGAAGCTACTGGCATGAACCTCCGCCCGTTCGCCGACGACGACGCGCCGGCCGTCGCGGCGCTCATGTCCGCCGAGGAGGAGCGCCTCTACGGCCGCCCCGGCCGCATCACCGGTGCGGACATCCTCACGTGGCGGAACTACAGCAAGGAGGCGTGGATCTGGGAGGAGGACGGCCGCCTGGTCGCGAGTGCGTCCTACGGCGTGCACGGCGACGCGGCCCACATCCGCGGGGTCGTCGCCGACAGGGGACGCGGTCTCGGCACCGAGATCCTCGAGCGCGGCGAGGCGTTCGCGCGTTCCGAGGAGGTGCAGAAGATCCTCACCGGCGCAGCCGAGCCCGACGCCGCGGCGCGCGCCTTGTTCGAGTCGCGCGGCTATCACGAGACGCGCCGCTTCTACGAGATGGCGATCGAGCTGGCCGAGGAGCCGTCGGCGCCTGTCTTGCCGGCCGGGCTCGTCGTGGACGAGTTGCGCGAGGACGAGTACGAGGCGTTCTACGAAGCGCTCAACGAGTCGTTCGCCGAGCACTGGGAGTGGCACCCGAAGCCGTTCGCGGACTGGCTCGAGCTCCGGCAGGGCCAGCACGGCGACGAGGACGGCCCGATCTGGTTCGTCGTGCGGGATGGGGACGATCTCGCTGCAGTCACGCGCAACGACCTCAGCGTCGCCGGCGGCGGCTACGTCGGCGCGATCGGGGTGCGGCCGGCCTGGCGGGGCAAGGGACTGGCGAAGGCGTTGCTGCAGCGGACATTCCTCGAGTTCTGGCGTCGTGGCACGACCCGCGTGGCTCTCGATGTCGATTCGCAGAACGCGACCGGAGCCGTCGCGCTCTACGAGCGCGTCGGCATGCACGTCGAAGCCTGCGGCGTGGCCTTCGAGAAGGCGAGCGCATGAGCCTGCTGCGCGCCCGTTGCCCGGACTGCCGCACGCTCACCGCCGTCGCGGTGGACGACAGCTACGAGTGCCACAGTTGCGGCCGCACGTTCGGCGCCGGCCTCGTCCGCGTGCCCCGCGCGTGGGGCGACGGCGGAGAGCCGATGGTCGAGGCGGCCTCGCTCACGCTCGACTACCCCGAGGTGGCGGTCGTCGAGGAGGAGACGCTGGCGATGCAGACGCTCGCGGTCGCCTCCGACCTCCCGGCGCGGCCGCTCGTGCTCGGCGGGTGCTGCTGCTCACACATCGGCGCCGTCGAGGGGCTCGCCGCTCGTCACGGGCACGTTGCGGTCCTCTGGCTCGACGCCCACGGCGACCTCAACACGCCTCAGACGTCGCCTTCCGGCAACGAGTGGGGGATGCCGCTGCGGATGCTGCTCGACCGCGGGACGCTGGCGGCCGGCGACGTCGTCCTCTGGGGTGCGCGCAGCCTCGACCCACCCGAGGAGGAGTTCATCGCGGAGGCCGGGATCGACGACCACCCCGACGCGCTGCTAGACCGCGCGGCTGCCGTCTACGTGGCTCTCGACTGCGACGTGCTCGACCCAGGCGAGCTCGCCGTCTTCATGCCCGAGCCCGGCGGGCCTTCGCTCGCCGAGGTCGAGCAGCTGCTGGCGCGGGTGAGAGAGAGCGGCAAGCTCGTCGGGTTCGGCTTCACCGGGCTCGCGCCAGATCCCGCGAACGTCGAGAAGCTGCAGCGGCTCACCGCCGCGCTGGGTTACTGAACGACTTGGGCTACTGAGCGGCTTCCGCAACCTCCCCTTCGGGACGTAGGTCTAAGCTGGGACGTGGCCAAAATCGACGTTTCGGTCGAGACCAACGACCAGCCGAGCCCTCCGCCGACCGACCCGAACACCTGCCCGAGCTGTCACTCGCACTACCGCGACGACGAGCTCGAGCGAAGTCTCTGGGTCTGCGAGCAGTGCGGCCATCACTTCCCGATGCGTGCGCGGGCGCGGATTGCGTCCCTGACCGACGGAGGCTCCTTCGCAGAGGAGGCGACCGAGCTCCACTCCGAGGATCCGCTCGATTTCTTTGACCTCCGCCCGTACACCGAGCGCCTCGCCGAGGCCGAGATGAAGACCGGGCTCTCCGACGCGATGGTGATCGGCCGCGCCGCGATCGACGGCCGGCGCTGCGAGCTCTCCGTCATGGACTTCGCCTTCATGGGCGGTTCCATGGGCAGCGTCGTCGGTGAGAAGTTCTCGCGCGCGTGCGACGCGGCGGCCGAGGCGGGGATGCCTCTCGTCAGCGTCACCAGCTCGGGCGGCGCGCGCATGCAGGAGGGGATCCTCGCGCTCATGCAGCTGCCGAAGACCGTGGCGGCGGTGGAGGACCTCCGCGACTCTGGCCAGGCGCTCCTCTCGGTGATGGCGCATCCGACGACGGGCGGCGTGCTCGCGAGCTTCGCGACGCTCGGCGACGTGGTGCTCGCGGAGCCGAACGCGCTCATGTCGTTTGCCGGGCCGCGCGTCGTGCAGGAGATCACGCGCGAGAAGCTGCCCGACGACTTCGGCCGGGCCGAGCAGAACCTTCGCTACGGCCAGATCGACGCGATCGTGCCGCGCTCCGAGCTGCGCCCGACGCTGTCCCGCCTCCTGAGGCTCTTCAATGCCCCCGACTGAGCACGAGCTGAGGCTGCGCGAGCGGCTCGGGCGGCTGAGGAACCTGCCGCTGCTCGGCGGGGCGAAGATCTCCGGCGAGCTCGAGCGGCTCCAGCGGCAGATCTCGCGGATCGGCGAGGAGGCGACGGACGAGGAGATCTGGCGCAAGGTCGAGCTCGCGCGTCACGACGAGCGGCCGTACACGCTCGACTATGTCGAGCGTCTGCTCACCGACTGGTTCGAGCTGCACGGCGATCGCGCCCTCGGCGACGACGGCGCGATGATCGCCGGCCTCGGCAAGCTCGACGGCCGCACGGTGGTCCTCGTCGGCCAGCAGAAGGGACGGGACATCCACGAGCGGGCGAGCCGGCGCTTCGGGATGCCGAACCCGGAGGGCTACCGCAAGGCGTGGCACGCGATGGAGATCGCCGACCGGCACGGGTTCGCCGTGATCACGCTCGTGGACACGCCGGGCGCGTACCCGGGCGTCGTTGCCGAGCAGCACGGGCAGGGCGCGGCGATCGCGCACTCGCAGTCGGTCATGGCGCGCTTGAAGGTGCCGACAGTGACCTGCGTGATCGGCGAGGGCGGCTCGGGCGGAGCGATCGCAATTGCGCTCGCCGACAAGGTCCTCATGCAGGAGAACGCGATCTACTCCGTCATCTCGCCGGAGGGCTGCGCTGCGATCCTGTGGCGCGACGCCGGCCAGGCGAAGAAGGCTGCGGCCGCGTTCCGCCCCGACGCTAATCACTGTCTGGAGCTCGGCGTGGTCGACGAGATCGTGCCCGAGCCGGTGGGCGGGGCGCACATCGATCCCGACATGGCCGCACGGCTCCTGGGGGAGGCCCTGAGGGAATCGCTCGCCGAGCTGGAGGGGGTTCCGGGCGACGATCTCCGCCGCCGCCGCCGTGCCCGCTTCCGGTCGCTCGGCGTGTTCGCCTGAGTAGCTTGTGGGAGGTTTCAGGAGGTTTGCGCGGTGCGGGAAGGGACGCTGTCCACACCGTCCACAGGCTTATCCCCGCCATGTATTCGTTCTGTAAACGGCAGGCATACAACTTGAAACCGGGAAAATCGGGGTGAGCAAGAAGCTCTCGGAGTACGAGCGCAAGCGAAATCGCAAGCGGACGCCGGAGCCGTTTGGTGGCAAGCGCGGCAAGGCAAAAGCGCCGATCTTCGTCGTGCAGCGCCACGACGCTCGGCGGCTGCACTACGACTTCCGCCTCGAGCGCAACGGGGTACTGGCCTCCTGGGCGGTGCCCAAAGGCATCCCGCTCGAGCCGGGCGAGCAGCACCTCGCCGTGCACGTCGAGGATCATCCGCTCGAGTACGGGAGCTTCGAGGGCGAGATCCCCAAGGGCAACTACGGCGCGGGCACCGTCGAGATCTGGGACCGCGGCACGTACGAGCTCGTCGAGGAGAAGAAGGACGGCGGGCTCACGGTCCGGCTGCACGGCGAGCGGCTCGACGGGATCTGGACGCTCGTGCCGGCCCACCTCTCCGGCGACGAGAAGAACTGGCTCATCCTCCGCAAGCGCGACGCCGGCGCGCCGCCGAGCCGTCGCGTCTACAAGCCGATGCTCGCGACGCTGACCGAGCAGCTACCTCGCGGCGACGGCTGGCAGTTCGAGCCGAAGTGGGACGGGTACCGGGCGCTCGGTTACGTCCGCGGCGGCGAGGCGAAGCTCGTCTCGCGCCGGGGCAACGACCTGACGGAGCGGTTCGCGCCCGTCGCGAAGGAGCTCGTGCAGGCGCTGCGCACGCCGGACGCCGTCGTCGACGGCGAGGTCGTGGCGCTCGACGCGAACGGGAGGGCGAGCTTCTCGGCGATGCAGCAGGGGAGCACACGGCTCGCGTACGAGGTGTTCGACGTGCTGGAGATCGACGGGGAGCCGGTGGTCGACCTCCCGTTGGCCGAGCGGCGAGCGCGGCTCGAGAAGCTGCTCGCGCCGAACCCGGTCGTCCAGCTGTCCGGCGTGTTCGAGGACGGGGAGGCGCTGCTCGAGGCGGCGACCGAACAGGGGCTCGAGGGCGTGATGGCGAAGCGCCCGTCGTCGCGCTACTCCGAGGGCGGTCGCGGTCGCGACTGGCTGAAGATCAAGACGCACGGCCGGCAGGAGTTCGTGATCTGCGGCTACACGAAGGGCCAGGGCCGACGCAGCGGCAGTTTCGGCGCGCTCGTGCTCGGCGTTCGTCACGGCGCGGAGTGGGAGTGGGTCGGGAACGTCGGCACCGGCTTCGGCGACCGCGAGATCCGCGAGCTGCTCGATCAGCTCGAGCCGTTGCGGCAGGACGAGTCGCCGTTCCCGGTGGTCCCGAAGATGCCCAAGGTGAAGAAGGGCGACGTCGTCTGGGTCGAGCCGAGGCTCGTCGCCGAGGTCGAGTTCGCCGAGTGGACGCACGACGGACATCTGCGCGCGCCTTCCTTCCAGGGGCTCCGCGACGACAAGCCGGCGCAGGACGTGCGGCGCGAGCGCCCGGCTACGGCGACAGAGGGCAAGGTGAAGCTTTCCAACCTCGACAAGGTCTTCTGGCCCGACGAGGGGATCACGAAGGGCGACCTGATCGACTACTACCGCGCAGTCGCACCGGTGCTCGTCCCACACCTCAAGGGCCGGCCGTTCACGATGCGCCGCTACCCCGACGGCGCGTTCGGCAAGGCCTTCTTCCAGAAGGACGCGCCGAAGGGCATGCCGGAGTGGATCCCCCGCTTCCACGTCGAGGTCTCGACGCGCGAGCGGCCGCCGAAGAAGCGCTGGATCGACGCGCCGGTCGTGAACGACCAGGACGCGCTGACCTGGGTCGTGAACATGGGCTGCATCGACATGAATGCGTGGTACTCGCGCATCGACAAGCCCGACCGTCCCGACTTCGTCCTGTTCGACCTCGACCCGTCGACCGACGTCGGCTTCCGCGAGGTGGTGCAGGTCGCGCTCGTCGTGAAGCAGGCGCTCGACGCGCTCGGGCTCGTCTCCTTCCCCAAGACGTCGAGCGCCGACGGGATGCACGTGCTCGTCCCGGTGGAGCGGCGGTACACGTACGCGCAGACGCGCGAGTTCTGCGAGATCGTGGCGGGAGCGCTCGCGCGCACGCATCGCGGGCTCGTGACGACGGAGTGGTCGAAGGCGAAGCGCCGCGGCGTCCTGATCGACGCGAACCAGAACGGCGAGGGGAAGACGATCGCCTCGGTCTACTCGGTGCGGCCGCGTCCGGGTGCGCCCGTCTCGACCCCGCTGCGCTGGGAGGAGGTCGGCGAGTCGCTCGACGCGAGTGCCTTCACGATGGACGTCGTGCTCGACCGGGTGCGCCGGCACGGCGACCTCTTCGCCGGCGTGCTCACCACGCGGCAGCGCCTCGAGCCCGCGTTGCGGGCACTGCGCTGAGACGCCCTCGAGGCAGCTCCGTCACTCGGCTAACGGATGCGTCCCCTGCTGCCGATGAGAAGCTGAGATGGTCGGGCAATGGTTCCATCAGGCTGCGGACTTCGCCACGACCTGGCTCCCGCTTGCGTTCTTCGTCGTCATCGGCCTGACGGCCTGGCTGCTGTGGAAGACCGCCGGGATGATGCCGCGCGTCAAGCCGGCGAACATGGTCACGGGCGCGAGGACGACGACGAGCTGGGCCGACGTCGCCGGCGTCGAGGAGGTGCGCGGCGAGCTGATGGAGGTCGTCGAGTTCATGCGCGAGCCGAAGCGGTTCGAGCGGCTCGGCGCGAAGGTGCCGAAGGGCATCCTTCTCTACGGCCCGCCCGGCACCGGTAAGACGCTGCTCGCCAAGGCCGTCGCGCACGAGTCGGGCGCGAACTTCTACAGCGCCTCCGCCTCCTCGTTCGTGGAGATGTTCGCAGGCCTCGGCGCGGCGCGCATCCGCAAGCTCTTCAGCGAGGCGCGCAAGAACGCGCCCGCAATCGTGTTCATCGACGAGCTCGACGCAGTCGGCGCGCAGCGCAGCGGGCATGGCTTCAACCGCGAGCAGGATCAGACCCTGAACCAGCTCCTCGTCGAGCTCGACGGCTTCGAGAATGCGCGCCAGGTCGTCGTCATGGGCGCCTCGAACCGGATCCAGGATCTCGATCCCGCGCTCCTGCGCCCCGGCCGCTTCGATCGGTCGATGCTCGTGCCGCCGCCGGACCTCGCCGGCCGCGAGGCCATCCTCAAGGTGCACACGCGCGGCAAGCCGCTCAACCTCGACGACATCGACCTTCCGCAAGTCGCGCGGCAGACGGCCGGACTGACCGGCGCCGAGCTCGCGAACATCTGCAACGAGGCGGCCATCAAGGCCGGCCGTCGCAGCGCGTCGGCCATCACGCAGGCGGACTTCGACTGGGCACTCGAACGTGTCGTCGCCGGCCTGCAGCAGCGCAAGATGCTGACCGAGAAGGAGCGGCGCATCCTCGCCTACCACGAAGGCGGGCACGCGCTGATGGCCCACCTGATGGGCACCGCGATGGAGCTGCAAAAGGTGACGATCGTGTCGAGCGGGAACGCCCTCGGCTACGCCTTCTACCTGCCCGAGGAGGACCGCTACCTCCACACGAAGGAGGAGCTGATCGACCGCATGATCGTCGCGCTTGCCGGCCGTGCCGCGGAGGAGGTCGTGTTCGGTCGCGTCACGAACGGCGCCGCCAACGATCTCGAGAAGGTGACCGAGATCGCCCGCGCGATGGTGTTCGAGTGGGGCATGTCCGATTCGGTCACCTCTCGTACGCTGCGCGCCGACAACTACGCGCTCTCGGAGACGACGAAGCGGGTGCGGGACGACGAGCAGGCGCATCTGACGGACGGCGCCTACGAGGAGGCCGTGCGCCTGCTGCGCAAGCACCGCGTTCCGCTCGACCGAATCGCGGCCGCGCTGCTCGAGAAGGAGACGCTCGTCCGCGAGGAGTTGAAGGCGCTCGTCGAGGATGTAGGGGCGGAGTCGCGTTCATCCGAAACGGTCGGCGTGCCCCGGATCGTGGCGAGCGAGCCCGGCGAACTGCCTGCCTAGCCGCGCCTAGCCGAGAAACTGCGAGACATCGATCGCGCCGCTCGGCGCCGACAGCGACACGTGCTTGTTCCAGTCGCCGAACGTGACGAGGGCGGTCTTGCCGTTCTTGCCGGCGACGATCGCCACCGGGTATGGCTTGCCGGTCGCGGCGACGTAGATCTTGCTGCCGTCGGACGTGTCCCGGATCGTAACGACCTGCTGCCCCTTGTACGTCGTCTTGCCGTCGTTGGCGAGTCTTCCGTGGTGAGAGCTGATACCGGCGAAGAGAGCGCCGAGGCTCGTGACCGAAGCGACAGGGCTCAACCGGCCATGCGTGGCGGAAGCCTTGAGCCATTTGCCGTGTAGGAGCTGCGAGACGGCGCTGTCGGCGAAGTGCTTCAGGAATTCGTCGCTGCCGCGGATGTAGATGGTGTCGCCGACCCGGACGAGGTCGAACTTGAGCCCGTTGACCGTCGCCGAGCCCGCCGCGCCCTTGCCGCGAACCGTCGAGAGGTCGAGGGTGATCGTTCTCCCGCTCGACTCGATGCCTCCCGACACATGTGCCGTATGCGCGCTCGTTGCGGCCGCCTTCGCATCTGCGAGCACCTGGAGAGCGGGCTTCGACGCCTCGCTGTTCGGCGGCGCGGTCTGCTTGGAGCTGCCGCAACCGGCGAGCAGCACGACCGTCAGGACGAGGGCGAGGGCGGAGACGCGCATCGTCGGCGCGAGTCTTTCAAATACGATCGCGAGGTGGACACGCCCAGCTCCGTACATCACGTCGGTCTCGCGGTCGAGGATCTCGACGGCGCGCTCGACACCTACGAGCGCCTCTTCGGCGCCCAGGTCGAGCAGCGCTCGCTCGTCGAGGAGCAGGGCGTCGAGGCGGCGTTCATCCGCGTCGGCGAGAGCAGGCTCGAGCTGCTGGGCGCGCTCGGCGAGGACACGCCCGTCGGCCGCTTCCTGGCGCAGCGCGGCCCGGGGATGCACCACGTCGCGTACGAGGTCGAGGACATTCGCGCCACCCTCGCGCATCTTGCGGACGCGGGCGCCGAGCTGATCGACGAAGAGCCCCGCCGCGGCATGTTCGGCCTCGAGGTCGCCTTCGTCCATCCGAGCTCCGTCCACGGCGTTCTCTCCGAGGTGGTGTGCGCCGGTGGCTGACGATCGCGTGCGGATCGAGCTCGGCTTCGCGGGCGGCCAGATCGTCGGCAGCTTCGTCGACGCGCACACGGCCGACGAGCTCGAGACGGCGCTCGGCTCGACGGGAGCCGGCAAGCCCGTCGTCGTGCTCGACACCGAGGACGGCCCGCTGCACGTGGTGGTCGCTCACGTCGCGTACTACAAGCGGATCGTCCGCGCGGGCCGCGTCGGGTTCGGCTCCGGCTAGCCTCCGCGCGTGGCGTTGGAGGTCGGGATCGTCGGGCTGCCGAGCTCGGGTAAGACGACGCTGTTTCGCGTGCTCACACGCGCGGAGGCGCACGGCTCGGGCACGGAGCACGTCGGGATGGCGCAGATCCCCGACGAGCGGCTCGACCGGCTCGCCGAGACGGTCGGAGCGCGGAAGGTGACGCCCGCAGCGGTGCGCGTGGTCGACGTCCCCGGGACGGGGCCGCAGCTGCTGGGCAACCTGCGGCAGGTCGACGCGCTGCTGGTCGTCCTCGACGGGTTCTCCGGCACACGTGCTCCCGCAGACGACCTCGAGACGCTGAAGCTCGAGCTGCTCGTCGCCGACCGCGACCACGTCGAGCGGCGCCTCGAGCGCGTGGGGAAGCAGGCGAAGTCCGGGGATGCGCGGCTCAAGGCGGAAGCGGCCGACCTCGAGCGGCTGCTCGCGCATCTCGACGCGGGCCGGTCGCTGGCGGACTGGGAAGGCGAGCTGCCGCCGGAGCTCGAGCCGCTCACGACGAAGCCGCTGCTCGAGCTCGTCAACGGGCCGGGCGCCGCCGAAGGCGGCGCGGTCTCCAGCCGCGAGCCGGCGGCTTCGCCGCCGGCTCTTGCAGCCGACGGCATCGATCTCCAGCTCGAGGCGGAGCTCGCGGAGCTGCCGCCGGAGGAGGCGGCGGAGTTCCGGGGCGGCGCCGAGTCCGCGCTCGGGGAGGTCGTGCGCCGGCTGGCCGAGACGCTCGACCTGATCACGTTCTTCACGGCGGGGGAGAAGGAGACCCGTGCGTGGACGCTGCGGCGCGGCGAGACGGCCCTCGACGCTGCCGAGACGATCCACTCCGACATCGCACGCGGCTTCATCCGCTGCGAGGTCGTGCGTTGGGACGATCTGGTTGCCGCGGGTGGCCATGCGGAGGCCGCGCGGGAAGGCAAGCAGCGGCTCGAGGGCAAGACGTACGTCGTCGAGGACGGCGACGTCCTCAACGTCCGCTTCAACGTCTGAGCTAGTCGGCCGCGGCCTCGGCGGGTGACCAGAACCGCCGAACGAGCAGCGCAATCACGAGGACGGTTCCGAGTTCGATCAGTCCCGTGACGAACTGACCGAACGCGAAGAGGCGGTGGCCCCAGACCCAGTTCAAACCCCTCGCCGGATGAAGGCCCTCTAGCCTCCCGCTGTGATCAGGACGACGCCCACGAGCACGAGGAGCACTCCGGCGTCCTGCGTCCGCTGCACGCGCTCTCCGAGCAGGAGCCGCGCGAGGATCACCGTCACGACCGGATAGAGCGATGCAAGCACCGAGACGACGCTGAGCAGTCCGTGTGACGACGACGCGGCCGCGAACAGCGCGTTCCCGCCGGTGTCGAGCAGGCCGATCGCGATGAGTCCCCACCAGTGCCCGCGGAGGCCGGTCGGACGGATCCTCCGGATCAGCACGACGGACCAGACGAGCGTCACCGAGGTGCAGCGGAAGAGGAACGCCGGCCACAGCCAGTCCTGCGTCGAGGCCGCGTGCATCGGCACGTAGTAGGCGCCGAACGCGAGCATCGCGAGCACCGCCCAGCCGACTCCGGCCGCGATCTGGGCGCGCCCCGGCCGGAGCTCGAGGGAAGCGGCCACGCTGCCACCGATTGCCGCCACGAAGCCGAACGCCTGGAGGCCGCTGACGTGGTCGCCGTTGACGGCGACGCCCCAGATCACCGGGATGCCGGCCGAGAGCGCCGCGATCGGGGCCACGACGCTGATCGCTCCCGCCGCCATACCGCGGTAGAACACGAACAGCCCGACCGTGCCCGCCACGGCCGCGAGCGCCGACCATGCCACCTCGTCGCCGGGGATCTCCGTGCCGCGGACGACGATCGCGATGCCGAGCGCCGCGAGCCCGAACGGCTGCGACACGGCTAGCACCGTCAGCGCGGGCAGGACGCGCGCCTTCACGCCGCCGAGGAAGTCCCCGACGCCCCAGCTGAGGCTGGCGCCGAGCGCCAGCAGCGCGGCCAAGCTAGCCGGGCACCGGCCGCGTGGCGGCGACGGCGTCGAGCTGGTTCGCGTGGTACAGGACGGCCGCCTCGGCGGTGCGGGCGGCGCGCACGTCATGGTGGCAGGCGACCGCGTGCAGTAGTTCCGCCGGAGCGCCGAGCTCCTCGAGCATCCGGAGCCCGAGGTGGACGTGACCGAGCAGGCGCCCCTCGTCGGTCGGCGCGAAGACGGGCGGCGGGCCGAGCTCGCGTGTGCGGCCGACGTCGTGGACGAGAGCGGCGGCGAGCAGCAGGTCGGCGCGCAGGCGGGGATGGATCTGGGAGAGCTCACGGCAGAGCGTGGCGACGCCGACCGTGTGCTCGAGCAGGCCGCCGGCGTACGAGTGGTGGCCGTCCGGGGTAGCCGGATACGCACGCAGCGGCGCATCCGCGAGCGCCTTCGTCACCACACCGCGTAGCGCATCGTCGTGGACCTCGCCGACCAGGAACTCGAGAAAGCCCTCGAGCTCGCCGGCGTCCCGGCGAAGGCCCGGAGTCAGACCCGCCGGATCGACGCCCTCGGCCGGTTCGAGCGTCCGCACGTCGACCTGGAGCTCGTTGCGAAACCGTTCGACGCGGCCGAGCACGCGCACCGCGTCGCCCGGCTCGAAGCGTCCGTCGAGTAGGTCGACGTCGTTCCAGACGCGCGCGGTGATCCGGCCGCTCGGGTCCACGAGCTCGAGGGCGAGGTAGCTCGAGCCGTTCCGCGTCCGCAGCCGCTCCTTGCGCGCCACCGCGTAGACGCCCTCGACGGTGCGGTTCTCCTCCAGCTCGGCGATGGCGGTCATCAGCCCGAGTTTCGCACGGCGGGGTGTTGGTACGGTCAGTGCCGTGGCAGTCGTACGGCCGTTCCGCGCGCTCCGCTACGACGCGGCTGTCGTCGAGCTCGACTTGGTCGTTGCGCCGCCTTACGACGTCATCGGCCCGGAGCAGCGGGAGGAGCTCCTCGGCCGGAGCCCGTTCAACGTCGTCCACCTGACGCTTCCCGATTCCGAGGAGGAGGCGGCCGCGAGCCTGGCCGACTGGCAGGAACGCGGCGTACTCGTCCGCGAGCCCGATCCCGCCTGCTGGTGGCTCGTGCAGAGCTACGTCGGCCCGGACGGCGTCGCCCGGCTCCGCGCGGGATTCGTCGCGGCGCTGCGGCTCGAGCCGTACGAGAACCGCGTCGTACTGCCACACGAGCGCACGCACGCGGGGCCGAAGGAGGGCCGGCTCCGGCTGCTCCGAGCCACGCGCACGCTGCTCGAGCCGCTCTTCTTCCTCTGGGACGGGACCATCGAGGTCGTCGGCCTCGGCGAGCCCGAGCTGGAGGTGCTGGGAGAGGACGGTGTCATCTCGTGGCTCTGGCGGCTCGACGCGGAGTTCTCGGCCGCGCTCGTCGAGGAGCTCGCCGACGCCCAGCTGCTGATCGCCGACGGCCATCACCGCTACGAGACCGCGCTCGCGTTCCACGAGGAGGACGGGAGCGAGGCGTCGGCGTGGCTGCTCGCGGTGATCGTCCCCACCGGCCAGGAGGGACTGACGATCTTCCCGACGCACCGGGTCGCCCAGAGCGCAGGCGACGCCTCGGGTATGCCGATCGACCCCCCGCGGGAGCACCTTCCGGGCCCGGTGCTCTACCGCGCGGGACGCTACGAGCTGCTCGCCGGGCAACGGGTGCCTCGACCCCGAGGTCGTCGACCGGTTCGCGCCGGGCGGGGTGACCTATACGCCGCAGCGCGAGGAGGCGGTCGCCACGGTCGATCGCGGCGAGGCGGAGGCGGCCTTCCTGCTGCGCCCCACGCGGATCGAGGACGTCTGGGCCGTCGCGCGCCGCGGCGACGTGATGCCGCAGAAGAGCACGTTCTTCTATCCCAAGCTCACCTCCGGCCTGCTGTTCCTTCCTCTCGACGTAGGCTCGACGGAGTCGACCAGGAGCGAAGGTGCCGGCTTTGCCGGCTCCGGAGCGGAAAACTGACTGACTGGCTGGAGCTCTGCCGGGCCGCTGTCGCGGACGTCGAGACGGTGCTCGAGCGCCTGCCCACGCGGGCCGAGCGCGAGCCGGTGGTCGGGGCGGGGCTCGGCGGCGACGACACGACCGCGATCGACCAGGCCGCGGAGGAGGCGATCCTCGCCCGGGTGCGGGAGGCTGCGGGCGCCGTCGTCTCGGAAGAGGTCGGCCGCTTGGGCGCGGGCCTGCCGCTCGTGGTCGTCGACCCGATCGACGGCTCCCTCAACGCCAAGCGCGGGATCCCGTTCTTCTCCCTCTCGATCGCGGTCGCAGAGGGCGAAACGATGGACGACGTCGTCTTCGGCTTCGTCCACGACTTCGGCTCCCGTGAGGAGTGGACGGCGCGCCGGGGCGAGGGCGCCTGGCTGAACGCGGAGCCGCTCGGTGCGGTGCGGCCGAAGGACGAGGTCGAGATCCTCTCGTTCGAGGCGACGCTCACCTCGCTCGTCGCGCGCGACGCTCAGAAGGTCGCCGGCCTCGCGCACCGGCTGCGGATCATGGGCTCGCTCGCGCTCTCGCTCTGCCACCTCGCGGCCGGTCGCGTCGACGCCGTCTGCTCCCTCAAGCCGGCGCGCTCGGTGGACATCGCCGCGGCGCAGCTGCTCTGCCGCGAGGTCGGGCTCGCGGTCGACCTGTTCGACGTCGAGGATTCGTTCGGGGCCGCTCCGCTCGACCTCGAGCAGCGCTCTCGCGTCGTCGCAGCCGGGTCTGAGGGCACCTGCGGCCGGATCGCCGCTGCGCTCGGGAGCTAGGGCTTCGCCGGGATGCGGGCGGTGGCGCTCGAGGTCGCTGCAGCACTTCCGGCCACGTTCACCGCGGTGACACGCACCCTCAGCCGGTGCCCGCGGTCGGCGGCTCTCGCGGCGTAGGTCGCCGCGGTTGCGCCGTGAATCTGTACGCAGTGGCGGCCGGCCGCATTGCAGCGGAGCCACGTGTACTGGTAGCCGGTGGGAGGGCCGGTCCACGTCCCCGTCGTCGCGGCGAGGCGCCTGCCGACCTTGGCCGTACCCGCGATCTGCGGCGCACGCGACACGCTCGGCTTGGCCACGACGAGCACCGTGGCAGCAGAGGTCGCCGCCACGGTTCCCGCGGCGTTCGTCGCCGAGACGCGGGCCTCGAGCGAGAACCCGGCGTCCGCCGGAGCGACGACGTAGGTCGAGCCCGTCGCGCCCCCGATTGAGGCGCAGCTCTTCCCGTTCGCCGTGCAGCGCAGCCACTGGTACGCGTAGGACGTGGGACTCCCCGACCAGGTGCCGTTCGTCGTCGAGAGGGTGTGACCGACTGCCGCCGTGCCCGACACGACCGGCCGCGCCGAGTTCGTCGGCGACGTGGGCGATGCAGCGCTGCCATAGCGCTGGACACAGGTGCTGCCGTCGTTGCTGTACTGCTCCTGCAGCGAATACGGGTGGCCGTTGATGAGCTGGTTGTACGGCTCCCCGTTCGTCGTGCCGAGCTGCGACCCGAAGACCCAGGCGCAGAGGTCGGCGATCTCCTCGTAGTTCGCGTTGAACCAGGCGTTGCCCCAGGGGTCGCTGATCGCCTCGTTCTGCTCGTGGCTGATCGTGTTGATCGTGGCGTCGGCGGCGACGCCGTTCGGGAAGCCCTGGCCGACGGCGCCGTGGCAGCCGGTGATCGTCCCGTCGAACGGCTCGTTCGCGTAGAGGATCGGGCTGCTGTTCGCCCCCATGAAGCCGCTGTGGTACGCGCACCAGCCGGTCTGGGGATCCGTGGTGCAATGAGTGCCGCCGTAGCACGAGCCGATCCCGCTCGGGAGCATGACGAAGAAGAGACTCGTCTTCCCGTCGGGCCAGTGCTGAGCCGTGATCACGCTCTGGATCTCCGCCTCGAGCGCCTGATCGCCGACGCAAACCGGATCGGAGCCGTCGGTGCATCCGCTCGCCGGGAACGGAGTCGTGTCGACGTACGAGCCGCCGAAGGTCGAGTTGTACGCGATCGGGCCGGTCGCGTCGTAGTACTGCGTGTCGTCGGAGTAGACGTTCGTGTTGGCGCCGCTGGCGGCGGCCACGTCTGTGAAGTACCGGTTGACCGTGCTCTGGTAGTTCGCGCAAGAGACCGCGCCGCAGGTGCTCCCGCTCGGCATCCAGTAGATCGCGTAGTCGGTGTTCGTCCGCATCACCCAGCACCAGTTCGCGGCATTGCACGGCTGGGTGTTGAGGGTGACGTCGTTCGAGCTTGCGGCCCTGACCGCACCGAACGAGTGCGGCCCGCCTGCATGGGGCATCGCACTGACGGCCGGGGCGTGTGGAGCCGCGGCCGGGGCGTGGCCGGCAGCGCTGAGCAGCAGCACCAGGCCGGCCGCGAGGATGACAACGAACGATGTCTTCACAGGGAGTCTGGATCGGCAGACGCGCCCCTGAGGGAAATTCCCTGTTTGAGAGTGCTAGTGCTGGGCTGCCGAGACGCGCAAGGTTGCGCTCGACGTCGCGGTCTTGCGTCCTGCCGCGTTGACGGCCGTGACCTGCACGCGCAGACGGTGCCCGGCGTCCTGCTGGGTCAGCTTGTAGGACGTGTGCGCGGCGTCGGCGATGGCGGCGCACCTCGCGCCTTGCGCGTTGCAGCGCAGCCACTGGAAGCCGAAGGTCCTCGGCGGGCCGCTCCACGAGCCCCTGCTCTCCGACAGCCGGTGCCCGACTCTGGTCTGCCCCGAGATGCTCGGCGCCTTCTCGCTGTGCGGGAGCGAGACGACGAACCGGCCGGCGGACGTGACGGACACGGAAGCGCCGTTCACGTTCTGGGCTCTGACGGTCGAGCGCACGTACTTACCTGCGTCCGCCTTCTTCAGCGTGTACGTCGAGCCGGTCGCGCCGGGGATGTCGACGCAACCCGGGTTGCCTCTGGAGCAGCGCTGCCACTGGTACGCGAAGCGGACGGGCGATCCGTTCCACGACCCCGACGACGACCTGAGGTGCTGCTTCACCGCTGCCGTCCCCGAAACGGTCGGGCGGGTGTTGTTGCGCGGCGTGGGGAGCCAGTAGATCGCGTAGGTCGTGTTCGTGTGCATCACCTGCCCGCCGTGATAAGCGAGCGGTCCGCTGCCTACGCCGGGCGGCGTCGAAGGCCCGCCGAGGTTCTGGACGCAGCCGCCGCCCGCGTTGCTGTACTCCTGCTGGAGCCAGTAGGGGTGGCCGTTGATCAGCTGGTTGTACGTCGTGGTTCCCGCGCCGCCGAGCGGTGTGCCGAAGGTCCACGCACAGAGGTCGCCGTTCTCGTCTTCGGCGCCGTCGTTCGCCCACCACGCGTCGGCGAAGGGATCGGTGATCGCCTCGTTGTGCTCGTGGCTGATCGTGTTGAGCGTCGTGTCGGCGTCGTCGCCGTTCGGGGACGACCCCGAGGAACAGCCGGGGATGGTCGCCTGGTACGGCTCGACGGCGTAGATCACCGGCTCGGAGCTCGAGTCGGTGAAGTCGCCGTGGTAGGCGCAGTAGTAGTTGCTCGCGCACTGCACGCTGTACCTGTCGGCGCACGACCCGACGCCGTCCGGCGTCATGACGAAGAAGATGTTGCCGGTGCCTCCGTGCCAGCCGTTCGCCGTGAGAACGCGCTGAATCTCGGCCTGCACCTGTCCGTCGGTGAGGCAGGCCGAGTCCTGGCCGTCGTTGCAGCCGCTCTTCGGCAGCGGGTCGTGGTCGACGTACGAGCCGCCGAACGTCGACTGGTACTGGATCGGCCCGGATCCGTCGGAGTACTGCGTTGCGACCGAGTAGACGTTGGCGTTGCCGCCGCTGTCATGCGCGACGTCGGCGAAGTACCTGTTGATCACGCTCTCGTAGTTCGAGTCGAACCCGAGGAAGCCGGAGCTCGAGCCGGCGACGGCCGCGGTCGCCGGCCGGCGCGCGGCTTGGGCCGGCCGGCTCGTGTGCGCCACGACGCCCAGGATCCGCGTGTGAGTCGGGCTCGCGGCGGCGCCGCTCGACGCCAGGAGGGCGAGCCCCAGCCCTGCGAGCACCAGGATCTTCGTCAGGCGCGCGGCCACTCCGTTCATATCGGCAACAGAGTGCCGGAAAAGGACAGTGCTTGTTCGCCGTCAGTGGGCTTTTAACTCACTTGCGTCATGGCTCAGCTTGTGCAGCGTCGACTCGAACGACGTGACCGTGCTGCCGAGAGTGCCGGCGTCCCCCTGCAGCCGCGCCAGCTGCCGCGAGAGATAGGCGATCTGGTTTGCGACGTAGCCGGGATCGAGCTGCCCCGCCGGCGTCGTCGTGAGATACGTGTTCAGCGTCTTCAACTCACTCGTGATCCGCGCGGCGGCGGTGGTGAGCGAGCCGGCGCCGGCGGCGATCGCGTTGCCGTCTCCGCTCGAAACGGTGGCCTCCTCGGCCACGGTCGCTCCGGTTTGGACGAGTGCGTTCTCGGCCGTCGCGGCGGTCGCGGCCGCAGCGTTCGCGCGTGCGGCCGTGCCACGGGCCCTGCTCAGCGAGGCCTGCAGAGCGCCGATGCTCTGCTCGAGTCGATGCGTGCGGGCAGTTGCCGCCGCCAGCGCGGTCTGTGCCGCCGTGTCGCGCTGCGCCTGGTGGCGCCAGCCGACCGAGAACGCGGCCGCGCTGACGAGGCCTCCGCAGAGGAAGGCCAGACCCGTGAGCAGCCACGCGGAGCGGGGCGGCTTCCGAGTGCGGCGGCTCCTGCTTGCCGTCGCGAACGGGGCGCGCTCTTCCAGCAGGGGCCAGCGCGTGGTCGAATCCGAGGCCATCGGCGAGCGCTTCGCCGTGAGCAGGCGCCCTCCTGCTCGCGCTGGAGCGGCCGGTTCGAGCCACCTGAGCCGGACACCGAGGCGCTACGCTCGGCGCGTGGAAATCGATCGCGGCGAGGTCCTGAAGGCTCTCGAGCAGGTGATCGACCCGGAGCTCCGGCGCCCGGTCACCGAGCTCGACATGGTCCGCGATCTCGAGCTGCACGACGGCGTCGTAGCGCTCACGATCGTCCTCACCGTGGCCGGTTGTCCGCTGCGCGACTCCTTCGAGCAACAGGTTGAGCAGGCGCTCGCCGGCGTCGCCGGCGTGAAGGGAGTCGAGCTCTCCTTCGACGTCATGACGCCGGAGGAGCGGCAGGCGCTCACGCAGAAGCTCCGCGGCGGCGCGCCGGAGCGCGAGGGCGTGGTCCGGCTGCCGCGCGACTGCCGCGTGCTCGCGGTCGCGAGCGGCAAGGGAGGCGTGGGCAAGTCGACGCTCGCCGCGAATCTCGCCGTCGCTCTCTCGCAGGCCGGTCGCCGCGTCGGGGTGCTCGACGCGGACATCTACGGCCACTCGATCCCGCACATCCTCGGCATCCGCCAACGGCCGGTCGCTGTGGACGATCTGATCGTGCCGCCGGTGAAGGACGACCTGAAGCTGATGTCGATCGGCTTCTTCCTCGAGACCAGCAACGAGCCCGTCATGTGGCGCGGGCCGATGCTTCACCGCGCGCTCGAGCAGTTCCTGACCGACGTCCACTGGGGCGAGATCGACATGCTCGTCGTCGACATGCCGCCGGGCACGGGCGACGTCTCGATCTCGCTCGGCCAGCTCCTGCCGCGCGCCGAGGTCGTAGTCGTGACGACGCCGCAGAAGCTCGCCCAGGACGTCGCGGCGCGGGCGGCCGCGATGGCGCAGAAGACGAACATGCGCCTGCTCGGCGTCATCGAGAACATGTCCGGCGACGTCTTCGGGAGCGGCGGCGGCGAGGAGCTCGCGGGCGAGCTCGGCGTGCCGCTGCTGGGCACGGTGCCGCTCGATTCGGCGCTGCGCGAGCAGGGCGACGCGGGCGTACCGATCGTCTCCGCGCTGCCGGAGGCGGTGTCGGCGCAGGCGATCGTGGGGATCGCGCACGAGATCGAGGCCCTGCGCCGCGAGCCGGCGGGGCCCGGCATCGTCAAGGCTCTTCCTCTGGTGGGATGAGCGCGACCGCGGAAGTCGTCAAGCAGGCTTACGGCCACGCCCGCCGCGGTAATCGTCGCCAGCTGCGGGAGCTGATCGCGGACGACGCGACGTGGTATCCGGCCAAGGAAGGCGCCTGGAATCCGTGCGTTGACGGCGACACGGTCATGCAGACGATGCTGTGGCGCTCGGGGAGTGCGAACAAGCTGCGGCCGGGTCAGACCATCGACCTCGGTGACCGCGTGGTGATCAAGATGAAAGGCAAGCGGCTCGACCGGATCGGGGCCAAGGGCTTCATCCCGACGCTGTTCCAGATCGTCGAGGTCCGCGACGGGAAGATCGTCCGGATGCAGGACTACGCGAAGCGTGGGGCGGCGATGACCGCCGCGGGTCTCACCTGAGGCAGGTGCCTGACGCCGTCTTCTTCGACCTCGACCGGACGCTGTTGCGCCGGTCGTCCGCCCTCGCGCTCGCCGGCTCGTTCCGCGAGCGCGGGCTGATCTCCCGCCGCCAGCTTCTGCAGGCGGCGCTCTGGCAACTCCTCTTCGTCGCGCGTGGCACGAGCCACGAGGCCGTGCGCCGAGGGGCGGAGGACGGGCTACGCATTCTCGCCGGCTACCGGCCCGAGGACCTGCGCGAGCTCGTCGCCGACGCGATGGAGCCGGTGCTGCGTCCGCTCGTCTATGCCGAGCCGCTGCACCTCGTCAAGCGCCACCGTGAACGCGGCGAGCGGGTCTACATCGTCTCTGCGGCCTTGCAGGAGATCGTGGAGGCGATCGCCGACGATCTCGGCTTCGACGGTGCTCTCGGCACGATCTGCGAAGTGCGGGACGGCCGCTACACCGGCCGAGCCCTGCGGGCGCTGCACGCCGAGGCCAAGGCCGCGTGCGTGCGGGAGCTGGCGGAGCGCGAAGACTTCGACCTCTCCGCGTGCACCGCGTACTCCGACAGCCACACCGACCTGCCGTTCCTCGAAGCCGTCGGCCATCCGGTCGCGGTCAATCCCGATCGCGAACTGCGGCGCGTGGCGCGGGAGCGCGGGTGGCCCGTGCTCGAGTTCAGCGGCCGCGCGTACCCGCACGCGCGCCGACGCGTTCCGCCCGTGCTGGTCGCTGCCGGCGCGGCGGGTCTCGCGGCCGTCCTCGCCACGAGGTCCCGTGGACGCTGACGAGGGTCTCGGCCGGCTGCGCGCGCTCGGCTTCGACGAGGGCGACGCGCAGGAGCTCTGGGCGCACTTCGACTCGGCCGAGCGCCGCGGCAAGCAGGGGCACGGCCACGCCCGGATTCCGTGGCTCGAGGGGCTCGAGGGCTACGACCCCTCCGCCGAGCCGGCTCTGCTCGAGGAGGTGGACGGCTTCCAGCGCTGGCACGGCCGCGGTGCGATCGGCTACCTCGTGCTCGGGCGGGTCGTCCGCGCGCAACTCGACGCGTCGCCGGCGCGCGCGCGCGTGGTGGTCTGCGAGCGCACCTTCCCCACGGGGATGCTCGGCCACCACGTCCGGCGGCTGGCCGAAGGTGGCCTCGTCGGCGTGCTGACGGCGACCTCGCCGGCTCGGCTCGGACACCCCGACGGCGGGCCGAAGCTCGCCGGCACGAACCCGCTCGCGATCGGGATCCCGAGCAAGGAACGCGACCCGATCGTCGTCGATGTCTCGATGGGCGCGATCACCTGGGGCGACGTGGTCGCGGGGCTCAGGCAGGCGGACGAGCTCGTCCCCTTCGGCGGCGAGCAGGCGCACAAGGCGTTCGCGCTCGCCCTCGGCCTGCAGCTGCTCGTCGACTCGCTCGTGCGCGAGGAGGGGCACGGCGCCGTGCTGCTCGTCGCGCGACCGGAGGCCGACCCGGTGCCGGCGCTGCGCGAGCTCGCCGCCGGCGTCCGCCTGCCCGGCGACGGCTAAGTGGGAAAGCGGGGGTCGTCCCGCAGCGAGGCGAGGTCGTCCTCCTGGCCGGCGAGAGGGACGTAGTCGGGGCGCGCCTCGCAGGCGATCCGCAGCTCCTCGAGGGCACGGTCGGGGTTTCCGGCATGCGCCTCGACGCAGGCGAGGTGGTAGCGAATCGCCGGAATGTCCCGCTCGGCGAGCGCCTCTTCGAGGATCGTCCGCGCCGTGTCCCAGTCACCGGCATTGCGCGCCGGCAGCGACGGGAAGATGTACTCCCAGGACGAGATCGTGTGCGCGCCCGGCTCACCGCCGATCGCAAGCACCGTCGTCGCGGCTTCCTTTGCGATCGCGTGCCGCCGCTGGTTCGGGTCGTCGAGGAAGACGATCGTGCCCCAGGGCGCGTCGATCTCCTCGCCGTCGACGGTGAACGTCGCGTGGCCCCGGATGACGACGTACGCCTCCTCGTGGGTTTGCTCCGTGTGCTCCTCGACGACCTCGTCGCCCGCATTGGCCGCCGTGTACGCGTTGATGCCGAACGCGGTGATCCCGAGCGGCCGGCGGATGGGCTGCCACATCAGCGTGCCGAGGACAGGCAGCCCCTCGACGTCGTCGACGCGGAGCGTCCTCATGAGCTCGCCTCGCGCAGGGCATCGAGCACGACGGGGTCGATCGCGTCTTCACCGTCCACCCGCTCCTCGAGGTTCTCGACGCCGGCCCACCCGTCGAGCGAGTCGTACCCGAGCCGGGACAGCCGCTCGTCGACCTCCGTGCGCAGCTCGCCCTCGAGCGGCAGCCAGTCGGCGCGCGGGCTCAGCCCGAACAGGCGCTGGTGGAGCCCGAAGATGCGGCGCAGCTCCTCGATCGGCCGCTCGTGGTCGTCGACGCGGAGATCGACGAGGGTGTCGGACAGGGCGGCGTAGCCACCGTCCTTTTGCACCACGAGGAGGGAGGCCGACTGCTGCCCGCGCCGGTCGCCGCCTGCGTCCTGCGCGGCCGCGAGACACTCGATCAACCGCCGCGCGAGCGGCAGCTGCGCGTTCGCCTCGAACGTCGTCGCGAGCGCGGCCACCGTCTCCTCGTCGACGAGGATGTTGCCCTGCGCCGCGTAACCCGGCCCGGTTCGGTGCCCGGCCCAGTCGTTGCAGTTCGGGCCGGTCCAGCTCGCGCCGACTCCGTGCGCGTCGACGATCCCGAGCTGGCGCTCGTCGCGCCCCTCGTCCGCCGCAATGAGCCGTTCCACGACCTCGCTCGCGCTCAGGCCGTCGCGCAGGAGGACGAGTCCCTTCGGGCCGTAGCTCGGGTTTGCGTACGCCTGCGTCGCGATCGCCCCCACCTCCGGCTCGGCCCACGGGACGACAGAGCCGACGGCCAGGAACTTCGACTGGACGGCGACGCCCCACTGCCTCGTCTCGAGGTCGCAGGCCGCGATCGAGTAGGTCGCGACGACCCCTCCCTCAGCCATAGGTCAGTTCGGTCAGGTCGAGCTCGAGCAGGTCGCGCCGCTCCTCCGGCACGAGGACAGCCGCGACCTCGGGCCGCGCGAGCGCCGCGCGCACTTCCTCCGGTGACGACGCGCGCACCACGACCGGACGGCCGGCGAGGAACGCCTCGGCGATCGGCTGCAGGTCGCCGACGCCGTCGAGAACGAGCGCCTCCTCCGTCGGCAGGGCTGGATCGCCCTCGACCGCGAGCTCCGGCACGCGCCGGCCGCTTCCGCCCCACCAGCGCTCCCTCATAGGGTGACCGAGTCGCCGGGCTCCAGGTCGTCCACCTCGACGTCCGGCGCGAGCTCGCGCAGCTGCGCCGGCGTGCCGGTGAGCGCCGGGAAGGTGCCGTAGTGGCAGGGGACGCAGCGCTTCGTGCCGAGCAGCTCGAGCGCGACGGCCGCCCCACGCGGGTCCATCGTGTAGTGGCCGCCGATCGGGAGGATCGCCACGTCCGGCTCGTAGAGGCGGCGGATGAGTCCCATGTCTCCGAAGGCGCACGTGTCGCCGGCGAAGTAGAGCTTCGTCCCGTTCTCGACCTCGACGACGATGCCGCACGGCTCGCCCATGTATTCGCCGTCGGGGTTCGAGCTCGAATGGTGCGCGTCCGTGAGGGTGAACTTGATCCCGGCGGCCTCGACCGTGCCTCCCTTGTTCGGGTCGAGCACGTTCTCGACGCCCTGCTTGCCCTGGAGCCACCAGGCGAGCTCGACGGCGCCGATCACGGTGCAGCCGTGCTTCTTCGCCAATTCGACGGTGTCGCCAAGGTGGTCGCCGTGGCCGTGGGTGAGCGCGATCACGTCGACCCGCTCCGGCTCGAGCTCCGACTCGGGGCACTTCGGATTCCCGTGCAGGAAGGGGTCGATGTAGACGCGCTTCCCGCCGGGTGTGTCGAAGCGGAAGGTAGCGTGGCCGAGCCAGGTCAAGGTCGTTTCGGGCATGCGTGAGCTCCTTGGAGTGGACGCCGCGAGCCTACTGAGGAAGGACCGTCCGATGCCGCCGTGAACCTGTAGACGTGGGTTCGCGGCTCCTGCCCCTGGTGCTCGCGACGGCTGCGCTGGCGGCCGGGGCCATCGGTCTCGGCGGACTCGCTCTCTGGCTCGTCCTCCTCGCCGTTCCCGCGGCCGCGGCGGTGGCTTTCGTGGCGGTGAGCGACACGCTCGAGGGACGGCCTGCGCTGCTGCGTGCCGTGACGACCGGCGTTGCGCTCGCCCTCGTCGTGCTCGCGTCGGCGGCCCGCGAGAACGCCCCGACGGGCGGTCACGCCTCCCCACTCGCGACGTGGGCGCTGGTGCTCGCGCTCCTCGCCTACGGGACTGCCGCTCGTCGCCTGGGTGCTGCAGCCGGTGCGCATGCCGAGCAGAGAACGCCCGTCACGCCGTCTCCGGCCTGCGGAGGTCGACGAGCTCCTCTCCCGCGCCGCCTAGAGCGGCAGCGACGCCGCGGCGTGCTCGGCGAGGTCGATCAGCGGCTGGACCGCGAAGAGCGAGCCGACCGCGACGATCAATGCGGCGCCAACCGCGAGCTGGAGGAGCCGCTCGCGAGGCGGTGAGCCACCCGCGACGGCGAGCTCCGCCGACGGGCGCATGTACATCGCGCGCACGATCGCGAGGTAGTAGTAGAGGCTGACGAGCGTTGCGAGCACGCCGACGATCACGAGCCAGGCCCAGCCGTGGTCGTACGCGGCGGCGAAGACGTAGAACTTGCCGACGAAGCCGCCCGTGAGCGGCAGGCCGGCGAAGCCGAACACGAAGAACCACATCGCGACGCCGAGGAAGGGCCGCTCCCAGCCGAAGCCGGCGAGGTTGTCGAGCGTGACGGGCACTCCGAGCTCCCGCTCCCGCGCCGCGACGATGGCGAACGAGCCGAACGCGGCCGCCGAATAGGGGATGAGGTAGAACATGACGGCCCGTGCGCCGAGCGCGCTTCCGGTGCTGAGCCCGATCAGCATGAAGCCGGCCTGCGCGATCGCGGAGTAGGCGAGGATCCGCTTCACGTTCTTCTGGACGAGCGCTGCGAAGTTACCGATTACCAGGGAGATCGTGGCGATGATCGCGAACGCCCAGCCCCAGAGGTGCTGGTTGTCCGGGAACGCCGTCGTCATCACGCGGAACGTCAGGAGCAGCGCCGCGACCTTGGTGGCGGCCGACATCCAGGCGGTCACGGTGGTGGGCGCGCCCTCGTAGACGTCCGGCGTCCACATGTGGAACGGCGCCGCCGACATCTTGAAGCCGAGCCCCACGATCATCAGCGCGATTCCGACGACGACGAACGTGTCGCCCGTCAGCCCCTGCGAGGAGATCGCCGTGGCTATGCCGGCTGAACGAGATCTTCCCAGTCGCGCCGTACACGAGCGCCGAGCCGAACAGCAGCGCTCCCGCGCCGAACGAGCCGATGACGAGGTACTTCAGGCCGGCCTCGAGCGAGCCCTCGAGGTCGTAGTCGATCGCGCACATCACGTAGAGCGTGATCGAGAACCACTCGAGCGAGAGGAACAGCACCATGAGGTTCGCGGCGCCGACGAAGAAGGCCATTCCGGCCGCGGAAGCGAGCAGAAGCGCGAAGAACTCCGCCACGTGGTCGTCGCGCCGGGCGAGGTCGGCGTGGCGTCTCCAGCCCGGCATGTGCTCCACCGCGAGGAGCGTCGTCGCGAGGCCGACGGCGAAGATGATGATCTGCCCGAGCGAGGTCCAGCGGTCGCGGTAGTAGGCGCCGGCGGCGATCGTGTGGCCGTCGGCGCTTTCGATGTAGAGCCAGACGGCGAGAACGATCCCGGCGACGAACCCGGCGACCGAGATGGAGGCGGTCACGACGCGCCGCGCGGCCCGCGGCACGAGCACGGCGCAGAGGAGGGCCACGAACCCCGCTCCGATCGTCGTGAGGACCGGGCTGAGCCCGAACCAGTCGATGGACGGCGTGTTGATCACTTGAACCCGCTCTTCACGGCCGCTGTCGGGCTCGGGCCGAAGAAGGAGTGGTTGCTGATGGCCGCCGGCCAGGCGGAGAGGAAGAGCAGCCCGGCCACGAGCGGCACGACGAGCGCCAGCTCGCCCGGTCGCAGGTCGAGCGCCGCGTCGGAGACCGTCGAGCCGCGTGCCTCGTGGAGCACCGCGGAGATCAGGCGCAGCATGTACATCGCGGCGAGCACGATTGCGGCGGCCCCGATTACCGCCCACCACCACGCGCGCTGGAAGACGCCGGCGAGGATTAGGAACTCACCCGCGAACGAGGCCGAGCCGGGCACGGCGAGCGAGATCACCCCGACCATCATCAGCAGCGTCGCGAGCGCGGGTCTCCCGCGTGCCATCCCTCCGAGCAGCCGGAACTCGCCCGTCGTCGTCCGCCGCTCGACGGCGCCCGCGATCAGGAAGAGCGAGATCGAGATTAGCCCGTGCGCGACCATCTGCAGCACGGCGCCGGCGAAGCCGAGGTCGGTGCCGGCGAAGAGGCCGAGCGCGATCAGCCCCGACTGCGCGAGCGAGGAGTACGCGACGACCCCTCGGAAGTCGGGCGCTCGGAAGGCGAGCAGCGAGCCGTAGATCAAGGCCGCCGCGGCGAGCGCGAGCACCGCCGTCCGGTAGAAGCTCGTCGGCTCCGGGAACTTGGTGATCGCGATCCGTAGCATCCCGTACAGGCCCGCCTTCGCGATCACGCCCGAGAGGACGGCGGCTATCTCCGGCGGCGCTTCGCGATACGCGTCCGGCAGCCAGCCGTGGAACGGGAACAGCGGCGCCTTGATGACGAAGGCCAGCATGAAGCCGAGGAAGAGCCAGCGGCTCGTGCTCGTCGGGCCGTCCACGAGGTCGAACGTCCCGGCGTTCAGGCCGTAGGCGACGATCGCGGCCAGCATCAGCAGCGAGCCGGCCATCGTGTAGATGACGAACTTGACGGTCGCCTCCATCCGGCGCGCGCCGCCCCAGACGCCGATCAGGATGTAGAGCGGGATCAGCATCGCCTCGAAGAAGGCGTAGAAGAGGAGCAGGTCCTGGGCCTCGAACACGCCGACCGTCGCGCCGGTGAGCAGGAGCATCAGCCCGAAGTACGCGCGCGGCCGATCGCGTCCGACCCAGAAGCCGTACGCGGTGCACGCGGCCATCCCGACGACGGTGAGGCCGACGAGCCAGAGCGAGAAGCCGTAGACGCCGACGTGGTACGAGACGCCGAGGTCGCCGAACCAGTTCGCGCGCTCCGACATCTGCAGGCCCGGCTGCGAGAAGTCGAAGTGCGCCGCCTGCTTGATCCAGATCCCGACCTCGGCGAACGAGATGAGGAGCCCCAGCGCTCCGGTCGCGTAGCGGGAGAGCGGCAGGAACCAGATGAGGACTGCGCCCGCGATCGGCAGCCAGATCAGGATCGAGGTGTAGGCGGCGGCGTTCACTGAATCATCGTGCGATCAGGAAGGCGAGGACGACGGCCGCGGCTCCCGCGGTGATGAACAGGACGTAGGTGCGGAGCAGGCCGGTCTGGATCCGGCGGACGAGGTTGCCGGTGGCGAGCGTCGCCTCACCCACGTCCGAGCCGGTCTGGAGCACGACGGGCTCCTCGAACTCGCGGCGCAGGACGGTGGCGAGCCAGGCGGCCGGCGCGTAGAAGATCCGGTCGTAGAGCCAGTCGAAGTAGAACTTGTTCTCGAGCACGCGCCGGAAGGCCGGAGCGGCGGGAATCGCGATCTTCCGCTCGGAGTAGACCGCCCACGCGACGGCGATGCCCGCGAGGCCGACGAGCACGGTGATCGCCGAGGTGACGTACTCCTGCGTGGAGCTCGGCACGGAGTCGGGGAGCGACGGTGCGACCGGCGCCAGCCAGTGGGTGATCGGCTCCCAGAGCGGCGGGAACTGGATCCAGCCGCCGACGGTGGCGAGCACGGCGAGGATCCCGACGGGCACGAGCATCGTCCACGCGCCCTCACGTCCGTGGTGGTCGTGGTAGTGCTCGCGCACGAACGGGCTCGGCTCGCCCGGGAAGACGAGGAACCAGAGCCGGAAGGTGTAGAGGCCGGTGAGGAACGCGCCGGCGATGCCGCAGGCGTAGAAGATGTAGCCGTACCACCCGATGTTGAGCGTCGACGCGATGATCGGGTCCTTCGAGAAGAAGCCGGCGAACGGGGGAACGCCGACGAGCGCCAGTGCGCCCGCGAGGAAGCACCACTTCGTGAACGGCATCACTCGCCCGAGCCCGCGCATCTTCCGGATGTCCTGCTCGTTCGCGAGCGCGTGGATCGCGAGGCCCGCCGTCATGAAGAGCAGCGCCTTGAAGAACGCGTGCGTCATGAGGTGGAACATCCCGTTCGCGTAGCCGCCCACCCCGACGCCGACGAACATGTAGCCGATCTGGGACATCGTCGAGTAGGCGATCACGCGCTTGATGTCCGTCTGGACGAGCGCGATCAGGCCTGCGACGAGCAGCGTCAGCGCGCCGATCCCGGCGGCGATCAGCTCGATCGTGCGCGCCTGCTCGAAGATCGGAGAGGTGCGCGCGATCAGGTAGACGCCGGCGGTCACCATCGTGGCCGCGTGGATGAGGGCGCTGACCGGCGTCGGGCCTTCCATCGCGTCCGGTAGCCACGTCTGCAGCGGGATCTGCGCCGACTTCGCCACCGCGCCGCCGAGCAGGCCGAGCGCGACGAGGTTGACCTCCGTCGAGGAGAGGTGCGCACCGAAGGCGCTCGTGAACGAGAGCGAGTTCGTGTGCGCGATGAGGATGAAGAAGGCGAGCGCCATCGTCGCGTCGCCGAACGCGTTCATGATGAAGGCCTTCTTGGCGGCCCGCACGGCGCTCGACCGGTCGTGCCAGAAGCCGATCAGGAGGTAGGACGAGAGGCCGACGAGCCCCCAGCCGACGAGGAGGATGAGCAGGTTTCCGCCCTCGACGAGCAGCAGCATCGAGAAGACGAAGAACGCGATGTACGCGAAGTAGCGGCGCTCCTCGTCGTCCCCGTCCATGTAGCCGATCGAGTAGAGGACGATCAGGCCGCCGACGCCGCTGACGATCAGCATCATCATCGTGCTCAGCGGGTCGACGAGCAGCTGCAGGCCGACGCTGAAGTGGCCGGCCGCGAGCCAGGTCCAGGCGGTCGTGATCTCGCCGCGCGGCCCGCAAGGAATGGTTCCAGGCAACCGGCTGATGCACCGAGTGGACGCCGAGGAACGCCCAGACCGCGCCGCCGAAGGCGACGAAGACACTCACTGTCGCCGTCCACGCGGCGAAGGCGCGCGGCAGCCACGACCCGCCGAGCAGGATCAGGATCGAGCCGACGAGCGGCGCGAGCAGGCAGAGCCACGCGCCGTACGTCATGGCGGTCATCCGCGCAGCTCCGAGAGCGTGTCGACGTCGAGCGAGAGGTTCCGCCGGTTGAGCGCGACCACGAGGCCGAGCCCGACGCAGACCTCCGAGGCGGCGACCGCCATCACGGTGAGCGCGAAGATCTGGCCGGCTCCGTTGTGCCAGTGGCGCGAGAGCGCGATCAGCGCGAGGTTGCCGGCGTTGAGCATCAGCTCGAGCGAGAGCAGCACGACGAGCGTGTTCCGCCGGATCAGGACGCCGAGCGCGCCGGTCCCGAACAGGACGGCGGCGACCGCGAGGTACCAGGCGACGCTCGGGCCGTCCATCAGGTCGCCGCCCGTTTCGTGTGGGCGCCGAGGATCACGCCGCCGACAGCGGCGACGAGCAGGACCACCGAGGTGATCTCGAAGGCCAGCAGGTGATCGGTGAGGAAGATGCGGCCGATCCACGCGGGCGTTCCGAAGTCGGCTCCGACCTTGCTCTCGTGCGAGAGGCTGCCGCTCGCCTGCATTCCGACGACGACGACGAGCTCTACCAGCAGCGCCCCCGCGGCGGCGACGGCGCCGAAGGTCTGCCAGCTCGGGCCGCCCGACCACGGCGTCTCGTGACGCGGCCCGACGTACGCGATCACGAACAGGAACATCACGACGACCGCGCCCGCGTAGACGAGCACCTGCGCGGCCGCGACGAACTCCGCCGACAGCAGCAGGTACATGACCGCCAGCGAGGCGAGGTTCCCGATCAGCGCGAGCGCGGAGAAGAAGGGGTTCGAGAACGAGATCACAGCAACGGCGGAGCCGAGACACGAGAACGCGGCGACGACCCAGACGATCCAGACGAGCGCATTGCCGGCCGAGGCGAGGATCATGAGTCCGACTTGTAGAAGGGGATCGGCGTGTCGAAGAGGTCGGGATCCGCGACGGGCACCTGCTTCAGCGGCGGGGTGAGCAGCATGTCCTTCGTGTAGATCTGGTCGTCCCGGTTGTGCTCGGAGATCTCGAACTCGTTGCCGAGCGTGATCGCGTCGAACGGGCACGCGAGCTCGCAGTAGCCGCAGAAGATGCAGCGGCTCAGGTTGATCTCGTAGATCCGCGCGTAGCGCTCGCCGGCCGAGACGCGGTTGTCCGGCGTGTTCTCGGCGGCGACGACCCGGATGCAGTCCGCCGGGCAGGCCGCGGCGCAGAGCGAGCAGCCGACGCACTTCTCCAGCCCGTTCTCGTGCTTCCAGAGGCGGTGGCGGCCGCGGAAGCGCGGATAGACCGGCCGCTTGTACTCCGGGTACTGCTGCGTGATCGGCTTCTTGAAGATCTGCTTGAACGTGACCCCGAAGCCCTTGAACGTCTCGAGCGGCTGGGGACTCACTGGAACGCCACCACGAGTGCGGCCGTGACCACCGCGTTCACCGTCGCGATCGGCAGCAGCACCTTCCAGCCGAACCGCATCAGCTGGTCGTAGCGCAGGCGCGGCAGCGTGGTGCGCAGCCAGATGAAGACGAAGAGGACGGCCATCGTCTTGAGCAGGAACCAGATCGGCCCGATGTCCCACGGCCCGTGCCAGCCCGCGAAGAAGAGCGTCACCATCAGGCCGGAGATCGTGATCAGGTTGATGTACTCGGCCATCTGGAACAGGCCCCAGCGCATCCCCGAGTACTCGGTGTGGTAGCCGGCGACGAGCTCCTGCTCTGCCTCGGGGAGGTCGAACGGCGCGCGGCTCGTCTCCGCGATCCCGGCGAAGAAGAAGACGATCAGGCCGATGAACTGCGGGACGACGAAGGGAAGGAACTCGCCCTGGCGGGCCACGATCTCCGGCAGGTTGAGCGAGCGGCCGAGGATCACGACGCCGAGCACGCTGAGCGCGAGCGAGACCTCGTACGAGACGAGCTGTGCGCACGTGCGCATCGAGCCGAGGATCGAGTACTTCGACTCCGACGCCCAGCCGCCGACGATGAAGCCGTAGATGCCGATCGAGCCGAGCGCGAAGATCGCGATCAGGCCGATCGAGACGTTCGCGATCTCGCCGTTGATGTGCCAGCCGTTCACCGTCCAGCCCGGGCCGAACGGGATGAACGCGAACGCGGCGATCGCCGTGAAGGCCGAGACGACCGGCGCGAGGATGTACGGCAGCTCGATCGCGCCCGACGGTGCGAACGCCTCCTTGCGCACGAGCTTCACGAGGTCGGCGATCGGCTGCAGGAGCCCGAACTTGCCGGCGCGGTTCGGGCCGTAGCGGAGCTGCATCCGGCCCATCAGCTTGCGCTCGATCAGCGTCAGGTAGGCGAAGAGGCCGAGCACGATGTTGACGACGATCAGCGCCTCGATCAGCGCGATCCACCACGGCTCGCTCACGCCGCTGACCTCCTTCGGCTCCCGCCCGGCGGAGCCGGGCTCCGCCGAAGGATCGCGCCGCTGGACGGCAGGATGCTGCGCTCGCATCGCTTGGCCGTACCCCGTGTACTGTCCTGCGCGCCGCTGGCCTGCCTTCTTTGCCGGCGACGCGTCAGCGACGTGAGCATCTGCGGCGTCATGCGGTCACCTCCTCGGCCTTCGCGACCTCGACGATGCCGCCGAGACCCTCCGCGTGCTCGAGCGCGACGCGCGCGATGCCCGCGCGCAGGCGGCGGTTGACGCGGGCCTGCAGCGTGATCGCGCCGCCGTTCGAGCCGACGGTGACGAGGTCGCCGGTCGCGATCTTGCGCCGCCGCGCGTCGTCGGCCGAAAGCTCGAGCTCGGCCTGCGGCCGCTGGAACTGGAGCTCCGTGACGCGCTCGACCGCGGCGCCGGAGAAGAGCGGCTTGTAGGCGACGAGCCTGATCTCCCCCCGCTTTGCCTTCTGCTGCGGCTCGGGCAAAGCCTGGCGCGCGACGTGCTCCGGCGCATCGGGGTAGCCGCGCAGCGGCGCCCGCTCACCGACCTCGCCGAACGTGAGCCCGCCGTAGACTTTCTCGGAGACCTCGGCGAAGACGCCCGCCGCATACGGCGCCACGTCGACGTCGAACCGCGCGGCGAGCTGCGAGATCCATTCGAGCTCGTCGGGGCAGGCCGCTTCGACCGTGCGGCGCAGTCGCTGCAGGCGACCCTCGAGGTTGACGAAGGTGCCGTCGCGCTCGAGGTAGCTCGTCCCCGGCAGGATGAGGTCGGCCCAGCCGGCGGCGAGCCCGCCGAACATCGAGATCACGATCGTCGCCTCCGCCTGCTCGGCGAGCGCGCGGACGTTCTCGTCCGCCGCAGCCTCGTCACCGGAGACCACCAGGACGCCGATCGAATCCGCCGGCTCGCCCTCCTCGTCGCAGCAGGCGGCCCAGGCGTCGGCGACCCCGCGGCCGTTCGGCGTCGCGGGCAGGTAGAAGGCGCCGCAACCCTCGCGTTCGGCGAGCCCGAGCTTCTCTGCGAGCGCGGCAACGGTCGCGCCGCCTCGGCCGCCGGGGCCGGACCAGACCAGGACGACGCGCTCGGCCTCGGCGACGGCCGGGTCGCTCGCGTCGTCGACGATCCGGGCGCCGTTGCGCCGTGCCGACTTGATCCAGAGGTCGACGACCGGCGCGCGCTCCACCACCGGCACGTCGCCGAGCACGACGACGACGTCGGCGTCGCGGATCGAGGAGAGCGGGATCCGGTACGCGTCGAGAGCGCCGGAGACCTCCTCGGGGAGCATGGCCTGGTGCGAGTCGAGCCCGACGCGCAGCAGCTTGGCGAGCGCGTAGGCCTGCTCGACGGTCTCGGAGCCCGAGAGCACCGTGACGATGCGCCCTCGCGCCCTGCCCAGGAGCCGCTCGGCCTCGGCCAGCGCGTCCTCCCACGACACCGGCTCGAGCCCGTGCAGGCGCTCGCGCTTGAGCGGCTCGGCGAGCCGGTCGTCCGCATTGAGGTGCGTGAACGCGAAGCGGCCCTTGTCGCAGATCCAGCCCTCGTCGATCTCGGGGTGGTTGCGGGAGAGGATCCGCTTGACCTTCCCCTCGCGCACGGTCGCATGCACGTTGCAGCCGACGGGACAGAGCCCGCAGACCGTCGGCACGTCGACGATCTCCCACGGCCGACCCTCGAAGCGGTACTGCGTCGGGAGGAGCGCGCCGACCGGGCACAGCTCGGTCACGTTTCCGGTGAACGCGCCCGTGTAGGGCAGGTCCTCGAACGTCGTGATCACGGACATCGCTCCGCGGGCGGCGGTCACGAGCTGGCCGTCCTCCGAGACGCTCTCGCTGAAGCGCGTGCAGCGGTAGCAGAGGATGCAGCGCTCGCGGTCGAGCGAGATCGTGGGGGAGATCGGGATCGGCTTCTCGAAGGTGAGCTTCTCGAAGCTCATCCGCGTGTTCCCCGGCCCGTAGCGGAAGGTGAGGTCCTGCAGCGGGCACTCGCCGCCCTTGTCGCAGACCGGGCAGTCGAGCGGATGGTTGACGAGGATGAACTCGAGGGTCCCGTTCTGGCCCTGCGCCGCTTTCTCGGAGGTGCGGGCCGTCTTGACGACCATCCCGTCCTGCGCTGTCAGCGTGCAGCCGGTCTGGAGCTTCGGCATCCCCTCGACCTCGACGAGGCACATGCGGCAGGCGCCGACCGGCGCGCCGAGACGCGGCTCGTAGCAGAAGACGGGAATCTCGACCCCGGCGGCGAGCGCGGTCTCGACGATCCCCGTCCCCTTCGGGACATGGACGTCGCGCTCGTCGATCGTGACGCGGACGAGCTCGGCGCTCATACGAGAGCCTCTTCGCCGGCCGGCGCGTGCGCGTGCTGGTCGGACGGCGCGAGGATCCCCTCGAGCGACGACGAGCTGCCGAACGGGCAGCCGCCCTGCTCGACGTGGGCCTCGAACTCGTCGCGCCACTTGTTCAGGTAGCTCGCGACCGGGTAGACCGCGAACTCGCCGAGCGCACACAGCACCTTGCCGAGGATGTTGTCGCCGACCGAGTCGAGCAGGTCGAGGTCGGCGTGGGTAGCGGTTCCGTTCTCGATCGCCTCGAGGATCTGCACCATCCAGCGCGTCCCGATGCGGCAGGGCGTGCACTTGCCGCACGACTCGTGCGCGTAGAACTTCGTCGAGCGGAGGGCGAGCTGCACCATGCAGCAGCGGTCGTCCACGACGATCAGCGAGGCCGCGCCGAAGAACGTCCCGATCGCGCCGAGCGAGTCGTAGTCGAGCGGGACGTCGATCTGGTCGGGCGTGAGCGCGGGCACCGACGAGCCGCCCGGGATCACGGCCTTGAGCTCACGGCCGTCGGCGACACCGCCCGCGTGCTCGTAGATCAGCTCGCGCATCGGCGTCCCCAGGTCGAGCTCGTAGTTGCCGGGCCGCACGACGTTGCCCGAGACGGAGAAGATCGCGGTGCCCGGCGAGCTCGGTACGCCGGTCTTCGCGAACTCCTTGGCTCCCAGCTCGAGGATCACCGGCACGGTCGCGATCGTGCAGACGTTGTTGATCTGCGTCGGCGCCGCGTAGAGGCCCTGGATCGGCGGGAACGGCGGCCGCGGGCGCGGCTGGCCGCGCTTGCCCTCGAGCGACTCGAGCAAGGCGGTCTCTTCCCCGCAGATGTAGGCACCCGCGCCGCGGTGGACGGTGATCGTGACGTCACCGAAGATCCCGGCCTCGCGCGCCGCCTCGACGGCCCCGGCGAGGATCTCGTACTCGGTGAGGTACTCGCCGCGGATGTAGATGAAGACGTCGGTCGACTCGATCGCGTGCGCGGCGATGAGGCAACCCTCGATCAGCCGGTGCGGGACGCGTGCCATGACCTCGCGGTCCTTGAAGGCGCCGGGCTCGGACTCGTCTGCGTTGACGACGAGGTACTTCGGCTTCGGGCTCTTCCGGTCGATGAGCGACGCCTTGCGCCCCATCGGGAAGCCGGCGCCGCCGCGGCCGCGCAGGACGGCCTGCTCGAGCTCCGCGATCAGCGCATCCGACGTCATCGCGCGAGCCTTCTCGACGCCCCGGTAGCCGCCGATCGCGCGGTACTCCGCGAGCTGCGTCAGGTCGTGCTCGTCGGCGCCCGCGAGCAGAACCTTGTGCTGGTCAGCCATCGAGCTCCCGGAACCCCTGGACGATCTCGGGCACCGTCTCGGCCCGGACGTGCTGGCGGTAGCGGTGGTCGACCGCGACGACCGTCGCGTATCCGCAGCCGCCGAGACACTCGACCGCGCGCAGCGTGATCTCGCCGTCGGGCGTCGTCTCGCCGGCGCGGATCCCGAGCTCCGACTCGAACGCCTCCATGACCTGCTGCGCTCCGCAGAGCGCGCACGGGATGTTCGTGCAGACCTCGATGATGTGCTGCCCGACCGGCTCGAGTTGGAACATGTCGTAGAAGGTCGCGACCGAGTAACAGAAGGCCGGCGTGACCTCGAGTGCGTCGGCTGTCTCCTCGAGCGCCTCGCGCGACAGCCAACCGTGCTTCTCCTGCGCGAGCCGCAGCGCCGGCAGCACCGCCGAGCGCGAGCCCTCCGGATAGCGCGCCCGGATCCCCTGCACCTCGTCGTAGAACGGCGTCACCGGTCGGTGTCCCCCATGACGGCGTCGAGCGAGCCGACGACCGCGATCAGGTCGGCGACGAGCGCGTTCTCGAGACAGGTCGCCGTCGCCTCGAGGGCGACGAAGGACGGCGCCCGGAAGTGGATGCGCCACGGCTTCGGGCCGCCGTCCGAGACGAGGTAGCAGCCCGACTCTCCGCGGGGCGACTCGACCGCGACGTAGATCTCGCCTTCCGGGACGCGGAACCCCTCGGTGACGATCTTGAAGTGGTGGATGAGGGACTCCATCGAGGTGTGGAGCTCCTCCCGCGGCGGCAACACGACCTTGCGGTCGTCCGCGATCCACGGCATCCCGTCCATGCGCTCGAGCTTGTCGAGGCACTGGCGCACGATCTGCGTCGACTCCGCCATCTCGTCCATCCGTACGCGGTAGCGGGCGTAGACGTCGCCCTCGGGATAGACCGGCACCTGGAAGTCGACCTGCTCGTAGTGGAGATACGGCTGGTCGCGGCGGAGATCCCAGTCGACGCCGGAGGCGCGCAGGTTGGGGCCGGTCTGGCCCAGCGCGATCGCGTCCTGCGCCGAGAGGACGCCGATGCCCTGCGTCCGCTCGAGCCAGATCCCGTTCCGGTCGAGGATGCCCTTGTAGTCGTCGAGCGCGTGCGGCATCCACTCGACGAACTTGCGGCACTCCGGGTAGAAGCCCTGCGGGATGTCCTCGGCGAGCCCGCCGATCTGGAAGTAGCGGGTGTGCATCCGCTGCCCCGTGACGAGCTCGAACAGATCGAGGATCGTCTCCCGCTCGCGGAAGCAGTACCAGAACATCGAAATGGCCCCGAGCTCGAGCGCCGACGTGCCGAGGAAGACGAGATGCGAGTGGATCCGGTTGAGCTCGCAGAGGAGCATCCGCATCCATTTGGCCTTGGTCGGCACCTCCAGCTCGAGCAGCTGCTCGACCGCGAGGACGAAGACGAGCTCGTTGTTCTGGTAGCCGACGTAGTCGATCCGCTCCGGGAAGGTGACGTCCTTCCAGTACGTCTTCGACTCCATCGACTTCTCGAAGCCGGTGTGGAGGTAGCCGATCACGGCCGACACGCCCACGACCTCCTCGCCGTGCAGGTCGACGATCAGGCGCAGGACGCCGTGCGTCGACGGGTGGTTCGGGCCGAAGTTGACCTGGAGCACGTCCTCGCTGTCGCGCAGCTCCTCCGGGACGGCGAGCACGGTCGGGACGCGCGAGGGGATGCGCGAGCCCTCGTACTGCTCGTCGGAGACGATCGGCCAGCGGCGCGTGCTCGGTGGGGTCGCGGTCGCGCTCAGCGCACCCGCTCCCGGCGCCGGCGAAGCCGGCACCTCCGCTCTCTGATGAGCTCCGTCAAGCCTACGCTCATTGCTCGTCGCTGAAGCGGACGGGCTCGCCGCCGATCGGGTAGTCCTTGCGCAGCGGGTGCCCCTCCCAGTCCTCGGGCATGAGCAGCCGCTCGAGGTTCGGGTGCCCGTCGAAGACGATCCCCATCAGGTCGTACTGCTCGCGCTCGTGCCAGTCGCAGGTCGGCCAGACCGTGACGACGCTCGGTACGCGCTCGCCCTCGTCGACCCAGCACTGGAGCCGCGCGCGCGGCGCGCCCTGCTGCAGCGCGAGCAGGTGGTAGCTGATGGAGAAGCGCTTCGGCTTGGACGCGGGCACCGCCTGGAGCCCCTGCGTCATCGGATGCATCAGGTCGCGGCCGCTCGCCGTGCCGATGTAGCCGGACACGCCCTGGTCGCCCCAGCCGAGGTAGTCCGTTGCGACGAGGTCGACGCAGACGTCGAAGCCGAGCTCGTCGCGGGCGTGCGCGCAGGCTTCGCGGATCCGGTCCGTCTCGATCGTCACCGTCGGCATGTCGAGCCCGTCACGGTGCGAGACGTAGCCGGGCACACGCGCCCAGTCCGTCATTGGGCGACCCCGACCCGCTCGTACGCGGGCGGCACGCCGGCCTGGTGCGCCTCGTGCAGGCGGATGATCCCTTCCATCAGCGCCTCCGGGCGCGGCGGGCAGAAGGGGACGTAGATGTCGACCGGGACGATTCGGTCGACGCCCTGCAGGATCGTGTAGTTGTTGAACATCCCGCCGGAGCTCGCGCAGACGCCCATCGCGATCACCCACTTCGGCTCGAGCATCTGGTCGTAGATCTGGCGCAGCGGCTCCGCCATCTTGTGCGCGACCCGGCCCGAGACGATGAGCAGGTCGGCCTGGCGCGGCGAGGAACGGAACGCCTCCATCCCGAAGCGCGCGATGTCGTAGCGCGCGGAGACGATCGACATCATCTCGATTGCGCAGCACGCGAGCCCGAACGTGTCGGGCCACATCGACTTCGTCTGGGCCCAGCGCACCGCTTTCTCGAGCGTGGTCAGCCCGAGTGCGCGCTCCATCGCCTCGAGCCCGAGCTCCTCCTCGAAGCGCGAGGGGCCCTTGGTGGGCCAGAGCAGCCGCTCCGACTGGAGCCCGTAGTCGCGCAGGCGCGTCGGCTCGTCAGCCATCGGCGGTCACCAGTTCAGCGCGCCCTTCCGCCAGATGTAGACGTAGGCGACGAGCAGGATGAGGACGAAGAAGGCGAGCTCCGCGAAGCCGAACCAGCCGAGCGCGTGGAGCTGCACGGCCAGCGGGTAGAGAAAGACGATCTCGATGTCGAAGACGATGAAGAGCATCGCCGTCAGGTAGAAGCTCACGCTGAAGCGCTGGCGCGGGAGCGGCCCGGTCGAGACGCCGGACTCGAACGGCACGGTGCGCGCGCGCGTCCGTCGCGCAGGCCTCTGCGAGAACTTGAACGACATCCACATCATCGAGGCAGGGATGAGGAGCGCGAGGATCCCGTAGATCAGGAATGGCAGCCAGCTGTCGAGCATCTACTTCGCTCGTCTCCCCCTACCCGTTCGCGCTGACCGAAGCACTCACCGAATCGGTGACGTTACCAATGTCACAGCACCTGCACTTGGGGGTACCGAAACCGCGTAGCGGAGCCTGCGGCGAGTGTTACAAAGTCGGGCCTGCCAAGCCCGGGCTCGACCGGATGACCGAGGGGCACGTTGCTACGATGCGACGCAGATGGAGATTCAGGAGCGCACCGAGAGCATCGTCTCGCTGACGCCTGCGGCGGCGGCGAAGATCCGCGACCTGATGGCCACCGAGGCGGACGTCTCGGTGCTGCGCGTCGCGATCGAGGGTGGCGGCTGCTCAGGTTTCCAGTACGGCCTCGGCTTCGACCGCGGCGCCCAGGAGGGCGACCACGAGTTCGAGTGCGAGGGTGTCACCGTCGTCGTCGACCCCTTCAGCGCGCCCTATCTGTCCGGCGCCCAGGTCGACTACCTCGAGACGATCCAGGAGTCCGGGTTCAAGATCGAGAACCCGAACGCGGTCGCCTCGTGCGGCTGTGGCCACTCCTTCCAGGTGGCCGAGGGCGAGGCGCCCGAGGACGCAGCCGGCTGCGGCTCTGCTTGCTCGCACTGACGCGCTAGAGCGCGATTAGAGTCGGCGCAGTCATGCGCGTTGCCGTTGTCGGATCGGGCCCGGCGGGCTTCTATGCCGCCGGTGCGCTGCTGTCCGCGGATCCGCCGGTCGAGGTGGACATGATCGAGCGCCTGCCGACGCCGTGGGGGCTCGTGCGGCTCGGGGTTGCGCCGGATCACCCGAAACTGAAGACCGTGTCGCGTGCCTTCGAGCGGATCGCCGACCAGCCCGGCTTCCGCTTCCTCGGCAACGTCGAGGTCGGTCGCGACCTCCACCACGACGACCTCGTGCGCCTGTACGACGCCGTCATCTACGCGGTCGGCGCCCAGAGCGACCGCCGCCTCGGCATCCCCGGCGAGGACCTGCCCGGCTCGTGGCCGGCCACCGAGTTCGTCGCCTGGTACAACGGCCATCCCGACTACCAGCAGCTCGAGTTCGACCTCTCCGTCGAGCGCGCCGTCGTGATCGGGGTCGGGAACGTCGCTCTCGACCTGGCGCGGATGCTCGCGCTCACCCATGAGGAGCTCGCGCCGACCGACGCGACCGACGCGTCGATCGCGGCGATCGAGAGCTCCCCGATCAAGGAGATCGTCGTGGTCGGCCGGCGCGGACCGGCCCAGGCCGCGTTCACGACGCCCGAGCTGCAGGAGATGGGAGAGCTCGCCGGAGCCGACGTGCTGGTCGATCCGGCCGACCTCGAGGGTGCGGAGCCGAAGAGCACGAACGCCGAGCGGAACCTCGCCGTCCTCCAGGAGCTCGCGGCGCGCAAGCCCGAGGGCAAGCCGCGCCGCGTCGTCTTCCGCTTCTTCGAGTCGCCCGTCGCGATCCTCGGTGAGGAGCGCGTCGAGGCGATCGAGCTGGTGCACAACGAGCTCGACGCGAACGAGCGCGCGGTGCCGACGGAGCAGCGCGAGACGCTCCCGTGCGGCCTCGTCTTCCGCAGCGTCGGCTACCGCGGCGTCGAGCTGCCGGGCGTGACCTTCGACGCGAAGAGCGGCACGATCCCGAACGAGGGCGGCCGTGTCGTCGATCACATGGGCAACTTCGTGCCGGGCGTGTACTGCGCCGGCTGGATCAAGCGCGGCCCGACCGGCGTGATCGGCACGAACAAGAAGGACGCGACCGAGACGGTCCAGCTCCTGCTCGAAGATGCCGCAGCGGGCCGGCTCCAGCCGAAGCCGGACGCGACCGCCGCCGCGGTCGACGCACTGCTCGCCGAGCGCGGCGTCCGGGTCGTCGAATACGACGGTTGGACGGCGATCGACGAAGCGGAACGGGCTGCCGGCGAGAAGTCCGGTCGGCCGCGGGTGAAGCTCTGTTCCTGGGACGAACTGCTTGCCGCGGCCGAGCGCGTCGCGAGCGGCTCCGCCTGATCCCCCCAAACGGGGGACGCACAGGCACCCACCAGGGCCGATGGACCGGACGTGGATCCCCTCGTCGTGGAATGCCTCCAGTGCGGCACGACCCGTGTGGCCCGGCGCGACCGCTTCAAGCACTTCGAGTCCCCCGAGTGCCCCGAGTGCGGGTATCTCGGTTGGACGCCCGTGCTCGAGGTGACCGAGGCCGAGCGCAGCGCGCCGCGCAAGCGCCAGCTCGCCGAGCACCGGCACGCGTCGGTCGCCTAGTTCACGCGTCGGCACTCGCCCGTCCTTCCCTACACTCGCTTCGTGGCGAAGACCGAGGAGCGGCAGGAGCTCTGGGGAGGCGAGACGACCAAGGCGGTCGCCAACTTCCCCGTCTCGGGTGAGCCGATCCCGGCGCCGGTCGCGCGCTGGCTCGGCCGGATCAAGGGCGCCGCGGCGCGCGCGAACGCCGACCTCGGCCTGCTCGACGCCGACAAGGCCGAGCGGATCGCGGCCGCCGCCACTCGGATCACCCAAGGCGAGCTCGACGACCAGTTCCCGATCGACGTCTTCCAGACCGGGTCGGGCACCTCCTCGAACATGAATGCGAACGAGGTGATCGCGACGCTCGCGGGCGAGGACGTCCACCCGAACGACGACGTCAACATGGGCCAGTCCTCGAACGACGTCTTCCCCTCGGCCGTGCACCTCGCGGCGCTCGACGAGATCACCAACGACCTGCTGCCGGCGATGGATCGCCTCGCCTCTTCGCTCGGGGCCAAGGCGGAGGAGTTCGAGAACGTGATCAAGTCCGGGCGGACACACTGGATGGACGCCGTACCCGTCACGCTCGGTCAGGAGTTCGCGGGCTACGCCGCCCAGGTGCGCCAGGGCATCGAGCGCGTCCACGACGCGCTGCCGCGGCTCGGGCAGATCCCGCTCGGCGGCACCGCGACGGGCACCGGCCTCAACACGCATCCGGAGTTCGCGGCACGCGTCCGCGAGCTGCTCGCGGCCGAGACCGGGCTGGGGATCTCGGCGCCGGCCGATCCGTTCGAGGCGCAAGCGGCGCGCGATGGGATCGTCGAGGTGTCAGGCGCGCTGAAGACCGTTGCCGTCTCGCTCACCAAGGTCGCGAACGACATCCGCTTCCTCGGTTCCGGACCGCGCGCCGGGCTCGCCGAGATCGCGCTGCCGGAGCTCCAGAAAGGCAGCTCGATCATGCCGGGCAAGGTGAACCCGGTGATGCCGGAGGTCGTGACGCAGGTCGCCGCGCAGGTGATCGGCAACGACGCGGCGATCGCGATCGGCGGCATGCAGGGGCACTTCGAGCTCAACGTCTTCGTGCCGCTGCTCGCGCGCAACATCCTCGATTCCGTGAAGCTGCTCGCGAGCGCGTGCCGGCTCTTCGCCGAGAAGTGCGTCGACGGGATCGAGGCCAACCGCGAGACCTGCGAGCACTACGCCGAGCTGACCCTGTCGGCCGCGACCGCGCTCAACCCGTACATCGGCTACGACCGCGCGACGGAGATCGTGAAGGAGGCAGCCGCCTCCGGACGCTCGCTGCGCGAGGTGGCTCGGGAGCAGGGCGTCGAGGAGTCGGTGCTCGACGAGGCGCTCGACTACCGCAAGATGGCGAAGCCCTTCTAGCGGCCGATCGCGCTCAGCCGGTCGGTTACGGGTTGAAACTTCGGCGCGATTCGACGGAGGATGTTCATGGGCGCTGCAAGCAAGTCCTTTCCAGAGGAGTCGCTGATCCTTGGTATTGGGAGGCTTCGAACAGGACTTCGCATCAAGTGGCCCACATCAGGCCAACTACCTTGAAGGGGGAAAAGTGAAGATCGATCACTTCCGCAAAGCGCGGGCCCGGAGCTGGGAGTCCACTCGTGGCTCCAAGCCGCGTGTTCGGCGTCCTGGCGCTGCGTCGCAGCCGTGTTCGGGATGTCGGCGTCGGCTGCAAAGGCCGCCGCGGCAAGCCGACGCGGTGAGCATTCGCCAGCAACCCGCACGACGGTCTCGTCGCTCAACAATTTCACGCAGCTGCCACAGGGCATCCAGCCTGACGTGGACGTTCGTCGCGTGCCAGGGCATCACCGACTTCTGCCGACAGGACCCTGCCCACTGCATCCACCGTCTGATGATGGTGGCGATCTGGCCGGGACGGCCAACCCGCCGCACGTCGGCCACGGCCAGCCCTGGCCCCGGTGGCGAACGCGGGCAATCTGGGCTCGAACTTCGACGGCATCTCGGACGTCCGTCAGCGGACGACGACCCACTACCACATCACGCCGCCCGACCAGGGGCTGTGCGTCGGGCCGGCCAGGCCGCTCGAGGGTGCTGGAGTGCCTCTCGGCGTTCCGGGCAACAAGACCGTCGTCGTCGAGATGGTCAATGACGGCTGGGGCGTCTACTCGAAGAGCGGCACGCTGCTCTGGCTCGACAGCAACGCCGACCTGTTCGGCGACCCGTACTCCTCCGGCGACATCGAGTGCAACTACGACCAGCAGTCGAAGACGTACTTCTTCACCGAGATCGGTGCGCCGACACGGGCTGTACTACGGCACCAACCTCGTCGTGATGAATCAGCAGGGCTACAGCGCGTACTACGTCGACACCGCGGAGGGCGGCTACTGCTTCCCGGACTTCCCGCACCAGGGCATCGACAACAACGCGCTGCTACATCACGATCAACGAGTTCTGCGGCGCGAGCGAGGACTTCGCGGGCGTGAACATCTACGCGATCACGAAGCAGCAGCTCGCGAGCCACAGCGATCCGAGCGCCGTGAACGGCGTCGTCTGGTCTCTGGGGAACAACTATTACTCCTTCCGCGCCGCGGCCGGAGACCCGACGAACACCGAGTACCTGCTCGCGTCGGAGCAGAACGACTTCACGCAGAACGCGCTCGACTTCGCGCAGGTGACCGGCGACAACAAGATCGGCAAGAAGCCGGTCTTCCTCTCGTTGACGAGCATCCCCAGCGAGTCGTTCACGGAGCCGGTCAACGCCAAGAGCACGGGCGACGGTACGACCTGCGTGCACGACTTCGGCAGCTATCTGCTCGGTCGCGGAGTCGTTTCTCGACCCGACCGACATGCGGCTGGAGCAGCTGCAGTACTCGAAGGGTCAGCTCTACACGTCGCTGTGACACGTCGCTGACGGTCGGCAACGACCCGACGGTGGTCGACGGCGCGGCGTGGTTCCAGGTCGACCCGAAGGCGATCAAGGTCGTCAGCAGGGCTACTACGGCGTGGCGGGCACGTACCTGATCATGCCGAGCCTCATGCAGTCCAAGTCGGACACGTTGATGATGGACTTCAGCATGACGAGCCCGACGCTGAATCCGAGCACGCGGGTACGTGATCTCGAAGGACCAGGGCAAGACGTTCGGCGCGATCACGACCACGGGCGCCGGTTCCGGACCGCACGTGAGCTTCTCGGGCACCCAGCCTGGCTACCTCAGGAATCGCTGGGGCGACTACTCGAGGTCGCGATCGACCCGTCCAACGGGGACGTCTGGATGGCAGACGAGTACATCCCGTCTGGCGCCGACGGTGCGGACACGATCGACAACTGGGGCACCCGCGTGTGGCAGGTCACGCCCTGATCTACTACCCGACTGCAGCACGACACTAAGCAAGACGAAAGGGCCTCCGTAAGGAGGCCCTTTCCGATGCTCGGGCGGCGAGGCCGGCAGCAGGTTTTTACAACGCCCTGACACCAACAGCGCAATACTCGAGCCATGAAGGCGTTCGCTGCCGTCGTCTTCCTTTTCGCGCTCTCGGCAGGGATTTCGAGCGCGAGTGTGCACCGGCACGCATCGCTCCGCGCGCTGAGCCTGACGCCTCCCACCTTCCGCGGCTCCGGCTTCGCCTCGCACGAACGCGTCGACGTCACGCTGCGAGGCGCCTCGGTTCACCTCGAGGCCAACGTCCACGGGCGCTTCCGCTCGCGACTGCCGGCGATGCCTGCGTGCAGGGCCTGGACGGTTCGGGCGTTCGGTGCCGACGGCGGAGTCGCCGTCTATCACCATGCTCGGTGCGCCTCCCTGCAGTACGGATGTCACGGGTGTCGTCTGGCGGGGGCCGATCAGAAACGTCTGCAACGATGGGAGTCCGTGCAACGCTCCCGCGGCCGGCGTCACGGTGCAGGCGTCGAAGTCCGGCGGCGTCGTCGCCGAGACGACGACCGACGCCTACGGGCGGTTCTCGTTCTCACTCGCCGACGGCGACTACACGATCCAGGCCCTCGGCCGAGGCACGACGCCGAAGCCGGTTCATGTCAGTACCTCGAACCCCGTTCATCTCGCCTTCCTGATCGATACGGGAATCCGCTGAAGCTCAGTAGCTGACGGCGCCGCGGCCGGTCACGGCTGCGTGCTTCTGCTCGTCGGCGCGGTAGCTCGAGCGCACGAGCGGGCCCGAGAAGACCGAGCCGAAGCCCAGCGCCTCGCCCTGCTCGCGGAACCAGCGGAACTCGTCGGGATGCACCCAGCGGTCGATCGTCGCGTGCTTCGCGCTCGGCTGCAGGTACTGGCCGATCGTCACGACGTCGACGCCGTTCGCCCGCAGGTCACGCATCGTCTCGACCACCTCGTCGTTCGTCTCCCCGAGCCCGACGATGATCCCCGACTTCGTCAGCACCGGATAGTCCGCGATCTCCTTGGCGCGCCGCAGCAGCCAGAGCGCGCCGTCGTAGCTCGCCTTCGCGCCGCGCATCCGCGCGTGCAGGCGCCTGACCGTCTCGATGTTGTGGTTGAAGACCTCCGGCCGCGCTGCGAGCACCGTCTGCAGCGCCTTCTCCTCGACGCCGAGGAAGTCGGGCGTCAGCACCTCGACCGAGGCCTCGGGCAGCTTCGCCTTCAGCGCCCGGATCGTCGCCGCGTAGTGGCCGGCGCCGCGGTCGGGGACGTCGTCGCGGTCGACCGAGGTGACCACGACGTGCTTGAGCTGCATCTGCGCGGCGGCCTGGGCGAGCCGTAGCGGCTCGAGCGGGTCCGGCGGCGACTCGGGCTTGCCCGAGTGGACGTAGCAGTAGCGGCACGCGCGGGTGCACGTGTCGCCGAGGATCTGGAACGTCGCGGTGCCGCGGCCCCAGCACTCGGAGATGTTCGGGCAGCGCGCTTCCTCGCAGATCGTGTGCAGCGAGAGCCCGTGCACGAGCTTCTGGACGTCGAAGTACGCGCCGTCCTTCGAAGGGGCGCGCACCTTCATCCACTCGGGCCTGCGGGGCCTTTCGGCGACGGGAAGCGATGACTCCATCGGCTGCGTTCCAGTCTAGGTGGCGTAGGGGGACAGACCGCTGCTAGCCTGAAACGGACTGATGAGTCCGCTTACGTAAGGAGTCGAATGAGCCGTCATTCCACGAATCCCTGGGTCGTACTCGTCATCATCTGCCTCGCGCAGTTCATGGTCATCCTCGACGCGACGATCGTGAACGTCGCGCTGCCGCACATCCAGAGCTCGCTCGGTTTCAGCGAGGCGAGCCTGCAGTGGGTGATCAACGCGTACACGCTCGTCTTCGCCGGCTTCCTGCTGCTCGGCGGGCGCGCGGGCGACCTGCTGGGACGGAAGCGGCTCTTCCTGATCGGCCTCGTCATCTTCACCGCGGCGTCGTTGCTGAACGGCATCGCGACGACGTCGGGGATGCTGATCGGCTTCCGCGCGCTGCAGGGCCTCGGCGCGGCGCTGATCTCGCCGGCTGCGCTCTCGATCATCTCGACGACCTTCGACGAGGGGAAGGAGCGGGCGCGGGCGCTCGCGGTCTGGGCGGCGATCGCAATCGGCGGCTCGGCGGTCGGGCTCGTGCTCGGCGGCGCGCTGACGCAGGCGTTCTCGTGGCGCTGGATCTTCTTCGTCAACGTGCCGGTCGGCATCTTTGCCTTCATCGCTGCGCTGCGGCTCGTCCCCGAGTCGAAGGACGAGCACGCGCACAAGGGCTACGACCTCGCGGGCGCTGTCTCCGTGACCGGTGGGCTGATGGCGCTCGTGTTCGGGCTCGTCCATGCAGCCGAGCACGGTTAGGGCTCGACGTGGACGATCGTCTCCTTCGTCGTGTCCGCAGCTCTGATCGTGGCGTTCGTCCTGATCGAGCAGCGCTCGGCTGAGCCGCTCGTCCGGCTCTCGATCTTCCGCGTACGCTCGTCGACGAGGTCTACGACCTCAATACGAATACGCCGGTCGGGATCTTCTTCTACACCGACGCCGACCTCGACTCGGGCAACGCGATCCTCACCGCCCCGATGAGTGCGGTGGGGCTCACGGACACGTCGAAGTTCAGTTACTCGGTCTTCGCCTTCGACAACTACTTCACCGGCGCCGAGACCGACTCGATCCAGAACATGACGTACACGCTTGAGGACGCCTCGCTACGCAGCGTCTCCGGGCCGAGCAGGCTTCTCGGTCCCGGCAGGCGGGAAGACGAAGCATCACGGCCTCGGCCGTGGCGGGCGGCGACCAGGCTATCTCCCTCGCGCAGCTCGGGTTCGACAGTTCCTCTACCGCGACGATGCCACGTCCGGCGGAGACGATCCGAGCAAGAACGAGGGTCAGGCCGGAGGTGATCGGTCAAGGCACCTAAACCCTGGCAGAGCTCACGCCAAGCAGCCACTCGCGAGGCGGCCGCTCCGTTGACCCCGGCGAGGCGGCCTCCACTCCGTCTAGCGCGTGCTGTCCAGGTCGGCGGCGGCGTCACGGTACGTCGACCGCGACGGCAGCCGTGGCCGCTAGCGTGTCTCTGCTCGTCGGCGCGGTAGCTCGAGCGCACGAGCGGGCCCGAGAAGACCGAGCCGAAGCCCAGCGCCTCGCCTTGCTCGCGGAACCAGCGGAACTCGTCGGGGTGCACCCAGCGGTCGATGGTCGCGTGCTTCGCGCTCGGCTGCAGGTACTGGCCGATCGTCACGACGTCGACGCCGTTCGCCCGCAGGTCGCGCATCGTCTCGACGACCTCGTCGTTCGTCTCGCCGAGCCCGACGATGATTCCCGACTTCGTCAGCACCGGATAGTCCGCGACTTCCTTCGCCCGGCGCAGCAGACGGAGCGCCCGTCGTAGCTCGCCTTCGCGCCGCGCATCCGCGCGTGCAGGCGCCTGACCGTCTCGATGTTGTGGTTGAAGACCTCCGGCCGCGCGGCGAGCACCGTCTGCAGCGCGTCCTCCTCGACGCCGAGGAAGTCGGGCGTCAGCACCTCGACCGAGGCCTCCGGCAGCTTCGCCTTCAGCGCCCGGATCGTCGCCGCGTAGTGGCCGGCGCCACGGTCGGGAACGTCGTCGCGGTCGACCGAGGTGACCACGACGTGCTTGAGCTGCATTTGCGCCGCCGCCTGGGCGAGCCGCAGCGGCTCGAGCGGGTCCGGCGGCGACTCGGGCTTGCCCGAGTGGACGTAGCAGTAGCGGCACGCGCGAGTGCAGGTGTCGCCGAGGATCTGGAAGGTCGCGGTGCCGCGGCCCCAGCACTCGGAGATGTTCGGGCAGCGGGCCTCCTCGCAGATCGTGTGCAGCGAGAGCCCGTGCACGAGCCTCTGGACGTCGAAGTACGCGCCGTCCTTCGAAGGCGCGCGAACCTTCATCCACTCGGGCCTGCGAGGCCGCTCGGCGACGGGAAGCGATGACTCCATCGGCTCGTTCCAGTCTAGGTGGCGTAGGGGGACAGAGCGCTGCTAGCCTGAAACGGACTGATGAGTCCGCTTACGTAAGGAGTCGAATGAGCCGGCATTCCACGAATCCCTGGGTCGTACTCGTAATCATCTGCCTCGCGCAGTTCATGGTCATCCTCGACGCGACGATCGTGAACGTCGCGCTGCCGCACATCCAGAGCTCGCTCGGTTTCAGCGAGGCGAGCCTGCAGTGGGTGATCAACGCGTACACGCTCGTCTTCGCCGGCTTCCTCTTGCTCGGCGGGCGCGCGGGCGACCTGCTGGGACGGAAGCGGCTCTTCCTGATCGGTCTCGTCATCTTCACGACGGCGTCGTTCCTGAACGGCATTGCGACCACCTCGGGGATGCTGATCGGCTTCCGCGCGCTGCAGGGTCTCGGCGCGGCGCTGATCTCGCCGGCTGCGCTCTCGATCATCTCGACGACCTTCGACGAGGGGAAGGAGCGGGCGCGGGCGCTCGCGGTCTGGGCGGCGATCGCCATCGGCGGCTCGGCGGTCGGGCTCGTGCTCGGCGGCGCGCTGACCCAGGCGTTCTCCTGGCGCTGGATCTTCTTCGTCAACGTTCCGGTCGGCATCTTCGCCTTCTTCGCGGCGCTGCGGCTCGTCCCCGAGTCGAAGGACGAGCATGCGCACAAGGGCTACGACCTCGCGGGCGCCGTCTCCGTGACGGGTGGGCTGATGGCGCTCGTGTTCGGGCTCGTCCACGCAGCCGAGCACGGGTGGGGCTCGACGTGGACGGTCGTCTCCTTCGTCGTGTCCGCCGCTCTGATCGTGGCGTTCGTCCTGATCGAGCAGCGCTCGGCCGAGCCGCTCGTGCGGCTCTCGATCTTCCGCGTCCGCTCGCTGACGACGGCGAACCTGTCGATGTTCCTCGCCTTCTCGGGCATGTTCGCCATGTTCTTCTTCAACACCCAGTACATCCAGCGCGCTCTCGGCTTCGGCCCGCTCAAGGCCGGAGTCGCGTTCCTGCCCTTCACCGCCGGGATCATGATCTCCGCGGGTCTCGCGTCGGCGCTCGCGCCACGGGTCGGCGTCAAGCCGGTGACTGCCGTCGGCATGGTGCTCACGATCCTCGGACTGCTCCTCTTCGCCCGGATGCCGGTCAACGGCTCGTACGCGTCGGACGTCCTGCCGGGAATGATCCTGGCTTCGCTCGGCATGGGTGCCATCTTCATGCCGTTGACGCTCGTTGCGACGACGGGCCTCAAGAACGAGGACCAGGGGCTTGCATCCGGGCTCTTCAACACGTCACAGCAGGTCGGCGGGGCACTCGGGCTGGCGGTCCTGACCACGATCGCCGTCGGTCATACGAGCGATCCGACGTCGCTGCCGGACGTCGTTCACGGCTGGCAGTACGCCTTCGCCGGCGCCGCCGTCTTCGTGGCCCTGAGCCTCGTCGCCCTGCTCGTGCTCCTGCGCAAGCGGGACGTGGCACGGATCGAGTCCGAGGCCAGGACCGACGACGAGCCGGTGTTCGCCAGCTCATGACCGAGCTGCGCGCCGACGCGCGGCGAAATCTCGAGCGGGTGCTCGACGCGGCGGAGCAGGCCTTCGGCGCGTCGGGCCCCGACGCGAGCATCGACGAGATCGCCCGGCTGGCAGGGGTCGGCCACGGGACGGTGTTCCGCCGGTTCCCGACCAAGGACGACCTCATGTACGCGGTCATCGAGCGTCACGTGGCCCAGATGCAGGCGCTCGCCGAGGAGGCCATCGTCTCCGACGATCCCGGCGAGGCGTTCTTCGACTTCGTCTGGCGCGTGGCCGAGCTGAACATGTCGACGGCGGGCCTGCACCGGTGCGTCGTCCATTGCGGCGGCAAGCCGGGGGCTGCCGAGCTCGAGAAGCTCGCCGGGAAGATCGTCTCGCGGGCGCAGCGGGCCGGCGCGGTGCGGCAAGACGTCGAGCCGGCCGACGTCCAGCTGCTCGTGCAGTCGGCGCTGACCTCGGCGCCGCCCGGGCAGTGGCGCCGGTATCTCGGCGTCGTGCTGGACGGCCTCCGAGCGTAGAGTCGCGGACATGGGCTGGTACGTCCGCGACATCCGAGACATGAAGTGGTGGGATCGCGGCCCTCGCGGCTCCTTCGCCGAGCTTGCCGACGACGAGGAAGCGCAGGTCGGTGTCAACCTCTTCGTCCTCGGACCGGGGCAGCCGATGTCGATGTACCACTGGGAGGCGAAGCAAGAGGACTTCCTCGTCCTCTCCGGCGAGGCGGTGCTCATCGTCGAAGACGAGGAGCGGCCGCTGCGACAGTGGGACTTCTTCCACTGCCCGCCGAACGTCTCCCACACCATCGTCGGCTCCGGCTCGGGCCCCTCGGTCGTCCTCGCGCTCGGCCTACTCAGTGAATCCCAAGACAACTGGGGCGGCTACCCGTACTCCGAGCTCGCGATGAAGCACGACGCGAGCGCCGAGGAGGAGACGACGGAGCCCGCGGTCGCGTACGCACGCTTTCCCGAGCGGATCGAGGGCGAGTTCCGCGAGGACTGGCTGCCCTAGCGGCTCGTCGCAAGCTGCTCGTGGACCGCCTGCGGCCAGAGGCCGGTGCCGCCGTCTGCCGGCAGCTCCTCGAGCTCGAGCCCGAAGACCTCTTCGAGCGCCGCGACCGCGTGCGGCCGCACCTCCTCGACGGTCACCGGCCGGCCCAGCTCGCGTGCGAGCGTCGTGAACATCGCGTCCTCGAGCCCGCAGGCCGTGATCCAGTCGGTGAACGGAGCGGGATCGAGGTCGACGTTGAGCGCGTAGCCGTGCGTCGTCACCCAGCGCGAGACGTGCACCCCGATCGAAGCGATCTTGCGCGGCGGCCGCTCGAGCCAGACGCCGGTCAGTCCCTCGAGCCGGGCTCCCTCGACACCGAGCGCGGCGAGCGTGCCGATCAGCGCCTCCTCGAGGTCGCGGACGTACTGCTTCACGTCGCGGCCGTGCCGCTTCAGGTCGAGGATCGGGTAGCAGACGAGCTGGCCCGGGCCGTGAAAGGTCGACTTCCCGCCGCGGTCGGTCTCGACCACCTCGACCTCGGCATCCTCGGGCACGTGGAGCTCCGCGGTCTCGTCGGTGCGCCGGCCCAGCGTCACGACGGGCGGGTGCTCGAGCAGGACGATCGTGTCGGGGATCGCGCCCTGCGAGACCGCACCCGCGAGCGAGCGCTGCAGCTCCCAGGCCTCGAGGTACGGGACCTCACCGAGCTGGAGGAGGTAGCCGCCGGTCGCCACGAGCGGTGGTCAGGCTACCGTCGGGCCATGGCCGTCGTCCTCGTCGAAGGGATCACCGACCGGATCGCGCTCGAGGCGGTGGCGGCGAAGCTCGGCCTCGACCTCGCCGCGGACGGCGTCGAGATCGTGCCGATCGGCGGTGCGCAGGCGATTCGCCGCGCCGCGGCGCAATACGAGGGAGAGCGCGTCGTCGGCCTGTGCGACGTCGGCGAGGAGCGCTGGTTTCGGCGCGTGCTCGGCGATGCGACATTCGTTTGCGTCGCAGACCTCGAGGACGAGTTGATCCGTGCCGTCGGTGCAGCCGGGGTCGAGGAGGTCGTAGCAGCCGAAGGGGATCTGGAGACCTTCCGTCACTTCCAAAGACAGCCCGCGTGGCGCGGGCGCCCCGTCGATGCACAGCTCCGCCGCTGGCTGCAGGCCTCCGACCGGAGGAACAAGCGCTATCCGCCGCTGCTGGTCGAGGCGCTCGAGCCGCATGAGCTTCCGCAGCCGCTCGCCGGGGTGCTCGCCGCGACCGTCTAGAGCCCCTGGCCGAACATCCAGCGATGGCCTTCGAGGTCCTCCGCCGTGTAGATGCGGTAGCCGATGCCCGGCTCCTCGAGTTCGCGCAGGATCGTCGCGCCGCGCTCGCCGGCGCGCGCGCGATGCGTCTCGACGTCACTCACCTCGACGAAGAGGCCGTCGATCACCCACGGGTTCTCGTGCATCCGGCGCTCGATCTCACAGCTCTCGCGGTGCTTGTGGGAGGCGACGTATCCAGCCGGCGTCGAGAGGAAGAGCGTCGAGCCCTCGAGCTCGAGCTCCGCGTGTGTGATCGTGCCGTCCGTGTCGGTCTGGCGCGAGTCGCGGTTCTCCGTCGCGCCGAAGGCGGCGCAGAGCCAGTCGATCGCCGCGGCCGCGTCCTCGTAGCCGAGGAACGGGACGAGCCGCTGGGCCATTACTCGCCCTCGCCCTCCCAGTCTTCGAGCCGCTCGCGCAGGTCGCGCAGGAAGCGGCCGGCGAGCGCGCCGTCGACGAGCCGGTGGTCGTACGTGAGCGTGATGTTCATCAGCGGCCGAATCGCGATCACGTCCTGGCCGAGCTCGTCCTCAACCACCCACGCCCGCTTGACGAGCGCGTACGTGCCGAGAATCGCGGACTGCGGCTGGCTGATCACGGGCGTGCCGTGGAAGGTGCCGTAGCCGCCCGGGTTCGTGATCGTGAACGTGCCGCCCTGGACGTCGTCCGGGACGAGCTGCTTGTTTCGCGCCTTGTTCGCGATCTCTGCGATGCCCCGCGCGAGGCCGAGCAGATTCAGACCCTCGGCGTTGCGGATCACGGGGACGATCAGGCCCTTGCCCTCGGCGAGCTCGACGGCGATCCCGAGGTTGACGAAGTTGCGCGTGACGATCGAGTCGCCGCGCATCTCGGCGTTCACGTACGGGTAGTCGCGCAGCGTCTCGACCGACGCCTTCGCGACGAACGCGAGGTAGGTCGGGTTGACGCCGTAGGCGGCCTGATACTCCTTCTTCAGCTGGTTGCGCACGGCGACGATGCGCGAGAAGTCGACCTCGATCGCGCTCGTGACGTGGGCCGCGGTGTCGAGCGAGCGGCGCATGTGCTCGGCGATGCCGCGCCGCATCGCTGTGACCGGCTCGACGGTCTCGCCGGGCAGCGTCTCGCCCGTGGCGACGGGTGCCGGCGCGGGAGGCTTCGGCGGAGGAGGCGGCGCTTGGGCCGGCGGTGCGGCGGGCGCGGCAGGTGCGGGAGCCTCGGCCGGCGCGGCGGCCGGAGCTTCGGCCTGCGCCGGCTGGGGTGCCGGAGCCTCCGGCGGTTCCGGCTGCTGCTGCGCGCCGCCGGACTCGACGAAAGCGAGGATGTCCTTCTTCGTCACGCGGCCGCCCGAGCCGGTACCCGGAACCTGGGCCGGATCGACCCCGTGCTCCGACGCGATCCGCGCGACGACCGGGGAGACGAACGCCTTGCCGTTGCCCGAAGCGGCCGGTGCGGCTGCGGGCTCGGGCGCTGCGGGAGCGGGAGCCTCCTGCTCGGGAGTTGCTTCAGCTGCGGGCGCCGGGGCCTCGGGCTCCGCCGCGGGAGCGGGAGTCTCGGCCGCGGCGCTGCCGCCGATTTGGCCGAGCTTCGTCCCGACGTCGACCGTCTCGCCCTCCTGGACGAGGATCTGCGTGACCGTGCCGGAGGCCGGGCTCGGCACCTCGGTGTCGACCTTGTCGGTGGAGATCTCGAGCAGCGGCTCGTCCGCCTCGATGTGCTCGCCTTCCTGCTTCAGCCAGCGCGTGACTGTCCCCTCCGAGACGGACACGCCCATCTGCGGCATTACGACGTCGACTGCGGTCTCCGTGGCCATACCTCTCCTTATTAGTACTCCGCGAGCTCGCGGAGGGCGCCGACGACGTCCTCGACCTGAGGGATGTATGCCTTTTCGAGCACCGGCGAGAACGGGACGGGCGTGTCAGGCGCCGCGAGCCGCTTGACGGGAGCGTCGAGATCCTCGAACGCCTCCTCGGCGATGGTCGCCGCAATCTCGCCGCCGAAGCCGCCGGTGCGCGTGTCCTCGTGCAGGACGAGCACCTTCGAGGTCTTGCGCACGGACTCGAGCACTGCGGCCCGGTCCCAGGGCATGACCGTGCGCAGGTCGACGATCTCGACCGAGACGCCGTCGGACTCGAGCTGCTGCGCCGCCTCGTCGGCGGTGTAGACCATCGCACCCCAGGTGATCACCGAGACGTCTTCGCCCTCCCGGTGGATCCGCGCCTTGCCGAGCGGCGTCGTATAGCGCTCCTCCGGCACCTCGCCCTTGATACGCCGGTAGAGGTGCTTGTGCTCGAAGTAGAGGACGGGGCTCGGATCCTCGATCGCGCTGATCAGCAGGCCCTTCGCGTCCTCCGGCGTCGCCGGGCAGACGCACTTGAGGCCCGGGATGTGCGCGAACGACGACTCCGGGTTCTGGGAGTGGAACGGTCCGCCTGAGAAGCCGCCGCCCGACGGCAGGCGGACGACCATCGGCACCGGCGTGCCGGCGCGCCAGCGCTGCTTGGCGGCGACCGTGACGAGCTGGTCCCACCCGCAGGAGATGAAGTCGGCGAACTGCATCTCCGCCACCGGCCGGAGGCCCATGATCGCGGCGCCGGTGCAGCCGCCGACGATCGCGGTCTCGGCGAGCGGCGCGTCGATCACGCGCCAGGGGCCGAACTCCTCCTGGAAGCCGAGCGAGACCTTGAAGGCGCCGCCGTAGACGCCGACGTCCTCGCCGATGAGGAAGACGCGCTTGTCGCGCCGCATCTCGGTGCGCAGCCCGTCGGAAATCGCCTGCAAATAGGTGAGTTCTGCCATTACTTGTGGTGAGGAGTGTCGAGATCCTCGGGCGAGGCGAACACGCCCTCCGTGAGAGTCGACGGATCGGGCTGCGGCGACTCCTCGGCGCGCTGCAGCGAGTCGTTGAGAAGCTTCTTGACGCCGGCCGCGATCTCGTCCTCCTCCTCGTCGGTCAGGTCGGCGTTGTCGCGCAGCCAGGTGCGGAAGCGCTCGATCGGATCGGACGCGGCCCACTGCTCGAACAGCGGCTTGGGGACGTAGAACGCGTCGTCGTGGACGGCGTGGCCCTCCATCCGGAGCGTCAGGCACTCGAGCAGCGTCGGGCCGCCGCCGGCGCGCGCCTTGTCGATCGCGCGCTTCGCTTCGCGATAGACGGCGAGGACGTCGGTTCCGTCGACCACCACTCCCTCGAAGCCGTACGCCTCGGCGCGGTCGGCGACGTGCTCGGTCGCGTACTCGAGATGGGTCGGCGTCGAGTACGCCCACTGGTTGTTGTCGCAGACGAAGACGACCGGCAGCTTGCGCGTGCCCGCGAAGGTCATCGACTCGTGGGTGTCGCCGCGCGCCGAAGCTCCTTCGCCGAACCAGCCGACGGCGACGCGCGACTCGTCCCGGATCCGGAAGGCGAGCGCACAGCCGGTCGCGACCGGGAGCATCGCCGGCAGGTGGCTGACCATCGCGATCATCCCGAGCTGCGAGTCGGCCATGTGGACGTTGCCGTCGCGGCCGTGCGTCGGCCCGTCCTGGCGTCCCATGTACTGGGCGAAGATCCGCCACGGCTCGACGCCGCGCGTGATGTGCACCCCCATGTCGCGGTGGAGCGGCGTTCCGACGTCGTCGGGCCCCATCGCCGTCGCGACGCCGACGGCGGCGGCCTCGTTGCCGCGGCCCGTGTAGAACGAGCCGGGAATCTTCCCCTGGCGGTACAGGATGTGCCCGCGCTCCTCCACGCCGCGCGTGACGAGCATGTTGCGGTAGATGCCGAGCAGGTCCTCCCGGTCGAGGCCCGCTTCGCGCACTTCGTGGAGCGACCCGACCGGCCCCGCCTCTCTTGCGATCGCCATCGGGCCGAACCCTAACGATCGACCCAGTCGTGGGAGTCGGCGATCTGTCGCAGGCGTTGGCGTGTCACGCCGTCGCAGAGCGCTCCCGCGAGGCCGGCCTCGTAGGCGCCGCGCGGGGAGACGCCGAGCGATGCGGCGGCCTCGTAGTCGCGCGTGAGGTCGGTGTCGAACATCGCCGGATCGTCGGTCGAGATCGAGCATAGGACGCCGGCCGCGACGAGCTGTGGCAGCGGGTGCTGCTCGAGCGAGCGGACCGCGCCGGTGCGGAGGTTCGAGAGCGGACAGACGTCGAGGACGGTGCCGCGGCCCGCGAGCTCGGCGACCAGGCCTGGATCCTCCACGGCGCGGATGCCGTGGCGCAGGCGGTCCGCGCCGAGCGCCTCGAGGGCTCCGCGCACCGACGGCGGCCCGGCGACCTCTCCGGCATGCGGCACCGAGGCGAGGCCGAGCGACTTCGCGAGCGTGAAGGCCGGCTCGTACGGCTCCGGCGGGAACTGCGCCTCGAGCCCGCCGAGCCCCACTCCGAGCACTCCCCGGTCGCGGTACTTCGCGGCGTACCGCACAACTTGCTCGGCCTGCTCGGCCGTCGCGCCGCGGAAGATGTCCGGCGTCAGCCGCACCTCGACGCCGTGCAGCTCGTGCGCCTCCTCGGCGCCGTCGCAGTAGCCGCCGAAGATCTCGTCCCAGGCGACGCCCCGCACCACGCGCTCCGCGGGCGAGAAGATCGCTTCGAGGTAGACGGCCCCGTGCGACGCGGCCTCGCCTGCGTAGTCGGTCACGACCTGGCGGAAGTCCTCGGCCGTCTGCAGCGCGTTCGTGGTGAGGATCCAGACCTCGATGAAGTGGGCGAAGTCGCGGAACCGGTACAGCGACTCGAGGTCGTCGGGTAACGGGTAGTCGTTCCGCTTCGCGATCGCGCGCAGCGTGTCCGGCCGCACCGTCCCCTCGAGGTGGACGTGCAGCTCGATCTTCGGGTCAGGCGCAGTGCCGGGCATAGAACGCAAGGTACTGGCGCATGTGCGAGTGCCAGTAGCCGCTGTCGTGCCCGCCCGGCCAGACGTGCAGCTCCGCGTGGATCTCGTGCGCGTAGTGGACGGTCGCGTTGTGGAACGGGTCGCTCGGTGCCGACGTCGATCCAGACCGGCGCGGAGTAGTGCGGCGGGAGGTTGACGATGTCGTGGCGCTCGTAGTCCTCGGCGTCGTCGAAGGCGCCCGCGGCGCTGTCGGCATCGCTGAACCAGAGCGCCGGCGAGTGGCCTCCGATCGCGCAGAAATGCCCCGGCGCACCGAGAAGGAGCGCGCCGTAGCCGCCCATCGAGATCCCGCCGATCGCGACGCGGCCGTGCCGCGGGACGATCTCGCGCAGGACCATCGACCCCCACTTGCCGTCGGCGCGGTTGTGCCAGTAGCTGTGGTCGCCGCCGTCGGGGAGGAGGACGACCGGCGCGCGTGAGCCGAGGTCGTGGAGCGCGTCGAACAGCGACTGGCTCAGCATCCCAGACGGCCCGCCGCCGCGGCCGTGGAGCAGGACGAGCGTCCAGTCGCCGTGCTTCGCCGGCACGACGCGGATCTCGTGCAGATCGCTGGGCACCAGCGGCTGTGCAGGGTGTAGTGCTCGAGCTTCGCGCCGCGCGTCGTCCAGTAGCCGCGGATCGGTCGCGGCGACGATGGAGACCGCGACCGCCAGAAGCGACGATGGCTAAGGTCAGGAGGTGGCGAAAGCGGCGGATTGGTTGCGAGAGGAGCGTCGGAAGGTCCTCGGAGACTGGGTCGCATTCTGTCTCGGTTGCGGCGCTGCGCGCCGCTGGTTCGAGGACTTCGAGGCGGAGTTGCCCGAGGCCTGCCCGCAATGCGGCGGCGAGCTGCGGCGCCGCTGCCCTTCCTGCGGCGCGGCCTTCTCCTCGCTCGCGGTCGTCGACTGCGAGGAGTGCGGCGAGCCGGTCCGGCCGAACGAGCTCTTCGGCTCGAAGATCCGTCGCGCGCGGTGAAGGCGAATCCGGGCGGCAACGAGCAGCTCACCGCCTTTGCGGGAGTCCTGCTCATCGTCTTTCTCGCGATCGAAGGAGCGACGCTGCTGAATCTCCGCGCGCTGCTCACCGTGCACGCGTTCGTCGGGATGTTCCTGCTGCCGATCGTCGTGCTGAAGCTGGGCAGCACCGGCTGGCGGATGCTTCGCTACTACCTCGGCCGGGACGAGTACGTGCGCCGCGGGCCGCCGGCGTTCCCGCTGCGTGTCGTCGTCGCGCCCGTCATCGTCGCTTCGACGATCGTCCTCTTCGGGACGGGCATCTACCTCCTTGCGGTGCACGAGACCCAGGGCACAGCCGTCGGGCTGCACAAGGCGAGCTTCGTCGTCTGGTTCTTCGCGACCTCGGTGCACGTCCTCGCGCGGCTCGTGCGCATGTCGGAGGCGCTGCGCGGGCGGTATCCGGGTCTCGGGCTCCGGCTTGCCGTCGTCGGTGTGACGCTCGTCGCCGCGGCGGCCGTGGGGATGTGGACGCTGCCCGGGGCCGAGCACCTGCAGGACCACATGACGGCCCAGATCGGCCTGGACGCGAGGTAGGCGCTAGAAGATCTCGCCCTCGCGGAAGCCGGGCACGACCGGCCCGTGCATGATCTGGGAGAAGCGGATGACCGTGACGACGTCGTCGGGCTCGACCGTGCGGTTGTAGAGCTGGCCGAGGAAGTTCGCCATCTCGTCGGTGCGGCGGATCTCCGGGTTGTCGTGCTCGATCTCCCGCGGTGACAGCTCGCCGAGCGTCTTGACCTCGACCTTGTCGATCACCGCGTCGAAGACGTGCTCGCGCGGGCTGAAGCGGACGCCGCAGAGCACGCGCACGACCATCCCCTTCTTGTACTTGCTCGACTTGTCCCCTAGCCGGATCGTGGCCGACTTCCGTCCCGACCGGAGCTGGTCGGCGACGAGCGGCGAGTAGAAGTTGAGCGCGTACACCGTCGCCGGGAGTCTGCCAGCTACGCGGGAGGACGTTGGACATACGAGCGCGTGAGCTGTTCGGGCGAGGTGCAGCCTAGTAATGAGAGCGCCAGCGCCAGCTCGTCCCGCAGGAGCTCGAGGACGTGTCGCACGCCGTCCTCCCCCGCGACGGCGAGGCCGAAGACCGGCGCGCGGCCGACGAGCACCGCGCGCGCCCCGAGCGCGAGCGCCTTCGCGACGTCGGTGCCGCGGCGGATGCCTCCGTCGAGATAGACCTCGATCCGTCCGGCGACGGCGTCGACCACCGCCGGCAGCGCGTCGAGCGTGGCGGGAGCGCCGTCGAGCTGGCGGCCGCCGTGGTTCGAGACGACGATCGCCGCCGCGCCGTGCTCGACGGCCAGCTCGGCGTCCTCGGCGGTCACGACGCCCTTGAGGATCACGGGCAGCTTGCCCTCGCTCGCGATCCACTCGAGGTCGCGCCAGGAGACCGACGGATCGAGCAGCGCGAACTGGTCGGCGGGGTTCAGCGGCGCGTCGCCGATCGTGGTGCGCGCGTAGGGCAGCGGCAGGTCGGCGGGAACCTCGAAGCCGACGCGCAGGTCGCGCTCGCGCTGCGCGAGCCGCGGCGTGTCGACGGTGAGCACGACGGCGCTGCAGCCGGCGTCCGCGGCGCCCGCGAGATGCTCCCGTGTAGGGCCGCGATCCTGGAAGACGTAGACCTGGCACCACTGCATGACCCCCGGCGCGGCAGCCGCGATCTCCTCGTGCGAGCGGGTGCAGAACGTCGAGACGGCTATCCCGGTGCCGGCCGCGGCAGCTCCGCGCGCCGCCGCGCACTCGCCGTGGGGGTGGTAGAGCTGCTGGTAGGCCACGGGGCCGACGACGACGGGCAGCTCGACAGGCGTGCCGAGCACGGTGGTCGAGGTCGAGATCTCGGACACGTCGCAGAGGACGCGGGGCCGGAACGTCCAGCGGGCGAAGGCGGCGCGGTTCTCGCACAGCGTCCACTCGTCGCCCGAGCCACCCGCGAGATAGGCCCACGGCCCGGGCTCGAGCCGCTCCTCGGCGAGCCGCTCGTAGTCCGCGACGGACAGGATCCTCTCCATCCGGGCTACGACCCCTCGGCGGTGCGGCGGAAGACCTCGGCCGAGGCCTCGTGAAATCCGGTGGGCAGATCCTGGGCGGCCATGCTGTGGGCAATCTCCTCCATTTCGCCGATCCAGCGCCAGCCCTTGCGGCGTGCCGACCGCTCGGCGCCGGCGACATGCTCCTCGAGCTCCGGGATCGAGAGCCGCCACTCCGCGAGCAGCGCTTCCTCGACGCCTTCGGCTTGCGCGAGGTCCCGCACCGTGAGGAGGAGCGCCGCGCTGCCCTTCGTCCAGCCGGCATACGCGGCCTTCAGGGCCGACGCTGCGCCGGGCTCCCCGGAGACGACTCTCGCGTCCACGTTCGTCCCGGCGAAGAGCGCGGCGACCTGTTCAGCCTCCCCGCCGGACAGGTAGAGCCGCGTCGTGCCCGGCTGGTGCGGCGGCGGCCCGACGATGCCGCCGTCGACGAACCGCGGCTGAAGCTCGGCGACCGCCCGGGCGGTGTCGGGCGCGATCGCGTTGGCGTCGACGTAGAGGCCGGTGAAGCCGCCCGCCGCCCGCGCGACCTCGGCCGCGGCGTGGGGCGGACAGATCGAGAGGAGGGCGTCGCAGCGGCTGCAGAGCTCCCCGATGTCGCGTACGTCCTCGAGCCCTGCCGCCTGCGCCCGCTCGGCCGTCGCCGCGCTCCGTCCGGCCGAGGCCCAGAGCACGCTCTCGCCGCGTCCGCTCAGCGCGCCTGCGACCGCTGCGCCCATCTCGCCCGGGTGGAGGACGCCGACGACGGTCACGCCCCGAGCCTCTCGAGCGCCTTCGCGGCCATCTTGCGCTCGGCGTCGTAGGAGAGAAGCTGCGGCGCCTCGTCGAGCGGCAGCCAGCGCGCCTCCGCCACCTCGATCCGCATTGCGTCGTCGATGTCGCCGATCCGTCCACGGCCGGCGCGGAGGAGGAAGAAGCTCACGACCTTGAAGATCCGCTCCCCCTTTCGCTCGTCCCACGTGGCCGTGTAGACGTAGCGGATGTCGCCGAGCTTCTCGACGAGCCGCCCCTCGACGCCGGTCTCCTCGTGCACCTCGCGCACCGCCGTCTCGGCCGCCGACTCGCCCTCGTCGATGTGGCCCTTCGGCAGCGCCCAGACGCGCTTCTTGCCGCGCGGCCGGATGGCCGCCACCATCGTCCGGCCACGGACCGTCCGCACGAGCACACCGCCCGCCGAGAACTCGCGCTGCACGGTTCGGTTCTACCAGCTGGCACTTGCGCCGCTAGAGTGCCGACCGTAGAATGACCTCGGCACTCTCAAGGGGAGAGTGCCAGGAACTGTCACTGAGAGCAGTCAGGAGGCGCTGTATGAACTTGAAGCCGCTTGGTGACCGCATCATCGTCGAGGTCCTCGAAGAGGAAGAGTCGACGGTGAGCGGCATCGTGCTTCCGGACACCGCGAAGGAGAAGCCGCAGCGCGGCCGCGTCCTCGCAGTCGGTCCCGGCTCCCGGGACGACAACGGAAAGTTCATCCCGATGGACCTGGCGGAGGGCGACGAGATCGTCTTCTCCAAGTACGGCGGGACCGAGATCAGGGTCGGCACCGACGACTACCTGATCCTGCGTGAGTCGGACGTGCTCGCCAAGGTCACGGGCGACCGTGAGCCGGCCGGCGCCACCGCCTAGAGCGAACAACGGAGGTTAGAAGAAGACATGGCTCACAAGGAGCTGAAGTTCAACGAGGATGCGCGGCGCTCGCTCGAGCGCGGTGTCAATGTCCTCGCCGACGCGGTCAAGGTCACCCTTGGCCCGAAGGGGCGCTACGTCGTGCTCGACAAGAAGTTCGGCGCTCCGACCATCACGAACGACGGCGTCACGATCGCACGTGAGATCGAGCTCGAGGACGTCTTCGAGAACCAGGGCGCACAGCTCGTGCGCGAGGTCGCGACGGCGACCAACGACGTCGCCGGCGACGGCACGACTACCGCAACCGTCCTCGCGCAGGCGATCGTCCACGAGGGCATGAAGAACGTCGCGGCGGGCGCGAACCCGATGGGTCTCAAGCGGGGCATCGAGGTCGCCGTCGACGCAGTGGTCGAGAACCTCAAGGAGCAGTCGAAGGACGTCTCCGGCCGCGAGGACATCGCCCGCATCGCCACCGTCTCGTCGCGCGAGCGCGAGATCGGCGACGTGATCGCGGACGCGATCGAGAAGGTCGGCAAGGACGGCGTCGTCAACGTCGAGGAGGGCCAGACCCTCGGGCTCGAGCTCGAGTTCACCGAGGGCATGCAGTTCGACAAGGGCTACCTCTCGCCGTACATGATCACCGACCCCGAGCGGATGGAGGCGGTGCTCGAGGATCCGTTCATCCTCATCGCCAACTCCAAGATCGGTGCGGTCAAGGACCTCCTGCCCGTGCTCGAGCAGGTCATCCAGTCCGGCAAGCCGCTGCTGATCGTCGCCGAGGACGTCGAGGGCGAGTCGCTCGCCACGATCGTCGTCAACAAGCTCCGCGGCACGTTCCAGGCCGTCGCCGTCAAGGCGCCCGGCTTCGGCGATCGCCGCAAGCGGATGCTCGAGGACATCGCGATCCTCACAGGCGGCGAGGTGATCACCGAGGAGCTGGGCCTCAAGCTCGAGAACACGAAGGTCTCGCAGCTCGGCCATGCCCGCCGCGTCGTGATCGACAAGGACACGACGACGATCATCGACGGTGCCGGCGAGAGCGACGCCATCAAGGGCCGGATCAAGCAGCTGAAGTCCGAGATCGAGAACACCGACTCCGACTTCGACCGCGAGAAGCTCCAGGAGCGGCTCGCGAAGTTGTCCGGCGGCGTCGCGGTCGTCAAGGTCGGCGCGTCGACCGAGACCGAGATGAAGGAGAAGAAGCACCGCGTCGAGGACGCCCTGCAGGCTGCCCGTGCAGCCCTCGAGGAGGGCCAGGTTCCGGGCGGCGGTGTCGCGCTCATCAACGCGGCGGAGGCGGTCCGCGACGACGTCGTCGGCACGCTCGAGGGCGACGAGAAGACGGGCGCGCAGATCATCATCCGCGCGCTCGAGGAGCCCCTTCGGCAGCTCGCATCCAACGCGGGCCTCGAGGGCTCGGTCGTCGTCCAGCAGGTGCGTGGCGCCGAGAAGGGCTTCGGCCTGAACGTCGAGACCGGCGAGGTCGAGGACCTGCTCAAGAGCGGGATCGGCGACCCCACCATGGTCACTCGCTCGGCGCTGCAGAACGCCGCGTCGATCGCGAAGAACATCCTCACCACCGAGGCGATCGTCGCCGAGGCCCCGGAGAAGAATCCCGTGGGCGTCGGTGGAGGCATGCCGGACATGGGCGGGATGATGTAGCGAGCCGCCCAGCGGCTTGGTGCGAAGGGCCGGCTGAGCCGGCCCTTCGTCGTTCTAGGGGAGGTGTCCGGTGAAGGCGAGGAGCAGCAGCGCGATCAACAGCGTGCAGAAGATGCCGCCGAACCAGAGCATCGGGCGCGGCTGGTAGAGCTTGCGGTAGCCGTGGGCGGACCAGTTGGCCCACTCCTTCTGCGACTCGGTGCGGACGTCGTCATCGTCCACGGCGAGAACGTACTCCCAGACGAGAAACGGCGCCCTTGCGGGGCGCCGTTTCTCGTAGGGGGAGGTGGTTCGCTTGTCCGTATCGGCAACAAGTCACCCAGGCTTTACCCCATTCGAGGGGACGGCGCTCACCCACGGCGGATGACTCAGAAGCCGTATCTCTCTTCCTGCCAGGGGTCGGCGTCGTTGTGGTACCCGTAGCGCTCCCAGAAGCCCGGCCGGTCGATCGAGGCGAGCTCGATCCCGTTCAGCCACTTCGCGCTCTTCCAGAAGTAACGGGACGGGACGACGAGTCGCACCGGGCCGCCGTGCTCCGCGGTCAGCGGTTCGCCGTCGGCCTCGTACGCGACGAGCGCGTTCTCCTCGGCGAGCGCGGCAAGCGGCAGGTTCTCGGTGTAGCCGGCCTCGGCATGCGCGATCGCGAAGTGCGCCGTCGGCTTGGGCCGGCACAGCTTGGCGAGCTCCCGCCAGTGGACGCCGCGGAAGCCCGCGTCGAAGCGGCTCCAGCGTGTGACGCAGTGGATGTCGGTCGTGACCTCGGTCACCGGCAGCGCCCGCAACTGCTCGTAATCGAGCGTGACCTCCTCCTCGATCTCGCCGAAGATCCGCATCGTCCACGTCGCGGGGTCAACGTGCGCGACGTCGCCGGCATGGAGCACGGGCCACTTCTCGGTCAGGTACTGGCCGGGCGGCAGCCGTGCCGGGTCGTAGCCGGCGGCGCGCACCTTGTCCTCTGCCTTCGAGCGGAAGAGCGGCATCGCCCGGCACACTAGACGGCATGGACGTGGCTGTGAGAGCGCGGGAGTTCGTCCGCGTCGCCGGGCCAGATGCCGCCGACTACCTGCAGCGGTTGGTCTCGAACGACGTCGAGGCGCTCGCGCCGGGCGAGGCATGCCCCGCTCTCCTGCTCACCGCGAAGGCTCGGGTGATCGCGCCGCTCGTCGTCCTGCGGCGGGCCGACGACGACTTCCTGTTGCTGACGGAGCTCGGCCTCGGCGACGTCGTGCGCACGCAGCTGACGCGCATGCGCCTGCGCGCGCAGTGCGAGATCGAGCTCGAGTTGCACGACTCGGTGCTCGTCTTCGGCGGCGAGGACGGTTTCGCGACGGGCTGGCCCGGCGCTCGGGAGGCTCTCGACACCGGGCTCGAGCCGACTCTCTCGGCCGCCGAGCTCGAGCTGCGCCGGATCGAGAGCGGCGTGCCGGGCTGGGAGCACGAGATCGACGATCGGATCCTCCCGGCGGAGGCGGGCCTGGACGCGACGCATGTCTCGTTCTCGAAGGGCTGCTATCCGGGTCAGGAGCCGGTGGCGCGGCTGCACTTCCGCGGGCATCCGAACCGCGGGCTGCGGGTGCTCGAGCTCGGGGAGCTGCCGGAGCAGGACACCCCGCTCCTCCACGACGGCCGAGAGGTCGGCCGCGTCACGAGCGCCGCGCGCCGCGAGGACGGGACGGTGGTCGCGCTGGCGTACGTGCGGACGGAGGTGCCGGATGACGCGCCGCTCGCGCTCGCGGCTCGAACCGGCTGAGTGGTACAGCATCCGGCCGGTCCGTAGCTTCAAGCCGGCGACGTACACCTGCCCGCTCTGCGGCTACCACCTCCACGCGATGAGCGATCACGTCCTCATCGCGCCGGAGGGAGACACGAGCCGCCGCCGTCACGCGCATCTCGAATGCGCCGCGGCCGCCGATCTCCCTGGCCGTCCCTCTCGGCCGGGACTGCTCTCCCGGCTGCTGGGCCGCAGCTAGCCCGGCGCTACACTGGCTTCCCCGAGCGCCCGTAGCTCAGGGGATAGAGCGCTGCCCTGCGGAGGCAGAGGTCGCATGTTCGAATCATGCCGGGCGCATGCGCGGATAGTCCGAATCGCTGGGACGAAGGTTCGGACGGTCCGAGACGAAGAGCAGTGAACAGGGCTTCCGGAGCGGTGAGGATCGAGCCGAGGAAGGGTCTGTTTCTGCGAGTAGTCAACAAAGAGGAGGGGTCATGCGTCGCACATTCGTCGTAGCGACACTCACCGCCCTGCTCAGCCTCGCTCTGGTGGCGGGGGCAAGCGCGGGCAACAACGGCAACGGAGGCACCAACAACGGGGGCAACTCCACCGGTTGCGGTGCCGCGTGCGATCAGTCGCGCAATCCGACTGACTACACGAAGCCGTGCAATCCGGTTCCCGGCAACGGCTGCCACCAGCTCCCGGACACGCCATGTGAGCGTGGTCACGGCGGCACCGAGATCGGCAACAAGCACTGTGGGCCGGATCTGGCGATCCTCAAGGAGCAAGCCCCGACCGCTGACGGTCCGTGGACCCACGACACCGTCAGCGCTCCCCTGAACGTCGGGGATTGGAACTACCGAGTCACCGTGACCAACTTCTCGAACACGGCATACACGTTGACGGGTAGCGATCCGCTCTGCGACACGGGAGTATTCGCACAGGAGCCTGGCGGGCCCGGCGAGTTCTCCCTCCCGAACTCGTTGGCACCGCTCGGGACCGACGTGTACACCTGTTCGATCGACCCAACCTGGGGCGCCGGTATCCCCGGCGACGGCATTCCCAGCGATCCGACCACCCCCGGTCCCTATCCGCTCACCAACTCAGTGACCTTTACGGCAACCCCGGACGGCGGCGGAACTCCCATCACGCTGACCGACTCGGTCATGGCGAACTTCAACTAGAGACGGAGGTACGAGGTGCGCCCCGGTTCGCCGGGGCGCACCTCTGCGTTCCTGGGCGACAATCCGAACGTGCCCCTCTATCTGAGCGAGCAGGACGTCGCCGCGCTCCTCACGCCGGCCGACGCCGTGGAGGCGATCGAGGCGTGCTTCCGCCGCATGGCCGCGGGGAGCGTCGAGAACCGGCCGCGTTACCGGCTCGGGTTCGAAGAAGGAGCGCTCGCGGTCATGGCCGCCGCCGACCTCGAGCTCGGCTACGCGGGCGCGAAGGTCTACGCCGGCTTCCGCGACGGGGCGCGTTTCGCCGTCCTCCTCTTTCGCGCGGACTCGCCCGAGCTGGTCGCGGTCATCGAGGCGGACAAGCTCGGCCAGCTGCGCACCGGTGCGGCGAGCGGGGTCGCGGCGAAGCACCTCGCCGCGAGCGGTGCGAGCAGCCTCGGCGTGATCGGTTGCGGCTGGCAGGCGGAGTCGCAGGTCGCCTGCATCCGTGCCGCGCTCCCGCAACTCGAGCGCGTCGTCGCCTACTGCCGGACCGAGGAACGGCTCCGCGCCTTCTGCGAGGAGCACGACGCGGAGCCGGGCGAGAGCCACCAGGATCCGGCCGCCTGCGACGTCGTCGTCACGGCGACCACGTCGCGTGATCCGGTGTTGCGTGGCGAGTGGCTCCGCGCCGGCGCGCTCGTCTGCGCCGTCGGTGCCAACGACGGCCGCCGCCGCGAGCTCGACAACGTCGTCCTCGAGCGCTCCGCCTTCGTCTGCTGCGACTCGCTCGACGACGCGAAGCTCGAGTCCGCCGACCTGATCGAGCCGGTCGAGTCGGGCGTCCTGGACTGGCTCGAGGTGCACGAGCTGCAGGAGGTCGTTGCCGGCGAGGTCACGGGCCGCCAGTCGGACGACGACATCGTGGTCTTCAAGTCCAACGGCCTCGCCGCCTGGGACGTGGCCGTCGCGGCCGCGGCCGTCGAGCGCGCGCGGGCGGCGGGCATCGGTCTCGAGGTGGCATAGTCCTCGGCGTGAAGGCGTCCGATGACCGCGGCCGGTTCGCGGAGCGGGTGCTCCACGGCGTCGACTCGACCGGCGACCCCGAGACGGTCGTCATCTGGATCGAGCGCAAGGAGGGTGGCGTCTGGGCGGTCGGCCGCGCGGTCAACCCCGAGCACCGAGAGTCGAAGGAACCGAGACCCGAGGACTACGTGTTCGAGGGTTACGAGCTCGGGGACGCGCTGCAGGAGGCGAACGAGGCGCTGGAGGACGACTTCACCGTTTCCGAGCGGGACGGCCACGACGAGCCGATAAGGCCGTTCACGCGCGACGAGCTCCTCAAGCCCCTCGAGGCCTGGTTCTTCGGTCGATCGTGAAGTTGAGCTTCGGCTTCACCCCCTGCCCGAACGACGCGTTCGCGTTCCACGCGCTCGTGCACGGGCTCGTCCCCGCGCCGTTCGAGGTCGAGCCGGTGCTGCTCGACATCGAGGAGCTGAACCGGCGAGCTGCGGGCGCCGAGCTCGAGCTCTCGAAGCTCAGCTTCGGTGCGGCGGCGGCCGCCGGTGACCGGTATCGGCTGCTCCGCAGCGGCGCCGCGCTCGGTCGTGGCGTCGGCCCGCTCGTGGTCGCGCGCGAACCGGGCTCGCTGGAGGATGCGGCGACGGGGCGGATCGCGGTTCCGGGCCTTGAGACGACGGCGTTCCTGCTCCTCCGGCTCGCGGCGCCGACGCTCGGCGACGTCGTCGAGCTGCGGTACGACGCGATCCTCGCTGCCGTCGTCGCGGGCGAGGTCGACGCCGGCCTGATCATCCACGAGAGCCGCTTCACGTACGGGGAGCACGGCCTCGTGGCGGTCGCCGACCTCGGCGAGTGGTGGGAGGGCGACACCGGCCTGCCGGTCCCGCTCGCGGGGATCTTCGCGCGGAGCGATCTCGATCCGGAGCTCGTGGAGGCGGCCGAGGCGGCGGTTCGGGCTTCGGTCGAGTACGCATTCGCGAATCCCGAGGCGAGCCGCGACTACGTTCGCTCGCTCTCGCACGAGATGTCGGACGAGGTCTGCGCGGCGCACATCGCGCTCTACGTGAACGAGCACAGCGTCGACATCGGCGACGAGGGCATGGCGGCCATCGACCGGCTGCTCGGTCGCGCGGCAGCCGCTGCCTAGACTTCCCGCCCGATGAGGTGTGGTCTTGACTGAGTTCAACCCTGAGCGGAGGCGCCGACCTGCGCGGCGCGGGAGCGGAAAATGAGCCGGGCCGTCGTCCTCTCCGCCGTCCGCACGCCGATCGGCCGCTACGGCGGCGCGCTGTCAGGCGTGCGGCCCGATGACCTCGCGGCGCTCGTCATCCGCGAGGCTGTGGCACGGGCCGGCGTGCCGGCGGAGCAGATCGAGGACGTGTGGTTCGGCGCCGCCAACCAGGCCGGCGAGGACAACCGCAACGTCGCCCGGATGGCGGCGCTGCTCGCCGGGCTCCCCGAGACCGCGGCCGGCGTCACGGTCAACCGGCTCTGCGCCTCGGGCCTCGCGGCCGTCGTCGGCGCCTGCCACGCCGTGATCGCAGGCGACGGCGACCTCTTCGTCGCCGGCGGCGAGGAGTCGATGAGCCGCGCGCCGTTCGTCACGCCGAAGGCCGAGAAGCCGTTCGAGCGCGGCGACCGGCCTCTCTACGACACGACGCTCGGCTGGCGCTTCACGAACCCGAAGCTCGTCGAGCTCTTCCCGCCGGAGTCGATGGGCGAGACGGGCGAGAACGTCGCCGAGCGCTGGGAAGTGTCACGCGAGGATCAGGACACGTTCGCGCTCGAGTCGCAGCGGCGCTGGGCCGCCGCCGACGAGGCGGGCCGCTTCGCCGACGAGCTCGTCCCGGTCGGAGACGTGACGCGCGACGAGCACCCACGGCCCGACACCAGCGCCGAGAAGCTCGCGGCGCTCAAGCCCGCGTTCCGCGATGGTGGCTCGGTCACCGCCGGGAACGCCTCCGGGATCAACGACGGAGCCGCGGCGCTCGTGATCGCGTCGGAGGAGAAGGCGCGCGAGCTCGGCGTGGAGCCGCTCGGGGCGTTCGTGGGGAGCGCGGTCGCCGGCGTCGACCCGCGGGTGATGGGCATCGGCCCGATCCCGGCGGTGCGGAAGCTGCTCGAGCGAAGCGACATCTTGCTCGAGGAGATCGACCTCGTGGAGCTGAACGAGGCCTTCGCGTCGCAGAGCCTCGCCGTGATCCGCGAGCTCGGCCTCGATCCGGAGAAGGTGAACGTCAACGGCGGCGCGATCGCGCTCGGCCACCCGCTCGGGATGAGCGGCGCACGCCTCGTCGTCTCGCTTCTGCACGAGCTCCGCCGCCGCGGCGGCCGGTACGGCCTGGCGACGCTCTGTGTCGGCGTCGGCCAGGGCCAGGCGGCGCTGTTCGAGCGCTAGCCGACGGGCGGGCGGATGTAGATCACGCCCTCGTGCTCGATCGGCACGAAGGGTGCGCCGACGCTGAAGACGACCACCTCGACCTGGTGGACGAGCTCGCTGCCTCCCTGGCCGACGGGGACGACGATGCCGACCTCGCCCTCCGGCTCGGCGTCGAGGCCCTCGTTCCGTAGGGCTTCGAGCAGCCGGTTGCGATCGGGGATGCGGGCTGCCTGAACCCGGACCGTGCTCGTCATCGCCGTCTCCTCTCCCGCTCAGTTTCGGATCCGAAATCTACTGCCCCAATCTACCGCACAGCGCGGCGAGACAAACGCGCTAAGTTCCAGCGGATGGCAGTGACGGCGGGTCAGGAGTACGGGCTCTTCATCGGGGGCGAGGTCGTCGAGCCCGCGTCGGGCGAGATCCGCGACCTCCACGAGCCGGCCACCGGCGAGCCGCTGGCCCGCGCGGCGATGGCCGGCGAGGCGGATATCGACCGTGCCGTCGACGCAGCCCGCGCCGCGCTGGACGGCCCATGGGGGAAGACGCCGCCGAACGAGCGCGCCCGCCTCCTGCACGCGCTGGCGGATGCGATCGTCGCCAATCGCAAGGAGCTCGCGGAGCTCGAGTCGCGCAACGTCGGCAAGGCGATCTCGTCGGTCAAGGCCGAAGCCGCCGGCGCGGTCGAGAACTTCCGCTTCTTCGGCTCGGTCGTCGGCTCGATCGCCGGCCGCTCGAATCCGATCGGCGGCTCGCTGCTCAGCTACACGCTGAAGGAGCCGGTCGGCGTCTGCGCGCAGATCGTCCCCTGGAACTACCCGCTGCTCATGTCGGTCTGGAAGCTCTCGCCGGCGCTCGCGGCCGGTTGCGCCGTCGTCCTCAAGCCGGACCCGCAGACGCCGCTCAGCGTGCTGCGGATCGCCGAGCTCGCGGCCGAGGTCGGCTTCCCCGCCGGCGCGATCAACATCGTCCCGGCCGACGGCCCGACCACCGGCTCGTACCTCGTCAAGCATCCCGGCATCGACAAGGTCGCCTTCACGGGCTCGACGCGAACGGGGAGCGAGATCATGCGGCTCTGCTCGGAACCGATCAAGCGGCTCACGCTCGAGCTCGGCGGCAAGAGCCCGGCCGTCGTCTTCGCGGACGCAAACCTCGACGATGCGATCCCGAGCTCGGTCTGGTCGATCTACTACGCCGCCGGCCAGAGCTGCGAGGCGCGGTCGCGCGTGCTCGTCGAGGCCTCGATCTACGACGACTTCGTGGCGCGCTTCGCGGAGGCGGCGCAGCAGCTCAAGGTCGGCGACCCGCTCGACGCCGAGACGCAGGTCGGCTCGCTCATCTCGACCGCGCACCGCGACCGCGTGCACGGCTACGTCGAGAAGGGCCGCGAGGAAGGCGCGGAGGTCGTGCTCGGCGGCGAGGCCGGCGACGGCGCGGGTGCCTTCTACCTCCCGACCGTGCTCGCGGGGGTCGAGAGCTCGATGACCGTCGCGCAGGAGGAGATCTTCGGGCCGGTCGTGACCGCGATCCCGTTCGAGGACGAGAAGGACGCGATCCGGATCGCCAACGACGTGCAGTACGGGCTCTTCGCCACGGTCTGGACGGGCGACCCCGCGCGCGGCCACCGCGTCGCCCGCGCGATCAAGTCCGGGATGGTCGGGATCAACATGCCGTTCACCGCCTTCCCCGGCATCCCGTTCGGCGGCTACAAGCAGTCGGGGTTCGGTCGGGAGCTCTCGATCGACACGCTCGACCTCTATCTCGAGACGAAGGGCGTGCTCTTCTCGACGAGCCCGAAGCCCTTCAATCCGTTCGGCCTCTGAGCACCTCCGGCCGGACGATCGTCTTCTTCCCCGAGGGTGCATTCGGCCCGACGAACAACTGCGTCGGCATCGGCGACGTGTTGCGCCGGCGCGGGCACCGGATCGTCTTCATCGTCGAGGAGTCGTTCGCGAGTGGGACGACTTCCGCTCGGAGTACGGGAGACAGGTCGGCGAGCTCCAGGCGTCGTTCTCGGACTTCTGCGTCGAGCGCGGCGCGCCGCCGCTCCCCGGGATCGAGCTGATCCACGAGTCGCCGTGGCTGAACCTGACGCTCTATCCCGACGAGCTGGACTACCCGCGCAGCCTCGGGCTCGGCGAGCGCTGGCACAACCTGCAGACGAGCGTGCGCGCGACGGACGAGCCCTGGACTCCGCCCGAGCACGACGGGCGCGCGCTGGTCTACCTCAGCCTCGGGTCGCTCGGTTCAGCTACTGGGCGCGTGATCCTTCCGTCAGCCTTCTGCGCAGCTTTCGTTTGGGTGGCTGCGACCGGCCGTACGGTCGCCGTGCGTGCGCAGGGATCTACTTCTTGAGGGAGAGAGCCGCGCCCGCGGCGAGGAGCACGATGCCGAGCACGCGCGGCCAGTGCAGTGCGATCCGCTCGGATCCGAACAGGCCCCAGCGGTCGATCGCGGCGCCCATGACGAGCTGGCCGGCGATCAGGATCCCCACGGTGGCCGCGACGCCGATCCGCGGGCCGGCATACGTGACCGTGAAGACGATGATCAGCCCCATCACGCCGCCTAGGAGCATCCACCACGGCTGGTGGAACGCTGCGGAGAAGGCTCTGAGGTTGCCGCGCGCGATGACGAGGATCACGAGCGCGATCGCCGCCGTGAGGGCGGTCGAGAAGGCCAGCGCTCCGAGCACGCTGATGCGCTCGCCGAGCCGCGACATGAGGGCGACCTGGATGGAGCCGGCGAGGCCGGCCGCAACCGCCAGCCCCGTCGCGAGCGCGCTTCCGGACACGGCCGAAACCCTAGATCCCGCTCCGGCGGTCTGAATCGGCGGAGCCGTCGTCGCGCTCGGCTCGGGTGGTCGACGCGGCGCCACGGGCGGCGCTTGCCGAAGCCGCCTGACGGTCAGCGCCCGACCTGCGCGAGGTACTCCTCGAGGTTGCGCGGGTCGGGGGTCAGCCGTCTCCGGACCGGAGGTTCTCCGGTCACCGGCTCGTAGCCCGCGAACTCGGAGTCGAGCACACCCTCGCCGCCGGTCAGCCCCGGGAGCCGGCGGCGGAGCTCCTGGACGCGCGACGCCGCCAGGGTCGCCTCCAGCACCGAGAGGTCGCCGCGAGCCGTGGGCGTCGTGGCTCCGGCGCCGAGGCTGCCCAGGGCGGCGAGCATCGGGCCGACGGCGTGAGTCGGCACCTCGGCCGCGATCTGGAAGACGGGCTCGCAGACCGCCGTGCCCGCCTGCTCGAGCGCCTGCATGAGGACGAGCGGCGCCAGCCGCTTCACGTCGCGTGTGGTCGGCATCGGGCCGCGCCGTGAGGGCGGGCCGTCGGCAAGGCTGTAGCCGATCTTCGTCAGGGTCACCACGCAGTCGGTGACCTGCCACCCGCACAGGCCTTCTCCGAGCGCAAGCCGCACGTACTCGTCCAGATGCTCCACGAAGGCAGTGAAGGTCTTGAAGGTGTAGAGCGGCGCGTCGCGCCGGTCGAGGCCGTCGTCGACGACCAGCTTGACGCCCGCGCCCGGCGCCGCCGGCTCGACGCGCAGGCCGAGGTCGGCGTGGAACGGGTTGGTCGGCGTGTTGAGGATCTCGACCGCCTCGCCGCTCCCCGTCGGGCGCTCGACGCAGATCGTCGTCGTGTCGTGGAACGCGACCTCGAGGCCGTACTCGTCCGCGAGCGTCGCCTCGATCACCTCGCGCTGCACCTCGCCGTAGAGCGAGACCGAGATCTCCGCCCGCGTGTCGTCCTGCCGGACGTCGATCAGCGGGTCCTGCTCGGCGAGCTGTCCCAGCGCGGCGCGCAGCCGCCGGCCGTCTGCGGGGTCGGCAGGCTCGACGACCGACTCGAACGTCGGCGGCGCGAAGTGGTGCTCGACGTCACGGCGCGGCTCGCCGAGCCAGTCCCCGATCTGGATCACCGCCAGGCCCCAGAGCTTCGCGATCTCCCCCGCCTGCACCACGTCACGCTGCACGGCGTCACCGTCTGCGAAGACGCGGACCGTCGTCACCTTGCCCGCGTCGAAGCGATCGCGCACCGACACGCTCCCGGAGAAGACGCGTGTGTACGCGATCCGGTGGCCGTCCGGGTCGCGCTCGATCTTGAACACGCGAGCGGAGAGTGGCCCGTCGTCGCGACCCTCCCGCGCGGGCAGCAGCTGCGCGATTCCGGCCATCACCTCCGCGACGCCGGCGCCGGTGAGCGCCGAGCCGAAGAAGACGGGATGGAGCGTTCCCGCTCTGGCCCGTCCGGCGAGGTCGCCGTCGGCAGGCCCGAACGGCGCGAACGCCGCGGTGCGCGTACCGAGCCCGTCCGCCGAGCCCATCGGCACGACGTCCGGCGTCAGGCGCTGCTCGATCTCGTCGAGCACCCGTTCCGGGTCGGCCCCCGCGCGGTCGATTTTGTTGACGAACAGCAGCGTCGGCACGTGCAGCCGCTGCAGCGCCCGCATCAGGATCCGCGTCTGCGGCTGTACTCCTTCGACCGCCGAGATCACGACCACGCAGCCGTCCAGCACGCTCAGCACCCGCTCCACCTCGGCGATGAAGTCGGGGTGGCCGGGCGTGTCGATCAGGTTGACGGTCACGTCGTCGATCGGGAACGAGACGACGGCCGACTTGATCGTGATGCCGCGCTGCTGCTCGAGCGCGAGCGAGTCGGTCTGCGTCGTCCCTTTGTCGACGCTGCCGACGTCGCGGATCACGCCTGCGGCGTACAGGAGCCGTTCGGTGAGAGTTGTCTTACCGGCGTCTACATGCGCCAGGATCCCAAGGTTCAGCGTTCTGCGAAGCACGAGTCCATCCCTTCAAGTAGGTCATCAAGGCCTTCTCGATTGACATGGACGTACTGCGCACGCCGCCTCCTTGGTCGCTCAACTGGCGCTTGCGCAAGAGAGAATAATCGGCGCCGTGCCGATCTTCCAGCCCGAGCTCGAGACGCTGCCGCGGCCGGAGCTCGAGCGGCTCCAGCGCGAGCGCCTGCGGGAGCGGTTCGGCGTCGAGCCGGAGGCGCTGCCCGAGCTGCCCTTCCGCGTCAAGTCGGAGCTCCGGGACGCCTATCCGTTCGGGCTCCTGCAGGTGCCGCTCGAGGAGTGCGTCCGGATTCACGCCTCGTCGGGCACGCGCGGGAAGGCGACGATCGTCGCGTACACGCGGAACGACCTTGCGGCCTGGGCGGACTGCTGCGCCCGCGCGCTGGCGGCGGCGGGGGGCGGGCCGGGCACGATCGTCCACATCGCGTACGGCTACGGCCTCTTCACCGGTGGCCTCGGCCTCCACTACGGCGCCGAGCGGCTCGGCTGCACCGTCGTCCCCGCGTCCGGCGGCAACACGCCGCGCCAGGCGCAGCTGCTCGAGGATCTCGGCGCCGAGATCCTCTGCTGCACGCCGAGCTACGCACTCGCGATCGCCGACCACGTCTCCGAGCCCGCGCGCCTCAGCCTCCGCGCCGGCGTCTTCGGCGCCGAGCCGTGGACCGAGGGGCTGCGCGAGGCGATCGAGGGCGCGCTCGAGCTGACGGCCGTCGACATCTACGGCCTGTCGGAGGTGATGGGGCCGGGCGTCTCCGCGGAGTGCGTCGAGGGGCGCGACGGCGCGCACGTCAACGAGGACCACTTCCTCGTCGAGGTCGTCGACCCGCAGTCGGGCGCACCGCTGCCGGACGGGACGGTCGGCGAGCTCGTCTTCTCGACGCTGACGAAGGAGGCGCTGCCGCTGCTGCGCTACCGCACCGGCGACCTGGCCTCGGTCACGCGGGAGCCGTGCGCCTGCGGCCGCACGTTCGCCCGGATGTCGCGCGTCCTCGGGCGCACCGACGACATGCTGATCATCCGCGGCGTCAACGTCTTCCCGAGCGAGATCGAGCGCGCGCTCCTGGCCATCCCGGAGCTCGCGCCGCACTACCAGCTCGTCGTCGAGCGCCCCGGCCACCTCGACGAGCTGACGGTGCAGGCGGAGCTGCGCGAGCACGAGCCCGGTGGGGAGAGGCTCGAGGCGTTCGTGGCGGAGCGGCTCGGCCGCGCGCTCGGGCTGGCCGCGCGGGTTCGGCTCGGCCCGCCGGGCAGCGTTCCCCGCAGTGAGGGGAAGGCGCTACGAGTTGTCGACGAGCGCGGCTAGGCGGCCGCTGCGTCGACCTGCCAGAGGCTGAAGGCGTTGCCCTCGGTGTCGCGGCAGCCGGCGAACCAGCCGTGGCCCGGCACCGGCATCTTGTCGCCGGCCTCGCCGCCGAGCTCGCGCACCTTGGCGAGTGACGCGTCGATGTCGTCGGTGTCGAAGTAGAGGCGAAGCGGGCCGACCTCGTCCGACGCGACGATTGCGCCGCCCTGGTCCTCGGCGGTCTGGAACATCCGGTAGTCCATCTCCGGCGACATCGGAGGCCCGACCTCCCAGCCGAACACGCCGCTCCAGAATCCCTGCGCGCGGTCGGCGTCCGCCGCGTCTATCTCGACGTGCACGAGCTTGCCTGCCATCGCTCCTCCTCGTCGACCGGGTTATCGTCCCTCTCGCCAGCCATTGGGAGGGAACCATGTATCGGATTGTCATCCTCTACGAGAGGAGCCGGACTCCGACGGGTACGCGGACCACGCGAGCGCTTCGCCCAGGCGCCGAATGGTGTCTTTCGTCACGGCAAGGTCACGGGCGCGCGATCGGCGAGCCGGCACACGCGTACTACGCCGAGTGCGAGTTCGCCGACAAGCAGGCGTTCGAGAGCGGGTGCGCAGCGAGAGTTCATGGCGAGCGGGCGAAGGACGCTGACGGAGCGAGGCTTGCCGCAGCCGTCCGTCGAGTTCGTCGAGCTGGCGTAGCCGTCGGGCTCAGGGGGCCTGCGGGGCGACCTCGAAGGGCTGGTACGTGCCGAAGTGCCACATGAGCCCCTCGGGGTCGCGGGCTCCGTATTCGCGCGAGCCGTAGTCGGTGTCGTTCGGCTCGCGCACGATCTCGGCGCCCGCCTCCAGTGCCCGCGAGCAGTGCTCGTCGGGGTCCGCCACGACGACGTAGACCCCGCCGCCCTGGGCCGACTCCGCCGGCCCCAGCATCACCATGCCGTTGCCGAGGCGAAGCTCCGCGTGGCGGACGCGACCGTCGTCGGCGCGGTAGACCACGTGCGGCTCCGCGCCGAAGGCCCGTTGCAGGAACTCGATCGCGGCGTCAGCGTCGCGGTAGCTCATGGTCGGGAAGACCGTGGGATGCTCGCTCATGGCGCTCCTCTCGTCGAAGACGGGACGAGCCTAGGCCGTGGCGGCGGCCGCGTCTTGAACGAAATTGCCGCCGGCGAGCTGGCCCGGCGTGACGCCGCCGAGCTCGCGGAGCTCCCGGGCGAGGTGTGCCTGGTCGGCGTAGCCGCAGGCTGCCGCTACCTCCGCGATCCGCGGTGCTCCGGTGCGCAGTGCGGAAACCGCGCGGTCGAGCCGGATCACGCGGGCGGCGGCCTTGGGCGGCAACCCGACGTGGTCGCGGAAACGGTCGATCAGGCGCCGCGGGCTCCAGCCCAGCTCCGCCGCGAGCTCTCGAATGCGGACGCGTCCACCACTGCGCACGAGCTGCCGCCACGCCCAGTCGAGCTCGCGCGGCGCCGGCGGCGTGTCGGCCAGCCGCCTGCCGAGGAAGGCCTCGAGGAGATCGAAGCACTCGTCCCAGGCCCGCGCCTCCCGCACGCGGGCGGTGAGCTCGCCGGCGCCGGGCAGCAGCTCCTCGAGGGCGTGCGTGCCGTTGGCGAGCTCGTGCAACGGCAGCCCGAGCAGCCGTCGCGTGCCGAGCGGCGTCAGGCGCAGCTCCAGGCAGGAGAAGGCGCGCCCGCCCGTGACCGCGGTCGGCCGGGTGTGCAGGCCCGCGAGGAAACTGTCGAGCCTCGCGCCGTCGACGAGCCAGGGCGAGCCGAGGTTGAGGATGAGCGGGATTCCCGGGAACGGCAGCTCGTGGAAGCTCACGCCGCCCGGCCCCTCGAGCGTCCACCCTTCGAGCGCCCGGCCGAGCAGCGGACGCAGCGCCGGCGTGGGCAGCCTGCGCGCCACCTCCCAGCGGGTGCCGTCGTGCTCGTGGCGTTCGAGCTCCACGTCCGTGAGCGTACGGCAGCAGTAGGGTCCACGCGATGTCCGACGTCGAGGTGACCCGCGACGGGAGCGTGCAGACGATCACGCTCAACCGGCCCGACAAGCTGAACGCGTTCACGCTCGGCGTGCACGAGGGGCTGCACGCGGCGCTCGACGAGGCGCGCGACCCTGAGGTGCGCGCGGTCGTCATCACGGGCGCGGGTCGCGGCTTCTCGGCCGGGCAGGACCTGACGGCGTTCGGCGAGGGAGGCGACGTCGCGGAGATGCTGCGCGCGACCTATCACGTCACCGTTCTCGCGATCCAGGCGCTCGAGAAGCCCGTCATCGCGGCGGTCAACGGCGTCTGTGCGGGAGCGGGCCTCTCGCTTGCGTGCGCGTGCGACATCCGGGTCGCGTCGGACGCCGCCTTCTTCGTGCCCGGCTTCGTCGGGATCGGCCTGATCCCCGACTCCGGCGGCTCGTACTTCATTCAGCGGCTGCTCGGAACTCCGCGCGCGTTCGAGTGGATGACCTCGAACCGGCGGCTGACGGCTGCGGAGGCGTATGACTGGGGGCTCGTGTCCGAGGTCGTGGCGGCAGACTCGTTCGCTGCCCGGGTGGCCGAGTACGCCGCGGGGCTCGCCGCCGCGCCGACGCGCGCGATCGCAATGACGAAGCGGCTCTACGACGAGGCGGCGAGCTCGACGCTCGAGGAGCAGCTGGAGCGGGAAGCCCAGGCGCAGGCCGAGGCGACGCAGACGGACGACTTCCGCGAGGGCGTCACGGCCTTCGGCGAGAAGCGTGCGCCCGAGTTCCGCGGCCGTTAGCTCGACGCGCCGACGAGGCGGTCGATCTCGCCCTCGCCGGGGAACCGGCCCACGACGTGCTTCGAGAAGACGAGCTCGCCGTTGCTGATCACGTCGAACTGGCCCTTGCCGCCCGGCGTCGCCTTCGCCTCTACTCCACGCTCGCGCAGCATGGCCACGAGACTCGTGGCCCGGGGCTCGTAGCCGCTTCAGGTAGGGCAATAGAAGATCTCGACCCCCACGAGAGGAGCCTACCGAGGGGTCCGGCCGCTACGCGGCTTGCGCGGTCTCGCGGAGAGCCGACTCGATCTGCGCCGCGATCTCCGGATACTCCTGCTGCAGCCGCCTGAACTCCGTCCCGAAGAGCACGAGCACGTGCGACGGCGAGGCGGTCGTGACCGTCGCGGTGCGCCGCCCGTCGCCGAGGATCGCAAGCTCGCCGAAGAAGTCGCCGGCGCCGAGCGTCCGCACCTCACTGCCGTCGATCGTGACGGTGGCGGTGCCGTCACGGAGGACGAAGAACGAATAGCCGGTGACACCTTCGCCCGTCAGATTCACGCCTGGGCTGACCTCCTGGAGCTCGAACCACGGCGCGATCGCCGCCAGCTCGTCCGGCCCGAGCGAGCCGAAGACCGGGGCGCCGGCGAGGTCGTCTGCTGTGGCCGGAGGCATCGCGGCTGACCCTATCCGCCGCGCGTGAGCGCTTCTACCCCTCGTCACCGGATCGTCACCACCGGGCTCGGGTGCGATACTCGCGCGGCGTGGACGAGGACGATCTCGAGAAGCTCGAGGCGGTGGGCTCGGAGCTCTCGTTCGGCGCCGGGCAGGTGCTGATCGAGCGCGGCAAGCCGGGCACCGGCCTCTACGTCGTGGTCGAGGGCCACATCGTGGTGGAGGCGCCCGAGGGCACGCGCGAGCTCGGTCCGGGCTCCGTGGTCGGCGAGCGGGCTCTCCTCTCGGAGGACGGAACGCGCACCGCACGGGTTCGCGCGCTGACCTACGGCAAGGTCCTCGCCGTCGAGCGAGCCGACGTGGACCGCCTCTGCGCCGAGGATCCCGGCTTCGCCGAGCGGCTCGCCGCGGTCTCCTGACCCGGCGAAACGAGCCGTGAGGGCGTCCTCACAGCCGCCCTGGCTCCGCTCTAGACGACGGCCGCTTCCCTCTCGCCCGTCTCGGCGGCGACGCCGAGGACATGGCGGTTCATCCAGTCGAGCAGCGCGTCGTTCTGGGCGCGCCGGTGGCCGATCGGGCCGAACACGGATCCGCTGTGCGGCGTGTTCGGGAAGCGGAGCATCTCCGCCGGCACGCCGTTCACGCGGAGCACGGTGAAGAACTGCTCGGTCTGCTCGGCCGGGCAGCGGTTGTCGTTCTCGTGCTGCAGGAACAGCGTCGGGGTGGTGCACCGGTCCGCGTACGTGATGGGTGAGCAGCGCCGGTAGACCTCCTCGGCGTCGTACGGGGTGCCGCCGAGCTCTCGGACGCTGAAGTCGGCGCCGACGTCGCTCGTGCCGTACATCGAGAACCAGTTGAAGACCGGGTTCTCCGGGCAGGCGGCCTTGAAGCGGTCGGTCTGGCCGATGATCCAGCCCGTGAGGTTGCCGCCGCCGGAGATGCCGCAGACGCCGAGTCGTTCCGGGTCGGCCAGCCCTTCCTCGATCGCATGGTCGACGCCGGCCATCAGGTCGGCGTAGTCGAGGTTGCCCCAGTCGGCCAGGATCGCCGTGGCGAACTCGTTGCCGTAGCCGGTCGACGCGCGATGGTTGACGAGCAGCACGCCGTAGCCCGCGCCGCCGAACATCAGATCGTCGAAGTTGAAGTGCGCGCCCCACGCCGCGTGCGGGCCGCCGTGGATGTTGAGGATCGTCGGCAGCGGCTCCGTCGACCCGGCCGGCCGCAGGAACCAGCCTTCGACCTGGGCTCCGTCGACGCTCGGGAAGTGGAGCGGGATCACAGTCGGAAGGGCGAGCTCGGCGAGCACGTCCTCGTTGACGTTGGTCAGGCGGCGCTCCTCGGCGCTGTCGAGGTCGGCGAGGTAGAGGTCTCCCGGCTCTGTGAAGCCGAACCCGGCGAAGAGGATGTTCCGGCCGCGGGCCGCAACCGGCAGGCAGATACGGGCGCCGCCGGCGACGACCGCGTGCGACTCGTCGCCGTCCAGCGCGATTCGCACGAGCGCCTTCTCCCCGCCCGTCTGCACGGGCACGATGGCGTCCCCTCCGTCGGTCAAGAGCAGCTGCCCCAGGCCGATCCTCGCGGCGGGGTTGTCCGCCTGGATGCCGCCCTCGATGTGGCCTTCGATGTCCGCGCCCCGCCGCGTGCTCGCCCCGGTCGCCGGGTCGAGGACGTAGAGCGACGCCCGGGTACCGATCACCGTGTCGTGCTCGAAGTCGAGGACGTAGGCGACGCGTCCGCCGCTCAGCGGCGCGTGGGAGACGACGAAGCCGTCGGGCGCCGTGAGGTCGGTGACCGTGCCGTCGAGGTCGACGCGCCGCAGTCTCGACGCCAGCATGTACGAGTCGGGGTCGTGCGACGCGACGTAGACGAGCGACCGGCCGTCGGCACTCCACTTCGGCGCGGAGTTCATGAAGCGGTCTTCCGTCAGCCGGTGCGGCTCGGCGTCGGTCGTCGGCAACGTCGAGCACGTAGACGTCCTGGACTGCGTCGTCGAGCAGCCCCATGCCGTCGAAGCGCCACACGGTTCGGTCGATGCGATAGGGGCGCTCGGGCTTCCGCTCTTCCGGTGGGCCGGCCGTGAAGGCGATCTTGCTCCCGTCAGGCGACCAGACAGGGCCGCCGCCGACACCCTGGGCGAGATCCGTCAGCTTGCGCGGCTCGCCGCCGTCGAGCGGGAGCAGCCAGAGCTGCGGCTTCTCCGTCCGCGTCGACATGAACGCCAGCTTCGTCCCGTCGGGCGAGATCGCCGGCGCCGAGTTCGTCGAGTCGTTGAAGGTCAGCCGCCGGATCTCACCGCTCTCGACCTCGAGGAGATGCAGGTCGCTGTGCTCGACCTCGTCGTCGTCTTCCTCCTCGCCGGGCTCGATCCGCGTCTGCGCGAAGACGACGCGCGTCCCGTCGGATGCAAGGTCGGCGGCGACGATGAACCGGAAGCTGAACAGGTCTTCGGGGGCGATCGGGCGGGTCATCGGAGCCTCCTCGTGCTCGCGGAAAGGAATGCCGGAAGCTCTGACGCTACTACTGGTTCGCATGAGGTTGCATCTCGGTCGGAGAGGCGCGAAGCTTCGCCGGTGGTGATGCGTCGATGACGCGGTCGATCGTCTTCCTCTCGGACTTCGGGTTTCGCAACGAATGGGTCGGCGTGTGTCACGCCGTGATCGACAAGGTCGCGCCGAGGGGATCCTGCCACGGGGATAAAGCTTATTAAGGAAAAGAATCCTCTCGGACTTCGGGTTTCGCAACGAATGGGTCGGCGTGTGTCACGCCGTGATCGACAAGGTCGCGCCCGGATGCCCAGTCGTCGATCTCTCGCACGGCATCCCGCCGCTCGACGTTAGCGCGGGCGCGCTTCTCCTGGCCGACTCGCTCCCGTTCATCCGTCATGACGCGATCGTCCTGGCCGTTGTGGATCCGAGCGTGGGTCGGGACCGCGACATCGCGGTCGAAGCCGACGACGGCAGGCTCTTCGTCGGCCCGGACAACGGTCTGCTGAGCCTGGCCTGGCGCGCTCGGGATGGTGTGAGGAGCGCGGTGTCGATCACGTCCTCGAGCATCCTGCACGAGCCGGTCTCGGCTTCGTTCCACGCGCGAGACGTGCTCGCCCCGGCGGCGGCGCACCTCGCGCTGGGAACGCCGCTCGCCGACCGGGACCTGCGATCGCGCCGGATACGTTGGCCGAGCTGCGCGTGGCCGAGCCTCTGGTCGAGCCGGGGAAGATCACGTGCGAGGTGCAGGACCTCAACCGGTTCGGCAGCGTGCACTCGGGATGTCCAGCTCAACGTGCGCAGCTCGCAGCTCGTCGCTGCCGGGCTCGACCGGGCTGATCGGATTCTCGTCGAGACTCCCGCGGGCGGGAGCGCTGTCGCAAGCCCGGTCGTCACGTATGCGGATCTCTCGAGCGGCGAGTGGGGCCTGATGGTCGACCCGCGGGGCTGGCTTTCGGTGATTTGCGGAAATCCCGTCGGAGCCCACGTCATGCTAGGCGCCTGCAACCCGCAACTGGCCCACGAGGCGCTCTCCAGCGAGCCTGATCTCGGGACGCTGCTTCCCTGCAACGTCGTCGTCTACGAGCGCGACGGCCGGACACACATCTCCGCGATCGAGGCAGAACGAATGCTCTCGATCGTCGGCAACGACACGCTGCAGCCGATCGCCACGAAGGTTCGGGAGAAGCTCGCAGGAGTCGTTGAACGCGCCGCAGTCGCAGAGTAGGCCGTCGACGAAGTCAGGCTCCGGCGAGGAGGCGTACGGAGAGCGCGACGAGCGCCGCGGCCAGCAGCCAGTGGATCACGCGGCCGTGGAGTCGGAGCGAGACGTGGGCTCCGAGTTGTGCGCCGGCAACGACTCCGATCGAAAGAGCGATCGTGCGACGGAGTCCGTGCTGGTGGAAGCTCCCGATCACGAGGTGCGTGACCGTGCCGGTTCCGGCCGTGACTGCGAGCACGAAGTGAGAGGTCGCGGTGGCGATGTGAGTCGGGAAGCTGAGGGCGCGGACGAGCAAGGGGACGTGGATCACCCCGCCGCCGATGCCGAGAAAGCTGGAGAGGAAGCCGACTCCGAGGCTGTAGAAGGCGCCACGTAGGACTGGGACGCGGTAGTCGTACGTTTGGCCCGCCCGGTCAGTGAGCACGCGTCGTTGGAGATGACCCCGCGCTTCGCGTAGCGGCCAGCGCTCGCCGGCGATCAGCCAGACCGCGAGTGCGGCGAGAACGGCGCCATGATCGCGTCGAAGACTTGCCGGGAGACCACACCGACGAGGAGTGCACCTCCGATCGCGCCGGGAACGGTGGCGAGCGCGAAGACGATGCCGCTGCGATAGTCGATTCGGCGCTGGCGGGCGTAGGCAGCGCTGCCGCTGGCCGCGTTGAAGAAGACGACCGTGAGGCTGATCGCCGTCAGCGTCTGCGCCGATTCGTGCGGGTAGAGCAGAAGCAGGACGGGAGTGAGGATGAAGCCGCCGCCTGCGCCGACCACTGTCCCGAACACGCCGACTGCGAAGCCGATCAGGACGAGCAGGATCGCCGTCTGCGTCGTGAACGCCATCGGCCCTCGACGCTACCCCGTGGCCACCAAGACGAGCTGTGTCAGCGCATAACGAGACGGTGACCGTGGTTGGAATCCGACGGTTCGCGTGCCACACCGCGCTAGCACTACTAGATCGTCTTGAACTGCTCGAACGGCTGGCGGCAGCTCTCGCAGTAGCGGAGCGAGCGGCACGGGGTCGGGCCGAAGATGTTCTCGAGGCGCGTCTCGGTCGACCCGCAGTAGGGGCAGCGGAAGACGTTCGCCTGCAGCTGGACGAGCTTCGGGGCTGACGCTTCGCGCGGCGCGGGCGGCGCGAAGCCTGCGGCGCGCAGCTTCTCGCGTCCGGCCGGAGTGATTCGGTCGGTCGACCACGAGTCATCCGAGATCACCTCGACCTTGGGCTCGGCGCCGAGCTCCGTGACCTTCTCCTCGATCGCGCGCTTCATGAACTCGAGCGCGGGGCAGCCGAGGAAGGTCGGCGTGAACTCGATCCGGACATGTCCGTTGTCGACATCGACCGAGCGGATGACTCCGAGCTCCACGAGCGAGACGACCGGGATCTCGGGGTCCGGGATCTCCTCGAGTGCCTTCCAGACCTGGGCTTCCGCTACCACTGCGCCCCCGCCGGCGCCGAGCGGCGCACGACCGTCATCTCCTCCCAGAGCGGGCCGAGCTCGTCGGTGTGCGTTCCGCGCTCGACCGCCTCGACTTCGGCCAGGCCGACCCGCGACACGAGCTCGCCGCGCAGCTCCGACGGGAGAATGCCGAGCGCGTACGGCCACAGCTCCTCGACCGCTGTCTTGAAGCGCGGCTCGTCATGCAGCCGGTCGTGCCACATTTCGGCGTGCATGCGGTGGTACGCCTCCTCCCGGTCGATCTTCGCTGCGAGCCCCGCGACCGCTGGATCGGCGTCGTCCTTGAGCGCCGTGATCCGGATCTCGTCGGCGACCTCGTACAGCCAGCGGCGGGCGATCGTATGCGCCCACTCGAGCAGGTGGAGCTCGACGAGCGGCGCGCAGCGGTACTCCTCCGGCTTGCGGTCGAAGGCGAGCGCGTCGGCGTCGCCGTCCGGGCCGACCAGCAGCTCGTAGACGGCGCGGGCGTGCCCGATCTCGTTCTGCGCGATCGAGGAGAAGGCGACGTCCTCCTCGAGCAGGGGCGCGATGCCCGTCCACTCGGACTCACGCCAGCCGAGGACGAACTCGTCGTCAGCCAGCCCGAGAAGCTGCTCGTTCACGAGCCTCCTTCAGGCGAGCCTTGATCGAGTAGCCGTCGACGCGCCGGTACTTGAGGTCGAACTCGTCCGCCCAGTCCTCGACGTCGCGGATCGCGTCGCGCGGGACGAGCCAGAGCGCGACCGACTCGCCGCGCCGGCCGTACTGCTCGCGCGCCCAGGCCTCCGCGAAGTCCGCGTCGGGTGCGACGACCGAGCCGGCGTGCTCGAACGGCTGGCCGCGCCGCTCCTGCCGGAACACCTCCCAGACCGGGTGGCTCATGCGGCGAGGACGATGTCCCGCACCCACTGCTCCCGCTCGAGGAAGCCGCGCCGGAACGCGAGCCGCTCCTGGGTCTTCGGGACCGTGGCCGGTGACGACGTGCCTGAGCTCGGCCCAGTCGGGCTCGGTGTACTCCCAGACGCCGTCGTCGCGCTTGCGCAGCTTCGGGTCCGGGACGGTCAGCCCGAGCTCCCAGATCTGCGGCACGTAGCCGTCGAGGAACTGCTGCCGCGCCGACTCGTTCGACTGCGACTTGATCCGCCAGAGGTACATCGGGTCCTCTTCCGGCGGGATCGGGTTCCCGTGGAACTGCATCAGCGGCCCCCACCAGCGGTCGAGCGCCTCCTGCACGAGCCCGAACTGCGCGGGCGTGCCCGTCACCATGGCGAGGATGACGTCGCGGCCGTGGAGGATGTGGAACGACTCCTCCCAGCAGATCTTCTTCATGATCCGCGCGTACGGCGCGTACGAGCACTTGAGCAGCGCCTTCTGGCTGATGATCGCGGCGGCGTCGACGAGCCAGGCGATGACGCCGACGTCTCCCCACGACTCGGTCGGGTAATGGAAGACGTTGTGGAACTTCGCCTTCCCGTCGACGAGATCGGCGAGGCACTGCTCGCGTGGCTTGCCGAGATCCTCGACCACGCGGTAGATGAGTTGGGCATGGCCGACCTCGTCCTGCACCTTCGCCGTCAGCGCGAGCTTGCGCTGGAGCGTCGGGGCACGGAGGATCCACTCGCGCTCGGGCAGGACGCCCATGAGCTCGGAGTTGCCGTGCATCTCGATGAACTTGATCAGCTTGGCCCGATAGTCCTCCGGCATCCAGTCGGTCGTCTCGACCTGCCCGCCGGACTGGACGTACTCGAGAAACGCCTGCTCATCCCCTGGAATCGCGACTGCCGCCACGCAGCACCACCTTCCGAACGATCGTTAGGTTTCGCATTGTAGTGGCCCGCCCAGCAACACATGTCCGTCCCTCGCCCGCGATCACGCGGCGCGCTGCGGCGTCCTCAGTCGCGCCGATAGCCTCGGCTATCAGCGCTCCCTGCGTCCTTGCATCGCTTGGTGCTCGCGACCGAGAGTTCGAACGGCGTTACTGGGCGGGCCACTGATATGTCCGCGCGCCGCACCGAGCTGACCCGCACCGCCGCCCGCCTCTTCGCGGAGAAGGGCTACCACGGCACGTCGATCGGCGACCTTGCCGAGGCGATGGGCGTCCAGAAGGGGTCGCTCTACGCGCACATCGAGTCGAAGGCCGACCTGCTGTGGGAGGTTGCGCGCGAGGGCGGCGTCGCCTTCCACGCCGCGCTCGACTCGGTGCCTGACGAGGGGCCGGTGGTCGAGCGGATCCGGGCTGCGCTGCGCGCGCACCTGCGTGTCGTTGCCGAGCAGCTCGACGTGGCGACCGTGTTCGTGCGGGAGTGGCGCTATCTCGAAGGCGAGCGGCGGGAGGAGTTCGTCGCCGAGCGCCGGCGGTACGAGGAGCGCTTCCGCGCGCTCTACCGCGAGGGCCGCGAGCTCGGCGAGCTGCGCACCGATCTCGACGACGCGACCGCGGCGCTGCTCGCACTGTCGGCGGCGAACTGGGCGTACACGTGGCTGCGGCCGGCGGAGCCAAGACGGACGAGCTCGCCGACCGCTTCACGGCGCTCCTGCTCGACGGCATGCGCGGTTACGCGACGCCGGTGAAGGCGTGCTCGTCGTCAATCCGTTCGCGACCCGCGTGAGCGAGGAGCGGCTCGCGGAGGTGCGCGCGGAGCTCGAGCGGGTGGCGGAGCTCGACGTCCTCCTCACCGAGCATCCCGGTCACGCGACCGAGCTCGTGAGCGTCGCCTCGCGCGCCGGTGCCGAGGCAGTCGTCGTCTTCTCCGGCGACGGCGGGTTCAACGAGGCGCTGAACGGCCTCGAGGCGGACGTCCCGATCGGCTTCCTGCCCGGCGGCGGTACGAGCGTGTTCTCGCGCGCGCTCGGCGTACCGCGGATCCGGTGGAGGCGGCTCGGCTCGTCGCGAAGGCGCTCGCGGCGCGGACGGACGCGGCGGATCACGCGTCGGCCGCGTCAACGGGCGCCGCTTCGCATTCGGGGCGGGCGTCGGTCTCGACGCCGAGGCGGTGCGCCGCGTCGACGCCCTCGGCCGGCAGCCGGACGGCAAGCGGCCGGGCGATCTCGCCTTCGCGGTCGCGATCGTGCGCGCGCTCGCGGCGCATCGAGGTCACATCGAGCCGGAGCTCGAGGTCACCGGGCTCGGCCGTGCGGCGCTTGCGTTCGTCGCCAACGGCAGCCCGTACACGTACGCGAAGGCGCTGCCGCTCCCGATCGCGCCGGAGGCGCGCTTCGAGCTCGGCCTCGACCTCGTCGCGCCCATCCGCGTCCGCCGCCGCACGCTGGTCGGGACGGCGATCCGCATCCTGACCGGCCGTGTGCGAAGCGGGCCGTACCTCTACGGCCACGACCTCGATCGGGTGGAGATCGTCTGCGACCTGCCGATGCCGCTGCACGCCGACG
>CAVYQV010000025.1:0-26477 GCA_963770815.1 uncultured Actinomycetes bacterium
TCGGAGATGTCGAGCACGCCGTCTTCGAGGCCGAGCGAGACGCGGTCTCGGTGCTCGTCTGAGCGACACCATGAAGCGGCGCTGACACCAGGTTGAAACGCAGTGGCCTGGAAACTCCCGCGTTAACGGCGTAAGCTCGGCCGCGGGTCCACAGTGGTCGCGGCCCGCACGGCGGGTCCGAAGGGGAGAGGAGAGCACGATGCGTGCAAGAGCTTTGTTCAGCCTGGTCGGGGCGTTGATCGCTGCGGTGGCGCTCGTTTCGGCATCAGGAGCCGCCACCACGAAGGCGCAGAAGGTGACACGGATCGACGTCTCGACGAGGGCGGCGGTGATCCATTACCTGCGCTCGATCCACGTCAATCCGAAGGGAGCCGTGATCCAGCGGGGCGCTCGCAACTACGCCGGCGCTCGTTGTCCGGGTGGTCGCTGGACGTGCGCGAGCACTCGGCACACCGTGGTCCAGATCGCGAAGCGCGGCGCTGTGAACCGCTTCGCCTGCAGCACGGCACGATGTGTCGTCGTGCAGTTCGCGGGGACCTCGCACGGCGTCTACATCGCCGGTCGTAGGCTCCAGTCGACTGCGTCGACTCCCACCAACACGGCGAGATGCGTGATCAACCACACCGCGCAGAACCAGGCCCAGCTGTGCCTGATCCTGCAGGTGAGCTCTACGGCGAACAATGTCGCGATCGTCTACGAGCGTGCGATCGGGCCGAGCGGGACGAGCCAGAGCGCATCGCTGAATGCTCTGATCGCCCAGAGAGCCACGGGGGCGTCGAACACGAACCGCGCCTGCGTCAACCAGATCGTCAGCCTTACCGGGTCGACGACAGTGAGCAACGGCAGCTTGAACGTCGGGTTCAATGCCCATCAGAACGTCTCGATCAAGCAGGACTCGGCCCATGGCGGGAACTCCGCTTCGGAGTCCGCGACCTCAGGTGGCGCATGTGCCGGCGGTCCGCTCATGCAGAGCCAGACCGAGACCTCCATCGCCAAGGGGCCCGGGTCGATCACACAGAAAGAGAACGCACCGGCGAACGGGCCGAACGTGTCGATCGACATCGAGCAGAACCAGAGCAACGGCTTCAAGGGCAGCGCGACAGGCGCGAACTCGGCCGTCTTCAATCAGACGAGCAACCTGCAGGCGGTCGCCAACTCCTCCAACGGGCCGGTGAGCCAGACACAGAGCTCGCCTGACATCAACCCGCCCTACAGCGGGCTAGTCGGGACGCTCAACCAGGACAGTTCAGCGCTCTCGACCGCAACCGTGACGCAGCAGGAGACGCAATGCGAGGACGCGGCGAAGAGTGGCCTGACGCATTGCGACACCAGCGACCCGGACGCAAGCGAGGCTCCGGCCTCGCTGACGCAGACGCAGTACGGGCCGGAGGGGATCTTCACGGCCCCGAATCACCGCCGCGGTCGTGTGCCCTTCGTCCACAAGGGCGTCGGCACCGCGACGCAGACTGGGAACACCGGCGACGCGTTCACGATCAACCAGTCGTCGCAGCAGGACAACGACACGGGCAGTGGCCAGACGAACAACGTCCAGGGTGACTGCAGCACGCCCGGAAACTGCAACATCACGCAAAACACCAATGTCGACGGCAACCAGACGACCAACACACAGTCGGGTCAGAACCTCAACAGCGGCATCAACTGCACCGGCACGTCTTGCCAGCCGACGGTTCCGCCCGCGCCGATCATCGACACCAGTCCGCCGGATCCGAGCTACTCCTCGATGGCACAGTTCACCTTCCATGACACGCAAGCGGGTGTCAGCTTCCTTTGCCAACTCGATGGCAACGGCTACTCGCCGTGTACCACGGGGATCACCTACAGCGACCTCTCCGACGGGAAGCACAAGTTCTCGGTCGAGGCGAAGGACGGCAACGGGAACGTCGGCCCGGCCGCGTCGTACACCTGGACAATCGCTATCGAAAGCGCGAACGTGCTCATCGCGGGCACCGGGGACCTAGGATCGACCGATGCGAATGACAACCTCACCCAGGCGCTCACCGACGCCGGCTACACCGTGACCGAGTCGCCGGCGTTGCCGGCAGACCTCAGCAGCTTCGCCGAGGTCTGGTGGATAGACATCGCTCCGCCGAGCTCGGATGAGCAGACGCAGCTGATCAACTTCGCCGAGAGCGGAAAGGGCGTCTTCCTCACGGGGGAGTGGGACAGCTGCGGAGGGTGCGCGGCTCTGAACGCCGCAGATCAATCGATGGTGAATTCGATCGTGGCAGGTGGCACGGTAGGCGTCGGCGGCTTCGGCCTTCTCGGGATAGGTGGCACTCCGGTGGCTATGCCCGTGAACCCTGACGTCGTCGGGAGCCTCGCCGCACAGCCGAACACGGTTACGAGCTGGACAGTCACGGCTGCGGGGGGCATGTCAGGCGTCCCAGATTCCTCGATCTTCGCCTACTACCAAGCTGAGCCACCCGACGGTCCGGAGACACCGGTCGCAGCGGCATGGGATCGGCCCAGCACAAATGGGAACGGTCGGCTTGTCCTCTTCATGGACATCAACTGGGCTGAGACCGGCTGGCGGGCGACGAACTGGTCCGACGTAGCGGAGAACGTAGCGTTCTTCCTGTCGGGCCTCAGCAGTCCGCCCGCTCCGGTCTTCCCCCCTGCTCCGCGGTTTGGGATGTCCTCAGTCGGGCCGTGGACTGCTCACGTCCCGTTCGCTTCATCCACTGCTGGGCTGCCACACGCCGGCAAGTAACTCGAGCTAACCAGTCGAGGGGCCGGTGGGAGCCGGCCCCTCGACCAGCTCCGCTAGCTCGGCGTCGACGCGGTCGCGTCGGACATCCGCGCCGATGCCGGCGAAGGTCGTGCGGGCCCGCTCGAGCTCGGTCCTGGCGCCCGCGACCTCGCCGAAGGTACGCAGCGAGCGAGCCAGCGCGACGCGGGCCTCGGCCGAGTCGAGCGCGTAGTCGAGCTCCTCGAAGAGGCGCAGCGCTTCCGCGAACGCTGCCGTGGCAGCCCCCGACTCGTCTGCCGCGGTGGCGACCCACGCCTCCGCCATCCAAAACCACGCCCGCGAGTGCGGATCCTGCTCCGGAACGCCCCGGGCGGCGAACGCGACCATCTCGTGCGCGTCGTCGAGCCTGTCCTGCGCCACGAGGGACTCGACGAGATGCCAGTACGTCTTGAGCACGACCCAGCCGCCGATCTGGAGCGCGACGGGCAGCGCCTCACGCAGCCAGGTCTCCCCTTCCTCCGCTCGGCCATTCTCGAGCGCGAAGATCCCCAGCCCGCAGATGATGTTCTGCACCTGGAAATACGTGTCGCCGGTGCGCTCGAACCACGTCCGTGCCTGGAGGCAGAGGCGCTCGGCCTCCTCGGGGCGGCCGCGGTAGTACGCGACGATTCCGAGCCAGGACGCGGCCTCGGCTTCGATGCGGTGACTGCCGAGGTCGTCCGCGAGCTCGAGACAGCGCTGGAGCTCGGGCTCGGCGGCCGCGAGATCGTGGCTCATCAGCAGCGCCGCGATGCGGAGGTGGCCCTCGGCGACGAGCGCGTGATCGTCGATCCCCTCAGCGGTGGCGATCGCGGCCCGGAGGTTCTCGATCGGCTGGTCGAGCTCGCCGAGGTAGTCGCCGACGAACGTGTTCATGACGAAAGCGACTCTGGTGCGAAGGCGAGCGTCGTCCGTCGAGCCGGCGAGCTCTTCCGCCTCGAGGAGCCGGCGATGCGCGTCGTTCGGCCGCCCCTGCCGGATGTCGATGTCGCCGAGCAGGAGCAGTGCCTCCGCCTGGACGGTCGGGCGGTTCAGTGCTGGAGCGGCGTCCGCCACGTCGAGCAGCTCCTCGCTCGCCTCCGCGATTCGCCCCAGCATCATCGCCATGTCCGCCCGCCGCACCCGTAGCTCGGTCCGCAGCTCCCCGTGCTCGTCGCCGAGGACGTCGAGCGCGCGCGTGTAGTAGCGATGCGCCTCGCGCAGGCTCTCGCGGCGCTCGGCGCGGCCGCCCGCCTCGGCGAGCATCGTCGCGGCTTCCCGGGTCGGAGGTTCGATCGGGCTGCGGGTGACCTCGCGCGCGAGGAGGCACGCCTGCTCAAGGTGCCACGCGATGATCTCGACGAACTCGTCGGCGCTGCTCGGCAGACCTCTCACCCAGGCGGAAAAGCCGAGGTGCAGCTGCGCGCGCCGCCCCTTCGGGACCTGCCCGTACGCGACGTCCCGCATGAGGATGTGCTTGAACGAGTACTCCTCGTCGTCGGCGACTGTCGACTCCCTCAGATGCGCGACGAAGTCGCGACGCTCGAGCTCCGCAAGGCCGGGGCTCGGATCCTCCGACGGCGTCGCTTCCGTCGACCCGAGATGTGCGACCGCCCCAGCCCAGAAGACCGCACCTATCACCGACGCGTGGTGAGCAAGCTGCTTCTCCTTCGTCTCCAAGCGGTCGAGGCGCGAGCTGATCAGGCCCTGGACGCTCGTGGGGATCGGGACGTCGCGCATCTCGTCGCCCTGCCAGCGTTCGAGCTCCAGCAGCCCCTCGTCGCGCAGCATCTGCACTGTCTCCTCGAGGAAGAGCGGGTTGCCGCCGGCGTTGGCGATCAACGTCTCGGCGAACGGCGTCTCGGCAAACGCGGCGTCGCCGGTGAGATCGGTCAGGAGGGCGGTGGCAGCCTCCGGTCCGAGCGTGTGAAGGTCGATCGTGCGGCGCCGTCCCTCAGTGCCGAGGAATCCCGGGGCTTCGTCGTCGAGCTCCGGGCGGGCGGTCCCGATGACCAGGAGTGGCACGTCGGCCCCATCGGCGAGCACGTACGAGATCAGCTCCAGCAGAGTCGGCTCCGCCCAGTGGAGGTCCTCGATGACGATCGCAGTCGGCTTCTCGCTCGCCAGAAGCTGCAGCGCGCGCCGGAGACCCCAGTGGAGCTCGGCCTGCGAGATCTCGCTGGTCGCATAGGTGCCGCGCGGGGTCGTCGGGATACCGATCACGTTCGACAGCGCAGCCGCGATCGTGCGCAGTTCGTCGAGATCCTGGGTCGCGAGCGTCTGGAGGAACTCATCGAGTCTCGCGGCGCTCGTCTCGCGGTCGTCCGTCTGGAGGATCCCCGCCGCCGATTTGAAGATCTCGACGACGGGCCAGTACGTGATGCCCTCGCCGTACGAGAGGCACTTCCCCCAGTGGACGTCGAAGCGTCCTCCGATGCGGTTGACGAACTCGTGCAGGAGCCGGCTCTTGCCAATCCCGGGCGCCCCCACCAGAGCAGCGAGTCCGACGAACCGATCGTGCGCCAGGGAGTCGCTGAACGTGAGGAGTTCGCCGAGTTCCGCGTCGCGGCCGACGAGGGGCGCCTCGGTGCGCGACCCCGCCTCCGCCTCTTCCTGCACGCCGGCGACCTCCCACACCTCGACGGGCTCTGTCTTCCCTTTCGCCTGGATCGGCTCGGCTTCCCTGAACGCGAAGGAGTTCTTCGTCGCGAGGTATGTCGTCCGGCTGACGAGGATGCCGTCGGTCGGTGCAGCCGACTGGATCCTCGCGGCCGTATTGAGCACGTCGCCCGCGGCCGACCACTCTCCCTCGCCCGGCCGCGCCCCGAGCATCACGAGCGCCTCGCCGGTGTGGATGCCGGTCCGGATGTGAAGGTCGAGCCACTCGTCTTCCGCGTTCAGTTCGGCGATTCCTTGCCTGACTGCGAGCGCAGCGCGGATGGCACGCTCCGGATCGTCCTCGTGCGCCTTCGGCGTGCCGAAGAGCGCCAGAATGGCATCGCCACTGAACTTCTCGAAGGTGCCGCCGTGCCCCTCGAGCTCGCCGCGGACGCGCGCGTGGTAGGGCGCCACGAGAGATCTCACGTCTTCGGGATCGAGATTCTCGGAGCGTGCGGTCGACCCGACGAGGTCGACGAAGATCGCGGTGATGACCTTGCGTTCCTCGCTCGGCGCCGTTGCGGCGGCAAGAGGACTCCCGCAGAAGCCGCAAAGCCGGAACTTTGCGGGATTCGCTTCGCCACACGATGGGCAGACGGTGGTCTGCGGCTCGACGGGCTGCGGCACGGCAGCCGCGAGCGCGGTGCCGCAGAAGCCGCAAACGCGGAACTTGTCGGGGTTCTCCTCGCCGCACCCGGGGCAGATCTGCATGCTTTCGAGTGTACGAGCCGGTTCGCCTTCGCTCAAAGCCGGGGCCTCTAGGAAAGGGCGATCTCCAAGCCCTCGCGTGCAATGAGCGGCGGCTCCTGGTCGTCCCGGACCGCCGCGGCCACCTGGTCGTAGAGCGCCTCGAGCTCGTGATCCGAGCGCATGGGATCGTGGTGGAACATCACGAGTTGGCGGACTCCGGCGGCGCGCGCGAAGGCTGAGGTGTGCGTGACGCTCGAGTGCCCCCAACCGAGCCGGCTCGTGTATTCCGCGTCGGTGTACTGCGAGTCGTGCAGGAGGAGGTCGGCGCCGGCCGCCAGTGCCCAGCCGGAGATCCACTGCGGCTCGTCGTCGAGTGCGGCGGTCAGGTACGGCTCGTGGTCCGGCAGGTAGGCGAGCACCCGGCCCTCCTCTTCGATCCGGTAGCCGACCGTCGGTCCGCGATGCTGGACCGTTCGTGCCTCGATGAGGGCACTGCCGACGCGCCACCGATCGCGCGGCACGTCCTCGAACGACGCTTCCGCCGGCACCTCCGCGAGACCGACGGGGAAGAGCGGGGGCGACAGGTAGCGTGAGACGCGCTCCCTGAGCGTCGCAATCGTGGACGGTGGACCCCGGAAGCGGAGCTTCCAACCCGACGCCCAGAGCGGCCCGAAGAAACCGAGGCCCTCCACGTGGTCGAGATGGAGGTGGGTCAGGCAGACGTGCAGCAGACCGGGACCGCGCTCGAGCAGACGCTGCCCGAGCTCACGGATCCCCGATCCAGCGTCGAGGATCACGGTCGTCCCGTCGGCGAGTTCGACCTCCACACACGAGGTGTTCCCGCCGTAGCCGACGGTTGCAGGTCCCGGCGCGGCCAGCGATCCTCGCGCGCCCCACACGCGAACTATCACCGGACCTCCGGGAGTTCCCAGAAGATCGCCATGACGCCGACGACCTCGTCGGGATGCGAGAGCAGCGGGAACGCGGTGACCGTGATCTCGCGTTCGCGGCCATCGAGCCCGCGGAATGCGAACGAGTCGTGAACCGGCCGCCCCTCCAGGAGTGCGATGCCTCCCGGGGTTTGCTCGACCGTCAGCGGCTCCTCGTCCATCGTCCGCGGCTGGAAGAGCTCTTGCCAGCGCGAGGCCGGCAACTTCCCAACGTCTACGTAGGAGCGCCCGATCACCGCAGCGGCCGCGTCGTTGAAGAAGACGAGGTCTCCGCGGGCGTCCGCGATCAAGGTCGGCGTCGCGATCTTCGTCGCGAACGAGCGGGCAACGATGAGCACGAGGTCCGGCTGCTTGCGCTCCACCCGTCCGATCCTACGCCGCGCCTCCTCCGACTAGGCTACGCGGCCGTGGCGAAGGTAGCTCCGGAGGAACAAGAGCTGCGGCGCGTGATCGACGAGGAGCGCGAGGTCGAGGGTCTCGGTCCGGACGAGCTCCTCGCCATCTACCGCTCCCTCATCCTGTTGCGTACGTACGACGAACGCTCGGTCGTCTTCCACAGCCAGGGCCGGATCGGGACGTACGCGATCTTCTGGAACCACGAGGCGATGCAGGCCGGCTCGGTGCACGCGCTCGCCGAAGGGGACTGGATCTTCCCGAGCTACCGCGAGTCGGCGATCGGGCTGCTCCGCGGCATGCCGCCGAGCACCGTCCTGCACTGGTGGCGAGGCCACCCCGCCGGCTGGTGGAACCCGGCGGAGTACCGGGTCGCGTCTATCTGCGTGCCGATCGCGACGCACGTCTCGCACGCGGCCGGCCTCGCCTGGGGCGAGAAGCTGAAGGGCAACTCCACGGTCGCGATCGCCTACTTCGGCGACGGCGCCACGAGCGAAGGCTCCTTCCACGAGGGCGCCAACCTCGCGGCGGTGATGCAGGCGCCGCTGATCCTCTTCTGCAACAACAACCAGTGGGCGATCTCGACGCCGCTCCAGGCCCAGACTCACGCGCAGACGCTCGCCGACAAGGCCGTCGGCTACGGCATGCCCGGCGTGCGCGTCGACGGCGGCGACGTGCTCGCGGTGTACGAGGCGACGCGCGAGGCGGTCGAGCGGGCGCGTGGAGGCGGAGGGCCGACCTTCATCGAGGCCGTGACCTATCGCGCAGCGCCGCACGCGACCGCCGACGACCCGCGCGCGTACATCGACCTCGACCGCGTCGAGGAGGAGAAGCGCAACGAGTGCGTCGGCCGCTACGAGGTCTATCTCCGCCGGCTCGGGGTGCTCGACGACGCGACGGCGGAGGAGATCAAGAACGAGGCGCTCGAAGCGATGCGCCAGGGAATCGCGGCGGCCGAGGCCGAGCCGGAGCCCGATCCCGAGCTCGTCTTCGACAACGCGTACGTCCTCCCGCCGCCGAACCTCCGGGAGGGCTGGGATGGCTGAGCTCTTCATGGTCGAGGCGATCAACGACGGCTTCCACGTCGAGCTAGCCCGCGACGACAGCGTCATGGTGATGGGCGAGGACGTCGGCCGGGCCGGAGGTGTCTTCCGGGCGACGGCCGGGCTGCGCGACCGCTTCGGCGAGAACCGCTGCGTCGACACGCCGCTCGCCGAGGCCGGGATCCTCGGCAGCGCGGTCGGGCTCTGCATGGCCGGCTGGCGGCCGGTGTGCGAGATGCAGTACGACGCGTTCTCGTATCCCTGCCTCGACCAGCTGATCACCCACGTCGGCCGCTACCGCTGGCGCACGGGCGGGAAGATGGAGTTCCCGCTCGTCGTGCGGATGCCGTACGGCGGCGGCGTGCGCGCGCCCGAGCTGCACGACGACTCGCCGGAGGCGTACTACGTCCACACGCCCGGCGTGAAGGTCGCGATTCCCTCGACGCCGGCCGACGCGAAGGGGCTGCTGGCGGCCGCGATCCGCGACCCGGATCCAGTGGTCGTGCTCGAGCCGAAGCTCATCTACCGCGGCGAGAAGCAGGAGGTGCCCGAGGGCGAGCACGTCGTGCCCTTGGGTGTGGCGCGGCTCGCGCGGGAGGGGACGGACGTGACGCTCGTCGCCTACGGCGCAATGGTGCCGGTGTGCGAGCGCGCGGCGGACGCGCTCGAGGGCGAGGCCTCGGTCGAGGTGCTCGACCTCCGCTCGCTGAGGCCGCTCGACGAGGACGCGCTGCTCGCGTCCGCCTCGAAGACCGGTCGCGTCGTCGTGGTGCAGGAGGCGCCGCGCACCGCCGGGTTCGGCGCCGAGATCGCGGCCATCCTCGCGGAGAAGGCGATCCTCGACCTCCGAGGACCGGTGCTTCGCGTGACCGGCTTCGACGTCCCCTATCCGTACTGGAAGATCGAGGATCGCTACATGCCCTCCGTGGAGCGCGTCGTCGGTGCCGCGCGAAAGCTCCTCGAGTTCTGAGGCTGGAAGCGTCGGCGGCGAAGCCGCCGACGCCCGTCCGGCAGACCCCGCCGCCGTAGGCGGCGGCCGGGCCGGCCGTCTCAGGATCTGGCTCGAGCGTGGCGAGTCGGGGTACTGGCTGCGCGATGCGGCGACCGGAGACGCGATGAAGTGGGACGACCCGCGCGTGCGGGTGGTGAAGCTCGCGGGCGCGTCGTACCGCGCCGACGCGCTGCAGGACGAGGCGTTCGCTCCCGGCCGGCGACTCGAGCTCGTCCGGGAGCCCGAGAACGAGCACGACCCGAACGCGGTCGCCGTCTGGGATGCCGAGCGGCGCCTGCAGGCGGGCTACGTCCCGGCCGAGGTCGCACCGGAGCTGCACGGCGACGAGCAGGCCGTCTCGCTGTGGGAGTTCCGCGGCGACGGCGGGAACCGGATCGGCCTGCGCGTCCTGCTCGCGCCGGCGGACGCCTGGATCCAGGAGCCGCGGTCGTGAGGGGCTGGTTCTCCCGCGAGTACGAGCCCCTCGAGGCGATCGACCCCGGTGGTTCCGTCTCGTTCCACGTCCCGAACGCCGGCTGGTTCTGGGACGCCGACGTCGAACCGGAGCGGCCCGAAGGCGCCGGCCATGCCTTGTACGGCCCCGTCGAGGTCCGCGGAGCGCGGGCGGGGCAGACGCTCGTCGTCCGCATCGACGAAGTCGTGCCTCGAGACTGGGGGCGCACGTGGGCGGACGGCGAGACCTTCACCTGGTCGCGGGCGGGCGACTGGTGGCACCTGGGCGAGCGCCGCGTCCGGGCGGCGCCGTTCCTCGGCGTGATCGGGATGCCGCCGCCGGAGCCCGGCGAGCACTCGACGACCCCGCCGCGGCGCTGGGGTGGAAACATCGACTGCAAGGAGCTCGTCGCGGGGTCAACGCTCTACCTTCCGATCCCCGTCGACGGAGCGTTGCTCATGGCGGGCGACGGCCACGGCGCGCAGGGCGACGGCGAGGTGTCGGGGACCGCGATCGAGTGTCCGGTCGAGCGCGCGACGCTCACCCTCGATCTCGAGGATCGCGAGCTGCGCTCGCCGATCGCGCGGACGGCCGACGCATGGCTTGCCCTCGGCTTCGACGAGGACCTCGACGCCGCTGCGGAGCAGGCGCTGGCGACCATCCTGGACCTGATGGAGCGCGAGCTCGCGGTCTCCCGGCCGGAGGCGCTCGCCTTGGCGAGCGTCGTGGTCGATCTGCGCGTGACTCAGGTCGTCAACGAGGTGAAGGGCGTCCACGCCATGCTCCGAGACGACGCGATCCGCTAGAACTGCCCCCCGTGGCCTACGAGTTCAAGCTGCCCGACCTCGGCGAGGGCCTGACCGAAGGCGAGATCGCCCGCTGGCTCGTCGCGGAGGGTCAGGAGATCGCCGAGGACGCGCCGCTCGTCGAGATCGCAACCGACAAGACGACGGTCGAGATCCCCTCCCCGGCAGCCGGCACTGTGTCCCGGATCCTCGTCGCGGAGGGCGAGATCGTCCCGGTCGGCACGGTCCTCGTCGTGATCGGCGGCGAGGGCTCCGCCGGACCTGTCCAGGTGTTAGACACCGAGACAGGTCCGAAGCAGACACCCGCGCCGACCCGCCGCGACGACACGACGAAGGTGCGGGCCACGCCGCTGGTGCGCAAAGTGGCTCAGGAACTGGGAGTGGACCTCGGCTCGGTGTCCGGCACGGGCCGGCAGGGGCGGATCACCGAGGAGGACGTTCGCGCAGCCGCCGGCTCTTCCGGCCCTGTCCAGGTGTCAGACACCGAGACAGGGCCCGAAGGGGCACACGTGCAGCTGCGCGGCGTGCGCAGGCAGATGTTCGAGCACCTGACGCGTGCGCACGAGATTCCGGCCGTGACCTGGGTCGAGGAGTGCGACTTCTCGGCCGTCGACCTGAAGCGCCTCGTCCCGCTCGTCCTCCACGCGGTCGCCGAGTCGCTCCGCGAGTTCCCCGAGCTGAACGCGCGCGTCGAGAACGGTGACCTCGTACTGCTCGACCGCTACGACATCGGTGTCGCCGTCCAGACCGAGCAGGGGCTCGTCGTCCCGGTCGTCCACGGTGCCGGCCACCTCTCACTCGACGAGCTCGACGCCGAGGTGCGGCGCCTCGCGGAGAGCGCGAACGCCGGGACGCTGAAGCCGGAAGAGCTGCGCGGCGGCACGTTCACCGTCACGAGCGCGGGCAAGGCGGCGGGCCTGTTCGTGACGCCGTTGATCAACCACCCGGAGGTGGCGATTCTCGGCATCCACCGAATCGAGGAGCGCCCGGTCGTGCGCGAGGGCGAGGTCGTCGTCCGCACGATGGGGAACGTCTCGGTCACGTTCGACCACCGCGTGATCGACGGCAAGCGCGCCGCCGAGTTCGGGCTCGCAATGATCGGCCGGCTCGAGAGCTAGACCGCGACCTGCGCGTCGTCGAGGTGCGGCTCGAGCGTCGACTCGATCCGCGGCGTGGTGACGGTGGGAGCTCATGCGCCGACAACGGACGAGACGCGCCCGCGGTTACGGTTCCCCCGTGGGCTCCTGGTATTGGATCGGTGTGAGCGCCGGGCTCGGCGCGGCGGTCGGCGTCCTCCTGGCGGGGGCTTTCGGCGGCGGACGCGGAGCGAGAATTGCCGTCATCCTGCTGGCCGGAGCTGCGGGTGCCGGCATCGGTTTTGCGATCGGGGACTGGCAGTCGGGCGGCTGGGGCGACCGCGCAGCGGGAATCGCCGGCGGTCTCGCCGGCGCGCTCGGAGCCACGCAGACCGTGAGCGGTGCACTCCGGCGCGGCGGCACGCGGGTCGCCACGGCGGCGCTCCTCGCCGGCGCCGCGCTCGTGCTCGCGGCGCTCGCGTGGATCCCGGCCGCCGGGTACGTCATCGCGCTTGCGCTGCTGGCTCTCGTCCTGATGCTGAGGCGCTCGCGTCCCGAGCGGTACGCCGGTTTGCGGACGCTCGCGCGGGACGAGTAAGCCGGGGACATGCCTCAGAAGCTCGTGCTCGCCGTCGTGGACGGGATGACCCCGGCGGCCTTCGAGCGCGCGGTCGAGAGTGGCCGCGCGCCGGCTCTCGCCTTCCTCGCCGAGCACGGCGACTACCGCCAGGCGACCTCGGTCTTCCCGTCCCTCACGCCCGTCTGCCTCTCGTCGATCGCGACGGGCGCAGGCCCGAGCGTGCACCACATCCCCTCGCTCGTGTGGTGGAACCGGCAGGAGCGCCGGATCGTCGAGTACGGCTCCTCCTTCGCGGCGCTCCGCAAGGCCGGGTTCTCGCAGGGGCTCATCGACACCATCCTCAACATGAACGCCCGCCACCTCTCGCCCGACGCAGTGACGATCTACGAGGCGCTCGAGGACGCGGGCTTCGTCTCGGGGGCGGTGAACATCACGTGCTATCGCGGTCGGCATCGCTATCTGCCGACCGTTCCCGGTACAGGCCGCGCCGCCTACGGGCCGCGCCGCTTCTTCTTCTACGGCCTCTTCGAGTCGGACCGGACCGGAGCGCCGTTCGCGGTGCGCAGCCGCCGCGCCGGCTCGGTCGACGCGTACGCCGCCGCGGTCGGGCGCTGGCTCGTCACGCGTGACGGCTTCGACTTCCTTGCCTTCTACCTCTCCGGCTTCGACTTTGCCTCCCATGCGGGCGGCCCGGACGGCGCCGCGGCCGATCAAGCGCTCGAGCAGGCCGACGCGGCGATCGGGGCGCTACTCGACGCGGCGGGCGGGCCGGACGAGTTCCTCGAGCGCTACGCGGTCATGCTCCTCTCCGATCACGGGCAGACCAGGGTCGAGCAGGCGGCGCGCCTGGAGGAGCCGTTCGCGGATCTCGCGGGCGAGGTGCTGGTGACGGCCTCGAACCGAGCCGGGCAGGTCTACCTCCTGCCGGACGCGCGCGTGGATGCCGCCGCGCTCGCCCGGCGCCTGGACGGCTTCCCGGCGGTGGACGTCACGCTCCGCCTCGAGGGCGACGAGGTCGTGGCCCGCCGCGACGGGACGGACGGTCCCGTCGAGAAGCTGGAGCATCCCGACGCCGCCTGGCGCTCGCGCTCCGCACTCGCAAACCCGAACGCGGGCGAGCTGCTCGTCTCCGCGGCGGAGGGGTGGGAGCTAGCCGACCTCGCCGGCCGCCATCACGCGGGCGGCGGGAGCCACGGCTCGCTCGTCGCCGGCGACTCGTTCGTGCCCGTCGTGACCGTCGGGCTCCGGGCCGAGGTGCGCCGCATCACGGACGTTGCTCCCGCCGTGCTCGCGCACTTCGGCGTGGCGGTGCCGGAGTCGATGGAGGCGCTCGCCGGTGTCGGCTGAGGAGCGGGCACGGATGGTCGAGTGGCAGCTTCGGCGGCGCGGGATCGAGGACGAGCGCGTGCTCGCCGCGATGGGCCGCGTCCCGCGCGAGCTCTTCGTCCCGCCGGAGCTGCGCTACGCGGCGTATGCGGATGCCGCGCTCCCGATCGGAGGGGACCAGACGATCTCCCAGCCGTACATGGTCGCGCTCATCTGCGAGCAGCTCGCCCTGCAGGGCGGAGAGCGCGTGCTCGATGTCGGCACGGGCTCGGGTTACCAGGCCGCGCTGCTCGCCGAGCTCGCCGCCGAGGTGCACTCGATCGAGCGGATCCCGGAGCTTGCGGACGGCGCGCGCGCGAATCTCGTCGCGGCCGGCTACGCGGACCGCGTCCAGCTCCACCTCGGCGACGGGACGCGCGGCGTGCCGGAGTGCGCGCCGTTCGCCGGGATCGCCGTCGCCGCGGCAGCGCTCGAGGCTCCGCCCGCGCTCTACGACCAGCTCGAGCCACGTGGCCGTCTCGTTGTCCCGGTGGGCGGAGCTGCCGGACAGTGGCTCGAGGTCGTAGTGCGGACGCCCGAAGGCCCGGCCGTCCTGCGCACCGTTCCCTGCCGCTTCGTCCCGCTCGTGGCGGGGCGCTAGGGGTTTCGCAACAGCCGACGGGCGAGAAACGATGGAGCGCATGGGGCCGAGATCAGCTATTGAGCTGCTGCAACTTCCGGTGCAGCTCCGCGGAATCCGTCTCGGCCAACCGGTCGACCTGCTGCTCGATCCCGTCGAGTGGCGCGCGCTCGGCTTCGTCGTGCTCTGCGGCGACGAGAGCAGCCGCTTCCTCGCCTTCGCCGCCGCGGACCTGCACGACGAGGCGATCGAGCTGCTCTCGGCCCTCGTCCTGCTCGAGGACGTCGACTTCTACCGCGAGCGCTCGCGCTCGCTGCGCGACCTCCTTCGCGCCGGGCTGACCGACCTACTCGTCGCCCCCGACGGCACGGTCGAGGCCGTCGAGTCCGCGCCTGCTTCCACGGCCTGACGGCGAAGAGGCGCTACCCTCGCTGGCGACCGTGGGACGCCCGGCCGCCTCTCTCCAGCCTCCGCGGTCGCGTCTGAGCGCGTCGCTCCGCTCCGCACGCAACTGGCGGCAGCTCGGCAAGTTCTGCGCGGTCGGTGCGGTCGGCTATCTCATCAACCTCGCGGTCTACGACGCGCTGCTGCACGCGGGGGTCCACTATCTCGTCGCTGCGACGTGCTCGTTCCTCGTCGCCGTGACGAGCAACTACACGTGGAACCGGCTCTGGACCTTTCGCGAGCAGCGCGGGCATGTCGGCGTCCAGGGGATGCGCTTCTTCCTGGTCTCGCTTGCCGCGCTCGGCGCGAACCTCGTGGTGCTGCACCTGCTGATCGCGTACGGCGGGCTCGGCAGGCTCTCCGCGCAGGCCGTCGCGATCGTGCTCGTGACGCCGCTGAACTTCGTCGGAAACAAGCTCTGGTCGTTCCGTCGGAGCTCTCAGTAGCCTTCGCGCGGTGAGGGGTCTCCTCGCCGCTGCCCTCGCCGCCCTCGCTGTCGCCGTGCTCGCTCCCGGGGCGTTCGCGTCGACGGGTACCAGTTCCACCGGTCCCGTCTTCGACGGCAAGGGTCATCTCGTCAAGACGCCGCTCGTTCCGGTGCAGCCGCTCGTCCCGCAGCCGCGTGCGCAGCTCACGCAGAAGCACGTGCTCCGGGACTTCGAGCGCTACCCGAAGGTCGCGGCCTGGCTCTCGCGCTATCCGCAGAAGGGCCGCACCCACGAGGCGACGTACGACGGGAAGACCAACGAATGGACGGTCAAGATCTGGTGGGGGAACGCCGGCGAGATCGCCGAGGGCACAGTGGTCGACGCGACCGGCGCCGTGACGGAGGCGTGGACGGGACCGCAGGTGGCGTGGGGGATGGCGCGCGGCTCGCCGGGCGCGTTCGGCGGCACGGCGATCAACAACCCGTGGATCTGGGGGACGTTCTGCGTCGTCTTCCTGGTCGGGCTCGGCGACTGGCGGCGGCCGTTCTCGCTCCGCAACCTCGACCTGCTCTTCCTGCTCTCGCCGACCGCCTCCCTCTGGTACTTCAACCACGGCGACGTGTTCACGGCGGTGCCGCTCTTCTATCCGCTGCTCGTCTGGGTGATCTTGCGAGGGACGTGGATCGGTGTCCGCAACCGCGGCACGCCGGGTGCCCCGCGCTGGCCGATCTGGGTGTTGCTGGGCGCCACGATCTTCCTCGCCGGCTTCCGGGTCGGGCTCAACGTCGAACGCTCGAACGTGATCGACGTCGGCTACTCGGGCGTGATCGGGGCCGAGCGGATCGTGCACGGACAGGCGCCGTGGGGGAACTTCCCGGTGGAGAACACGAAGAAGTCGTGCGGCAAGCCGGACGCATCGGGCGAGATCCGCGACTGGATCCAGACGAACGGGCGCTGCGAGAGCGCGAACCCCGAGGGCGACACGTACGGCCCGGTCGCGTACGAGTCGTACATCCCCGGCTACGCGATCCTCGGCTGGACGGGGAAGTGGGACGACCTGCCGGCGGCGCACTTCACCGCGATCGCGTTCGACCTGCTCACGCTGCTCGGCCTCTTCCTCGTCGGGCTGCGCTTCGGCGGGCAGAGACTCGGGGCGGTGCTCGCGTTCGCCTGGGCCGCGTACCCCTTCACCCAGTACGTCTCGAACTCGAACACGAACGACGCGATCATGCCCTGCTTCCTCGTCTGGGGGTTCTGGCTCGTCTCGAGACCCGCGGCCCGCGGCATCCTCGCGGCGCTCGCGGGCTGGACGAAGTTCGCCTCGCTGCTCGTCGTGCCGCTCTGGCTCACCTATCCCGGCCGAAGGCCGAGCTGGCGCTTCGCGCTGGGCTTTGTCGGCGCCACGCTCGCCGCCTTCTCGATCCTGCTCCTGTCGCCGCACCCGCTGCACGAGGCGCACGTCTTCTGGAGCCGGACGGTCGGCTTCCAGATCGGGCGCGCGGCACCGTGGTCGCTCTGGGACTGGGGGCAGTACCACGCGCGCGGGCTGCCAGATCTCCACGTCGTGCAGCACCTCCTGCAGGGGCTGCTCATCGCAGGAGCCTTCGTGGTGGCCTTCTTCCCGCGTCGCAAGTCACCGCTGCAGCTCGCCGCGTTCACGGCCGTTCTCCTCGCGGGCTTCGAGCTGGTCGTGACGTACTGGCTCTACACGTACATCTCGTGGTTCTACCCCTTCGCCGCGCTCGCGCTCCTCGCGCCGGCAGTGCCGCTGCGGCAGCTCGTCACCCAGTCAAGCGGGGACTCGGACGAGCTCGATCGCCTCGGCCTGCCCGGCGTCGGTGCACGTGACGAGGGCACCCTCCAGCCGCACGTCGCCTTCGGCGGGCTCGAACCGGACGGGTAGCCGCGTCCGCATCCGGGCGATCGCGAGCTCCGACTTCACGCCGATCACCGAGTCGTGCGGCCCGGTCATTCCCGCGTCGCTGAGGGCCGCGGTGCCGCCGGCGAGGATGCGCGCGTCGTTCGTCTGGATGTGCGTGTGCGTGCCGATCACGGCGGTGACGCGGCCGTCGAGCCAGGTGGCGAGCGCGACCTTCTCGCTCGTCGCCTCGGCATGGAAATCCACGAAGACGACCGGTGCCGCCGCTCTGGCTTCGTCGACGAGCGCGTCGACCACCTCCCACGGGGAGACCGGCGTCGGCAGGAAGAGCTGGCCGAGCAGGTTGATGACCGCCACGGCCACGCCGTTGCGCGCCTCGACGACGGTGAGGCCGCGACCGGGCGCCTCAGCCCCCGAGTTCGCGGGCCGGATCACGCGCTCGCTTGCAGCGAGGTAGGACGCTATCCCGCCGCGGCGATAGGTGTGGTTGCCGAGGGTGACCACGTCGGCTCCGGCCGCGAGGAGCTTGTCGGCGAGCTTCGCCGTGATGCCGGCCCCGTCCGCGGCGTTCTCGCCGTTGATGATCGCGAGGTCGGCGTCGTACCGCTCGCGCAGCGCCTGCAGGTTGTCCTCGACGGCGCGGCGACCGGGGACGCCGAAGACGTCCGCGAGAAAGAGGATCTTCAGGGGGCGGGTACCTTCCTAGCCGGTCGCGAGGACCGGGGCCGAGCGTACCTCGATGGTCACGTGGTTTCCGGCGTCGTTCGTGTAGTGCGCGAGAGCCTGCTGCTCGACGGCCGCGAGGTCGGCGACCCGGCCGAGCTTCGTCGCGCCGCTGACGACCGCGGTGCCGACCGAGAGCGCCGGGTCGGCGACGAGCTGTGTCACCGCGACGACGACGGAGGGTGCGGTCTGCGGCTGGATGTCGATTTCCGAGCCGTACGTCTTGCCCTCGATGATGAACGGCCGGATCGCGACGACCGTCCCGTCCACCGGCGAGTAGACGTCGCTGCCGATCGGGGCGCCTACGTCGAGCGCCGACGTGCCGCCGCCGCCGAGCTGGTACCACTTCGGCGAGCCGCCTCCGCCGCCGAAGACGCCGTGCACGACCCGCTGCACGAGCCCTGCGTTCGCCTGGTGGCCGACCGGGTGGAGTGAGAGGGCGCCGTCCCCGGCCGAGTGGTAGCCGATCGCGGTGAGCCTGCTCTGCGAGATCGGGAGCTGCAGGCGTACCGGCCCGCGCAGCGCGACGATCTCGGTCGTCGGCCGATTCTGCGCGACGGTCGCCGGGTTCGGCCCCGGGACGATGGCCGACGTCGGTGCCGTCGAGTTGCCCGCGAAGGCGGTCAGGCCGAGGGCCACGAGGAAGACGGCAGCGAGGACGACGAGGAGGGCGACCAAACGCGCACGACGCGTTGCGCGCGCCTGCCGGCGTTCGACCCGCCGCCTCCGTAGGGGGCGTGAGGACGGCATGTCGCGCGGCACCTTATCGAACCGCAACGGCTCCTCCCAGACGTTGAGCGCCAAGTTGCCCTGGATTTCATGCCCCTGGGCCGTCGGGCGCGCTCCGACGCCCCGCCTACCATCGCTGGCATGCCGCCGCCCGCGCCGGTCCGGATCGAGATCCCGCGCTGGACGCAGCTCGTACTGCTGCCGATCCTGCTGCTGCTGATCTGGACGGTGGCGGGAGCGGTGCGTCACGTCCTCTTCCTCTTCCTCGTGTCGCTGCTGATCGCCTTGCTGCTCAACCCGCTGGTCCGGGTCTCGGTCGGGCGAGAATTCCGCGCGGAGGGGCGGTAGCGCTCGTCTATCTCGCCTTTGCAGCAGTCGTGGCACTGGCGATCCTCGCTCTCGCCACGGTGGTCGTGCAGCAGACTCGCACCGCGGCCCACCGCGTCGACAACTACTTTACGGTCGATTCCGGACACCCGCCGCAGACGGGCGCCGAGCAGGATCTTGCACGGCTCCAGGCCTGGCTCGACCACCATCATCTGGGCAGCATCCACGTCGAGCGCGACGGCCGGAAGTTCCTCACCCAGGTCGGGACGAAGGACGTCCAGAAGTACACGTCCAAGGCCCTGAGCTGGGCGGAGGGGGCCGGCCTCACCGTTGTCACCCTCCTCTTCGACGCGGTTCTCCTCGTCGTCGTCTCGATCTACATCCTGCTCGACATGCAGCGACTGACGGAGGCCGTCGACCGACGCTTCCCGCCGCACGGCCGCGGGGGGCTGATCGTGCGGATGGAGCAGGCGGTCGCGAGCTACGTCAAGGGCCAGTTCCTGCTCTCGCTGATCATCGGCGTGAGTGTCGGGCTCGGCCTTTACCTCCTCGGGGTAGTGGGCCTGTTCCCGAACGGGGAGAAGTACGCCGCTGCGTTCGGCGCGTGGGCGGCCGTCACCGAGCTCATCCCGTACATCGGCCCGTGGCTCGGCGCGATCCCGCCGGTGCTGTACGCGCTCGTCCAGCACCCGCTCTCTGCGCTCTGGGTTGCGCTCCTCTTCCTCGGCATCCAGCAGCTCGAGGGTCACGTCGTCGTGCCGAAGGTGATGGGACGTTCGCTGCGTCTCCACCCGCTGCTCGTGATCTTCGGCCTGCTCGCCGGGGGCGAGATCTACGGGTTCGCGGGGATCCTCGTCGCGCTGCCGCTACTCGCCGCCGGGCGTGCCGCGTGGGAGTTCTTCGCCGAGCGGGTCGAGTTCCAGACTTGGTCGGACGACGCGCCGCTCGGCGAGATCCGGGTGGAGCCGAAGAAGCCACCGATTTCGGAACCGCCTCCGGCGCCCACCGCCTGACCCCTCCCGGCGTACCATCCTGGCGTGAGCTCGTTCCCGGTCACCCGGCTCCGGCGCTTTCGCCGCACGGCTTCGCTCCGTGGGCTCGTGCGCGAGACCCGGCTCTCGCTCGACCAGTTCGTCATGCCGCTCTTCGTCGCGCCCGAGCCGCTCGTGAACGAGGAGCTGCCGGGCATGGCCCGCTTCGACATCGAGGGGCTGCTGCACGAGGTCGAGGCGCTCGTCGCCGGAGGCGTTCGGGCGGTCATGTTGTTCGGCGTCCCCGAGGTGAAGGACGAGGAGGCGACCGGCGCGTGGGAGGAGGACGGCATCGTCCAGATCGCGCTGCGGGCGCTGCGGCCGCGCTTTCCCGACCTCGTCCTGCTCACGGACGTCTGTCTCTGCGAGTACACGTCGCACGGTCACTGCGGCGTCGTGGTCGACGGCGACGTCGACAACGACCGGAGCCTCGAGCTGCTCGCCCGCACGGCGGTCAGTCACGCCGAGGCCGGGGCCGACGTCGTGGCACCGAGCGACATGATGGATGGCCGCGTCGGGGCGATCCGGGAGGCGCTCGACGACCACGGCCTCGAGACGACTCCGATCCTCGCCTACTCCGCGAAGTACGCATCCGCGTTCTACGGCCCGTTTCGCGAGGCCGCCGACAGCGCGCCCTCGTTCGGCGACCGGCGCGGGTATCAGATGGATCCGGCCAACGTCCGCGAGGCCCTGCGCGAATGCGAGATCGACCTGGAAGAGGGAGCGGACGCGATCATGATCAAGCCGGCGCTGCCGTACCTCGACGTGATCCGCGCGGCGCGAGAAGCGTTCGACGTGCCGCTCGCGGCCTACAACGTCTCCGGCGAGTACGCGATGGTCAAGGCGGCCGCGCGCGCCGGCTGGCTCGACGAGCGGGCGGCGGCACTCGAGTCTTTGACGGCGATCAAGCGCGCCGGCGCCGACCTGATCGTCAGCTACTGGACGAAGGATCTCGCCGCGTGGCTCTGAGCGAGCGTTCGGCTCTCTATCGCCGTGCGCTCGAGCTGATCCCCGGCGGCGTGAACTCGCCCGTGCGCGCGATGCGCGCGGTCGGCCTCGACGAGCCGCTCTTCGTCCGCAGCGGCGACGGCGCGTACGTCGAGACCGAGGACGGCCGTCGGCTGCTCGACTGGGTCATGTCGTGGGGGCCGCTCCTCTTCGGCCACGCCGATCCGGAGACGCTCGAGGCCGTGCGCGAGGCAGCGCTCCGCGGCACGACCTTCGGCGCCGCGACCGAAGCGGAGGTCGAGCTCGCGGCGGAGATCGCCGCCGCCGTGCCGTCGGTGGAGAAGGTGCGGCTCGTCTCGTCCGGGACGGAGGCCGCGATGAGCGCGCTGCGGCTTGCGCGCGCGTTCACGAAGCGCGACCGGATCCTCAAGACGGCCGGCGGCTACCACGGCCACGCCGACGCGCTGCTCGCCAGTGCGGGCTCGGGCCTCGCGACCTTGGGGATCCCCGCCTCGCCGGGCGTCCCGGCAGGAGCCGCCGCGGACACGATCGTGGTCCCCTACAACGACCTCGACGCCGCGGCGGAGGCGGTGATGCGCCACGGCGAGGGTCTCGCGGCGATCGTCGTGGAGCCGGTGGCGGCGAACATGGGCGTCGTCCCGCCGGAGCCCGGTTACCTCGAAACCCTACGCCGGCTCTGTGACGTTTCGGGCGCGCTGCTGATCTTCGACGAGGTGATCACCGGCTTCCGCGTAGCGCGGGGCGGCGCGCAGGAGCGGTACGGCGTCATCCCGGACCTGACCGTGCTCGGGAAGATCGTTGGCGGCGGGCTGCCGCTCGCGGCCTTCGGCGGCCGTGCGGAGATCATGGATCTCCTCGCGCCGAGCGGCCCCGTCTATCAGGCCGGAACGCTTGCCGGGAACCCGCTCGCGACGGCCGCGGGCCTGGCGGTGCTTCGCCGGCTACGCGACGGCACGGTCTACGACGAGCTCGAGCGGCGCGCCGCGACTCTCGAGGAGGGACTCGCTCCGTTCGGCCGTGTGCAGCGAGTCGGCCCGCTGCTCACGCTCTTCCAAACGGACGGACCGGTGCGCAACTTCGAGGACGCGCAGGCGTGCGACACCGAGCGCTACGGCGCCGTATTCCGGCACCTGCTCGAGCAGGGCATCTACTTCCCGCCGTCGCAGTTCGAGGCGCTCTTCCCCTCGACGGCGCACGGCGAGGAGGAGATCGGGCGGACGATCGCCGCGGTGGCGGCCTTTGCCGGCTGACGTCTGGGAGACGATGGCCGGCGAGGCCGCCGCCGAGAGCACGCTCTGGGGCGAGTGCCTGCGGCCGGAGCCCGAGCGGGACCGCAGCCCCGTCTTCTCGCCGCTCGGCGAGGCGCGCTACGCGCTGGGGCTCGAGACGATCTACGAGGGCTACCTCGTCCACTACGGCCGGTCGCGCCTCTTCGCGGCGCCCGACGACGACACGGCGCTGCTGCTCGGCGACTACCTCTACGCGCACGGCGTCGCGCGCATCTCGGCGCTGCACGACGTCGCGGCCGTCGCGGACCTCTCGGAGCTGATCTCGCTCTGCAGCCAGGTGCGGGCAGAAGAGACGGATGGGGACGGAGCACTCTGGGCGGCGACGGCCGCGCTGCTCGGCCAGGGCGCGCTCGACGACGCACGGACGGCGCTCCGGCTCCACGGCGATCCGCAGCCCCTCGACGCGACGGCGCGCTCGGCGGTCGGAGATGAAGCGGTCGAGGCTGCGCTCGCGGCGCACGCGGCCCGGAGGGTGAGCTAGATTCCGACCGTGCTCGCCGCGGTCTTCCACTTGCTGTTTGCCGAGGAGACGGCCGCGCAGGAGGGGAGCAAGGTCGTCCTGATCATGCTGGGCACGGGCCTCGTGTTCCTCTGCGTGATCGCGCTCGGCGAGCTGAGCCACTGGGTCGCGAAGCAGCGACGCAGCACCCGAGAGGACTAGACCGCCGCCACCGGGCTCGCGCGTCTTGACGCCGGGCGACTGGTGCTAGTACAACTAGTGCGATGTCGGCACACGTGCCTGCACTAGCGCTCGAAGCCGACCCGCTCATCGCGGAGGCGAAGCGGCGCGTCTGGCGGCGACGCCGACTCGCGGTCGTGGCGGTCGTCGCCGTCGTGGCCGCTACCGCCGGAACGACGTTCGCTCTGCGTTCGAGCGGCGGAACAGTCCGGCTCTGCGCGACCCCGTCGACCGGCTGGCGGGAGCGCACGGCGAATCTTCCGGGCGCTGCGCCGACGGTTGTCATCACGAACTTCCGCTTCGGCAGCATGCTCGACAACTACGGGCTCGGCGCCTCGGAGAGGCCGTGGCCGCGAGGCGGAGTCACGATCGCTGTCGAGGACGTCACGCGCCGGCGCGACCAAGCATCCTTCCAAGGCGTCGTGCCCGGTGTCCTGCGGGTTCGCTCCTCGCAGTTCACCGGCTTCGAGGGCTCGTACTTCCCGGTGGTCAGCCGTCTCGTGGAGGTCGACGGCCGGGTCCTCGGCGCCTACGTCGAGGCCCGACATGCGACGCCGGCGACCGTCGCGGCGGCGAACCGTGCGCTGTCCGGCGTCCACACGTGCTCGTCGTGAGCATCGTCGCTCCACCAGAGCCACCAAGGCCCGACGAGCTCGAGGCGTTGATCCGCGAGGCGCGGGCGCGACGGCGGAAGCGCTGGCTGCCCGCTGGTGCTTCCCTAGCGGTCGTTGCGGGCGCGGTGTTGGCTGCGCCGCGATCTTCAGGGCCGGCTACTCGGGTGCGCGCGCGGATCAAGGCCGGCCCAACGGGATCGCAGCGGTTCCGCGGTGCATGTCCGGACAGCTCAGCCTCGGGCGGCCAATCTTTGACGGCGCCTACACCGCCCATGAGGTCGAGAACCTCACCTTCACGAACGTGTCCGCGCGAAGCTGTTCGCTGCGGGGTCGGCCGAGGTTCGAGGTTGTCTTGCCTGACGGCCAGCCGGTCGTCGCGCATGTCGGCCATGCTCGGAATGCGACATGGAGCAGAGTTGTTCCGACCCGCGCGGTCGTGCTTCGCCCGCACGGCGCGGCATCGTTCCACGTGATCGAAGATGACGGAACAGGCTTGCAGGACATCTGTCCCGTCCCGCTGCCGTCAGAGAAGGTTCTGGTGACTCCGCCGGGCTCGATCACTCCGGTCGGCCGCTCGCTGGAGCTGCCGTACTGCAATGCGCCGCGTCGCCTGTTGGTTTACCTGTCGCCGTTGGTCGCCGGACGCCTGGACCGGTACATCACCCGCTGAGCGTCCCGGCGCTTCAGCTCTAGCCCGTCCGTAGACTCGGCCACGTGCCTGCGAAGGATCTCCGTGACTGGATCGCGCTCCTCGAGCGCGAGGGGGAGCTCGTTCGCGTCTCGGCCGAGGTCGATCCCGACCTCGAGATCACGGAGATCGTCGACCGCACCGTCAAGGCCGGCGGGCCGGCGCTGCTGTTCCAGCACCCCAAGGGATCCGAACACCCGCTGCTGATCAACCAGTTCGGCACCGAGCGGCGGATGTGCCTCGCGTTCGGCGTGGAGCGCCTCAACGACGTGGCGCAGAGGGTCGCCGACGTGCTCGAGATGCAGCCGCCGGACGGGTTGATCGAGAAGGTCCGCGGCCTCCTGAAGCTCAAGTCCATCGCCGACTCCCGGCCGAAGACGGTCGGGAAGGGCGCGTGCCAGGAGATCGTGCTGCGCGGCGACGACGTCGACCTCGGCCTCCTACCGATCCAGCGCTGCTGGCCCGGCGACCCGGCGCCGTTCATCACGCTCCCGGCCGTGATCACGCACGACCCGCAGACGGGCGGGCGCAACGTCGGCATGTACCGGATGCAGGTCATCGACCGGAACACGACCTTCATGCACTGGCAGATCCACAAGGACGGCCGTGCCGACTACCTCGCGACCGACGGCCGCATCGAGGTCGCCGTCGCGCTCGGCCTCGACCCGATCACCGCGTACTCCGCGAGCGCGCCGCTGCCGAAGCACGTCGACGAGTTCATGATGGCCGGCTTCCTGCGTGGCGACCCCGTCGAGCTGGTGAAAGGCGTCAGCGTCGGGGTCGAGGTGCCCGCGAACGCGGAGATCGTGCTCGAGGGCTACATCGACAAGGACGAGGTGGGTCAGGAGGGGCCGTTCGGCGACCACACCGGCTACTACACCGCGGCCGAGCCGTTCCCCGTCTTCCACGTCACGGCGATGACCATGCGCCGCGACGCGATCTACCCCTCGATCGTGGTGGGCAAGCCGCCGCAGGAGGACGCGTGGCTCGGCAAGGCGACGGAACGGATCTTCCTGCCCGCCGTGCGCACGACCCTGCCGGAGATCGTCGACTACGACCTGCCGATCGCCGGCGCCTTCCACAACTGCTGCATCGTCTCGATCCGCAAGCAGTTCCCCGGCCACGCGGCGAAGGTGATGCACGCGCTCTGGGGGCTCGGGATGTTGAGCCTCACGAAGTGCGTCGTCGTCGTGGACGCGGACGTCGACGTGCACGACTACGAGCAGGTGCTCTTCTACGCGGGCGCGAACGTCGATCCGAAGCGAGACGTGATCCTCTCCGAAGGCCCGCTCGACCATCTCGACCACGCGCCCGAGCGCCAGTTCTTGGGCGGCAAGCTCGGCATCGACGCCACCGCGAAATGGCCGGAGGAGGGCGCGCGCCCCTGGCCCGACGAGATCGAGATGGACTCCGCGATCAAGGAGCTCGTCACGCGCCGCTGGACCGAGTACGGCCTGGGTTAGTTCTCGCCCCCTCAGGCCGGCCTTTGCGGTAAGACTTCGACCTGGTGGAGCCCGAGCAGCCGAGTCCCGACGCCGAGCAGGAGCCGCTCCACGAGGAAGCGCATCTGCCGGCGCCGACGCTCTATCCGATCGGCTTCGCCATCGGGGTCGTCGTCCTTCTCGTCGGGCTCGTGATCGATCCGCTGCTGATCTCGTCGATCGGCGCCGCGATCGCCATCATCTTCGCCGTCCTCTGGGCACGCGAGGCGACGTCCGAGCTCCGCGGGGAGGAGGTCGCCGTCGAGCCCGAGCGGCGCGAGGCGGAGGAAGGGGGCGAAGACCCGCACGACGTCACGATCGAGAAGGCCCCGGACACCGAGGTGACGCGCAGCGTCTTCCTCGAGGGCGCCACCCTGGGCCTCGGCGCCGTGATCGGCGGCCTGATCGCCGTCCCCGCGATCGGCTTCTCGCTCCTACCGGCATTCCTCGGCCAGGACGAGCACAAGGTCGACCTCGGGCCGATCTCGAAGTTCCCGCTCAACGACTGGTTCATCGTCACCTTCATCCAGGATCCCGCCGAGGGAGAGGTCAGCCGCAGGACGGCCTTCCTCCGCAACAACGGCATCGTCGCCGTGAAGGACCCGAGCACCGGACAGACGACGCAGCAGCCGAGCTTCACGATCATCTCGAACCACTGCGTTCACCTCGGCTGCCCCGTCCAGGCGAACGGCCCGATCGGACAGAAGTTCACCGGCGTCGCGTCCTTCAACGAGCACACGCTGAACGGCCCCGTCGAGGCCCAGTCGGTCATTCCGGCCGGCTACGGCTGCCCGTGCCACGGCGGCCAGTACGACCCCGAGGGCAACCGCATCGCCGGACCGCCGGTACGCGCGCTCGACCGCTACGCGTTCAGCGTCGTCA
>CAVYQV010000026.1:0-38035 GCA_963770815.1 uncultured Actinomycetes bacterium
AACGCGAGCCCGTCCATCCCCGGCATCATCATGTCGAGAACGGCGACGTCGAACGGCTCGCCCTTTTCGATCAGGTCGAGCGCGGCGGTCGGGAACTCCACCGCCACGGGCTCCATCTCCCACGACCGCGCGTGCCGGGTGACGATCTCGCGGTTCGTCGCGTTGTCGTCGACCACGAGTACTCGCTTGCCGGCGAGGTGCGCGAGCCCGTCTGCGAGCGCGATCTTCGCCGGCACGTCGACCTCGGTGACCGGCAGGGAGATGCGGAAGGTCGAGCCCTTCTGCGGCACGCTCTCGACCGAGATCGTCCCGCCCATCAGCTCCACTAGGCGTTTCGAGATCGCGAGGCCGAGACCGGTGCCGCCGAACTTCCTCGTCGTTGACGCGTCCACCTGGCTGAACGAGGTGAACAGCTGGCCCATGCGGTCGGCCGGGATCCCGATCCCGGTGTCGCGGACGGCGAGCTCGACCAGGTACGAGCCCGCCCCTTTCTCCTCGGCGTCCACGAGCACGACGACCTCGCCGGCCTCCGTGAACTTGACCGCGTTCGAGAGGAGGTTCAGGAGCACCTGCCGCAGCCGCGCCTCGTCGCCGACAATCCCGACCGGCGCCGATTCGTCGATCAGGCAGCCGAGCTCGATCTCCTTCTCCCAGGCCCGGGGCGCGACGATGTCCAGAGCCCCCTCGAGGCAGTCGCGCAAGCTGAACGGCTGGCGCTCGAGATCGAGCTTGCCGGCCTCGATCTTCGAGTAGTCGAGGATGTCGTCGATCACGTGCAGCAGCGCGTCGCCGCTCGTGTGCACGACCTCGGCGAACTCGCGCTGCTCGCCGGTCAGCTCGGTGCCGAGCAGCAGGTCGGTCATGCCGATCACGGCGTTCATCGGCGTCCGGATCTCGTGGCTCATCGTGGCGAGGAAGGCGCTCTTCGCCTGTGTCGCCGCCTCGGCTTCCTGGCGCGCGCGCTGCAGCTCGGTCACGTCGTGGTAGATGCCGACGAAGCCGGAATGGGCGCCCTCCACGACGAGCGGGACGAGCATCAGCTCGACGTCGAGCGGTGTTCCGTCCTTGCGCATCCGCTGCGTGAGCCGCTGGGCCCGGCCGGTCGCCATCGCCTCGTGCGTGGTCTCGCGCCCCTCCTCACGGGGGCCGTCGCCGAAGACGAGGTCGTCGATGTTGCGGCCGAGCGCCTCCTCCCTCGAGTAGCCGAAGAGGTCGGCCGCCGCCGGGTTCCACTCGGTCACGACCTCGTCCCGGTCCATCACGATCACGGCGGCGGGACTGATCTCGACGAGAGATGCCGAGTACTCACGCTGCCGCTCGACCTCGGCGAAGAGGCGCGCGTTCTGGATCGCGACGCCGACGTTCGCAGCGATCGTGGCGAGCAGGCGCGAGTCGGCCTCGCCGAACCGTCCCTCCTCGTGGATTGCCTGGACGCTGATCACGCCGATCGCCTTGGTGCCGAAGAGGATCGGCACTCCGAGGTAGGAGAGGGATGGCGTCCCGATGCTTTCGTGCTCCGCCTCGTGCTGCTCCCTTCGGTTGTGCAGAAGCGGCTCACGGGAGCGGAGGATCTGTGACGTGAGCCCTTCCCCGTACTCCATCGGAGCTTCCTGCCGGCGCTCGCCGCTCTCGTAGTAGTAGGCGAACTCAATCCTTCCGGCGGTCTCGTCGTGCAGCGCCACATACGCGATGTCGGCCTCGAAGGTCTCGCGGACCTGCTCGCCGACGAGCTCGATGAGCGCGTCGAGATCGAGCTGCGACGAGAGCGCGCGACCGACGCTGTTGACCGTCGCGAGCTCGGCCACCCGCTGGCGTGTCTCCTGCACGAGCCGCGCGTTCTCGAGCGCCACGCTGACGCTGCCCGCAACGGTCGTCAGGAGCTGCTGGTCGGCCTCGTCGAACGCGTGCTCACGATCGATGTTCTGAAGCGAGATCACACCTGCCGTCCTGCCACCGCTGATGAGCGGAACGAGCAGGGCCGACCTGGCCATCTCTCCGGCGATGACCGTGCTTCCATAGCGCTCGGCCTCGACCACCATGTTCTCGGCGATCAGGAACGGCTCGCGCGTGTCGAGCACGTGCTTCGCGAAGCCGATGGGCGGGCTCGGCTCCGCTTGTAGCCGCTCACCCCGCTCGAGGATGTAGGGGAAGTGCAGTAGCCCGGTTGCTTCGTCGTAGACCCTGATGCTCACTACCTGGGCGTCGAAAACGTCGCGGATCCTGTCGCCGACGGCGTCGTAGATCGCCTGGGGCTCGAGCTCCCCGGCGATCGCATCCTGCACGCTGTTGATCAACGCGAGCTCCGCGTTCCGCTGCCGCGTCTCGTGCACGAGCCGCGCGTTCTCGAGCGCGACGCTCAGACTGCCGCCCAGCGTCGTGAGGAGCCGCTGGTCGTCTTCGTCAAACGCCTGCTCACGGTCGACGTTTTGGAGCGAGATCGTGCCCGCTGCTTTGCCACCCGTGATAAGCGGGACAAACAGGATCGATTTCGCCGGCTCGCCTCCTGCAAGTGTCCGGCTTCCGTACCGCTCGGTCTCGGCTTCCAGGTTCTCAACTATCAGGAGTGGCTCGCGGGTTTCCAGCACATGCTTCGAGAACCCGATCGGCGCGCTCGCCTCGTCCTCCTCCAGCCGCTGACCGCGCTCGATGATGTAGGGGTAGTACTGGAGTCCTGTCGCCTCGTCGAGCGTCGAGATAATCACGGTCTGAGCGTCGAAGATCTCCTGGATCCTGTCCCCCACGGCGTCGTAGATTGCCTGCGGATCCAGCTCGCCCGCGATTGCCTCTTGCACGCTGTTGATCAGCGCCAGCTCGGCGTTCCGCTGCCGCGTCTCGTGCACCAGCCGCGCGTTCTCGAGCGCCACGCTCAGACCGCCCGCCAACGTCTCCAGCAGCTGCTGGTCCGACTCCCCGAACGCGTGCTCGCGATCGACGTTCTGGAGCGAGATCGTGCCCATCGCCTTGCCGCCGCTCACGAGCGGGACGAACAGGACCGACTTCGGCGCCTCACCGGCCGAGATCACGGCGCCGTACCGCTCGGACTCGCCATCGACGTTCTCGGTGATCATTAGCGGCTCACGCGTCTCGAGCACGTGCTTCGTAAAGCCTCCCGGAGGCGCAGGCTCTGCGTGCAGCCGCTCACCGCGCTCGATGACGTACGGGAAGTGGATGAGCCCCGTCGCCTCGTCGAGCGTATTGATCTGCACGGCCTGCGCCTCGAAGATCTCTCGGATCTTGTCGCCGACCGCGTCGTAGATCGCCTGGTCGTCGAGCTCGCCCGCGATCGCATCCTGAACGCTGTTGATCAGCGCCAGCTCCGCGTTCCGCTGTCGCGTCTCGTGCACCAGTCGCGCGTTCTCCAGCGCCACGCTCAGGCTGCCGGCGAGCGTCGTCAGCAGGCGGACGTCGTTCTCCGAGAACACATTCGTCCGGTCGAGGTTCTGCAATGAGATCCGGCCGCGGACCTCGTCTCCCGAACTCATCGAAGCTACGAGCATCGACAACGGGGGCTCGCCCTGCGGAACGGAAACGACTTCGCCTCGCTCCTCATGCCAGGCGGGGACGTCGTTGATAAGGAGCGGAGCCTTCGTCTCGAGGAGGTGGCGGGTCGTGACCGAGCGCTCGGTGGGCGTCGGCTCGTCGGGGAAGCGGACGCCACGCTCGATCGTGTACGGGTAGGACGTCAGCCCGGAGGCGTAATCGAAGACGCCGATGTCGACGACCTGGGCGTCGAAGATCTCCTGGATCTTGTCGCCCACCACGTCGTAGATCGCCTGCATCTCGAGCTCGCCCGCGAGAGCCTCCTGGACGCTGTTGATCAGTGCGAGCTCAGCGTTCCGCTGCCGGGTCTCGTGCACGAGCCGCGCGTTCTCGAGCGCGACGCTCAAGCTGCCGGCCAGCGTCTCCAACAGCTGCTGATCGGACTCGCTGAAGGCGTGCTCGCGATCGATGTTCTCCAGTCCGATTACGCCCGTCGTCTTGCCGCCGGTGACGAGCGGGACGAACAGGAGCGACTTCGTGTCCTCGGTGCCGCTAATGGTCGGGCTCCCGTACCGCTCAGCCTCGGCGTCCATATTCTCGACGATCAGCAGCGGCCCTCTGGTCGCCAGCACGTGCTTCGAGAAGCCGAGCGGTGCAACCGGTTCCGCCTGCAGCCGCTCACCGCGCTCGATGATGTACGCGAATTGCATGAGCCCCGTCGTTTCGTCGAGCGTCCGGATCGAGACGACCTGTGCGTCGAAGATCTCGCGGATCTTGTCGCCGACGGCGTCGTAGATCGCCTGGTCGTCCAGCTCGCCCGCAATGGCGTCCTGGACGCCGTTGATCAGCGCCAGCTCGGCGTTCCGCTGCCGCGTCTCGTGCACCAGCCGCGCGTTCTCCAGTGCCACGCTGAGGCTCGCGGCGAGCGTCTCCAGCAGCTGCTGGTCGGAGTCGGTGAACGCGTACTCCCGAGCGATGCTCTGCAGCGAGATCACGCCGGTCGCTTTGCCGCCGGCGACGAGCGGTACGAAGAGCTCCGACTTCGGCATCTCGCCGGACAGCACCGGGTTGCCGTACTTCTCGGCCGCCTCAGCGACGCCTTCGTCGAGACGCAGCGACTGACGGGTCTCCATTGCGTGCTTGCGGAAGCCCATGAGCTCGATCGGCTCGTCCGGGGATCGCTCGCCGCGCTCGATCGCGTACGGGAAGTGGATGAGCCCAGACATCTCGTCGTACATGGCGATGTCGACGACCTCTGCGTCGAAGACGTCCCGGATCCTGTCGCCGACCGCGTCGTAAATCGCCTGCATCTCGAGCTCGCCGGCCAGCGCATCCTGGACGCTGTTGATCAGCGCCAGCTCGGCGTTCCGCTGCCGCGTTTCGTGCACGAGCCGCGCGTTCTCGAGTGCGACGCTGAGGCTGCTCGCCAGTGTCGTCAGTAGGCGGACGTCGTCCTCGTCGAACGCATTCGATCGGTCGAGGTTCTGCAGCGAGATGCGGCCGCGCACCTCGTCGCCGGACACGAGTGGCGCGACGAGCACGGACAGAGCGGGCTCTCCTTGCGCAATTGGGAAAGCCTCGCCTCGCTCCCGCGCTGCGGCAGGTATGTCGTTGATGAGGACGGAAAGCTTGGTCTCGAGGAGCTCGCGGGTCGTGGGAGAGTCCCGGATCGGAGTCGGCTCGTCGGGGAACCGGACGCCTCTCTCGATCGTGTACGGGTAGCGCGTCAGCCCGGCGGCGAAGTCGAACATGCCGATGTCCACCACCTGGGCGTCGAAAATCTCCTGGATCTTGTCGCCGACGACGTCATAGATCGCCTGCATCTCGAGCTCGCCCGCGAGCGCCTCCTGCACGCTGTTGATCAGCGCCAGCTCGGCGTTCCGCTGGCGGGTCTCGTGCACGAGCCGCGCGTTCTCGAGCGCGACGCTGAGACTGGCGGCCAGCGTCTCCAGCAGCTGCTGGTCGGAGTCGGTAAACGCGTGCTCTCGGTCGATGTTCTGGAGCGAGATCACGCCCGTCGCCTTGCCGCCTGTGACGAGAGGCACGTACACGACCGACTTCGGCATCTCGCCCGACAGGACCGGGTTGTCGTAGCTCGCTGCTGCTTCTTCCACGTTTTCGTCGATCCGGAGCGTCTCGCGGGTCTCCATCACGCGCTTCCGGAAGCCGATCAGCTCGATCGGCGCCTCGGGAAGGTGCTCACCCCGCTCGATCGAGTACGGGAAGTGGATGCGTCCACTGGTCTCGTCGTACATGGCGATGTCGACGACCTGCGCGTCGAACACGTCCCGGATCTGGTCGCCCACCGCGCCGTAGATCGCCTGGAGCTCTAGCTCGCCTGCCAGGGCGTCCTGAACGCTGTTGATCAGCGCGAGCTCGGCGTTCCGCTGCCGTGTCTCGTGCACGAGGCGCGCGTTCTCGAGCGCCACGCTCAGGCTCGCGGCAAGCGTCTCCAGGAGCCGCTGGTCGGAGTCGGTGAAGGCGTGCTCTCGGTCGAAGTTGTCGAGCGCAACGACGCCGTTCGCGCGCTCGCCTGTAACGAGCGGGACGAACAGAATGGACTTCGGCCACTCGCCGGCCACCAGCGCACTGCCATACCGGTCGGCCTCAGCGCCAAGGTTCTCGTTGATCAGCAGCGGCTCGCGCGTCTCCAGCACGTGCTTCGAGAAACCGGCCGGCGTGCGCGGTTCCGCCTGCAGCCGCTCACCGTGCTCGATCAGGTACGGGTAATGCTGGAGCCCCGTTGTCTCGTCAAGAACCGAGATGGCGACGCCCTGCGCGTCGAAGATCTCCTGGATCTTGTCGCCGACGACGTCGTAGATCGCCTGCATCTCGAGCTCGCCGGCGAGCGCCTCCTGCACGCTGTTGATCAGCGCCAGCTCGGCGTTCCGCTGCCGTGTCTCGTGCACGAGCCGCGCGTTCTCGAGCGCCACGCTCAGGCTGCCCGCGAGCGTCGTCAGCAGGCGCTGGTCCGCCTCGTCGAATGCGTGCTCGCGGTCCATGTTCTGCAACGAGATGAGGCCTGTCACCAGGCGCCCCACGAAGAGCGGCACCATGAGCGACGACCTCGGGGCCTCCTCCGTCACAACTGAAACGCCCAGCCGCTCGCGCGCTTCTGCCACATCCTCTACAAGCAGGGGTTGCCCAGTCTCGATCAAGACCCGCATGAATCCGAGGCTGTTCAGCGGATATGGCTCCCACGACGTGCGCTCGCCACGTTCGATCGAGTACGGGAAGTGCACCGTGTCAGTCGCCCGGTCGTACGTGCAGATGTCGACGACCTGAGCGTCGAAGATCTCCTGGAGCTTGTCGCCCACGACCTCATAGAGCGCCTGCATCTCGAGTTCACCCGCCAGCGCATCCTGCACGCTGTTGATCAGCGCCAACTCGGCGTTTCGCTGCCGTGTCTCCTCGATCGCGCGGGCGCGCGAGAGCGCAGCGCCGACGTGCTGCCCGACGAATGCGAGCAGCTCCTCGTCTTGCTCGGAGTACCGGACCTCCTTGGTGTACGACTGGACGACAAGCGCACCGACCGTCCGGCCCTCCGCCTTGAGCGGGACGCCGAGCCAGCTCGTCTCTTCGACGGTGACGCCGAGCGGCTCGATCTCGCCCTGCTCCACGAGCTTGGCCCAGCGCTCGTAGTCGAGCAGCTGCGGAGCGCCGGTGCGCAGGACATAGGCCGTCGCGCCACGCGCGTCGCCGCTGCCGAACTCGTCCCACTGGCCGGGGTCGGGGATGTCGTGGTCGACGGAGTCGACGTAATACGGGAAGTTGATCCTCTGGCGCTCCTCGTCGTACAGCGCGATGAAGATGTTCCGCGCGTCCATGAGCTCGCCCACGACGCCGTGGATCGCCCGATAGAACTCCTGCAGGTCCTGCGCCGCGCTCGCGAGCTCGGCGATGCGGTAGAGCGCGCCCTGAACCTTCTCCGCATTTTCGCGCCCCACGCGTTCGAGTATCGCGGGTTACGAACGACTCGTCTAGTTTGGCGACATGCCTGACGCGCCGGGTCCCGCCGTTCCGTTCCCGCCGATGGAGGCCGAGCTCGTCGCGGAGCTCCCGGCGGGCGGCGGCTGGCGCTACGAGCCGAAGTGGGACGGCTTTCGTGGCGTACTCGAGAACGACGGCGGCGAGCTCGCGCTCTGGTCGCGGAACGGCCGGCCGCTGCTGCGCTACTTCCCGGAGCTGCGCCCGCTCGGGGAGCTAATGCCGGCGCACTCCGCGCTCGACGGCGAGATCGTGATCGCCCGCGGGGGTGCGCTCGACTTCGACGCGATGCAGATGCGGCTGCACCCGGCGGAGAGCCGGGTCCGGAAGCTCGCGGGCGAGATCCCGGCCACCTTCGTCGCGTTCGACCTCCTGCTGTGGAAGGGCCGCAAGATCCACGAGCGCCCGATCGAGAAGCGGCGCGCCGAGCTCGAGAAGCTCGGTGACGGCTTCGAGCTGTCGCCGGTCTCCGACGACGTCGAGCAGGGGACGGAGTGGCTGCAGATGCTGCAGGCCGCGGGCTTCGACGGCGTGGTCGCGAAGAAGCTCGGGCTCCCGTACCTGCCCGGCTCGCGCGACGGGGTCGTCAAGGTCAAGCCGCACAAGACTGCGGACTGCGTGGTGGCCGGGATCCGCTGGAAGAAGGGCGGTCGCGAGACGATCGCGACTCTCCTGCTCGGGCTCTACGCCGACGACGGGCACCTCGACTACGTCGGCTCGGCCGCCGTCGGCGCGAAGAACCAGGCCGAGATCGCCGCCAAGGTGCTCCCGCTCGTCGACCAGAAGAGCGAGCGGCGCTTCAGCGAGCCGAACCGCTGGGGGTCCGGCGAGCTCGAGGAGACGCCGCTCAAGCCGAAGCTCGTCGTCGAGGTGCGCTTCGACAAGCTCGAGAAACGCCGCTTCCGCCACGGCACGCGCCTGCTCCGCTTCCGCCCGGACAAGGATCCGCAGGACTGCACATGGCGCGAGGTACGGCCGCCGCGCCACCCCGACGACCTCGCGGTGGAAGACCTCCTGCGCTAGGCCGCGGGGTACTCGCCGCGATGGACGGCCTCGATGTTGTTGCCGTCGGGATCGAGCAGGAACGCCGCGTAGTAGAGACCCGCGCCTTCCGAGCTGTATTGCTCGCGCACTCCCGGCGCGCCGTTGTCGCGGTAGCCCGCCGCGAGCCCCGCCTCGTGGAAGGCGTGCACCTCCTCGCGCGTCCGGGCAACGAAGCCGATGTGGATCGGCGTGGTCGGCTCACTGGGCCCGACCACGACGAGGTTGGCGAACTGCCCGCCGCGCTCGCTCTCCCAGAGCGACGGGATCTCGAGCGCCGCCAGCACCGTCCCGTAGAACGCCTTGCTCGCCTCCGGATCGCTCACCGTCAGCTTGACGTGGTCGAAGACGACCCGGTCCCAATCCCAGTCGGTCACGTCGCCGAGCCTAGTCCTTCTTCGCGCGCGACGGCTGGACCCGCTTCGGCTCGCCCGGCATCTTCGGGAAGTTGGGCGGGTACGGAGCCTCGCCGGCGCCCTCCGCCTCCTCGCGCTCGACCCACTCGAACAGCTTGCGCAGGTCGCAAACGGCGTCGTCGATGCCCTCGTGGACGTCGCCGAGCTCGGCGTAGCGGCCGGGCATCGTCGCCAGCGTGAAGTCCTCGGTCTCGAGATCGTCGAGCTCCTCCCAACGAAAGGGCGCCGAGACGGTCGCGTCGGGCCGCGCGCGGACGGAGTAGGCGGAAGCGATCGTCCGGTCGCGCGCGTTCTGGTTGTAGTCGATGAAGACGCGCTCGCCGCGCTCCTCTTTCCACCACGCCGTCGTGACGAGCTTCGGCGCGCGGCGCTCGATCTCGCGCGCGAATGCAAGCGCGCAGCGACGCACCTCGCGGAAGCCCCAATTCGGCTCGATGCGGCACGCGACGTGCATCCCGCGGTTGCCCGACGTCTTCGGCCAGCCCACGAAACCGAGCTCGTCGAGCGTCTCCCTGACGAGCACCGCGACCTGCTTCGCCTCGCCGAAACCCGTGCCGGGCTGCGGGTCGACGTCGATGCGGAGCTCGTCGGGGTGCTCGACGTCGCGCCGCCGCGAAGGCCAGGGATGGAAGTCGATCGTGGCGAGATTGGCGGCCCACGCGACCTGCGCGAGCTCGGTGACGCACAGCTCGTCGGCGGTGCGGCCGGAGGGGAAGGTGACCGTCGCGGTCTCGATCCACTCGGGGCGGTGCTTCGGGACGCGTTTCTGATAGATCGCCTCGCCCTCGGCGCCGTCCGGGTGGCGTTTGAGCTGGGTCGGCCGCTCGTAGAGCGCGCGCACGATCCCCTCGCCGACCGAGAGGTAGTACTGGACGAGGTCGAGCTTCGTCTCGCCCCTCGCGCGGAAGAAGACCTTGTCCGGATTGGTCACCTTGACGGTGCGCTGCCCGACCTCGAGCTCCACGAACGGCGATTCCGACGGCATCGCTCAGGAGTATCGTGGACGCATGTTGGAGGACACGCGCCCGATCCGCCTCTCGCTCGAGCCGCTCGACAACTACGTCGTCGTGCAGCCGACGGACGAGGAGGCTGAGACGCGCGCGGGGCTGATCCTCCCCGCGAGCGCCGAGGCCCAGTGCCGCAGCGGCATCGTCACGGCAGTCGGCACAGAAGTGGAAGGCGTCGCCCCCGGCGACAAGGTGCTGTTCCCGAAGGACGCCGGCTACGACATCCGGCTCGGCGGCACCGCGCAGAAAGTGCTGCGCCGCGTCGAGCTGCTCGCCCGCATCCACGACTGAGGAAGCTGCGGCCCGGACGGGCCGGGCCGCAAGCAGCGGAGAGGGCGGGATTTGAACCCGCGACGCACCTTTCAGCACGTACGCGATTTCCAGTCGCGCTCCTTAGACCGCTCGGACACCTCTCCGAGCGCGCCCAGCGTATCGGCCCTCCCGCTTCAGGGGAACCGGCACCATGCGTGCATGGCCAGGTCGATCTCGTCACCGGCGCGGCCGGGTTCATCGGCTCGAACTTCGTCCATTGGTGGCTCGAACGCCATCCGGACGATCACGTGGTGGCGCTGGACAAGCTGACCTACGCCGGCGACCCGCGCAACCTCGACGGGCTCGGCGTGCGGCTCGCGATCTGCGACATCTGCGACCTCGACGACCGAGCGGCTTCTCGCCGAGGAAGACATCGACACGGTCGTCAACTTCGCCGCCGAGACCCACAACAGCCTGGCGGTGATCGACCCCGGACGCTTCTTCCGCACCAACGTCCTCGGGACACAGGCCCTGCTTCGAGGCCTCGCGCCGGCACGGGGTGTCGCGCTTCCACCACCTCTCGACCTGCGAGGTCTATGGCGACCTGCCGCTCGATTCGGGGGACGCGTTCAGCGAGGAGTCGCCCTACCGGCCGGGCGCGGTGCTGAAGCTGCTCGATCTGCCGCGCGGGCTGTGGCACCTCTCCGGCGACGGCGACTGCACATGGGCCGAGCTCGCCGAAGCGATCTTCGAAGAGTCCGGAATCGACTGCCCCGTTCGACGGATCACGACCGCAGAACTCGACCGGCCCGCACCCCGACCCGCCTACTCGGTGCTACGAAGCGAACACCCCGACGCGCCGGCGCTGCCGCACTGGCGCGAGGGCCTGCGCACCTGCCTCGCGCGGCTCTGGGACTAACACCGGCACGACAATAGGCAGGAACACTCGGCGTTCTCGCCAAATACAGCGGGCTGTTCTGGGCAATCGAACCGAAAGGACCGTCCGTGAAGGCGAGAATCACGTTGCTGGCCGTCGTCCTCGGCTCCATGTTGTTCGCGCTCGTAGCTGCCGACGGCGTCTGGCCGGGCGTCCGCTGAGTCGACGCTCCATTGCGTGGCGGCGGTGAACGCGCACTGAAGCCGCCGCCACGTGCTTGCCGACGCTCGTTTTTTCCCTGCTATGCCTGTAGTCTGGTCCGGCGATGCCGCGTCGGCCATCCACGCACGTCGACGATCCCGTGGCCGTCGGCCAGCGCCTGCGGAAGACACGCGAGGCCGCAGGGCTCACCCAACGCGAGCTGTCGTTCGAGGGCTGTACCGCCGCCTATGTCTCGCGCATCGAAGCCGGAGCACGCGTTCCCTCTCTCCAGATCCTGCACGAGTTTGCGAAGCGACTCGGAGTGACACCTGAATATCTGGCGACCGGCCGACCCTATGGAGAGGACGTTAGCTCGGAGCTCCTGGAAGCCGAGATCACCCTCCGGCTCGGCGACGAGACGCGCGCGGCGGAGCTGTACGAAGCGGCCCGCGCGGATGCCGACTCGCCGGCGGCTCACGCTCGCGTGCAGCTCGGGCTCGGACGGCTCGCACTGCGGCGCAACGAGGTCGCTGCCGGCATCGAACTGCTGGAACGTGCTGTCGAGTCAGGCGAGCTCGCCCCCGGCGACGAGTCCGCCGCCGCAAACGCCCTCGGTCGCGGCTACGTGATGCAGAGTCGCTACGACGAGGCCTTCGCGATCTTCGAGCGCTTCCTCGACGAGGCGCGGAAGCGGGGCGATCACTTCGACGAGGTGCGCTTCGCGGTGTTGCTCGCCAATGCCTACATCGACCACGGGGACTACGGACGAGCCCACGCCAAGCTCGGTGAGGTTCTCGAGCTGGCGCGCCGGACCGTAGATCCGTTGCTGCAGGCGAGCCTCTACTGGTCGCAGTCGCGCGCCTTTCTCTCTCAGGGCGAGCCCGACCGCGCAGCGGAATACGGCCGCTTGGCACTGGCGACGCTGCGGGCGAGCGAGCAGACGCTCGAGGCTGCGCGTGTGCTCCAGCTCCTGGCGTTCATCGAGAACGACCGCGGCAATCCAGAGGACGCGCTCGAGCTCATCGCCGAAGGTGAGCCGATCGTCGCCGCCGCGGGTGAGGAAACCCTGGCAGCGATGTTCGCAGTCGAGCGTGCGCGCGCCATATCCACGCTCGGGTATGAGGAGGACGCGGCGAGGCTCCTGCTCGGAACCGTGCCGCGTCTCGTCGCCGCTGCGCCGAAAGACGCCGGCCGCGCGTTCTGCCTGGTGGCGGACATCTTCCGGAGGCAGGGCGACACTGCCCGCGCCCTCGAGCTCTACGAGCTCGCCGTCGAGCAGGCTCCTGTCCCGAGCCGGCACGTGGCCGCGGCGTTGACAGCCATGGCCGAGATCCGCGAGGAGCAGGGCGAGACGCAGATGGCGCTCGACCTCCTCAAACGTGCGCTCGCCGCCCGCAGCGGCATTCCCGCCTGAGCAACGGCCCACCGAGACCGACGCGAGCCGGAGGGCTTGGCAGGGCCTCGCGATCGGCCGAGGCCCTGCGCGCTCCGCCCGGACGGACTAGGCGTGGATGATTTCGTGCACCTCGAACTCTTTGATGTCAGGCGGCCCCTGCATCTCCACGCCCGAAGCAGCGATGCCTTCCTGGATCCGACTCTGAAAAGCGTCGAAGTCTGCCCGCGACTCCCAGAAGTCGATGACCCCCCAACCGTCCTCGATGGGGCCGGATGCGTGAAAGAGCATCCCGTGGGGATTGGATCGATCCGGGTTGATGTGGGCGTGTGCTGCATCGAACTGTTCCTGGGTTACTCCGGCAAGCTTGATGCGGATACCAATTGCCACAGCGAGTTCCCTTCTCTGGTTGGGTACGGAGAGGGGGAGACCGCCTGCGCGGCCGCCCCCTCCGTCAGCGTTGGCTCTCCTGCTACTTGGGCTCTGCGCCGATCTGCTTGAGCAGTGTCATCGCGTCGAAGTAGTGGCGGCTCGCCTTGATCTTCGCGCCCTCGAACACGTAGAAGACCGCGGCGGGCGTCTCCTGGCTCTTGCCGGAGGCCGGGATCGTTCCTGCCGCGGTTGTGAGCGGGCCGGTGTGCGTGCCCTTCCACGTCACTTCCAGAACCGCGGTGTCGCCGCTGGCCACGGAGGACGTGACCGTGCCGGCTGCGTCCGGGAACGCCGTCTTCCACCCCTTGAACGCGTCGATGATCTGCTCGGGACCTTCGATCGCGCGCTCGGTCGCAAACTCGTGGTAGAAGGCGTCGGAGGTGAGCAGTCCACGCAGCTGCTCCCAGTCGCCGTTGTTGAAGGCGTCAATCTGCTTGCGCGCGATCTTGACCAGCTCGTCGGCGGTCAACGCTTCGGTCTGCATTGCGGTCATTCAGTTGCTCCTTCGGTTCGATCGGATGCTCGAACGGGCAGCACTCGGACAGCCGTGGGCCTCCGAAAGTGACTGCCTCAGCTCGGCTGAGACGCGGTTAGCAACGAGGAAGAAGAACTGGCGACTTGACGGAAGGAAAGACCAGACCGTCAGCGCAACTGGCTCGATGATCCGCCACCGACTCTACTACAACGGGTCCAGTGGCTCTTCTCGGAGTGAAAGCGGAGGGGGAGAGATTTGAACCTCGATCCGCCCAACGACGGATAACGGTTTTCGAGACTTGCGCGGCTGCGGCCTCGAGAGGCTTGTTCAAGCCAATTCGGGAGTAATTGCGTGTCCTGCGAGCCGGCCGTTGCGCCGGTGGCTCGCCGGCCTGTCCTGACATACCCTCTTGTTCGTGTCGAGCCTGGTCGGGCGCGAATCGGAACTCGGGGCCGTCGAGACCTTTCTGCGCTCCGAGCGACCGCGCGCGCTCGCGATCGTCGGAGAGCCGGGAATCGGCAAGACGACGCTGTGGCAAGCGGCGGTCGAGCATGCTCGTGGGCAGGGTGCGCGAGTGCTGATGGCGCGGCCAACCGAGTCGGAAGCCCGGCTCGCCTTCGCGGGGCTCGCGGATCTGCTCGCCGAGGTGCCGGACGAACTCTTCGCCCGACTGCCCGAGCCGCAGCGCGTGGGTCTCGACGCCGCGCTCTTGCGCGCCGCCTCGGCACGGCCGCCCCAGCCCCGCGTCGTCGGCGCCGGATTCCTCACGCTCCTGCGCGCGCTCAGCGGCAAGTCGGAGCTCGTGTGCGCGATCGACGACCTCCAGTGGCTTGACGCTTCGTCGGCGGCGGTGGTCGAGTTCGCGCTGCGCCGGCTCGGCGAGGAGCCCGTGCGGGGCGTCGTCTCGGTGCGCGCGACCGAACTTGCGCGCGCGCCGATCCTTGCGCTCGCGCGCGACCGCCAGGTCGAGTACGTCGAGCTGGGACCGCTCACGGTCGCCGCCCTTCACCGCGTACTCTCGCAGGAGCTGGGGAGCACGTTTCCGCGCCCGACGCTGGTGCGGATCGCGCAGGCGGCGGGCGGAAACCCGCTCTACGCGATCGAGATCGCACGCGAGCTCAACCGCCGCGGGGAGCACGACAGCTCGGGCGGCGTTCCCGTTCCGCAGGACTTCGACGCGCTCGTACGGGCACGCGTCCGGGCCCTTCCCGTCGAGGCACGCGACGCGCTGCTGCGCGCGGCGACCCTGGCGCAGCCCGACACGGAGACGATCGATCCGGTCGAGCTCGCACCTGCGGAGGAGGCGGGGCTCGTGCGCGTCGAGGGGGACGGGCGCATCGAGTTCGTCCACCCGCTCTTCGCGTCGGCTGTGTATTCCGCCGCTCCGGCTGCGCGGATCCGCGAAGCGCATGGCGCCGTCGCCGCCCTCGCGCGCGACCCGGAGGAGCGAGCGCGGCATCTCGCACTGGCGGCGCCCGGGCCGGACGCCGGGGTGGTGCAGGAACTCCAGGCGGCCGCCCGCCACGCGCGCATGCGGGGCTCCCCGGACTCCGCCGCCGAATTGACCAGGCTCGCGCTGCGGCTGCTCCCGGAGAACGCTCCGGCGCGACTGGAGCTCCAACTCGAGCTTGCCGAGCAACTCCATCTCGCCAGCGACTTCCCGGGCGCGCGGGCGCTACTCGACGAGTTGCGCAGAACGCTGCAGCCGGGTGACCTGCGCGCGCGAGCGCTGCTGACGCTCGTCGAGATCGACTACTGGCGCAGCGGCGAGTCGGCGGCGACGGCACTCGCAGAAGAGGCGCTCACGGACGCCCGCGATCCCGTTCTCAGGGCGCGGTGCTACGCCGCGATCGCGCTGTACGCCGGCACTGTCGACCTTCCGAAGGCGGCGGCCGCCGCGCGGGAGGCGCTGACGCTGCTCGAGAGCGTTCCGGACCCCGATCCCGGGCTCGTCGCGGCGGCGTTGAGCGCGCGCGTGCGTGCCGACCTCTTCCTTGGCGACGGCTTCGACCAGGAGACGGCGATGCGGGCGCTCGCGCTCGAGGAGAGCGGCCCACCGGCGACAGTCGACACGCGCGTCGTTTTCAAGCTCGGCCAGTGGCTTCGCTACATCGACGATCTCGACGGCGCCCGAGCGCGCCTCGCGCAGGCGGAGCAGCAGGCGCGCGAGGAGGGCGATGAGTCGTCGCTCGCCAACATCCTGCTCAATCGCGTGATCGTCGCGACCTGGGCCGGCGACCTGGCCGGGGCGGCGGAGCTGGCGGAACGCATGCTCGATGCGTTCGGCCAGCACGGAGTCGGTCCGGACGCCGGAGATCTGTGGCGCGCGTACGTGGACGCGTATGCCGGGCGGCTCGAGTCCGTCCGCGAAGCCGCTGCGAAGACAGATCCGGGGGAGCCGATGGTGACGGCGCTCTGGAGCCGGTGCCTGGGGCTGGCCGAACTGGCGGCCGGCGAGACAGGTTCCGCCGACCGGCACCTGACGGAGGCGCTCGAGGTGTTCGAACGCGTCGCCTTCCGCGAGCCGGCGATCTGGCGGGTCGACGGCGACGCAATCGAAGCGGCGCTGGCGGTCGGTGACGTCGACCGAGCGGCGGGACTGCTCGCCCGCTTCGAAGAGCGTGCGGCCCGTTCGCGCATCCCGTGGAGTCTCGCGGTCTCGGCGCGGTGCCGCGGTCTGGTGCTCGCGGCGCGGGGCGAGCTCGAAGGGGCGGAGGAGGCTCTCGAGCGCGCGCTCTCCGAGCACGAGCACTGTCCGATGCCCTTCGAGCGCGCACGGACTCTTCTCGTGCTGGGCCGTCTGCAGCGGCGACTGAAGCAGAAGCGCCAGGCACGACTCTCTCTGGAGGAGGCGCGTCAGCTCTTCGCCGACGCAGGCGCCGAGACCTGGCTTGCCCGCGTCGACGAGGAGCTGGCCCGGGTCGCAGTCCGGCGCGCGCCGGAGGAGCTCAGCGCGACCGAGCTTCGCATCGCACAACTCGCCGCCGACGGTCTGAGCAACCAGGCGATCGCCGAGCAGGTGTTCGTGAGCGTCAAGACGGTCGAGTCGAATCTGAAGCGCGCCTACCGCAAGCTCGGCATCTCCTCGCGTGCGCAGCTCGCCCGCGCCCTCGACCGCGGGGACGCGCCGGCGATTTCGTAGGGTCTTCAGGTCTTTCTCCGAGCCGTCCGACGGGTCATGTTGGCGCCATGGCGGAACATGTCGCGAGCTACGTCGCCGAGTGCTACTGGCCGGACGTGCAGGACGAGGAAGTGCGCACGCTCGATCAACGGATCGCTGCCTCGCTCGCCGACGACGTCCACTACCTCGGATCGGTGCTGATTCGCGAGGACGAGGTCGTCCTCTGCCAGTTCGAAGGAACCGCCGACGCGATCCGCCGGGTCGTGGAGCGGGCGGGCGTGCCCTATGAACGCCTGCTCGCAGCCACGGTCTACACGGCGGGGACGCAACCTCCCCCAGCCCAGGAAAGGACACAGCGATGAAAGGAAAGCTGGCCTTCAACTGGAAGCTGGCCGCGATCAAGGTCGGGACGGTGCACTAGTGACCTACACGCGGAGAGCAACCCGAATCTCACCCGTCAGAAAGGAGCTCAGCATGATCGACGTTCAGCCTCTACGCCACCGGCTTCCCGCTCTCTGGATCGTCGCCCTTCTTGCCCTCGCCTGCTGCGGCACGGCGCTCGCCGCAGCAGGTACCCACCACCACCCGCCCAAGCCGAAGTCGAAGCTCGCGGGCAAGTGGACGGGCAGCTACAGCGGCGCCCTCTCGGGCAACTTCACGATCCACTGGAAGCAGACCGGCTCGCGACTGCACGGGACCATCCACCTCTCGAACCCGAACGGGAAGTACGACATCACCGGCAGCATCCACAAGGGCAAGATCAAGTTCGGCGCGGTCAGCGCCGGCGCGAAGTACAAGGGGAAGCTCAGCGGGACGACGATGTCCGGCACGTGGACGAGCCCACAGGGCGGCGGCAGCTGGAGCGCCAACAAGGCCTCCTGACGGCTCGAGGGCTATGGAGGGAAGCCGTTCGAGCGGCTTCCCTCCGCGGACTCGGGTGCCTGCATCGGTCTGGGCTCGAGAGGCGGAGGGGGAGGGATTTGAACCCTCGATCCGCCTAACGACGGATAACGGTTTTCGAGACCGCCGCATTCGACCGCTCTGCCACCCCTCCGCGGGTGGGCGCAGAACCGCGGCGGGCGCTGCGCTAGCGGAGAAGGAGGGATTCGAACCCTCGATGGAGCCATTCAGCCCCATAACGCCTTAGCAGGGCGCCGCCTTCAGCCACTCGGCCACTTCTCCGAAGTTCGAACAGAGTACCGAAGCGCCTGGCCGGGTCTCGCCAGCGCCGCCTAGCCGAAGAAATTCACCGCGGCCACCATCAGGCCGAACATCACGAGCGACACGATGGCGAAGACGCTGAGGCCGGCGGGCCCCGGGAAGTCCGGCTTGTAGCGCGGCACGAGCAGCGACGACGCGAGCGCGAAGGCGATGAAGATCACCGCGACGACGACCAGGCCGATCTCGTGACCGAGCGGAAGTTCCGACGCGAGCACGCCCCTATTTCACCAGATGGGAGGGTCAGGTGGAACGGTGCTCGTCGCAGGGGTGCGATGGGCGTCGCGAGGCAAGGACGCAGAGAGGGCCGATAGCGGTGTCCTATCGGCGCGACCGAGGACGCCGCAGCCGGCGAAGCCGGCCGACGGGCGAAGCGAGGAGTCGCGACGCCCAGCGTGGCCCTGCGGCACAGCCACTGTTTCGCCGGGCCCTCCCTAGGCGGTCGAGAGGAGGCGCTCCTCGCGACGCCGCCGCTCGCGCAGGATCCACCAGGCGAGCCCGCCGAGCAGGAGCACCGGTGCGAGCACGATCAGCGCGTAGAGCACGATGATCCCCTCGAGCGCGAGGAAGTGCGCCGCCGAGCCGAGCAGCCGGCCGATACGGGTGCTCCCGCCGTGGTGCGCCGGCACGATCGCATGGTTGTTCGTCGTGAGCAGCAGCGAGATGTCGGTGGTGGCGCCCAGCGCGACAGTGCCGGCGCGGGCGTGACGCAACCGGGCTAGCGCGCGGCGTGCGTTGTTGAGCTTGATCTGGATGTCCACCCGCTGCGTGGCGGGCAGCGTCGTGCTCTGCAGCGCGGTCTCGTAGACGGTGATAGCGCGCCGCAGCGAGCCGATCGCGCTCGTCTGGTGCGTCACCTTCGCCTGCAGGTCCTGGGTGGACACCTGCTGCGAGAGCAGCGTGCCGAGGCCGCCGAGCTTCGCGAGCGCGGCCTGCGCGTTCTGCACCGGGACGCGGAGGTCGAGCACCGCTTCCCCGTCACCCCGGTGCGTCGACTGGTAATGGACGGACTGGGCGTAGCCGCCGAACGAGCCGACGATCTGCGACGCCTCGTTCGTCTTGGCCGAGAGCTCCGAGCGCTTCACCCCGACCTGGAGCGAGGCGACCGCGTGCACGAGCCGGTGTTTCGGGATCACGACCGACCCCTCCACCGCGCCCCTGAGGGCTTTGGGCGCCTTCGGGGCGGCGGCGACGGCGGTGTTCTGCTGCGAGAGCGAGTACGCCCTGACCCCCGATTGCGCCTGGGTCGACTTCGCGACGGAACCGAACTCTGCCTTCGCGATGGTCGTCGCCTGACGACCGTGAGCCACCCGCCGTGACACTCCGAGCGTGGGCGCCAGGCTCGCGTTCGCTGCTACGCCCGAGTGGCTCGAGCCCGAGCTGACGAAGCCGTGCACGACCGCGGCGCCGACGGCGAGCACGACCGCGACCGGCACCACGACGAGCACGAGCTTCCGCCTCTTGGACCGTGGTTGGCGCGCGACAGGCGCGCCTTCGAGCACGCGCTGCCGCAGGCGCTCCGGTGCAACGGGGGGATTCGCCCGCAGCTCGGAGACGAGGGCCTCGTAGCCGTCCATTTCGCTCCCGTCAGTTGCGGACATCGGACATCTCCTCCTCCAGTCGCTTCAAAGCCCGGCTCAGCCGGGTCGAACAAGCCGTCGGGCTGATCCCGAGCACGCGCGCCGCGTTCGGGCCGTCGAGCTCGAGCAGCACGCGCAGCGCCACCACCTCGCGCTCCGCCGGCGTCAGCCGCCGCAGAGCTCGGTCGAGCTCAGGCGACAGGCCGTCGGCGAAGACGGACTCCTCGAGCAGCGCCTCGTCGCGGACGTAGCTCTCCTCGCGCCGCTGCCGCCGGGCCTCGGCCCGGAACCAGTCGACGGCGGCGGAGTGGGCGATGCGGCAGAGCCACGTGCGCGGCGCGCCGCGGCGCGGGTCGTAGCGGCGCCAGCCGCGGAACGCCCGCTCGAATGTCTCCGCCGCGAGATCCTCCGCCGCCACCCGGTCGCCCGTGAGGTAGACGAGGTAGCGGTAGACGGCGTCGAGATTCTCCGCGACGACGTCCGCGAAGGACGGTGCTGCCACCCGACCGGGCGGTCGGATCGCTGCCGGTAGCGCGTTCACGGCCTTCATACGGCACCGGAGGGCCGAAGTGTCACACCCGAACGGTAGGCCTGCCTACGCTGCGTGGCAATGCGCCGCCTCCTGCTCCTCGTCTGCGCGCTCGTCTGGGTGGACACGCTGCTCTACGCGGCGCTCACGCCGCTGCTCCCCCACTTCGAGGACACTCTCCACCTCTCGAAGGCAGGGGTCGGCGTCCTCGTCGCCGCCTACGCGGCCGGGGCGCTCGTCGGCGGACTGCCGGGCGGAGCCGCCGCCGCACGGCTCGGGCCACGGCGCGCCGTCCTCATCGGCCTGGCGCTCATGGGTCTTGCGAGCCTGGGCTTCGCGTTCGCCCACGGCTTCTGGCCGCTCGCCGGCGCCCGCTTCCTGCAGGGAGTCGGGAGCGGCTTCACGTGGGCCGGCGCCTTCGCCTGGTTGCTCGCGGCCACGCCGAGCGGCCGCCGCGGCGAGGTGATCGGGACGGCCATGGGCGCCGCCGTGTTCGGAGCGCTCCTCGGGCCTGTCGTGGGGGCGGCGGCCGTACTGGTCGGCCGAGACGTGGTCTTCACCGCTCTCGCGGGGCTCTCGGTCGTGCTCGCCGTCTGGACGCTGCGCCTGGAGTCGGTGCCGCCGGAGGTGCCGTCGCTCGCCGCAATGGGACGCGCGCTCCGCGACAACCTCTTCGTGGGCGGACTCGTCCTGATGGCGCTGCCGTCGTTCCTCTTCGGCGTCCTCTCGACCCTCGCGCCGCTCCACCTGGCTGCCGCCGGCTGGGGAGCGGCGGCCATCGCGGCCGTCTTCGTCGTGAGCGCCTGCGTGGAGACCGTGATCTCGCCGGTGGCGGGCAGGGTGCTCGACCGCCGCGGTGTCCTGTTCCCGGTCTCGCTGGCGCTCACCGCCGCCGTCCCCGTCTCGGTAGGCCTCGCGTTCGGCCCGCGCCCGCTCGCCTACGTGCCGCTCATCGTCCTCGCAGGCGGAGCGTACGGCGCACTCTTCACTCCCGCCTTCGCGCTGATCGCCGAGGGTGCCGAACGAAGCCGGCTGGCCCAGGGCATGGCCTTCGGCTTGATGAACGCCGCCTGGGCGATGGGAGCACTGATCGGCCCGGTGGCGGGGGGCGCCGTCGCCGCGGCGACCGGCGACGTCGTGCCGTACCTCGTGTCAGCAGGGTTCTGCGCCGTTGCGCTGGCGGCGGTGCGGCGCGCGCAGCACCGCACCGCCGCCGTCGTCGTCGACTAGCCGAGGGTGTACGAGTAGTGCACGACCTTCAGGACGTCGGAGCTCCAGTCTCCGATGCCGGTGGTGGACGAGTTGGTCGGGAAGGTCTCCACGGGAATCTCGCCGGCCACCTTCGTGCCCGCGGTCCCGTTCGGAACCGTGAAGGTCACGCTCATGGTGCCGCTCTGCCCCGGGAGCAGGAACAGCGGGTTCACCGACTGGTTGGCCCCCTCCACGACGTCGGCCCAGATGTTGCCGGTGTCGGCCACGGCGTTGTCGTCGAAGCCGAGCGTCGTCACCGTGGCGTCCGTGGAGTAGTCCTCCTGCGTCGCCGGCGAGCCACCGAACGGACCGATCTCGGACGGAGTCGGCGCCCACTCGGACGCGAACGGGTTGCTGACCGTGATGCTCGTCGAACCGCCAGAGCTGGCCGGCGACTCGATGTCCGGCGAGCCCCAGTACGGGGTCATGTCGAACTGGATCGGCGTGTTGCCCGTCGTCGAGGCGTCGACCTTCAACTGGCTGCTGAACGGCGAGACGATGTACTGCGGGATGTCGTCACCGATCGCGACCGGGAGCGTGCCCGACGTGTTCGTCGCCGAGAAACCGTCGTACGGCGTCTGCGTGGTCGTCCGCGGGTCGAGCTGGTACGTCTCCGGCTCGACACCGGTGTTCTTGACCTTGACGTGCGCGGTCACGATGTTCCCGGGGCTCAGCGTGCCACTCGGCATCCCGCTGACGGTGACCTTGGAGGTGTTGAAGCTGACAGTGCCGTGGAGCGTGGCATGGGTCAGCCCGGAGTAGACGTCCAGTCCCGGTAGGTAGAACAGGCCGTTGCCGACGTTCACCTTCCAGGTGCCCGGCGTCGGATTCGCCCAGACGAGCTGGACCGCGTTCGTGTTGTCGCTGGCGCCGAAGGAGTTGATCTGCTGGTAGCTCAGCTGGTTGTCGACGGCCATCCCGTTCGGGTCGACCAGCTGGCCGATCAGCAGGTATCCGTTGTGGGAGGCCTTCAGGTTGACATCGAGATCCTTGACGCCCTTCGGCACCGTGAACTGGTAGCTGAGCTCCTGTGCGAACGCGCCCGGCCGGCCGTTGCCGCCGATGAGCGTGCCGCTGAACTTGCCGGCCTTCTTCGTGGTGACCGGCACCTTGGCCTCCGAGACGGCCGGGATCGTGCCGGGGCTCGACTCGTGGTTGCTGTGGAAGACGACCGCTCCGGTCCAGAACCCGGGTGTGGCCGGCGCCGGCACCTTGACGGTGAACGAGGCCGACTTGCCGGGGCCGACGACCTTGGACGCCGGCATGACGGCGTGCGGGACCTTGCGGAAGGTCTGCGCGGTCTCCTGGTAGCTGACCGGCCCCTCGTAGTTGGAAGTGGCGCGACCGAAGAGGAGCAGAGTCCACTTCCCGGGAGCGGGCTGGTGGATCTGCTCGTCGGCGAAGCCCGCGCCGTCTCCCTGCGGGTCGCTGTACTGCCCGTAGCGGCCCTTCGGGTCGACCAGGATCTCCCTGACCGTCGGCTCACCGGCGGTGCAGCCGGCGCAGGACTGCAGCGGCTGCCAGCCGATCCGCGAGTCGAGCTCGTCCACGCCCTTCGGGACGGTGAACGTCTTGCAGGCCAGCTCCGGAATCGTCTCGCCGGTGAAGTACTCGGCGGACTTGTTGCCGGCGCAGGATCCCTGGGTGCCCTTGCCCGGCATGAACAGGTTCACCTTGCCGCTGGAGATCGTCTTCGCCGGGCCGAGGGTGCGCAGCACCGGCGTGACCTTCGCCTTGCGGCTCGCGGTGTTGGTCACCGTGACCGTGTGACGGAACGACGCTCCGGGCTTGCCGAGGTCGGCGAACGAGTCCGGCGAGTGGAGCAGCCCGCCGCCCTGCTCGTGGCTGCCGTACGACTTGGCCAGCTGAACGGCCCGCAGCCCGTTGAGAAGCCCCGAGCCCTGCTCCTGGGCAGCGATGCCGATATCGGTCGCGCTGCTGAAGAGGATCCGCCGGACGACTGCCGGCGTCGGGGTCTGGTTGCCGTGCGCCTCGCGGTAGGCCTGGATGACGAGCGCCGCCACTCCGGCCGTCAGCGGGGTCGACTCGCTCGTGCCGCCGAACTCCTCGAGCCCGATGTCGCTGCCCCCGAACGGGTTCGCGCACTCGGCATACGTCGAGATGTCGGTCGAGCACGAGGACCAGTTCCCATCGCCGGGGGCGATGATGTCCGGCGCCCGCCGATCCTCGGTCACGCCCGAGCTGGACAGGGTCGAGACCTGGTTGCTGAGCCAACCCGGAGTGCTCTGGCCGAGCTGATACGAGGGCGCACCGCCGCCGTTGTGGATGACCTGGGCCAGGTCGTAGAGCCAGCCGTTCGTCTGCGCAAAGACGCGATACGAGGTGCTCGCCGCCGCGCCGATCACGCCGGGGGCGAGCGCCGGGCTCCCCTCGGTGTTCGAAGGGCTGGAGTCGCCGGTGCTGGCGACGACGACCGTGCCGTCGTCCATCGCGTTCTTGAGGATCGCGGTCAGCGGCTGCCCGGCCGCGGTGTTCGGGAGTGGCGCAGACCCGAACGACATCGACAGGATGTTGACGTGGTCCTGCTGGATGGCCCAGTCGACGCCCTCCAGGATCTCGCTCGTGAACGAGTAGTTGCTGTCGCCGAAGACCTTCATCACGTCGACGCCCGCCCCGGGCGCCACGCCGAGCACCTTCACGTCACAGGTGCCTCCGTTCGCGGCGAAGTCCGGGTTGATCAGCTGGTCGAGGTTGTAGGTCGTCTGAGCCTGGGAGACGATCGAGCTGACGTCGCCGAAGGCCTCGCCGCCGCCCGTCGGGGCGCTCGTGCCCTCGCCCGTGAAGTCCTGGTAGTCGGCCACAGCCGAGTTTCCGCCGCGCTGGAAGTCGGGCAGGTTCGGATCCATCCCGTCCGGGAACACGGCGATGCTCACGCCGGCGCCCGTGTAGCCGAGGCTGTGGGCGCTCTTGGGGCCGCTGGTGATCGGGCTGTCGGCGTTGGTGCGGTTGTCGACGTTGATCAGGTGCAGCGCCTCAGGCTCGAGAAGCGGCGCATTCGCCGTCCCGCAGACCGCCGAGCCGCTGACGGACGCCTTCGAGGAGGCGGTCGCGGCATGGGAGCGGACGCTGGTGGCCTTCGGGCCGGCCGCGCGTATCCCTGACGGGAGCAGATTCGTGTTGGTGGACGGGCCCTTGACGAGCACGTCCGGATCCACGGCGAGGACGGCCGGATCGCGGCGGAGATTGGCCACCTCGGCGGAGGAGACCGTCGTCGCGACGGCGCCCACGGTGCGGTAGGTGACGAGGCGCGGCACGTTCAGCTGCCGGAGCTGCGCGACGATCGGCGCGCGATCGGTCTTGAACGCCTGGGCGCGCTGTGCGGCGGCGCCCGGGCCGGTCAGCGCGGTGTGCTGGTTCCGCAGCAGGACGATGACGCGGTGGTCGGGATTCGCCGAGAGCACGTGCGCCTGGCCGGCGGTGAGGTGACTCGACCACGCAAATGTGTTCAACGACATACCGGCGTTGCCGACGTCGGCGGTGCCGGCGGCGACCGCAAACGCGATCAGCCCGACCACCGCTCCGGCCAGGAGTGTTCTGGCGAGCCTGCTCTTCATCTCGAAGGACCCCCTTCTTCGCACGAGCCCGCCCCCCTGCGCCGCCGGCTCTCGGTCAATGACAACGTGCCTTCTGGCACCGCCGGAGGGTAGCCGTAAGAGCTTCGTGTCGTGAGCCGATTTCGGGCAGGCCGCACGCGAGAACAGCGCGCGGAGAACGGCTACATTAGGCCGCGCCGGGCGCGTAGCTCAGCGGGAGAGCACTCGCTTCACACTCACGAGGAGCAGTCGCCGCCCGTAGCCGCCTTTGGACGATCTCGCTTGTTTATGCGCTTCGGTGCGCTGTCGTCCACACACGGCCACACCCGGCTACAGCCGGGACTTTCGCAGGAACTTTCGCAGGACGGATTCAGGGCTTCTCCTCGTCGTCGTCAGCGGCAACGTCGTCAGTGAGGTCGCCTTGAAGGAGTCGGTCTAGCTCCTCGCGAGCCTGCACTTGGAACTTCAGCCGATCGACGTATTGACGCGCCGCCTCGACAAGCACCTCGGCGGCGTCCGCATTAATCAACACCTTGTCGAGCTTCGAGACCTCGTCCATCGGGACGCCTATGTGAACGATTGGACGGTCGTCAGTGTGGTCGAGGACGAGCGCCCACGAGACGAGTCCGAGCGCATCGGGGCCGACTTCGCTCCCGAACTTGCCGTCCCAGCCTTGGACGGCGACCAGCACGCCATGGTGGCGAACGTCGGGGTCCAACTCCTCGAACGCCTTGTCCGACGGCGACGGCCAACCCTCCTCCATCGCGCGGTAACCGAGACGACGAACCGTCGCGGTATCGGCGACGACGGCGATGGTCATGTCCGACTCCGTCTCCTCGAACTGGTTCACGCCTGCTCCTCTCTCACGGCGACACCGGACAGCGCTTCACGCACCGCCTGCATCTTCTCGCGCCTGTCGTAGACGTGCGCATACACGCGGCGGGTGATCGCTGAGTCGCCGTGCCCGATCTGGTCGGCGACCATCGCATCATCCAGACCCGAAGCGATCAGCCGCGACGCGGCGGCGTGCCGCAAGTCATGGAAGACGAGGCCCGGATCGAGCCCGGCAGCGTCACGAGCAGCCTCCCACCCGCGCCAGGTCACGTTGCGATGCGTGAGCGGCCTGCCCGAGCGTGCGGCGAACACCGGATCCTCATCGGCACTGAACGCAGATCGCAGACGCAGGGCGATGAGTTCGTCGCGGAGATCGGCAGGGACGGCGAGCAGCCGCGTCCCGGCCTCCGTCTTCGGCGGCGCGTACCTCGCAGGCAGACGCACCTCACCGATCCTCGTCGGCGGCAACCACTGCCGCGAGATCGAGAGCGTCGCCGTGTCAGCGTCCTCGCCCTTGTCGAAGTCGGCCCACGTCAGCCCGAGCAGTTCGGAGAGACGCAAGCCCAACGTGGCGGCGACACGCAGGAGCGGCTCGTAGTCGTAGGGTCTCGCTTCGGGCGCGCCCTTCGTCTCTGCGAGACGGCGACTCGCCGCGAGCAGCGCCACGACCTCTTCCGTCGTCCACTCGTGCGGCTTCCGCTCCGCGCCGCTCCTCGTCGGCATGTCGTCGCTCGTGAGCAACAGCCACGGCGACGCAGCGATCCACCCTCGGCGGGCGCTGAAGGCGAGGACCTGGGCGAGCGGCTTCGTGTAGTTCTCGACCGACGACTTGGACAGCGGCCTCACCGGACGCTCGGCATCGACGGCGTGAAGACCCTCGGCCTGAAGGTCGCGGATGAACCTCGCGATGGTGTCGGCGTCGATGCGGCTCAGACGGACGCGGCCGAAGGCGGGAATGAGCACGAGGTCGAGCGCCATTCGGTAGTAGCTCGCGGTGCGGTCGCGCAGCTTCGGCCGCTTCGCATCGAACCACTTCTCGGCCGCCTCCGCGAAGGTCATGCGGGACACGGTCTGGCGCTCCTCGGGATCCTTGGAGAGGTGCTTGGCGCGCTGGCGCTTCGCCTCGGTCAGGTTCCCTCTCACCGTCTCCCACTTCAACCGGCCCGCGCGGTTGAGGTAGTTGATCTCGTGGACGACGGTGCCGTCCTTCAGCGTGCGCCGGTAGATACCGACGCCGACCTTCTCGCGGACGGGCTTGCTCGGCTCGGGAGGAGCAGAGATCGCGGCTTCGTAGGATGGTGTTGGCATGGGGGTCATCTCCTCATGTCCGGGGCGGGGCCGTTGGTAGCGGTGCCCGCCCATTGATGTTGTGCACTGAGCATAGAGGAGTCCGCACTCGTGGGCGTAGCGAGTGCTCGCCCGCAAACGCGCACCAGCAAACGGATTCCGCCGCCTTGCGAAACGCCTGCGAAAGCGGCCAGGACACCGCCGAGGACCTCGTCGCGGGCGCGCGCGCGCGGCGATCTAGACGACCATGACGACGAGACCGGCGAGGACGGGTTAGGCGCGTGCATGACCGAGTGGCTGTCCGGCGCGGACGGAGGCGTGGTGGCAGTCGGCGCAGTAGGCGGTCCAGCGCTGACGGCCGCTCGGGTCACGGATGGGCCACCAGGCGACGCGCTGGCCCACCTGGATCGGGTCGCGGCAGGCTTCGCAGTAGGGGTGGCCGTAGCGGAGCTGTTCGAGTTTCGGTGTCTTGCTTCTCGTGCGTGCTCTTGCGGGCATGGTTCAACGCTCCCTTGGACGTTGGTTGGTTGTCGCGGCATGGGTGGCCGGTGACCGGGTTGGACGGCGTGCGCTGCTCCGCTGCTGGGATCCCACCCTCGGCCCGCGTCTTGCGCCGCATGGCGACTGTCGTCGTCTGCTTGCTCGCGTAGATCCGTCGGGGCCGTCCCGTCGCCTCGTCCAAGTTGGCGGCGGCGGGCTCGGCGGCTACAGAAGGTGCACGCCTATGCGGCTGAAGGTGTCGTCGTCTAGGCGTCGCCTCCTTCGGTGCGCTGGGCACGCATCCACTGGTCGAGGTCGTCGCGGCTGAAGTTGAGGCGGCAGCCCTTGCCCTCCTGCGCGAACGGAACCTGGCGACGGGCGACGAGCTTCCTGAGCCGCCCCGGGCTAACGTCGAGATACCGCGCAGCCGTTTCGACGGTCATCCACTGCGGCCACGGTTCGATCGGCGCGGGCATGGCGGCGGCGACGGCGTCGAGCGCCACCTGGTCAAGCTCGACCGGGAACGGCGCGCCGTTCAGGAGGACGGTGACGGTGACGGTCACGGCGTCTCCTCGCGGAGCAGACGGCCAAGCTCCTCCAGAAGGTCGGCATCGACGGATTGGAGGTAGCGGCCCTGGCGCTCACTGGCGGCGAGAGGCTCGGGGAACCGCAGCCATCGGCGACGGCCGATCCTGCTATTCACGACTGCCCGCGCGGCCTCGATGATCCTGCCGACATCGACATCGTCGGAGTGGGCGGCGATCGCCTTCAGGTGCTCGTGCCCGGCGGCTGCGGCGATGGCCTTCTGCCGTTCGGGCGGAAGCTGGGTGAGGGCGTGCTCGACCTGCTCCAAGGGGGCGTCCCGAAGGTCGCGTTCCATCCTCGTGCTGTCATCGCGTGGTGACACGAGCCCGACGTCGCGCAAGCTCGATTCAAGGAGATCGACCGACCAACCAGCCTCGGCGCGGTCGAGCCACTCCTCCTGGACGGCGTCGTCCTTGATACCCGCGACCGCCCGGTGGTGCGACCAGGTCAACGTCTCCCTGCGTCGGTGGAGTGGGAACCGATCAGCGACCCAGCGAAGGTTTCGAAGCCCTCCGTAACTGCGGCCCGTGAGCGCCTGCGCCTGCGCGTACTCGTCGGAGTTCCACTTGCTCTCGCCGTAGAGGAGCCAGTCGCCGAGCACCCAGGCGGTGAAGTCGCGCGCCTCGCACACGACCATCCCGAGGTCGTCCCAGTCCTTGTAGGTCATGTAGGTGGGCCAGTCGATGACGCCGGTCGGCCCCGTGCGGAGGCCGGACACGCCGAACGAGTCCTCGCCGCGAGGCACGAGGTCGCCGCCGCTCACGAGTGCTCCTCACGTCCCGGGGAAACCGGTACCCGTCCGATCTGCGGCCGTCCGGGCCCCCGGCTGGACTCCGGGAACACCCTGTGATGCCGAAGCGCCCTGACGACGCGGAGTACATCGGCCCTCCGGCGACTCGTCCGCCCGTCCGCGCGGAGGCGAGTGTCGATCTCGTTCGCGCTCGCGTACGGGTCGCGGACTAGCTCGGCGATGACTCCTCCGAGGAGGCGAAGCGCGTCCCGGGTGCGGTCATCGAGACGGCGGCCGCTCATGCCGTCGCCCCGAGGCGCGCTAGATGATCGTCAGGATCTTGTCCTCGTGGCTTCGCACTCGGCCCGGCGCGGGTCGTGCGCCGACGCCCAGCCCGGTACTCGCGCGGGCGGATCCGGACGATGCCTCGGACGGGACGGCACACTCGCGGTCGCCGACGATGGATGAGATAAGGCCTCCGCGCGGCTATGCGAAGTCGGAGCCGGGCCAACGGGTCTCCGTGCTCTGCCGCAATCGCGTCGCTCGCCATGCTCTCGGCAGCGACGGGCTCGCCCTGCGTGTTCATGGCAGCCATGAGGTAGTGATCGCTGGCCTCGCCAGGGCCGAGGCGCGCGCTACCCCGCGAGCGGCGTACGTCTAGCTGGCGCTCGTCCTGCTCGCCCATGTCCCGCGATCCTTCACGTCGCACGGAATTTTACGACGTGGTGGTGACGCAGCCTCTAACGCCGAGCGCCCGCTAGTGCGGGCGCAAGGCTGACGTGTAGATCACGCGATTAGGACGCGCATTCGGAAGCCTACGACGCGGCGGCGACGGAACCTGCTTCTCGGCCTCGACCTGTACCGGCCCGAGGTACGCCGATTAGTCCTCCTCCTCGAACACACCAGAGGTTGATGCGAATGGCCGCGCTCAACCCTCAGCGCTGCTCCGTCGATACCCCGGTGTGGCGAAGCGGTCTCGTCGAAGGGGCGAGCCGCTTCGCTTTTGGACGTGTATCTGTTGTGCTGCGGAGTTGTGGACATCGGAGAGCATCTGCCGGGGGTGCTGCGAAGCCCAAGCGCCCACCGACTAGGCGCGAGAAGCACTGCGTTGTAAAAAACCAGTTGCGGCGCGGGTTGCGTCATCGACAGCGAGATCCTCTTGGACAGGTCCCCCTTCACTGTCAGGGCGTCTCGTTCGACATCCGGCGTAGCCCGCCGCCGACCTCTCGGTAGTTCTTTGGCCAGGCCCGAGGCCCCTAAGCGGTCTCGACGCCTGGCAGCGCGACGAACAGCGACTCGTCCTCCACGTCGAATCGAACGACCGCGACGACGCGGAACCGCCTCCCGGCGCCGAGGTGGATCTCCTCCCCCGGCTTGATCATCACCGCGTAGGTCGCCTCTCCGAGATCGTCCCCGTCCGGCGAGTGGAGCCTGTACCTGAACACGTGTCCTCCGTTCCGGGGCCGGACGGCGAGGCCGACCATAGCTAGACGACGGCGCGCTCGACGACGAGGATGTTGCCGTCGGACATGGGCACTTCGGTCCGCTGGAAGCGGATCACCCGCCACGGCCCGGAGTCATCAGCGAGGAAGATGTCCTCGGTCCCGATATGCGGCTCGTCCACCGTGAAAGGGTGGTAGCGATACGCGCTCGCAAGCTCGGGTCCCTCGAATGTGCCTTCGCGGACATGCCAGACGAACGAGCCTACGGCAGGCTAGGCGATGCGTCTAGCGAAACGCGCTAGCGGTGAGACCAGAGCGGTCGCCGCGAACGCGAGCACGCCGAAGATGTTGGTCGTGACGCAGGTACGGCAGGCCCCGCAGCACGCCTGCGTCGCCGGAGCGATCTCAGCCGCTCGGTTCAGCATCGGAAGCGCACGGGTCGTCGCCCGTTCGAGCATCCTCTGAGTGTAGATCGCTTACGCCGCCTCGACCTGCAACAGCCCGACGAACGGCGACTCATCCTCCTCCTCGAACGGGACAACATCGGAGACGCCGAACCGACGAGCCATAGGGACTAAGCATCCCGTCCATCCTGGGGAGGATGGATGACGCCTCCCCACCTACATCTAGCTGCAAGGGTCAGGACCTACGGCAATGGCACGTTGACTAGCCAGTAACGCCCGGTTGCGAAAGGGCTAGTAAAACCGGGGACGTGCCCTCCTGACCCGACCCCGTCGCCCGTGTCCCTGAGAAGGCGGACGTCACCGCCGTCCGGCGCAGAGAAGCCGAAGGGCCAGGATCCCGCGAAAGACCTGGCCCTTCGCACCGTTGGGACCCACGAGAGGGGGTCGTTACCGACCCTACGCCGGTCTCCGACGCGGAGTCAACGTGCCACACCCGAGCGTTAACCGGCCGTCCCGGTGGGACGTATCCCAGGTCAAACCAACCAAATCCGCCCCGGCGCCCGCTCAGGTGAGAGGACGCTCGCCCAGGCGAAAGTGCTGTCCACTTGGAGGGATCTCTTGAAGTTGACTCGCGGCCGGAGGTCACGAGACAATCAGCACCATGCGGCGGTTACTGAGCATTGTCATCGTTTTCGGTGCGTTCGCCACCCAAGCAGGCGCTGCCCCCGGCTCGCCACTCTGGTCGAGGCGGGACATGACGACCGCGATTCGCGGTCTCGGCTACCCCATGGCACACGCCCTCAAGCTCAGCTGCAAGGGTCTCCGCCCTTCCACCAACGGCCGGTACAACTACTTCCTCTGCAAGATGACCTACCGCCATGGCATCCGTCGCCGCTTCGTCACGGCCGGGCAGGGGGCGGGCGGCTGGATCTGCGCCGAGAAACCGGGTGCCGGATATTGCGCCTTGCTACGGCACGGATTCATCGTCATGGCGCACACGAGGGCGGCCAATGTGCTGGAGGCGCGAGCGGAGCTCGCAGCGAACGGGTATGTCGGAAACCGGTATGGCATAGCGGACGCGTCGCCGTCCAGCCCCTGTGTTCAGAAAGCCTCGGACGGGACGAAATGGACGTGCGAATACCAGGGGCACCACGGCAATGTCATGGAAGTCACCATCTCCCTAAAGGCCGCGAGGGGTGGCTACATCACGACGGGGACAGCAGCACCTGGCTAGAACACGCTTCCTCTCAACGCTGTGCGCAACGCGTCGTAGAGGATCCACGCGGCAGGGGTCATTCCGGAACACTGGCCCAGGCGAGCTACCTGTCGCCCGTTGCGTCAGTCTGGGAACATTCGCTCGTGCAGTGGGTTGGGGACGGTTCGGAACTCTGGCGCGTGCGGGTTGATCTGTTCGCGCCAGATCACGACAGTGGTCGTGTTCCGGCGACCCATGAAGCGCTTGGGCGTCTGCTAACCGAGACGGATGGCGTAGCAAAGAGGCCGGGAGACTGGGCAGCCGATCAGGGCCTCGGAAGAGAGGGTGACCGTCCGGTGGTCGGTCTCGTGTTTTGGGTGGCAGCCGATGAGATCGGGCAGGCAGCCACGCTCGCGGCCGAAACTGCTCGCCAGGCTGGAGCGGAGAGTGGAGTCGGGACGGAGCTGTACGACGTAGTGGTGATTCCCCATGCCGCCGTTGCGGATCGCTACGGCGACCACTACCCGCAGCAGCCCGACTAACCGCTCAGGGGTCATTCCGGAACACTGGCCCAGGCTAGGAGTAGACCGACGCGCCCCGATGGGCGCTATCGTCTTGGCTAGTTATGAGACACCGGCGTGGGGTCGGGATGGTCGCCGTGGCGGTAAGCGTTGCGGTAGCCGCAACAGTGAGCGCGGACGCGGCGTCCGCGGCCTCGACTCGGGCGCGCGCGGGCTCGCAGGTCCTGGACCGCACTTACTCCTGCCAGGTGCGGGCGCAGCACTATTTTGACTTCCAAGCGTCTGTAAACCTCCCGCCGACGCCTGCGGGTTTCCAACGACCGGGGCAGGTGTGGCTGGACACGGCGGGGAAGACTGTTCCCCAGCTCTGGTTCCGGGCATTGCCGAACAGCCTGAAGGTCGACGGATCGGCCTGCCGCGCGTCGTCGCGCCGGGTCACGCTCAAGCCGACCGGCCTAGGAACCGGGACGACGGTGACGCCCAGCCTGTTCGGTCAACTCAACGGCCGCTGCGGGACGACTAAGCGGGTACTCGTTCATTTCCGGCTCACGATGCAGAGTGGGACGCCGGAGAAGGCGCTGGTCGCCATCCGCAATGGCGACCATAAATCTAAGCCGGTCGCATTCTTCAATTGGCGCCCGCTTAAGATGACCGCCTATCTAGGCCACAACTGCCACTAACCCATATGGCCTGAGCCGATGTTGAGCTCCGTCGTGCGCCGGGCAGTGCTGGGCCTGCTGGTGCAGACTGGACTTTCGCTGGCTAGCTTCAACCTCGTCGGCGACGACCTCGACATCGCCCTCAACCCCTGCTAGCAGCACGAGGTCGTCGCTCAGGGGTCATTCCGGAACACTGGCCCAGGCGAGGGTCAAGGTCTAAAGATGTTCCCGGGACGTGCGCTGACTGAAAGGGAATGGCCCGTGAAGGGGTACACGGGCCATTCCAGCAGGAAGCTGCGAGACAAAGCATCTACGGTGACCGCTTGCGGCGGCGGCCGCAGGCACAGCTCCTGCCGCTGTGAGATTCGCTCTCCAAGAGAGAACCCCTCGTGACGGCCCGCTTCCTGGCTCCGTCTTCTTCGAGTGTCCGCTCGCGTGCTTCCCTCGCCTCGCCGAGGATGGCGGCGATGCGCTGGAGCGCGACCGGGTCAGAGAGCTTGACCGGGACGCCCTGCTCGGCGCACGACCTCTCGACCCACGCGACCGCGCGCTCGTGCAAGGCGCGCCGCTCGTCGGCCGTCACGGCATGACCTGGAACTCGACCTCGGCGAAGCCGTCGTCGGCCACGCGCCAGAAGCGAAGCTCATCGGTGACGACGCTGTAGATGGCGAAGATGTCCCAGCCGTTCCAGGTGACCCAGGTTCGGTCCGCATCGGACGGGACAGCGTCCGAAAGAGCGTGACTGTGTACGACGACGAGCGGCAGCCCGCCGGGTCTGTGAAGTTGTCGCTCCGACGCCAGCCTCACTCGATTCGGTCGCCGCGCCCCGTTCGTCATCCGGCTGTACCTGAGGACGTGACCGTCGCCGCCGAGGACGAGACAGCCGAGGCTCTCGTAACCGGGCCGCTCAGCGTCTACCTCGACGGCGTGTCTGCGGATGGCGTCGAGCACGTTCGACGCGACGGTGTAGACGACGTTCAGCGTCGCCATCGTGCCCGTAGCTGAAGCCGGGGCCGAGGACGCGACCGCTTCCAACCGGACGCGGTCCTCTCAACCTCTAAGACCGTCGGCGGCGGCTTCGGCGGGGCCTTGGTCGGCTGGCGCTCCGGCTCGGGCACCTTCGCTCGCTTGCGCGCCCGCCGCTCCTCACGGACGAGGCGCTCGATCTCGACCTCCGTCTCGCGGTCGGTCGGCGGCGTGCCGTCAAGCTCGGGACACTCTCTGAACAGCGGCAGCGACGCGAGCGCGAGGACGCGCGCGTACTCGGGATCCAGAACGTGGGTGCCGAGGTCCGGCCAGTCGAGATGCAGCACGCCGTCCTCGTCGCGGCTCGCTACCGGCGCAGGCCCGACGCCGTCCTCGTATAGCCCGAACATCAAATCGTCCCGGATCTCGTCCGCCGTCGGCTCGGGCTCGACGTGGCCGATGAACTGCCATCTGGCGAGCCGCTCCACCCGCACATGAGGGATGCCACCCGGCACGGGTGCTGGCTCGACCACGTACCGCCGCGCGGAGTTCATGCCGCCCGTCTCCGCTTCGATGACAGTTCGCCGAGCGCCCTGAGCGCGCGAGTGCCCAGTCGGATCTCTCGCGCCGACCCTGACCCGCTCAGAACGAGCCAGGAGTTTGCCTCCAGATGGGCGAGCGACTTCTGGTAGTTGGCGAGCGCGCCCCGAGGATCGTGACCGCCGAAGATCCCGAAGCTCTGGTCGTAGATCAAGACCGGCGTCCCGTCCTCGTCACGCTCGACCCTGCTGCGCGGCGTGAGCGTTCGCCCCGAATGAAGTTGGAGAAGAATCCCGAGCATCACCGCGCTCTGATCGAGCCACAGGTAGGGACGTCCCTGCTTGCCCTCGGGCATGACCTGGTCGGCGAGCGCCGCGAGCAGGCCCGCCTCCTCGCGCCTGCTGATCGGCCGCGCGACCCTCTTCACCCGAACGTCTTCAAGAGTGGCGGCGATCTCCTGCGACAGGCGAGCGCCGTCAAACACCCCTCTTGCGTCGCTGGCCTGCTCGACAAGCTGCTCGTACCGCTTCTCCTTCCGGCCCAGCCGAGCCGGGTTCCACGTGCCGTGGTCCGCCTCGCGGACGAGCGCGACCAGTTCGGCCGCCTCCGAGTCATCGAGCCGCCCCCAGTCGAGCCTCAGCCCACCGGAGCGCAGCGTGCCGGTACGTACGGCGACCACATCCCCGGCCGCCTGGCACGCGTCCGCCGATGGTGCGCTCCTACTACGTCTTCTCGTCAGTCCAGCCATCGTCCCTCCCGTTGTCGTGTGCGAAGACGCTGATGCCGTTCACCGGCCGGTGAAGCTCGCCGAAGAAGACTGGCCGCGATCTCCTCGGTGGTGAGGCCGGTCGCCATCAGACGACCCTCTGGCGCAGGCGCCGCACTTCGCTCGGCAACCATGCCTTGCGTCCGCTCGACGGGCTCCGCGTCCGCGTCACGACGACCTCGACGCCGTGCTCGCGCATCAGCGCCACCATCGTGCCGCCGTCGTGGCTTGTGCCGCCGACCACGTCGCCGCGCTGAATCGCTTGCTCGGTCAAGTTCTCTAAGCAGCCGGTGAAACCGAGCCGCTTCGCCTGCTCGACGGCGTCCCTCGTCGCGCTCATGACGAGTGGCCGTCTCATCAGTAGCCCGCCACGGTCGTCCCGAGCGCGACCTCGTTGACGCCCTCGATGTCGCCTTGCGCGACCCAGGAAGTCCAGCCGGGCCTTCGGCGACCACGCTCCTGCGCGAGCGTCAGCGCCATCGCTAGTGCCACGGCTCGGTCGGAGTAGCTGCCGGTCCGGTGGTCGAAGCGCCAGCCGGACGGCGTCTGGATGACGCGCAACCCGACGACCTCGCGTTCCAGTTCGGGGTCGGGGTAGACGCGCAGCGTCGCCGTGGTGATGGCGTTCAGGAGCACGCTGGAGAGGCGCTGCACCGAGCCCTGGGAGAACGTCCACTGCTCGATCCGGACGTGCCCGCGTAACCGCTCCATGCTGGCTTTCAGCTGCCACGGATCCGCAGCCACCTCCAGCCCGGGGTAGCGGTCGGCGGCATCGACCAGCGCCTGTTCGACGGCGGCGATACTCACCGGCTCCGAGCGGTCACCCTGCCAGACCTGCATCTCATCGAGGACGATCCGGTCCTCGTCCCAGTGGCAGATGGCGAGCACCGTTCGGTCGTGGACGAGCCCGAGATCGAGCCCGGCGAAGCGTCGGCTGCTCCCGCCTCTGGTCGGAGCGAGTTCGTGATCGACGCAGGCGCGCCAGGCTTCCGGCGTCACGAAGTCGCCCGCACCGGTCGTCCAGACGTTCCCGATCAACCGCTCAAACGCGGCCGCAGGTAGCAGGGCGCGCATCTGCTCGATCCACTCCTCGCTGATCCAGCTGGCGAGCGGGTGTGCCGCGCTGAAGAGGAACCCCCACGAAGCCTCTTCAGCGATCCTGCGGACATCCCACTGCCATGACCGCTCCGCGTCGAACCCGGCGTTCGAGAGGATGATCGTCTGCGCGTTCTCAACCTTGCCGGACGCGGACGCCAGCGCCACCCAGAGGTCGTCGCTCTTCCACGTCGTTAGCTCGTCACAGACGAGCCGGAAGCGTCGGTGCGTCCCGCCCAGGCCGTAGGCGCTCGGAGCGTCGCTGGAGATGACTCGGATCCGTGAGCCCGCCTCGGTGACGAACTCGTCGCGGCGGACCGTGAACAGCGCACCGAGTGCCGGGTTCTGTTGCAGATAGCCCGTGGCGTTCTCCAAGATGATCCGCGCCTGGTCTTGGTCGGCCGCGCCGATCACTACGTCCGTCGATGGGAACAAGGCGGCCTCGGCGGTCGCTATGGCCGCCGCCCCACCCGACTTCCAGTGACCTCTCGGGAGTTCCAGGTAGACGAGCCGGTAGCGCGGCAGCCCTGCGTCATCGACGGCGAGAATGGGAACGAGGATCTGCTCCCGAATCCACGGGTCAGTGGCGAGACCCTCGCCGACCGTGCGACCGTCTGCGAGAACGATCTCCTTCTCGATGAACGCGAGCCCGTCGGTCACGCCACGCCTCCGTAACGTTCGACGAGATCCGCGCCGAGCAACTTCTGAGCGGCGGCGACGTTCAAGCCCAGCCGCGACCGCGCCAGCGGCGTCCGCCCCAACTCGCTCTCGATCTTCGACGCCGCCCTCAGCCAGCGGTCATGATCGGCGCGCAGCCGGTCCAGCCATTCGCGCCCGTCAGCGTAGGCGAGCGTCGGCTTGTCGGCGACGGCCTCGTCGGCGACATCGAGCGCGGCCGCCGACTGTTCCAGCCTGCGGTAGACGAGCGCGAGCCGCCACACGCCGCCCTCGTCGGCGGGATGCGAGACCGGCTGCGTCTCCCAGATCGCGGCCGCGAGTTCGGCGACCCGCTCCTGACGGCTGAGGACGAGGTCGCTGCGGTAGGAGCCGTGCGTGACGGCGAGATCGTTGTCGGGCTGCGCGCCGACGCACTTCGCGCAGGTGCAGTCGCGGCCATGTCCTGCGCCGCGAGCAGGCCCGCCATGCCCGACGCCGCTCCCGGACGGGACCGGCAGCCCAGCGGCTTCTAGACGAGCGCGACGGACGGGCCTCCCCGGCATCGTCAGTGCCAGTCCAACTCGTCAGGGCGCGCCGGGTACGGCTCAGGGGGCGCATCGAGGAGCCGCTCCACGTCGCGTATCCGGTAGCGCACCCGCCCTCGCGGCACGATCTGGACGGGGTTGAGACGGCCCCGACGGCGGTAGCGGTCGAGCGTCTGGGTGGAGACGCCGAGCATGTCGGCGGCCTCCTTCTTGCTCAGCAGCGCCAGCGATGCGACTTCGATGCTCATGAAACGGCCGGAACTCTACGACGTGCTGGTGACGCAGCCTTCGTCGCCGCCCAGCCCACCACTACGGGCATAGCGACCGCTGAGAGCAGGTCTCCCGGAGACGATGAGCGACACATCGAGTTGCGGCTCGCTGCCCGTCAGCCAGCGGCAGAAGCCGTCAGGCGAGCGGCTGAGAGAGCGACCTTTCGCAGAACTTTCGCATGGCATAGCAACCAGCACGCCGTGCAGGATCGAGAAGGTCGGGAAGGCGCTACGCTGCGCGGTTCA
>CAVYQV010000027.1:0-21778 GCA_963770815.1 uncultured Actinomycetes bacterium
CTTGCGGCGAACAGCGCAAACGATGTAGGTTCGGAAGAGTGAGGGCGGCAGAAGTGAAGTGGCTCTTTCGGCGTGGGGATCGCTGCAGTCACGCTTTACGTGGCTGTCAAGAAGCGGCCTCGCCGTTCCGAGTAGCCAGGCGAGAGTCCCCGGGCTAGGACCTCCTCACCCGGCGATGGCTGCCGGCGACCACCGAGCTATCATCACCGCTCTGGCCGAGTTCGTCCGCCCGATTTCTGGGTCCCCCTCGGGATCGAGGACCTCGAACCTCATCCTTCAGCCACTCGGCCCGGGCCGACGACAAGTACGCCGCGTGGACGTCGTCGCTGGAGCACATCGCCACGACGCCCCGGTTTCCGTGGCGGCTCGTCGCGAGAGATGACCTCGGACGAGGACGGTGCCGACCTTGAGCGACACGCCGAGGACTTCCGCACCCGGAGGGGCTTTACGTCACCGTGCTCGACCCGGCGAGCCGCGACGTGATCGGGTGCGTTTACATCTACCCGGCGCGCAACACCGACTCGACGCCCGCGCACTCTCCTGGGTCAGGGAGAGCCACGCGGACCTCGACGCTCCGCTGTGGCGAGCGGTCAGCGGGTGGCTCGAATCCGACTGGCCGTTCGCCAACGTCCAGTACGCGCCGCGTACGTAGGGCTCCGAGCGCGCACGCCAGCAGGTCCTGCCCGGCGCAACCCATCTTCTCCGCGTCGGCCTGCGTGGTCGGCGGTCCAGTTGGCACCTTGCCCGGATCCGCCCGTTGGAGTGCCTTCGACCTCCGCAGCCGCTCGTACGCGAGGTTTCTACCATTCCACGCGGACGCTGCCTGTCTCTAAAGGGGCAGCGCGTCGAGGTCCGCCGCGATGTGCTTGGCGTCCTCCGGGTTCGCGATCTTCGCGGTGTCCTCGCGCGCGAGCTGTAGTTGCGGCGTGCCTCGTCCGGCTCGCCGGCCGCGAGATCGGCGCGCGCGAGCGCCTCGTGTGCCGCGGCGAGGTCCCAGTCTTCCATCTCCTCCGGCGAGGACTCGACGAGCTCGAGACAGCGCCGCGCGTGGTGGAGCGCGGGCTCCGGCAGGCCGAGGATCGAGTAGACCCGCGAGCACAGCCACTCGCTGCGGGCGCAGTTCGCCGTGGTCCCGCCGCCCTGCATCCAGTGGTAGGCCGACGCGTGCGCGCAATGGAGCATCTCGTCGCCGGGCGCGTCCATCAGCGTCCAGGTGCGGTTGTAGAGGTCGATGCCGAGCCGGCGGTGGTCCTCCGTCTGAAGCGCTTCCGAGCGCATTCCCATGATCGTCTCCCTTCCGTCGATGATCCGCTCAGCCTCCCCGGGTCGCCCGAAGCTCCGCATCCCGTGTCGCCAGCTGTCGCTGGTGCTCGACGAGCGCCGTCCGCAGTGCCGCCGGATCACCGGCGTCGAGCGTCGAGCGGATCTCGTCGAGCGGCATGTCCAGCCGTCTCAGCAGCCGGATCGCCTCCGCCCGTCGACCTGGTCGGGCGAGTAGAAGCGGTAGCCGGTCTCGTCGTCGACTGCGGCCGGAACGGGCAGCCCGAGCTCGTCGTAATGGCGCAGCGCCTTGACGCCTACACCAGTGAGACGCGAGAACCGGCCGATCGGCATGAGCTGCATCGCGTGCAGGATCGTGCCTCCCGCAAGGGGAGAGTCAAGCCTCGGCGTCCTGGACGGTCTCGTCGGTCGCGCGCTTCGCGATCTCGTCGACCACGGTCGGGTCGGCGAGCGTCGTCGTGTCGCCCAGCCGGCGGTGGTTCGCGACGTCGCGCAGCAGGCGGCGCATGATCTTGCCGCTGCGGGTCTTCGGCAGCTCGGGCGTGAAGACGATGTTCGCGGGCTTCGCAATCGGCCCGATCTTGTCCGAGACGTGGTTGCGCAACTCCTCGAGCTTCTGGACGGAGCCCTCGCTGCCGCCCTTCAGCGTCACGTAGGCGACGATCGCCTCGCCCGTCACCGGGTCGGCGCGGAGCAGACGGCCGCCTCGGCGACCTCCTGGTGGTCGACGAGCGCCGACTCGACCTCGATCGTCGAGATGCGGTGCCCGGAGACGTTCATCACGTCGTCGATCCGGCCGAGCAGCCAGTAGTCGGCGTCCCGGTCGATGCGCGCGCCGTCGCCGGCGAGGTAGACGTCCGCGTACTTCGACCAGTACGTGTCCCGGTAGCGCTGGTCGTCGCCGAAGATGCCGCGCAGCATCGCCGGCCACGGGCGCTTGAGGACGAGATAGCCGCCCCCGCCGGGCCCGACCTCGTTGCCGTCCTCGTCGTACACCGCAGGCACGACGCCGGGGAACGGGCGCGTCGCCGAGCCCGGCTTGAGCGTCGTGACTCCCGGCAGCGGCGTGATCGAGGACCATCCCCGTCTCCGTCTGCCACCAGGTGTCGACGATCGGAGTGCGCTCGCCGCCGATGTGCTCGCGGTACCAGACCCACGCCTCCGGGTTGATCGGCTCGCCGACCGAGCCGAGCAAGCGCAGCGAGGAGAGGTCGTGCTGCTGCGCGTGCTCCGGCCCCCACTTCATGTGCGAGCGGATCGCGGTCGGCGCGGTGTAGAGGATCGTCACCTTGTACTTCTCGACGATCGACCACCAGCGGGCCTTATCGGGGAAGTCCGGCGTCCCCTCGTAGAGAACCGACGTCGTCCTGTTGCAGAGCGGCCCGTAGACGATGTAGCTGTGGCCGGTGATCCATCCGATGTCGGCGGCGCACCAGTAGACGTCCGTGTCCGGCTTCAGGTCGAAGATGTAGTGGTGCGTCGCCGCCACGCCGGTCAGGTAGCCGGCCGTCGTGTGGACGATGCCCTTCGGCTTCGCGGTCGTGCCGCTCGTGTACATGAGGAAGAGCAGGTCCTCGCTGTCCATCGGCTCGCACGGGCAGGTCGCCGGGCCGTCGGAGGCGTCGCTCTCGAGGTCGTGCCACCAGTGGTCGCGGCCGTGCTGCATCGCGACCTCGCCGCCGGTGCGCCGGAGGACGACGGAGTGCTTCACGCCGGGCGCGTCGTCCATCGCCTCGTCAGCGACGGTCTTGAGCCCGATCTTCGAGCCGCGGCGCCAGGCCTCGTCCTGGGTGATGAGAACCTCGCACTTCATGTCGTTGAGCCGCCCCGAGAGCGAGTCGGCCGAGAAGCCGCCGAAGACGACCGTGTGCGGCGCGCCGAGCCGGGTGCAGGCGAGCATCGCCACCGGCAGCTCCGGGACCATGCCCATGTAGATCCCGACCGGCGTGCCCTTCTCCACGCCGAGCTTCTTGAGCGCGTTCGCGAAACGGACGACGTCCCGCTGGAGGTCGGCGTAGGTGATCGTCCGCGTCTCTCCCTCGGGCTCGCCTTCCCAGTGGTAGGCGACCTTGTCCCCGTGTCCGGCCTCGACGTGGCGATCGACGCAGTTGAAGCAGACGTTCAGCTTGCCGCCGAGGTACCACTTCGCGTACGGCGGCTCCCACTCGTAGAGCTCGGCGAACGGCTCGAACCAGGTGACCCGCTCGCGGCCTTCTCGCTCCCAGAACTCCTCGAACGGGACGTCGTAGATGTCGGGTTGCGCGTTGGCCTGCGCCGCAAAGTCCTCGGGCGGCGGATAGCGCCGCTCCTCGAGGAACATCGTCTCGATCGCGCTCTGCCCGGGATCGCTCAAGGTTCGAGATCGTACGGGTAATCCGTCAGGACTTCCGCGCCGTTCTCGGTCACGAGGACGATGTCCTCGAGCCGCACGCCGCCGTAGCCGGCGCGGTAGAGCCCGGGCTCGACCGTGACCACGTCTCCGGCGACGAGTTGCTTGTTCGCCAGCCGCCCCATGCTCGGCGCCTCGTGCACCTCGAGACCGACTCCGTGGCCGAGACTGTGGAAGAAGCCGTCGCCGAGCGTCTCGCCCGGCTGCTTCGTTCGCTGCGTCGGCTCGCCCGCGGCCTCGAAGATGTCGCAGGTGCCGTCGAAGACCGCACGAGCGTCGGCGCCGGCGCGGATGTCGGCGACCGCGACGTCGAGCGCCTCCTTGCAGAGCCGGTGCCACTCGCGGACGTCGCCGGCCACCTCGCCGACGACGAAGGTGCGCGTCATGTCCGTGTAGACCGCGCTGGCGTTGTCGCGCGGGAAGATGTCGACGACGAGCGGCGTGTTGGGCGGAATCGGACCCGAGCCCATGTCGTGGCCGACCGCACCCTGCGCGCCGGGCGCGACGATGTACTCGTCGGCGGTGGAGTCGTGTGCGGCGAAGGCGACGTTCATCTCCGCCTTGACGCGCTCGACGGTGAGCTGCTCGCCGTCGAGCACCAACTCGTCGCCGCGGATCTCCGCCCGCCGGAGGAGCTCGCGGCACGTGTCCATCGCCGCCTCGGCGGCACGCTGGGCGCGCCGCATCCCGGCGAGCTGCGCCTCGGTCTTGGCACGGCGGCGGTCATCGAAGAGCTCCTGGTCGACGTCGAGCTCGACGCCGTCGGCGCGCAGGCGGTCGGCGAGCCAGACGGGGAAGTTGTCCGGCACGCTCGCCCGCTTCACCCCGAGACCGTCGACCGCACGCAGCGCCAGTTGCGCGTAGATCTCGCGCGAGTCGAGCCCGGACGCGATCAGCTCGTCGTAACCGAGCTCCTCGTGCGGGTGGACCTCGAAGAGCCCGAGCTCGCGCAGCCGGGTTGACTCCATCGAGCTGGCGAAGACGTGCCGGCTACCGCTCGCTTCGGCGTAGAGGAACGGATCGGGAACGCCGAGCGGTACCGCATGCCGCAGGTCGGGCGAACGGAAGGAGTCGGCGTAGATGAGCACCGCCTCGGCCACAGGCGCCGATGCTAGCGATCACCCAGCGGTTCCCTGTCGCCTTCTCACAGGGACCAGGGATACTCGCCCGGGAGATGGCAGCAGCCGACGAGAGAGAAGATCCGGGCTTCCCGGTCGGAGCCGCGTGCCGGATCGACTCGCGCTCGCCGTGGCGGCAGATCGCGGAGATCCCGGTCGGCCTCGACCCCGAAGGAATCGCGGTCGACGTCAAGCGCAGGCGCGCGTTCGTCGCGTGCTCGCGCAGCGACTTCGTCTCGGTCGTCGACCTCGAGACGCACGAGGTCATCCGCGAGATCCCCACCGGCAACGAGCCGATCGACATCGGCCTCGACGAGCAGACGGGCCGCGTCTTCACCGCCGACGCGCACTCCGACCAGGTGACGATCATCGACTCGGCGACGCTCGAGGTCGAGACCTCGGTGCCCGTCGGCGGCTACCCGTCCGGGCTGACGCACGTCCCGGAGTTCCGGCGCCTCTACGTCGGCAACTCACTCGGCTCGACGATGAGCGTGATCGACCTCGACACGCTCGAGACCGTGGCGACCGTGGACGCGGAGCCCGGCGCCGGAGCGATCGGCGTCGACCCCACGCGCCGCCTCGCGATCTGCGTCAACTTCGTCGCGGCTTCCGCGAACTTCTACGACGCCGACTCCTTCGAGGAGGTCGGCCGGCTCGAGCTGGGCGTCGGCACGTGCGCGATCGGGATCGTCCCCGAGCGCGGCGAGGCGTTCATCGTCAACTCGATCGCCGGCACCGTCTCCCGCGTCGACCTCGATGCGATCGAGGTCAAGGAGGAGATCCGCACCGGCTCGGCCCCGGTCGGGCTCACCGTCCATCCCTCGCACGACCGCGTCTACGTCACGAACCGCGGCGCCGGATCGGTCAGCGTCCTCGGTGTCGCCGACGGTGTCGAGTGGTCGCAGATCCCGGTCGGCGGCGGCCCGGGAGGCGTCATCGTCGACCCGCACGACGGGCGGATCCTCGTCGCGAACGCCGGGAGCCAGACGATGTCGATCGTCGAGGACCTCCTCGCGGCACGGCCGCCCGCGCCGGTGGTCGAGGAGCAGAGCCCGTGGATCGGGCGGACGCTCCCCGCGTTCTCCCTCGAGGACTACCGGTCGGGCGAGCAGCGCACGAACCACGACTGGGCGGAGAAAAAGTACATCCTCAACTTCTTCGCCTCCTGGTGAGGACCGTGCAACGCGGAAGCGCCGTTCCTCGAGGACGTGCGCGTTCGCGAGGAGTCCCGGTCGGGGCTCGAGATCGTGCTCGTCGACATCTGGGAAGGGACGGAGCCGCGTCCCGAGGTCGAGCGCTTCTGCGAGATGTGGGGGATCAAGGGGCCGATCCTGCTCGACCCGGACCTGAAGCTCGCCGGAGCGCTCGGCGTGCGCGGCGTGCCCACGAACGTGGTCGTCGACTCCGACGGGACGGTGCGCGCGTTCGGAGCCGCACGCCTCGAAGAGCTCGAGCAGGCAATCGACGAGCTGTACGGCCGGAGCTAGGCGAACGCCGCGAGGTCTCGGCCCTCGCGCTCGGTGCGGATTCCGACGATCGCGCCGGTCACCACTGGGTGCGAGAGGACGAACTCGAGCGCTCCGCGGGTCACGCTGCCGTCGCCGCGGGCGCGCAGCTCGTCCTGCGTCGGGCCGACCTCCAGCTCGGCGAACGGGTGGGTGCGGCGGAAATCGTCCGCGGCAAGAGCGTCGACCGAGAAGCCGTCGGTGAGAAACCCACTGGCGAGCGGCGACCAAACGATCGCGCCGAGGCCGAGCCGCAACGCGCACGGCAGCAGCTGCTGCTCGTGCTCACGGGCAAGCGCCGAGTACTGGAACTGGAGGGCCGCCACCGGTCCGAGGGCGAGCGCCCGCTCCACAAGCTCCGGCGGATGGTTCGAGAGCCCACCGTGGCGGACCTTCCCCTCCGCGATGAGCTCCTGGAGCGCGCCCCACGACTCCTCGATCGGCACGTGGCGGTCGGTGTCGTGGAACTGCAGGAGGTCGATCCGCTCGCGCCGTAGCCGGCGCAGGCTCGCCTCGCAGTCGCGCCGGATCGACTCCGGCCTGAGATCCATGTAGTCGTCCCCGTCGGCGCGGCGGAGCGTGCCGCACTTCGTGAAGACGAGGACCTCCTCGCGGCCGGCGAGCGCGCGGCCGACGACATCCTCGGCGTGCCCCCAACCGTAAAAGGGAGCCGTGTCGACCCAGTTGACGCCCCCGTCCAGGGCGGCATGGATCGCCCGCACCGAGTCGCCGTCGTCCTGCGGCCCCCAGTTGACCCACCACTCTCCCGGGCGCGAGCCGATCGGCGCAGTGCCGATGCCCACCCGGGAGATCTCGAGGTCGCTCGCGCCCAGCCGCCGCCTGTTCATGACGACGTGAACGTGGTTAGGCTCGCCCGTATGCCCCTTCTGCGGCCAGAGGAGGAGACGAAGGTGCGCGCGTGGTTCGCCGAGCTCGAGCGCCCCGTGGAGCTCTTCGTGGGCCTCGGGCCTGAGGAAACGCCGCGCGCCGGTTCGGGAGACGTCGATTTCGGCGCCGAGACGGTGCGGCTGTGCGAAGGGCTGGCCGAGCTCGGCGACAGCGTGACGTGCCGGGTGGAGGAGGAGCCGGAAGGCTTCCCGCGCTTCCCGGCTGTGTCGATCCGCCCCGAGGGGCGGGACGCCGGCGTCCGGTACGACGGGCTGCCGTGGGGCTACGAGCTCGGCTCGCTCGTCGGTGCGATAGTCGATGCGGGGCGTGCCGGGGTCACGCTGCGTCCCGAATCGCTCGAGGCGCTCGCGGAGCTCGACCGCGACCTCGCGCTCGACGTCTTCGTCACGCCGACCTGACCGCATTGCCCGCCGGCCGTGCTGCTGGCGTTTCGCTGCGCCCTCGCCTCGGAGCGGGTGACCGCGGCTGCGATCGAGGCGAACGAGTTCCCGCAGCTCTCGCAGGAGCTCGGCGTCTGGGCCGTGCCGCGGATCGTCGTCGACGGGGAGCCGCGCTGGGACGGATCGGTGCCGGAGGCGGAGTTCGTCCGGCGGATCCTCGCAGCCGCCTAGGTCAGCTTCGCCGCGAGCCAGAGCCCGGCGAGGCCGCCGAGCGAGCCGAAGACGAGCGAGGCGAACCCGAGAGCGCTGCCGCCCCAGACGACGGGCAGGAAACCGCCCAGCGTCATCCCGACGCCGACGAAGATCCAGACGATGCGCCTGTCCATGGGGCATCTATCGGTCAGAACCGGACGCTGAATGAGCGCCCGCGCCCGCGCAACGGTGCCCGCAGCTCGACCCGTGCGAGCACGTCTCCCCGCAGCCGTCCCCGGTAGGCGAACACGGCGATGCCGGAGCTGTGCGGGAGGATCTCCTGGCTGCGCGGCCGCAGCGACGCGAACCTCCGGTCACCGCGGAGCAGCGCCAGCCGCAGTCCGTCGCCGCCCAGCCGCTCCGTCACGTTGCCGCGGTTGACGAGGCGCAGCTCGAGCAGGCGAACGGCCCCGCTCTGGCGGACGTCGAGCGCCTGCGCGTCGAGCCGGCGCACGATCCGGCCTCGGACGTGGAGGACGACGATGAGGCCGACCCGCAGCCGCACCCGGACGTGGTGCTCGCCCAGCGGCCGCGTCGTCAGGAGCACGAGCTCCGGGTGATCTCCGGGCGCGGCCCGCTGCGGCGGCGCCGCGACGAGATGGAGCGTCGCCTTCCCGCGGGGCGCGAGCCGGAACCGCTTCGGCTGCACGCGGAGCCAGGACGCGGCGGCGCGGGCCGGCCGCACCCGCGGCTTGCCGCGCAGGGAGCGGGCGAATCCAGCGCGCGAGACGTCGACCAGCAGTGTGCGCCTGCCGGGGTTCCGCACGGTGACCGCGCCTGTTGACGCGCCCCTGAGCGTCAGGCGCAGCGGGCTCGCGCTCACCGCGATGCCGCGGCCGGCTGCGGCACCCGGGATGGGTGCCGCAGCCGTTGCGAGGACGAGCAACGCGAGCGCGCGTCTCACTTGCCGATCACCGTGAACGTCAGCGTCGCCGTGTAGTGCCCGGCCGCCACGACCGGGAGCGGAGACACGAACCCGACGCTCGTTGCCACCGTGTCGCCTCCGTCTGCGCTCGGGCCGCTCGCGCCGGCCAGCGACAGGTCTGGCGCCGGCGTGATCGGCACCGCGACGAGGCTGCCCGCGCCGACACCGATACCGAGCGGCAGGTCGTGCGGCGAGAACGCCGTCCGGTGGACGCTGAGCGTGTAACCGCTCGCGTCGTTGCTAGTCACCGTGACGTGCTCCGGCAGCGGGCTCGGGATCGTCCCCGGCACCGCCGCGGGGAAGCTCAGCGTCGGGTGGTCGAGCGCGATCGAGAGCACCGGCTGGATGTCCACGTCGACGCCTGCCGATCCGCTCGAGCCGTTGGGAGGCGGCGAGGCCGAGCAGGTGCTCGCCGCGGCTGACGAGTTCTGCGGATCGGGTGTCGCCGCCGCGAAGTCCGCCGCGTTGTCGTCGGTGTCCGTGCACGCGTCGGTTCGCGCGGTCGCCTTCGTCGCGCTCCCTGCCGGCGCCGCACCGCTCCCCTCGTAGTCGGCGGCGCTCCCGTAGCCGACCAGGTCCTGGAGGTTGGCGGCAGACGAGCAGCTTCCCGCCGAGGCGCCGCAGGACAGCGCGGTCGAATCGTCGACGAGCGCGACCTTGCCGCCGGTCGCCGCGAGGTTCGACGTGCCGGTGGCGTCGGCCGTCGGCAGCGCCGCGCCGTTCGCACCGCCCGAGGCGAGTTGCACGAGATAGCGGCCGCCGGCCGGAATCGAGCCGCTCAATGCGGTCGACTGCCAGCTCGTGCTCGCCGCAGACGCGTACTGGAGCGTCCAGCCGTCGACGGCGACCGGGCTCACGCCGCGGTTGAAGAGCTCGACGTAGTCGTTGGCATAGGCGGCGCCGCTGTTGCCGCCGGCGGCGTAGACCTCGGCGACGACGATGCTCCCCGCACCGCTGGCCCGCGCCGAGGTGACAGCGAGGGGCAGCGCGAGGGCCGAGAGCAGGACGAGCAGGTGGATGCGCTTCATGGAGCCTCCGATCCGGGGGAATGAACGGCCCCTTGCTACCGCCCGCCGCGTCGCGCCGACAGTGTCCTTTGCGAAGTCGGCACGAAACCGGCACGCATCCGCGCGCGACGCGAAGCCCCGACGGGCGGCTAGATTCAGCTAATGGACGCGCTCGAGCGGGCACAGCACGTCACGGAGTCGTGGGACGAGCGGATGCGCGCCGACCTGCCGCCCGACCTCGACCTCTTCGACGCGCACACGCATCTCGGCACGGACATCGACGGGATGGTCGGCCGCTACGAGGAGCTGATCGGCTCGATGGACCGGTACGGCATCTCGCGCTCCTTCATGTTCTGCCTCGACGAGCCCGACCGGCACCCAGGCTTCCAGGCCGGCAACGACCGGACCCTCGAGTTCGCGGCCCGCTCGGAAGGCCGCCTGATCCCCTTCGTGCGGCTGGCACTCGACGAGGGGCCGATCGAGGAGGCGCGCCGCTGTCTCGACCTCGGCGCCCGCGGGATCAAGCTCCATCCGCGCGCCCAGAAGTTCCTGCTCAACGATGAACGGCTCGCGCCCGTCTTCGAGCTGGCGGCCGAGCGCGGCGTGCCGATCCTCATCCACGCCGGCCGCGGCCTGCCGCCGATCGCGGAGGGGCTCGAGAAGCTCTTCGACGCGCACCCCGGCGCGCAGCTGATCCTCGCCCACGCCGGCATCGCCGACCTCGCCAACCTCGCCTATCGCTTCTCGGGCAAGCGCGGCGTCTTCTTCGACAGCTCGGTCTGGAGCGCGATCGACCTGCTCGGGCTGCTGCGGCTCGTGCCGCCGGAGCAGATCGTCTACGCCTCGGACTACCCGTACGGCCAGCAGCCCGGCTCGCTGCTCCTCTCGGCGCGGGTTGCCCGCGTCTCGGGCTTCGACGACCGGCAGCTGCGGGACTTCTTCGCCGACAACTCGAACCGGATGGCAGACGGCGAGGAACCGCTCGAGCCGTCGGAGCCCTGCGGCCCGGCCGTCCTCGAGCAGCCGCTCGCGCAGGCGCGCATCCACCAGTACGTCTCGATGGCGATGCCGCTTCTGTTCGTCCGTCAGCAGTCCGATGCGTTCGGCGCGCTCGGGCTGGCACTCAACGCGACCGAGGAGCCGAACGGCTCTCACCAGGAGGAGCTCGGCCAGATCCGCGAGCTGCTCGAAGCCGCCCGCGACCTGTGGCGGACGCTGCCCGAGGCGGAGGACGACAACGAGCGCCGCCAGGTGGCGCGCACCGCCGTCCGGTTGATTCAGATTGCCGACACCGTGGCAGTGACCTCAACATGAGCGAACTGCGGCTGACGGTGAACGGCGGCGAGCACGTCCTCGACGCGCCGGTCGGGACGAGCCTCGCGCACGTCCTGCGCGAGCGGCTCGGGCTGACCGGGACGAAGATCGCCTGCAACGAGGGACATTGCGGCGCCTGCACCGTCCAGGTCGACGGCGTGCCGCGACTCTCGTGCATCACGCTCGCACACACGGTCGAGGGCGAGGTGACGACGATCGAGGGCCTGCGCGAGCATCCGCTCGTCGACGCCTTCGTGCGCACCGACGCCGTCCAGTGCGGCTTCTGCACCCCCGGACAGGTGGTTTCGGCGGCGGCGCTCGTCGCCGCGAACCCGCAGCCGACGCGCGAGGAGATCCGGCACGCGATGGCCGGGAACATCTGCCGCTGCGGCACGTATCCCAAGATCGAGGAGGCGATCCTTTCGTGGCAAGACTGATCCGCACCGAGAAAGAGGTCGAGGGGCGCTTCGAGGAGGTGTGGATCGTCGTCGAGGAGGATCCACTCGAGCAGTGGCCCGCGGGGCCGCTCGCGGTGGTCGGGCAGCCCGCGCCGCGCCAGGACGGCCACGAGCGCGTGCGCGGCGAGGCGCGCTTCACGGCCGACCTCAAGCTGCCGGGGATGCTCCAGGCGGCCGTGCTGCGCTCCCCGTACGCGCATGCGCGCGTCCAGCGGATCGACCTCGCGCCGGCGCTCGCCATGCCGGGCGTGCGGGCTGCGATCGGGCCGGGCGAGGCGCACGGGCTCGAGGAGGAGGCGGGGTTCTCGGGAGCGGCCGTCGCGGCCGTCGCAGCGGACACCTTCCGCCAGGCGCGCGCGGCGGTCGAGGCGATCGAGATCGAGTGGGAGGAGCTCGAGGTCGTGCTCGACCCGGACGAGGCCGTCCGGCGCGAGATCTTCACCGCCGAGCCGCGGCACTACGCGCGCGGCGACGTCGAGCGCGCGCTCGCCGAGGCGGACGTCGTCGTGGAGGGGACGTACCGGACGCAGACGGTCCTCCACAACTCGCTCGAGACGCACCAGGCGATCTGCGAGTGGCAGGGCGACACGCTCCACGTCTACATCTCGACGCAGTACATCTGGGGCATCCGCCAGTCGGTCGCCGACACGCTCGGCCTGCCCGAGGACAAGGTGCGCGTCGTCTGCGAGTACATGGGCGGCGGCTTCGGCTCGAAGAACAGCCCCGACGAGTACACATATGTCGCGGCGGAGCTCGCGAAGCTGACGGGGCGGCCGGTGCGCTGCGCGCTCACGCGGCGCGAGGAGCACACGTCCGCGGGGAACCGCAACGCCACCGTCCAGCGGCTCCGCGCGGGCGCCCGCAGCGACGGGACGATCGTCGTGTTCGACGGTGAGTTCACGAACTCGGTCGGCTGGTCGGGCTGGAATGCCTCGACCGAGGGGCCGATGCGCATGCTCTACGACTGCGAGAACGTCCGCACCGTCACGTACGGCGCGCAGCTCAACACGCCGCCGATGAAGGCGTTCCGGGCCCCCGGTTTCGTCGAGGGGACGTTCGGGCTCGAGTGCCTGGTCGACGACCTCGCCGCCAAGCTCGGTGTCGACCCGCTCGAGCTCCGCCGCCGCAACTACGCGAGCTCGAACGACGGCACGCCGTTCTCTTCCAAGAACCTCGAGGAGTGCTACCGCCGCGCAGAGCCGCACTGGGAGCGGCGGGACGCGGTGCGCGCACGGTCGGACTCGGTCTGGAAGCGCGGCGTAGGGATGGCGAGTCAGATCTGGTACGGCGGCGGCGGCCCGCCCTCGTACGCATGGGTGCGGCTCGGCTCCGACGGCCGGGCGACCGTGATCACTGCGATGCAGGACATCGGCACCGGGACGCGCACCGCGATGGCGCAGATCGCCGCCGAGGAGCTGGGCATTCCGCTCGAGCACGTGGACGTGGTGCTCGGCGATTCCGCGCGCGGGGCATACGCCTCGATCTCCGCCGGCTCGTCGACGCTGCCCTCGATGGGGCCTGCGGTGCGGGCAGCTGCGGCCGACGCGCGCGAGCAGGTCGAGGACATCGCCGAGCAGCGCGGCATGCCGGCCGGCACTCCGCTCCACGAGATCGTCGCCGTGCTCGAGGAGTCGCAGATCCTCGGCAAGGGCGCACGCGGACCGAACCCGGCCGGGATGAGCGTCCTCACGTTCGGCGTCCACGTCGTCGAGGTCGCGGTCGACGTCGAGACCGGCGAGGTGCAGGTCGAGCGCGTCGCGGCGATCCACGACGTCGGGCGCATCGTCAACCCGCTCGGCGCCTCCAGCCAGGTCGAGGGCGGGATCATCCAGGGCATCGGCCACACGCTCTCGGAGGAGCGCCTGCTCGATCCCGAGACCGGCCGCGTCCTCACGACCTCGCTCGACGCGTACCGGATGCCGACGATCGCGGACGTCCCGGAGATCGTCTGCGAGTTCGTCGACAAGCCCGACGAGCACCTGACGAACCTCGGCTCGAAGGGGCTCGGCGAGCCGCCGATCGTCCCCATCGCAGCCGCGATCGCGAACGCGATCCGCGACGCGACGGGCGCCGAGGTGCAGGAGCTGCCGATCTCTCGCGAGGAGATGCTGCGGGCGCTGCGCGCGGCCGAGGAGCGCGAGCGGGCGCGCGAGAAGGAGAAGCGTGGAGCTCCTGCGGCCGTCTAGCGTCGCCGAGATCCCAAGTAACACTGTGTTACTTGCGGGAGGGACGGAGGTCGTGCCGCAGCTGCAGGAGGGTCTGCTCGAGGCGGAGACGCTCGTCGACGTGCGCGGCGTCGTGCCGCGCGGCGTCAACGGCAGCACGATCGGCGCCGGCACGACGCTCGCGGAGCTCGAGGCCGAGCAGGCGATTCCTGACGCGCTGCGCGAGGCGTGCCGGCTCGCAGCGTCGCCGCAGCTGCGGAACATGAGCTCGCTCGGCGGCAACCTCCTCCAGTCGACGCGTTGCTGGTACTGGCGGCTCGGCTACCGCTGCCGTCTTCACGGCGGGGACCGCTGCCACGCGCGCGACGGCGAGCACCGCGAGCACGCGATCTTCGCCAACGACTTCTGCGCCTCGGCGCACCCCTCCGATGTCGCGGCCGCACTCGTTGCCCTCGGCGGCCGGCTGCGCACCAGCCGGCGCGAGCTCGCCGTCGAGGATCTCTACCGGCTCCCGGACGAGGGCAACCGGAGCACGACGACGCTCGAGGACGGCGAGCTGCTGCTCGAGGTCGAGCTCCCGCCGGTGGAGGCGAGCGTCTACCTCAAGGCGATGGACCGCAAGCGCTGGTCGTTCCCGCAGGTCGGCGTCGCGGTCGCGCGGTACGCGGACAACTCCACGCGGATCGCGCTCGCCGGCGTGGCGCCGGTGCCCTGGCGGATCGAGCGCGTCGAGGAGCTCGACACGGCGACGCCGCTGCCGCGGACCGAGTGGAAGGTGGCGCTCGCGCAGGCGCTCGTGCGCCGCGCGCTCGCAGCACTCGGCTAGGGACACGTCGCTTTCGGGCCTGTCCGGTGTCTGACACCGAGACACGGCACGGCTGGACATGTGTCGCCGATTTTCGGCCTCGTTGAGCCGAAGGTGTCCGTCTCGGACCTGTCTTGGTGTCTGATACCTGGTCATGTCCGTTTCTGCCGTAGTGCTCGCCGCCGGAGCCTCGTCCCGCTACGGGACCGAGCCGCCGAAGCAGGTCGAGCTGCTGCCGCAGGTGCTCGCGGCGTTGCGGGAGAGCTCCGTCGACGAGATCGTCGTCGTGAGCGGCGCACACGATCTGCCCGTGGAGAGCGTCCACTGCCCCGACTGGGAGCGCGGCCCGGGCGTCTCGCTGCGCCGCGGCCTCGCCGCGCTCCCCGCAGAGACGGAAGCCGCGGTCGTCGTGCTCGCCGACGGGCCCGATCTCGACCCGCGCGCGGTCGACCGCGTCGTCGAGGACTGGCGCACGAACGGCGGCGACGCGGTGGCAGCGAGCTACAACGGCGTCCGGCTCCATCCCGTGTTGCTCGCACGCGCGCTCTGGGACGACGTCCCCGACGAGGGCGCGAAGTCGCTCCCGGCCCGCCTCGTCCGCCTGCGACGACCTCGCTCCGCCCGGGGACGTGGACGAGCCCCGGATTTGACGCACGACCCGCCGGGGCAGACCATTTTCCCATGCAGCGTCTTCGGCTCGGTGGAGCAGTTGCGGCGCTCGGGTGCGTGGCGTTGCTCTCCGGCTGCGGAGGAATCCAATACTTCGACTTCGCGCCGGCGCAGCACGCGGGACATGGACATGCGCCGGTACCGCACCCGCGGCAAGCCCATGCCTCCGGCGTCAACGTCTACTTCTGCACGAAGGTGCTCTGCGCGACAGGCGCGACCCGACGCGACGAGCGCTTCGTCGGCGCGGCCCTGCGACGCGAACCGTGCGTGCGGCAGGTGGTCTTCATCTCGAAGGCCAAGGCCTTGGCCAAGATGAACAAGATGCTCGGGACGTCGAAAGTGGTGCCGCCGGGGCTGGGAAACCCGCTGCCCGACGCATTCGACGTCACACCGGATCAGCCGTCATGCGCGCCCGCGATCGCCGCGGCTGCACGGGCCGCCCACTGGCCGGGAGTCCAGCAGGTCGCGCTCAAGCGCCGACCGGCTACTCGAGCGGGATCCTGAGAGCGGCCAGCTTCTGCCGCAGCTCCGCCGGCATCTCCTCGGTTACTGCCTTGCGCACGTAGATCCGCAGGCTCTCCTCGAACTTGTAGCGCCTTTGGCAATCCACGCACTCGGCGAGATGCGCCTCCGCCTGATCCTTCTCCTCGTCGGTCAGGACGTGGTCGAGGTACGGCTGCATCATCTGCTCGCAGTGCGCACAGGGATCCATCATGTCGCCTCCTCCAGGGCGGACTCGGCCAGCTCCCGCTTCAGAATGCGGCGCCCCCGGTGCAGCCTCGACATCACCGTACCGACCGGGATGTCGAGGATCTGGGCCGCGTCCGCGTAGCTGAAGTCGCCGAGGTCTACGAGCACGAGCACGTCGCGGAAGTCGTGCGGCACTGCCGAGAGCGCCGTCACGATGTCGTCCTGCGACAAACGCTCCACGACCTGCTCCTCGTCGGAGATCCCGTCCCCGTTCTCCGCGAGCCGGTCGTAGAGGAAGTAGTCGTTCGCCTCGAGCGGCTGCATCTGCGGTGCCCGCTGCTGCCGCCGCCCGCGGTCGATGTTGAGGTTGGTCAGGATCCGCAGGAGCCACGCGCGCATGTTCGTGCCGGGCGTGAACGAGCGCCAGCTGCGGAACGCCCGCGCGTACGTCTCCTGCATCAGCTCGTCGGCGTCCTCGCGCGACGAGGCGAGATGCCGGGCGACGCGGTAGACCTGGTCGGAGAGCGCCAGCGCGTCCTCCTCGAACCGGACGCGGTCGCGCGCCTCGGTCGCGAGCCGCTGCGCCTCCTCCGGCTCCGCGTCCATGCGGTCCACCGTACCAGCGTGCGCCATTCCCTCCCGAACGGCGCGGGGGACGCTCCTATTCCGCGCGCGGCGAGGAGCTAGACGGCGGCGAGCTCGGGGAAGCCCGACTTCGCGAGTAGCGCGACGATCGCCTCGCGGCTGGTCTGCTCGTCGTCCCAGGCGAGCGTGACCTGTCCCATCAGGTTCGCGTTCGCGCCCTCGAGGCCCTCGTGGCCCTCGAGCGCGTGCGCGAGCCGCATGACGCACTTCTCGCAGCGCACGCCGCCGACCTGGATCGTGTCCGTCTGGGTCGCCATATGGTCAGCCTAGCGTCAGCGCGACGAGCTCCTGGACGGCTGCCTCGGGCCCGAGCTCGAGCTGGCGTTCGGCCTCCGGCCCGCCTCCCTCGCGCCCGGCCGCGTCGCGCCGGGCCGCGTACTCCTCGCGGTCGTACGGCTTCTCGTCCAGCTCCGCGGCTGCCCCGACGAGCCGCTGCACCTCGGCGGCGAGCTCGGCCGTCCGGCGCAGCGACGTCGGCTGGTCGAGGATGCGCACCTCGAGCGTCCCGTACTCCGGCCGCGGCCAGGCGTCCCAGTGGCGGCGCATGCTGTCGCCGCCGGTCGCGACCCGCCAGTCGTCCCAGCTGCGCAGCACCGGCGGGGTGCCGCCCGTCGGCATCTCGAGCAGGATCTGGGAGCGAATCGAGCGCCGGCCGCTGTCTGCTCCTTCCCAGTACGGCGAGTTCGCGGAGGCGGCCAGCAGGTCCGGCAGCCTCGGGACGACGCCCTCGAAGGCCCGGAGGCAGGTGTCGGGATCGGGGACGGAGACGTGCACGTGGAGACCGCAGACCTGCTGCCGCTGGAGCAGCGGGAGCTTCGCCTTCCACCGTAGGTAGCGCTCGAGGGGCACGATCGGCACCTGCCCGCGAGCGGTGGGATGCGACCCGGTCGCGAGCACCGCGAGGCCGTGCGCTGCAGCGCGCTCGGCGACCTCGAGACGCAGCGCGCGGAGCTCGCACTCCACCTCCTCCGCAGTCTCGACCACCGGCGTGGTGATCTCGACGAACGACTCGAACAGTTCCGGCTTGATCCGCTCCGTCGCCTCGCCGAACGCCCGTGAGAATCCGTCCCGTGCCGGCTCGAAGGTCTCGGCGTCGACGAGCATCAGCTCTTCTTCGACTCCGAGCGACCACGCCGGCGCCGCCCCGAAGCGGCTGAGATCCACGAGCTCGCTACTTGCCGCGGACGCCGTGCACCGGCCGGCCCGCCGCCTCCCACGCGTAGTACGACGCGCTCGGGCCGAAGTCGACCTCGTAGGAGATGATCCGCGGGTTGCGGCCGACCTCCTTCGCGCGCTGCGCGTGGCGGAGGAGGTTCGGGTCGTCCTGCTCCTCCCAGACGAGCACGAGGTGCGCGGCCGTCATGAACACGGCGACGAACGTGCAGTCGGGCGCGGGACACGGAAACGGATCCGTGCTGACGCAGAACCAGCCGAGGTGCTCGTGGCCGTCCTCCGTCCAGAGCTCCTCAGCCTCCTGAGGAATGACGTGCTCGACGGTTCCGGCGATGCCGGGCTGGATCTCCTCCCGCCTCACCCGCCAAAGGTAGCGACAGCTCGCGCGCCTCCGCCTGGGCGCGGCCCCGCTACCAGTTCGGCTCGAAGTTCAGGCCCTTCTTCGAGGTGACGTAGAGGATGTGACGGAGGCCTTGGCCGTCGGGCCGGATCTCCTTCACGTAGTCGCCCGAGGGGAAAACGATCCATTGGCCGTCGGGCGACCAGCTCGGTTGGTCGCCGTCGACTCCGAGCGAGTGGTAGTGCGTGCCGGCCAGGTTGACCAGCTCGAGCTTGCCGCCGCCGTTGAACACGAGCTGCTTGCTGTCGGGCGACCAGGCGATGCAGAGCCCGGTCGCCTTGCCGACCGCGTGGGCCTTGTGCGTCTTGGTGGAGAGCAGGTAGATGTGACCGGGCGCGACGGCACCGACGAAGGCGATCCAGCGGCCGTTCGGCGACCACGCGGGCTCCGTCGCGCCGTCAGGCAGGTTCGTCAGCCGACGCATGTCGTGTGTACGGACGTCCACGACGTACAGCTGCTCCCGCCCACCCTGGCTGTTGCGGTAGGCGGCGAAGACGAGCTCCTGCCCGTCCGGCGACCAGGAGAGGTCGGACGTCACGGTGCTGCCCCAGAGCTGCGGCGCGTTCGCGAAGTGCGTCAGCGCGTGCTGATTCGACCCGTCGGCGTTCATCACCCAGATCTGGTCGCTGGTGTGCCGCTTCGGCCGGATGAACGCGATCTGCTCGTGGTTCGGCGACCAGGCCGGCGACGTCTCGGTCGCCTTGTCGTGGGTGAGGACTCTCAGGCCGGAGCCGTTCGCGTTGACCACAGCGATCTCGCCCTTGCCGCAGTCCACCGGCACTCTTCCGCCGCCGTTCGGCGCCGGGGTCAGGCAGTAGTGGTTCATCCCGAAGACGATCTGGCCGGTCGGCTGCGAGCCGCTGCTTGCGGAAGCCGCGCCGGCGAGCAGGGCGAGGGAGGCGCACGTCACGAGCAGGAGACGTCTCACCGGCGCAACGGTACGGACCGCGCCCAACGACGGACCAACGCGCCGGGGGTCGCCGGGCCGCCTCTAAGATCGAGGCATGGAGCAGCTACGAGTCGGGGGCGAGAGTTACGGGTTCTGCAGACTCGACGCCGCCGCCACCCGGCTGCCGTACACGCTCCGGATCCTGCTCGAGAACGTCCTCCGCCACGGCTCCGACGAGGGCGCGGAAGCGGTCTCCGGCTGGGTCGCCGACGCGGAGCCGTCGCGCGAGATCGCGTTCCAGCCCGCCCGCGTCCTGCTGCAGGACTTCACGGGCGTGCCGGCCGTCGTCGACCTCGCCGCGATGCGCGACGCGATGCACAAGCAGGGCGGCGACCCGAGCGCGATCAACCCCCTGATCCCGGTCGAGCTCGTGATCGACCACTCGGTGCAGGTGGACGAGTTCGCCTCGCGGCTGGCGATCGAGCGCAACGTCGAGCTCGAGTTCGAGCGGAACCACGAGCGGTACGCCTTTCTCCGCTGGGGCCAGGGCGCGTTCGACAACTTCCGGGTGGTGCCGCCGAACACCGGCATCGTCCACCAGGTCAACCTCGAGTACCTCGCGCGCGTGATCGAGGTGCGGGACGGCGTCGCGTTCCCCGACACGCTCGTCGGCACCGACTCGCACACGACGATGGTCAACGGCCTCGGCGTGCTCGGCTGGGGCGTCGGCGGCATCGAGGCCGAGGCCGCGATGCTCGGTGAGGCGCTGTCGATGCTCGTGCCGCAGGTCGTCGGCTTCCGGCTGACCGGCGCGCTGCGCGAGGGCGCAACCGCGACCGACCTCGTGCTCACCGTGACTCAGATCCTGCGCCGCACCGGCGTCGTGGGGAAGTTCGTCGAGTACTTCGGCCCCGGCGTCGGCTCGCTCGCCCTCGCCGACCGCGCGACGCTCGGGAACATGAGCCCCGAGTACGGCGCGACGTGCGGCTTCTTCCCCGTCGACGAGGTGACCGTCGAGTACCTGCGCCTCACGGGCCGCAGCGCCGAGCGGATCGCTCTCGTCGAGGCGTATTGCAAGGAGAACCTGCTCTGGCACGAGCCGGAGGAGCATCCCGAGTACTCGCAGGTGGTCGAGCTCGACCTCGGCGACGTCGAGCCCTCGCTCGCCGGGCCGCGGCGGCCGCAGGACCGCGTCCCGCTGGCGAACGCGAAGGACGCGTTCATCGAGTCGCTGGGCACCTTCGGCGTCGACTACACGAACGGGACGTACGACAAGGAGGTCGCCGACTCGTTCCCGGCGAGCGACCCGCCGACCGGCGACGGAGTGGGCGACGGCAAGGAGGAGGCGCCCGCGCACACCGCGACGCTCGAGAAGAAGCGGGTCGCGGTCGAGGGTGAGGACTACGCGCTCGAGCACGGCTCCGTCGTGATCGCCGCGATCACGTCCTGCACGAACACGTCGAACCCGTCGGTGATGATCGCCGCCGGCCTGCTCGCGCAGAAGGCGGTCGAGCGAGGCCTCGAGCGGCGGCCGTGGGTCAAGTCCTCCCTCGCGCCGGGCTCGAAGGTCGTGAGCGAGTACTACCGCGCGTCCGGCCTCGACACGTACCTCGACGCGCTCGGCTTCAACACGGTCGGCTACGGCTGCACGACGTGCATCGGGAACTCCGGGCCGCTGCCGGAGCCGATCAGCGCCGCCGTCGCCGACGGCGACCTCGTGGTGTGCGCCGTCCTCTCCGGCAACCGAAACTTCGAGGCGCGCATCCACGGCGAGGTGAAGGCGAACTACCTCGCGTCGCCGCCGCTCGTCGTCGCCTATGCGCTCGCCGGACGGATGGACCTCGACCTCGTGAACGAGCCGCTCGGCCAGGGCTCTGACGGCGAGGACGTCTTCCTCCGCGACCTCTGGCCGAGCCGCGAGGAGATCGACGCGGTGATCGGCAAGTCCGTCAAGGGCGAGATGTTCTCCTCCACGTACGCCGACGTCTTCACCGGCGACAACCGCTGGCGCGCGCTCGAGACTCCGGAGGGCGAGCTGTACGAGTGGGCCGGCGCGTCGACGTACGTGCGCCTACCGCCGTACTTCGAGGGAATGCCGCGCGAGCCGGAGCCTGTCACCGACGTCGAGGGCGCGCGCTGCCTCGTCCTGCTCGGCGACTCCGTCACGACCGACCACATCTCACCGGCGGGCGCGATCCGGCCCGATTCGCCCGCCGGGCAGTACCTCACCGGGCACGGTGTCGAGCGCCGCGAGTTCAACTCCTACGGCGCGCGCCGCGGCAACCACGAGGTGATGGTGCGCGGCACGTTCGCGAACGTCCGGCTCAAGAACCTTCTCGTTCCCGGCAGCGAGGGGACGTGGACTGCGCATCTGCCCGACGGCGAGGAAGGGACGATCTTCGAGGTCGCCGAGCGCTACCGGGCCGAAGGAGTGCCGACCATCGTCATCGCCGGCAAGGAGTACGGCTCGGGCTCGTCGCGCGACTGGGCGGCGAAGGGGCCGAACCTGCTCGGCGTGAGGGCGGCGATCGCGGACTCGTACGAGCGGATCCACCGCTCGAACCTCCTGATGATGGGGATCGCGCCCCTCCAGTTCATGCCGGGCGAGAACGCCGAGTCGCTCGGCCTCGGCGGCCGCGAGGAGTTCTCGATCACCGGGCTCGAGGGCGGCGACGCCGACGAGGTGACGGTGCGCGCCGATGCGACGGAGTTCCGTGCCCGCGTCCGGCTCGACACACCCCGCGAGCGGGAGTACTTCCGCCACGGCGGCATCCTCCAGTTCGTGCTGCGCCGCCTCCTGGGCG
>CAVYQV010000028.1:0-289545 GCA_963770815.1 uncultured Actinomycetes bacterium
CTGCCGGACGTGCTCGCCGAGGCGCTCGAGGCGAGCCTGCCGCCGCGTGAGGACCGCGACCCGGAGGCGCAGCTCTTTGCCGGCGCGACCGGCGACCGCCTCCGCACGGCGATCGCGCGCGCCTGCAACGCCGCCGCGGTGCCGGTGTTCAGCCCGCACGGCTTGCGGCACCGCCGGATCAGCCTCCTGCACGCGCAAGGCGTCTCCTGGGCGGAGATCGGCCGCCTGGTCGGGCAGCGGAAGCTCTCGATCACGGCCGACACCTACACGCACGTCATGGTCGAGCGGCGTGAGGTCGACTATGCCGCGCTGCTCGATTCCGTGGTAGCACCCGTGCACGCACGCGGTGTCGAAATCGGCGTCTCTTGACACAAACGACCCGCATGGTTGAGCCAATCGGCGCAGCCATGCGGGTCGAAATGGGCCCGCCTGGATTCGAACCAGGGACCAACGGATTATGAGTCCGCTGCTCTGACCAGCTGAGCTACAGGCCCTCGTGCGCTAGGCCGAGCGTATCGCCCGCCGCAGCGAGAGCCACAGCACGAACGGGACCGTGAGCGGGAGCAGCCACCACGCTGCGACGTTCGCCGCTGCGAGGACGGCCGTCGCGCCGATCGCGAGGGCCACGAGCGCCGCGACGAGCCAGTCGTCGCCGATTACGAACTCCCACCAGAAGCGGCCGAAACGGCTCAGCCACTTCATGCCTGCGCCTCCGCGGTCCGGAGTTGCGTCTGCCGCTCCCGCCGCAGCAGCCGGACGAGGAGGAACGAGAAGAGGATGACGAAGCCGAGCACGCCGAGGAGCGCCGCGTCGCCGCCCGGCCAGTCGGCTCCGGCACCCTCGGCCGACCAGAAGATCCCGAACGTCGTCAGCATCGCGCCGACCGCGAACTTCATCGCGTTCTCGGGAACCCGGGCGAGCGGTGCGCGCACGGCCACGCCGATGCCTGCGACGAGCAGCAGCGCGGCGCTGGCTCCGGCCGCCGCGAGCGGGATCGAGCCCTGCGCGCTGCCGAAGGTGAGGACGATGAAGACGACCTCCAGGCCTTCGAGCAGCACGCCCTTGAACGAGAGCGTGAACCCGTACCAGTCGACTCCGGCGCGCTCGACATGCGCCGCGCCCTCGGCGTCGGCGAGCTCCCGCGCGAAGATCGCGTCCTCGTCGTGCAGCGCCTTGTAGCCGCTCGCCCGCAGGATCGCCTTGCGCAGCCACTGCAGCCCGAAGACGAGCAGGAGCGCGCCCACCACGAGCCGCAGCGCGTTGAGCGGGATCGCGGTGAGCGCCGGCCCGAGCACCGCGACGACGACCGCGAGCACGAGCGTCGCGACGCCGAGCCCGGCCAGCGAGGAACGCCAGCCGCGCGCGAGCCCTGAGGCGAGGACGATCGTCAGCGCCTCGACGAACTCGACGCCGCTCGCGAGGAACGCGGAGAGGAAGAGAAAGGTGTCGCCGGTGCTCATCAAAGACCCCAGTGATCCTGCGGCTGAGGGTACCCGGGCGCGCCGTCGGCGCTCGCGGCTGCGGTGGCGACGTCGCCCGGATACGTCCGCAGGCCCTTGAACAGGAGCCACGAGCTCGCGCCGAGCGGCAGGATCATGATGATGAACGTCCACTGCAGGCCCGAGCGGCCGCCGCCGAAGATGTGGTCGGAGACGGCGCCGAACAGGAGCGGCGCGAGCGCCATCGCGAGCGAACGCAGCATCGTCCTTACCGCCTCGGCCCGGCCCCAGAGGAGCGGCGGCATGATGTCGAGCCGCGCCGCGTCGAGGGGCGGGTTCTGGGCGCCGAGGAAGAACGCGGCCGCGACGAGGTAGGGCACGGCGGTCACCGCACCGCTGGTCAGGATCGCCGGCACGAACAGGATCGCCGTGGCCGCTGCAGCGACGGCCGGCGTCCAGATGCGCGCGTTCAGGAGCCCGCGCTTCAGGAGATAGTCGCCGAGCGCGCCGCCGGTCAGGACGCCGGCCAGGGACCCGATTCCGACCACGAGCAGGAGCGTGCTGGCGAGCGGCTGGTCGATCCGGTACTGGTCCTTCGAGAACTCCAGGCCGAACGTCTGCAGGCCGGCGAGGAAGTAGTAGCCACACGCGCTCGCCAGGATGAGGATGACGTTCGTGCGCACGCGCAGCACGTAGCGGGTGGCTCGCCAGAGGTTCATCCGCCGCGCTTCGCCCGGGTCGATGACGAGCTCGGGGTCGGGCACGAGTCCCTTCTCCCGCGCCAGCCGCTGCGCGTCGGTCGTCTGGGTGGCGTCCTGCAGCTGCGCCAGCACTTCCGGTGGAGGCGCACCCTTGTCGGAGGCGAGCACGCCCTTGCCGCCGCGCTCCGGCTCGCGCAGCCGCCACACGACCCAGGCGAGGAAGAACGCCGGCAGCGCGAGGATCACGAATGCGGCCCGCCACGAGAGCGCGGCGACGTTGCCGGTGATCGCGAAGCCGATGCCGGCGCCGACGTACTCGCCGGCGAGGATGACGCCGTAGATCCGGCCGCGCTCCCAGCTGCCGAACCAGTCGCCGACGAGCGAGGCGACCATCGGGCCGGCCGAGGCCGTGACGGCGCCGAGGAAGAGCCGCGTCCACAGCAGCTCGGTGAAGTTCGAGGCGGTGGCGCTCCAGAGCATCGCGACGCCCCAGGTGACGATCGTCACCCCGAGCACGCGGGTTCGCGTCACGCGGTCCGCGAGCACGCCGAACGGGAGCGACGCAAACGCGCCGACGAGCGAGCTGACCGCGACGAGCAGGCCGATGTCCGTGTTCGAGATGTGGAGGCCCTGCCGGAGCTCGCTCGCCGACGCGCCCACCGTCGCTGCATCGGCACCGCTCAGCCCGAGGATCGCCGCGAGGACGATGATGACGCGGGTGCGTTCGCGGCCTCCGAGCGCGACCGTGAGGTGCCTTCGCGCGGCGCCGGCTGCCGCGGATCCCATGGCGGCAGCGTCCGTGAGGACGCGTTTGGTGCCCGATTCCTCGGTGCTCACACCCGCATGGTGGCAGGCAGGTCCGCCTGCTCGCGCTCAGACGTCCCGGCGGACGAGCAGGATCGCCGCGATCAGGATCGCGGCCACGCAATAGCCGACCAGGACGAGGCCGCCCGTCAGCGGAGTCAGCGTGTGCGAGGCGTGCTGGAGGGCGAAGAGCTGGCGGCCGGCATTGCTCGGCAGGTACTGGCTGATCGCGTTGTTCCAGCTCGTCGGGAGCGTGAACATCAACGGCGGCAGGACGAAGAAGATGGCGGCGAACGCGGCGATCCCGCCCGCGGTGTTGCGCACGATCGCGCCGACCGCGAGTGCGAAGACGCCGACGAGCATCACGTAGACGGCGCCGCCGATCACCGCGCGGGCGACGCCCGGCTGCGTGAACGAGATCTGCAGCTGCGGAATGCTCTTGAGGATCGCCTGGCTCGCGAAGAAGCTCACGAGCACGGCGGGCACGATGAGCACGAGGGAGACGACCGCGTAGTCGAGGAGCTTCGCCCAGAGCACGGGCAGCCGCTTCGGCACCGCCGTGAAGGTGGAGCGGATCGAGCCGGTCGAGTACTCCGCGCTGATCAGGAGCACGCCGAGGACCGCGATCGCGAGTTGCGCGACGTTGACGCCCGCCAGCGCGATGTCGAGCGGCTGGCGGCCGGCGCGCTCGCCCGGCGACATCGAGCTCCAGTGCGAGCGGGTGACGAAGGAGAAGATCACCGGGAAGGCGATCGTGAGCAGGAACCCGACGCCGAGCGACCACTTCGTCGACCGCACCGAGCGGAGCTTCGTCCACTCGGAGAGCAGCACGCGGGGGAACGTGACGCGGCCGGTGACCGCGAGGCGCGGCACGCGTACGGTCGGCGTGATCGCGCTCACGCGACCGCCTCCTCCAGCTCGGCCGCGAACTCGAGCTCGTCGCGGGTCAGGTTCATGAACGCCTCCTCGAGCGACGCCTGCTGCGGCGACAGCTCGTGCAGCACGATGCGGGCACCGGCTGCCGTTTCGCCGACCTGCTCCGGGGTCAGTCCGTGCACCTCGAGCGCGCCGCGCTCGGCGTCGGCGAACGTGACTCCCGGGCCGGTCAGCGCGACCCGGAGCCGCTCGAGCTCGGGCGAGCGGACGACCACGACCTTCTGCGAGGCGCGCGCGACGAAGTCGTCGACGCTCATGTCGGCGATCAGCTTGCCGCGGCCGATCACGATCAGGTGGTCGGCGGTCAGCGCCATCTCGGTCATCAGGTGGGAGGAGACGAAGACCGTGCGGCCCTCGGCGGCGAGCCCCTTGAGGAGGTTGCGCACCCAGTGGATGCCCTCCGGGTCGAGGCCGTTGACCGGCTCGTCGAGCATCACCGTCTTGGGGTCGCCGAGGAGCGCCTGGGCGATGCCGAGCCGCTGGCCCATGCCGAGTGAGAACTGGCCGCTGCGCTTGCGCGCCACCTCGTGCAGGCCGACGAGGTCGATGAGCTCCGAGACGCGCCGCTTCGGAATCCCGTGCGTCTGGGCGAGCCCGAGGAGATGGTTGTACGCCGACCGCCCGGTGTGCACGGAGCGCGCCTCGAGCAGCGCGCCGACCTCGTGCAGCGGCGCGGTGTGCTCGCGGTAGTGGCGGCCGTTGACCGTGACGTCGCCTTTGGTCGGCGCGTCGAGGCCGAGGATCAGGCGCATCGTGGTCGACTTGCCGGAGCCGTTCGGACCGAGGAATCCCGTGACGACGCCCGGCTGGACGGTGAAGCTGAGCCCGTCGACGGCGCGCTTCTCTCCATAGTCCTTCGTGAGGTCCCGGGCTTCGATCACTTCCTTGAACGTACCCGCTGCGGGTGAGCGTCAGGTGAGATGTACGTGTGACGCTCGGCTTTTTCCTCTCGGCGCACACGATCGACGGGTGGCTCGACTCCTACGGCTACCTCGTCGTCTTCCTGCTCGTGCTGATCGAGAGCATCGGCGTGCCGGTGCCCGGGGAGACTGCACTCATCGCCGCCGCGCTCTACGCCGGCTCGACGCACAAGCTCGAGATCGGGTGGGTGATCGTGGCCGCGATCGCCGGCGCGATCATCGGCGACAACATCGGCTTCTCGATCGGCCGCTACGGCGGCGCCAGGATGCTGCTCCGCTACGGCCACAAGGTCCGACTGAACGAGGGGCGGCTCAAGATCGGGATCTGGCTCTTCCGCCGCCACGGCGGCAAGGTCGTCTTCTGGGGGCGATTCGTCTCGATCCTCCGTACGTACGCAGCGTTCCTCGCCGGCACGAACCGGATGCCCTGGCCCCGCTTCCTCGTCTTCAACGCGGCCGGTGCCGTCGTCTGGGCGACGGTCTTCGGCGTCGCCTACTACGTGTTCGGCGGCGTGCTGGAGAGGCTGAGCACGGCGATCGACATCACCCTCGGCGTCGCGGGGGCCGCGGTCGTCGTCGCGTTCATCGTCTGGACGAGGCGAAAGGAGGACGAGCTGCTCGAGCGTGCCGAGCGCGAGGTCGGCGGCTCGGTCGCCGAGGAGCTCGGTAGGTACGACCCCGCCGCCTAACCTGTGCGCATGTTCCTGTTCACGAAGAAAGCCGAGATGGTGACGCCCGAGGATGCGCTGCCCGGGCGCGAGACGCGGATGCAGGTGCCCGACCGGCACGAGGTGCTCGGGACGCCGCTCGAGCCGCCGTTCCCGGAGGGGCTGGAGCAGCTCGTCGTCGGCATGGGCTGCTTCTGGGGCGCCGAGCGCGTCTTCTGGCAGGCCGACGGCGTCTACACGACCGCGGTCGGCTACGCCGGCGGCTATACGCCGAACCCGACGTACGAGGAGGTCTGCAGCGGTCGCACCGGTCACACGGAGGCCGTGCTCGTCGTCTTCGACCCGGCCGTGCTCTCGCTCGACGGGGTGCTGAGGCTGTTCTGGGAGAACCACGATCCGACCCAGGGACAGCGGCAGGGGAACGACGTCGGCACGCAGTACCGCTCGGCGGTGTACTGGGCGTCAGACGCGCAGCGGGCGGCCGCTGAGGCGTCGCGCGACATGTTCCGGGCCGAGCTCGCGCGCGCCGGTTACGGCGAGATCACAACCGAGATCGCCGCGGCGGGGCCGTTCTACTACGCCGAGCCGTACCACCAGCAGTACCTCGCGAAGAACCCGAACGGCTACTGCGGGCTCGGCGGCACAGGAGTCTCCTGCCCCGTCGGTCTTCCCGCCTCCTAGCGCCGACTCGTCCGCGATTTGACATCTCGCCAACGGCGAGGTTGAGTCAAGACAACTTCCTCGCATGGAGCGGGGGGCCATAAGGAGGGACGATGAAGCGTTTCATGTTGCTCGTCGGAGTCGCGGTGGTCGCCGCTGCCATGTACGTCGCCGCCTCGCCCGCGAGCCAGCAGGCCAGCGGACCGTCGGCGAAGCAGTTCGCTGCGCTCAAGAAGCAGGTCGCAAGCCTGAGCAAGAGCCTGAAGCAGGTCAAGGCCGCAGCGAACGACGCCGACGGCTTCGTCCGGACCTGTCTCATCAGCACCAACAGCGGCGTCCTGCCGATCAACAGGTTCGGCGACCCCGCCGGGACGTTCGGCTACCAGTACTTCGACGGCGCGAACACCATCGACACGACGGCTCTCGACCTCGATCTGTCAACGCCCTTCCAGGGCGTCTATCTCCAGGGTGTCGACCCGACCTGCGTCACGGCCGGCGCGCGTCACCACCTGGTGCACTCGGTCGGACACCTGTCCCTGCAGGCCGAGCGCACTCACTGAGCCCAGGCTCGGGAGGGCGGCCCTGACGGCCGCCCTCCCCGCGTCCCTCAGGCGGCAATCTCCGCCGTGTGCAGGCGGTAGAGGTCGGGCTCGCAGGCCTCGAAGCCGTCGACCACGTCGGGATCGAAGTGCGAGCCCCGGCAGCGGCGGATCTCCTCGGTGGCGACCTCCCAGCTGACCGGCGCCCGGTACGGACGCTCGTCGGTCATCGCGTCGAGCGAGTCGACGACGGCGAAGATCCGCGCGGCCAGTGGGATGCTCTCCTCGGAGAGCCTGTCCGGGTACCCGTTCCCGTCCCACCGTTCGTGGTGGGAGCGGATGACACGCGCGCCTTCGTGGTTGAGCAGCGGGACGCGCGCGAGCAGCCGCTCGCCGAGCTCCGCGTGCTCCTGCATCCGCCGGCGCTCGGACGCGGTGAGGCGCCCGGGCTTGAGGAGGATGCCGTCGGGGATGCCGATCTTCCCGACGTCGTGCAGGAGGAAGCCCCATTCGAGGCTCGGGTCGTCGAGCAGCCCCGGCGCGACCTCGAGGGTGAGCCTCGTCGCGTACGAGGTGACCCGGCGCGAGTGCATGCTCGTGCCGAAGTCGCGCGACTCGAGCGCCGACGCGAGCACCGCGACCGTCTGCGCGTAGGCCTCGTTCAGGAGCTCGTGCTGGCGGCGGCCGATCTCGATCAGGCGGTTCAGGTCGGCGGCGTCGACGAGGTCTCGGCCGCCGTCCGTCCCGCCGGGATCGGCCCGTCCGATCAGCGGCGTGACGAGTGCGATCAGCTCGAGCGGGCTGAACGGCTTGCGCAGGAACGCCTCGGCGCCCACGGCCCGCGCGGCGCGGCCGGCCTCGTCCGAGCCGCTGATCGCGACGATCGGGATCTTGCTCGTCTGCGGCGTCTCACGCAGCCGCTCCAGATAGAAGATCCCGTCGATCCCGGGGAGCCCGATGTCGAGCAGGATCGCGTCTGGACGCGACCCCACGAGCACGCGCTCGGCCTCGATCACGTCGTACGCGGTGTCCACCTCGAACCCCTCCAGCTCGAACGTCGTGCGGACCAGCTCACACAGCAGCCGGTCGTCGTCGATGACCAGAACTCGACGCGTGCGGCTCATCTCGAAACCCCCTCTGCTGACGGCAACTCTGCGTTCTCTGTCGGCAGGAGCCGGGCGTTGGACAAGCGGCGCCTCGCGGACGTCCACGAGGGAGCAGGAGGAGTTTCTGCCGAAACCTCCCGCAAGCTTCCGCGGTGTTTACCCCGTTGGAGTGAGCAGGTGCTCCAGGCGTGCGGCGAAGCTCTCGCCGGAGCTGCGGTCGATCAAGGGTTTCCTGCTCTTGCCGCCGATCGTGAACCCGATCGGGTCGCAGATGCCGGCGATGCGCTCCGGCACAGTCGCGCGGGCGAGTTGAGTGCCGGCTGCGCTGCGGAATGACAGGGTGATCTGCCCGCGGCCGACCAGCGGGCAGGCGACGGCGATCCCGGGCGGCGAGACCGGGAGGGCGTCGAACCAGCGGATGATCCGCGCGACCTGCGCCTGGTTCGTCACGGTTCGCCGGATCTTCGGCCCGCGAACGACGATCGTGCGCGTCGTCGGCGGAACGCTCTCGCTCGGCGAGCGCGGGTAGATCCAGAGAGCCAGAGCGTCGACTCGGAGCACCGTTCTGCCGCGGAGTACGACTGCCGTGACGTCGAGGTAGCGGCTCGGCGACGAGAAGCTCCACATCAGGTAGTGCGGGACGTTGCTGCCGTAGGTGGCGCCGGAGTTTCGGAGCCCGGGCGGCCGGTGCGTCCTCACGAAGGCTGCGACAACCGCGAGCGGCTTCCGCACGCTCCAGAAGCGATGCAGTATCTCCGGTCCCGACCCGTAGCGGCGAAGCACGCCGCCACCCCCGCGGCTCGCGAGTCGCGCGGGCACCCGGCGGAGGCACGAACTCGCGTAGCAGCAGCCTCGCCTCGCGAGTCGCGTCCTCCTTGCGCCGCGCGGCGACGACGCTGACTCGCGGTACGTGCGCCCCCGCCAGCGTCACCCGCGGCGCCGGCTTCGCACCGGCGCCGCAGGCGGTGACGACGAGGACGAGCGCGGTCGCCGGGAGGAGAATGCGCCTCATCCTGATGCGCATACGTCACCGGGACCCACGTCTGTCACATCAGAACACGAACGGCACCAGCATCTTGGTGGAGCGCTTGTACGCCGGGTAGGTATCAGGGAACTGCTCGGCCAGGTAGCGCTCCTCGACCGTCGCGGCATAGACGAAGTAGATGGCGCCCAGACCCACGGGAGCCAGCCACAGCAAGCTCACACCTACGGCCGTGCCGAGGCCGGCGGCGAGGATCCCCGAGTAGATCGGGTGGCGCACCAGCCGGTACGGGCCGCTCGTGACGAGCTCCGGCTCGGCCTTCTGCGTCATCGGAGTGCCCCAGTTGCGCCCGATGTGCACGCGCGCCCAGATCGCGAGCCCCAGGCCGGAAGCGAAGAGGACCAGCCCGATCGCCTCCCGCCACGGCGCCGAGGTGATGTGGCTGTCATGGAACGCTCCGAGGCGAAGCAAGACGACGGCGACGGCGATGATCACGACCCTGATCCGCACCTCGCGGGACCACTGAATGCGGCCCCGCTTCGAGGAGAACGCCGCCAGGATCCAGAACAGCCAGAAGGCCGCCCAGCCGACGGCGAAGACGAGCTCGACCGGTCTCACGTCGGCCGCTTAGACGTTCGAGAAACGGGCGACGATCCGGCCGGCGTACGTCGCCAGGTCCGGCGCCTCCTCGGCGCTCGCGACCATCAGGGTCCCGAACTTGGTCTCGAGCGACTCACCGACGTCGGGCAGGCGAGGCAGCTCGACGTCCTCGACGTCCGTCCAGCCGGGCCCTTCGATGGTGACGATGAACCGTGCGATGGACGCATGATCGCATGCCGTCGCGGGTCGTCAGTGCGAGATGAGCACCTTCAGCAGGACCACGACTCCGCCGAGTGCGAGGTTCGCGGCGATCACGGCGGTCGTGCCGGCGGCGCCGAGCCGTTCGACGCGCGCGTAGCGTGCTCCCTGCGCCGCCAGGGCGACGAAGCCGACGGTGAAGGCGAGCCAGATGTCGGGAGTCTCGGCGATGACGCCGAACGCGCCGAGCAGAAGGATGCTGATCGGCGCCGCCGCGGAGACCAGGATCGGCACCTCCTGCGCAGCGATCCCGGTGAACTCGGGCCAGTCCAGCCGGCGACCCCGTTCGATGCTCTCGCCGAGAGTGTGGGCGTACACGTGCGCGAGCCAGATCACCGCGGACGTCGTCGCAACGACCGTGATGAGCTGGCGCGGCGAGAGATGCTCGACCGCGCCGGCCGCCAGGGCGGCCATCGCGAGCACCGTCCCGTACACGGTTGCGGCGATCCCACGATTGCCGCCGCCGATGATGACTCCGAAAGAGCGCTTGCCGTTCACCGGTCAGGCGGCCGGCGTGGGCGCGCTGCCGAGCACGCGTGCCTCGCGCGCGCGCAGCCGCGCGTACCCCGGCTTGATCGTCTCGTTGATCAGCTCGAGCCGCTCGTCGAAGGGGGCGAAGGCGCTCTTCATCGCGTTCGTCGTCAGCCATTCCATGTCGTCGAGACCGATCCCGAACGCCTTGCCGAGCGCGTGAAACTCGGAGCTCAGCGTCACGCCGCTCATGAGCCTGTTGTCGGTGTTGACCGTGACCCGGTACCGCAGGCGGCGCAGCAGGTCGATCGGGTGCTCCTCGATCGACGCGGCCGCTCCGGTCTGGACGTTGCAGGTGGGGCACATCTCGAGCGGCACGCGACGGTCGCGCACCAGCGCTGCGAGGCGCCCGAGCTCGGTCGAGCCGTCCGGCCGGATGGTGATGTCGTCGACGATGCGGACGCCGTGGCCGAGCCGCTCTGCGCCGCACCACTGGAGCGCCTCCCAGATCGACGGCAGCCCGAAGCTCTCGCCGGCGTGGATCGTGACGTGGAAGTTCTCGCGCTGGATCAGCTGGAAGGCGTCGAGGTGCCGCGTCGGCGGGAACCCGGCCTCCGGGCCGGCGATGTCGAAGCCGACGACGCCCTCGTCGCGGTGGCGCACGGCCAGCTCTGCGGCCTCGACCGAGCGCGCCGCCTGGCGCATGGCCGAGACGAGCAGCTTCATGACGATCCTTCGGCCCTGCGCCTGCGCCCGCCGCTCTCCCTCCCGGAACCCGTCCAGGATCGCCGTCACGACCTCGTCCATCGTCAGGCCGCCCTCGGTGGAGAGCTCGGGCGCGTACCGCACCTCGGCGTAGACGACGTTGTCCGCCGCGAGATCCTCGGCGCACTCGCACGCCACGCGCTCGATCGCGTCCCGCGTCTGGAGCAGGGCAACCGTGTGGCGGAACCCCTCCAGATAGAGCTCGAGGCTCTTGCGGTCGGCACCACGCAGGAACCACCGGCCGAGCTCGGCCGGGTCGGACGTCGGCAGCTCGCCGTAGCCGATCTCGGCGGCGAGCTCGATGACCGTCTCCGGGCGCAGGCCACCGTCGAGGTGGTCGTGCAGCAGCGCTTTCGGCGCCTCGCGGATCACGTCGAGCTCGAGCATCACCCTTCGGTTACTGGAGCCGCTCGGCGAGGTAGCGGATCGCGAGCGGGTAGCGGTACTCGATCCCGCCGTGGCCGGCGTCGAACAGCTCGAAGAAGACGTCGGTGATCTCGAGCGCCTCGAGCTCGCGCCGGAACGCGTCCGCCCCGAGGTCGAGGAACCACTCGTCCCTCTTGCCCGCGTCGATGTAGATCGCGCGCTGGCTCCGCAGCGCCTCCGCGTGCCGGCGTGCCATCCGCACGGGGTCCCACGCGAGCCAACGCTGCCACACGTCGTCGCGCAGCATCCCGGTCGCGGTGTCGAACGGCAGCTCGATCGAGCCGTCCTCGTTCGCCGAGTAGCAGGCGGCCATCGCGTAGGTGTTGAGGAGGTAGTAGTCGGACTTCTTCGTGAACGCGGGCCGTGAGCGGAAGTCCTCCCAGAACCGCTCGTAGGAACCCTCGTACTCGTCGCGGAGCGTGCGCACCGAGTCCCGGAACTCCGGCAGGTAGCAGAGCTCGAAGAGCGCGTCGCCGGAGTGGGTGGCGAGGCCGCCGAAGACGTCGGGCCGCAGCATCGGCACCACCATGGCGCCGTAGCCGCCGCTCGACTTGCCGGTGAGCCCGCGGTGCCCGGGCTCGGCGAGCGTCCGGAAGCGGGAGTCGACGAAGGAGACGACCTCGTCGCAGAGGTACTCGCCGTAGCGTCCCGTCCCGGATGAGTCGATGAACTGGGCGCCGCCGTAGGACGTCCACGCATCGACGGCGACGACGAGTGCCGGCGGGCAGTCCTCCTCCGCGAAGAGCCGGTCGATGAGCTCCGGGACATTCGGGCGGAAGGCCGAGCGGTTCCGCCACATGTCGAGCTGGCCGGTCATGCCCTGGATCAGGTAGATCGACGGAAAGCGCCGGTCGGGCTCGGCGTCGTACGCGGGTGGGAGGTAGACCCAGAGCGGCCGGACGTGCGGGTCGCCGAGCGGGTTGCCGCGCAGGACGTCGCTCTCGATCTCGAGCTCGTCGAAGCGTCCCACCGGCTCCCGCGACCACGGCTCCACGCGGCGGTTCTATCAGGTCGCGCATGGCTAGACTCAGGGCATGGCCGAGTACGGGACGATGCGGGTCAAGAGCGGTCTCGCCGAGATGCTCAAGGGCGGCGTGATCATGGACGTCGTCGACGCCGAGCAGGCGAAGATCGCTGAGGACGCGGGCGCGTGCGCCGTCATGGCGCTCGAGCGCGTCCCGGCGGACATCCGCCGCGACGGCGGGGTGGCGCGCATGTCCGACCCGGACAAGATCGGCGAGATCCAGGAGGCCGTGACGATCCCTGTCATGGCGAAGTGCCGCATCGGCCACTTCGCCGAGGCGCAGATCCTGCAGGCGCTCGAGATCGACTACATCGACGAGTCCGAGGTGCTGACGCCCGCCGACCTCGAGCACCACGTCGACAAGTGGCAGTTCACCGTCCCCTTCGTCTGCGGCTGCACGAACCTCGGCGAGGCGCTGCGCCGGATCGCGGAGGGCGCGGCGATGATCCGCACGAAGGGCGAGGCCGGCACCGGCGACATCGTCAACGCGGTCACGCACATGCGCTCCGTCTTCGGCCACATCCGCCGGCTCGGCGCGCTGCGCGAGGAGGAGCTGTACGCGGAGGCGAAGGAGCTGCGCGCGCCGTACGAGCTCGTCAAGTGGGTCGCCGAGAACGGGAAGCTGCCGGTCGTGACGTTCACCGCCGGCGGGATCGCGACGCCGGCCGACGCGTCGCTCTGCATGCAGCTCGGCGCCGACGGCGTCTTCGTCGGCTCGGGCATCTTCAAGTCGGGCGACCCGGAGCAGCGGGCGAAGGCGATCGTCGAGGCGACGACGCACTTCCAGGATCCGGAGATCCTCGCCCGCGTCTCGGCCGGCCTCGGCGAGCCGATGGTCGGCATCTCGACGCAGTCGCTCGACCCGAGCGAGCTGCTCGAGACCCGCGGCTGGTAGCCGTTGCCCGAGGCGCCGCTCGAGGAGTCCGGCTCCGGCCTCGCCCCGACCGGCCCGGGGTGGTTCGTCGTGAACGTCGGTGAGGCGATGTGGCTCACGACGGAGGGCGGCGAGAAGAAGCCGTCGGGCTCCGAATGCTCCTTCGAGAGCCCGCGCGCGGAGTTCGCGCAGCTCGGAGTCCGGATCCACGTCCTGCCGCCCGGCGAGCCGAACGGCTGCTATCACGCCGAGAGCCAGCAGGAGGACTTCCTCGTTCTCTCCGGCGAGTGCACGCTGCTCGTCGAGGGCGAGGAGCGGACGCTGCGCGCCTGGGACTTCTTCCACTCGCCCGCCGGGACCGAGCACATCTTCGTGGGCGCCGGCGACGAGCCGTGCGCGATCCTGATGGTCGGCTCGCGGACCGGCGAGTGGACCGTCCGGTACCCCGTCTCGGAGCTCGCCGGACGCCACGGCGCGAGCGTCGAGCGCGAGACGGCGAGCCCGGACGAGGCGTACGCCGGGTGGGAGCCGTCGCGGCGCGAGCGGCCCGCCGGCTGGGCTCGCCTGCCCTGGGCCTAGTCCGTCCGACGGGGGGTGGACGATTCCCCCGTGCCCGACCGCGAGCTCAAGCCGGTCTGGAAGACGTCGAGCTTCCTCGTCTACACCGGTGGGCTGACCGTCCTCTTGGGCGGGCTCGCCGCGCTCGGATACCTCTCGACGCAGTACCCGGGCGGCGGTGCCCGCACGGCCTGGGCGCTGCTCATCTTCATCGTGCTGGTGCTGGTCGGCCAGCTGTTGCGGCGCGCCGGTACGTGGGTCGCCGCCGGGATCTTCGCCTTCACCGCGGTGATCGCCTGGGGCTACCTCGTCGGGTCCGCGTGGAGCTGGTTCGGTTGGCTGAACGGCGGCGGGAGCTCGCCGTTCGCCGGCTGGTCGCTGGGGCGCCTCACGTTCGAGTTCCTGGTTCTCGCCGCGGCCCTGGTCTTCCGGTGGTACTCGCGGTTCCCGTTCATCGCGCTCATCTCGGCCGTGGTCGGCTGGCTCTTCGTCACCGACTTCATCTCCAACGGCGGCTGGTGGACGTACACCGTGACGCTCGTGATCGGCCTGATCTATCTCCTGGCCGGGAGCATCTCCGATCAGCCGTCGGCGTTCTGGCTCCATTTAGTGGGCGGGCTGCTCATCGGCGTGCCGATCCTGCACTGGTTCCACACGAGCGACTTCGACTTCGCCGTCGTCCTGGTCGTCTCGCTCTTCTTCGTGCTGATCGGCCACGCGACGAGGCGGTCGAGCTGGGCTGTCTTCGGCACGATCGGCTTCTTCATCGCGACGATCCATTACGTGGTCGGCTCGCCGACCCAGCTCGCGGAGAGTTTCCTCGGCCTTGGCAGCGGCGGGGGGTGCGTGGCGACGCCAGCGGGAAAGACCTGCACGTCGAGCGTGGGCGGGATCAGCGGCTGGTCGCCGGCACTCGCTCTCGGCCTCCTCGGCTTCTGGCTCGTCTTCCTCGGGCTGCTCGGCAGGCGGCGTCGCGCGCCCGCCGATCCAACGCCCGCCTGAGCCCCGTTACCATCGAAGGCGATGGAGAAGCCGCTCAGGATCGGCGTTCTCGCCGTGCAGGGGAACTTCCGTGAGCACGCCGCGGTGCTGCGGCGGCTCGGCGCCGAGCCGGTCGAAGTCCGGCTCCCCGAGCAGCTCGACGGGCTCGACGGCCTGATCATTCCGGGCGGCGAATCCACCGCGATCGGCCGGCTGATGCGGCTCTACGGCCTCGACGAGGCGGTGCGCGGGTTCAGCGGCCCGATCCTCGGCACCTGCGCGGGGATGATCGTCCTCGACCGCGACCACCTCGGCCTCGGCGACTACCGGACGCGGCGCAACGCGTTCGGCCGCCAGGTCAACAGCTTCGAGGCCGATCTCGAGATGGGGGACGGGGAAGAGCCGCTCCGCGCGGTGTTCATCCGGGCGCCGTGGCTCGAGGAAGCCGGGCCGGACGTCCAGGTGCTCGCGGAGGTCGACGGCCATCCGGTGCTGGCGCGCGAGGGACGGCTCCTCGTCGCCGCCTTCCATCCGGAGCTGACCGACGATACTCGCGTCCACGAGCGCTTCCTGAGCATCGTGAGGGAGGTGGGACATGTCCGGGCATAGCAAGTGGTCGTCGATCAAGCACAAGAAGGGCGCCGCCGACGCGAAGCGCGGCAAGCTCTTCTCGAAGCTCACGCGCGCGCTCATCGTCGCGGCGAAGGAGGGCGGGCCCGACCCGGCCGCGAACCTCTCGCTCCAGAACGCGATCGAGAAGGCGAGGGCCGCCTCGATGCCGAAGGACAACATCGACCGCGCGATCGCGAAGGGCTCCGGGACCGACTCCGACGCCGCCACCTACGAGACGATCGTCTACGAGGGCTACGGCGCGGCAGGCGTTGCGGTGATCGTCGAGGCGCTGACCGACAACCGCAACCGGACGGCGGGCGAGGTGCGGCACACCTTCGACAAGAACGACGGCAACCTCGGCACGCCGGGGGCGGTCGCCTGGCTGTTCGAGCGGCGCGGTGTCGTGCTCGTGCCCGCCGACGGCACCGACGAGGACGAGCTCATGCTCGCAGCGGCGGAGGGCGGCGCCGACGACGTCGAGCTCGACGGCTCGAGCTACCAGGTGCTCTCCGCGGCCGAGGAGCTCGCGACGGTGCGCCAGGCGGTCGAAGGCGCCGGCTTCGAGATCGAGTCGGCCGAGCTGACGATGCTGCCGAAGACCACCGTCGCCGTCGAGGACGAGAGCGAGGCGAAGAAGATCCTGCGCCTGATCGACCAGCTCGAGGAGAACGACGACGTGCAGGAGGTCTACGCGAACTTCGACATCCCCGAACGCGTGCTCGAGTCGTCGCCGGCTAGAACCGGCAGAAACACGCACTGACCTGCTATAACCCGCAGCAGTGCTGGCTGCGGAGCGCAGAGACGAGATCCTCGCCCGACTCCGGCGCGACGGCCGGGTCGTGGTCGCGGAGCTTGTTGCGGCTCTCGGCGTTTCCGAAGACACGGTCCGTCGCGACTTGCAGGAGCTGCCGGGCTGGGACTTCTCTGTCGGGTTCACGGCGGTGCGCTGCCGGTCGCTCCCGATCTGCTGCCGTTCGAGCGTCGCTCGGAGGTCTGCCGCGACGGCGAAGATCGCGCTTGCGGAGGCGGCGGTACCGCTGCTCGGATCTGCCCGCACGCTCGTCATCGACGGAGGGACGACCGCAGTCGAGGTCGCGCGTCGCCTCCCTTCGGCTTGGAGCGGCGTGGTTGTTACGAACGCGCCACCTGTCGCTTCGGCGTTGGCCGACGCATCCGCGGGCCGAGGTCGTGCTCGTGGGCGGTCGGTTGCTCAAGGACGAGCAGGTAGCGGTCGGGCCTGTCGCAGTCGACACCTTTCGGGCGCTCCGGGCGGACGTGTGCGTCCTCGGAGTCTGTGCGTTCCATCCGGAGGTCGGAGCGACAGCGGCGAACTGCGAGGAGGCGCAGGTGAAGCGCGAGATGGTCGCTTGTGCGACGACGGTCGTCGCGCTGGCGACAACGGACAAGCTGAACGCGTCGTATCCGTGGGTGGTCGCCGCGATCTCGGAGATCGACCATCTGATCACGGACGGCGCCGAGGACGTGACGCGTCCGTTCGCTGCGGCCGGAGCGGCCGTGGTGGCGGTTTGAGCCCACGTGTCGCGACGTTTCTCGTCTTCGCTGTCAACGGAGCGATGGTCGGGACGTGGGTCGCGCACATTCCGTGGCTGCAGGATCATCTCGGGATCTCGAAGGCGACACTCGGCGTTCTGCTTGCTGTGCATGGCGGCGGGGGCTCTTGTTTCGATGCCGATCACGGGCCACATCCTCGATCGGCTCCCGAGCGCGTCGGTCGCGCGGTGGACAGCGCTCGTGTTCTGTCTGATGCTGCCGCTTCCACTGCTGGCGACGAGCCCGTTCATGCTTGCAGCGATCCTCTTCGTCTTCGGGGCGAGCAACGGCGCGATGGACGTCGCGATGAACGCTCACGGGGTCGCGATCCAGGAGCGGCTCGGCCGGCCGGTCATGTCCTCGCTGCACGGCGGTTGGAGCGTCGGCGGGTTCACGGCCGCCGGACTGGTCGTTCTCGCGACCGCCGGAGGAGTCGACCCCCGCGTCGAGAGCCTCGTCGTCGGCCTCGCGCTGTTCCTCTTCAGCCTCTGGATCACCCGGCGGCTCGGTGCCTCGTCCACGCACTCCTCGGGAGGACACGGACTCGCGCTCCCGACTCGCCCCGTGATCCTCATCGGCGGCCTCTGCTTCCTCGTGATGCTCGCCGAGGGCGCGATCGGCGACTGGAGCGGCATCTACCTCCGCCACAACACCGGAGCATCCCCCGCGGCAGCGGCGATGGCGTTCACCGGATTCTCGCTCGGGATGGCGATCGCGCGACTTGGCGGCGACTTCGTCAACGAGCGAATCGGCGCGAGCCGGTTGCTGCGAGTTGGCACCGGACTCGTGGCGATTGCGCTCGGTGCCGTGCTCATCGTCGGCCGGACTGCTCCAGCCGTTGCAGGCTTCGTCCTCTGCGGTCTCGGGATCGCCAACGCTGTGCCGCTCCTGTTCAGCGCCGCAGGTCGCATCAACCCACCGGGCCCGTCGCTCGCGGCCGCATTCACTCTCGGCTATGCGGGCTTCATCGTCGGTCCGCCCGTGATCGGCGTCCTCTCCGACCAAGCGGGGCTCCCCGAACACTTGCCCTGCTCGTGCTCGGTCTGCTCGTCGTCACGGTGCTGGGAGGCCGAGCGCTTACCGGGCCGGTCCCGCATCCGCGTGCGGCCTGAACAGGATTCGTCCGATCGGGTCCGTAGCTTTCTGCCGTGAAGGTCGTAGGCATCGATCCGGGGACTGCTGCTTGCGGGTACGGAGTCGTCCAAGAAAGCGGAGGCCGCCTCAGGGAGGTGGCACACGGATGCTGGTCGACGCCCGCCGGACAGGACACCGTCCTCCGTTTGAAGACGATCCACGACGCGGTGGCGGCGCTCATCGAGGAGCACGCGCCGGATGCGGTGGCGCTGGAGGAGTCGTACGTCGGCGCCGACGCCCGCATCGCACTCTCCGTCGGGCAGGCACGCGGCGCCGTGCTCGTCGCGGCCGCCAACGCGGGGCTCGACTGCCGCGAGTACGCGCCCGCCAGCGTGAAGCAGGCGATCTGCGGCTACGGCCGCGCCGACAAGGCGCAGGTGCAGCGGATGGTGAAGATGATCCTGTCGCTGGACGAGCTGCCGACGCCGCACCATGCCGCCGACGCGCTCGCGGTCGCGATCTGCCACGCGCTCGCGCCGCCGCTGCTGCGCGCCGCAGCCGGCTAGTGGGAACGTCCGTTCCCGTGCGTACTCTCCTGCTGTGATCGCGCGCCTGCGAGGGAAGCCCGTGGCCAACACGCCCGAAGGGCTGATCCTCGACGTCGGCGGCGTCGGGTACCTCGTCCACGCCACGCCGACCGCCGTCCGCAAGGGCGAGTCCGCGGACGAGCTCACGGTCGAGACGTACACGCACGTCCGGGAGGACTCGCTCCAGCTCTACGGCTTCGCCGACCGGGGCGAACGGGAGCTGTTCGTCCAGCTCCTCGCCGTCAGCGGCGTCGGGCCGAAGGTCGCGCTCGCGATCGTCTCCGGCTCGCCGGCCGCCGAGCTGCGCCGCGCGATCGCGCGCGAGGACTCGGCGCGCTTCCAGGCGATCCCCGGCATCGGCAAGAAGACGGCCGATCGCATCGTGCTCGAGCTCAAGGAGAAGCTCGGCGCCGAGGAAGCGATCGCTCAGGAGGCCGGCCCGGACACTCCGTACCTCGTCGCGCGCGACGCGCTCGTCGAGCTCGGTTGGTCGCTGCTCGACGCCGAACGCGCCCTCGCGGAGGTCGACTCGGAGCTGCCGCCGGAGGAACGGGTCCGGCTCGCGTTGAAGAGAGCCGCATGAACGCCACCCAGTTCCTCACGCCCGCGCTGAGCGACGACGAGGAAGAGGTCGAGCAGAGCCTGCGGCCGCGCCGACTCGACGAATTCGTCGGCCAGGCCCGCATCAAGGAACAGCTCGCGATCGCGCTCGAGGCGGCGAAGGGACGCGGCGAGGCCCTCGACCACGTCCTCCTCGTCGGGCCGCCCGGGCTCGGCAAGACGAGCCTCGCGCACATCATCCGCGAGGAGCTCGGCGTCGGCATCCGCTCGGTCGCCGGCCCCGCGCTCGAGCGGAAGGATGTCGCGGCGATCCTCACCGCCGTCGAGGCGCGCGACGTCGTCTTCGTGGACGAGATCCACCGCCTCAGCCGCGCGGCGGAGGAGATCCTCTATCCGGCGCTCGAGGACTTCAGGCTCGACATCGTGATGGGCCAGGGGACGGCCGCGCGCACGCTCACGCTCGACCTGCCGCCGTTCACGCTCGTCGGCGCGACGACCCGCACGGGCCTGCTCACGTCGCCGCTGCGCGACCGCTTCGGGATGACGTTCCGGCTCGACTACTACGAGGACGGCGAGCTTGCGACGATCGTCCGCCGCTCGGCCGGGATCCTCGGCGTCGAGATCGCCGACTGAGGCGGCCGACGAGATCGCGGGCCGCGCCCGCGGCACGCCGCGCGTGGGCAACCGGATCCTGCGCCGCGTCAGGGACGTCGCCGAGGTGCGGCACCAGGGTGCGATCACGACCGCCATCGCACGCGAGGCACTCGAGCTGCTCGAGGTCGACGAGGCGGGGCTGGAACGCCTCGACCGCGAGCTCCTGCGGTCGATCGCCGAGAAGTACGACGGCGGCCCGGTCGGGCTCAACACGCTCGCGGCGGCCCTCGGCGAGGAGCCCGACACCATCGAGTACGTGTACGAGCCGTATCTCCTGCAGCTCGGCTTCCTCCAGCGCACGCCGCGCGGCCGCACGATCACCGCGCTCGGCCGGGCGCACCTTGGCGCGGCGCCCGAGCCTGAGGCGGACGCGCGGCTCTTCTGAGCCTCCGCGAGCTAGTGTCAGCGGCGTGCCCGAGCTCTGGACACCCGTCCCCGAGCTGCCGCACGAGGCGTTCGTCGAGCGGCTCCACAAGGCGATCTCGTCGTTTGCGGCGGCCGCCGGCGTGGAGAAGCCGATCGTCGAGGTCGAGCTCGCCGACCGGTCGCGGTTCGTGCTCGAGCGGATCGAGCCGGAGCCCGGCTTCGGGATGGTGACGCTCTACGTGACCGACGCTCGCGACGACGCGCCGGACGCGCTGATCATCCCGATCGGCTCCCTGCGGCGGATCGAGCTCCGCAGCGCGCCGGAGAAGGCCGAGAGCATCGGCTTCAGCGTTCCGCGGGCCACGTAAACGAGCCACGGCGCGATGAGCAGCGCCATCACGTCGAACCAGACGTAGCCGCTCGCGACGCCGCTCGGCGGGTTGCCGTCCGGGACTCCGAGACCGGGCAGCGTCGAGGCCCAGCGCCAGGTCCCGATCGATGTCCCGTACAGCTCGAGCGCGCCCACGACGAGGAAGACGCCGGCGTACGTCGCCCGGAAGCGCGACCGCCAGAGGAAGACAAGCAGCAGTGGCACGCCCACGGCACCGGCGACGTCGAGCCGCGGCAGCACGGTCAGGCCGGCGATCCCCCAGGCGGCAGCGCCGACCAGCGCGGCCCAGACGACGGCACGCTCGCGGAGGCTGCGGCTCAGCGCGACGCCGCTCAGGTAGACGAGCCCATGCGCCGGCGGAATGAAGAGCGGCAGGTTGTGCAGGCGGTAGTGGTAGACGCCCCAGACGAGCGAGCCCGTCACCTCTCCGACCGTCGCGAAGAGCACGACGCCGACGGCCTGCGCCCGAACCAGCGGCGCGAGCGGCCACAGCGACAGCGCGAGGACGACGAACGTGAGCACGCCGAGCACGAGCTGCCCGGGCAGCGAGACCTGGGTGTCGATCGCGAGGAGCGCCGCCAGATACGCCGGCAACACAACCGCGTACCGCCGAGGGATATTTCCCGTTCCAGGCGCCGGCAAAGCCGCCGCCTTCGCTCCTCCGTCGAGCCTACGCTCACTCATCGCCGGTACTGGAGCTCGTGCCAGCTCGGGGTGGGGAGGAGCTCCAGCAGGGCGCGGCCGCCGTTCGTGTCGGCGAACGTGAAGTCCTGCCGCTCCTCGTCCCAGTCGACCTCGAGCAGACCCTCCTTCACGCGGTGGTCGAGCCAGGCGCCGCGGAAGACGAGCTTCTTGAGCCAGTAGACGAGCGACTCGCCGCGGACGAGGGCCAGCTCGTCCCAGTGGCGGACCAGGTACTCGCCGAGCGCGCTGCGCGGTGTCTCGATCGCATCGCGCTCGACCAGCTCGACGAGGTCGGCGGTCTCCTCCTCGTCCAGCTCGGGGGTGGACACGAGCCCGAGCCGGACCGCGGCTGCGATGACCCGCTCCTCGAAGTCGAGGCTGCTGAAGGAGAACCGGTAGCCGAGGAACTCGACGACGTAGTCGTCGCCCGAGTGGTAGTTGCCGGCCGCTTCCACGGCGGCAGCGTACCCTGACGGCATGCGGGTACTCCGCTATTTCGTGGCGCTCGCGGTGGTGCTGGCGATGGTCGCGCTGACCGCTTGGGCGCTGGCCTGGCCGCTCGAGAAGGCGGTCTATCTCGCGCCAGTGATCGTGGTGGGCGGAGCCGCACTCGTTCGGTCTCCTGCTTCTCTGGGGGAAGATCGCGCTCAGCTCCCTGCGGGAGTCACGCCACCCGCGGCGCGTGCTCGCCTACTGGCTGCTCGGGATCGGGCTACTCGTCCTGTTGACCGTGCTCGGCGTCAAGCTCCCGAACGAGGGCGGCTAGCAGCCGGTCGATCTCCTCGCGCGTCGTGTAGGCGGCGACGGACAGGCGCAGGAGCCTGTCCACGCCGTCGACCGGGATCTCGACCCGGTGGCGCGTGAACAGCTGCTCGGTGAGGTCGGGTGCGGTGGGCGTTCTACTCCATCCCAAACCCCCGCCCACCCGGGGACCGGCGAAGCGTGCCGCTTCACCGGTGACGTGTGGGTCGCGGCTCCGTCACGGAAGCCCGGCGATTCAAATTTGACTGTCTCGTCCGGCCAGTTGCCGAGGCCGATTCCGTCCGCCCGCCCCCGTAGCTTGGCTGGACATGCACGAAGGCACCTGGACACTCGCCGACTGCTCGCCTGACGACCAGGCCGGGCTCGTCCACGCGCTCGGGATCTCCGAGCTGACGGCCGGCGTGCTGGTCCGCCGCGGCTACTCCGACCCGGCCGCGGCGCGCGACTTCCTCGACGGCGAGCAGCCCCCGCACGATCCCTTCCTGCTCGGCGACATGGACGCCGCGTGCGCGCAGATCCGCGCTGCCGTGGAGGCGGGCCGGCGGATCTGCGTCCACGGCGACTACGACGTGGACGGGATCGCCGCCACCACCCTCGCCGTTCTCCTCCTGCGCGAGCTCGGCGCCGAGGTCGCCTGGCACCTGCCGAGCCGCTTCGACGAGGGCTACGGCGTCAGCAGCGAGACGTTGGCCCGACTCGCGGAGGAGGGCTGTGGACTCGTCCTCACCGTCGACTGCGGGATCACGGCGGTCGCCGAGGTCGCCGAGGCGAGAGAACGCGGGCTCGACGTCGTCGTCACCGACCATCACCGGCCGGGCGAGACGCTGCCCGACTGCCCTGTCGTCGCCACTCGCCCGTCCGAGTACCCGTTCCCGGAACTCTGCGGAACGGGAGTCGTCTACAAGCTGGGCCAGGCCCTGTTCGGCCTCGACTCCGACGTTCCGCGGCGCCATCTCGACCTCGTCGCGCTCGCGACGATCGCCGACGTCGTCCCCCTCGTCGACGAGAACCGCTCGCTTGCCATCGCGGGGCTGCGCGCCCTTGCGCGCACCGCGAAGCCCGGTCTGCGCGCGCTCATGCAGAGCGCGGGAGTCGATCCGGCGATGGTCGACGCCGGGGCCGTCGGCTTCCGGCTCGCGCCCCGCCTGAACGCTGCCGGCCGCCTCGGGCACCCGCGCGAGGCGCTCGAGCTGCTCCTCACCGAGGACGAGGTGGAGGCGCGCCGGCTCGCCGCCTCGCTCGAGGAGCTGAACCGCGAGCGCCAGGCGGTCGAGGGGCGGATCCTCCGCGAGGCCGTGGCCCAGGTCGAGGCGTGGCCGCCCGAGCTGCGCGCCCGCCATGCCTACGCCGTCGCCGGGGCCGACTGGCACGAGGGCGTGATCGGCATCGTCGCCTCGCGGCTCGTCGAGCGCTATCACCGCCCTGTCGTGCTCATTGCAGGCACCGACGGCGACTGGAAAGGATCGGGCCGGTCGATCGCCGCCTTCGACCTGCACGCCGCGCTCGGCGCCTGCTCCGACCTGCTCGGACGCTGGGGCGGCCACCGCGCTGCTGCCGGCCTCTCGATTGCGGCCGAGAACGTCGACGCGTTCGCCGAAGCTTTCGCCCAGCAGGCCGCCACGGTGCTCGGCGAGGACGACCTCGAGGCCGTGACGTCGATCGACGCCGTGGTCGCGCGGGGCGCGGACCTCTCGCTCGATCTCTGCGCCGAGCTCCAGAGGCTCGCGCCGTTCGGGCTCGGGAACCCAGCGCCGACGCTGCTCGTCCCGGGCTGCGGGCTCGCCGAGCTCGCGACCGTCGGTGACGGCAAACACCTTCGCTTCCGCGTCCGGCGAGACGGCCGCGATGCCGGCAGCGCGATCGCATTCGGGCAGGGCTCGCGCCTCGACGTGCTCCGTACCGACGCCCTGTACGACCTCGCGTTCCGCCTCGAGGAGAACCACTGGAACGGGACGGTCGCGCCGCAACTCGTCGTCCGTCGGGTCTTCGCGACTGCTCCCCGCTATCGGGAGCTGCGCGAGTGGCTCGCCGACGAGTGGCGCAAGCCGGCTACTGCGCGCGATCCGGAGGCGACGGCGATCTTTGCGGAGCTCGGCCTCGAGGATGGCGCTCGCCGTGACCTGCTCGAGTCGCGCCGCTTCCGTGCCCTGCTCGCCACGGAGCCGCCGCTCGCTCACGCCGCGTGATCCGTCTCGCCAAGGAGGACGACTGGCCGTCGATCCTCGAGGTGCATCGTGCGGCGTTCGGTGAGGACGACGTCCCGCGAATCGCCGCCGAGCTGCATGAGCGTCCGGATCTCTACGTTCCGGAGCTGTCCTTCGTCGCGGAAGCAGACGGCGGCGTCGTGGGCCACGTCATGAACACGTGGAACTGGATCGAGGAGACCGACGAGCGGGTGCTCCAGCTCTCGCCGCTCGGTGTGTTGCCGGCGCATCAGCGCCGCGGCCACGGCTCCGCGCTGGTACGCGCGTCGCTCGACACCGTTCGCGCCGCGGGCGAGCCGCTGCTGCTCGTCGAGGGCGCACCGGCCTACTACGGCCGGTTCGGTTTCGTCCGTGCGGACGAGCTCGGCCTGCTACCGCCGCCGGAGGCGCTGTACGACTGGGCGTTCCAGGTGGCGGTGCTCGAGCCCGAGGCGACGCTGCCGCAGGGCCGTGTCGTCTACTCGGAGCCGTTCAGGCACTGAGCGAGCGCGAGCGCGAGCCGCAGGGCGGCGCGATAACGGCGATATGCAGCCATGGAACGCGTCATTTCGATCCTCTAACGGCCGTTCCTCCCACGAGGATTAGCCCCGAAACCCGCGAGTACACTGAGACAGTGACGACGCTGGAAGCAGGCGAGCGCCATGAGGAGCTGCTCGAAGGGCTGCTCGCAGAGCTCGCCGCCCAGCACGCGGACGTCGACGTCGAGCTCGTCACACGCGCGTTCCGGTTCGCTGCGGCCGCGCACGAGGGCCAGCAGCGCCGCTCGGGCGAGCCGTTCATCACGCATCCCGTCGGTGTCGCCACGATCTGCGCCGGCCTGCGCCTCGACGAGCAGACCATCGCCGCCGCGCTCCTCCACGACGTCGTCGAGGACACCGGTGTCGAGCTCGACACGCTGCGTGAGGAGTTCGGCGACGAGATCGTCTTGCTCGTCGACGGCGTCACGAAGCTGACCCGCGTCCAGTTCCAGACCCGCGAGCAGGCCGAGGCCGAGAACTACCGCAAGATGGTCGTGGCGATGGCCGAGGACGTCCGCGTCATCCTCGTCAAGCTCGCCGACCGCCTCCACAACCTCCGCACGATCGAGTACCTCGGCAAGCAGAAGCAGATCCAGAAGTCGCGCGAGGCGCTCGAGGTCTACGCACCGCTCGCGCACCGGCTCGGCATCCACGCGCTCAAGTGGGAGCTCGAGGACCTCGCGTTCCAGACCCTGCACCCCCGCAAGTACGCGGAGATCAAGACGATGGTCGCCGAGCGGCGCGCCGACCGCCAGGGCCACGTTGCGGAGGCGGCCGACGTCCTGCTGCGCGAGCTCGAGAAGGTCGACATTCCCGTCGACATCTCCGGCCGCGCGAAGCACTTCTACTCGATCTACGACAAGATGGCCCGCAAGGGCCGCGAGTTCAACGAGATCTACGACCTCACCGCGATGCGCGTGATCGTCGAGCGCAACGGCGAGGAGGGGACGCGCGACTGCTACGGCGCGCTCGGCCTGATCCACTCCCTCTGGAAGCCGATGCCCGGCCGCTTCAAGGACTACATCGCCATGCCGAAGTTCAACGGCTACCGCAGCCTCCACACCACCGTCATCGGCCCGGAGGGTCGGCCGCTCGAGATCCAGGTGCGCACCCGCGAGATGCAGCAGACGGCCGAGCTCGGAGTCGCCGCGCACTGGGCGTACAAGCAGGACGGACGGCGCTCGAAGCGCGCCGACGAGGAGTGGAACACCTGGGTGCGGCAGCTGATGGACATCAACGCCGACGAGGACGACGCCGCCGAGTTCGTCAAGAGCTTCCGCACCGACCTCTTCGACGAGGAGGTGTTCGTCTTCACGCCGAAGGGCGAGGTGAAGACGCTGCCGGCCGGCGCGACACCGATCGACTTCGCCTACGCGGTGCACACCGACGTCGGCCACCGCACGGTCGGCGCGAAGGTGAACGGGCGGATCGTCCCGCTCCACTACCGCCTGCGCAGCGGCGATCGCGTCGAGATCCTGACGGGCAAGTCCGCCGCGCGCGGCCCGTCCCGCGACTGGCTCTCGCTCGTGGCGTCGTCGCGGGCGCGCAACAAGATCCGCCAGTTCTTCTCCCGCGAGCAGAAAGAGGACCTCGAGGCGAAAGGCCGCGAGCTGCTCGAGAATGCGCTCAAGGGCCAGAACCTCCCGTACAAGAAGCTCGCCGGCTCGGCCGTCCTCGCGGGCGTGATCCGCGAGTCCGGCTACAAGAAAGCCGAGGACTTCTACATCGCGCTCGGCTCCGGGAAGCTGACCGCCTCCAAGATCGTCGACAAGGTCCTCCAGCAGCTCAAGGTCGCCGAGGTCGCCGAGGAGCAGGTGCCCGTCAAGAAGCCGCGCGCGCGGGAGGCTCTCGGCAGCGACAGCTACGGGATCAACGTGATCGGCGTCGAGGACGTGCTCGTCCGGCTCGCGAAGTGCTGCACGCCGGTGCCGGGCGACGACATCGTCGGCTACATCTCGCTCGGCAAGGGGATCACGATCCACCGCGGCGACTGCCCGAACGTGCGTGCACTGCGCCGCAACCCCGAGCGGTTCACGCCGGTCGAGTGGGAGGGGGGCGGCAGCCAGAGCTTCCGCGTCCAGATCGCAGTGGACTCCTGGGACCGGCCGCGCCTGCTCGAGGACGTCGCCCGGACGTTCGCCGAGCACGGTTCCAACATCGTCGCGTACGGCGGCACCGTCGATGACCAGATGGCCCGCAACTGGTACGTCGCCGAGGTCGGCGACGTCAAGGCGCTGCGCGGCCTGCTCACCTCGCTCCGCAATGTCGACGGCGTCTTCGACGCGCGCCGCGTCACGCCGTCCTAAGTCCCCTCGTTCGAGGGATCCAGGCTCACCAACCGCGGGTTACCCCGTTTGAGGGACACGCCGGTGCTGATGCGGGGTCAGTCCCTCGAGTGAGGGACGGGTTTGTCAGCTTTGCCACACCTCGCCGCCGGTGTCCCAGCCGACGAGACACAGGTCGGCGATGCTCTCGGCGACGGCCTCGAGGTCGGCCGGCGCGACCGTTCCGTCGGCGGCGAGCTCAGCAACCCGCGTGTCGCGCCACACCACGGGGACGGTCGTGCGCCGCCTCGGATCCGGCGTGCCTGCCTCGGGCCCGAGCACGAGTTTGTCCTCCTCGACGAAGTAGATCCCGGCCCAGGCGCAGTCCTGCCGCGCCGCGAGCTCGGCCACGGTCTGGCGCAACTGCTCGTCGGCGTCAGCGGACATCGAATGGCCCCCGGTACTCGTCGGGAATCGGGATCGGCCGGCGGGTCTCGCGATCGATGAAGACGAGCGTCTGGTGCGCCGTGACGAGCAGCGTCCCCTCCGGCACCTTGAACGCCGCGAACTCGTAGGTCATGCTCGTCCGCCCGATGCGCGCGACGCGGATGTGGATCTCCAGCTCGTCGTCGAAGCGGGCCGGTGCGAAGTACTCGACGTCGTTCGCGCGCATCACGAACTCGCCGCCGACCTCGCGATGGAGGAGGCCGAGCGAGCGGAGGTACTCCGTACGCGCCAGGTCGAAGAACGGGTTGTAGCGGCCGTAGTAGACGACGCTTTGCGCGTCGGTGTCGGAGAAGCCGACCCGCGTCCGGGTGGCGAAGGCGTACTCGCTGCTCACGAGCGGATCACCTCGAGCACCTCGTCGCGCTTCTCCTCCATCAGCTCCTCGGACGTCGCCTCGAGGTTGAGGCGGAGCAGCGGCTCCGTGTTCGAAGGGCGGACGTTGAAGTGCCAGTCGTCGAAGTCGACGGAGATCCCGTCGAGGTGCGAGACGTGCCCGTCCGCGTACCGCTCCTTCAGTTCCTGCAGCTTGAGCGCGACGTCGGGAACCGGCGTGTTGATCTCGCCCGTGATGAAGTACCGCTCGCGGAGCGGCGCGAGGATCTCCGACAGCCGCCGGCCTCTCTTCGAGATCAGCTCGAGCATCATCAGGAACGGGACGACACCCGAGTCGGCCTGGCTGAAGTCGCGGAAGTAGTAGTGACCCGAGACCTCGCCGGCGAAGGCGGCGTCCTCCTTGCGCATCCGCGCCTTGATGAATGCGTGACCGACGCGGTTCATCAGCGCGACGCCTCCGCCGCGCCCGATCGTGTCGGGCACTGCCCGGCTGGCCCGCACGTCGTAGATGATTTTCGCGCCGGGCTCCTTCGCGAGCACGCTCTCGGCGAACAGAGCGGTCACGAAGTCGCCGGGGACGAACTCGCCCGTGTCGTCGACGAAGAAGCAGCGGTCGGCGTCGCCGTCGAACGCGACCCCGAGGTCGGCGCCCTCCTCGAGTGTCTTGCTCACGATGAACTCGCGGTTCTCGGGCAGGAGGGGATTCGGCTCGTGGTTCGGGAACGAGCCGTCGGGCTCGAAGTAGCAGCGGACGGTCTCGATCGGCAGCCGCTCGAGCACGGGCGGGAGCATCGTGCCGGCCATCCCGTTCGCCGCGTCGATCACGACCTTCAGTGGCTTGAGCGACGACACGTCCACAAACGACATGACCCGCTCGACGTACGCCGTCCAGATGTCGTGAGTTTCCACTGACCCTTCCGTGACGGAGACGTCACGGTGGCTGCCACCGTGACGTGGCCCGCCGGGGCGTGTCCCGTCGGTCGCTGCGCGGTCGCGGACGTCCAGGAGGCCTGATTCTCCGCCGACTGGCAGGGCGCCGCGGCGGACGAGCTTCAGCCCCGTGTACTGCTTCGGATTGTGCGAAGCCGTGACCATGATGCCGCCCTCGAGCCCCAGCGAACCGACCGCGAAATAGACCATCTCGGTGCCGACGAGCCCGATGTCGAGGACGTCACAGCCGGCGGAGGCCGCGCCACGCATCACCGCTTCCTGCATCGAGGGCGACGAGAGCCGCATGTCCCGTCCGACTGCGATCCGCCGCGGCTCGAACTGCTCGACGTAGGCGCGCCCGATCGCCTCCGCGCCCGCCTCGTCGAGCTCGTCGGGATAGATCCCGCGCACGTCGTACGCCTTGAAGACCTTCGGATCGAGCACGGGCGCGATGCTATGCCACGGCTCGTGCCCTACCGAGAGGAGACGTGATGGGGATGCTCGACCACGTCGGCATCGGCGTCGCCGACTATCAGCGCAGCAAGACGTTCTACGAGCAGGCCCTCGCGCCGCTCGGCTACACGCTCCTGCTGGAGTTCTCCGGTGCCGCGGCCGGGTTCGGCAAGGAGGACGGAGGCAGGCCGTCGTTCTTCCTCGAGGCGCATGGCGATCCCGCGAGCGGCCGGCTCCACCTCGCGTTCAGCGCCGAGAGTCGCGAGCTCGTCGACGCCTTCCATGCAGCCGCGCTCGCGGCGGGCGGTACCGACAACGGCGCGCCGGGCGTCCGCTGGTATCACGACGACTACTACGGCGGCTACGTCCTCGATCCCGACGGCCACAACGTCGAGGCCGTCTGCCACGAGCCGGCCTAGGGAGCCGCGAGGAGGGCGTCGCCGATCGCTCGTGTCGAGGCCGCATCGGGCGCCTCGCTGATCACGGTCGCGGGCCGCTCGAACCGCGCGAGCGCGTCCCGCAGCGGCTCGGCCCGCAGCGTCCCCTCGCCGTAGGGGAGGTGCTTCGTCTCGTTCCGGTTCGCGTACTGGATGTCGCTGAAGTGGATGTGGAACGGTGCGTCGGCCTCGAGCACGGCGTCTGCGCCTGCGAGAGCCTCGGCGAACCTGTCCGCCTCGAGGAAGGCGCCGTCGCTCGTGGCGTGCATGTGGGCGAAGTCGAGCACCGGCCGGACGAAGTCGACCGCGGCCGAGATCGCGAGCACGTCGTCGATCGTCCCGAAGTCGCGCACGCGGCCCATCACCTCGACGCCGAACGGGACGAGACGGTCTTTCGCCTCGAGCCGCTCGCGCAGGTCGCCGAGCTGGTCGACGACGTCGGAGATCGTCTGCTCGCGCTCGCGGCCGAGCAGAAAGCCGGGATGGAAGACGATGAGCCGCGCACCGCACGCCTTGGCGAGGCCCGCGGTGTGGTCGAGCATCCCGAGCGCCATCTTGAACTTCTTGCCGCGGTCGGCGTGGCCCATGAACGCGGCGAGCGGCGCGTGGACCGAGAGGGCCACGTCGGCGGCCACCGCGGCGGCCCCGAACAGCGGAGCCGTGTCGTAGTCGAGCCAGAACCCGCCTGCGAACCCGATCTCGCAGGCCCGGTAGCCCTCGGCCGCAAGCGCGGCGAACATCTCCTCGAAGGTCGCCGCCTCGGGCAGCCCGCTCGGGCCATAGCGGATCTCGCCCATCCGGGGAGCCTATGCCGTCCGACCCTGTTCCTAACTTTTTCGCCATGCCAAAGCGCCCTTCCAGAATCGACCTGCTCGAGCTCGACATCGACCTGCGTCTGGCCGACCTGTGGCGCGAGACGCTCGACGTGACGGAGTGGAACCTCGAAGTGGTCGCCGCCTTCCTGCGGGCTGCGTACGGGAAGGGCTACTGCGACGCGCTCACCGAGGACGCGCCGGGCTCGCTCTGCCACGAGCACGGGTACCGCATTCCGGCCCGCACGCCGGCCAAGACGCCGAAGGCCTGACTGCCGCTCCCGTAGGCGCGTGAGGGCTACGATGCGCGCGTGGGATCGAGTCCTGCGCGGCTTGTGATTGCCCTCTCGGTGGCGGCCGCGCTCGCCATCTTCGTCGTCTACACGGCACTCGCCGGCAACGGCGTCGCCGACCTGACGCCGAGCAGCCTCGCCGGGCACACCGGGAACGTCTCGCTCATCGGCAAGGTCGTCGGCCGGACGCAGGGCGACTCGTACTCGCACGCCGGCCTTCGCTTCCGCCTCAAGGACATCGGCTCGGCGACGCCTGCGCGCGTCGCGGTCGTGTACCACGGAACCGTGCCCGACCAGTTCAAGACGGGCCGCGACGTCGTCCTCCAAGGAGCGCTGGTCAACGGCGTCTTCCACGCGCAGAAGAACTCGCTGATCACGAAGTGCCCCTCGCACTACGCGCCGGCCAAGTCCTCGAACACGTAATGGCCCCGCTCGGGCGCGCTGCGCTGCTCCTCGCCTTCGGCCTCGTCCTCTACGCGCTGATCGCCGGCTCGTATGCCGCGTGGAAGAAGCGACGGCGGCTCGCGCACTCGGCGCAGAACGCGCTCCTGATCGCGTTCCCGGTGACCCTCGTCGCCGCGATCGTGCTGATCGTCGCGCTCGCGCGCCGCGACATGACCTTCGTCTACGTCTGGCAGCACACGAGCCACAAGCTGCCGCTTCCCTACGCGCTCTCCGCCTTCTGGGGCGGCCAGGAGGGGTCGCTCCTGCTCTGGCTGCTCGTGCTCACGGGCTACGCGGGGCTCGCGGTCTGGCTCAACCGCCGCTCACGCGAGCTCGTCGCCTGGACCGTGCCGGTCTTCGGGCTCGTGGCGGTCTTCTTCGCCTTCATGCTCTGCTTCGTCTCGAGCCCGTTCAACGTCCAGCCGGCGCCGCCGGACGGCCAGGGGATGGTGCCGAGCCTGCAGAACCCGTACATGCTCGCCCACCCGCCGCTGCTCTACCTCGGCTACGTCGGGCTCACCGTCCCGTTCGCGTTTGCCATGGGCGCGCTCCTGTCGGGCCGCACGGACGAGCGCTGGATCGTCGCGACGCGCCGCTGGACGCTCGCCGCGTGGATGTTCCTCGGCGTCGGCCAGCTGGTCGGCTCCCACTGGGCGTACGTGGAGATCGGCTGGGGCGGCTACTACGCCTGGGACCCGGTCGAGAACGCGGCGCTGATGCCGTGGCTCGCAGCGACCGCGTTCCTTCACTCGGTGATGATCCAGGAGAAGCGCGGGATGCTGAAGGTCTGGAACATGATCCTCGTCGCGCTCGCGTTCAACCTGTCGCTGTTCGGCACGTTCCTCACGCGCTCGGGCGTGATCGACTCGATCCACTCGTTCGCGAAGAGCTCGATCGGCGGCTGGTTCCTCGCCTTCCTCGTGCTGATGGTCGTCTTCTCGGCTGTCCTGATCCGCTGGCGCCTGCCGCTGCTGCGGACGAAGACGAAGCTCGAGTCGCTCGTCTCGCGCGAGGCGACGTTCCTCTACAACAACCTGCTGCTCGTCGCGCTCTGCCTGACGATCCTCTGGGGCGTGCTCTACCCGATCCTGTCCGAGGCGGTGCGCGGCGAGACGCGCTCGGTCTCGAAGCCGTACTACGACTTCTTCCTGCACACGTTCGGGCTGCCGTTGCTGCTGCTGATGGGGATCGGGCCGCTCGTGGCGTGGCGGAGGGCGTCGCTCCGCTCGCTCGGGAAGACGTTCATCATCCCGTTCGCCGCCGCGACGATCACCGGAGTGGTGCTGCTTGTGCTCGGCTTCGGGAGCTCGTGGCCCGGCCTGCTCGCGTACACGTTCTGCGCGTTCGTCGCCGCCTCGATCGTGCTCGAGTTCGTGCGCGGCCGGCGGGCGACGGGCTCCGTCTTCAGGCTGATCGCGCGCAACCGGCGACGGTACGGCGGCTACATCGTCCATGCCGCGATCGTCCTGCTGGCGATCGGCATCGCGGGCTCGAGCGCGTACCAGACGGAGCGGGAGCAGATCCTGCGGCCCGGGCAGTCGATCGTGGCCGCCGGCTACACGCTCACGTACAGAGGGCTGACCGGCGTGAAAGGCCCCGACTACACGGGCTACCGCGCGGTTGTCGACGTGTCCGGTCACGGCGAGCGCTTCCAGCTCCATCCGGGAGAGAACAACTACAACATCGAGGGTCCCGCGAACGAGGCGTCGATCTACCACGACCCGCGCTCGCTGGGCGACGTCTTCACCAAGGCCCAGGTCACCGGGACGCACACGACGAAGATCGACCTGCAGGTCTTCGTCAAGCCGCTCGTCAACCTGATCTGGGTCGCAGGCTTCGTCTTCGTCGCGGGCGCGCTGATCGCGATGTGGCCGGACGCAGTCGAACAACGGCGGCTCGCGGCGCGCTACGCAGCCGGCGCAGCCCCGGCCGGGATCTAAGCCGTGGAATGGGCGCTCGCCGTGGCGGCGATGCTCGCGGTCGCCGCCGTCGTCTTCGTCGCGCGCCCCTTCCTGCGCGACCCGTCACCCGCCAGCGACCGGCTCGACGAGCTGGCGCCGGAGGCGCGGGAGCGGCTCGCGCTCGCGGAAGAGCGGGACCGCGCGCTCGCGGCGCTGAAGGAGCTCGAGTTCGACCACCGGACGGGCAAGGTCTCGGACGAGGACTACCGGGCGCAGGTCGGGCCGCTGCGCAGGCGCGCCGCGGAGATGTTACGAGCGCTGGAACAGGGGGAACAGGCTTCCAATGAGCGCCTCGCTGATCGGGGACAGCACGTGCGCTAGGTGCGGCGAGGCGCTCATGGTCGCGCCCGGCGCCGAACCCGGGCAGACGAGAGCGAATAGCGCGCGTCAGTAGCCTGTGGCGAGGGGGCACGCGTCGTAGCTCCCGGTCATTCGAGCTCTGGGGGTCCGATCTGACGTTCAAGCCGCTGTACTGGCTACTGGCTCTGCTGACGCTGGTCGGGCTCACGCTCGCGGGCGGCGCGAGCGCGCGCCCGGCGGCCCATCCGCCGAACATCGTCTTCGTCCTGACAGACGACCTGGACTGGAGCCTGGTCCAGTACATGCCGCACGTCGTGCAGCTCCAGGCGCAGGGCACGACGTTCACGAACTACATCGTCACCGACTCGCTCTGCTGCCCCTCGCGCGCGTCGACCTTCACCGGCTCCTACCCGCACGACACGGGCATCTTCACGAACGGCGGCCCGGACGGCGGGTTCGCGCTCTTTCACGCGCGCGGCGAGGAGAACGACACGTTCGCGACGCGGCTGCAGGATCACGGCTACCTCACGGCCATGATGGGCAAGTACCTGAACGGCTACACGGCGCAGGGGCGCGTCGACGGCAGGTCGCGCTACGTCCCACCAGGCTGGACCCAGTGGGACGTGGCCGGTAACGCCTATTCGGAGTTCAACTACAACCTGAACGAGAACGGCAAGGTCACCCACCACGCCGCGAGTCCGCGGGCATACCTCACCGACGTGCTCGCCCGTAAGGGCAGCGCATTCGTCCACAGCGCGGCGGCGGCGGGCAAGCCGTTCTTCATCGAGATCGCCACGTTCGCTCCGCACCTGCCCTACACGCCGGCGCCGCGAGACGCCGCAGACTTCCCGGGACTGCAGGCTCCGCGAACGCCGGCCTTCAACGAGGCGGACGTGTCGGACAAGCCGTCCTGGCTTCGCGGCCACCCGTTGCTGACTCCGAACCAGATCGCCCAGATCGACGCTGGGTACCGCCTGCGCGCACAGTCGGTGGAAGCAGTCGACGACCTGATCGCGAAGGTCGAGCAGACCCTCAAGCGCAACGGCGTCGCCGACAACACCTACATCTTCTTCAGCTCCGACAACGGATTGCACATGGGTGACCACCGGCTGATGCCGGGCAAGCTGACGGCGTTCGAGACGGACATCCACGTGCCGCTCATCGTCTCCGGCCCGGACGTCGTCGCGGGTCAGAACGTCGCGCGGGTCACCGAGAACGTCGACCTCTATCCGACCTTCGTCCGGCTCGGCCGGGCCGGCACGTCTCCGCTCGTCGACGGGAAGAGCCTCGTCCCGCTCCTGCGCGGACTTCCTGCGCCGGCGTGGCGCGACGCCGCACTCGTCGAGCACCACGGGCCGGACTTCGGAGCCGCGGCCGGGCCGGACGCGGCGCAGCCCGGCAGCGGGAATCCCTTGACGTACGAAGCGCTCCGTCTGCCGCACAGCATCTACGTGGAGTACGCGAACGGCGAGCGCGAGTACTACGACCTCAACTCGGATCCGTACGAGCTGAGGAACACCTACCCGCAGCTGTCGCCCCAGCGGGTGAACGCATTGCACGCGCAGCTTGCCTCGCTGGAGAGCTGCCGCGGGGCGGCGACCTGCCAGCAGGCCGCCGGGCACCGGCCGTAGCGCGCGCAGCGGCGACGAACGGCGACGGTGGACGGCGCCGCTAGGCTCCGCCGGGCCATGGTCGGCGTCCACCATGCGGTCGCGTTCGCGGTCCTGGCCGCGACGTTCGGAGCTGCGGCTGCGGGAGCCTGGACGTACTACCGCCGCCAAGAGGCGCGCGGCCTGCTCACCCATCTCCTGGCGCTCGCCCAGACGCTGCTCGTCGCACAGGTCGGGATCGGGCTCCTGCTGCTGTCGAGTCACCATCGCGCGGCGGACAAGCTCCACTACCTGTACGGGACTCTGTCGCTGCTGGCGGTGCTCGCGCCCTGGATGTACGCGCCCGCCGACCGTCGCGGCCGCCTCGCGTGGTTCACCGGGGCGACGTTGGTGGCAGGAGCGCTCGCGGTGCGGGCGTACATGACTGCGACATGAGCAGGTTCTCCCGCATCAACCCGTTCGTGCGCGGCATGCTGATCCTCGCCGCGATCGCCGGGGTGATCGTCGTGTTTCAGCTCGAGCAGACGCTGCTCGCGCTCGGCATCCTCGCACGGGTCGCTTTCATCCTCGCGATCGCCTACTTCGTCTTCCTCATGTGGCGCGAGCGGCGGGAGGGGATCTCGCTGTGGCCGCAGCGCGCGCAGTGGGTCTTCTACGGCGCCGCGGTCGTGGCCGTCGCCGACGTCGGCCTGTATTGGTACGGCGGAGCCGTCGGCTACGAGGTCTTCGCCTTCGTGGCCATCCTCGTGCTCTGCGGGTTCGCCATGTGGCGCACCTGGCGCGACCAGCACACGTACGTGTAGCGCGCCCCTTGATTTCGTTCGCGCGAAAGCGCACGATCGGCCGATGCCCGCTGTCGAAGCCGGCATCAAGACGTTTCTGATCGCCGACGTTCGTGGTTATACGAAGTTCACGCAGGAGCGCGGCGACGAGGCGGCCGCGCGCCTCGCGACGCGGTTTGCGGAGCTCGCGCGCAGGGCGATCGAGGCCGCCGGTGGGAATCTCGTCGAGCTGCGCGGCGACGAGGCGCTCGCGGTATTCGACTCGGCGCGACAGGCGCTGCGCGCCGCGTCGGATCTGCAGGAGCAGTTCGTCGCGGAGACGGTCGCCGACCCGAGCCTGCCGCTCGCGGTCGGGATCGGCCTGGACGCCGGCGAGGCCGTGGCAGTCGACGGCGGGTACCGCGGCGGAGCGCTCAATCTCGCGGCCCGGCTCTGTTCCCTGGCCGGCCCAGGCGAGGTGCTCGTCAGCCCGGGTGTGGCGCACCTTGCGCGCAAGGTCGAGGGACTCGAGTACGTCGAGCGAGGCGCGGTGCGGCTCAAGGGGCTCGAGAAGCCGGTGGAGGTCGTCGCCGTCCGGCCCGAGCACGAGGACGTCGCGCGCGATCTCGCCTTCCGCCGAGCGCTCGATCCCGCAGCCGCCGGCGCGGGCGAGACGCGCAACCCGTACAAGGGTCTGCGCGCGTTCGCCGAGGGCGACGCCGAGGACTTCTTCGGCCGAGAGTCGCTCACGGAGCATCTCGTCGAGCGTCTCGGCGAGACGCGCTTTCTCGCAGTCGTCGGCCCGAGCGGTAGCGGCAAGTCTTCGGTCGTGCGCGCGGGGCTCGTCCCGCGGCTTCGGCAGGGCTCACTTCCCGGCTCGGAGCACTGGTACGTCGTGGAGATGTTCCCGGGCGCCTATCCGTTCGAGGAGCTCGAGGCGGCGTTGCTGCGCGCAGCGGACACTCCTCCGGCCGGCCTACTCGAGCAGCTCGAGCAGGACGAGCGCGGCCTGCTGCGCGCAGTCAAGCGTCTCCTCGCCGACGATGAATCGGAGCTCGTGCTCGTCGTCGACCAGCTCGAGGAGGTCTTCACGCTCGTCGAGGACGAGGCTCGGCGGACCAAGTTTCTCGCCCTACTCGAGCGGGCTGTCGCAGATCCGCACGCACGGCTACGCGTGGTCGTCACCCTCCGCGCCGACTTCTACGACCGGCCGCTGCTCTACAGCGGCTTTGCCGAGCTGTTGCGCGACTACGTCGAGGCCCTCGTCCCGTTGAAGGCGGACGAGTTCGAGCGCGCGATCGCCGGTCCGGCGGAGCGTGTCGGCGCGAGGTTCGAGCCGGGTCTGCTCGCGGAGCTCGTGGCCGACGTAGCCGACGAGCCAGGTGCGCTACCCCTGCTCCAGTACGCGCTCACAGAGCTCTACGAGCGGCGGGAGGGAAGCACGCTCACACAAGACGCCTACCGCACGATCGGTGGCGTCTCCGGCGCTCTCGCCGGCAGGGCCGAAGAGATTTACGCCGCCCTTGGCGAGCAGGCGCAAGAGGCGGCCCGTCAGCTGTTTCTCCGGCTCGTCACGCTGGGTGAGGGCGCCGAGGACACGCGGCGCCGCGTCGAGCGGACGGAGCTCGCCTCGATGGAGGTGGACCAGGACGCGCTCGCGGAAGCGATCCAGGAGTTCGGAGTGTGGCGCCTGCTTTCGTTCGACCGCGACCCGCGCAGCGGGGCGCCGACGATCGAGGTGGCGCACGAGGCGCTCATGCGCGAGTGGGGCCGCTTCCGGCGCTGGATCGACAGCGGCCGCGAAGAGGTGCGGCTGCACCGGCGGCTCGCCGCCGCGGCGCGGGAGTGGGAGGAAGCGGGCCGCGAGTCGAGCTACCTTCTGCGCGGCAGCAACCTCGCGCAGTTCGAGTCCCTTGCAGGCGAGTCGACGATCGCCCTCACGGAGCTCGAGCGCGAGTTCGTCGAGGCGAGTACTGCGGCGAACGAGCTGGAGCTCGCGCGCCAGCGCCGCCAGAACCGCCGGCTCAAGGGCCTCCTCGGCGGCGCTGTCGCATTGCTCTTGCTCGCGGTCATCGCCGGCGTGCTGGCGCTTGTCTCCCGCTCGAGCGCGCAGCACGAGGCAAAGGTCGCGCTCGGCCGCCAGCTCGGCGCGGAAGCCGTGTCACAGCCGAGGATCGACATCGCCATGCTGCTTGCGCGCGAGTCGTTGAACCTCGATCAGTCCTTCCAGACACAGGGGACGCTGCTCGCAACGCTGCTTCGGACGCCGGCCGTGATCGGGACCTTCACGGTACCGATCCAGGATCGTCCACAGGACGTGAGAGTCTCGCCCGACGGCCAGCACATCGCGGCGGTCATGAACAGCTCCATCATGCGCGTTTACGCCACGGGCACGCACCGGCAGACGAGCTCGTTTGCCGCCTTCAACGGGCCTTACGCGTACGCGCCGTCCGGCGACCTCCTCGTGCTCGATCCACACAACGGCGGTTTGGACGTCCTGCTCGTCGACCCAAAGACCGGTCGAACGCTGCGAACCCTTACGCCGTCCTATCTCTGGCGACACCAAGGCACGACGGGGAACGAGTTGCTCGTGAGTCCCGACGGCCGCTATGCGTTCTTGGTTTACGGACTGCTCAACCAGGTCAATTCCAGCGACGGTCCAGCCCGCATCGAGTCCTGGAGGCTCAGCCGCGGCGGGAGGTCCCAGGTCTCCTCGCTCGGAGGGAAAGGAGTAGTTGCCGCAGCGGCGCTTCGCGGCGATCGTGTCATCGCGGCCACCGACAGCGGGATCGTGACCTGGAACGCAAAGACAGGGAAGTCGAAGTCTGTCGCTGGGCCGATGCTCACGCCAAGCGAGTGTGGGTCGAACTGTGTCATCAGCCCCGACGGCCGGTTCCTCGGCTACGGCCAAACCAACGGGACAGTCCGTTTCTTCGACGTCGCACATGACCGGACCGTCGACGGCCTCGGAGCGCACTCCGCAACGGTGCAGGCAATCGCCTTCTCGCCAGATTCGCGAACGGCCGTCAGCACCGGCGACGACGGTGTTGCAATCGTCTGGAATCCGGTTACGGGTCATCCGCTCGAGCGCCTCACTGGCCATACTGGTCGGGTCCTCGGCGCCGACTTCAGCCGGAGCGGGAAGACGCTCTACACGGCGGGCCTAGACGGCACGATCCTCCAGTACGACCTTGGCGGTAGCGGCCGCTTCGGCACTCCCTTCTCGCTGGGACAACGAGGAGTGCCTCAGGGGCCCAGTTCGCTTCTGTCCGGGACGCCGCTGCTCGCCGCCTCACCCGACAGCCGGTTCGTCGCGGCGAGCGCCTCGGACGCCTATCCGAATGCGCAGTCGACCGTCGAGCTCTACCGGGTTGCGCCACTCCGGCGGTTTGGCGCGATCTCACTGGCGAAGGGCCGATCGGTTGGCGCCGGCGCTTGGGCTGGCAGCCGCCTTGTCATTGGAGCCGACCGTGGGCTCGTGCAGTTGTGGGACGTTACCGGCGGAACACCGCAGCCCGGTGCCATTCTGCGTGGCCTCGCGCCCAAGGGCCAGGTGCGTGCCGTCGCAACGGCGGACGGTGGACGCGTGATCGCGGCCACCGACGCCTGGCTGAGCACCGAGAAGAACGGCCCGCCGGAAGGGGAGCTCGCGATCTGGCGCGACGGAAAGCTCGTCAACGGCAAGGCGTTGAACCTGCGGGCTAACGGCGATGCGCTCGCCCTGTCGCCCGACGGTACGACCGCTGCAATTGCCTCCGATGTGCCGCTCGGCAAACCCGTACCCGTACGCATCATCGACGCTCAAACCGGTGCCGTTGAGCGGACGATCGTCGTGCCGAAAGCGTCTCCCGGCTTGACTGCCCTCGCGTTCGCTCCGGACGGAACGCTTGCGACCGGCTCGTACAGCGGGATCGTGAATCTCTGGAATGCGACAACCGGGCAACTAATCGGTCATCCGACACTCGTAGCCCCGGCGCCGGTGGCGTCGATCGAGTTCTCCCCTGACGGCAAGACCTTCGCGACGTCGAGCGGCTCGAGCGGAGGCATTCGCATCTGGGCAACCGCAACCCAACAGCAGGTCGGCGCCGACTTCCCGGGAGGAGAAGGGCAATGGGGAAACGTCGCCTACACGCCCGACGGGCGCTATCTGTTCTCGGTCTACGGCGACGGCACTGCGTACCGCTGGCCTGTGAGTGTCGGGGCCTGGGAGAAGCAGGCGTGCGAAGTCGCCGGTGGGCGCGACTTCACACCCGAGGAGTGGCGGCGGTTCGTCGGCAGCCGGAGCTACTCCAAGGTTTGTTCCTAGGCCTCGACGCGGGCGGAGGCGCCGTCGAGCGCGGAGAGCGCCTCGCGAATCGGCACGTAGCGGCCGACGAAGATCGGCGTGTCGCGCTCCGTGTAGCGAGACGCCTCGCTGTCGCGCAGCCGCAGCATGAGGTGCATGAAGTCGGCCGGCTCCTCGCACTCGAAGGCGGTCATGAACTCCTGGTCGTCGATCCCGAAGGAGTAGGTCGTGTGGTTCTTGATCCCCGGGAACTCCTCGCGGCCGATCCGGATGTGCTCCTCCATCGCCCGCTGCCGGTCGGCCTCGGACAGCGCGTACCAGGGCCGCACCTTCACGAACGGGTAGACGACGAGGTAGGGGAGGCCGTGCGGCGTGATCTTCCGCGCCTTGCGGGCGCTCGTGTACTGCGACGCCTTCGTCGTGGCGAGGTAGGAGTACGGCGTCTCGAGCCAGCCGGCGAGCGCCGTCCCGTTCAGCGCCGTGCCGAGCTCCTCGAGCGAGTCGTAGCGCTCGGAGATCTTCCAGAGGAAGAAGTCGGAGTCCGGCCGGACACCGGCAGTGGAGTACGCGCGCAGGTGCTCGAACCGGTCGGCGAACGATTCCACCACCTCGGCGAACTCGTCCTTGTGCGCCTGGCGCTCCTCCACGGGGAGCCGCCGCCACGCGGGATCGACCCGGGAAAAGGTGTAGGCGATGTACTGGCCCTCCACGATGCGAATGCTAGCCGCGGGGATAGGCTTGGCTCTCCTGCAGGAGCGAGCGAAGGGAGCCCACGTGAGGACGGTATTCGCCGGCGGACGCGTGTTCGACGGGACCGGCGCGGCGGTCGCAGAGGCCGACGTGGCAGTGGCCGACGGGCAGATCGTCGAGGTCGGAGTCGGGCTCGACGGCGACGAGCAGGTCGACGTCGGCGGTTCGACGCTCCTGCCGGGGCTCTTCGATACGCACGTGCACGTGATGTTCGGCCACGTCGACTTCTGGCGGATGATGCAGGAGCCGTTCTCGTACCGCTTCTACGACGCGATCCGGAACCTCGACGCGACGCTACGCCTCGGCATCACGACCGTCCGCGACGCCGGCGGTGCCGACCTCGGCGTGAAGACGGCGCTCCAGGAGGGGATCATCGCCGGGCCGCGCATCCAGATCTCGATCACGATGCTGAGCCAGACCGGCGGCCACGGCGACGGGTGGCTTCCCTCGGGCGCCCTGGCCGAGCCGTTCCCGGCGTACCCCGGTGTGCCGGGGTCGATCGTGGACGGGCCGGACGAGGCCCGGCGGCGGGTGCGCGAGCTCGTGCGCGCCGGCGCCGACGTGATCAAGATCGCGACCTCCGGCGGCGTCCTTTCGCCGCGCGACAAGCCGCAGCAGCCCGGGTTCGACGTCGAGGAGATCGAGGCGATCTGTGCGGAGGCCGCGGCCGCGGGGCTCTGGGTCATGTCGCACGCGCAGTCGATCGTGGGGATCAAGAACGCCGTCCGCGCCGGCGTCCGCTCGATCGAGCACGGCATCTACCTCGACGACGAGGCGATCCAGCTCATGCTCGACCGCGGCGCGTATCTCGTCCCGACGCTCGTCGCGCCGCACGGCGTGATCAAGGCGGCCGAGGCGGGCGCGTCGATCCCCGAGGTGGCCGTGACCAAGTCGCGCGAGGTGATCGAGGCGCACCAGGACTCCTTCCGTCGCGCCGTCGCGGCGGGCGTCAAGGTGGCGATGGGCACCGACGCCGGGGTCGTCCCGCACGGCACGAACCTCGAGGAGCTGCAGCTCATGGCCGACCAGGGCATGAGTCCGGAGGACGTGCTCGTCGCGACCACGCGATCCGCCGCCGAGCTGATGGGCCTCGAGAGCAAGCTCGGCACGATCGAGCCCGGGAAGCGCGCCGACCTCGTCGTCGTCGCGGGCGACACGTTCGACTTCGGAGACCTCGCCGGGCGCATCGAACGCGTCTACCAGGACGGCCGGCTCGTCGTCGCGGCCGAGCCCGAGCCGGTGATCGCAGCGGTCTAGGAAGGCTGGGAGCGCCGTCGGCAAAGCCGACGACGCCCGGCCGGAAGACCCGCCCGCCTCCGGCGGTCGTGGTGGCTACGGTGGCCGTCGTGGCCGCCCGGGTCGAAAACCAGCTGAAGTCGCTCCCGGCCAAGCCGGGCGTCTACCTGTTCCGCGACGAGGACGGCGAGGTGCTCTACGTGGGCAAGGCGAAGTCGCTGCGCCCGCGCGTCCGCTCCTACTTCCAGCGGACGACGGACGGACGCCCACAGATCCAGAGTCTGCCCGCGCGCGTCGCGGACGTCGAGGTGATCGTCACGGGCAGCGAGGTCGAGGCGCTCCATCTCGAGCAGAACCTCGTCAAGCGCCACCGGCCGCCGTTCAACGTCCGCCTGCGCGACGACAAGTCGTTCCCGTACATCGCCGTCACCGTCGAGGACGAGTATCCGCGCGTGATGTTCACCCGCGAGCGGCACCGGCCCGGCGTCTGGTACTTCGGCCCGTACGCGAACGCGAAGAAGGTGCGGGAGACGCTCGACGTCCTCAACCGCGTCTTCCGCTACCGGCCGTGCGAGGGACCGAAGCCCGGCCGGCACAGCGGCATTCCGTGCCTCGACTACCACATCGATCGCTGCCTCGCGCCGTGCGTCGGCTACGTCTCGGTCGGAGGACTACCGCGGGATCATCGACGGCGTGATCGAGTTCCTCTCCGGCGACGTGAAGCCGATCCAGCGCGAGCTCGAGCGGCGGATGCACGAAGCGGCAGCGGACGAGCGCTTCGAGGACGCGGCGCGCTATCGCAACCGGCTCTTCTCCGTGCAGCATCTCGTCGAGCGGCAGGCGGTCGAGCGGCAGTCGGTCGGGACGGTGGACGTGATCGGCTTCGCGGCCGAGGGCGACCGCGCCGTCGTCCAGATCTTCCCGCTGCGCGGCGGCAAGATGGTCGATCGCCACTCGTTCCATCTCGAGAACGTGGGCGGGCAGGACGTGACGACGATCCTCGAGTCGTTCGGGCTCGAGTACTACGGAAGCGCGCCGAGCGTGCCGCCGCAGATCGTCGTGCCGAGCGATGCCGGAGACCTCTCGGCGCTCGCGGAGCTCCTGTCCGAACGGCGCGGGGCGAGGGTCGAGATCCGCACGGCCGAGCGGGGCGAAAAGCGCCGCCTGCAGCGGCTCGCCGACGAGAACGCGCTCCACGTGCTCACCAGCGACCTCGCGCAAAGCGAGCAGCGCCGGCTGCGCCGGGTCGAGGCGCTCGAGCAGCTGCGCGAGACGCTCAACCTCGAGTCGCTGCCGTTGCGCATCGAGTGCTTCGACATCTCGACCGCGATGGGGCAGGACAACGTCGGCTCGATGGTCGTCTTCCAGGACGGGCTGCCGAAGAAGGCGCACTACCGCAAGTTCACGATCCGCGACCAGGAGGGCATGGACGACTTCGCCGCGATGGGGGAGATGGTCTCGCGGCGGTTCGCGCGGCTGGCGAAAGGAGTGACGGCGGACGAGTACGACGAGTCGTTCGCGGCGACGCCGAACCTCGTCGTGGTCGACGGCGGCAAGGGACAGCTGGCGGCGGCGCTCGCCGCGATGCGGGCGTTCGACCTGCCGCGCGTCGCCGTGATCGCGCTCGCGAAGCGGGAGGAGGAGGTGTTCGTGCCCGGACGGTCGCGGGCGGTCGTCCTCTCACGCCACGACCCGGGCCTCCAGCTCCTGCAGCGAATCCGCGACGAGGCGCACCGCTTCGCCGTCGGCTTCCACCGGCAGCGCCGCGAGTCGCGCGGCTTCGCGTCGCTGTTCGACGAGCTCGAGGGCGTCGGCCCGGCGCGGCGGCGGGCGCTCCTCAACCACTTCGGCTCGGTCGACGCGATGCTCGCGGCGACGCCGGAGGAGCTCGAGGGCGTCCCCGGCGTGCCCGCGAAGGTCGCGCGCAGCGTCTACGCCCAGCTGCACAAGGCCGGGCGCGCCTAACTACTCGGCGTCGGGCCCGAGGAACGGGTAGCGGTAGTCGCGCGGCGGCACGAACGTCTCCTTGATCGTGCGTGGGCTGACCCAGCGGATCAGGTTCCACATCGAGCCGGCCTTGTCGTTGGTGCCGGAAGCACGTGCGCCGCCGAACGGTTGCTGCCCCACGACGGCCCCGGTGGGCTTGTCGTTGACGTAGAAGTTGCCCGCGGCGTAGCGGAGCCGGTCCTTCGTCGCCTCGATCGCAGCGAGATCGCGCGCGAAGACCGCGCCCGTCAGGCCGTAGGTCGTCCCCTTGTCGATGAGGTCGAGCGTGTCCTCGTAGTGCGCGTCGTCGTAGACGAAGGCCGTGACCACCGGCCCGAACAGCTCGTCCCTCATCGTCCGGAAGTTCGGGTCCGACGTCTCGATCACCGTCGGCTCGACGAACCAGCCGTCGCTGTCGTCGTAGTTCCCGCCCGCGATCACCTGCGCCGTGCCGCCGGACGCCTTGGCCTCCTCGATCGCCTCCTTCTGGGTGGCGAACGAGCCGGCGTCGATCACTGCGCCGACGAAGTTGGAGAAGTCGGCGACGTCTCCCATCTTCATGTCGCCGATCTCCTCGACGACCCGATCGCGCACCTGTGGCCAGAGGCTGGCGGGCGCGAAGACGCGGGAGGCGGCGGAGCACTTCTGGCCCTGGTATTCGAAGGAGCCGCGGAGGATGGCGGTGGCTACCGCCTCGGCGTCGGCGCTCGGGTGCGCGACGATGAAGTCCTTGCCGCCGGTCTCGCCGACGATTCTCGGGTAGTTGCGGTAGCGGGCGATGTTCTCGCCGACCGACTTCCACATGCCCTGGAAGACGGGGGTCGAGCCGGTGAAGTGGATGCCGGCGAGATGCTCGCTCGCGAGGGCGGGGTCGCCGACGGCGGCGCCGGAGCCGGACACGAGGTTGATGACGCCCGGCGGCAGGCCGGCCTCCTCCCAGAGCTTCATGAGGAAGTGCGCGCTCACGGCGGCGGTCGAGGCCGGCTTCCAGACGACGGTGTTGCCCATCAGCGCGGCCGCGGTGGGGAGGTTCCCTGCGATCGCCGTGAAGTTGAACGGCGTGACGGCGAAGACGAACCCCTCGAGCGGGCGGTACTCGAGCCGGTTCCAGACGCCGGGCGACGAGATCGGCTGCTCCTCGTAGATGCGGGTCATGTACTGGACGTTGAAGCGCCAGAAGTCGATGAGCTCGCAGGCGGAGTCGATCTCGGCCTGGTGCGCGGTCTTGGACTGGCCGAGCATCGTGGCCGCGTTGAGCGTCTGCCGCCACGGGCCGGCGAGGAGCTCGGCGGCGCGGAGGATGACCGCGGCGCGCTCCTCCCACGGCGTCCGGGACCAGTCCTCCCACGCGTCGGCCGCAGCGGCGATCGCGCGGTCGACCTCGGCCGCGCCGCCCTTGTGGACGTCGGCGAGGACGTGGCTGCGTCTGTGCGGCATGACCGCTTCGAACGTGTCGGCGGTGCGGACCTCCTCGCCGCCGATGACGAGCGGGATCTCCAGGCGCTGGGACGAGAGCTCGTCGAGGCGGCGCCGGAGCTCGTCGCGCTCCGGGCTGCCGGGCTCGTAACCGAGCACCGGTTCGTTGTGGGGCTCGGGGACTCGGAAGATGCCGTGGGCACTCATTGGTAGCGATTCTAGGATTCGTGGTCGTGGCGGTGACGCAGGTGGCCTACGAGGCGGAGGGCTGGGGGGTCGGTGAGCTCGTGATCGCGGGCGGGCGCGTCGTCTGGCACGACCTGCCGTGGCCGCGTGCTTCGCGGCCGGAATCGGGCGGCGCAACGCTTCCCAAGGACCCATCCCAAACCCCCACCCACCCGGGGCAAGGGGCCGTTACTGCTGTACCAGAGAACGCGTCACGCGACGATCGAGGCTTCGTCAAAGAAGTCGTGCAGCTGCTGCAGGCGTACTTCGGGGGCGAGCAGGTGCCGCTCGAGGACGTGCCGGTCGAGCTCGACTACGAGACCGATTTCCTCACGCGCTGCGCGACCGCACTCCGGGCCATCCCTCGCGGCGAGGTCGTCACGTACGGGGAGCTTGCAGCGCTCGCCGGTGCGCCCGGCGCGGCGCGGGCCGCAGGGAGCTTCTGCGCCCGCAGCCATCTCTCGATCTTCGTCCCGTGCCACCGTGTCGTCTCCGCAGGCGGCCTCGGCCCCTACGGCTCCTACGGCACCGGCTACAAGCGGCGGCTGCTCGCGCTCGAGGGCTATGCCCGCGCTGTCTGACGACCTGCGGGAGGAGCTCGCCGCGATTGCACCCGCGAACGAGTGCGACCGGCTCGCCGAGCTCTCCGGTCTTTTCCACGTCGCCGGCCGTGCACATCTTCGCGGCCGCGGCAGCGTCGACGTCCATCTCGACGTCTCGAGCTCCACCGTGGCGCGCCGCGCCTTCGCGCTGCTCCGCACGTGCGACGTGAGATCCGAGATCCGCACCTATCCGCGCCGGGCCTTCGACCGCGCGACCCGGTATCAGCTCCACGTGGAGGGCTCGGAAGATGCCTACGCGACGCTGCATCGTGCGGGCGTCCTCGACCGCTCCCACCGGCCGCTCGGCCGTCCGCCGAACCGCGTCGTCGCCCGGCGCTGCTGCGCCGCCGCCTACCTCCGCGGCGCGCTGCTCGGCTCGGGAACGCTGAGCGGTCCGCGGGATCCGCACCTCGAGATCCGCACGGCCGAGACCGACGGAGCGCGCTTCCTCGCTTCCCTCGCGGCGCGTCTCGGCGGCGAGCTTCACGTCCAGGAGCGGAGCTCGCACGCGACCGCCTACGCGAAGGGAACCGAGGCGATCGCCGACGTCCTGGTGGCTGCCGGCGCCGTCGACCTCGTCCTCGCACTCGAAGAGCAGGCCGTGCTCGCTGCGACGCGCGCCGACGCCAACCGCCTCGCCAATGCCGACCACGCGAATCTCGTGCGGACGGGCCGGGCGGCGCATGCGCAGCTCGAGGCGCTGCATCGTCTCGACGTCGACGCGCTTCCCGACGATCTGCGCGAGATCGCGCTCCTCCGCCTGCGCCACCCGACCGCCTCGACCGCGGAGCTCGCGCGCCGCTGTAAGCCAGCCCTGTCGAAGGCGTCGGCCTACCGAAGATTGCGTCGTTTGCAGGAACTTTCCCGCTTCTGAACAACCTCGTTATGCGTTGTAGGTCGCCTGGCGCGGCAACAATGCAGGAGTCATACTCGCCTCGGCGGGTTCTCGCTCGTCCGGCGGCGGATTCAGACCCCGTCTGCCGTCAGGTCTCGAGCGGGTGAGGGACCGGGAGGGTCGTCCTCGGAGCTTCCCGGTCCGCCCGCCGGCCCGCACGGGAGCCGCGCCAAGACTGCGGACAGGTACGGATTTGTCCCGCACGGGCGCGGTTAGACTCGATTGGCAACCGACGACGAGACGAGAGGGGCTTCGAGATGGCGAAGACCAGGGTGGGCATCAACGGCTTCGGCCGGATCGGCAGGAACTTCCTGCGCGCCCAACTCCAGCAGGGCGGCGACTTCGAGATCGTGGCCGCGAACGACATCGGCGACACGAAGACGATGGCGCACCTGCTCCGGCACGACTCGGTCCTCGGCAACCTCGACGTCCCGGTCGAGGCCGGCGACGACTCGATCACCGTCGGCGGGCACGAGATCAAGTTCCTCTCCGAGCGCGACCCGGCCGACTTGCCCTGGGCGGATCTCGGCGTCGACATCGCCATCGAGTCGACCGGGCTCTTCACGAAGCGTCCCGACGCGGAGAAGCACCTTCAGGCCGGCGCCAAGAAGGTCGTGATCTCTGCCCCGGCCACGGATCCGGACCTCACCATCGTCCTCGGCGTCAACGACCGCGAGTACGACCCGGAGCAGCACCACATCATCTCGAACGCCTCTTGCACGACGAACTGCGTAGCGCCCGTGGCGAAGATCCTGCACGAGGCGTACGGAATCGAGCGCGGCTTCATGACGACGATCCACGCCTACACGAACGACCAGCAGATTCTCGACCTGCCGCACAAGGACCTCCGCCGCGCCCGTGCTGCGGCGATCAACCTCATCCCGACCTCGACCGGCGCCGCCCGCGCGATCGGGGTCGTGCTCCCCGAGTTGAAGGGAAAGGTCGACGGCATGTCGATGCGCGCGCCGGTCCCGACCGGCTCGATCGTCGACCTCGTGGTGCAGATCGGTGCCGAGCCCACGGCCGAGGAGGTCAACGAGCTCTTCCGCGGCAAGGCCGACACCGGCGACCTCGAGGGGATCCTCCAGTACACCGACGAGCCGATCGTCTCGAGCGACATCGTCCACTCGTCGTACTCGTCGATCTTCGACAGCGGCCTGACGATGGCGAACGGCCCGCTCGTGAAGGTCTTCTCCTGGTACGACAACGAGTGGGGCTACAGCTGCCGCCTCGTCGACCTCGTGGAGAAGATCGGGGCGACGCTGCCGGCCGCCGTCGAGGCGTAGGACGAGCGATGCGTATGCCGCGCTCGGTCCGCGACGCCGACGTCGCGGGCAAGACCGTCCTGGTCCGCGCGGATCTGAACGTGCCGCTCGAGGACGGCCGGGTCGCCGACGACACGCGCATCCGCGCCTCGCTGCCGACCCTCGAGCTCCTCCTCGGGCAGGAGGCCGCAGCGGTCCGCGTCTGCTCGCACCTCGGCCGGCCGAAGACGGAGGAGGACCGGGCCAAGTACGCCATGGCGCCGGTCGCGGCGCGGCTGCGAGAGCTCCTGCCCGACGAGCGCCTCCACGTGCTCGAGAACACACGCTTCGACCCGGGCGAGACGAAGAACGACGAGCGCTTCGCGCGCGAGCTCGCCGCCGGCTGCGACCTCTACGTCGACGACGCCTTCGGCTCGGCGCACCGCGCGCACGCGTCGACCGAGGCCGTTGCGCACCTGCTGCCGGCCTATGGCGGCCTGCTGCTGCTGGACGAGCTCGAGCATCTCGGCCGCCTGCTCGGAGAGGTCGAGCGGCCGTTCGTGCTCGTCTCCGGCGGTGCGAAGGTCGAGGACAAGCTCGGCGTCCTCCGCAACCTGGGCGGCCGGGCCGACACGGTGCTGATCGGCGGCAAGATGGCGGAGGAGCTGCGCGACGGGAGCCCGCTCGGCTTCGACGTCGAGCTGCCGGTGGACGTCGTCGGCGCCGCCGAGTTCGCCCGTGACGCCGAGTCGCGCGTCTACGCCTACGAGGAGCTGCCGGCCGGCTGGCTCGGCCTCGACATCGGGCCCGAGACCCGAACCCGGTTCGTGGAGCGGATCGAAGAGGCGCGCACCATCTTCTGGAACGGACCGATGGGCGTCTTCGAGTGGCCGCCGTTCGCCGAAGGCACGAAGGCCGTCGCCCACGCGGTCGCCGCGAACCAGGACGCGTTCTCGGTCGTCGGTGGCGCCGACTCGGTGCGCGCGCTGAACGAGCTCGGCCTGGCCGACCGGGTCTCGTGGATCTCGACAGGCGGCGGGGCGAGCCTCGAGCTGCTCGAAGGCAAGGAGCTACCGGGCGTGGCGGCGATTCCCTCTGCCTAGGATCTCTCGATGCTGATTGCCGGCAACTGGAAGATGTTCCGCGGGCCCGATCCCGCTGCACTCGCGGGGCTCGACGCGGTCGTCTGCCCGCCGTTCACCCGCCTGCGCGACTGCGTCGATGCGGGCCTGACGACGTACGCGCAGAACGTCCACTGGGAGAAGGAAGGCGCCTTTACGGGCGAGATCTCGGCGCCGCTGCTGCTCGAGCTCGGCGTGGTCGGCTCCCTCGTCGGCCACTCCGAACGGCGGCAGTACTTCGGCGAGACCGACGAGACCGTCGCCAAGCGCGCTCGGGCGGCACTCGAGGCCGGCCTGCGCGTGATCGCGTGTGTCGGCGAGACGCACGAGCAGCGTGAGGCGGGGGAGACGGAGGACGTCCTCCGCCGCCAGCTGTCGGTGCTCGAGCCTGATCCCGCGCTCGTCCTCGCGTACGAGCCGGTCTGGGCGATCGGCACCGGCCTCACCGCGACGCCGGAGACGGCGCAGGAAGCGCACGCTTTCATCAAGTCGCTGCTCGACGCGCCGGTTCTCTACGGCGGCTCGGTCAAGCCCGACAACGCCGGCACGCTGCTCGCGCAGCCGGACGTCGACGGCGCCCTCGTCGGTGGCGCCTCGCTCGACGTCGACTCCTTCAAGGCGATATGCGAGACGGCCGCACGTATCCCCTCGTAGCGCTCGTCATCCTCGACGGCTGGGGAATCGCGCCGCCCGGCCCGGGCAACGCGATCGAGCTCGCGGACACGCCTGTCTTCGACCGGCTCTGGCGCGACTTACCGCATGCGCAGCTCATCGCGTCGGGCCCTGCCGTCGGCCTGCCGGAGGGGCAGATGGGCAACTCCGAGGTGGGGCACCTGACGATCGGCTCGGGCCGCATCCTCCTCCAGGATCTCGTGCGCGTGAACACGGCGGTCGAGTCCGGCGAGCTGTTCGAGAACGAGGTCCTGCGCGGCGCCTTCGAGCGCGGCGAGAACGTCCATCTGCTCGGGCTCGTCTCGCACGGCGGGGTCCATTCGCACATCGACCACCTCCAGGCGCTGCTCACGTTCGCGCCGGAGAAGACCTGGATCCACGCGTTCACCGACGGGCGCGACGTGTCGCCGCACTCGGCCGTGCACGACCTGGCCGAGCTGCCGGTCGACCGCATCGCCACCGTGGCCGGCCGGTACTACGCGATGGACCGCGACAAGCGCTGGGACCGCACCGAGCGCGCGCTCCGCGCGATCGTGAACGGCGAGGGCGAGCACGCGGACGATCCTGTCGTCGCGGTCCAGGCGAGCTACGACCGCGGCGTCACGGACGAGTTCATCGAGCCGGTCGTCATCGACGGCCGCCCGCGCCTCGACCCCGAGCGCGACACCGCGATCTTCTTCAACTTCCGCCCCGACCGCACGCGGCAGCTCTCCGAGAAGCTGGGGGAGCTCGGCGTCGACCTGACGACGATGACCCGCTACCGCGCCGACTTCGACTTCCCGGTCGCCTTCCCCGAGCACGTCGTCGAGAACACGCTCGCCGAGGTGCTCGCGGCGCACGGGATCCGCCAGCTCCACTCGGCCGAGACGGAGAAGTACGCGCACGTCACCTACTTCCTCGACGGGGGACGCGAGGAGCCGTTCGCCGGCGAGGACCGGATCCTCGTCGACTCGCCGCGCGACGTGCCGAGCTACGACCACAAGCCGCAGATGTCGGGGCCCGAGGTCGCCGACCGGGTCGTGCGTGCGATCGAGGAGGACGGGTACGGCTTCGTCGTCGTCAACTTCGCGAACGCGGACATGGTCGGGCACACCGGCGTGATTTCGGCCGTCGTGGAAGCGGTGGAGACGGCCGACGAGTGCCTCGGACGCGTCCTCGACGCCGTCGAACGCGCGGGCGGCGTCTCGCTCGTGATCGCCGACCACGGCAACGCGGAGACGCTCCTGCAGGAGGACGGCAGCCCGCATACGGCCCACACGACGAACCCGGTGCCGGTGATCCTGACCGCTCCCGGGGCCGGTTTGCGCGACGGCGAGCTCTCCGACGTCGCGCCGACGATTCTGGCGCTCCTTGACCTAGATGCGCCAACTGACATGTCGGGTAAAAAACTCGTACAAATCCCGTAAACAATCGGTCTATACTGCCGCCACCTTGTCGCTGCCCCAGCCAGACTTCGGCGTACTGCGGAAGGCGCAGCGGGGCGATGAACGAGCCTTCTCGATCATCGTCCGCGCTTACCAGATTCCGGTCTACAACTACGTGCTGCGCATGGTCGGCGACCGTTCGCTCGCCGAGGATCTGACGCAGGAGGTCTTCCTCCGCGTCTTCCAGGGGCTGCCGCGGTTCTCGCACGGCTCGAAGTTCACGACCTGGCTCTTCCAGGTGACGAAGAACCGTGTGCTCGACGAGCTACGCGCGACCGAGCGCCGCCCGCGTGCGGTGGTCGATCTCGACGACATCCCGCCGCTCGAGGTCATCGATGCGCCGTTCGAGCGGCTCGAGGCGATCGACGCCGTCTGGCGCGCCGTCGAGGGGCTCAGCATCGACCTGAAGATGGCGCTCCTGCTGCGTGACGTGGTCGGGCTCTCCTACACCGAGATCGCCGACTCGCTCGAAGTGACGCTCGCAACGGTCAAGTGGCGGATCTGGAAGGCGCGCGAAGACGTCCAGCTCGCTCTCGCCCGCGAGGGGATCGAGTTCTACGAAGAGCGCGAGGTTCCCACGGTTGCGGCTCCCGCCGTCACGGCGCCCACTCTCGTGCCGGTGCCGGTTCTCGCACCGCCGGCCTTGCCGGCCGCCTAGTACCGGGGCTACAGACCGAGTGTGAGCCTGGCGGCGAGCATCTCGGGCAGACCCGCGTCCCGGATCTCGCGCTGGGTGAGCTCGATGTCGTACTCGACACGGCGGAAGCTCGCCCGCCGTGCGTCGAGGTCGAGCAGGAGGTAGGCGGCCCGCGCGTCGCCGTCCCGCGGCTGTCCGACCGAGCCGGGGTTGAGCAGCGCCCGCGCGCCGTCGAGGGCGAGCTCGGTGCCGGCCGGCGCGAGGCCGCCTTCGAGCTCGTCGCCGGACTGCACGACCTTCAGCGCGACGTGGCTGTGGCCGACGAGCACGAGCGGCGAGCCCGCGAGCTCGAGCGTCGCCCGCGCGCCTTCGTCGCCGAGCACGTACTCCCAGATGGGGTCGCGGGCCGAGCCGTGGTACAGCGCGACGCCGTGGGCAGAGCCCTGCGGCTCGAGGCGGTCGAGCAGCGCCTGTGCCTCGGGCTCGAGGACGCTGCGCGTCCAGGTCGCGGCGACGCCCGCCTCGCCGCCGAACTCCGCGAGATCGATCGTTCCCCGGACGGCGAGATCGTGGTTGCCGGCGAGGCAGACGTCGGCCCGCGCCGCGATCGCCGCGCAGCACTCGTTCGGCCGCGCCCCGTAGCCGACGAGATCGCCGAGGCACCAGAGCTCGTCAGGTGCCTCCTGGTCGATCGCCGCGAGGACCGCCTCCAGCGCGTGCAGGTTCGAGTGGATGTCGGAGACGATTGCGACGCGCATCGACAGCGGCGAACGCTAACCCGGCGAGAACAGGCACCGTCGCCGCGACCACGTCGGTGACGTAGAAGAGGAGCCCCCAGAGCCCGGCTGCGAGGCCGGTGACGACGGCGGCGCCGAGCTTCGTCCGCCCGGCCACGACGACGCCGAGCAGCGCGGGAGCGAGCAGGTCGAGCCAGCCCATGAAGGCATGGCCGAAGCTCACCTGCTGCAGCGCCGGCAGAGATCTCCCGGCGGCGATGGGACTTTGCACCTGCTCGAGCGTGTTCGACGCCCGCTGCACGCTCGGCGTCGCCCAGACGAGCAGGATGTCGAGAACCGCAAGACAGACCAGACCCGCACGGATCGACCAGGCCGGCGCGACCATCGCGATGGCGGAGGCGGCTGCGAGGCAGGCGAGCGCGACCAGCGTCGAGCCCGCTGCGTCCCGGACGAGGCCGCTCGCCAGCCAGGCCACGAACCAGAGCCCGACTGCGGCCGGCGGCCAGAGCCACCAGCGGCGGCTGCCCTTGCAGATCCCGCCCGCGGCGGCGAGCACGGGCGTTCCGAAGGTCGCGAGGCGCGCCAGGGCGTGCGGGCCTTGCGGGACCGTATTGATGATCAGCACCCCGGCGCCGAGCAGCACCGCCGGGACGGCCAGCCACACCCAGCTCCGTCCGAACGGGCGCGCCTGGCGTGCCGGTGCCGCAACCGTCGCGGCCTGCACGGCGCAGAGCACCGCGTACGACGGGACGAAGGAGAGTGTCAGTTCTCGTCCGGGGCGTCGTCCGAGTGGCCCGGCGCCTCGGGCAGGTTCCGGATGCCTTCGCGCGTCACGTACTTCGAGTACGAATCCTGGAGAGCCGCGATCAGCTCCGGGATGAACCGTGCCGAGGCGTTCACCCTGGCGACGACCGCGCCCGGCACGTCACCCTCCTCGACCTCGTGCTCGATCCGCGCGAAGGTCAGCGTGAACTCGTACGGAGAGAAGCTGACGTTCGCGAAGTTCGCGTACGTGCCGCCGACCAGCTCGGCCGGCATCTGGATGTTGAGCCGCCGCTCTTCCGAATCCGGCTCGGGTAGGCCGAGCTCGTCGTCTTCCATGCCCACATACTAGGAGCATGGCTCCGAACGCCCGTCCGCGTCAGGTCGCACGGCTGCTCGCTGCGGTGGCCGTCACGCTCGTCGTCGGGACGATCGCCTTCAGGGAGACGCTGCACGAGCCCTGGTTCCAGTCGTTCTACCGCTCGGTCGTCACCGTCACGCTCACCGGTCTGGACTCGATCCCGAGCAACGACAGCGCCCGGATCGTCTCGCTCGTCCTCGTCGTGGCCGGCGTGACGCTCATCGCCTACGCGGGTGCGGTTATCTTCGAGTCGATCGCCGGCGGTGTCCTGACGGGCGCGCTGGCCGAACGGCGGAGGGAGCGGACGATCGAGCACCTGCATGACCACTTCATCATCTGCGGCTACGGCCGCGTCGGGCGGCGCGTGGGCGAGGAGTTCCGGGCGGCCGGCGTCCCCTACGTCGTGGTCGACATCCACGACGATGCGGTCGCGGCGGCGCGGGAGGACGGCGTGCTTCTCGTGCAGGGCGACGCGACGCACGACGAGAACCTGCGCAAGGCTGGCCTCGAGCGCGCGCAGGGGCTCGTCGCCGCGTCCGACTCCGACGCGGACAACCTCTACGTCGTCCTCTCGGCGCGCTCGGTGCGGCCCGAGCTGACGATCGTCGCGCGCGCCTCGGGCGCGGACGCGGAGCGGAAGCTGGCCCTCGCGGGCGCGGACCGGGTCGTGCTCCCGTACACGACCGCGGGGCAGGTGATGGCGAACCTCGTGCTCAAGCCGCAGGTGACCGCATTCCTCGACGCCGTGACCACCGCGACCGGCTCCGACCTCCAGCTGGCCGAGATCGAGGTGCGCCAGACGTGCGCCGCGGCGGGAAGACGATTCGCGAGCTCCGGATCCGCCACGAGACCGGGGCGATTGTCATCGCGCTGCGCAGGGTGGACGGCAGCTTCGACACGACCCCGGAGCCGGACACGCCGATCGAGATGGGCGATGTGCTGATCGGCGTCGGCCCGCCGGACGAGATCCGGGCACTGGAAGACCTCTTCGCCCCTCGCGAGACCGTTGCCGGCTGATCCCGTCAAGACGCTCGCGGCCGCGCTCGCGGTCGCGGCCGGAGCCGAGCTCGAGCTCGAGCGGCCGGGCGAGGTAGAGCACGGCGACTACGCCACCAACGTCGCGCTGCAGCTCGCGGGGACGCGGCGACGCCCGCCGCGAGAGATCGCGGCCGAGATCGCCGAGGCGGCCGCCGGGCAGGCGGCGGTCGAGCGCGCCGAGGTCGCCGGGCCCGGGTTCGTCAACCTCTTCCTCAGCGACGAGTGGTTCGCGGCGGCGCTCGGCGCGATGCTCGCGGACGGCGAGGCTTTCGGCGGCGGCGTCCCCGAGCCGCGGGAGCGTGTTCAGGTCGAGATGGTCTCCGCCAACCCGACCGGGCCGATTCCGGTCTCGTCGGCTCGCAACGGCGCCTACGGCGACTCGCTCGCCCGGCTGTTCGAGCTCGCGGGCCACGAGATCGAGCGCGAGTACTACTACAACGACTCGGGCGCGCAGATCGAGCGGTTCCGGGCGTCGGTCGAGGCCGTCCGCCGGGGCGAGGAGCCGCCCGAGGACGGCTATCAGGGGGCGTATGTCCACGACCTCGCCGCCTTGCAGGGCGACCCGGTGCCGCTGATGCTGAAAGGGATCGAAACGACACTCGAGCGGTTCCGCGTCCACTTCGACAGCTTCCGCCTGCAGAGCGAGCTCGAGCAGCGGCTGCCAGAGCTCCTGCCGAAGCTCGACACGTACGAGAAGGACGGTGCCCTCTGGGCGCGCTCGTCGGCGTACGGCGACGACGAGGACCGGGTGCTCCTGCGCTCGGAGGACCGCTCGCCGACGTACCGCGCCGCGGACGTCGCGTATCTCGTGGACAAGCTCGAGCGCGGTTTCGACCGCGCGATCTACGTCCTCGGCGCCGACCACCACGGCACGCGCAACTGGTACGCGGCGGTCGCCCGCATGCTCGGCTTCGATCCCGAGCGCGTCGAGGTCGTCCTCTACCAGCTCGTTCACCTGACGAGAGGCGGCGAGCAGACGAAGATGTCGAAGCGGCGCGGCGACGTCGTCCTCCTGGACGATTTCATGGACGAGATCGGGGTCGACGCAGCCCGCTGGTATCTGGTCAACCGCGGCCCCGACCAGACGATGGAGATCGACGTCGACCTCGCGGCCGAGCGGTCGCAGAAGAACCCCGTCTACTACGTCCAGTACGCGCACGCCCGGATCGCCGGGATCCTCCGCAACGCTCCTGACAACGCAACTAACACTGTGTCACTTGCCGGCCCGCTTGCGGCCGAGGAGCGCGAGCTCGTGAAGCGGCTCGCCGAGCTGCCGGCGCTCGCCTCCTACGCGCTCGCCACGCGCGGCCCGCAGGCGATCCCGGCCTACGCGATCCGCGTCGCCGACGACTTCCACCGCTTCTACCACGAGCACCGCGTGCTCGAGAGCGAGCAGCAGGCGTTCCGGCTCAGCCTCTGCCGCGCCACGCAGACGGTGATCGCGCGCTGCCTCGACCTCGTCGGCGTCGAGGCACCTGAAAGGATGTGAGGCCGTGAGCGCCCGGACGGCACCCGATCGCAACATCGCGATGGAGCTCGTCCGCGTCACCGAGGCGGGCGCGATGGCGGCTGCGCGCTGGATCGGCCGGGGCGAGAAGGAGAGCGCCGACCAGGCGGCGGTCGACGCGATGCGCTTCGTCCTCGACAGCGTCTCGATGCGCGGCGTCGTCGTGATCGGCGAGGGGGAGAAGGACGAGGCGCCGATGCTCTACAACGGCGAGGAGGTCGGGAACGGCGAGGGGCCCGAGGTCGACGTCGCCGTCGATCCGCTCGAGGGGACGCGCCTGACCGCGCTCGGGCAGCCCAACGCCATCGCGGTGATCGCGGTCGCCGAGCGCGGGACGATGCTCTTCCCGGGAGCAGCGCTCTACATGGAGAAGATCGCCGTCGGGCCCGACGCGATCGGCGCGATCGACATCGAGCGGAGTCCGACCGAGAACGTGGTCGCGGTCGCGGAGGCGCTCGGCAAGACGCCGCGCGAGGTGGACGTCGTCGTGCTCGAGCGCGAGCGTCACGACGAACTGATCGCCGAGCTCCGCGCAGCCGGCGCGCGAGTGCGCCTCGTTCGCGACGGCGACGTCGCGCCCGCGATCGCGGCGGCCCAGCCGGGCACGGGCGTCGACATGCTCTACGGCATCGGCGGCACGCCCGAGGGCGTGATCTCGGCGGCCGCGCTGAAGTGCGTCGGCGGTGGCATCCAGGGACGCCTCTGGCCGCGCAACGACGACGAGCGGCAGCGCTTGCTCGACGCCGGGCTCGAACCGGCGCGCGTCCTCCACACCAACGATCTCGTCTCGGGCGAGGACGTCTTCGTCGCCGCGACCGGCGTCACCACGGGCTCGCTCCTCCAGGGCGTCCGGTACACGCCCGGCGGCGCGGTCACCGACTCGATCGTGATGCGCTCGCGCTCGGGGACGGTGCGCCGCGTCGTCGCGCAGCAGTCGCTGGCGAAGCTGTCGGCGCTGACGGGCTTCGAATACACCTAGAGGACAGGGGAAACTGATGGACGAAGCAACCTTCGACGAGACGCCATACGGGAAGAATCCGGCCTCGGAGGGATGGTTCGTCCTGAACCTCGGCGATGCGCTCGCTGTGCGGCAGGCGAAGGGCGGCGCCATCTACCCCCTCGAGCCCCAGGGACAGCCGTTCACCGGCTTCGGTCTCAATGTTCATGTCGTCTGGCCCGGCGAGCCGAACGCGCTGTACCACTCGGAGGGCGCGCGGGAGGCGTTCCTTGTGCTCTCGGGGGAATGCACGCTGGTCGTCGAGGAGCAGGAGCGCCCGCTGCGCCAATGGGACCTCTTCCACTGCCCCGCCGGAACCCGCCACATCTTCGTCGGCGCAGGCGATGGGCCGTGCGCGATCCTCATGATCGGCGCCCGGCCGGACGAGCCGCTCCTCTATCCCGTGAGCGAGGTCGCCGCGAAATACGGCGCGTCGGTCGCGCAGGAGACGCCGAACCCGGACGAGGCGTACGCGGACTGGCCGCCGGAGTTCGACCTGGTGCGCCTGCCCTGGCCGGTCGAGTAGCCGTCAGTCGGTCGCGAGCCACGCGTCGCAGATCGCGGTCACGTGGCGGATGTCCGTTCCGCAGCAGCCGCCGACGACCTCGAGCTCGGGCAGGTCGCGGCGGAGGGCGACGTAGCGCTCGGCGAGGTCCGCCGGATCTCCGGGGTCGAGCTCTTCCGCTTCGTCGAGCTCGGCGTGACTGAGCGTCGAGGCGTTCGCCCGCAGCCCGCGGATGCGCGTTCGCGAGTCTCCCAGAGGCAACCCGTCGGCGAAGTGGGTCGGATGGGCGCAGTTGATCATGAAGAACTCTGGTGCCCCGTCGGTCGCGGCATCGACCGCGAGAACTGCCTCCTCGAGCGACGCCCCGCTCGGGAGCCGGCCGTCGGTCTCGACGGTGAAGCCGATGACGATCGGCACGTCGGCTGCCCGGGCCGCCCGCGCGATCCCGACCGCTTCCTCGACGTACGTGAGCGTGATCGCCGACACCTGGGCGCATCCCGCCCCGGCCAGTGCTCGGAGCTGGCCGGAGTGGTACCGCTCGGCCACGTCCTCGTCCATCACGAGGGTCGGCGCGTAGGCGTCACTGCGAGGCCCGACGGATCCCTCGATGACGACCGCGCCGCGGTCCACGGGTTCGAGTGTCTCGTCGCGGATCGCCTCGACGAGCTCGACCGCGCGGCGGTTGACACCTTCGACGTCCGTGCTCTCGTAGCCGAGCTGACGCCCCCAGTCGTCGCTCGCGCGCCAGGTCGGCGCCGAGAGGATGAGCGGCACCTCGCGGTCGCGCGCGAGCTCGAGAAACGGCGCGTAGTACCGGCGGAGCGCGGCGCGCCCTTCCGCGCTGTCGACCAGTGGGAACGCCGCGAAACACGGAAGCTCGAAGCCCTCGTCGAAGATGAGGACCGTCTCCAGTCCCGCGTCGGTGAGCTTCATCCGACGCCGATCGCCTCGCGCTCCATCTCGGGGGCGTACACGCCGGTGCGTGCGGCCGAGTTCATCTTCGCGCGGTGGTAGTACGCCTGCCGGCCGGCCTCGACGTTCTCGTCCTTGCCACTCCACGCCTTCAGCGCCGGCGCCTGCAGCGCGCGGCCGTAGGAGAAGGACAGCTGCCACGGATGCGGCCCGTGCGCGTTCATCGCGTTGAGGTGCGCGGTCGCGTCCTCGTCCGACTGCCCGCCCGAGAGGAAGACGATGCCCGGCACCACCGCCGGGACGTGCTTCGACAGCGTGTGCAGCGTCGCCGCGGCGACCTCGTCGACGCCGGCGCGCTCCGACGCCTCGTAGCCGGAGAGGACCATGTTCGGCTTGAGCAGCGTCCCCTCGACGTCGATCCGCTGGTCGAACAGCTCCGTGTAGAGCGCCGCGAGGACACGGGAGGTGACGACGGCGCTCCGCTCGATCGAGTGCGTCCCGTCCTGCAGCACCTCGGGCTCGACGATCGGGACGATTCCGGCCTCCTGGCAGAGCGCGGCGTACCGGGCAAGGGCGTGCGCGTTCGTCCAGATGCAGTACTCGCTCGGCAGCGTGTCCGTGATCGAGTACGTCGCGCGCCACTTCGCGAAGCGGGCGCCGAGCCCGCGGTACTCCTCGAGCCGCTGACGCAGGCCGTCGAGGCCCTCCGTCACCGTCTCGCCCTCGGCGTGCGCGAGTGGCTTCGCGCCCTCGTCGACCTTGATCCCGGGGATGATCCCCTTCGAGGCGAGCAACTCGGGGAACGGTGTCCCGTCGTCCGAGCTCTGGCGGATCGTCTCGTCGTAGAGGATGACGCCGCTGATGTACTCCTCGGCGCCCGGCGTCGTGAAGAGGAGGTTGCGGTACGCGCGCCGGGTCTCCTCGGTCGACTCGACGCCGATCGTGTCGAAGCGCTTCTTGATCGTGCCGGTGCTCTCGTCGGCCGCGAGGATCCCCTTCCCCTCGGCGACGAGCGCGGCTGCGGTCTCGTGGAGCTCGGTGTTCGGCATCGGAAATCTCCCTGTCTCGCTTCTCGCTGTCTGGGGCTCCATTATGGCCGGGCTACAATCGCGGGAGCCGGCGGACGTAGCTCAGCTGGTAGAGCATTGGCTTCCCAAGCCAAGGGTCGCGGGTTCGAATCCCGTCGTCCGCTTCGTTCCACGTCCGATGGCTTAGCGATCCTCGTGCCGGGGGTAACGAGGAGACCTGTTCCAGGGTGCAAGAGGAGCGGTCATGGACGCACCAGAGCCTCTCGACTCGATCGCAGCGCTTGTACACCGACCAGCCGGTGCTGCACGCCGGCCGTCGCGCGACGTTTCTTCACATGAGCGGAGGTGAGGCGATCATCCGGTACTGGGGAGGCAGCCATGCGGTCGCCGTTCCGCCGGAGACTCTCTCGCTCCGGCCCAGGAGCCCGTCGTCAGATCGACGCGGTCCGCAAGGGCGACGTAGCGCCTCAGCGGCTGCGGGTGGCGGCTAGGAGTCGTCCCGGCGAACCGGGGCGCGCTGGGGCTCGTCGTCGAGGAACAGCATGCGGAAGACGTCCGCGGCCATCAGGACGAGCACGAGCACGGCAACGAGGTCTACAAGCACGTTCTAGTCATACCCCTGAGCGCCGTTTCCGACGCCAGCCGTTCGGCCGGAATCGCCGGGACACTACGGTGACGGCCACGCTTCCGCCAGCTTCCGACGCGTCTCGAGCAGGTGCTCCGGGATCACCTTGACGTCGGCGAGCACAGGCATGAAGTTCGTGTCGCCGTTCCAGCGCGGCACGACGTGCAGGTGCCCGTGGTCGACGATGCCCGCGCCGGCGACCCGGCCGAGATTCCAGCCGACGTTGAACCCCTCGGGCGAGAAGACCGCCCGCAGCGCCGCGATCGCCTCGACCGCCAGCCGGTGCGTCTCGAGCGCCTCCGTCTCCTCGAGGTCGTCGAACGCCGAGCCGTGGCGGTACGGCGCGACCATCAGGTGGCCGGAGGCGTACGGGAACTTGTTCAGGAGGACAAAGGCGCGCTCGCCCCGGTGGATCACGAGCTCCGGCTCGTCCTCCGGCAGAGCGGCGGCGCGGCAGAAGACGCACTCGTCTCCCTCGTCCGCGTGCTGGACGTACTCGAGCCGCCACGGCGCCCACAGCCGCTTCACACGACGGAGGCTACTAGCGCGTCGGCTCAGGCCTTGCCGGCCACCGTCAGCCCGACCAGGACGAGCGAGAGCCCGCTCGTCGCGACCACGGTCACGGCGGCGATGGCGTCGAACACTCGCCCGTTGCGGTACTCGCCCATCAGCTCCTCGTTGCGGGCGAGCCGCCAGAGGAAGAAGAGCGTCACAGGCAGGAGCACGCCGTTCAGCACCTGGACGAACACGAGCAGCTTGAACACGGGCAGGCCCGGGATCATCGCCACCGCCGCCCCGACCAGCAGGAGCACGGTCAGCGTCGTCACGAACACCGGCGCCTCGCGCGGCCGTCGAGCGATTCCCTTCTCGAGGCCGAACGTCTCGGCGATCACGTAGGCGGCCGTGACCGGGAGGATCGCCGCCGCGAGGAGGCTCGCGCCCAGCAGTCCGACGGCGAACAGCAGCTCGGCGAAGCGCCCCGCGAACGGCTCGAGCGCCTTCGCTGCCTGGGCGGCGCTCGAAACGCTGCGGATCCCGTGGACGTAGAGCGTGGCGCCGGTGGCGATGATGATGAAGACGGCCACGAGGTTCGCGAAGATCGACGCCATCGTCACCTCCGCCCGCTCGGCCGGGATGTCCTCCGGCCCCATCCCGCGCTCGACGACGGCCGACTGGAGATAGAGCTGCATGAACGGCGTGATCGTCGTCCCGACCGTTGCGACGAACAGGATGATGTACGCGCTCGTCAGGTGGATCTTCGGCTCGACGACCGCGCGGCCGACCGAGCCCCAGTGCGGGTGCGCGAGGATCGCCGCGATCGGATAGGCGAAGAACACGAGCGTCATGGCGACGAACACCCGCTCGGCGAGCTTGTACGAGCCGCGCACGACGAGAAGCCAGATGACGACCGCCGCGATCGGTACCGAGATCTGCGGCGGTACGCCCGCGAGCCCGAGCGCCGCGCCGACCCCGACGAACTCCGAGATGCAGATGCCGAGGTTCGCGAACAGGACGACGAAGGTCGAGAAGAGCGACCACCGCGGGCCGTACTGCTCACGGATCAGCTCGGCGAGGCCTTTGCCCGTCACGGCGCCCATCCGCGCCGCCATCTCCTGCACGACGATGAGGCTGATCGTGATCAGTACCATCATCCAGAGCAGGTCGTAGCCGTACCGCGCGCCGACCGAGGCGTAGGTGGCGATGCCGCCGGCGTCGTTGCCCGCGTTCGCGGCGACGAGCCCCGGTCCGATGAACGCGAGGAGCGCGATCAGCCTGATCGCGAGCCGGTTCCGCGGCCGCAGCCGGACTCGGCCGCGCGGCAGGCGCGGCGGGCGAAGCCGGAGCTTCATGTCAGTCGCTCCCGAGGAGCCCGAAGCGGCGGCGCCACGGCTCGGGCAGGACGAGCTCGAGGACGTCGTCGACCGTGACGATCCCGAGCAGCCGCTCCTCCTCGTCGACGACCGGGACGACGGTCAGGTCGAAGTCGGTCATCAACCGCGCGACCTCCTCGAGGTCCGCGTCGGCCCGCACCGTCTGCACGGGGCGGAGGACGTTCCAGAGCCGCTCCTCCGGGGTGACCCGGACGAGGTCGGCGAGCGCGATCCCGCCGCGCAGGCGCCGGTGCGTGTTCATGCCGTAGACCCAGGCGAGCGACTCCGGCGGGAGTGTCGACCGCTGGACCCGCTCGAGCGCCTCCTCGCGCGTCGCGTCGGCGTAGACGCAGACGAACTCCGGGCTCATCAGGCCGCCGGCCGTCGCGGGGTCGTAGCCGAGCAGCGTGCGCAGGCGGCGCGCCTGGAAGGGGGAGAGCAGCTCGATCACGTCCTCGCGCCGCTCCTCGGGCAGCTGCAGCACGAGATCGGCGGCGTCGTCCGACTCCATCCGGCCGAGCAGCTCGGCGATCTCCTCGTCGCTGCGGTCCTCGACGAACTCGCGCTGGTGGCCGTCCTCGAGCTCCTCGAAGACGTCGGCCTCGCGCTCGGGGTCGGCGGCGACCGCGGCCATGATCTCCTCGCCCTCGTTGTGCGACGCTGCCTCGACGAGGTCGGCGACCTGCGCCGGATGGAGCTTCGCGAGCTTCGGGTGCGGCACGCGCAGCCGCACCGTGGGGACGTGCCCCGTGAAGGGCTCGACCGAGGCCCAGTCGAGGAAGCCGCCCGGCTCGACGCGGGCCGCGAACGCGCGCGGCATCACGCGGCGGACGAGGCCGCGCAGGCTGACGTCGACGCCCACCACGCGGTACCAGCCCTCGAGCCGCGCGAGCTCGATCTCGTTCGCGCGCACGAGCCGCGCGCCGTCGACGTTGATCAGCTGCCGGTCGAGGACGTCCTTCTTCAGCAGCACCTCCTGCGGCCGGCGGCGGAAGTGCTGAAGGTCGAGCTGCTCGCCGATCAGTGTCACGAAACCCGGCCCGAGCTCGACCACCTGCTCGGCGGCGACGAAGACCGGCCGGCCGGCGACGGTCGCGACCACGCCGGTCACGGGCGGATAGTCCTCGTCGCCGAGGCGGACGATCAGGTCGTCTACGCGGCCGAGCCGCTCGCCCGCGGCGTCGCGCAGCTCGCCGCCGACGACGAGCGAGAGGTGGAACACCAGCGGGGCCGCAGTGGCCAACGACGCTCGCCCTCCTGCATCACAGCCACCGCTTCCAGCGGAAGAAGCCGAGCATGCCGACGACCGTCACGGCCATGATCGCGAGCGAGGCGAAGAACGCGGGCTGCCCGTTGATCCCGGGGAAGCCGACGTTCATCCCGAAGAAGCCGGTGATGAACGTGAGCGGGGTCAGCACCACGATGAAGACGGTGAGGACGTAGAGGATGTCGTTCTGCTGGTGCGAGATGAGCGACTCGTTCGTGTCCTCGAGCGCCTCCACGACCTCCTTGTAGTTGTCGAGGAGGTCCCAGATCCGCTCGCTCGCATCGACGAGGTCGTCGAAGTAGAGCTCGAGCTCGCCGGGCAGGAACCGCTCGATCGAGCGCTCGAGCTGGCGGAGCGTCGGGCGCTGCGGCTTGATGATCTTGCGGTAGGAGATGATCTCCTGCTTGACCCTGTGGATGTCGGTGACGAGCCCCTTCGCGCCCTCCGCCGCACCGATCTCCTCGTCGATCTGCTCGAGCTTGAAGCCGATCTTGTCGAGGATCGGGAAGCAGTAGTCGTAGAGGTCGTCGAGTACCTCATAGAAGAGCCGGCCGGAGCCGCGGGAGAGGAGGTTGTGGCGGAACTCCTCGCTCTCGTACGCGCGCCGGAAGAGGAGCGTCACGGGCCGGAGCTCGACGGCGGGGAGCGTGACGATGTAGTCGGGGCCGATGAAGGCGTCGAGCTCGCCCGCGTTCAGGCGGCCGACGGTCTTGTCGTAGACCGGGAAGTGAAGGACGGTGAAGAGGTAGCCGCCGTTGCCTTGCTCGTCGCCCGTGTAGAGGTCGACCTTCGGGCGCTGGCGGCGCGAGAGGACGTCCTCGATGTCGAGCGGATGCCAGCCGAACCGCGCGGCGAGCCCCTGCGCCTCCTCCGTGGTCGGCGCGAGGTGATGGACCCAGGTGATGCCGTCGCTAGAGAGCTCGGTGATGCGCGGCCGCGCGTCGACCGTGAGCGGACCAGGAGAGATCCGGCGCCGGGAGCGGATGCGGGGCAGGTTGGGCACCGGTACTGAGGGGGTCTGCGGTCGCTGGCATGGCCCGGGAATGCTAGCCGCTGGCTGCAACCGGCACGATCGCGGCCGGTTCTCCCTGTGGTGTCAGGCGAACCCGCTCGGGTAGCCGCGGCTCGAGCGCCAGCGCGCCGGCGGCGCAGGCGAGGTTGACGCAGGCGGCGATCGGCCACAGCAGCAGCGGCCGGTGCTGAAGGAGGAAGCCACCCGCAGCGGGGCCGACGATCCAGCCGATCTGCCAGGAGATGCTCGCAGCGGCGACGTAGCGGCCGACGAGCTGAGGCGGCGCGAGGTCGACGCTGAGCGGAGCGTGGATCGCGCCGTGCAGGCACTCGCCGATCGCGAAGACGAGCACCGCGGCGGCGAGGATCCCGAAGGCCTCCGTGGCCTGCGCCCACGACCCGGCGGCCCAGACCGCGAGCATCGTCCCGGCCCACAGTACGCCCATGAGCGCGAGACCGCGCATCCGGCTCCGCCCCTCCGAGAGCTTCACCACCGGGAGCTGGAACAGGGCGACCCCCACCGCGTCGAGCGCGAACACGATGCCGACCTCCTTCTCGCTGATCCCGGTGACGTTCTTGCCGAACGCCGGCAGCAGTTCGACGACCAGTGAGATCGCGGCCGTCATGAAGGCGGCGTTGAGCAGCGTGTAGAGCGTGAAGACCCGGTCGCGCACGACCGCGCGCCAGCTGCCGCCGAGCCGCCCCTCGTGCAGCGCAGGGGGGCGAACCCATGCGAGCACGATCATGTAGCCGACGAACGTGACGCAGTTGATCGCGAACAGGACGGTGAACGTCTCGGGATCCCCGACCACTGCGATCAGTCCCGCGACGACACCGCCGAGCGCGACCCCGACGTTCATCGCGAGTCGCTGCAGCGCGTAGGCGGGCGCGTCGCCGTCTGGCTGGGGTCAGCGCGGCGAGGAGGGCGGACTGGGAAGGCCAGAAGGCGCCGCTGCCGATGCCCCAGAGCGTGTAGATCGCGAATGCCTCCCACGCCGTCCGGATCGTCGGCATGAGCGCGAACGCGACCGTCATCACGGCGAGCGAGCCGAGCAGCACGCGCTTCGGGCCGATGCGGTCGGAGAGCGTCCCGCCGAGGAAGCCGCTCGCGAGCGCAGCGGCCGACTGGACCGCGGCCGCGCTGCCGGCGAGCCCGAACGGGATCCCGCGCACGTTGTGGAGATAGATGAGCAGGAACGGGAGGACCACGCCGTTCCCGAAGGCGTTGACGAGCGCCCCGAGCTCGAGCACGTAGACCGGCCGCGGCAGGCGCGGGTCGAGGCTGCGCAGGTACGCGACGAGCGAGCGCACCGGCTGAACCTAGCCCGGGCGCGCCGCCCCGGCGTGCGATCATCGCCGCGTGCAGAGGCGGTCCCCACGTCTCCTCTTCCTCTGGCTGCGCGCCGGGGCTCTCGCCGGCATCGCGGTCGAGCTGACGGCCGGATGCGGCGGCGGCTCGTCGAATTCGCAGACGACGCACGGGCCGCAGGGCGGTCAGGATGTCGCGAGGTGGGTGCACGAAGAACGGCTGCCACGGGCGGCCGTTCCCGGCGCGGCGCTGTTCTCCAGCGCGGGCTGCACCGCCTGCCACACCTACGCCGGGTCGGGCCATGCGGTGCTCAACGCGCCTGACCTGACTGCGTTCGGACTACGCCACCTCGGCGTCGCGCTCGAGATCCGGCATCTGCGGTGCCCGTCGTGCGCCGTTTCCGGCTCGGCGATGCCGCCGTACGGGAGACTGGGCGACCAGCACCTTCGAGAGCTCGCGATCTTCCTCGAGGCGTCGAAAGGGATCCGCTAGCGACGCTGGGCCGCTGTTCGGCGGCGTCTGCTGTCCCGCCACGAGCTTCGGAATGCCGACGACCAGGAGGACCGTGATCGCCGGGGATCGCCCGGCTGCGGACGAGGTTCGTGAGCACGACCGCAAATGCGACGGAGGCGGCTCCGGTTGCGATGCAGATGCCTCGACCGACTCTGACCGCTCCCTACGAATCGAGCACCCAGACGGCCCATCCCTCAGGCATCGATTCGATTTTGCCTTTGGCGTCCGAAGCAAGATGATGTGCCGATGGGGGTCTTTGTTCTGCGGCGGCTCGTGCTCGGCTTCTTGGCCATGTTCGTGGCGTTGTCGGCGAGCTTCTTCTTCTTCGCCTCGCACTTCCTGCCCCTGAGCGGAACACCGGTCCTGCACTCGTACTTGGTCTGGCTGCGCGGCATCCCGAGCGGCCGGAGCCTTGATGACGGCCTGCTCAGCGGTCACCTGGTGTCGGTCGTCGGCAGTGCGTTCGGCCGTACGATGCTCCTGCTCGCGCTGACCCTCGTCATCGTCGTCGTCATCGCGATCCCGGTGGGCTGCCTCGCCGCTGCGACCCGTGGCTCGGTCGTCGATTACACGCTGCGCATCGGCACGTACATCGCCTGGGCCGTGCCGGTCTTCATCGTCGCGATCCTGCTCCAGGAGGGGTTCGGCCGGATCCCGGGCGGCTGGGGAACCGGCTGGTTCCCGTCGGTCGGGTGGGCGGGCCAGTGCCCGAACGGCCAGGGCATCGACCCGCACAACTTCCAGTGCCCCGCGGCCGGGCACGGACTGACCCACGTGGGTGAGGTGATCTACCACCTCATGCTCCCGGCGCTCGCGCTCGCGCTCGGCTTCATCGGGCTGAACGCCCGCTACCTGCGCAACTCCGTGATCGACGCACTCGATGCCCCGTACGTCACGGTTGCGCGCGGCAAGGGCCTGACCGAGCGCGCCGTGGTCATGCATCACGCCCTGAGGAACGCATTCGTCGCCTTCGTGCCGGCGATCGTCTCGGACCTCGGCCTCCTCTTCGGGGCGGCGCTCGCCGTCGACTACATCTTCCAGCTCGGAGGGATCGGGTCGCTCTTCATCGGCCTGCTCCAGCTGAACGCCGACGCGAACGTCCCCGTCGACACCTACGAGCTGCAGCTGGCCCTGCTGTTCGCCGCCGGCGTCATGCTCGCCGCCTCCATGCTCGGCGAGATCCTCCTCGCCCTGCTCGACCCGCGCATGAGGCCAGACTGAGGTGGCAGGTCTGTCCCAAAGCGCGTCGGCCCCGGCACCCGCAGCTCAGCGACGGCCTTTCTCGCCGACCTGGCGGCGCCTGGCTCGGCAACCGGTCGCCATGGTCTCCGGCTTCATCCTCCTGGCGATCTTCCTCGTCGGCGCGTTCGGGCCGCACTTCGTGTCGCCTGCGCTGGTCCACCTCACGGACGAGTGGCGCAACCATCCCCCGACCTTCCGCGGCTGGAATCTCTTCGGCACCGACGCCATCGGCAAGAACCTGCTCGTGCGCACGCTCTACGGGCTCCACTCCAGCGAGATCACGGCCCTGGCGGCAACGGCGATGGCCACGATTCTCGGCGTCGCGCTCGGCAGCATCGCCGGCTACCGCGGTGGCTGGCTCGACGTGGTGATCATGCGCATCTGTGATCTGCTCGGAGTCTTTCCGCTCCTGGTGGTGTTCCTCGCCGTCTATGCCTACTTCACACCCGTCACGGCCTGGAAGGCGACGTTCGCGCTCACCTGCTTTCTCTGGATCCCGGTGGCGCGCGTCGTGCGAGCCGAGATCGCCTCGATTCGCGAGCGCGAGTTCGTCCAGGCTGCGCTCTCCCTCGGAGCCTCGGACCGCCGGCTCTTCGTCCGCCACCTGCTACCGACGGCGAGCGGGACGATCATCATCGCGGCGACCACGCTGCTCGCCCAGGTCTTCGTGCTCGAAGCCATGCTCGACTTCTTCGGCCTCGGCGTCTCCACGGCGACTCAGAACACGCTCGGAAACGTGATCGGCGAGGGCCAGAGGAACGTGTTCGCGTTGGGCGAGGGTTGGTGGGCGTGGGGCTTCACGGCCGGGGTGCTCCTCGTCATCCTGGTCTGTACCAATCTCGTCGGCGACGGGATCGCCGAAGCGATTCGGCCGCCGAAGGCGCGCTAGCGGTCGTGGCCCGGCCTCGGCGGCTGAGTGGGGCGGCGAGCTCTGCCCCCGTCGAGAACCCCGTCCGCCGCCCCACTCAACAGTGCCGCGTGCTCGCTGCCGCCGGGTAGGCGCACCTGGGCCAAGTTTCGCGCGCCGCAGGGGTGGGAGAAGCGGGGCGGCGCCCTCCATGGTCCTCGGCGCCCCCTACGACGATCCGGCCAGAGAACCAACCGCCCCGGGCAACGGTGCCCGCCGGCTGCCGCCGTTCGGACGACGCATTTGAGTCATTCGCGCCGCGCACCGCCGATCATGCGCCAGGCAGCGGCTTCTACCGACCACATCCGAGCTGGGCGATCAACAGCGGCACCGCAGGCGAGTTCCCCGTGGACGGCTCATCGCCCCGCAGATACGTATTCGCCTGGGTCGCCAACCGATCAGTCGTCTGGCTGATGGTCACCGCTGGCAACCCCGCCCAAGCTCAACAGATCGCGCGCCTGGCCCGCCCCGCCTGAAACCCTCCGGCGTGTCGCCTAAGAGCCACCCTCGCCTGGGCGAGCGTCCTTACGCCTGACCCGCTGGTAGGTTCGTCTCGCCGTCCGGCCCCGGAACGGGCGTCGGGACCGCGGGTTGCGCCGAATGTCGAACGAGACGCCCTGACGTAAGGAGGAACCCGCCCTAGAGGACCTCGCTGTCGATGACGCAACCCGCGGGTCGCACCGATAATCACACCGGAGTGCGTCCGCAGCTAACGCTTGGGCGTTCGGGATTCGCAGCGGCTGGCGACTCGTCCTCCTCCTCGAACCGGACAACATCGGAGACGCCGAACCGACGAGCCATAGGGACTAAAGCATCCCGTCCATCCTGGGGAGGATGGCTGACCGCTACCCACCTACATCTAGCTGCAAAGGTCAGGAACCTAGGCAGTGGCACGTTGACTAGCCAGTAACGCCCGGTTGCGAAAGGGCTAGTAAAACCGGGGACGTGCCCTCCTGACACGCCCCGTCGGCCGTGTCCCTAAGAAGGCGGACGCCACCGCACGTCCGGCGCGCGTCCTCGCGATTGTGCCGTTCGAGGAGGAGGACGAGTCCCCGTTCGTCGGGCTGCTGCAGGTCGAGACGGCCTAGCCGCCTGCCCACTGTTCGGCGTCGATGAGACCTTCGTATCTGCCGGACGGGTCGCGGACGAGGCGCCGCACCACGTAAGCCCTCAACGGAGTGCCTTCACGGGGCCGGCAGCGTAAGTGGGAGTCGCGCCGGAGCGCGGTGTCGGTCCGGTACTCGAACTCTCGTTGGCCGCCCTCGAACTCGGTGACGGTGACGAGGTAGACCATGCGCTGCGAGACCTTAACCGCACGTCCAGACATTCGACGACATCGTCGGCCGCCGCCAGCCTGTCCCGGCTGCGGAGGAGCCCGTGTAGGGTCGGACGGGGTCAGCATTCCGTTACGGAGGAGGTTCGATGGCAGTCGTCTACATCCAGGAGTTCCCGATCGGGGATCGCTCAACACAGAACTACGACTTCGTCGCCGACAAGGTCGGAGAAGGGCCGCACGACGGGTTGATCGTGCATACCGCGGGGTTTGATGACGAGGCCGGGGTGTTCAGGATCCTCGATGTTTGGGAGACGCGCGAGCAGGCGGACCGGTTCATGGCCGGGCATCTTCAGCCAATAGTCCAGGGAGGGCCGGGTGCGTTTCCGAATCCGGAGGCGTTCACCGAGCCAACGAGGGACGGCTTCTACGACCTCCACCACACGGTTGGGGCAAGCGGAGTCTAGGCCCGAGTCAACCTGGGGCTCATAGCGGATGCTGTGGGGCGGTCGGCGTTAGCCGAGTCAGGCCAGCGAACCGTCCCGTCCATGATCGGGGCGGTTCGCGCGGCTCTGGAGTACTTCAGTTCCAGGTACGCACCGGGGTACGCACGCGGTGGGCAATCAGGGCATCTGCGGCAAGCGTGACCGCATGGTTGAGCCAAACCGACTTAGCCATGCGGGCCGGAATGCGCCAGGCAGGAATCGAACCTGCGACCTCGCGCTCCGGAGGCGCGCGCTCTATCCCCTGAGCTACTGGCGCCGGGGAGGCCAGTCTACTGGCGGTCGGGCGTTGGTACGTTCCGCTAGTGGACGTCTCGGCGCGGATCGTCACGCTCGACCTCGCGGAGACGTTCGTGATCTCGCGCAGCGCGCGCGACAGCGAGGACGTCGTGGTCGTCGAGCTGCGGCACTCGGGCGTGTCCGGCTTCGGCGAGGCGCAGCCGATCGACCGCTACGGCGAGTCCGCCCATTCGGCGCTGGCCTATCTCGAGGAGCATGCCGACCTGCTGGGGGACGATCCGTTCGCGCTCGAGGAGGTGCTGGAACGGTTGCCGGCCCGCGAATTTGCCGCCCGCGCTGCGATCGACGCCGCGCTCCACGACCTGCAGGGCAAGCTGCTCGGCCAGCCGGTCTGGCGGCTGCTCGGGCTGCGTCGCGCCGGGCCGCCGACGAGCTGGACGGTGTGGCTCGGCGATCCCGACGACATGGCGCGCCGGGCAGAGTCGGCGCTCGACCGCTTCCGGCGCCTCAAGCTCAAGCTCGGCGGTGGCGACGGGCTCGACGTCGAGCGCGTCCGAACGGTCCGCGGCGTCGCCGGCGACCTGCCGCTCCAGGTCGACGTCAACGAGGCGTGGAGCCTGGAGGAGGCCCTCGAGTCGCTTCCGGCGCTGGCCGAGCTAGGCGTCGAGTACTGCGAGCAGCCGCTGCCCGCGGGCGATCCGGGCGGTCCCGAGCTCAAGGAGCGCTCGCCCATTCCGGTCTACGTCGACGAGGACTGCCACACGCTTCGCGACGTCGCCGCGTGCGCGGAACGTGCGCACGGGATCAACGTCAAGCTCGCGAAGTCCGGCGGTATCCGCGAGGCGGTGCGGATGGTGCACGCCGCCCGCGCGCTCGGGCTCGGCTGCATGCTGGGCTGCATGGTCGAGTCGGGGCTCGGCATCTCCGCGGGCGCGCAGGTCGCGTCCCTCTTCGACCACGTCGACCTCGACGGCAACCTCCTGCTCGCGCACGACCCGTGGCCGGGCGTCCCGTTCGCCGACGGCGTGCAGCTTCCACCGGAGGAGCCGGGACTCGGTGTCCACGCGGTATCTGCTGCTCGCTGAGGGCTCGTCCGCCGACCCGCTCTACGGGAAGACCATGCGCGGGGTGCTCCGCTACCGGCGGGAGGCCGTCGCGGCGATCCTCGACTCGACGCGCGTGGGGGAGACGGTGGACGGCGTGCCCATCGTCGGCCGCGTCGAGGACGCGCTTCCGTTCGGGCCGACGACCGCGCTCGTCGGGGTCGTGACGCAGGGCGGGTACTTCCCGCCGGCGTGGATGGAGCTCCTCGGCGCCTGCGTCGAGCATGGGCTCGACGTCGAGAACGGCCTCCACGTCTTCCTGGCCGACGATCCCGTGCTCAGCGCGCTCGCCGCCGAGCGGGGCGTCGAGCTGCGCGACCTGCGCCGGCCGCCGGCCGGGCTCTCGACGGCGACCGGCGACAACCTGGCGGTCGACGCGACGATCGTGCTCACCGTCGGCTCCGACTGCGCAATCGGGAAGATGACCGTCTCGTGCGAGCTCGACCTCGAGGCCCGGCGGCGCGGGATCCGCTCGGTCTTCGTTCCGACGGGACAGACCGGGATGGCGATCGCCGGCTGGGGGATCGCCGTCGACGCGGTCGTCTCGGACTTCCTCGCGGGCGCTGTCGAGCGCCTCGTCGTGGAAGGGGCGGAGCGCGGCGGCGAGCTGCTCTGGGTCGAGGGCCAGGGTGCGCTCCTGCACCCGGTCTACTCAGGCGTCACGCTCGGCCTCTACCACGGGAGCGTCCCGCACCTGCTCGTCCTCTGCCACGAGGTCGGCCGCACCGAGATCGAGGGCGCCGGCGGCGGGCCGCACGTGATCCCACCGCTGCGCGAGCTCGTCGAGTTGCACGAGCGGCTCGCGCTGCCGGCGCGCCCGGCGCGGGTCGCCGCGGTCGCGCTCAACACGCGGGCGCTCGGAGAAGAGGAGGCGCGTGCGGCGGTCGTGGCGGCGGAGGAGGAGACCGGCCTGCCGGCCGACGATCCCGTTCGCTTCGGAGCCGCCAGGCTCGTCGACGCGGTGCTCGCAGCGGCTCCTTGACATACGAACACCTGTTCGTCTAGGATGCGAACAGATGTTCGGGAAGTTCCTCATCCTGGTGTGCGCGCTGGCCCTCGTGGTCGGGCTCGCGGCCCGCGGCTCGAGCGGCGCCGGGCCGAAGCGCACCTACGTCGTGCGTCCCGGCGACACGCTGTGGTCGGTCGCGGAGCGCACGTACTCCGGCGACCCGCGCCAGGGCGTCTGGGAGCTGCAGCAGCGGAACCATCTCGCCTCGGCGACGATCGTCCCGGGCGAGAAGCTCGTCGTGCCCTAGCTAGTAGTAGAGCTTCAGGCGACGGGCGGGAGCTCGATCCCGAAGGTGTAGACCTTCTCGCCGCGGAAGAGCTGCTGCTCGGGATCCCAGGGGAACCAGATCAGGACCTTCCACTCCAGCCGGCCCTCGACCGGTGCCTGGCCGAGCCACGGCGCCTGCTGGGTCGCCGAGACGTTCGCCTCCTCGCAGACGCCCTGCGGGCCGATCACGATGTCCGTCAGGTCGAAGCGGATGTCCGGGAAGGCGGTGAGGAGCTCGATGTAGAAGCGCCGCGCGCCGTCGTGTCCCTCCCAACGGTGGCCGGTCTGGACGAGTTCATAGACGCAGTCGGGCGTCAGCGTGGAGATCAGGCCGTCGAGGTCGCGCGCGTCCTCGGCGATCGAGTGCGTCTTGTACAGCTCACGGACGTCGCGGTACAGCTCGGGCGTGATCTCGCGACGGTAGACCTCGAGGACGGAGGGGTCGGGCACCGCCCGATCCTACAATCGCCGCGTGGATCTCGACGTCGTCTTCCTCGGTACCGCCGCCTCGATGCCGACGGCACAGCGCGGACCTGCGGCGGTGCTCGTCCGGCGCGGCAGCGAGCGGCTCCTGTTCGACTGCGGCGAGGGGACGCAGCGGCAGCTGCAGCGTTCGACGATCGGGCTGCCCGACCTGCAGGAGATCTTCCTCACGCACTTCCATGCCGACCACTTCCTCGGCCTGCCGGGGATGCTGAAGACGTTCGCGCTGCGCGGCCGCGACGAGACGCCGCTCACGGTCTACGGGCCGCACGGCCTGCGCGAGCTCTTCAAGCGGCTGCACCCGTTCCTCGGCCGGCTTCCGTATCCGCTGACCCTGGTCGAGCTCGACGCGGGGGAGAGGCTCGAGCGGGGCGACTACACGATCGAGGGGATCGCCGTCGAGCACGGCGCCGAGGCGCTCGGCTACGCCATCGCAGAGCCCGAGCGGCCCGGCAGGTTCGACGTCGCCGCTGCCGATGCGCTCGGCGTCCCCGACGGTCCCGCGCGCGGGCAGCTGCAGGCAGGGGAGGCAGTGACGGTGCCGTCCGGGCGCATCGTGACGCCGGAGGACGTGCTCGGCGAGCCGCGGCCGGGGCGGAAGATCGTGCTCACCGGCGACACGGCGCCGTCGCCGCTCGTCGTCCAGGCCGCGCACGAAGCGGACCTGCTCGTGCACGAGGCGAGCTTCCTCGCCGACGAGGCCGAGCGTGCGCGGGAGACGATGCACTCGACGGCCGCCGGCGCCGCCGAGGTGGCCCGCCTCGCGCAGGTCCGCCTGCTCGCGCTCACCCACGTCTCGCCGCGCTACTTCGGCCCCGAGCTCGCGGACGAGGCCCGCGCCGTCTTCCCGGACACGGTCGTGCCGCGCGACTTCGACCTGATCGAGGTTCCGTTCCCCGAGCGCGGCGCGCCGCGCCTCGTGAAGAGCGGCGCCCGACCGCCGCGAGGCGAGGCGGCCGAAGCCCCTATGATCGAGTCGTCATGACTGCAATGGTTCAGGTCGCAACAGCAGGCGACGTCGCGGAAGCGGAGGAGCTGCAGGAGATCCTGCGCAACGCCGGGATCGACTCGTCGATCGAGCAGGCGCCGGAGGACGACGCGGTGAACGTGCTCGTTCCGGAGGCCGAGCTCGAGACGGCGCAGGACGCGATCGAGGCGCTCACGGAGCCCGACGACCTCATCTCCGAGCCGTAGACTGATGCCGATGCCGACGATGAGCTTCCTCCGTGGCAGGGCGCGCCTCACCGCAGGCGCGGCCGCCCGGCCGCCACGCACTTCGTAGTCGCGTCTTCGCCTACGAGCTCGTCCGGGATGCGGGGATCCTGCCCGGGACGCTCGTGCTCGATCTCGGTGCCGGTGGCGGCGCGCTGACGCGTGCGCTCGCCGACGCGGGTGCCTGCGTGCGCGCGATCGAGCTCGACCCGGCCGCACTACGGCAGCTCGAGACGCGCTTCGGCGGCGAGCCGCGGGTCGAGGTCGTCGAGGGAGACGCGACGCTGCTGCCGCTGCCGGACGAGCCTTTCGCGGTGGTGGCGAACCTGCCGTTCGCCGTCGGCACCGCGATCCTGCGCCGCCTGCTCGGCGATCCGCGCGTGCCGCTGACGCAGCTCGACGCGATCGTGGAGTGGGGCCTCGCGGCGAAGCGCACCGCCGTCTGGCCCTCTACGCTGGTCGGCTGCACCTGGGGAGCCTGGTACGAGCTCAACCTCGTCCGGCGGGTGCCGCGCGCCTGTTTCGCGCCTCCGCCGGGCGTGGACGCCGCGGTGCTCCGCGCCGCCCGGCGCTCCGAGCCGCTCGTCGAGCCCGACGACGCGGCCGGATACGGAGCACTGCTGCAGCGTGCGTTCACCGCCCGCGGGCCGCTCGACCGTGTCCTCCCACGCGGCCTCGTCCACCGGGTGGCCAACGAGCTCGGCTTCGACGTGCACGCCGCCGCACGGGATCTCGACGTGCGGCAGTGGGCGAGGCTCTACGCAGTGGTCAGATCTGCCACGCCCCGCCCACGAGCAGCGGGAGCTCGTCGCCGCCGCGGGTCACGCCGCTGACGATGACCTCGTCTGAGCCGATCATGAAATCGACGTGGATCTCGCTCTCGTTGATCCGCGGCAGGTCGGCCGGATCCGCGATCGGATGCGGGTAGCCGTCACCGAGCGCGAGGTGGCTCGCCGAGTTCTCGTCGAGGAGCGTGTTGAAGAAGGTGCGGCCGAGGCCGCCGATGCGGCTCCGGCCGTCGACGAGCGCCACCTCGCCGAGCCGTGCGGCGCCGTCGTCGATTGCGCACCGCGCGCGCAGGGTCTCCGCGTTCGCGTCCGCCTCGATCTCGACGGCGCGGCCGCCCTCGAACCGGATCCGCAGGCCCGTGACGAGGGAGCCGCCGAGGTCGAGCGGCTTCGTCGAGGAGACGACTCCCTCCGTCCGCTCGGGATCGGGGGTCGTGAACAGCTCCTCCGTCGGCAGGTTCGGCACGTGGTGGATGCCGGTGCGGGTCGTCGCGCGGCCGCCCTCCTTCGCGAAGCGCGAGCTGGGAAGGAGGCCGACGGTCAGGTCGGTGCCCGGCCCGACGAACCGCAAGGCGTCGAGGTCGAGCTCGTCGAGGCGCGACGCGGCCTGCCAGATCTCCTCGATCCGCCGCTCCCAGGCGCTGATCGGGTCGGGCTCGTCGAGCCGGCAGACATGCTCGAGATCCCGCCAGAGAGCGTCGACCGCCGCCGCCGGATCGAGCTCCGGGAAGACGACCGTTGCCCATCGCTCCGTTGCGAAGGGCGAGATCGTCCAGGCGACGGAGCGCTCGTCGACGAGCTTGAGGGTCTCCTTCAGCCCGGGTAGCCGGTCTCGGCTCGTCCGCGCCGGGTCGATCCCGGCCAGCAGCCCGGGGGAGACAATCGGCGTGAGGACGATTCGGGCCGCGCCGAGCGTGCCGAGGTCGAGCATGCGGCTGCCGAGCCAGGGCGGCACCCAGGAGAGCGAGTCCTCCGCGGCCGTCTCCGCTCGGATCCGCTTCGCGAGCGGGTCGAAGTAGGCGATCTCCACGTAGCGGGCGCCACGCGCGTAGGCGCGGCGCGCGATCCGGTGCGTGAGCGGCGCGGCCTCGGGCGACGCCTCGACCACCACGACCTGGTCCGGCTGGACGTTGGCGCCGAAGCCGACGATCAGATCGGCGTACCGGTCGAGGAGCTCCTCGTTCACCGCCGGGACGCTATAGCGTCGCGTGCAGTGGACGAGACCGACCTCGAGTTGCGGCGGCGGACGTACGGGTTCTTCGTGGAGCACGGTCGCGCACCGCTCGCGGCGGAGCTGGGTGGCCCCGCAGAGGTCGTCGCCGGCTGGCAGCGGCTGCACGCCGAGCACGCACTTGTCCTGAACTCGGCGACCGACGAACTGCGGATGCTCAATCCCTTCTCGGTCGTGCCGACCGCCTACCGCGTGCAGGCCGGCGGCCGCTGGTGGTACGGCAACTGCGCGTGGGACGCGTTCGGCATCTGCGCCGCGCTTCACAGGGACGGACGGGTCGAGACGTCGTGCCCCGACTGCGGCGGCCGCTGCTCGTGGAACTCCGCGACGGGCGAGTGGACGACGAGTCGCTCGAATTCCACTGTCTCGTCCCGGCAGCGCACTGGTGGAACGACATCGTCGTCACCTGAAGCGGGATGAACCTCTTCCGGTCGGAAGAGCACATCGCCCGCTGGCTCGGCGGCAGGCCGCCCGGAGCGACGATTCCGGCGGCGAAGCTGTCCGAGCTCGCCCACGCGTGGTGGGACGACCGCCTCTCGCCCGGCTGGGTGCCGCATACGCGCGAGCAGAACCAGGCGATCCTCGACCGGCTCGGGCTCACCGGCGTCTTCTGGCAGCTCGCGTGAGCGTCACCACGCTCGTCGCCGCGGGCGGCGAGATCGAGGTCACCGGCGACCCGGACGCGCGGTACCCGATCTACAGCCTCACGAAGACGGTCGTCGCTGCTGCGGTGCTGCACCTGGCGCACGAGGGGCTGGTCGAGCTCGACGCGGTGCGGAGCCTGCTCGACCACACGAGCGGCGTGCGCGACTACGGCTCGCTCCCGGAGTACCACGAGGCCGTGCGGACGCGTCCGGAATCCGCGTGGGACGACGGCGAGTTTCTCGCCCGCGCCGCCGCGGCCGGGCCGACCTTCGAGCCCGGCAAGGGCTGGGCGTACTCGAACACCGGGTACCTGCTGCTGCGACAGCTGCTCGACGAGCACGGCGGGCTGGCGGAGTTCCTCCCGCGGCTAGGCCTCGCGGGCGCGAGGGTGGCCGAGCGATTGGTTGACCTCGACGCCGCCGTCCCGGCGCCGAGCGCACTGCTGCTGGAGGGAGTCGACGACGTCCGCGGCGTCTACGACCCGCGCTGGGTGGGGCACCGCACGCTGGTGGCGCAGGCCGAGGATCTCGTCGGCTTCTGGCGCTACCTGCCGACGGAGATGCTCGACCCGGCGACGTTCGTCCCGATCGGATTCGACGCGCCCGGCTTCGTCCGGCCGTGCTACGGCCTCGGGGTGATGGCCGATCCCGGGAGCCTGCTCGGGACGGTGTTCGGCCACGGCGGCGGCGGCCCCGGCTACGCGGCGGCCGTCTTCGCGGTGCCGAGCGCCGATGTCCTCGCGATCGTCCTGGCCGCCGACGAGTCGTATCCGGCGCAAGAGACCGCGCTCGGCCTGCTCACGGCGGCCGTCCGCGGTGCCAGCTAGGCTGCTCGCAGCACGAACCCCTTTAACCCGGTCCAGCGAGGCCGGAAAGGAGTCGGATGAATGCGCACGCCCCCTCACAGGGGAAAAGCCTCCTCGACGCCGACGGGCTCGGGAGGACCCTTTCGAGAATCGCCCACGAGATCATCGAGGGCAACCCGGAACTCGACGACGTCGCGCTCGTCGGGATCCAGACGCGCGGCGTTCCCCTCGCGCGGCGGCTCGCGCGCCTGATCGAGGAGCGCGCCGGTGTCGAGCCCGCGCTCGGCGCCGTCGACATCACCTTCTACCGCGACGACGTCACCGTCCGCGGCGGCGAGGCGCCGCTCGCGGCACAGCCGCTCGTTCGGGCGACGCAGCTCGACTTCCCGCTCGACGGACGCACGGTCGTCCTCGTCGACGACGTCCTCTACACCGGCCGCACGATCCGCGCGGCTATCGAGGCGCTGTTCGACTACGGGCGGCCCGCCCGCGTCCAGCTCGCCGTGCTTGTCGACCGCGGCCACCGCGAGCTACCGATCCGGCCGGACTACGTCGGCAAGAACCTGCCCACCGCGCGCGGCGAGCGGATCCAGGTGCAGCTCGTCGAGGTCGACGAGGTCGACGCCGTCCTGCTCGTCGGAAGCCCGGAGGAGGAGAACAGATGATCCGTCTCGTCACAGACTTCCTGAGGCCGCCGGGAGACCCGCCGAAGCGGCACCTCCTCTCGGTCGGCGACCTGACGCGCGACGACGTCGAGCGGCTGCTCGGCACGGCGCGCACGTTCGAGACCTCGCTCGAGCGGCACGTGAAGAAGCTGCCGACGCTCAAGGGACACCTGATCGTCAACCTCTTCTACGAGTCGTCGACCCGCACGTCGTCCTCGTTCGAGCTCGCGGCGAAGCGGCTCTCGGCCGACACGCTCACCGTCAAGTCGGTGGGATCCTCGGTGGACAAGGGGGAGTCGCTCAAAGACACTGCGCTCACGCTCGGCGCCTACGACCCCGACGTGGTCGTGATCCGGCACCCGCAGATCGGGGCGCCGCAGCTCGTCGCCCGGGTGACGGACGCGCACGTCGTCAACGCCGGAGACGGGAAGCACCAGCATCCGACGCAGGCCCTGCTCGACCTCTACACGATCCGGGAGGAGGTCGGCCGGCTCGACGGGCTCCACGTCGCGATCGTCGGCGACGTCCTCCACTCGCGCGTCGCGCGCTCGCTGCTGCAGGCGTTCGCGCTGGTGGGGATCCGGGCCACGCTGGTCGGTCCGCCGGCACTGCTGCCGCGCGGGCTGCCGGCCGAGGCGACCGCGGACATCGAGGCGATCCGCGATGCCGACGTCGTCTACGTCCTCCGCATGCAGAGCGAGCGGATGGAACCGGGCGCGAACTTCGTCCCCAGCCTGCGCGAGTACACGGCGCGCTGGGGCATCACCCCCGAGCGGCTGCGGCCCGGGCAGAAGGTCATGCACCCCGGGCCGATGAACCGCGGCGTCGAGATCGACCCGGCCGTCGCCGACTCGCCCGACTCGCTGATCACGAGACAGGTCCGCTCCGGGCTGGTGGTGCGGATGGCGGTGCTCTACGACGTGCTCACCGGCGGACCGGTCGGCGTGCAGGCGCTGGCCGCGGCGGAGGTGGCGTGATGCTCTGGCAGCGCGAGCTTCCGGGCGCGGACCTCGTGATCCGCGGCGCCTGCGTCCTCGACCCGGTCGAGGGGGTCGACGCGCGGCTCGACGTGCGGATCGACGGCGGGACGATCGTCGAGGTCGCGCAGCAGGTGGACGGGAACGGGCACCGCGTCGTCGACGCGGACGGGCTCGTCCTGGCGCCGGCCTTCGTCGACCCGCACGTCCACCTGCGCACGCCCGGCCGCGAGGACGAGGAGACGGTCGCGACCGGCACGGCGGCCGCGGCGGCCGGCGGCTACTGCGCGATCCTCGCCATGCCGAACACCGACCCGATCGTCGACTCCGCGGCGACTCTCGGTGCTCTCGTCGACACGGCGCGCGGGGAGGCGGAGGTGCCGGTCGGCTTCCTGGCGGCGATCACGCGTGGGCAGCGCGGGGAGGAGCTGACCGAGATGGGCGAGCTCGCCGAGACCGGTGCGGTCGCCTTCTCCGACGACGGCATGCCGGTCGCCTCTGCCGGAATGATGCGCCGGGCGCTCCAGTACGCCTCGACCACCGACCGGCCACTCGCGCTCCACTGCGAGGAGCCGACGCTGTCGCGCGGCGGCCACGTCCACGAGGGCCGGGTCGCGGCCGAGCTCGGCTTCGCCGGCTACCCGTCGGTCGCCGAGTCGGTTGCGGTCGAGCGCGACCTCGCGCTGGCCGGCTACGAGAGCGGGCGCATCCACCTCCTCCACCTGTCGGCCGCGGAATCGGTCGACGCGCTGCGGCGCGCGCGCGAGGCCGGCGTTTCCGCGAGCGGCGAGGCGACGCCGCACCACCTCGTCCTCACCGACGACGCGGTGCGCTCGCTCGATCCGAACGTGAAGATGAACCCACCGCTGCGGGCAGAGCCGGACCGGGCCGCGTTGCTCGAGGCCGTGCGGGACGGGACGATCGAGGCGATCGCGACCGACCACGCACCACACGCCGCGCACGAGAAGGACGTGCCGTTCGAGGCGGCGCCGTTCGGGGTCACCGGCCTCGAGACCGCGTTCGCCTCGCTCTACACGCATCTCGTCGAGCCGGGCCTGCTGCCGCTCGAGACCCTGCTCGAGCGGATGTCGGCCGGGCCGGCCCGAATCTTCGGGCTCGACCGCGCCGCGCGTCGCCGCCGGTGCGCGAGCGAACCTCGTCCTGCTCGACCTCGAACGCGAGTGGACGGTCGGCGAACGGCCCTTCCGCTCGCGCTCCGCCAATTCGTGGCTCCTCGGCTCCACGCTGAGGGGAGCGGTGCGGATGACGCTCGCGGGCGGATCGGTGGTGGCCGAATGAGCTACCTCGCTTTGGCGGACGGCACGGTGTGGCACGGCGAGTCGGTCGGCGCCGAGGGCCACGCGCTCGGGGAGGCCGTCTTCACGACCGGCATGTCCGGCTACCAGGAGGCGGTCACCGATCCGAGCTTCGAGGACCAGCTCATCTGTTTCACCGCCCCGATGGTCGGCAACTACGGCGTGGCCGAGGAGCGGAGCGAATCGGCTCGCACCCACGCGCGCGCGGTGCTGATGCGCGAGGCGCGCGGACCGGAGTGGACCGACTGGCTGCGCGAGCACGGCCTCGTGGCGCTGACGGGGATCGACACGCGGAGCCTCGTCCTCCATCTCCGCGACGCGGGCTCCGCACCGGCGATCGCCGTCGCGTCCGACCTCCCGGTCGAAGAGGCGATCGAGCTCGCGGCGCAGCAGCCGTCGATGCTCGGGCGCGCGCTCGTCGAGGACGTCTCCACCGCTGAGCCGTACGTCTTCACGGACGAGGGCCGCGTGCGGATCGGGGTCGTGGACTACGGCGTCAAGAACTCGGTGCTGCGCCGACTCGCCAGGGCCGGCGCGGCGGTGACCGTCCATCCACACGACACGGACGCGGACGAGCTCGCCGGCTACGACGGCGTCCTCCTCTCGCCGGGACCCGGCGACCCCGAGCCGCTCGAGTCCGAGACCGAGACGGTGCGGCAGCTGCTCGGCCGCACGCACGTGCTCGGGATCTGCCTCGGCCATCAGCTGATCGCGCGCGCGACCGGCCACGAGACGTACAAGCTCCCGTTCGGCCACCGCGGCGCCAACCACCCGGTGCACGAGAGCCTGACGGGAAGGGTCCTCGTCACGAGCCAGAACCACGGCTTCGCGGTGCGGCCGAGCGAGGCGGCCGAGGTGTCGCACGTCTCGCTCTACGACGGCACGGTCGAGGGCCTCGACCTGCCCGGGCTGCGCGCCCGCTCGCTCCAGTTCCATCCGGAAGCCGGCCCGGGCCCACACGATGCCTGGCCCTTGCTCGAGGCCTGGGTCAAGGAGGTCGCGGATGCCGCGGCGTAACGACATCGAGTCGATCTGCATCGTCGGCTCCGGCCCGATCGTGATCGGCCAGGCGGCCGAGTTCGACTACGCGGGCTGCCAGGCGCTCAAGGTGCTGCGCGAGGACGGCTTCCGCACGATCGTCGTCAACTCGAACCCGGCGACGATCATGACCGACCCCGGCTTCGCCGACCGGACGTATATCGAGCCGCTCGACGCCGAGTCGGTGGCCGAGGTGCTGCGCCTCGAGCGTCCCGACGCGCTCCTGCCGACGATGGGCGGCCAGACAGCGCTCAACCTCGCGCGCGAGCTCGCCAACGCGGGCGTTCTCGACGAGCTCGGGATCGAGCTGATCGGCGCCCGGCTCGAGGCGATCGAGCGCGCCGAGGACCGACTCAAGTTCAAGGAGGCGGTCGAGTCATGCGGGCTCAAGGTGCCCCGGTCGGCGATCGTCACGTCCCTCGACGAGCTCGACGGCCTGATGGTTCCGGCGGTCGTGCGACCCGCCTTCACGCTCGGCGGCCACGGCGGCGGGTTCGCGTACACCGAGGAGGAGCTGTACCGGCAGGTCGAGCGCGGCCTCTCGGAGTCGCCGATCGGGCAGGTGCTGGTCGAGGAGTCGGTGCGGGGCTGGGACGAGTTCGAGCTCGAGGTGGTGCGCGACCGGATCGACAACGTCGTCATCGTCTGCTCGATCGAGAACCTCGACCCGATGGGCGTCCACACGGGCGACTCGGTCACCGTCGCGCCGCAGATGACGCTGCCGGACGAGGCGTACCAGGAGCTGCGCGACGCCGCTGCCGCGGTCATCCGCGCCGTGGGCGTGGACACCGGCGGCTCGAACATCCAGTTCGCGCGCAGCCGCGAGACCGGTGACGTGCGCGTGATCGAGATGAATCCGCGCGTCTCGCGTTCCTCCGCGCTCGCGTCCAAGGCGACCGGTTACCCGATCGCGAAGGTGGCCGCCCGGCTCGCCGTTGGCTACACGCTCGACGAGATCCGGAACGACCTGACGGGGACGACGCCGGCGAGCTTCGAGCCGACGCTCGACTACGTCGTCGTCAAGTTCCCGCGCTTCGCCTTCGAGAAGTTCCCCGGCGCCGACCGGACGCTCGGCACGCAGATGAAGTCGGTCGGCGAGACGATGGGGATCGGCCGCACGTTCGCCGAGGCGTTCCTCAAGGCGTACCGCTCGCGCGAGCTCGACCAGGGTGCCGCGACGCCGTGGCAGCTGCTCGAGGACATGCCCGAGGACGTGCACCCGTTCTTCCAGCGGGAGCTCGCCGTCATCCGCGAGGCGTTCGCCGGTCTCGGCGACGTCGAGTCGCTCGTCGCCGGCGATTGGCTCCGCCTGAAGCGCGTCGGCCTCTCCGACGCGGACATCGCGACCGCGGCGGGTACGACCGAGACCGCGGTGCGCCAGCGCCGCCGCGACTGCGGCGTCCGTCCCGCGTACCGCCGCGTCGATTCGTGTGCGGGCGAGGTCGAGGCGGCCTCGAACTACTACTACTCGACCTGGGGCGAGCAGGACGAGGCGCCGCCGACCGGCGAGCGCCCGCGCATCGTGATCCTCGGCTCCGGCCCGAACCGGATCGGGCAGGGGATCGAGTTCGACTACTGCTGCGTCCACGCCGTCACGACCTACCGCGAGCTCGGCTACGAGGCGGTGATGGTCAACTGCAACCCCGAGACGGTCTCGACCGACTACGACACGTCCGACCGGCTCTACTTCGAACCGCTCGACACCGAGTCGGTGCTCGCGATCTGCGAGCGGGAGAAGCCCGACGGCGTCGTGATCCAGTTCGGCGGCCAGACGCCGCTCAAGCTCGCGCGCGCGATCGAGGATTCCGGCTACCGGATCCTGGGCACGCCGTTCGACGCGGTCGACCTCGCGGAGGACCGCGAGCGCTTCGCCGGCCTGCTCCTTGCGCACGGGCTTCGCTCGCCGGAGTGGGGGATCGCGGCGTCGCCCGACGAGGCGGTCGAGATCGCCGAGCGCATCGGCTACCCGGTGCTCGTCCGGCCGTCCTACGTGCTCGGGGGCCGCGCGATGCGCGTCTGCTACACGCCGGACGAGGTGCGCGAGATGCCACCGTTCGAGCGGATCCTCGTCGACCGCTTCGTCGAGCACGCGGTCGAGGTCGACGTCGACGCGCTCTGCGACGGAGCGGACACGTACGTCGCCGCGGTCATGCAGCACGTCGAGGAGGCCGGTGTCCACTCGGGCGACTCGGCGTGCGTCCTGCCCGCGCCGAGCCTCTCGTTTGCGCAGAGCCAGGAGATCGCGCGCATCGTGCGGATCCTCGGGCGCGCACTCGGCGTCGTCGGGCTCCTCAACGTCCAGCTCGCGGTCACGGGCGACGGCGACGTGTACGTGATCGAGGCGAACCCGCGCGCGTCGCGGACCGTGCCCTTCGTGAGCAAGGCGACCGGAGTCGAGTTGGTCAAGGCGGCCTGCCGCCTCGCGCTCGGGGCGACGATCCCGGAGCTCGAGCTGCCGCCCGAGCGCCCGCCGCGCCAGTGGAGCGTCAAGGCCGCGGTGCTTCCGTTCGCGCGGTTCCCGGGCAGCGATCCGGTCCTCGGGCCGGAGATGCGCTCGACCGGCGAGGTGATGGCGAGCGCCGCCGACCTGTCGACCGCGCTCGACAAGGCCGAGCGGGCCGCCGGGCGGCGGCTGCCGCGTTCCGGCTCCGTCTTTATCTCCATCCGCGAGCCCGACCACCAGCAGGCGGTGCCGATCGCGGCCACGCTCGTCGGCCTCGGTTTCGAGCTCTACGCGACCGAGGGGACCGCCGCCACGCTCGCGGCCGCGGGGATCGCGGTCGAGCCGGTGCGGAAGCTGAGCGAGGCAACCGACGGCGAGCCGACGGTCGTCGACCTGATCCGCCGCGGTCGCTGCGATCTCGTCATCAACACCCCGGAAGGCCGCAACGCCCGCTCCGACGGCTACGCGATCCGCGAGGCCGCGCTCACCCGGCGAGTGCCGTGCATCACGACCTTGTCCGGAGCGGCCGCCGCCGTGCACGCGATCGCCGCCGCGCGCGCCGAGCAGGCCGTCTCTCTCCAGGAACGGATCGATGCAGAGCTCGGCGTCTCCGAGTCGGCATAGCGTCACCTCGTCCGAACGCGTCGGCCTGTACACGCTGTTGCGGGTCGAGCGAGGGGAGCTCGAGCCCGGCGTCCCGGGACAGTTCTTCATGCTCGAGGCTCCCGGACGGCTGCTACCGCGGCCCTTCTCGCTCTGCCTCGCGCCTCCCGGCGAGCTCGCGTTCCTCGTCGACCCGATCGGGCCGGGGACGGAGGCGCTCTGCCACCTCGGGGCCGGCGACGAGATCGGCGTGCTCGGGCCGCTCGGGCACGGCTACCGGCTCGACGTGGAGCGGCCGCTCCTCGTCGGCGGCGGGATCGGCATCGCGCCGCTGCCGTATCTCGCCGAGCAGCTCGGCGGGACGCCGCCGGTCGTCCTCGGTTTCCGCAGCGCCGAACATGCCGAGGCCGCGGCGCTCCTGCCCGGCGCCGAGGTGGTGGTCGATCCCGTCCTCGTCACCGAGCTGATCGAGCCCGGCTTCGACGTCCTGGCCTGCGGGCCGGAACCGATGCTCCACGCGGTCGCCGCTCTCTGCGCTGCGGCTGGAAGCGACGGCGGCGAAGCTGCCGCCGCTCGGCCACATGGGGGCGCGCAGCTCGCGTGGGAGGCGCCGATGGCGTGCGGCTACGGCGCCTGCTACGGCTGCGTGGTCGAGATCGACGGCGCGCTCAAGCGCCTCTGCCTCGAAGGGCCCGTGCTCGACGCGGCGCGCGTGCGCACCCGCGAGGAGGCCGTCGCGTGAGGATCCTCAATGCGAGCGGCTGCCTCGACGCGCTCGCTGCGCCCGAGGTCGCCCGGCAGCTCGACGCGTTCGTGACGAAGACGGTCACGCCGCTGCCCCGCGAGGGGAGCGCGCCGCCGCGGATCGCCGAGACCGCGCACGGGATGCTGAACGCGATCGGCCTCGCGAACCCGGGCCGCGAACGGTTCCTCGCCGAGCATCTGCCACAACTACACGAGCTGGGAATCCCGCTCTGGGTCAGCGTCGGCGGCTTCTGCGCCGACGACTACGCCGAGACCTGCTCGCGCCTGGCAGGTCTCGAGGCCATCGAGCTCAACCTCTCGTGCCCGAACGTCGACGAGGCCGCCGACTCGGCGGCGGAGATCGTCGCAGCCTGCCGCCAGGCGACCGGGCTGCCGCTCTACGCGAAGCTCTCGGCCGCGCATCCCGACGTCGCCGAGGTCGCCCGTGCCGTCGCCGCGGCCGGCGCGGACGGGCTCTCGCTCATCAATACGCTCCGCGGCATTGCGCTCGACACGCAGCTCCGCCCGGTCCTCGCGCGCGGCAGCGGCGGCCTCTCGGGCCCGTCCCTCAAGCCCGTCGCTCTCCACGCCGTGACCGTCTGTTACGAGGCCACCGGCCTGCCGATCGTCGGGATGGGTGGGATCCAAACCGGACGCGACGCGCTCGAGTTCGCGGCCTGCGGTTCCCGTGATGTCGCGCTCGGAACCGTCCTCTTCGCCGACCCCGGCGCCCCGGCACGTGTGCGCGCCGAGCTTGCTGCCGCATGCGCCGCCGCCGGTGTTGCCGATCCAGACGACGCGAGGAGCCTGGCAAAAAGCCCGGAAACCGAGCGAAAAGTCCCCGCTTGAAGCTCGCCGAAGCATTGGTAAGATCGGCCGGCCGTGAGTCCGACCAAGACGCAGGCGCATGCTCCGCTTCGTTCCCTCGACCAGCGGATGGACGCCCTCAAGCGAGCGAACGACGTCCGCGTCAAGCGTGCGAAGCTGAAGAAGGACCTGAAGGAGGGGAACGTCCGGATCGAGAAGATCCTCGGTAACCCGCCCGAGTACGTCTCGACGGCGAAGGTCATCGACATCCTGATGGCGGTGCCGAAGTTCGGGCGCGTGAAGGCAACTCGCTTCCTCACCACGTGCAAGATCAGCCCGTCGAAGACCGTGGGCGGCCTGTCCGACCGGCAGCGCGGTGAGTTGATCGGCCTCTTCAACAGCCGGTAGTGGAGGAGGTGGGGATGCCGGCGGTGCTCGTCGTCACGGGCCCGTCGGGCGCCGGCAAGGGGACGCTCATCCACGAGCTCGTCGAGCGCGTGCCGGCGATCGAGGTGACCGTGTCGGCCACGACCCGCGAACGGCGGCGCGGGGAGGAGGACGGCCGCGAGTACTGGTTCCTCGCCGACGACGACTTCACGCAGCGCGTCGCGCGCGGCGAGTTCCTCGAGCACGTCGAGTACGTCTCCGGCCACCGCTATGGCACGTTGCGCTCGGAGCTCGACCGGATCGCGGGAAACGGCCACGTTCCGCTGCTCGAGCTCGAGACCGAGGGGGCGCTCCGCGTCAAGCACGACGTGCCGGGCGCCGTGACGATCTTCATCTCCGCCCGGGTGGACGAGCTCGAGCGCCGTCTACGCGAGCGCGCGACGGAGAGCTCGGGCGAGATCCATGAGCGGATCGAGCTCGCGCGCAAGCAGCTCGAGCAGGCCGGCGAGTTCGACCACGTGATCGGGAACGACGACCTCGACCGCGCGGTCGGCGAGCTCACGACCTTGGTGCGCGGTCTGCTGAGCCCCGCAGCTACCATGCCGCAGCGATGATCGAACCACGCGTCGACGACCTGCTGGAGAACGTGGACTCGCGCTACGCGCTCGTGATCGTGGCGGCGAAGCGGGCCCGGCAGATCAACAACTACCACCACCAGCTCGGCGAAGGCACCTTCGGCGACAACCTGCCGCCCCTCGTCGAGAGCCGCTCGAAGAACTACCTCACCATGGCACTCGAGGAAGTCTCCGACGGCATGCTGAAGTACACCTACGCCAAGTAGCGCGCGTTAGCCCCGCCTGCCCCGGGTAGGCATCATTTGGGCATGTCCCGCGTCCTTCTCGGCGTGACCGGCGGCATCGCCGCCTACAAGGCATGCGAGCTGTGCCGGTTGCTGGTGAAGGAGCGGCACGAGGTCGTACCCCTCGTGACGCCGGGCGCCGAGCGCTTCGTGACCGCCGAGACGTTCCGCGCGCTCGCGAGGCGGCCTCCCGGAGACGACGTCTATCTCCACCTGACACGCGCCGACCTGCTCGTTGTCGCGCCCTGCACGGCGAACACGCTGGCCAAGCTCGCGCACGGGCTCGCCGACAACGTCCTCACCGAGGCGGCGCTCGCGCACCGTGGCCCGGTGCTCGTCGCCCCGGCGATGAATCCGCGGATGTGGGCGCATCCCGCGACCCGCGCCAACGCCGAAGCGCTGCGGGCGCGCGGCGTCGTACTCGTCGGGCCGGACGAGGGCGAGACGGCCGAGGGAGAGCTCGGCGTGGGACGGATGGCCGAGCCGGACGAGATCCTCCGCGCGGCGACCTCGCTCCTCTTCGCAAGTAACAGTCTGTTACAAGGAAAGACAGTGCTCATTTCGGCAGGGGGCACGCGCGAGCCGCTCGACGCGGTCCGCTTCGTCGGCAACCGCTCGTCGGGGCGGATGGGCGTGGCGCTCGCGGCCGAGGCGCGCCGGCGCGGTGCCGAGGTGACGCTGCTCGCGGCCAACCTCGCGCTGCCGGCGCCGGACGGAGTCGAGCTCGTCGAGACGCCGACCGCGGCCGACCTCGAGCGAGAGGCGGTCGCCCGCTCGCCGGAGGCCGACGTCGTCGTCATGGCCGCGGCGGTGGCGGACTACCGCCCCGCCGAGGCGCTTGCCGCCAAGCGGTCGAAGGACACGGCCACGTGGACGCTCGAGCTCGAGCCCACGACCGACGTGCTCTCGCTGCTGGGCGAACGCCGCCGCGACGGCCAGCTCCTGGTGGGCTTCGCCGCCGAGACGGGCGAGGGCGGACTCGAGCGCGCACGGGCGAAGCTGGCGCGCAAGGGCGCCGACCTCTTCGTCCTCAACGACGTCTCGCGCCCCGACATCGGCTTCGACGCCTCCGACAACGAAGTGACGCTGCTCGCGGCATCCGGAGAGCGCACCGTTGCGAAAGCACCGAAGGAGGAGATTGCAGCCGCGATTCTCGACGAGGTGGAGACCCTGATTCGACATGGCTGAGCGCGCGGTCGAGCCGCAACCGAACGGGCTGATCAAGACGATCGCCGACAACCTCGGCCACGTCGTGCACGCGCCCGACGAGACGCTGCGCCTCATCGTCCTCTGCCTCGTCGCGGAGGGGCACGCGATCATCGAGGACTTCCCGGGTGTCGGCAAGACGATGCTCGCCAAGGCGCTCGCCCGCTCGCTCGACTGCCACTTCTCGCGCTTGCAGTTCACGCCCGACCTGCTGCCGTCGGACGTGACGGGCGTCAACGTCTTCAACCAGAAGGAGAACGAGTTCGAGTTCCGACCCGGCCCCGTGTTCGCGAACCTCCTCCTCGTGGACGAGGTGAACCGCGCCTCGCCGAAGACCCAGGCGGCGCTGCTGGAGTGCATGGAGGAACGGCAGGTGTCGGTGGACGGGGTCACGTACCCGCTCGAGCCCCCGTTCATGGTCATGGCCACGCAGAACCCGATCGAGTACGAGGGGACGTATCCGCTGCCGGAGGCGCAGCTCGACCGCTTCACGATGCGGATCTCGCTCGGCTACCCGCCGCTTGCCGAGGAGGCACGAATGCTCGACGAGCAGACCAGCTGGGGTGCTGAAAGCGCCACCGGCGAAGCCGGCGGCGGCCAGCGCGTAGACCCCGGCGCCATCGGCACCGGTGTGCCGCCGCTCGAGTCACTCGCGCCGGTAGCCGACGCGGCCGACGTGCTTCGGCTGGTCGAGGCCGCGCGCGGCGTGTACGTCGAGGAGAGCGTCAGACGGTACGTGGTCGCGGTCCTGCGGCAGACGCGCGGCGACCAGCGGCTCTACCTCGGCGCAAGTCCACGCGCGGGCATCGCGCTGTTGCGGGTGGCGAAGGCGCGGGCGCTCTCCGAGGGACGCGACTACGTCACCCCCGACGACGTGAAGGCCGTCGCGGCGCCGGTGCTGGCGCACCGGCTGATCCTCGCTCCGGAGGCGCGCTCGGCCGGGCTCGGCCCCACGGAGCTCGTCGCGGACGCGCTCGCGCACACCCCGGTTCCGGTCTGATGCGCTCGCTTGCGAGCGCATCGCCGTTCCTCGGGCGCCGCTGGCAAAGGAGGCAAGCGAGCCCTGCTGGAAACGTCGCCGGCGCCGGCGACGCCCAGCGAACGGCGTGGGCGCCGGATAGTGCAGGCGGCACGGACAAGCGTCGCGAGCGCAGCATCCTGCAGCCAGCGGTGTCAGGCGGGCGCGGAGCCGGGCTCCGCCCGGCGGGAGCGCACGCCGGCGAGGGACGGCGATGACCGCTCGAGGCCGAGCGGTACTGGTCCTCGGCGTCCTCTGCTGGATCATCGCCTTCGTCTTCGGCTCCCGCGCGCTGTACCCGGTCGCGGCGGGGCTCGTCCTCGTCGTGCCGTTCGCCGTGGCCTGGGTTCGGATCACGCTGAGGCAGCCGCGCGTGACCCGGCGCTGGCGGCAGGAGGACGCCGTCTGGCGGAAGGACGACCTGCTCGAGCGCGACGACGTCTGGATCCAGATCGAGCTCGAGCGCGAGCACGGGATACCGCTGCCGAGCGTCGTCGCCCACGAGAGCATCGGTCGGCTTGGCGAACGGGACGTCGAGCTGGTGCCGCACAGCCGGGGCCGGCACTGGGGCTCCTACCGCCTCGACAACGTGCCGCGAGGACGCCACCGCTTCGAGCCGGTGCGGCTGTCGATCACCGACCCGTTCGGTCTCGCGGAGGCGAGGTTGACGCTCGAGGAGCGGCAGGCGCTCGTCGTCTACCCGCGCCTCGTCGAGCTCGAGCGGCTCTTCTTCGACGGCGGCGCCGGCCCCGAGCACGGCCGGCGGCTTCTGTTGCGACGGCCGGTCGGCTTCGACCTCCACAGCGTCCGCGACTACCAGCAGGGTGAGTCGCTGCGGCGCGTCCACTGGCCCTCCACCGCGCGCCGCGGCGCGCTGATGGTGAAGGAGCTCGAGGACTCACCGCGCGACGAGGTCGCCGTGCTGCTCGACGGAGACCCCGCGGGCGTCACGGGCTCGCCGCCGGACTCCTCCTTCGACGTCGCCGTCCGCGCCGCCGGGTCGATCCTCCGGGCGCAGGTCCGGAGCGGCCGTCGCTGCGTGCTCCTCCTCAACACCGCCCGCCGGGAGACGCAGGTCGTCTCCTCGGACGGGCCGGAGTGGCAGCGTGCGCTCGAGCTCCTTGCGGCCGCGGAGCCCGACGCGCAGGCGCCGGCAGCGGCGCTGCTCCAGTCGGGAGACGCGCCGGCAGCGCGCTCGCTCGAGCTCGTGGTCGTCACCTCTCGGATCCAGCGGTCACTTGTCGCCCGCTTGCTCCAGCGCGCCGCCACCCGGCGGTCGGTGGCGCTCGTCTACGTCGAGCCCGAGAGCTTCGCGGGACGTCCGCGGCGTCCGGATCCCGAGCTCCTGCGCCTCCAGGCGGCAGGCGTGCCGATTGCGGTCGTGCGGCGAGGAGACGACCTCGCCGCCGCGCTGCACGGGGCAACCGCGGCGGAGGTGGCGCGTGCGTAGGGCGGGGCTGCTTGCCGTGGTCAGCGCGCCGGCGCTTGTCGTCGTGGCGGTCGCGTGGCTTCGCCTCGAGCAGCCGGTCGGGTCGCTGTGGCCCGTGCTCGCGCTTATCGTCCTGGCTCTCGCCGCAGCCGTCCCTCGCGGGCGCTGGCTTCGCTTCGGCGCCGCCGTGGTCGCGACCGTGGCCGCTGTGCGGATCGCGGTGGGAGTCGACCTCGTCCCCTGGCGGCTCGACCACCCCGGCTCGGCGTTCGGCCTCTCGGACTCGCTTGCCACGTTCGGAACGCGATTCGGCAACGGCTTCGGCGACTTCTACGGCACGCACCTGCCGTTCGACCCTCGCGTCCACACCGCGATGCACGAGCTCGTGCTGTCGGGCGTCTTCGTCTTTGCGCTCGGCGTGACGCTGCTGGTGGCGGCGCGGAAGCCCGTCGCGAGCGCTCTCGTGCTGCTCGTCGGAGCGGGATGGCCGACGACGCTGCTCGGCCCGTCGCACGGAGTCGTGATGGGCGCCGCGATCCTCGGCGCCGCGCTCGTCCTGCTCGCGGGGCTCGGCACCCGCGGGCTACCGGCGCTCGCCGTGCCGGCGGCGGCCGTCGTGGTCGTCGCGGCTGTGGTGGTCGGCTCTGCGACGGCGGCGCGTCAGGGACTCGTCCACTGGCAGTCGTGGAATCTGGCGCATGTCGCAATCGGGCCGACGGACGTGGGATTCGTGTGGGACGCGCAGTACGGAGGCCTCAAGTTCTCGGGGCGGCCCACCACCGTCCTCCAGGTGCGGTCCGCCCGGCCGCCGACCTACCTGCGCGCGGCCGTCCTCGACGACTTCCAGAGCGACGCCTGGAAGCTCGGGCCACCTCGCCCCGCCGACTCCCTCGAGCCGCCGGCCGCCCTCCTGCGGGAGAACGAGACGCGCGAGGTCGTGACGGTGAACGCTCTGGCCGACACGCACCTCGCGGGCGGCAGCATCCCGATCCGCTTCGAGGCCGCCGGCGGGGCGCCGCTCGTGCGGTTCGGGCGGGGTTTCGCAGCCCTGAATCAGAATCTCCCCCGGGGCTTCCGCTACACGGTCTGGAGCTATACGGCTCGCCCGAGTGCGGTCGCTCTGCGCCGGTCGCCGCCCGACTACCCTCGGACCCTGTCCTTCGACGGGCTGTTCAACGTCGGTGGCGACGCTCTCGAGGCAGGGCCGCCGAGGTTCGGAGCGTCGGACGCAGGAGCGCGCCGACTTCTTCTCCGCCAATGCCGACCAACAGACGCCGCTCCATCCGTATCTGCCGCTCGCGCATCTGGCCTACAAGGTGGCCGGCGGCGCGCGCACCCCGTACGACGCAGTCGAGGATCTCGAGCGGTGGTTCCTCGCTTCCGGCACGTTCCACTATTCGAACCATCCACCCGTGATCAGGCCCGCGCTCGTCGGCTTCGTCACGAAGACCCACGCCGGCTACTGCCAGTTCTTCGCCGGCGCCATGGCTCTCATGCTCCGCTACCTCGGCATTCCCGCCCGGGTCGCGGTGGGCTTCGCCGGCGGGACCTACGACCCGAAGCAGCGTGTCTGGAACATCAGCGATCGCGAGGCGCATGCCTGGGTCGAGGTCTGGTTCAAGGGCTACGGCTGGCTGCCGTTCGACCCGACCCCGAACGCTCCCGGGGCCGCGCCGCGCCAGACGCAAGCGGGGCTGCTCACCGCAGCAGGGAGAGGCCTCGGGGGACAGGGCTCGTCCGCGGCCGGTGGGGCGGGTACAGGCCACAAGACCTCGGCCGCCGAGCTGAAGCTGAACGGCGACAACGGGTTCGCCGACGGTTCACATCAGCGCGGCTCCTCGCCTGCTCCACCGGTCACGGTCAGCAGCGGGAGCGGGAGTCGCAGCCGGCCGGTGCTGCTTCTGCTCGCTGCCCTCGCCGCCGCTGTTGGCGCCATCGCGGTGATCAAGGTCGGCTTCCGTCTGGCGCGAAGCGCTCGTCGCGATCCGCGGGGAGTTGCCGCGGCCTGCAGGCAGGAGCTAGCCGCGTTCCTCCTCGACCAGCGGATCGAGGCGCCCCGCAGCGCGACACTCGGCGAGCTCGGCGACCTCGTTCAGCACGAGTTCGGGGTCAATCCGGACGCCTTCGTGGCAGCAGCGACCGAGGCCCGCTTCGGTCCGGCCGAGAGCGGGGCTGCTGCGGCCCTCACGGCACGGCGCGAGCTGCGGACCCTCCTCGCGGGCGCGCGCCGCGGCCTCACGCGGCGGGATCGGTTGCGCGGCCTCGTCTCGCTCCGCTCGCTGACGCGCCCGGTGGCGACGTGAGCGAGTCGACCTACAGCCTCTTCCAGCAGGGCCGCCGGCACCTGCGGGCCGGCATGGCCGCGCAGGCCACCGTCTCGCTCGAGAAGGCGAAGCGGCGCGAGCCCGACAAGGCCTCGATCCGCGAGGCGCTCGGAATCGCCTACTTCCGGATCCGCCGCTGGAGCGACGCCGAGGCGGAGTTCCGCAGGGTGCTGGAGCTATCGCCGGTCAACGACTACGCGCACTACGCGCTCGGCCGCTGCCTCGAGAAGCAGGGACGGGACGCGGAGGCGAACACGCACTACAAGCTCGCGAGCTCGCTGCAGCCCGAGTCGGACCAGTACCGCGCGCGCATCCGCGAGCTCGACTAGGTTCCGCCCTCGATGAGGGCCGTGGTGCAACGCGTCTCGCGGGCCCGGGTCGCGCCGGGTGGCGGGATCGGACGCGGCCTGTGCGTCCTCCTCGGCGTGGCCCGCGGCGATGGGGAGGAGCAGGCGGCGCGGCTCGCGGCGCAAGGTCGCGCGGCTGCGGATCTTCCCCGACGAGGACGGGCGGTTCGACCGCTCGGTGGAAGATGCCGCCGGCTCGGTCCTCGTCGTCTCGCAATTCACGCTGATCGCGTACACCGCGAAGGGCAATCGGCCGAGCTTCGCCGAGGCGGCGGCACCCGAAGACGCGGAGGTGCTGTACGAACGCTTCTGCGCCGAGCTCCGCAGCCTCGGCGTCCCGGTGGAGACCGGCATCTTCGGCGCCAAGATGGAGCTCGAGCTCGTCAACGACGGCCCGGTGACGATCGTCCTCGACGTGTAGCCGGCCACGCTGCGGTCGCCGAATCCATGACGTTGCTACACTCGCGTCACCACATTTCACCTGTCTGGAGAAATGGGCCTGCGGGCCCATTTTTTGTGAAAGGGACGGACGAATGCCGACGACACTCGAGAAGGAGCGCCAGCTGCAAGGCGAGATCACGCCGCAGGTCGAGCACGACCTGCCGGGCGTGGACGTCCTCGCGGTCGAGCTCCTGACGCCGTCGCGCTTCCGCGTCTACGTCGACTCTGCGGTGGGCGTCGACCACGCCTTGTGCGAGCGCGTCACCGACGTGCTGCGCGACTACCTGCGCGAGTACAGCGTCGAGGTGTCCTCTCCCGGAGTCGACCGGCCGCTGCGCCGGCAGGAGCATTTCGAGGCCGTTCTGGGACGCCGCGTGAAGCTCCGCACCTCCGGACGAAAGCTGCGCGGAGAAGTCCTCTCCGCCGGCGAGCAGAGTGTGCTGGTCGCCGCCTCCGACGGCGCTGAAACCGAAATCCCGTATGCCGAGATCGTGCGGGCAAATCTGATCGACGAGGGAGCGTGACATGAGCCAGGAGATCATCGAGGCCGTCCGCGAGATCGAGCGCGACAAGGGAATCGAAGAGGGCGCGCTCGTCTCCGCGCTCGAGGATGCGCTGCTCGCGGCCTACAAGAAGACGCCTGGCGCGTCGCGTCATGCGACCGTCGAGATGGACGACCACACCGGAGACTTCCGCGTCTTCTCGGTCGAGCTGCCGGCCGACATCGAGGAGCGCCTGCTCGACGAGGCCCGCGAGCGCAAGCTCGAGGAGCTCGAGAAGCTCGAGGAGGAGACCGGCGAGCGTCAGCACACGCTCATCTCCGACGACGATCTCGACATCGACTGGTCCGACGTCCCGGACGAGGACGTCAAGCGCGAGGACGTCACGCCGGAGGGCTTCGGCCGCATCGCCGCGCAGACCGCGAAGCAGGTCATCCTGCAGCGGATCCGCGAGGAGGAGCGCCGGATGATGTACGACGAGTACATCGACCGCGTGACCGAGGTCGTGACCGGCATCGTCCAGCAGGCCGGCGACCGCAACAACGTGCTCGTCGACCTCGGCAAGGTCGAGGCGTTGCTGCCCCGTTCCGAGCAGGTCGACGGCGAGCGCTACGAGCAGGGCTCGCGGATCAAAGCGGTCATCACCGAGGTGCGTTCCGGGACGAAGGGCCCGCAGGTCATCCTCTCGCGGCGCGACCCCGAGCTGATCAAGACGCTGTTCGAGCTCGAGGTGCCGGAGATCGCCGACGGGCTCGTCGAGATCCGCGGCGTGGCGCGCGAGCCGGGCTACCGCTCGAAGATCGCCGTCGAGTCGCACGCTCAGGGCGTCGACCCCGTCGGCGCGTGTGTCGGCCCGCGTGGCTCGCGTGTGCGCATGGTCGTGTCCGAGCTTCGCGGCGAGAAGATCGACATCATCCCGTGGAACCCCGAGCCGGCCCGCTTCGTCGCGAAGGCGCTCTCGCCGGCGCGCGTGCGTGAGGTCTACCTCGACGACGAGGGCAAGGAGGCGACGGTCGTCGTCCCCGACGACCAGCTCGCGCTCGCGATCGGCAAGGAGGGCATGAACGCCCGCCTCGCCGCACGTCTCACCGGCTGGAAGATCGACATCCAGTCGGACACCGAGTTCGCCCAGGCGGAGGCCGAGGCGGCCTTCGGCGGCGGCGAGGAGGGCGCGGAGGACTTCTCCGGCCGCTGCTCGGCGGTCCTCTCCAACGGCAAGCGCTGCCCGAACGCGGCGCTGCCCGGCTCTCGCTTCTGCGGCGTCCCCGCTCACCAGGCGCTCGAAGGCACCGGCAGCGACTACGTCGCCGGAGCACCGCCTCAGGCTGGAAGCGTCGCCGGCGAAGCCGACGACGCCCGGCCAGAAGCGGCTGACGACGAGACCACACCTCCTCAGGCCGAGGAAGCGGCAGTCGAAGCCGAGGAAGCTGCGGTCGAGGAGGCCGTGGCCGAGGAGGCTGCGGTCGAGATCGACGCCGAGGTAGAGGTCGAGGGGTCCGTGGCCGCGGAGTCGGAGGAAGTCCCCGCCGGCATCTCGGCTGAGCAGCCGGAGGAGGAGTCGTAGGCTCGGAGCCGTTGCGGCGCTGCGCCGGCTGCGGCCGGCGGGCTCCGCAGCGCGAGCTGATCCGGTTCGCGGCCCGCGAGGGAGTCCTCGTGGCCGGCCGCCGCGAGCCGGGACGGGGCGTCTACACGTGCCGCGACCTCTCGTGCTTCGAGCGCGCGGCCGAGCGCGGCATGTTCGCGCGCGCCCTCCGCAGGCAAGTCCGCGTCGGCCCTGAGCTACGGCGCCTTTACACTGATGCGAGCCATGGCTAACGGAGGCAACAGACCGAACCGTCCGCTCCGCCCGCGTGGCGGCGGCGGAGCCGGCGGACGCCGTCGCCGCGTCGTGATCGATCAGGGCGCGCAGCGTCCGCGCGACCAGCGGCAGGCGCGCCCCGACACCCAGCGCCGCGAGCCGCGCCCGCCCGCGCCCCCGCCGACGGGTCCGGTCTCCGTCGAGTCGGGCGTCAGCACGCAGGACCTCTCGCAGGCGCTCGGCGTGAAGGTGCCCGACATCCTGAAGTTCCTGATGGGCCTGAGCGTGATGAAGGCGCAGACGGCCACGCTCTCGGACGAGGAGGTCGAGCTGATCGCGGCCGAGTTCGGGCGCGAGGTGACGATCAAGCACGCCGCCGACGAGGAGGAGGAGCCCGAGACGTTCGACGATCCCGAGGAGGCGCTGCAGGCGCGGCCTCCGGTCGTCACGATCATGGGCCACGTCGACCACGGCAAGACGACGCTGCTCGACGCGATCCGCAACGCCCGCGTCGTCGCCACCGAGGCGGGCGGCATCACGCAGCACATCGGCGCGTACCAGGTCGACGTCGACGGCCGCAAGATCACGTTCCTCGACACGCCGGGCCACGAGGCGTTCACGGCCATGCGCGCCCGCGGGGCAAAGGTGACGGACATCGCGGTGCTCGTCGTCGCGGCCGACGACGGTGTCATGCCGCAGACGAAGGAGTCGATCGCGCACGCGCGGGCGGCCGACGTGCCGATCGTCGTCGCGGTCAACAAGGTCGACCTCGCCGACGCGAACATCGACCGCGTGAAGGGCGAGCTCGCGCAGGAGGATCTCCAGCCCGAGGACTGGGGCGGCACGACGCAGTTCGCCGAGGTCTCGGCCAAGACGCAGCAGAACATCGACGAGCTGCTCGAAAAGGTGCTGCTGGTCGCCGACCTCGAACTCGAGGGCCTGAAGGCCAATCCGGACGCGGACGCCTCCGGCCCGATCATCGAGTCGCGGCTCGACGTCGGGCGCGGGCCTGTCGCGACGATGCTCGTCCAGCGCGGCACGCTGAAGGTCGGCGACGCGGTCGTGGCCGGTGACGCGTACGGGCGCGTCAAGGCGCTCTTCGACTACAAGGGCGAGCGCCGGGAGAGCGCGGCGCCGGGTGAGCCGATCGAGATTCTGGGCTTCGACAAGCCGCCGGGAGCCGGTGAGCTCGCCCGGGTCGTGGAGAACGACCGCGAAGCGCGCGATCTCGCCAACCGGCGGGGTGAGCGGCTCCGGCGCGAACAGCTCGCGTCTGCGCCGTCGGGCGGCGTCTCGCTCGAGGGCCTGTTCGAGCAGCTCCAGGCCGGCGAGGTCTCGGACCTCAACCTCATCGTCCGCGGCGACGTCGTCGGGTCCGTCGAGGCCGTCGTCTCGGAGCTGTCGAAGTTCGAGCACCCGGAGGTGCGGCTGAACGTGATCGCCGAGGGCGTGGGGGCGATCACGCAGAACGACATCATGCTCGCGTCCGCCTCCGACGCGCTCATCGTGGGCTTCAACGTCCGTCCGAACGCCGAGGCGCGCGAGCTCGCGTCGCGCGAGGGCGTCGAGATCCGCACGTACGACGTCATCTACAAGCTCACCGAGGAGATCGAGCAGGCGCTCGTCGGCAAGCTCGCCGCCATCTCGACGGAAGAGACCATCGGCGAGGCCGAGGTTCGCGCGCTCTTCCGCGTCTCCCGGCTCGGCACGATCGCCGGCTGCATGGTCACCGACGGCGTCGTCCGGCGCAACGCGAGCGTTCGCGTGATTCGCGACGGCGCGGTGATCTACACGACGACGATCGCGCAGCTGAAGCGGTTCAAGGACGATGTCCGCGAGGTCGCGGAGGGCTTCGAGTGCGGCATCCTCCTCGACGGCTTCAACGACGTGAAGGAAGGCGACGTGCTCGAGATCTTCGAGACGCGCGAGATCGAGCGGACGTCGCTCGACGAGGCTCCCTCCGCTTCTTCCGACTAGAGCGCTTCAGTCGTTCGAGCCGAGCAGCTCGAGCACGCCGCGAGCCTGCTCGCCTCCTGCCTCCGCATGGGCGCGGAGCGGGATCGTGTGCGGCCCTCGCGCGTCGCGCATCTCCGGATGAGCGGCGAGGATCGAGCGAACGATCTCGACGTCGCCGAGCATCGCCGCCGCGAAGAGGTCGAGCCGCGCGCCGTGCGCGAGCAGAAGCTCGGCGATGTCTCGCCGGCCCATGTGGGCCGCGGCTCCGAGCCCCGTCTCCCAGTCGCCGTCGCCCCAGTCCCAGGTCGCATTCGCGAGGGTTGGGTGCCCGGCCAACGCGTCGCGGACCGCCTCGAGATCGCCGTGGGCGTTGGCCACGAAGCCACGCACGAGGTCGCTGTCGAGTGCCGGAGGGGTTTCGCTCGCTGCCATGTGTAGGTAGCCTAACTAACTATGTGACTGCTGGCAACCGGCGTGAAGCGGCCGATCGAATCCACTCGGCGGCGATCCATCTCCTGCGCCGCGTGCGAGAGGTCGACGCGAAGGCGATGGGTATCTCACCGGCTCGTGCGTCGGCGCTCTCCGTGCTCGTCTTCGGCGGCCCGCGCTCGCTCACGGAGCTCGCCGAGGCGGAGCAGGTGACCGCGGCGACGATGAGCCGGCTCGTGACGGCGCTGGAGCGCGAGGGGCTCGTCCGTCGCTACCCGGATGTGAACGACGCGCGGGCGATCCGGCTCGAGGCGACCGCCAAAGCGCGCCGCATCCTCGAACGCGGCCGGGCGCGACGGCTCGACGTGCTCGAGGGCTTGCTGGCCGCGGCCTCTCCCGCGGAGGTCGAGGCTGTGCGCTCGGCGGCCGAGGTGCTCGAACAGGCTCTGGAATCGGCTTGAATGCGTGGGTGCCGAGCGGTTGGGTCGGGATCCTCACCTGCGAGCTTCACTTCCCGGAGGCGCACTCGCTGAAGGAGAAGCGCCACCACCTCCGCTCCGCGAAGGCGCAGCTCCAGAAACACGTGGGTGCGTCCGTGGCGGAAGTCGATCATCACGACGTCTGGCAGCGTGCGCGCATCACGGCGGCGTGCGTCGCCCGCGAGCACGGCGAGGTCGAGCGGCTGCTCGATGAGGCGGAGCGCTGGCTGCGGGGCCAGGAGTGGGAGGTCGCGCTCGCCGAGCGCCTCCTCGTCGATCCCGAGGACTAGGCTCGCGCCGATGCATGCCGCCGACCTGATCGAGCGCAAGCGGAACGGCGAGGAGCTCTCCGCCGCCGAGGTCGGCGAGTTCATCGCCGGCTACGTGCGCGGGGACGTGCCCGACTACCAGGCGGCGGCGTTCCTCATGGCGGTCTGGTTCCGTGGTCTGACGCCGGCGGAGACGTTCGCCCTGACCGATGCGATGGTGGCGAGCGGCGAGACCGTGGACCTCGCGACTCGCCTCGGTCGCCGCGTCGTCGACAAGCACTCGACGGGAGGCGTCGGCGACAAGATCACGATCGCGGTCGGGCCGGTGGTCGCTGCGTGCGGCGTGCCGTTCGGGAAGATGAGCGGCCGAGGGCTCGGCCACACCGGTGGGACGCTCGACAAGCTCGAGTCCATCCCCGGCTTCCGGGTCGAGCTGACGACGGATGAGCTCGTCGAGCAGGTGCGGGAGATCGGGATCGCGGTCGCGGGACAGAGTGCCGATCTCGTCCCGGCCGACAGGAAGCTCTACGCGCTGCGCGACGTGACGGCGACGGTCGACCAGGTCTCGCTCATCGCGGCGAGCATCATGTCGAAGAAGATCGCAGCCGGCGCGAGTGCCGTCGTCCTGGACGTCAAGGTGGGACAGGGCGCCTTCATGCGGACGGTGGCCGACGCGCACGAGCTCTCCCGGGAGATGCATGCGCTCGGCGAGCACGCGGGGATGGATGTCGTCTGCGTGCTGACGGACATGGACCAGCCACTCGGTCGGGCGGTCGGCAATGCGCTCGAGGTGCGCGAGGCGTGGGAGACGGTGAGCGGCGGCGGGCCGGCGGACTTCCGCGAGCTCGTGGTCGATGCGGCCGCTCAGCTTCTCGCGCTGTCCGATCTCGGCGTGGACGAGGCAGAGGGGAGGCTCCGCGCCGAGCACGCGCTGGCGGACGGCTCGGCGTTGGCGACCTACGACCGGTGGATTCGCGCGCAGGGAGGCGACCCCGACCCGACGCGGCTCCCGTCGGCGCCTGTGGTGCGGCTCGCTGTGGCCCGGGCGAGCGGGTATGTTCGCCGGCTTGGGGCGAGGGAGGTTGCCGTCGCCGCGATGGAGCTGGGCGCGGGCCGCGAAGTCGCCGGGGAGCCGATCGACCATGCGGTCGGCGTCGTCTGCCTCCGCAAGCGCGGGGAGGAGGTCCGCGCCGGCGAGCCGCTGGCCGAGATCCACGCGCGCGACGACGCTGCGGCCGAGACGGCCGAGACGGCGCTCCTCGCCGCCTACGAGATCGGCGAGGAGCCCGAGCCGCAGCCGCTCGTGCTCGACGTGATCCGCTGAGGCGTCCCTGACCCGCGCTCCCAGGGCGACTGGCTCGCGGTTTCCGGCCTTTCGCGACCGGCCGACAACCATTCGTGACGGTTCGCGCGGTAGCGTCGCCGTTGAGGGCGGAGGGGAAGAGCGTCCCCTCCCTGGGTGGGGGCGTGGAGGCTCTGGGGCTGCGATGAGAAGTGCAGGGGTGCGGCGGCTCGTGCGGCAAAGGCGCTTGAATAGAGCCATGAGCGAGCGTATGCGGCGGGTGAATGAGGCGGTGAGGCACGTGCTGGCCGGTGCCGTCCCCGAGCTCAAGGATCCGCGGATCGGGCTCATCACTGTGACCGGCGTCGACACCGCTCCCGACCTACGGCACGCCACCGTCTATATCAGCGTGCTCGGCTCGAGCCGAAAGCAGCGCGCGAGCTTGCTCGGGTTGGAGGCTGCGCACGGCGTCCTGCAGTCACGGCTCGCGCACGAGCTCAGGCTGAAACGAACCCCCCAACTGACCTTCGAGTACGATCCGACGCCCGAGCGAGGCGTCCGCATGACGCGCCTGATCGACGACCTCGCGCCGGACGATGATGACTCAGACGACTGACCTGGAGGCGATCGCAGAGGCGCTGCGGCAGCACGACCGCTACCTCGTCGTCACCCACGAGAACCCGGACGGGGACGCACTCGGCTCGCTCCTCGCCGCGACGGTAGCCCTGCGGCAGCTCGGCAAGGACGTCGTCATGTACCTGGCGGGTCAAATGCCGCTGCCGCGCGAGTACGCGTTCATGCCGCTCGACGAGCTCGTCCGCGAACCGCCGGCGGATGTGTCGGATCGTGTGCTGCTCGCCGTCGACTGCGCCAAGGAGGACCGGATCGGCGACGAGAGCGTCCTCGCAGCGGCCCCGCTCGTCTTGAACGTCGACCACCATCACGACAACACGCGGTTCGGCGGCGTCAACCTCATCGTCGCCGACGCGTCCTCGACGGGCGAGGTGCTGCGCGACGTCTTCGCCGAGCTGGGCGTCGAGCTGACGCCGGAGTTGGCGGAGCCGCTCTACATCGCGCTCGTCACCGATACCGGCCGGTTCCAGTACGCGAACACCACGCCGAAGGCGCTCCGGCTCGCGGCCGAGCTCGTCGACGCGGGAGCGGACATTCACGCCGTCTTCCAGGAGGTGTACGAGTCCGTCGAGTTCGCGAAGCTGAAGCTGCTTGCGCGCGCGCTCGACCGGGCCGAGGTGCTCGAGGGCGGCCGGATCGTCGTCTCGCATCTCCTGCGCGGCGATTTCGCCGAGGCCGGCGCTGCCGAGCCGTACTCCGAGGGGATCATCGACTACCTGCGTGCGGTCGAAGGGGCCGAGCTGGCCGTGCTGATCCGCGAGCAGCTGAGCCGCGGCGCGCAGGCGCACAAGGGTTCGCTCCGCTCGAGCCTCGACGAGCTCGACGTCTCGGCAATCGCGCGGCGTTTCGGCGGGGGTGGGCATCGCCAGGCGGCCGGCTTCTCGACCGATCTGCCGCTGCCAGAGATCGTCGAGCAGATCCGCCAAGGCTTCCTCGAACAACGTGCCGCCTCGCGCGCTTGACCCCGCGGGCGTCGCGCTCGTGGACAAGCCGCACGGGCCGTCGTCGTTCGCGATCGTCGCGCAGATCCGCCGGGTGACCGGCGCGCGCACCGGTCACGCCGGGACGTTGGATCCGTTCGCGACCGGACTCCTGCTCGTGTTGTCCGGAAAGGCAACTAAGCTCGCACCATGCCTCGTCGGCCTGGACAAGCGCTACGTCACAGAGATCGATCTCACCCGCCGGACCTCCACGGGCGATCCGGAGGGGGACGTCGTGGATTCTCATGCGCCGCCGCGCGAGGACGAGCTCGGCGAGCGGCTCGAGCTCCTCCGAGGTGAGATCGAGCTGCCGGTCCCGGCCGCCTCCGCGGTGAAGATCGGCGGTGAGCGCGCGTACAAGCTCGCTCGGCGCGGCGTCGAGGTGGAGATGCCGGTCCGCCGGTCGACGGTGCACACGCTCGACGTCATCGCGTATACGGGCGAGAGGGTGACGCTCGACCTCCACGTCAGCTCCGGAACGTATGTGCGGTCGCTTGCGATCGCACTCGGCGGGCATTGCGCGACGCTGCGGCGAACGGGAGTGGGGCCGTTCTCGGTGGACGACGCCGTTGCGCCGGACGCGTTCACGGCCGGGTGCCTTCTCTCGGAAGCCGCTGTGCTCGCGCGAGTCGAGGCTGCACGTGCAGGTTCCGGGCCGTGAACGTCTCCCGGGAGCCCGGCGGGCTGCCCGCTGCGCGGCGTTCGGTCGCCGTCGGGACCTTCGACGGCGTCCACCTGGGCCATCTCCGGGTGATCGACGCTGCCCGGAGGGCCGGGCTGCGGACGGGCGTCGTGACGTTCGATCCGCATCCCCGGGCGGTGCTCGGCGGACGGGTCGAGCTCCTCGCCACGCTCGAACGCCGGCTCGAGCTGTTCGCGGACGCGGGCGTCGAGGACGTTCTCGTCCTCCCGTTCGACGAGCGTCTCGCGGCGCTCTCGGCGGAGGAGTTCGCCGAGCAGATGCTTCGCAGGATCGGAGCGGAGGCGGTCTCCGCAGGGGAGACCTTCCGCTTCGGGCGAGGCCGCGAGGGCGATCTCGACCTCCTTGCGCGGCTGGGTTTCGACGTGCGGCGGGTGCCTCTCGTCGAGAACGTCTCGTCGAGCCGGGTGCGGGAGCTCTTGCGCGCCGGTGAGCTCGAGGCGGCGGCCGCGTTGCTCGGCCGTCCTCCGGAGGTCGAGGGAATCGTGATCCGCGGCGACGCGCGCGGCCGCGAGCTCGGGTTCCCGACCGCGAACCTCGACGTTCCCGGGGATCTCCTCGTCCCGCCGGACGGCGTGTACGCGGGCGCGGCCCGCGACCGTCAGGCGGCGATCTCGATCGGGACGAATCCGCATTTCGACGGCGTTGAGCGGCGGGTCGAAGCGCATCTGCTCGACTTCGACGGCGACCTGTACGGCGAGCGGCTGGTGGTCGAGCTCTGGAGCCCGCTCCGCGAGCAGCGCCGCTTCGACTCGCTCGACGAGCTGGTCGCCGCGATCGGCGACGACGTCGAGCGGACGCGCAGCGCCGTCCGTCCCGGCTGAAGCTGCTTCGGCCGCGTCAAGAGCTCGAGGCCGGCAGGGCGGTCCAGCCGACGCGAGCGACGCCCGTCCGAGGGAAGTCGACGCGGTGGCTCATCAAGACCCCTCCGGCGAAGCCGTAGACACCGCCGCCGAGTGCGTCGACCGCATATTCGGGGCGGTCGATCCTGAGCCCCGTCAGCGGGTCGGTCTCGCTCTCCGCCACGCGCCAGCGGCCACCGCGGTTCCCCACCACGGCGACGGCGTCGTCGAGCTCGTAGCGGCCCGGCTCGATCCGCCCGTCCTCGGCCTCCGCGAGGGGCGCCGGCACGAGCCCGAGCTCCTGTACGACCCGCCGGATCAGGCCGCTACCGCGCCAGCTGTTCGTCAGCACGGCGAGCGCGGTCTCGTCCTCCGGAACGAGCAGAAGGAGCGACTGGTATCCGCCCACCGATCCCTCGTGATCGAACGCGAGGCGGCCGCCGGCGAGCTCCCGGCTCCAGCAGCCGAGGCAGTAGCGGCCGCCGAGCGCCTCGGCTCGCGGCTCGCGCAGTGAGCTCAACTGCGTGGCGGAAAGGGGGCCTGGGCCGCCCAGGTGGTGGGCCGCGAAGCGGAGCAGGTCGCCGACCGTCGACCAGAGCCCGCCGGCGGCGCGCCTCGACTCCTGGTACACGACGTCGGGGCTCGGCCGATGTCCCGTCGCGCCGTCCTGGACGTGTCCAGGGGCTGCATCCGGCGGCTCCTCGAAGCTCGTGCGCTCGAGGCCCAGGGGCTCGAGCAGCCGCTCCTGGACCGCTTCCGAGTAGGACATGCCCACGGCTGCTTCGCACGCACGGCCGGCGAGCACGTACCCGGCGTTCGAGTACGACCAGAGCCCGCGGCACCGCTCGGGCAGGAGCTCCCGCGAGTTCTGGCGCAGATCCGCGGTGTGCGAGAGGAGCTGTCCGGCGCTCGCTCCGTCCTCCAGCGGCTGCTCCAGATCCAGCACGAGCGCGGCGAGCGACGCCGTGAACCACTTCGTGATCGACGCGATCCTGAACGGCGTCTCGACCTCGACCGGCCCGTCCGCGGCCAGCTCCACCTGCCCGCCGACGAGGAGCCCTGCCGCGACGGCCGGTACGCCGGTGCGCGCACGCGCGCTGCGCACGATCTCGGCCAGTCGTTCCTGCGGAATCGCGCTCGCCATGCCGCTTTCCGCTACCCTACCCCGCGACCCAGGCCCGGCTCGCGCCACGTTCCCTCGGCTCGGAGAAACGCAGCGCCGTGGGCGGAGCCTGAGGAGGCGAACGGAAGGAGAGGGCACATGGCCCTTACCAAGGAAGCGAAGCAGGAGATCATCACGAAGCACGGGCGCAGCGCGACCGACACCGGCTCGCCACAGGTGCAAATCGCGATGCTCACCCAGCGGATCAACGAGCTGACCGAGCATCTGCGCACCCACAAGCACGACCATTACTCGCGGCGCGGGCTGCTCAAGCTCGTCGGCAGGCGCCGCCGCTTCTTGAACTACCTGCAGAAGCACGACCTCGAGGGCTATCGCGCCCTCATCAAGGAGCTCGGCCTGCGCCGCTAGCTCCCAAGAACACGGAGGGTGGAAGTTCGAGCGAGCCCGAGACATCCACGGCCTGGCTCGAGCTCCCGCCCTCCACGAAGCAGAGTGGAGGACAATTGATGAGTATCGCGACCGAGCGCCGGGCGCAGGTCTCCGTCCAGATCGGGACGCAGGAGATCAGCTTCGAAACCGGCCATCTCGCGAAGCAGGCGGACGGCGCGGTCGTCGTTCGCGGAGGCGACACGATGGTGCTCGCCACAGCCCAGGGACGCGCCGAGGCGCGTGAGGGCGCAGACTTCTTCCCGCTCACCGTCGACGTCGAGGAGCGGATGTACGCCGCCGGCAAGATCCCGGGCGGCTTCTTCAAGCGTGAGGGGCGGCCGACAGAGCGCGCCATCCTCACGGCACGGATGATCGACCGGCCGATCCGGCCGCTCTGGCCGAAGGGCTTCCGCAACGAGGTGCAGGTGATCTGCACCGTCCTCAGCGCGGACCTCGTCACGGCCCACGACATCCTTTGCATCAACGGCGCATCCGCCGCCCTGATGCTCTCGCCGATGCCGTTCTTCGGTCCGGTCGGCGCGGTCCGCGTCGCCCTCGTCGACGGGCAGCTCGTCGTCAATCCGACGCTGCGCGAGAGTGAGGACAACGGCGAGCTCGACCTGATCGTGGTCGGGACGAAGGAAGCGCTCACCATGGTCGAGGCCGGTGCGAACGAGATCCCCGAGGAGAAGATCCTCGAGGCGCTCGAGCTCGCCCACGGCGAGATCGTGAAGCTGTGCGAGGCGCAGGAGGACCTGCGCCGCCAGGCCGGCAAGCCGAAGTGGCTCGACCTCGACCTCGTGGCGGAGCTCGAGCGCGACCACGGGCACACGATCTGGGAGCGGATCCAGCAGGTCGGGATCAAGGAGTCCAGCACGGCCGTCGACGAGCTCCTCGCCGAGCTCGCGCCGCCGATCACGATGGAGTCGACCGACGACGACATCCAGCGCCAGATCCAGGTCAAGTCGGCGCTCGCCATGCTGCTCGACAAGCAGCGGGCGGTCGCGGTCGAAGGCCCGGTGCGCGAGCAGTTCGGCGACGAGCTGAAGGCGCTCACCGATGCCGAGCAGGACTCGAAGGCGCTCAAGTCCGCGAAGCGTCAGCTCCTGTTCGACCGGATCATCGACGAGGTCGAGCTGCCGTTCCCGGCCGGAGGCACCTCGAGCGACTCCGAGACCGACGAGTCGGCGGCGAAGGACTCACAGACGAAGTCGCAGATCAAGAAGGCGTGCGAGTCGATCTACAAGGACATGGTGCGGCAGAAGATCGCCGTCGACAAGCGCCGCCCGGACGGCCGCGGCGCCGAGGAGATCAGGCCGATCGAGGTCGAGGTCGGCGTCAACCCGCGCACCCACGGTTCAGGCCTGTTCACGCGCGGCCAGACGCAGATCCTCTCCTCGCTCACGCTCGGCACCGCGAAGGAGGGGCAGCGCATCGACGACCTCTCCCTCGAGGAGGAGCGCCGCTACATGCACCACTACAACTTCCCGCCCTACTCGGTCGGGGAGACGGGCTTCATGCGCGGCCCGAAGCGGCGCGACATCGGCCACGGCGCGCTCGCGCAGCGGGCGCTCGAGGCGGTCATCCCGACCCCCGAAGAGTTCCCGTACACGATCCGGATCGTCTCGGAGACGCTCGAGTCGAACGGCTCGTCGTCGATGGGCTCGGTCTGCGGCTCGACGCTCTCGCTCATGGACGCCGGCGTGCCGATCAAGGCACCGGTCTCGGGCATCGCGATGGGCCTCGTGAAGGAGGGCGACGACTACGTGATCCTGACGGACATCCAGGGCGCGGAAGACCACCTCGGCGACATGGACTTCAAGGTCGCCGGCTCCCGCACGGGGATCACGGCGCTCCAGATGGACATCAAGATCACCGGCGTCACCCAGCAGATCATGCGGGACGCGCTCGAGCAGGCGAAGCGGGCGCGCGAGTTCATCCTCGAGAAGATGCTCGAGGTCATTCCCGAGTCGCGCTCGGAGCTCAGCGAGAACGCGCCGCGGATCACGACGATCAAGATCGATCAGGAGAAGATCGGGATGGTCATCGGCAAGGGCGGCGAGACGATCCGCGGCCTCGAGTCCGACTACGAGGTCCAGATCGACATCGAGGAGGACGGCACGATCCTGATCTACGCGACCGAGGGCACGAAGGCCAAGGAGGCCGTCGCCGCGATCGAGTCGCTGACGAAGGAGCCCGAGGTCGGCGACACGTTCACCGGCAAGGTCGTGAAGACGACGCAGTTCGGCGCCTTCGTCGAGCTGAAGAAGGGCACCGACGGGCTCCTGCACGTCTCGAACGTCGGCCCCGGCCGGGTCGCGCACATCGAGGACGTAATGAGCCGCGGCGACGTCGTCGACGTCGTCGTCCAGGAGGTCGACAAGGCGCGCGGCCGGATCGGCCTCAAGCTCGTCGCGAAGCACGAGAACGGCGGCCTCGTCCAGCCGGAGGAGCTGATCGAGCGGGCGAAGGACGCGCCGCCGCGCCCTCCGGAGGAGGACCGGCCGCGCGGCGGTGACCGCCGCGGTGGGCGGGGCGGCGGCCGCGGGCGCGGCTAGCGCCGCGACGACGACTAGCGGGTAGCTGAACACCGGAGGGCGGGCGGCATGCGCCGTTCGTCCCTCCGGCGTTCAAATCACCCGTTCGGGTCGGGATCCGCCCGAAATCGGCTTATTCGGCGGTCGGCTGGTGCCGATGACACCAACAAAGCCGATCCGTGAGCCTTCCGACCATCTCACCGCTGCGGGGCCTCGTCGAGGTGACCCGCCTTCTGCGGGCGCGTGAGGATCTTCCCGCGCTGCTCGGCGCCGTCGCGCGCACCATCGGCGAATCGCTCGGCTACAGGACCGTCGCGGTCAACCTCTACCGACCCCAGTGGGACGACTTCGAGGTGACGACCGTTTACGGCAACGAGGAGGCCAAGACCGTGCTGCTCGGCAACACACGGCCCGGCGACGACTGGACGGTGCTCCTCTCCGAGCGCTTCGAGCGCCGGGGCGCCTACGACGTGCCGAGCGGCGCGGTCGACTGGTCCTCGCTCGGCCCGAGCTACGTCCCGGAGGGAGTACGGGCGTGCCATCCCGACGCCTGGGATCCCGAGGACGCGCTCTTCGTCCCGATGCGCGACCAGCGAGGCCTTCTGCTCGGGATCATCTCGGTCGACGAGCCGGTCAGCGGCCGCCGGCCCACGGACGACGACCTCGACGTGCTCGTCTCCCTCGTCGACCACGGCGCGCTGGCCGTCGAGGCGGTGCGCGAGGCGGCGGAGTCGGCGCGCCATCAACGCGCGCTCGAGGAGCTGCTCGCCGTCTCGTCCCGTATCACCGGGGAGCCGTCGAACTCGGAGATCCTGCGCCGGGTGTGCACCGGCATCCGCGACGCCCTCGACTTCCGCAACGTCTGCGCGGCCCTCGTCGACACGGAGACCGGCGCGGTCGTGCCGGACGCGGCCGCCGGCTGGCAGCTCGAGGAGCTGCGGCAGCGCGGGACCTTCACCGTGGCCCAGGTAGAGCCGCTGCTCGACGAGATGTTCCTGCGGGAGGGCTGCTACCTCCTCACGCACGACCAGGCGCGTGCGCGGCTCGCGAGCGAGGTCGACGTGTACCCCTCCCAGCTGAACGGCCGCGGGCCGTGGGCGTGGAACCGACACTGGCTCCTCGTCCCCCTGCAGGACGGCAGCGGCGCGCTGCTCGGAGTCATCTGGGTCGACAACCCGTCCGACCGGCTCGTGCCGTCGGCCGATCGGCTGCAGGCGCTGCGGATCTTCGCCAACGACGCCGCCGCCGCGCTCGTCTCGGGCCGCCACCTCGGCGAGCTGAGGTTTCTCGCCGACCACGATCCGCTCACTCGCCTCCTCAACCGGCGTGCCTTCGTCGCCCGCCTCGAGGGCGAGGTGGCGCGAGCCGTGCGCTACGAGCGCACCTTCGGGCTTGTGGTCACGGATCTCGACGGTTTCAAGCAGCTCAACGACCGCTTCGGCCATGCCTGCGGCGACGACGCGCTCGTCGCGTTCGCGAACGTGCTCGCCGACTCGCTGCGGAAGCCGGACGACGCGTTCCGCATCGGCGGCGACGAGTTCGCGGTCCTGCTGGCCGAGGCGACCGAGGAGGACGCCCAGCAGGTCGTCGCGCGGGTGGAGACGTTCCTCCAGCAGCTGGCCGACAGCGGGGAGCCGTGGGCGGCCAACCTCAGCGCGAGCTTCGGGTGCGCGTCCTGTCCCGAGGTCGCGAACGACGCGCAGACCCTGTTCCGCCTCGCCGACGAGGCGCTCTACGACGCGAAGCGGAACGGCACCGTCCTTCGCTTCGTCGCGCGCGCGTAACCGTCTCTACGGGACACGGCCGGTGTCTGACACCGGCCGATGTCCGGTTCGGGCACGTCGGGTTCGCCTACCATCGGACCGTGCGTAGGCTCGACGGAGCACGGAAAGGAGCGGAGGTGCCGGCTTAAGCCGGCGCCGAAGCGGAACAGTGCAGAAGGTCGTCCTGAGCGAGCTCGACTCCGGCGAGCGGGTCATCACCGAGCGGGTCGCGAGCGTGCGCTCGGTCGCCCTCGGCTTCTGGATCGACGTGGGCTCGCGCGACGAGCGCGCCGACCGCGCCGGGGTCTCGCACTTCATCGAGCACCTGCTGTTCAAGGGCTCACGGCGCTTCGAGGCGCAGGAGATCGCCGAGACGTTCGACGCGATGGGCGCCGAGCTCAACGCCGCGACCTCGCGCGAGAACACCGTCGTCTACGCGCGCGTCCCCGATCACCATGTGGAGACGGCGCTCGAGGTGATGACCGACATGGTCTTCGCGCCCTCCTTCGGCGAGGTCGACCAGGAGCGCGAGGTGGTGCTCGAGGAGATCGCGATGTACGAGGACAGCCCGCAGGAGCTCGTGCACGACCTCTTCTCGACCGCCGTCTTCGGCGACCACCCACTCGGACGCCCGGTGATCGGCACCGCGGAGGTCATCTCCTCGGTCAGCCGCCGCGCGCTCGTCGGCTACCACGGCAAGGCGTACGCGCCGGGGAACGTCGTCGTCGCGGCGGCCGGGAACCTCGACCACGATCGCCTCGTGGCGCTCCTGCAGCGGAGCGAGCGCCGCGCCGGGGCACCGGCCCGCGCGGGCACCCGCGTTCGCCGGCCGCTCGCGCAGCTCCCGGGCCCGGGGCTCCGCTTCCAGCGCAAGGAGACGGAGCAGTACCACCTCTGCCTCGGCGCGACCGGCATCTCGCGCTCTGATCGCCGCCGCTTCGCGGCCTCGCTGCTCGACTCGATCCTCGGTGGCTCGGCGTCGTCGCGCCTGTTCCAGGAGATCCGCGAGAAGCGCGGCATGGCCTACTCCGTCTACAGCTTCGGAGCGCAGTACACCGACACCGGCGTTCTCGGCATCTACGTCGGCACGCGGGAGGAGAACCTCGCAGCGTGCGTCGAGATCTGCGTCGAGCAGATCGGCGAGATCGCGGCCGGCCACCTGCGCAAGGGCGAGCTGGAGCGGGCGAAGGAGAACCTCGAGGGGCGGATCGTCCTCTCCCTGGAGTCGACCTCGAACCGCATGAGCCGGCTCGGGAAGTCGCTCGTGACCGACACGGAGCTGCTGACGCTCGAGCGCGTGATCGCCGAGATCGACGCGGTCGAGCCCGACGAGCTCGCCGAGCTGGCCGCGGTGCTGCTGCCACCCGAGCGGCTCGCGGCGGCGGGAGTGGGGCCCGACGAGGAGCGCTTCCGCTTCGCTGTCGGTCGTGCGAGCTCGACGCTCGGTGAGCAGGCGGCGGCATGAAGGTCGCGTTCTTCGGCGCGGAGGGGAAGGCCGGGAGCGCGGTCGTGCGGCGGCTGGAGGCCGCCGGGCACGACGTGCGCGGGATCGAGCTCGGCGACGAGCCCGACGCGGCCGGCTGCGACGCCGCCGTCGACTTCACGACACCCGACGCGGCGCCGCGAAACGTTCGCGCCGCGCTGGAGCAGGGCGTCTCCTGCGTGGTGGGGACGACGGGCTGGGACCCCGCCGAGCTCGGCGCTCTCGCGCAGGAGAAGGGGCTGCGGCTCTTCGTCGCGCCCAACTTCTCGATCGGCGCTGTGCTGATGATGCGCTTCGCGCGCGAGGCTGCCGCGCACTTCCCCCGGGCGGAGATCGTCGAGCTCCACAACGAGGCGAAGAAGGACGCGCCGTCCGGGACCGCGAAGGCGACCGCGGACCTGATCGGGGGCTCGCCCGCGATCCACTCGGTGCGCCTGCCGGGGCTCGTCGCGCACCAGGAGGTCATCTTCGGCGGCGAGGGCCAGCTGCTGACGATTCGCCATGACACGACCGGTCGCGAGTCGTTCGGCGACGGCGTCCTGCTGGCGCTCGAGAAGCTCGGCGAGCTGCCGCCGGGCCTTACGGTCGGCCTCGAGATCCTGATCTCGTAGAAGATCCCCTCATGCCGACCGAGGCGGCCGAGCTCGTCTTCGACGAGGCGACGAAGGTCTACCCCGGCCGGGACGGTGCGGCGGTCGACCATCTTTCGCTGACCGTGCCCGCCGGGGAGATCTGCGTCCTCGTCGGGCCGTCGGGCGGCGGCAAGACGACGGCGCTCAAGCTCGTCAACCGGTTGATCCCGCTCACGAGCGGTTACATCCGCATCGACGGGAGGCAGATCGGCGACTACGACGTGACAGAGCTACGTCGTTCGATCGGCTACGTCATCCAGCAGGTCGGCCTCTTCCCGCACATGACGGTGGAGGGGAACATCGGGACGGTGCCGCGGCTGCTCGGCTGGCAGCGGCAGCGGATCCGGGAGCGCGTCGGCGAGCTGCTCGAGCTCGTCGGGCTCGACCCGGAGCAGGACCGGAAGCGCTTCCCGTCCGAGCTCTCCGGCGGTCAGCGCCAGCGCGTCGGTCTCGCGCGTGCGCTCGCTGCGAACCCGGCGCTGATGCTGATGGACGAGCCGTTCGGCGCGATCGACCCGATCGTGCGGGCACGGCTCCAGGACGAGTTCCTGCGCCTCCAACAGGAGTTGCGAAAGACCGTCGTCTTCGTCACGCACGACGTCGACGAGGCGATCAAGATCGGCGACCGGATCGCAATCCTTCGCGAGGGCGGGCGACTCGCCCAGTACGACACGCCGCAGCAGATCCTCGAGCATCCGGCCGACGAGTTCGTCGCGGAGTTCGTCGGCCGCGACCGGGCGCTCAAGGCGCTGACCCTCCGGACGCTGGGCGACCTCGAGCTTTCGGCCGCCGCCACCGACGGCCTGCCGCGGCTGCCGGCGGACACGAGCCTGCGGGACGCGCTCGCGCTCCTGGTGGCCGAGCGCCGCGACGCACTCGTGGTGGTCGGGGCCGACGGCTTGCCGCTCGGCGTCGCGACCCGCGAGGACCTCTTGCAATGAGCGGTCTGGCGCACCGCCGGCGGCCCGGTGATCCCGAACTTCGGGCACGGAACCGCGTGCCTGCGAAACAACCACTGGTTCTGCCCGAGCTGGGTCCGCGAGCACTGGAGCGACATCCTCCAGCCGGCACTCGTCCAGCACATCTACCTCACGCTTATCGCCGTCTCGATCGGTTTCGCGATCTCCTTCGTGCTCGCGCTCCTCGCCTTTCGCTTCCGCTATCTCGGCCCGCCGCTCGGCGCGCTCGGCGACTTCCTGTACTGCCTCCCGAGCATCGCCCTGTTCACGATTCTGCTGCCGATCACCGGGATCACCGTGACCACGATCGTGATTCCGCTGATCGCCTACACGCTGTTCGTGCTCTATCCGAACATCCTGGCCGGCCTGCGGGGCGTGCCGCCCGAGGTGCTCGAGGCCGCGCGGGGGATGGGGCTGACGCGCAGTCAGACCTTCTGGCGCGTGGAGTTGCCGTTGGCGGTGCCGGCGATCATGGCCGGCCTGCGGGTCGCGACGGTGGCCACGATCGCAATCGCCACAATCGCGGCGTTTCTCATCCACTACGGCCTCGGAGCCCCCATCTTCGACGCACTCGAGCAGCCGGACATCTTCCGGACCGAGCTGGTCGCCGCGGGGGCTCTCGCGATCCTGCTCGCGCTGGGCGCCGACGCGCTGCTCGCGCTCCTCCAACGCGCCCTCACGCCGTGGAGCCGGATCCGGTGATGGTCGCGTCGCTCTTCATCGACGCGCTCCAGTACATCCCTGACCACGCCGCCCTGCTGCTGGAGAAGGCGGCCGAGACGGCGGAGCTCGCGTTCACGGCGCTTGCAGATCGCCCTCGTGATCGCAGTGCCGCTGGGGCTCTGGCTGGGGCACCGGCACCGGGGGCTCTTCTTCGCGCTCGGCACGTCCTCGATCGGACGTGCGCTGCCGACCATCGCGGTCATCGGCGTCTTCATCGCGTGGCTCGGAGTCGGCTTCTGGAACGTCACCGTCGCGCTCGTGATCCTCGCGGTCCCACCGCTGCTGACGAACTCCTATTTCGCCGTGGACGGCGTGGACCGCGACGCCGTCGAGGCGGCACGGGGCATGGGCCTGCGCGAACGCCAGATCCTCACGCGCGTCGAGTTGCCGCTTGGGCTGCCGTTGCTCCTCGCCGGGATTCGCATCGCTGCCGTGTTCGTGATCGCGACGGCGACGATCGCGGGCATCGCGGGAGTGGAACGGGGCGGCCTCGGCCAGATCATCGCCGACCCGGTCACGTACACCTTCGCCGGTGTCCTCGCGGCAGCGTTTTGCGTCGCAGCGATCGCGCTCCTGACGGCGTTCGTGCTGGGCCTGGCGAGACATGCGGCCTCGCGCAGGATGGCGCCGAGGGCGTAGGGTCTCGCGGAGGACAGGCCCGGACAGGGCAGCCACGAGAGGAGGGCAACGGATGTTCCGCAAGCACACACGCCGTGCGGCCAAGGCGGCGTTTGCGATTTCCTTCGGGGTCGCGCTTCTGATCGGCCTCACCGCCTGCGGCGGAGGCGGAGGTAGCAGCAACCCGACGACGACCGCCGCGTCGCCGTCGAGCGTGACGATCAACCTCGGCACCAAGAACTTCGGTGAGGAGTACATCCTCGGCCAGCTCTACGGCCAGGCGCTCCAGGCCAAGGGTTTCCACGTCGTCTACAAGGGCAGCTTCGGCTCGTCCGAGCTCGCCGACAAGGCAATCACGAGCGGGAAGATGAACTTCTATCCCGAGTACACGGGCGTCGTCGCCCTCGACCTCGCGAAGGTCAAGAACGCGCCGAAGTCGGCGAACGCGACCTACGTCGTGGCGAAGAACTTCGAGAATACGCGCGGCCTGACGATGCTCAACCCGACGCCGTTCGCGGACACGGACACATTCACGGTGCTCACGTCGACCGCGAAGAAGGACGGCCTCAAGACGATGAGCGACCTGAGCAAGCTCAAGTCGTTCTCGTACGCGGGCTATCCGGAGTGCCAGACGCGGATCACCTGCATCCTCGGGATGAAGCAGATCTACGGGCTCAAGAACATCTCGTTCATCCCGATCGGGAGCATCAGCGTCTACACGCTCCTCGACCAGGGCAAGGCGACCGGGGGAGACGGCTTCTCCACCGACCCGGCGCAGCTCCAGACGAACAAGTACACGGCGCTGGTCGACAACAAGCACATCTTCGGCTTCCAGAACGTCACACCGGTTCTCAAGAAGACGTTGATCACCGGACCGAACGGGGCGCTGCTCGTCAGCACCGCGAACGCCGTCACGTCCAAGCTGACGCTGCCGGCGATGCAGGCGATGAACAAGGCGTACTACGTCGACAAGGCGACGCCGAAGCAGATCGCTCACGGCTTCCTCGCCGCGAACGGACTGCTGAGTAAGTAGTGAAGGTCGTCGTCCTCGGCGGAGGGTCGACCGGCGAGCACTTCGTCGGCGCCCTCCGCCGGTTCGACGACGAGGCGCAGATCACGCTCGTCGAGAGCCGGCTCGTCGGCGGCGAGTGCTCGTACTTCGCATGCATGCCGACCAAGACGATGCTGCGCGCGACCGAGCTCGGCGCCTCGCTCGACCGGGCGCCGGGGCTGCACGGCGAGCGTCCGGAGGCCGAAGGGGTCTGGTCGTGGCGCGACTGGATGACGAGCGACTGGGACGACGCCGGCCAGCTCCACTACCTCGAGGAGTGGAACTGCCGGCTCGTGCGCGGCGAGGGCACCGTCGCGCGGCCGGGCGTCGTGGAGGTGGACGGGCAGGAGCTGCCGTACGACCGGCTCGTGCTCGCCACCGGCTCACGGCCGGCGATCCCGCCGATCGACGGCCTCGACTCCGTCGAGTACTGGACGAACCGCGAGGCGGTGCGGACGCACACGGTGCCGCGGAGCCTCGTCGTCATGGGCGGCGGCCCCGTCGGCGCCGAGCTCGCACAGTTCTTCTCCCGTATGGGCTCCCAGGTGACGATCGTCGAGCGCGGCGAGCACCTGCTCGGGCGGGTCCATCCCGACGCGGGCGAGTTGATGGCGGAGCACTTCCGGGAGGAGGGGATCGACGTCCGCCTCGGCGTCGGGATCGAGCGGGCCGAGCCCGGCACCACGCTCCACCTCTCCGACGGCTCGACGCTCGAGACCCAACGGCTGCTCGTCGCGACGGGGCGGCGGCCGAACGTCGAGCGGCTCGGCCTCGAAGAGCTGGGCGTCAAGACGTCGCCGCGCGGGATCGAGGTCGACGAGCGGCTGCGCGCGGACGGTGTCGACAACGTCTGGGCGATCGGCGACGTAACCGGTGTCGCGCAGTTCACCCACGTCGGCAAGTACCAGGCGCGGATAGCTGCCGCGGACATGGCCAACCGCCGCGCCAAGGCCGACTACCGCGCGATCCCGGCCGGGATCTTCACCGACCCGGAGGTTGCGACCGTCGGCCGCTCCGACGGCGACGATCTCGTGAGCGTCCGCGTCCCGCTCGGCTCCCTGCCGCGCCTCGTCACCTACGAGCGGCCGAAGCGCGAGGGCTTCGTCCGGGTCTTCGCCGACCCGCGCCGGGGCGTGCTCGTCGGCGCAGTGTGCGTCGGGCCGCAGGCTGCGGAGTGGCTCGGGCAGTTCACGCTCGCCATCCGTGCCGAGATCAAGGTCGAAACCCTCCTCGACACGATCCAGCCGTACCCGACCTTCTCCGAGGGCGTCTTCTACGCCTTGCAGGAGTTGCAGGGCTCGCTCTCGTAGAATCCCCACAGATGCTCGGCCATGTGATCACCGCGATGGTGACGCCGTTCCAGGAGGACGGAGCGGTCGACCTCGACCACTTCCGCGAGCTCGCGGCGTTCCTCGTCGACAACGGCTCCGACGGCCTCGTCGTCTGTGGCACGACCGGCGAGGCCCCGACGCTGACCGACGAGGAGAAGCTGGAACTCTTCCGGGCGGCGGTAGAGGCGGTCGGCGACCGCGCGACGATCATCGCCGGCACCGGCACCTACGACACAGCGCACTCGGCCCACCTGACCCAACAAGCCACGGAGCTCGGCGTCGACGGGATCCTTGTCGTGACGCCGTACTACAACAAGCCGCCGCAGCGGGCGATCGTCCGCCACTTCGAGGAGATCGCCGGCGCGACGCACCTGCCAGTGGTCGTCTACAACATCCCCGGCCGCGTCGTCGTCAACATCGAGTCGGCCACGATCGCGCGGCTCGCCAAGATCGAGAACGTCGTCGCCGTGAAGCAGGCGCACGACGACCCGCTGGAAGCGCGGTTCATCGCCGAGGAGACGCGGCTTGACCTCTACTCGGGCGACGACCCGAACACGTTCGCCTTCCTCGAGCTCGGCGGCGTCGGCGTCGTGTCCGTCACCGCGCACCTCTGGGGGCCGCAGATCGCAGAGATGATCCGCCGTTACCGCGACGGCGATGTCGAGGGAGCCCGCGCGCTCCACGAGGAACAGGAGCCGTCGTACGAGCTCCTGCGGATCCAGACGAACCCGATTCCGATCAAGGCGGCGCTCAACCTCACGGGCCACGAGGTCGGCGGCCACCGGCTGCCGATGATCGACGCGGACGATGACGAGCTCGCCCAGATCCGCACCTGCCTCGAGCGGGCGGGCCTGCTCGCGGCTGCGTCCGCGTAAGTCGCACGCCGCAACTCGGCGCAACCGGCCCAGCGGGACCTGACTGGGTGTCAGACACCCAGACGTGGCCGATCCGGGCATCCGCCGCAGCGACAAGCGGCGCGGCGCTCGGGCCATGGCCGGCCGGGACAGGATTGGGTGTCAGACACCGGCCGGGTCCGGGTCGGCCATGGCCTCACTAGACTCCCGCGGGATGGGCGCGTGCCGGATCATTCCGCTCGGCGGCCTCGGCGAGGTCGGCAAGAACATGACCGTCTACGAGGCCGACGGCTCCATCGTCATCGTGGACGCCGGGCTTGCGTTCCCGCGGGACGAGCACCTCGGCGTCGATCTCGTCCTGCCGGACTTCTCCTATCTCCGCGACCGCGAGGAGATGGTGCGCGCGGTCGTGCTCACGCACGGGCACGAGGATCACGTCGGCGCCCTCCCGTATCTGATGCGCGAGGTGCGCGTCCCGCTCGTCCTGGCGACCCGCCTCACGCTTGCGCTCGTCAAGTCGAAGCTCGACGAGCACGGGCTGCTGCGCTCCGCCGAGCTGCAGGAGCTCATGCCGGGAGACGATCCCGTCGAGGTCGGCCCGTTCCGGCTCGAGTTCATCCGCATGGCGCACTCGATTCCCGACGCGGCCGCGGTCGTGCTCGAGACACCCGGCGGCCGCTGCGTCCACACCGGCGACTACAAGCTCGACCACACGCCGATCGACGGACAGCGCACCGACGTGGGGCGGCTCGCGGAGGTGGGCAGCCTCGGCGTCGATCTCCTGCTCGGGGACTCCACGAACGCCGAGCGGCCCGGCATCACGAAGTCGGAGCGGGTCGTGGGGGAGGCGTTCCGCCAGATCTTCCCCAGTCGGGAAGGCCGGATTCTCGTCTCCTCCTTCGCCTCGAACGTGCACCGGATGCAGCAGGCCGCGGACGTCGCGGTCGACTGCGGCCGCAAGATCGCCTTCGTCGGCCGTTCGATGCGCAAGAACGGAAACATCGCGCGCAGCCTCGGCTACATGGACGTTCCCGAGGACGTGATCCTGCGGCCGCAGGAGCTGGCCGAGCTGCCACGGAACGAGCAGTTGATCCTCTGCACCGGCAGCCAGGGCGAGCCGATGTCGGCGATGACCCGGATCGCGTACAACGACCATCCCGCGGTCCAGGTCGAGCGCGGCGACACGGTGATCATCTCCGCGAAGCCGATCCCGGGTAACGAGCTGCGCGTCCACGACGCGATCAACCGGCTGGCGAAGATCGGCGCCGAGGTGCTGCACGAGGACAACGCCCCGGTGCACGTCTCGGGCCACGGCTGCGCCGAGGAGCTGCGCACCATCATCGGGCTCCTGCGGCCGAAGTCGGTGATGCCGGTGCACGGCGAGTTCCGGATGCTCGCGGCGCACGCCCAGCTCGCACGTGAGGGAGGCGTGGCGGAGGACCGGATCATCCTCGCCGAGAACGGCAGCGTCGTCGAGTTGCGTGACGGCGTGGCGCGGATCGTCGACGAGGTCGAGGCGGGCGTCACGTTCGTCGACGGGCTTGGGGTGGGGGACGTCCACGACGTCGCGCTGCGCGACCGCCGGAAGCTCGCGGAGGACGGCGTCCTCATCGTCGTGGCGACGCTTGCCGCGCAGGACGGCGGCGGCCTGACGGCTCCGCCGGAGCTGATCGCGCGGGGGTTCGGCGAGGCCGCCGAGCCGCTCGTCGACGAGCTGCGCGAGGTGGCGGACCAGGTCCTGCGCGAGCTGCTCGCCGACGGCGTGACCGAGATCAAGCTCCTCCAGGAGCACCTGCACGACGCGCTCGGCGGCGTGGTCTATGACCACACACGGCGGCGGCCGATGGTGCTGCCCGTGATCGTCGAGGTCTAGTCCGCGTAATCGCGGATGCTGCGTCCCCGCGGGCGGGCTAGCTTCGGCGCGGGAGGTGACTCGTCATGATCCTTGACAGCGGCCAGTTCGAGGAGCTGATGCGGCGGACGCAGGCCACCGGGTTGAAGTGCATGGACTGCGGTACTGCGTTCACGTTCCACGATGGCGCCCAGACGGCGATCGACTCCGGCGTCCACAACAAGGTGAAGTGCCCGTCGTGCGGCTCGATCTACGAGACCGACGTGCAGTTCAACGGCATCGGCCTCAAGCGGGACGGCAAGATCGAGTGGTTCGAGACCTAGGGGGTTCCGGCTAGCACCGGGATAGGCTCGCGGCGTGGCTGCGCCCAGGCTCACCGTCGTCGGCTCGATCAACCTCGACCTCGTGGTGCAGGCGGAGCGGCTGCCGCGACCCGGCGAGACCGTGAGCGGCGCGCGCTTCTCGCGCGTGCCCGGTGGGAAGGGCGCGAACCAGGCGGTCGCCGCCGCGCGTCTGGGGGCCGAGGTGGCGCTCGTCGGCTGCGTCGGCCGCGACGACGTCGCTGAGGAAGCGCTCGCCGGCCTGCGCGAGGCGGGGGTCGAGGAGCGCTGGCTATCCCGGGAGACTCCGACCGGGATCGCGCTCATCACGGTCGATGCCGCGGGAGAGACGACGATCGTCGTCGCGCCGGGCGCGAACGCAGAGCTGCAGCCCGAGGATCTCTCCCTCGACGCCGCCGACGCGGTTCTCTGCCAGCAGGAGATCCCGGCCGAGACCGTCGCGCGGGCGGGCGAGCTCGCTTCGCGCTTCTTCCTCAACGCGGCGCCCGCCCGCCGAGGCGCGCCGGAAGCGGAGCTGACGATCGTGAACCGGCTCGAGCTCGACGCCCTGGGCGAGCGGCCTGGTCTCGTCTGCCTCACGCTCGGCGCCGAGGGTGCGGTGCTCCTGGAGGACGGCCACGAGGTGGCGCGGGCGGAGCCGCCTCCGGTCGACGCGGTCGACGGCACGTCCGCCGGCGATGCCTTCACGGCCTGCCTCGTGGTGTCCCTGCTCGAGGGCCGGCCGCGCGAGGAGTCGCTGCGCCGCGCCTGCGCAGCCGGGGCCTTCGCTGCGTCGCGCTTCGGTGCCCAGACCTCGCTGCCGACCGCCGAGGAGGTGGACGCGCTGCTGTGAGCGTAGGCTCGACGGAGCTCACCCAGGAGCGGAGCCGCCGGCTCGGCCGGAGGCGGAGCGGAAATGACCACTCCCACGCCCATCGTCATCGACTGCGACCCCGGCCACGACGACGCGATCGCGATCCTCCTCGCCCTCGCCTCGCCCGAGGTCGAGCTGATCGGCGTCACGAGCGTCGCCGGCAACCAGACGCTCGACAAGACGACCCGCAATGCGCTCGTCACGCTCGAGATCGCCGGCCGCGGCGACATCCCCGTGGCTGCAGGAGCGGAGGCGCCGTTGCGGCGCGGGCTCCGCACCGCGGCTCACGTGCACGGCGAGACGGGCCTCGACGGCCCGGAGCTGCCCGAGCCCTCCGCCCGCCCGGTCGACATACACGCAGCCGACTTCCTGGCCGAGCTGATCGAGCAGTGGGCTGGAAGCGCCGGCGGCGAAGCCGCCGACGCCCGGCCGGAAGACCACGCGCCTCCGGCGCGACCGGGAGTGGTTCTCGTCCCGACCGCGCCGCTCACGAACCTCGCGCTCATGCTCGAACGGCATCCCGACGTCCCCGACCGTCTCGAGCGCATCGTCTGGATGGGTGGTGCGATCGCGGAGGGAAACGTCACGCCCGCCGCCGAGTTCAACGCCTTCGTCGATCCCGAGGCCGCGGCGGCGGTGTTCGCGAGCGGGATCCCGATCACAATGGTCGGGCTCGACGTGACGCACAAGGCGCTGTTCACACGCGCGCACGCCGAGCGCCTCCGCGGCGCCGGCCGCGCCGGCCGCTTTGTCGCGGAGCTGTCGGACTTCTTCCAGGCCTTCCACGAGCGCTCGTATGGCTTCGACGGCTCGCCGATCCACGACGCCATGGCCGTTGCCCACGTCATCGATCCGACGCTGCTGACGACGCGCCACGCGAACGTCGCGGTCGAGACGCGTTCCGACCTCTGCGACGGCCGCACCGTCGTCGACCTGCGCGGGGTCACCGGCCGGGAGGCGAACGCGGACGTGGGAGTCGACGTCGACGCGGAGCGGTTCCTCGAGCTGCTCGTGTCCCGGATCGAGTCGCTGCCGTGAGCCTCGCTTTCGCCTGTATCGCGCCGCACGGCGACCTCGACGAGATCCCGCCGCTGCGGGCGGCGATGGAGGAGCTCGGCCGCCGGTTCGACGCGGCCGGCGTGGAGACGGCGATCGTCGTCACCCCGCACAACGTCCACGTCGAGCGCCACTTCGCCGTGGTCACGGCGGCGCACGTGGGGGAGTGGGAGGTGGACCGCGAGACGGCGGCGGCGTTTCTGCGCACCGAGCTGCCGATCCTCGGCGTCTCGTACGGCGGCAACCTCATCGAGCAGGCGGAGATGCCGCTCGACTGGGGCACGGAGGTGCCGCTCGACTTCCTGCGCGCGAAGCGGATCGTCGTGGTCGCTCCCGCTCGCGATCTCTCCCTCGACGAGCACCTTCGCCTTGGAGAGAAGATCGCGAGGCTCCCGGGCCGGCACGCGCTGATCGCGAGCGCCGACCACGGGCACACGCACGCGGTCGACGGGCCGTACGGGTTCCACGAGGCGTCCGCCGCCTACGACGGGTTGCTGCAGCGGATCCTCGTCTCGGACCGGCTCGACTTCCGCCCGCTGGCGGAGCTCGTCGATGACGCGAAGGCCGACTCGCTCTGGCAGCTCCTCGTGCTGCAGGGCGCGGTCGGCGAGCGCGCGCGCGCCGACGTCCTCGCCTACGTGGCGCAGAGCTACTTCGGGATGCTCGTCGCCGAGGTGGAAGCTCAGACGGCGGCGTAGAGCCGCCACTCGCCGGGGATCCCCTTGAGCTCGTGGACGCCGCGGTCGTCGAACTCGAGGCCGGATCCGGCGACGAGGTCCTTGACCGTGCTCGAGACGAGCACCTCGCCGGCGCCCGCGTGAGCGGCGACCCGTGCGCCGGTGTGCACGGCGATGCCGGAGATCTTCCCGTCGACGAGTTCGCACTCTCCCGTGTGCAGCCCCGAGCGGACGTCGATGCCGAGCTCGTGCAGCCCCTCGACGATCGCCTTGGCGCAGCGGACGGCGCGCGCCGGGCCGTCGAAGGAGGCGAAGAATCCGTCGCCCGCCGTGTCCACCTCGGTGCCGCGCGCCCGCGTGAGCTGGGCGCGGACGATCGCGTGGTGCTGCTCGAGCAGCACCCGCCAGGCACGGTCACCCACGTTGGCCATGCGGGTGGTCGAATCGACGATGTCGGTGAAGAGGACTGTCGCGAGCACACGTTCCGGCTCCCGTTCCGTCGCGGCCGCTTCCCACGACTCGCGCAGGAACGATTCGATCGGCTCGAGGAAGACATCCATGTCGGCGAGCGCGGGGATGTGGCCACGAACCGGCACCTCGACATATGTCGACCCGGGGATGAGCTCGGCAAGCTCGCGACCAAGCTCGACCGGCACCCAGTTGTCCTCGGCGTTCTGAAGCACGAGCGTCGGCACGGCGATCGCCGAGAGGACGTGCCGTACGACGAGCTCCAGGTTCATCCGTCCATACGCGTACTCGTCACCCGGGCTGAGCCCGTAGACGTGCATGCGCGCGAGGGCGCGGAGCTCCTCGTCGGTGGCGTCCGGAGACCCGTCTCGCACCTCCGCGAACGCGGCGGCCATCGGATCGCGCTCCCAGACTGCGCGCTCGGCGGCCCACTCTTGCAAGACACGCTCCTTCTCCTCCGGGCTCCGGCTCCGTCCCGCGCTGCCGCCGCAGGCGACGAGAGCCCAGGCACGATCGGGATACGTAGCGGCGAAGAGGAGGCTGAGCCGCACCCCCTCGGACCAGCCGATGACGGCCGCGCGCTCAGAACCGGCGGCATCCATGACGGCCCGGATGTCGTCCATGCGCGTTTCCGGCGACGAGTAGCCCGCCGACTTGTCGGACAGGCCGACGCCGCGCTTGTCGAAGCTGATCACACGGGCGAACGAGGCGAGACGCTCGAAGTAGGCGCGCATCATCGGCACTTCCCAGGCGAGCTCCACGTGGCTGCTCGAGGGCAGCGAGACCACGACGTCGAACGGCCCGTCGCCGAAGACCTGGTAGGCGATGCTCACATCGCCGTTGCGGGCGTAGCGCGTTTCCGGCGCCATCGGGACGGAGGATAGGCCCGGCCGCGGGCGAAAACCAAGCGCATGCCGCGGAAGCGGAAGTCGAAGCTGCGCCCGAAGCTCCCGAGCCGCGTCAAGAAGACGCGGACGAAGCGGAGCGCCCGCGCGCGCAACCAGCACCCGGAGCTCTGGGGCCTCGGCGCGATCGCGCTCGGCCTCTACCTCGGCGCCGTCCTCTACTTCGGCTGGAGCGGCGGCTACGTCGGCGGCTGGCTGGGCGAAGGCCTCGACCGTCTGATCGGCGACGCGAAGTACGTCGTGCCGGTCGCGCTCGCGGTGCTCGGCGTGCTCCTGGTGACGCGGAGCGCGCTCGTCGACGTCCGGCCGTTCCGCACTGGGATGGCGGTGCTCTTCGGCGGCCTCATGATCACGCTCGGCAAGGACCAGGGCGGCTACGTCGGCCAGTTGCTGGGCGGCGCGGTCGGGGTCGCGATCGGCGCCACCGGCTCGCTGCTGCTGGGCGGTCTCCTCATGCTCGTCGGCGCGCTGCTGCTGACGGGAGCCTCGCTCGGGGCGATCCTCCGGCGATCGGGGCGGGGGATCCACCACGCCGCGCGCAAGGCGCGGTCGCGGTCCCGTGACGGTGGCAGGCACCGTGACGAGACCGTGACGATGGCGCGGCCCGCGCAGGCGGCGCCGTTGCACGCACCCCCCGTCGACGCCGTCTCGGCGTTCCCGGACGTGGTGGGCGGGAGCTTCGCGCCGCCGCACGCGGGCGCGCAACCCGCGCCGCTCCAGACGGAGCCGCCGGCGCTGCTAGAGGATCCGCCGACGCTCTTCGACGAGGTCACGGCCGAGCACGCGGAGTACAAGCTGCCCGATGCCGGCGTCCTCCGCGTCTCGCCGGAGCAGGGCGAGGACTCGGGCGAGACCGCGGCGCGCGTCGCCGAGCTTCTCGTGCAGACGCTCGCGCACTTCGGGGTCGAGGCGACGGTGATCGGCCAGATCTCCGGCCCGCGCGTGACGCGCTACGAGCTCCAGCTGGCGCCGGGGACGAAGGTCGCCAAGGTCGCGGCGCTGAAGGACGACCTCTCGTACGCGCTCGCCACGACCGAGATCCGGATCCTGGCGCCGATCCCCGGCAAGCAGGCGGTCGGCGTCGAGCTTCCGAACCTCTCCCCGAACCTCGTCACGCTCGGCGACATCTTCGAGCCGCTGCCCGCGACCGCCAGCCCGGTCGCCGTCTGGCTCGGCAAGGACATCTCCGGCGCCGCGGTCTGGACCGACCTCGCGCGGATGCCGCACCTGCTGATCGCCGGCACCACCGGCTCGGGCAAGTCGGGCTGCCTCAACACCGTCCTCACGTCCGTCCTCCTGCGCGCGACGCCCGACGACGTGCGCCTGATCCTCATCGACCCGAAGCGGATCGAGCTCAGCCACTTCGAGTCGGTCCCGCACCTGCTCACGCCCGTCGTCTCGAGCCCGAAGGAGGCCAGCGCCGTCCTCGCCAACTGCCTCGCCGAGATGGAGCGCCGCTACGAGCGGCTCTCGTCGGTGCGCGCCCGCAACATCAACGAGGCGAACCGCGCCTTCCGCCAGCGCGGCGAGCCGACGCTCCCGTACGTCCTCGTCGTGATCGACGAGCTCGCCGACCTGATGATGGTGGCCCCGCAGGCCGTGGAGGACGCCGTGATCCGGCTCGCCCAGAAGTCGCGCGCCGTCGGGATCCACCTCGTCCTCGCGACGCAGCGGCCGTCGGTGGACGTGATCACCGGGATGATCAAGGCGAACGTGCCCTCGCGCATCGCCTTCGCCGTCTCGTCGCAGACCGACTCGCGCGTGATCCTCGACTCGGGCGGCGCGGAGTCGCTGCTCGGCCAGGGCGACATGCTCTTCAAGCCCCTCGGCACCTCGCGGCTGCAGCGCGTGCAGGGCGCGTACGTGTCGGAGGAGGAGATCGCGCTCGTCGTCGAGCAGACACGCCAGCGGGAGCAGGAGCTCGACGAGAGCTACCTCGAGCTGCCGGAGGTCTTCGCCGAGCCGGCGATTCGGCCGACGACGGCGAGTTCGATCCGGACGACGACCCGCTCCTGGACAAGGCGATCGAGATCGTCGTCCAGACCCAGACCGCTTCGGTCTCGCTTCTGCAGCGGCGCCTTCGCGTCGGCTACACGCGCGCGGGGCGCCTGATCGACATGCTCGAGCGGCGCGGGATCGTCTCCGGCTACGAAGGCTCCAAGCCGCGGCGGGTGCTGGTGGACGAGAGCCAGTACCACTCGTACGCCGCCACCGAGTAGTTCCCCCTAGAGCGCGCGCGCCGAACGCAATAGGATCGGCCGGTCAGACCATGGGGAGAACAGGAGGGCACATCTTGAGATCGAGGACACGCACGCTCGCGGTCCTGTTTGCGGCGGCAGCGGTCGTCGCGGTCGTCGCGGCAGGCTGCGGTGGCGGCGGCAGCGGGGGAACCAGCGCCACCACGACGGCGCCGAAGAGCAACTTGAAGGCGGCGCTCGTCAGCGACGTCGCCGGGTTCAACGACAACGGGTTCAACAAGAACCAGCTGTTGGGCCTGGAGAAGATGAAGGCGGTGCTCGGGATCACGTCGATCCCGAAGGTCTCGCATTCGTCGAGCGACTACGTCCCGAACTACAACGCGGCCGTTCACGCGGGCGCCAACCTGATCATCGCCGCCGGCTACCTGCTCGGCGACACGGTGAAGAAGTACGCGAAGCAGTACCCCAACATCAAGTTCGCGATCACGGACGATCCGGTTGCCGCCATCGGCGGGTACAAGAACGAGATCGGCATCACCTACGCCACGCAGGAAGGCGGCTGTCTGGCCGGCGTCCTCGCGGCGAAGGAAGCGCAGAAGATGAACGGCGGCAAGGCCGGCACGATCGGCGCGGTCGGCGGCATCAAGATCCCGCCCGTCGACTCGTACATCGCCGGCTACCAGTACTGCGCGAACAAGGCGGTTCCGGGTACGAAGACGCTCGTCCAGTACTCGAACAGCTTCACCGACGAGTCCGCATGCTCGAACGTGGCGCAGAACGAGATCGGCTCCGGGGCCCAGGTGGTCTTCCAGGTCGCGGGCCTCTGCGGCGACGGCGCGCTCAAGGAGGCGTCGAAGCTGAACAAGTGGGGGGTCGGCGTCGACGTCGACGAGTACCACGTTGCGTCGCGGATCCTCACGAGCGCGACCAAGAAGACGGACGTTGGTGTCGAGACCGCGATCCGTCTCGCCAACTCCGGTAAGTGGCCGGGCGGCAAGGACATCACCCTCAACCTGAAGAACAACGGCGTCGGCGTGGGCACGATCAGCCCGACGGTGCCGCAGGCGTGGATCAACACGATGAATCAGTACAAGTCGCAGATCATCGCCGGCACCCTCACTCCGCCGGCCACGCTGAGCAAGTAGCAACTGCCCGTCTCGGCGGGAGGGCGATGCGATTTCGCCCTCCCGCCTAAGGGCGATAGCATCGGCAGCGGTGAGCGACGAGCTCGTCCTCGAGATGCGAGGCATTCGCAAGGAGTTCCCGGGCGTCGTCGCCAACGACGACGTGTCGCTCGACGTGCGCCGCGGCGAGGTGCACGCGCTGCTCGGCGAGAACGGCGCGGGCAAGTCGACGCTCATGAACATCCTCTACGGGCTCTACAAGCCGGACGCGGGCGAGATCCGCGTCAACGGCAAGCCGGTCACCTTCGGCTCGGCGAGCGACGCGATCGACGCCGGTATCGGGATGGTGCATCAGCACTTCATGCTCATCCCGGTGATGACCGTCGCTGAGAACGTCGTCCTGGGGACGGAGCCGGTCAAGGACGGCGTCCTGCTCGACGAGTCGGCAGCGGAGCAGAAGGTCGCCGACATGGCGAAGACGTTCAACTTCGCAGTGGAGCCGGGCGCGCTCGTCGAGGACATCGGAGTCGGTCAGCAGCAGCGCGTCGAGATCATGAAGGCGCTCTACCGGAACGCCGACATCCTGATCCTCGACGAGCCGACCGCCGTCCTGACGCCCCAGGAGGCCCTGGACCTGTTCGAGATCCTGCGCACGCTGCAGCGCGAGGGCGTCTCGATCGTGTTCATCACGCACAAGCTCGGCGAGGTGCTCGAGATCGCGGATCGCATCACCGTGCTCCGTCGCGGCAAGACGATCGAGACCGTTTCGCGCGAAGGGGCCACCGAGAAGTCTCTCGCCCGTGCCATGGTCGGCCGAGACGTCCTTCTGCGCGTCGAGAAGCAACCTCGGCAGGTCGGCGATGTCCTGCTCGAGGTCGAGGACCTCTGGGTCAAAGACGATCGCGCCATCGAGAAGGTGCGCGGCGTGTCCTTCGAGGTGCACGCCGGCGAGATCGTCGGGATCGCCGGAGTCGACGGGAACGGCCAGACCGAGTTGATCGAGGCGCTCACCGGCCTGCGCCGGGCGGAGCGCGGCGTGATCCGGGTCGGTGGCCGCGAGCTTCACCACGCCTCGGCGCGCCACACCCTCGACGCCGGACTCGGCCATATCCCGGAGGACCGCCAGCGCCGCGGCCTCGTGCTCGAGTTCTCGCTCGCCGAGAACATCGCCCTGCACGACTACTCCGAGCCCCCGGACTCGAAGTGGGGCTGGCTCTTCCCCGGCAGGCTGGTCGAGCGTGCGAAGAGGCTGATTGAGGAGTTCGACGTGCGCGGCGGCGGCCCGTTCACGCTGGCCGGCGCGCTGTCGGGCGGCAACCAGCAGAAGCTCGTGGCCGCGAGGGAGATCTCCCGCGACCCGACGGCGTTGATCGCGGCGCAGCCGACCCGGGGTCTCGACGTCGGCGCGATCGAGTACCTGCACCGCCGCCTCGTGGCCGAGCGGGACGCGGGCCGCGCGATCCTCCTGGTGTCGCTCGAGCTCGACGAGATCTTCTCGCTCTCGGACCGCATCCTCGTCCTCTACGAGGGCGAGATCGTCGGGAGGCACGAGGGCGTCGTGTCAGAGGAGCAGATCGGCTTCGAGATGGTCGGTGTGAAGCAAGAGGTTCCGGCATGACAGAGCCCAAGAAGGACCTGAGCACCCCCCCAGAGGAGGTGGCGTCGAGCGGAACCCTGGCCGCCCGGCTCTCGCTCAGCCAGCGCGCCGGCGGCATCGGCGTGCCGATCGCGACGGTTTTCCTCGCCTTCCTGATCGGCGGCCTCGTCGTCCTCGCGACGGGCCACAACCCGCTGCTCGCCTACCGCGACATCTTCAACGGAGCCGGGCTGAACTGGATCTTCCATCCCACCACCAACACCCAGACGTCGCTCGCGTCCTACAACCTCACCCAGACGCTGCTCCAGTCGACGACGCTCATCTTCACCGGGCTCGCCGTCGCCTTTGCCTTCCGCTGCGGGATGTTCAACATCGGCGGCGAGGGCCAGTACATCGTCGGCCTGGTCGTCGCGAACTGGATCGGCGTCAGCTTCGCCGGCATGAGCACGCTGCCGCATGTCCTGATCGCGATCGTCGGTGCGACGCTCGCCGGCGCGGCGTGGGCGGGCATCGCCGGCGTGCTGAAGGCCACGACCGGGGCGCACGAGGTGATCTCGACGATCATGCTCAACTGGATCGCGATCTACACGGCGACCTGGCTCTTCGGCGCCGGCGGGCCGCTGCAGACCAGCGCTCCGGGCCAGTCGACGAACCCGGTCTCCGCCGACATCGCGCACACCGCCGAGCTGCCGGTGATCTGGGGGTCGAAGGGCTTCCAGGGTCTCGACATCGGTTTCTTCATGGCCATCGGGGCGCTCGTGGTGTTCTGGGCGCTGATCAACCGCACGACGCTCGGCTACGAGGTTCGCGCCGTCGGGTTCAACCCGGAGGCGGCGGCGTACGGCGGCATCAACGTGAAGAAGAACATCATTCGCGCGATGGCGATCTCCGGTGCCTTCGCGGGCCTCGGAGGTGCCGTCGACATGCTCGGCTACCTCTACCACTACGGTGCGCTCGACGTCCAGAACTCGGCGGCCGGCGGCGTCGGCTTCATCGGCATCGCCGTTGCCCTCCTCGGCCGCAACACCGCCGTCGGCGTGTTCTTCGGCTCGGTGCTCTTCGGCGCTCTGATCTACGGGACGAACCAGGGTCTCACCTCGAATGTGATCCAGCCGGAACTCGCATCGAACGTGACGTTGATCATTCAGGGGCTCGTCGTGCTGTTCATCGGCGCCGACATCCTGATCCTCTCCGTCTGGAACTCGCGTAAGAAGCTGCGCCGGAAGCCGCCCGCGTCGGCTCCTGCGAAGGCGGCGGCATGACCGCCTGGTCGCAGAAGCTCGACAATCCCGTCAGCGAGCGGCTGCGCGATCCAGTCACGACCGGCTACGTGGCGGTCGGTCTCGGCGCGTTCGCCGCCTTCCTCGCGATCCCGCCGATCGAGGCTCGCTCGCCGACCTGGCCCATCACCGTCGGCATCCTCGCCATCGCACTCGGGATCTGGACGGCGACTCGCGGCCGGCGGAAGCTCGGTTGGGGCGCCGTCGTGGGAGGCTTGCTCGGGATCGGCCTCGGCATCCTCGCGACGCGCTCCGGGACGGCGAACCTCGAGACGGTCTTCGATGCGACGCTGATCGACCAGACGTTCGGGCTGGCGACCCCGCTCGTCTTCGGCGCGATCGCCGGCATGTTCGCCGAGCGGAGCGGCGTCATCAACATCGGGCTGGAGGGGATGATGCTGATGGGCGCGTTCTTCGGCCTCTACGGCGCCGACAAGGGCGGCAGCTGGGTCGTCGGGCTCCTCATCGGCATGGCATCCGGCGGCCTGCTCGCGCTCGTCTATGCGTATTTCGCGATTCACCTCCGCGCAGACCAGATCGTCGGTGGTACGGCGGTCAACTTCCTTGCAGTCGGCATCACCGGCTACTTCTTCCAGCTGATCTACAACGGCCAGGTGTCGGGGAATGTCTCCACGATTCCGAACGTCCACATCTCGGGCCTGGGGAACTTCCTCGAAGGCTCGATAGGCAACCTGAGCCTCCTCACCTGGGCGAGCTTCGTGCTCGTGATCGTCGCGTACGTCGTGCTGTTCAAGACGCCGATCGGACTGCGCCTCCGCGCCTGCGGCGAGCATCCGCGCGCCGCGGACACCGTCGGCATCAACGTCTACGCGGTCCGCTACGCCTGCGTCGTGCTCTCGGGCTGCCTCGTGGCGATAGGCGGCGTCTACCTCTCGCTCGGCCCGCAGGGGAACGGGACGTTCATCTTCGACATGACGAGCGGCAAGGGCTTCATCGCGCTCGCTGCGATGATCTTCGGCAACTGGCGCCCGGCAGGCGCGTTCGCGGCCGCCCTCCTGTTCGGCTTCTCGAGCGCCCTCGCGCTCAAGCTCCAGGTCTACTCGCCGCAGGCGTCGACGCTCTTCGCGATCCTCCCGTACGTGCTCACGCTCGTCGCGGTCGCCGGCGTGATCGGCCGCACCGTCCCGCCTGCGGCCGAGGGCAAGCCCTATGTGAAGCAGTAGCCGCTCTCGCGGGCAAAGCTGGGCTCTTCGCTCGGTCGGGAAGGAACTCCTCCACCGGAGACGCGGTCTCCGGGCGGCTCCTCCGTTCCCTCCAACGCGCGAAGGCGCCGGCTTCGCGACCGCTGCAGTGTCGATCGCGCAGGCCCGCGGGTAGTGTCGGCCTCGATCGCGAGGCGCGCGCGCTCGGCGAGCTCCGGGTCGACCGTGATGCGGTGGACACCGTCGCGCAGCGAGTCACGCACCTTCTCGAGCGTCGTCACCTTCATGTAGCGGCACTCGGCGTCCTCGCGCACGGGTTCGAACCGCTTGCCGGGCGCCTCCTTCTGGAGGCGGTGGATGATCCCCGTCTCGGTCGCGATGAGGAAGCGCTGCTTCGGCGAGCGCTTCGCGTAGTCGATCATCTTCTCCGTCGAGAGGATCTGCGTGCGCTCGTTCCCGAACGCCATCGCCTGGCTCGCGCAGCCGCACTCCGGATGGACGAGGAGCTCCGCGTCGGGCGCCTCGGCCTGCCAGCGCTCGATGTCGGCCGGGCGGATGCCGGCGTGGACGTGGCACTCGCCGAGCCAGATCGTCAGCTTGCGGCCGGTCACCTTCTCGAGCCAGAGGCCGAGGTACATGTCCGGCAGGAACAGGATCTCCCGCTCCGGCGGGATCGCGTCGATCACCGACTTCGCGTTCCCCGACGTGCAGCAGTAGTCGCTCTCGGCCTTCACCTCCGCCGTCGTGTTCACGTAGGAGACGACGACGGCGCCGGGATGCTGCGCCTTCCACTCGCGCAACTGGTCGGCGTCGATCGACGCGGCGAGCGAGCAGCCCGCGCCGAGATCGGGGAGGAGGACCGTCTTCTCGGGACTGAGGATCACGGCCGTCTCGGCCATGAAGTGGACGCCGCAGAAGACGATCGTCTGCGCGTCGGTCGCGGCCGCCTGGCGCGAGAGGCCGAGCGAGTCGCCGACGTAGTCCGCGACGTCCTGCACCTCGGGCCGCTGGTAGTTGTGGGCGAGGATCACGGCGTCCCTTGCGGCCGCGAGCGCGCGGACTTCCTCATGGAGCTCGGTGGTGGACGGGGCGACGGTCATGTGACCTCCAGTGAGACGTGGAGCGAGCGGGCGGAGTGGGTGAGGGCGCCGACCGAGACGAAGTCGACTCCGGTCTCGGCGTACGCGCGCACGGTGCCGAGCGAGACGCCGCCGGACGCCTCGAGCTCTGCTCGGCCGGCGGTGAGCTCGACCGCCTCGCGCACCTCCTCCGGGCTCATGTTGTCGAGCAGGATGCGGGGCGCGCCGCCGTCGAGCGCCTCGCGCACCTGTGCGAGCGTCTCGGCTTCGACCTCGACAGGGAGCCCGTCGACGCGGCCCTCGAGCGCCGCGAGCGCGGCGGTGACGCCGCCGGCTACCCGGAGATGGTTCTCCTTCACGAGCACGCCGTCGTAGAGCCCGGCGCGGTGGTTGCGGCCGCCGCCGCAGCGGACGGCGTACTTCTCGAGCGCCCGCAGGCCGGGGGTCGTCTTGCGCGTGTCCAGCACGCAGGTGGTCGTTCCCTCGGTGAGCTCGACGAAACGGCGCGTCAGGGATGCGATACCACAGAGCCTGGCAAACAGGTTGAGCGCGACTCGCTCGCCGCTGAGGATGGCGCGAGCCGGCCCGTCGACCACTGCGACGACGGCCGGCACGTCGGCGACGGCTGTGCCTTCGTCGAGCGTCGCCTCTACCTGCACCGCCGGATCGAGGGCGCGGAAGACCGCGGCCGCGACCGGGACGCCGCACACGACGCCGGGCTCCTCGAGCAGGAGCTCGGCCCGGCAGCGCGCGTCCTCCGGCACGAGCGCGAGCGTCGTCGCGTCGCCCGAGCCGACGTCCTCCGCCAGGGCGGCGGCGACCACGCGCTCGATGTCGTCCTGCGTCAGCTCCATCGCTCGAGCACCGGATCCGCGCCGGGACGGACGACGAGGTGGCCGGCGAGCGTCTCGCTGGAGACCGGGAAGTCCGCGCGGAAGTGGACGCCGCGGCTCTCCTCCCGCATCAGCCCATTTGCGGCGATCTCGCGCACGAGCGGATGCTGCGAGTCGAGCAGTCTCACGAGTCCCTCGGCGCTCCTGATCAGCCCGGCGTCGCGCCAGAGCGCCGCGCCCGGATCCTCCGCCTCACCGATCGGGGAAGCGTCGGCGTCGAAGCGCGGCCCGTGGAGAGCTGCGAGGCCGGCGCGGCGGCCGAAGACGAGGCATTCGAGCAGGGAGTTCGAGGCGAGCCGGTTGGCGCCGTGCACGCCCGTGCACGCGCACTCTCCGGCGGCGTACAGCCCCGGCACCGACGTGCGCCCGTCGAGGTCTGAGACGATGCCGCCGATCGCGTAGTGAGCAGCGGGGGAGACCGGGACCGGCTCGTCGGCGGGGTCGTAGCCGGCTTCCGCGAGCGTCGCCATCAAGCTCGGATACCGATCGCGCTCGACCGGACGCAGGTCGAGCCGCGCCCCGGCCCGTGCGGCGACCGCGCGCGCGACGACGTCCCGCGGTGCGAGCTCGTCGACGAAGCGCTCGCCGCCGTCGTCGAGCAGCGTCGCACCGGCGCCGCGGAGCGCCTCGGAGAGCAGGAAGCCGTCGTGGCCGTTCTCGTCCCTCAGCGCCGTCGGGTGGAACTGGACGAGCTCGAGGTCGGCGAGGGAGGCGCCGGCGGCCTGCGCGAGCAGTAGACCGTCGCCGACCGCGCCCCTGGGGTTTGTCGTCCGGGCCCAGAGGGCCGCGTACCCGCCGGTCGCGAGGACGACGGAGGAACCGCGGAACGCGGCGAGCGTGGTGATCCGCTCGCCCTCGACCAGCCGGATCCGGGGATGTTCGGCGGCGTGTCTCGTCAGAACGTCGGCGAGGTGGCGCCCGGTGTCGGCGCCGCCTGCATGCACGACGCGGGCGTGGGAGTGGCCGCCCTCGCGGCCGAGTCCGTCGTCGAACGCGACTCCGAGCCGGCGCAGCTCGCCGATCCGCGCGGGAGCCTCCTCCGTCAGCAGCCGGACCGCGCTGGGCCGGCAGAGCCCGCGGCCCGCGGTGAGCGTGTCTGCGGCGTGCAGCTGCGGATCGTCGTCCGGGCCGACCGCCGCGGCCACGCCTCCCTGGGCGGCGTAGCTGTTCGAGCTGCGGTGCGAGGCCTTCGCGAGCACGAGCACCGAGGCGCCTGCCTCGGCCGCCGCGAGAGCGGCGGAGAGGCCCGCGACCCCGGCTCCCGCGACGACGACGTCACATTTCTGGCGTTTTTGTCTCACAAGCGATAACCTCGATTCTGAGTTTACATGGTTGACGACTCCCAGGCGAAAACTTCTGCCCATGCCGTCCTCGCGGCCGTTCTCCAGGTACGCGGTGGACGGCTGCAGGCGCTGCTCTGGCAGCGGGCGCGCGAGCCGTTCGCGGCGTGCTGGGCGCTGCCGGGCGGGACGCTCGCGGCGGACGAGACGCTCGAGGAGTCGATGCGGAGGCACCTCGCCGCCAAGGTCGACGTCCAGGAGGTGGCGCATCTCGAGCAGCTGGAGACGCTGAGCGATCCGTCCCGCAATCCGATCCGGCGCGAGCTCGCGACCGCGTTCCTCGGGCTGGTGCCGAGCGGGGTGGACCCGCAGGTGCCCGAGGACACGCGCTGGCATCCGCTCGACGAGCTCCCGGAGCTCGCCTACGACCACGAGGAGATCCTCCTCAGCGCCCGCGAGCGCCTGCGCGGAAAGCTCTCGTACACGAATCTCGGCTTCGCGCTCGCGTCGCCGAGCTTCACGCTCGCCGAGCTGCGCGATCTCTACGCGGCGGCGCTCGGCCATCCGGTGAGCGCGACGAACCTGCAGCGGGTCCTGCTGCGGCGCCGGCTGCTCGAGGACACCGGGGAGCGGCGGCACTACGGCGCCGGCGGCGGACGCCCGGCGGCGATCTACCGCTTCCGCACGAGCCGGCTGGAGATAACCGACCAGTTCGCCGTCCTTCGGCCGCCTACAATGGCTCACTAAGCAGTGCCCCTCCAGCAAATGTCATCCGCATCTCCGACGGCTGCAAAGCGTCGCGACGCCTCGCTTCGCTCGGCGGCCGGCTTCGGCAAGCCTTCGCCGGACGCGGCGTCCTCGGTCGCCCCGATAGCTTCGGCTATCGAGGCTCCCTGCGTCCTTGCCTCGCTCGCTTTTCGCTCGCCGGAGACGCGGCGACGTTCACTGGAGAGGCACTAGTGGCAGTGCGCGCCCAGACTCTCTCGCAGCCGCGGCGGCTCAACGTCCGCGCGTGGCTTGCTCTCCTGTTGGGCCTCGTGGCCGCCGTCATCATCCCGCTCGCCATCGAGCTGACGCGGAAGATCCCGGGCGCGGGCCTGATGGACGCGGTGTGGGCGATTCCGGTCGCCGCCGTCGCCGCGATCCTGTCGCTGTTGTTCGCCCGCGGCGCTCGTGGCGCGATCGCGCGGACGCTCGGGCCGGTCGGCGGCGCGACGTGCATCCGGCTCGGCCGCATCTTCGCCGTGGCGGGAATCTGCATCATGCTCTCCGCCTCGATCGCCGTCGGGCTGTACGAGCTTCTCTTGCGCCTCGAGCACTGAGCTCTAGACTCCCGCTGTGTTCGAGATCGGAAACAGCTTGCGGGAGGCGCGCGAGCGGCAAGGGCTCGGGTATCCCGAGATCGAGCTCGCGACGAAGATCCGCGCGAAGTACGTCCGCGCGCTCGAGGAGGAGGACTTCACGTCGCTGCCGGGCGACGCGTACATCCGCGGCTTCCTGCGGACGTACGCGGAGTATCTCGGGCTCGACGGCGACGTCTACGTCGACGAGTACGCGTCGCGCTTCATCACGAGCTGGCGCGACGAGCTGCCGCCACGGCCCGAACGGCGCAGGATCCGGACGCGCGAGCGGCCCTTCGAGCGGCGCGCGGTTCTGCTCGTGCTCGCCGGGATCGTGCTCGTGGCGATCCTCGTCTTCGCGGCCTTCCGCATTCCCGGCTCGTCCACGAACGTGCCGGGGATCGGGACGAACCAGCACCACCAGGAGAGCTCGGCACCCGCTCGCCGGCTGGTCCTGCGCGGCGTCGGCCCCGGGACGTACGTCGAGGTACGCCACAACAGCCGGACCGGCAAGCTCGGCCTCTCGGGGACAGTGGAAGCGGGGGAGACCGACGCGATCCCCGGTGACCGCTTCTATCTCCTCGTGCGCACGCCCGCAGGCCTGCGCGTCACGCTCGACGGCCGGGCCGTCGCGCTGCCCGCCGAGCACAACCTCCGCGTCCTCGTGACGCCTCGCCGTACGACGCGCCTGCGCGGGTGACAACCCCAGGAAGTGCTGCGCACTTCCCGGGGGCCCCAAACCGCGTCCGGCGGCCGCGCGCGGTCGTCGTCGTCACCGGCAGCGAGCTCGTCCGCGGCGAGCGCACCGACCGGAACGGACCCTTCCTCGCGGCCGAGGTGCTGAGCCGCGGTCTCGAACCCGCACGGATCACGATCGTCGGCGATGCACCGGCCGAGCTCGAGGCCGTCCTGCGTGAGGGCCTGGAGGCAGATGCGTGCCTCGTCTCCGGCGGTCTCGGCCCGACCCACGACGACCGGACGGTGGAGCTCGTCGCGCGCGCAGCCGGGGTCGAGCTCGTGGTCGACGAGGCGCTCGAGCAGGAGATCGAGTCGATCTCGCGCCTCGTCGCGGAACGCCTGCGAAGGCCGTATGCCGATTTCGCCCCGGGTGTGACGAAGCAGGCTACGCGGCCCGCTCCGGCGGTCTCCATCGGCCTGGCCGGCACGGCTCCGGGGCTCGTTCTCCGGGCGCCGACGGGCTGCGTCGTCGTGATCTTGCCGGGGCCGCCGAGCGAGTTGCGGCGGCTGTGGCCGAACGCCCTGGCGAGCGAGCCGATGCGCGAGCTGCTCGAACGGACGCGGCCTCCCGGCCGGCGTGTGCTGCGGCTGTTCGGCGTGAGCGAGTCGGCCGTGGCCCGGGCGCTCGAGGAGGCGGGCGGCGACGGCGAGGGCGTGGACGTGACGATCTGCGCCCGCGACTTCGAGATCCACGTCGACCTGGTCGTCGAGCCGGGTGCGGAGGCGCGCGCGGAGGCTCTCGAAACGGGGCTCGCGGAGCGGCTCGAGAAGTTCCTCTTCGCGCGCGACGAACAGCGCGTCGAGGAGCTCGTGCTCTCGCTCGCGCACGCGCGCGGCCTGCGGCTCGCGACCGCCGAGTCCTGCACGGGAGGGATGGTTGCGGCGCGGCTCACGGACGTGCCCGGCTCGAGCGAGAGCTTCGTGGGCGGCGTCGTCGCGTATGCGAACGAGGTGAAGCAGTCCGAGCTGGACGTGCCCGAGGAGCTGCTCGTGCAGCACGGCGCCATTTCCGCCGAGGTGGCCGAGGCCATGGCGGAGGGCGCGCGGCGGCGGCTCGGCGCCGACGTGGCCGTCGCGGTGACCGGTGTCGCCGGCCCCGAGGGAGGGACCCCCGACAAGCCCGTCGGGCGAGTCCACATCCATGCCTCCGGCCCTGACGGCTCCCTGGCGCGCATGCTCGACCTGCCGGGCGAGCGCGCCCAGATACGCGTGCGGGCGACCGTGACCGCGCTCCACCTCCTGCGTGCGCTGCTGACCGAAGCCGTCTAGCCGCGGAGGTCGCGGCGGTCGAAGGCGAGCATGGCCACCGCCGTCAGCGTGAGGGCGACGACTCCGAGGACGACGAGGCCTGGGATCCCGACACCGCGGGCGAGTGGGTCGTGGCCGGCGTACCAGTAGAAGAGCGAGAGGTACTTGAGCCAGGCGATGGCGCCGACGAGCGGCGCGAAGCTGTTCACGAGCCAGCCGAGGACCGCGACCGCCGCGGCGACCCCGTTGGCGAGCGCCCGACGGCCGGTACCGGCGCCGAGCGCCAGCGCGACGGCGCCGCTCGCGAGCCCGAAGAAGGCGAGCTGGACGGCGAGGGCGGTGATGTGCCCGACGGTGATTCCACCACCGCCGGCTGCGACGCCGACGATCAGGCCCAGCCAGACCGCGCAGGCGACGATCAGGACGATGAGCGCGACGGCCAGCGCCTTGGCCGCGACCAGGGACGGGCGCCGTATCGGATGCGCGAGCACGAGCGCGAGGATGTGATCCTCCTCCTCGCCCGCCGTGGCGGCCGTGGCCCCGGTGATGGCGAGAGCGGCGATCACGAGCGGGCCGTAGATCACGGCGATCTCGCTGCGGAACCAGCCGGTGATCGTGCCGTAGTCCGCGCCGCCGAGCAGGTTGGCTACGCTCGCGGGCAGGTTGAGCGTGCCGATGCTGTGACCGACGGCCGGGAAGAGCGCGCCGACGGCGGCCAGCACCGCGATGAGCCCCACGACTGCCCACACGGTCCCCGCCAGGCGCAGGCGGAGCGTCAAACGAGTCGTCGGCCAGCTCACGACTTGGCCTCCCGGTAGTAGCGGAGGAAGATGTCCTCGAGGTCGTTCTCGCGCGGCCGGATCGCTCGCACCTCGTGGGCGGCCGCTGCCTTGACGACTGCGTCCGCGGAGCCCTCGAAGCTGATCGTCACCGTTCGCCCGCTTCCCTCGACTTCCGTAACGGCGGGGAGGGCCCGGAACTGCGCGGGGTCGACGGGCTCCGCGAACTCGATCTCGAGGCGGTGGACGGCGACCTGGCGCAGGTTCTCGAGCGAGTCGACGACCACGAGCCGGCCCTGGCGCAGAATCGCGAGGCGCTGCGTGACGCGTTCGACCTCCGACAGCGTGTGCGAGGAGAGGAACACGGTTCGGCCCTGCGCGCTGACCTCTCCGAGCAGGGCGTGGAAGCTCTGCTGCACCAGCGGATCGAGCCCCGCGATCGGTTCGTCGAGGATCAACAGTTCCGGCTCGTGCATGAACGCCTGGATCAGGCCGAGCTTCTGCCGGTTCCCGGTCGACAGCTGTCGGATCGGCCGCTCGAGGTCGGCAGCGAAGCGGTCCGCCAGAGCGTTCCGGACGCGCGGGTCGACGCCGCCTCTGAGCCGCGCGAGATGGTCGAGCACGGCCCGTCCGGTCAGCTTCGGATACAGCGCCAGGTCGCCGGGGAGAAAGCCGACCCGGCGCCGGATCTCGAGGCTCTGGCCCGCGGTGTCGAGCCCCAGGATGCGGGCCGAGCCCGACGTCGGCTTGATCAGGTCGAGCAGCAGCCGCATCGTGGTCGACTTGCCGGCTCCGTTGGGCCCAAGGAAACCGAACACCTCGCCGCGGCAGACTTCTAGGTCGAGCCCGAACAGGCCGCGTCCGGAGCCGTAATCCTTCGAGAGACCGGTCGCGACGATCACCGGCTCGCCGCTCAGCTGACCCACCCCGGAGACTGTCGACGAAACGCGCGAAAGTTGTCAAGGATCCGACACATCGCAGCAGGCAACATCGCATGAATGGCACTTCCTCCCCCGACCGTGTGCGCGGCGACGAGCGGCTCCGGCTCTTTCTCGGGCTGCGCCTGCCCGACGACGTGTTGGACGAGATCGTGCACTGGCAGCGGCAGGAGTTGCGAGACGTCCGGGTGGTTCCGCGGGAGCACCTGCACGTCACGCTCGCCTTCCTCGGGCACCGGCCCGCCGGTGAGCTCGACTCGATCGTCGGAGCCTTGCGCGACGCTGCGCGCGGAGCGGGGGAGATCCGCTTCACCCCGAGCCGCTACCGCGAGACGCGGAGCGTCGGCATGCTCGTCCTCGAGGACGACCGCGGGTGCGCGGCGCTGCTCGCCGGCGACGTCCAGGAGCGTCTGGCGAAGCTCGGCGTGTACCGCTGCGAGGATCGGGCCTGGCTGCCGCACCTCACGGTCGCGCGCTGGCGTGAGCGTCCCCGGCTCCGGCTCGAGCCGCCGCCGGTACGAACGTTCGTTCCGTCCGACGCGGCTGCTTACCTATCCCGGCTGCACCCCGACGGGGCGCGGTACGACGTCTTGGAATCTGTCGCTCTAGGAGGCTGAGGTGGACAAGCACGAAGCACTCGACGTAGCGCTCGGCCAGATCGAGCGGCAGTTCGGCAAGGGGTCGGTCATGAAGATGAACGACCGCGCCGCGGTCTCGGTCGGGGCCGTCTCCACCGGCTCGCTCGCGCTCGATCTCGCGCTCGGGATCGGCGGTCTCCCGCGCGGCCGCATCGTCGAGATCTTCGGCCCGGAGTCCTCCGGCAAGACGACCCTCGTCTACCACGTGATCGCCGAGGCGCAACGCAGGGGCGGCATCTGCGCCTTCATCGACGCCGAGCACGCGATGGACCCGGCGTATGCGAAGCGGATCGGCGTCGACATCGACAACCTCCTCGTCTCCCAGCCCGACACGGGCGAGCAGGCGCTCGAGATCACAGAGCTTCTCATCCGCTCCGGCGCGCTCGACGTCGTCGCGATCGATTCGGTCGCGGCGCTGACCCCGAAGGCCGAGATCGAAGGCGAGATGGGCGATTCCCACGTCGGCCTACAGGCGCGCCTCATGAGCCAGGCGCTGCGCAAGCTCGCCGGCACCCTCAATCGCACCGACACGATCTGCCTCTTCACGAACCAGTTGCGCGAGAAGATCGGCGTGATGTTCGGGAATCCCGAGACGACGCCCGGCGGCCGTGCGCTGAAGTTCTACTCGTCCGTGCGGCTCGACATCCGCCGCATCGAGACGCTCAAGGAAGGCGTCGAGGCGTTCGGGAACCGGGTGCGCGTCAAGGTCGTGAAGAACAAGGTCGCGCCGCCGTTCAAGCAGGCGGAGTTCGACATCATCTACGGCTCCGGCATCTCCTGGGAAGGCACGGTGCTCGACTCGGGGCTCGAGCGGAAGGTCGTGACGAAGTCGGGCTCGTACTTCAGCTTCGGCGACGAGCGGCTCGGCCAGGGCCGCCAGAACGCGACGGCCTTCCTGCGCGAGCACCCCGACGTGACGCAGGGGATCCTGCAGCAGATCCAGGCCGAGCTCGGCTCGGACCAGGTTGCGTCGGCACGGCTGCTGCCGGTCGCCGTCGAGGAGGTCGAGAAGAGCAACGGCAAGGCGGAGGTGGCGGCGGAGGCGCTCGCGACGGCCGAAGCCGAGGCGTGACCCCGGTCGTCACGGGGCTGCGCGAGCGGAAGCGCGGCCGGGTTGCGGTCGAGCTCGACGGCCGGCCGTGGCGTGTCCTGCCGACGGCCGCGGTCGTACGGGCCCGGCTCGCAGTCGGGCGCTCGCTCGACCGGCTCGCGGCGCGTGAGCTGGCGCGCGAAGTGCGGCGTGCCGAGGCGCTCGCTGCGGCTACGCGGTCGCTTGCGGCCGGCGACCGCTCCGAGCGGGCTCTCGACCAGCGCCTCGCGCGGGCGGGACACTCCGCGGCCGCCCGCGAAGAGGCGATCGCGGCTCTTGCCCGCACCGGGGCCCTCGACGACGCCCGGCTGGCGGAGGGCCGTGCCGAGCTGCTCGCGCGTCGCGGCTACGGGGACGCGGCCATCCGGGCCGACCTCAGGCGGCGCCAGATCGAGCCGGACGCAGCTGCGGATGCCGTCGCCGCGCTCGAGCCCGAGCGCGAGCGGCTGGAGAAGCGGCTGGAGGGCCAGAGCGTCACCCCGGCGCTCCTGCGGCGCCTTGCCGGCCGCGGCTTCTCACGCGACACGCTCGACGAAATCGCGTCGTCGTTTGCGCTGGAAGCGTGAGCCGGTTACGATCTGAAGGCATTCCATTCGACGTTTTGCCTGCAAACACAGCTTTTCCGAAACCGAATCCCATGATCAACCCCTCAGACCCGAAGACTCGGAGGTCGCGCGCGAGGTAGCGCAGCGGCTTTCCGGTAGGTCCCTACCTGCCGGAGATACGGCTTCTCTCGGATAGCTGCCGCGTAGGCCCGGCGCCTGGTGGGATGCGCCGCCAGCGGCGGCTGGATCCCCGACCGAGGAGCCGACAGCGTGCAGATCGGGATCGGAATCGCAATCGGGATCGCCGTAGGAGCCGCCCTCGCGCTCCTCGCGGTCTCGGTCTTCGGCACGACCGGCGTGACGAAGGCCCGCCGGATCCGCGACCAACTCCTGGAGGATGCACGCCGCGAGAGCGACGCGGTGCGGCGCGAGGCGCAGGTCGAGGCCCGTGAGCAGGCGGTCCGTTTGCGCAGCGAGATCGATGCGGAGCTCACCGACCGGCGGGCGCAGGTGCTGAAGATCGAAGAGCGGGTCCTGGCGAAGGAGATCGAGATCGAAGGGAAGCTCGAGGAGCTCGCGCGCCGCGACCAGGGTCTCGCCGACCGGGAAGAGCACATCCGCCAGCTCCAGGACGAGCTCAAGGAGTCGAAGCACTCCCAGCTCGCCGAGCTCGAGCACGTGGCAGGGCTGACGCAGGCCGAGGCGCGGGCGCTGCTGCTCGAGCGTGGGGAAGAGCAGGTGCGGCACGAGCTCGCGCGGCGCGTTCGTACGCTCGAAGACGAGGCGCGCGCAGAGTCGAAGCGCCGCGCGCGGAACCTGGTGGCCGACGCGCTGCAGCGCGTCGCGGCGAGCCACACGGCCGAGACGACGGTAACCGTCGTGGAGCTTCCCTCCGACGACATGAAGGGGCGGATCATCGGCCGTGAGGGCCGCAACATCCGGGCGCTCGAGCACCTCACCGGCGTGGACTTCATCGTCGACGACACGCCGCATGCGGTGGTGCTCTCGTCGTTCGACGGGCTCCGGCGAGAGGTGGCCCGCCTGACCGTGACGAAGCTCCTCGAGGACGGGCGGATCCATCCGGCGCGGATCGAGGAGACCTACTACGAGTCGAAGGCTGAGGTCGAGGAGGTCGTTCGCCAGGCCGGAGAGCAGGCGGTCTTCGAGGCGAACTGCGGGCCGTTCGCGGACGAGCTCGTCCAGATCCTCGGTCGGCTGCGCTTCCGCACGAGCTACGGCCAGAACGTCCTGAAGCACACGCTCGAGGTCGTGCACCTCGCGGGGATCATGGCGACCGAGCTCGGGGCGAGCGTCCAGACCGCAAAGCGCGCAGCGATGCTGCACGACATCGGCAAGGCGATGACGCACGAGGTAGAGGGCTCGCATGCGCTCATCTCCGCCCAGCTCGCGCGCCGCCACGGCGAGTCCCAGGGCGTCGTCCACGCCGTCGAGGCTCACCACTACGAAGTCCAGCCCCAGACGGTCGAGGCTGTGCTCCTGATCGCGGCGGATGCCGTGTCCGCGAGCCGGCCCGGCGCGCGTGGCGAGAGCCTCGAGCAGTACATCAAGCGTCTGGAGGCACTCGAGGAGCTCGCCGCCTCGAAGCAGGGCGTCGAGAAGGTCTACGCGCTCCAGGCGGGACGCGAGATCAGGGTCATCGTCAGTCCGGGCGACGTCGGCGACGACGAGGCAGCGCTTCTGGCCCACGAGATCGCGCGTGAGATCGAGGACCGGCTGGAGTATCCGGGCCAGGTGAAGGTGACCGTCATCCGGGAGAGCCGCGCGGTCGACGTGGCGAAGAACCAGCCGGCGGCGGCGCATCCTCCGGTGCGCGAGCAGCCGGAACAGGCGGCAGACTCGCCGATCCAGGCCGCGTAGAGTCTCCGCGGCCGCGACGCCGACCGGGAGGGCTGTCATGACTCGCGAACGTTGGATGGCTCTCTGCTTCGCCCTCGGGTCGACCTGCTTCCTGATCGGCCCGTTCCCTGGCTACGCGCAACTCGTCGGCGAGTCGGCCGACGGGGTCACGTTCTTCGTCGGCTCGATCCTGTTCACGGCCGGCGGAGGACTGCAGAGTTGGCTTGCCTGGCCGGACCGGCGGCTTCCGGGCGGTGGACGGGCGGCCTGGTGGGCGGCAATCGTCCAGTCCGCGGGGACGCTCTTCTTCAACGTCACCACGTATCAGGCGATGCACGTCGCGCTCACGAGCCCCGAGTACGACAAGCTCGTCTGGCGGCCCGACTGGCGTGGCTCGATCTGCTTCCTCGTGTCCGGCACGATCGCCTACCGGGCCTCGCGTCGTCACGGCTGGCACGGCTGGCTCCCGGTACGCGGCGGAGACGGCTGGTGGCAGCCGGCGGTCAACCTGCTCGGCTGCATCTTCTTCGCCATCTCCGCGGTCGCCGGCTACCTCGTGCCTGCGACCGGATCGCTCATCGACCAGGCAGCCGCCAACTGGAACACGTCGCTCGGCGCCGCGTGCTTCCTGGCTTGCGCTCTCGACACCCTGCGCTCCAACCAGGCCTCGAAGATGCCACTCCGGCAGCGGCTGCGGCGGCTTGAGCACGAGCTCGAGGACGGCCTCCGCAAGGCGACCTGAGCCCGGCTCTCGGAGCAGGGCTACCCTACGCGGCGTGAAGCGCTACCACGTCACGACGTGATCGGCAAGTGGCGCATGCGAGCGATCTCGGCGTGGCGCCTCTGCAGCGCGCGCTCCGCGTCCCTGAGCGGCTGACGCTTTCCGTTCCGAGGTCGACACTCAGGGCAGAAGTACGACCACACGCGCCCGTTGGTCCGGGTCGGCGCCTCGAAGATCCGCAAGCAACCCTGCGCGTGAGCTACTGCGGATCCCAGCGCCGTCGTGACGACGTGTCCGTAGTCGGAACCGCGGCAGATAGCGAGCGGCCGGCCTTCTGAAAGCCGAATGTGCTCTCGCTTAGCTTCGCTTGGGCTTTTCGAGTCGAGCAGCGCGTGGAGCGCCCACTGCTCGGCAGTGACGAGCTCGAACGCCAACGCATGCTCGATCGGGCCTGGCTCGAGCGCTGCTAGTTCCTGTTGTACGGCCCGGATGACCGCTTCGCACGCTTCGGTGGGGTGGTCGCCGTACTCGTCGTCTCTGACCTGCTCGCAGTAGTGCTGCATCTGTTCAAGAAGAGGCCGCGCGACGCGGCCTTCGAGCAGGAGTGGCCGCCGGTCACCATTGCCCGAGGCGCTCGCCGCTGGTGGTTCATTTGATTCGCAATGAGCCACGAGCTAACACGGTACGGCGTCAATCGGTCGGCGTTGCTGAGCGTGAACGAGGTCGCAGTGCTCCTCGGGATCAGTCGACCGACCGTCTACAGGTTGGCGCGCCGGGGCGACCTTGCCTCGTACCGCGTCGGGGAACGGCTTCGGTTTCGGCCAGCGGAGATCGAGGCCTACATCGAGCGGAATCGGGAGCCGGTTGCGTCGTGACGCAGTCGCTCGCCGCCGTCGCCGCACGGATCGCCGCCGAGGTGTGGGGCGGACGATGGACCGCCGGGAAGCCAGATACGCGCGAGCCAGACCTTAGCCGGGCTTTGGACTCGAGCGACAGCGAACGTGACCGACGATACCCCGCCCCGCAGCCGTAGGCACTCGCCCGCGGAGGGCGAGCTCGTGTCGGCGGAGGACCTCGCCGAAGTGTGCGAGGCCCTGTACCCGCATCCGCCCGACACGGTCGTCGCCTACCCGCTTCGGCTTCGAGTCGAGGAGCTCATCACGGACTCTGCTCGGCTCGTTCGCCGCGTCGACCCCGACTCGTCGCTCGCCTTCCTCGCCTGCCGGATCGCCTCCCACACGGAGGGTCTCTGGCTGATGCTCCAGCTGAACGCCGCCGAGTTTGTCAGGCTCGGCTTGGACGTCGACGAGGCGATCGGGCGCGTCGATCGGGAGTGGGACGCGCTGCGCCGCCGCCTCGGATTGGCGGCGCGATGAGCGCGGAGTCGACCTTCGAGCCGCAGGAGGAGCCCGGCTTCGACCCGGACGCGGACGACTTCGAGCTGCGCCGACTCGTCGACCTGGAGATTGACCTCGAGACTGGCAGCAGCAACGGGAGCGCGCCGACTGCTCCGAACGAATCTCGGGCCGCCTTCGTCACGTTGCGCGAGTTCCTAAAGATCAAGTTCCCGCCGGCCGAGTCGCTCGTTGGCGTCAGTCGCCGTGGCACGAATCTCCTACCTCGATTCGGCTGGGTGAAGATTTGGGGCCAAGAAGGTTCGGCCAAGACGAGCGTGGAAGCCGACCTCGTCGTCCATACGGCGGCCGGGCAGGACTGGCTCGACTATCCGACGCTCCGACCCATGCGCTGGGTGCTCGTCGTCAACGAGGGCGTTCCCGGCGGTCTGCAGGACAAGTTCGCCCAGAAGCTCGAACGCTGGGAACACGATCGCGAAGGGGTTCTCGACCGTGCCGCGATCTACGCGTCGCCGTGGGGCGAGTTCACGCTCCAGGACGCGCGAACGCTTCGTCACCTCCGCGACTTCGCAGCCGACTTCGAGGCCGACTATGTCTCGCTCGACCCGCTCCACACCGTCGGCACCGTCGGCGCCGGCAGCCCGCAGGACACCGAGGCCTTCAAGCACCTCCTGCGCGAGCTCGGCCTGTGGGAATCGCTCGGCGTCGCCACGCTCCACCATGCCAACAAGGGAGGCATGGTCTCGGGCGACTGGGGCCGCCACCCCGACACGCTGATCCGCCTCGAGAAGGACGGCGCGCGCCCGGCGACCAAATACACACTGCAGAAGGCGAGACCCGCCGACCCGGCCGAGCTAGGCGTCGTCCAACTGCTCGAATGGGAGACCGAGACGCTCGGCTACCGGCGCGTCCAGAGGGATACGACCTCGTCGCAACAGGTCGGAGAGACGAACCGGGCGAACGTGCTCGACGCAGCGGTCGCTGGCCTTACCTCCGTCGAGGCGATCGCCGAGCGCGTCGGCCTCTCTGATCGGGCCGTCACCGGGCACCTGAAGAAGCTCGAAAAGGCGGGCGAAGTGATCCTCGCGAAGGGCGCCAGAGGGAAGCTGTTTGTTGCCTCCGTAGGCGCCGAGGAGGCCTCTGATGGCGAATAGTGCCTTCGCGGTCTTTTCCGCCGACCGCGAAGGCTTCGCGGTCGCCTTCGCGGTCGAGGCCCGATTGGCTCAACTAAGCCGTTTGCGCCGCTTCGAGGCCTTCGCGGTCGCCCTTCGCGAACCTCTCAGAACGGCGCGACCCCGAAAGGCGAAGGGTGCGTATAGAGATACGCACCCTTCTTCGTGGTCGACGTGGTGGTCGGGCCCGTGAGCCTCCGCCTCGACCCCGAGACCGGCGAGCCGCTGACGAAGCTCGCCTGCGTCGCCGCGATCGACCTCGCCCGAGAGACGCTCGAGATCAAGGGGGGGGGCCTGATGCCGTTCGGCCGCGACGCGTTGTCTCCGCAGCATTTAGCGATTTCCCCCCGCAACTTTTCAGGCTGTAACCTGAACAGGCAACACGACTACCTGGAGGAGCCCAAATGAAGAACTGCGTTCACTGCGGCTTGCCGTTTCAGCCGCGTAGCAACCGGCAGCGCTTCTGCTCGATCATCTGCAGGACGGCGAACCAGGCCGGCGTGCGCGCCTCGAGGTACGGCCGCGAGCACCGTGCCTTGCGTCGAGCGCTCGAGCCGATGGTGGCGGCCGGCGGCGCGCGTTGCGCCCGGTGCGGACACCCGATCGAGCGGGGCGAGCCCTGGGCGCTGGATCACCTGCCGTACGGCGGCGAGGCGCCCAGCCATCGCGACTGCAACGCTGCTGCCGGCGCCAGGACGAACCTGGGCGACCCGTTGCGTGGCGGGCGCGTCGACGAACCGCAACCGGTGCTCAAGACCTCGCGCGTGTGGTGACAGAAGGCCCTCCTGACTGGTCCGAGCGGGCGGTGGCGTGGGTCGAGCGGGCATGCGCCGAGCAAGGCGTCCCGGTCAAGCTCTCTGACCCAGTCGCGCTGCAGCGCATCGCCGACATCCTCGGGGAGGCGAGGGAGGCGCGAGAGAAGGCCGCTCGTCAGAACAGCCGGGCGGCGTGACTCTGAATGGGTCAGTGTTCCGGAATGACCCCTGAGCAACGGTCACAATGCATGGGATGGACGAGCCGCAAGAACTTCAGCGCAACGGCCATTGGAGGATGGCCGTCTGGGCCCTTCGCGTGGGGTATATCGGGTTGACCGTCGCCATTGTGGGCTTGATCGTGACGCTGTCGGGATCCACGCCGTGGGTCCTCGCCGTCGGGATGATCATCTGGCTCGGCACTGTCGCCGTGACGTTGACCGGATTCCTACGCGCTCGGCACGAACTGCCCAAGCCGCAACCCACATTCTGGTCGATGCGGTTCATGCTCATCCACGATTCGACCCACGCCCGGTCGAGCGCCCAGCGGTCGCCCGAGGCCTAGGACGCTCGCCTGGGCCAGTGTTCCGGAATGACCCCTGAGGGCAGTCTTGGTTGGCGCGAGCGGTTCCGCGTTCGCGGCTAGGAGGGCCTGATCCATAGCGACGCGTGTGTTGGCGCTACTGCTTGGTCGACGACGCTGATCAGTTCGCTTCTGACGGTCTCGACGTCGATTGCGCCGCGTAGGCCGCTCGTGAAGGCTGCGACTGTCGCTTGTGCGTCGTAGCGCGCCCGGTTGAAGCGGCGGTCGATCAGACGTTGCAGCCGCGTTCGCAGCGGCGTGAAGAGCGCAGCCGCTGCCAGTGTGGAGGCGGCAACTGCCACGGGTGAGGAGAAGGGCAGTACGTCGGTGAGCAGCACGACCCCGCCGACGAAGACACCTCCAAGTGTTGCGGTGAGCAGCGCGTACGTAATGGTGCGGCTGATCAGCTTGTCGATCTCATAGAGCCGGTAGCGGAGGATTGCGATACCGATTGCGACCGGGAGCGCGACGAGGACGATGGCGCCTAGCCCCTGGATCGTCCCATCCTGTTGAGGGGCGACGCTGTCGGCGATGGTGTGGGCGAGAATCACCACGGGTAGCAGCGAGGCCACGTACACCAGCCATTTCATCTGTGCGCGCTCTGCACCACGCGCGCGGCGGAACCGGACAGCCACTGCCGAGAATGCAGCGACGACCGAACCGACGGCGAGCGGAACGGCGACCACGAGCGCCAAGCCCGTCAGAGGCGAGCGGTGCAGTCGGAGCGGATTGTGAATCGCCGCGAAGGGCGCGTTCAACGGTCCGACCATATTGATCAAGAAGAGAAGCCCGTAGCCGATCACGGCTCCCCAGCAGGCCAGCCGCCAACGAGCGGACAGGAACAGGCCGTCGGGAAAGAGCAATAGGACAAATAGGACGAGCACGATAAGCGGCGCGAAACTGCCGTTGACGGCGATCGCGCCGATGCGGCTGCCCGGAAGTGATCCGGGGTGGGTCAGCAGCCCATAGGCCGCGTACTGCTCAACCGACCAGAGCAGAATGCCAGTCAGTCCGAATCCGAAGCAGAGCCAGCCAACAGGATTCTCGCGACGACGTATAGCGACTACGGCCCCAACAGCGATGAACCCCACGCTCGGAACCACGCTTTGGAACATGTCGCTCACCGCGAACACCGAATCGCTTTGACCGGCTGACCGGCTCAGGCCGAACAGCGTCAACCCGCCCACGAGCATCACGGCGCCGGTCGCCAAACCCAAGCCGACGATTCGCTCCGACAAACGTGTGCTCACGGCCCAAGAAACGTACTCCCGCAGCGTTCCTGAAACGTTACGGCTACCCGCATAAGCACACCGGCACGTCTGCGAACCATGCCGCGTCGGAGGTGGCAACTCTCGCCTGGGCCAGTGTTGCGGAATGACCCCTGAGGCGCTTAGCCGCGTGAGGGAAATCCAGCTGGCCGTAGGGCTATCCTCGTCGAGGCGATGGGAGTCGATTTTCACCCGCTGAGCCGGATTCCTCAGCCCTGGCGCAAGGTTCTCGACTGGCTGTTCACGATCACGCTTGCGACTGTGTTCGTTCTCGTCTTCGAGGCCAAGGTCGCCAAGCCGTATCGGATTCCGTCCTCCTCTATGGAACCAGGCCTCAGTTGCGCCAGGCCAGGCTCTGCATGTCTCGGCTCGACTGATGACCGCGTGCTCGCGCTCCGGCTCGAATATGACTTCGAGTCACCGCAGCGCGGCCAGGTCGTTGTGTTCAGAGCGCCTGCCGCCGCGGCGGGTTGCGCGGCAGGCGACGGTGGAACAACGTTCGTCAAGCGATTGCTCGGCTTGCCCGGAGAAACGGTGCATGAGGACGGTCACGGATTCATCTCGATCCGCAAGCCCGGCTCGAAGGAATGGGTGAAGCTGAGTGAGCCATACGTGTCGGCCGAGGAGCGGCTGGCCGACAGCGAGCACTACAAGAAAACCTGGCACGTACCCGAGGGCGACTACTTCATGATGGGCGACAACCGGGGAGGATCCTGCGACTCGCGGTCCTGGGGTCCGGTGCCACGCGCGAACCTCATCGGGCCGGTCGTCTTCAGGTATTGGCCGCTCGACCGGATCGGCTTTCCGTAGGCTGCGGCGGTCGGGGGCGACCATAGAGGGCGCAGCCGGGGCCGAGGTCTGTCGGCTGGGCCAGTGTTCCGGAATGATCCCCTGACCGGGTTTAGGCTCAGCATGTGCCTCCCGGTTTTCGGCCCAGTAAGGAGCCGGAGGTTCGCCGCGGCAGGTTCGCGGTGGCCTCGGTGCTTGCTGTCGCTGCGGTCAAGACGGGCCTGCAGCTCGCGTTCGCAGCTCGCTACGGCTGGCATCGAGACACGCTCTACTACGCCGTAGCCGGTTTGCACCTCCAGGGCGGATACGTCGAGTTTCCGCCGGCCACGGCTTTGATCTCGGCGCTGGCCCGATCGTTGTTCGGCTGGTCGCTGGTGGGTTTCCGGCTGTTCCCGATTCTCGCTGGCGCCGGCACCGTCATTGTCGGAGCGAGGATCACGGCCGAGCTCGGCGGCAGTCGGCGCGCGCAGACGATCGCCGCCGTGCTGATCGCGTTCTCGCCTCTGATGCTCGGAACCAACGGACTGTTCCAGCCGGTCTCGTTCGATCAGCTGACCTGGCTGATCGTCTTCTGGCTGGCGATCCGGCTCGCACTCGGCCGCGGCTCCTGGCTCCCCGTCGGCGTCGCAGCCGGGATCGGGCTCGAGACCAAGTACTCGATCGCAGTTCCGCTCGTGCTGCTGATCGTCACGTTCGCGATCTGGCGGCGTGACGTCCTCCGTACCTGGCGGTTCCCCGCCGCTGTCGCCATCGCGCTGCTGCTGCTGGTGCCGAACCTGATCTGGGAAGCCAGCCATGCCTGGGTAAGCGTGCACTGGTTCCTGCACCCGCCGCCGAGCGGCAGCGACGAGACACGACCGCAGTACATCTTCAACACCCTCCTTCTCACCCAGCTCATCGCCGTCCCGATCTCGGTAGCCGGGGTCATCTTCCTTATCCGTGAGCGCATGCTGCGCCCACTCGGATGGACGATCGTCGGCACGGTCGTCGCCTTCTTCCTGCTCGGCGGCAAGTCGTACTACGCCATGCCCGCCTTGTTGGTCGCGCTCGCCGCCGGCGCGATCGGCTTCGATCGCTGGGCCGGTCGCCGGCGACTGATTGTCGTCGGCGCGGCCTACGTCGCCCTCGATGTCGCCCTCCTGCCGCTCGCCATCCCGGTGCTGCCGCTCAACACGGCGGAGCACTGGCACATCGTCGCCGCCCGCGGCGACTACCAAGACGAGATCGGCTGGCCCGGATTCGTCCGCCAGATCCGCGCCCACGCGGCCGGCGCCAACGTGATCATCACGCAGAACTACGGCGAAGCCGGCGCACTCGAGATCCTCGGCCGAGGCCAACAGCTCCCACCGGTCGCATCAGGTGACGTCACCTTTCGCTTCTGGCGCCCACGAATCACGGGCCGGCAGGCGCTCACCATCGGCTTCGCCAAGACCGCGCCGCCGTTTTGCGGAAACGACTACCGAATCGTCGGCAAGATCCAAATGCCCGTCGACAACGACGAACGCGGCGACATCATCGCCCGCTGCACACTCAGAAACTCCCTGGCCGACGTCTGGCCACAGATTCTCCGGCCCCTGTAGAAAGCCGAAGGACCGTGCAGCTCGCGCGGCCCCGGTTACCGACAGCGCCGCAGCCGCCGCGCGAGGTCACGCCCCACCGGTCTACAAGAGGCGGTGCGAGATCTCAGCTGCCGAACGCGAGGCGCTGAAGAGATAGGGCGGACGCTCGCCTGGGCCAGTGTTCGGGAGTGCCTACCTGAGACTGGTCGAGACTTGGCTCTACGAAGCGCCTCGTTCCCGGTGTGCTGCGGCGCTAGCGTGGCCCGGTGGAAACGGTCGTCGTGCGTTCTAGGTTCTTGAGCGCGTCGCGTGTGTGTTCGATCACGAATGTCAGCGCCTCTGCGACGCCCGCATCGTCTAGGTGTTCGAGCGCCGCTCGGGTGGGGTTCAGCCTGGTCGTTGCCGTCCACGGCCCGACTTGCTCGTGGCGGGTACGAGCTACCTGGCCCTGCATCGCCGCGTAGGCGAGCTGCGTCAAATCGGCGGAGTCGCCGGTGAAGACGACGGGAGGGCAGAGCCGGTTCTTCTCCTCTTCGTGGAGGTCGGTCGACTCCACGAAGGCGATCGTGGCCGCACCCCACGGGATCAGGCCGACACTCAGGTACTGGATGGTGATGCGACCCGGCCCGAATACGGGTCGGGCGGCGGCGGCCGGAACTCCGGCGGCTGTGCAGTCGACGTAAACCTCGCCTGCATGGCTTGGGATCTCGTCGGCCTCGGTTGTGAACGATCTTGGGCCGATGCTGCGAACTCGTCTTGCGCGAATGATGTGCTCGAGGGTGCTGAGCGCATCGATCTCGCGCCGGCTGATGGTGGCCCCACGGAAGACGAGCGGCTCCGTCAGTGGATCGATCCGCACGAACATTCCCGCGTCCTCGAGTCGGTGGGCGAAGTCGCGGCCGTCCTCAGCCGCCGCTGCCGCCTTCACCCAACACGCCTGAAGCCGCATGTATCCGCCCACGAGATCGAGCGGCTGCGTAAACGCACGGTCGAACTGCCAAGGATCGCGACCCCGAATCCACCGGATCCGCAGAGGGTCAACGCCGACCTCGAGCAGCCACAGGCAGGTATCGATCGCCGTCTTTCCCGCTCCGATCACCGTGAAGCGATCGGCAGGCTCTCCGAGGTTGACGAGTCCATTGGGTGGGATAACGGTGACACCAGGTTCGACTGCGAAATCGGGGACGTGACGCGAGGGGATCTCGGACTGGACGTAGGTGGCGTCGACGAATCTTCGCCGCGCTCTCACAAGCATTTCGGAGCCGTCGAGCAACGAGACCACCAGGTGGCCGTCGCTGTTCGCGCCGCGATAGTCGCTCATGCCGAAGAACTCGACCCGGCCCGTCGGCAATAGGTGCTCATCGAGCACATGCCCGTAGTAGTCGCAAATCTCGGCGGCACTCGCACGCTCGTAAAAGCCGCTGTTCGGGCCGTCCTGATCGATCCGGTCGTGTCCTAGCGGGCGCGACTCGACGCCGTAGTACGCCGAGGGCTGATGGAGGCGCACGAACGGATAGGCATCGAGCCAGTGACCGCCCGGCCGGTGGCGCCGATCGACCACTACCACCTCGGCGTCGGAGTGCGCGACCAGCGTGTCCGTGAATGCCATCCCCGACGCACCCGCTCCAACGACGAGGTAATCGGTCTCCACCTCCCGCATGACACCCAAGGCTAAGACATCCAACCAGCCGTCCAGGAGACGGGAGACTCACCTGCGCCAGTGCTCCGGAATGACCCTGTTGAGGTTGCTCAAGCTGCGCTGCGTACCGGGAGGCGGCCGAGGCACTCCGTCCGCCGTCGCCGCGATCATCAGCGGCATGACAGTGCTCGCGTTGGTAATCAAGCCGCACACGGGGATCCGGCTCGCGGAGGTGGGGGAGGCGCTTCTCGCAGCCGCTGGCATCCTTCTGCTGCTCGGCGGCATGACGCCTTTCGGCAGGCGCGCCGGCCAGACCTTTGGCGGCATCTGCCTCGCTATAGGTGGTGTGCTACTCGTGATTGCGACCCGCTGGGGTCACTTCCACTAGAGGGCCGCTCGCCTGGGCCAGTGTTCGGGAATGACGCCTGAGGGCTCCCGTCTGGAGCACGTCATCGGGGCGTTTGTGGCGCTTCTTGGTCTACTACCTCCTTGCACTTTGCGGGAACCAAGGCTTAGGCAGGTGGCGGGTGGCGCCGCCCGCTAACGCAAAGAGCTTTGGCCGTGTACCGTGACGTGGCGCGCCGGTAGTGCGGTACGAGGCAAAGGCCCTCCGTCGAGGTGATACGTGCTCGTTGTCGACTTCTTCCCTGACGCCCAACGGGGCACCCACGAACTGACGACATCGGCGAAAGGGCAAGGATCTCCTCCTGCCGATGAATCGTTCCTGGAATCCTTGTCCGCTTCTATAGGCGGACTGATGGTCGGGGCCGGCCGCTGGCGGCTGGAGCCGCTGACGTTCACTCCGTTCCTGGATCGTGTGTCGTCGGAGCGGTTGGTGGATCTCTCCGCGTACCGGCCGAAGGACATGAACGCGATGCTTGAGTTCGACCGCCGGATCAGCGAGCGCTACGCGCGACTGTGCGCAGAACAGCTTGGTGAGTACTACGCCGGCCCGTTCGGCTGTTCGGCCCTGGGACCAGAGTGGATCGTAGAAGTCTCCACCTACGCAAGCGACGACCCGTCGGTCGTCGATGACCCCGCCACAGCTACGCAGATCGGCGAGGAACTGCAGGCGATCGTGGACGAGTGCCGCAGCGGCATGAACCGCGAGACCCTTCGTTACACCATCCGCATGACCCCACACCCGACCATCTGAATCGACTCCCAAGGCGCACTCCGAACGTCGTGATTTGTGCACCAGACGATGGGAAGCTCGCCTGGGCCAGTGTTCCGGAATGACCCCCGACCGAGGGGCGCTGGTTTCGTCGAGGCGACGGGCTAGGCGTCGATCGTTATATGTCCGGGTTGGGCGGCCACCCGCTCGAGCCAGGCTTGGACGGACGCATAAGGAGAGAGGTCGAACCCGCCTTCGTGTGCAACGTGGCTGTACGCGTAGAGCGCGATGTCTGCGAGCGTCATCTTGTTTGCGACGAACCAATCGTGACCCGCGAGGTGTCGCTCCATCGCGGCAAACGCTTCGTATCCGGCAGCCCTGCTCTCGTCCACGTCGCCGGGAAACGACTCCGGGTGACCCGAGTAGGCGAGCCAGAAGCGCACGCGCGAGATCGGGGGTTCGTGGTCGTACTGCTCGAAGAACATCCACTGCAGCACTTGCGCACGCAGGTAGGGATCTGAGGGCACGAAGCGCGTACCTTCGCCGAAGTAGCAGAGGATCGCACCAGACTCCGAAAGCGACCGTCCGTCATCCAGCACGATCGTCGGCACGCGTGTAACAGGGCTGAGTTCCCGAAGCGGCCCCGTTCTCGCGGAGCGGTCAAGATCCGTAACGGATTGCCGCTCATAGGCGAGGCCCAGGTGGGCGAGTAACAGGCGAACCTTGTAACAGTTGCCGGAGAACGGGATGTCGTAGAGCAACAAGGCGACCGCATCCTAGGCCACTTCCCGCCGCCGCCCGGCCGGTCGAGCGAAGCGGCACTCGCCTGGGCCAGCGTCCTTACGCCTGATGGCGCTCAACGAGCGCTGACGGCTCTACCGGCGGGGGTTCAGCAGAGACCGGGCGCAGACTGCGAAGACGAGGATGCTCAGGAGCCCCGTCATGTACTGCGGCGGCGTGGTGACCTCTCCCGGCTTCAGCAGGTCGTGGAAGAAGAGGAAGTCCATGAAAAGGAAGCCCAGGATCAGCACGACGGCCGTCGCCCGTCTCGTGGCGCCCATTCTAAGCGGGCGCCGTCGCGCCCGGGAACTGCGCGCCGGATGGAAACCTCGGAGACGCCGGTGGCATTAGCGGAGTCGCCGGGGCCGGCAGAGCTCGTCAGGTAGCCGGCCGTCCCAGGTGCGGAGCTCGCGCAGGAGCCTCCGATCCCAGCGGTTGCGGCGCTCGCGGCGACGCTGCCCGAGCAGGGCCAGGTTGAGCGTGAGGATCGCCAGCGAGGCGACCAGGCCGCACGAGTCGCGCTGAATGTCTCGTAAGACGGCAAGGATCTCGCCTGGGCCGGTGGTGCTCGAAAAGGGTCGCGGCCAAGCGGAGGGTAGGTGTTTACTTGACGCTGAGCACTGCGACAGTGTTGTCCCCCTGGTTCACGACGTACACCGTATGGAGATCGGTGACGACCGTTGCGAAGGTTGGGACGCCCCCGATCGTGACCGTCGGTGGGCGGGCGTTGCAGCCTGAGAGGCGCGTCGCGTTGCAGTTTGCCGCGTCGATGATGGACACGGTCTTGTCCTTGGCATTGGTCACGAACACAGTGTTGGTCGTCGCGTCGAAGGCGGTGCTGACGGGGTCCGCACCGACGGGCACCCCGGCCGGAGTTTGCGACACGCAGCCGGACGGGTCGCTCGCATCGCAGTTTGCTCCGTTGACGACCGACACGGTGCCCGTGCTGGAGTTCGTGTTGTCGAAGGTGTTGGCCACGTACACACTGTTCGTGGCCGGATCAACTGCGACGTTGGCCGGGTCGGTGCCGACTCTCACCGTTCCGACCGGGGTACATCCAGATTTGTTCGTGGGTTTGCAGGTGGCTCCATCGATAACCGAGAGCGTGCTGCCATTCGGTAGTGGCGTGTTGTTGCTGTCCTCGGCTGTGTTCGCCACGTAAATGGTGTTGGTTACCGGGTTGACGGCTATTCCGCTTGGGCCACTCCCGACGTGCACGGTCATGAACGGCTGGTGCGCGCAGCCCGATGGATGGCTCCCGTTGCAGGAGTTCCCGTCGATCACCGACACCGTTCCTGGCCTGGCGTCCTGATTGGTTACGAAGACCATGTTCGTGACCGGGTCCACGGCGACCGCATCCGCAAATGCCCCAACCGAAACGGTCGCCGGCTTCTGGCCACACCCCGACGCGTCCCTTCCGTTGCACGTCGCACCGTTGATCACCGACACGGTCCCATCCTTGGCGTTCGCTACATAAACGGTGTCGGTCGCCTGGGCTACCGCCAGCCCGAGCGGGAGATGGCCGACGGGGACTACGGGCCAGTGCTGCCCCGCACACCTGGACGTATTGAGACTGTTACAGCTGGCCAGGTTTACGACTGACACACTGTCTGCACCGGCGTTGGTGACATACAAGGTCTGGGTGGTGCGCTCTGGGGCGGCGAACACCGGCGTGTCGCCGACCGGTACACGGGACACGACCGCGAACTTGGTGGTCGCCCGGGATGTTGTGGTTGAAGGGCTACCCGAGGCAGAAGTGCTCACGGCGCTGCCGCTGTTGCCGCACCCGCCCACAAACGTCAGGAACGACGCAAGGACCGCAGCGCACCCCGCGCGCCTGGCCATCCTGAGCCGGAGTCCCTGTCCTACCGTCACGGCCTGGTCCGCCACGACGGGCGTCCGGGTAGATCCCCGTACCAGGTCGTCGTGGCTCTACGGCTGACGCGATGAAGTGCTTTGCCGCTCTTGTCCATCACGTAGATACCGGCCTTCGTCTCGACCGCGAGCTTGGTTCCACCTGGTGACCAGACGGGAGGCCCGGAGAGACCGATGGCACCGCATGCATTCGCTCTCGCGTGTGGCGTCACGTTCCTGCCGGAGGGGGTGACGAGGCGGATCCCACATTTCGTCTGGTACGCGATCGTGCGCCCGTCGGGAGACCACGCCGGCGCGGCCCCACCGCTTGCCAACAGCCCCTTGTGCGACCCGTCGAGCGCGACCGTGTAGACCGCGCTCTGCTCGGTCGGCTTCAGCTGCGTCGAATACGCAATCCGGGTCCCGCTCGGCGACCAGGAGGGCCAGACGGCATCCGAGCCGGTCGGAATGGTTATGTGGCCCGACCCCCGCAGCCTGAGCACGTCAATTCGAGCTCCAGGGGCAATCCCGCTTGGATCTGGAATAGGCCCGCAGCTATAGGCAAGGCTGGAGCCGTCGGCGGACCAGGCAAGCTCGGCGGCCGGGAAGCAGCCGACATGATGCCTCACCTTCATGACGTACGCGCCCCACGCGGCCCAGTCGGTGATGGTTGCGGTTTGGGGCGCGCCGTCCGGAACTCGCCTGTCTCGCCCCGAGACGACGTTCACTATGTGGAGTCCGACATACGTACTGGTTCCGCCGATCTCGTCGAGAGTGAAGGCCACTCGTCGCCCGTCCGGAGCCCACGCGAAACTAACCACCTCGCCGCACCATCGATAGTGCGGGCAGTGCCAGACCGTTTTCGGCCTGCTGGTCGGCCTGGGGCCACCGATGGTCACGATGCCCGCAGGAGAGAAAAGTGTGAGCGGATTCCGCAGACCGTTATCGCGGACGAGCACGTACGTCGCCGTCGCCACGCCGGCGAGCAGCAGGAAGAGCAGCGCGACCACGATCGCCAAGCGAAGGCCGCGGCGCGGCCGAGTGGGCAGGCGCCACAGCTGACGGCGCCTGCCGGCGCGGGCAAGAACGTCGCCCCAATCCGCGCGTGAAGCCTCGTCGGGCGGGACGAGCTGGTCGAGCGCGGCAGCGAGTTCAGGCACCCAATCGATGCTGCTCATGCCAGCGCCTCCTCGTATCCCGCCCGCAGGTTGGCGTGCGCGGCGTGCAGGGTCGCGGACACGGTCCCGGTCTCGATGTCGAGCGCGGCCGCGATCTCCCGGTACTCCAGATCAGCGAAGTAGCGGAGAAAGACGACCAGCCGCTGCCGTTCGGGCAGCCCGGCCAGGCGAACAGCCAGCTCGCCGTCACCGCGACCGACGATGGCCCCGCGCTCGTCGGCCGGCAGCTCCACGACCGGGCGAGGCAGCGCCTTGCGCGCCCGGTTGACAACACACCGCCACAACCAGCCCTCGAGCTGACCGCGACCGGCCCACTGACCGGAGTGGCGAAGCGCATCGGCAAAACCCTCCTGAACCGCCTCAAGCGCCGACTCGCGGTCGCCCGTAATCGCCCTCGCGACACGCTCGAACCGACCGAACTGCCCTCGATAGAGCGACTCGATCCGCGACCACACATCCGCCTCATCCATCTACAGAGCATGATCCTCCAAGGAGGCGATTTGTTTATTTCGGGCGAGGACATGCTGAACGCTCGCGAGTGGCCTACCCCCGGAGAGACAGCGACAACACCACCGCGCCGCGAGGGGCGACCCTCGCCTGGGCCAGTGTTCCGGAATGACCCCTGAGCGGTAGCTCTTGACGCACGCTCTGGTGCTAGCGATAATAGTGCTATGATGTTGCAGGCTCGGCGGCTGCCGTTCGCACTGGATCCGCTGATCGCTGAGGCGAAGCGACGAGCGCGACAACGACGGCTGCTCATCTCGGTGCTCGTGCTCGCGGCCGCTGCAACCGCTGCAGCTCTCACGCTCGGCTCGTTGGGCGGCGGGTCGCGCTCGGGTGGTCCGTCCGGACAGCTCAGCTTCCGGTCCCCTGCGGGCCGACCTGCTTCGATCGCCCAGTTCAGACAAATGACGACCTTCCTGGACTATCCGCAGGTACGCGGCGGACTTCTGGGCGCCGCATGGGTATCGAGCACGCATCACGACATCGGACTCATCCTGCTCTATCCCGGGCACTGGCTTAGCGAGGCCGAGCCGGGTAGCTACCGCATGCATTGGGGTGAACTGACGACTGTCTCGCCCAAGCAGTTGCCCAAGGCGGCTAACCCGGTCGCCGCCTACCTCATTCACCTAGCCTCCGGGCACGCAAACGGTGGCCTCCTCGCCCAGACCCTGCTTCGCGGACCGCACGTACTCCCGTCCGAGCGAGCCAACTTCTGCGCCGTAGGCAAGCGCGTAGCTCGTGCCCTCACCGCATCCACCTGCCACCCGACGGGATAACGCTCGACTGGGCCAGTGTTCCGGAATGACCCTTGAGGCGATGGTGCGCAACTGTCGAGACGTTCGAGGCGGGCTCCGCCTATTGCATCCCAGCCGTCCCCGCGGGATGGACATACCACGTCTTGTGGACGATGCGCCAGACGCCGTCGATCCGAAGCATGGATAGATCGTCGCTGTACCACTCGCCCGCGAACTGGTCACCGAGCCTGACCAGTGCCGTGTCTCCCTGAAAAGACAGACCCTCGATCCGCCACTCGTGAGATCCTGAGTCGCTTGTCGCTTCCTTGCACTCCGCGACAAACTCCTCGAAGGTCTGCCATTCCAACTTTCCCTGGTAGTTGCCGACGATGCACGCACGCGGGTGAAACGCTCGGGCGAGCCTCACTTCGTCGCCCGCCATCATCCCCTCGTAGTACGAGAGCACCACCTCGGTCACCGCGGCGATGTCTGCCTGGTTCGTCTGCTCGGTCAACTCGCTCATGGCTGGTGCTCCCATCTCCGACAGGAGGTCCAGCGACCCTGCATCCTCGCTGCAGAGCGCCGAACACCCGGTGTTCGGGGTCAGCGCCAACCTACGCACTTCTCGTTACCGATGCAACAAGGTCGCTCTACGAAAGACTCGAGGCATGCCCTCTCTCTCGCGCCGGCATAGAAGCGCCTAAGGAAACGAAGCGCTTGAGTAGTACGGGCGACAGTGCTCTCGGCTGGGCCAGTGTTCAGGAGAAGCAGTGGAGGGAGGCGACCGTGTCCGCCTCCCTCCACATGACAATCGCCGCCGCTAGGCCGGTGCCCCGGCGGACATTGTCGGCCCGCGATCCTCGCGAGCGTCGGCGCGAAGGATCGGAGACGACGGCCTGAAGCCTTTCCAGGTGCAGTAGACGCCGAGGAAGAGTTCCCAGATGATCTCGGGGATGGTCAGGATGGACTGCGCCGAGCGCAGTCCGCTGCTCGGGTCGTTGCCGGTGAACAAGACGGCCGTCCCGGTGATGATGACCAGCGGGCCACCGATGAGGCCGAACCAGCACCACCGCCGCGGCACCAGCTGAGACTTGTACATCAGGTAGCCGAGGATCAGCCCGTTGCCCCAGCCGACGACCCACTGCGGCCCGAGCAGGAATGTCCAGTCCTTGATCTCGGCGAGGGTGTAGGCGACCGTGGCCTCCGCCGGGCCGACAGCGTGATTCCGCAACGTGACGATCGTGACCATGCAGAGGATCCCGACGAGGATGAACGTGGACTCGACCACTCGCGCGGTCACGTAGCCGAGCGATAACTCCTCGTTCTGTCGTCGGAGGATGGGGAAGATCACGACGGCAGTGCCGATGTTGGCGATGATCAGCAGAAGCTCCAGGAAGGCGGCGAACAAGACCTGCTTGTCGTGCCCCGCACCGGCGACGTAACTCACCTTATGTCGGAGCACGGTCTCGTACAGCAGGAGCGCCGGGATCGACGCAATGAACGTGATGAGGTAGAGGACGCCGAACCAACGCGCCCTCTTCTGGTCGAGAGTCATGCTCCAACTCCTTTCCTACTAGCCATGCTCGCGGGACGATTCTCACGCCATCAGACCCGGTAGGAGCCGGAACCTAACACCCGCGCACGTCAAGATCCAATAAGCGAACCGCATGGGGGAATCGCCGTCAGTCGCCTGGGCCAGTGTTCCGGAATGACGCCTGAGCAGCCGCGAGCCTAGACGACCTCTTCGCGTGGGATGGCGTCGTTTCGCCTGAAGTAGAGCTCCGTGTCGTCGTCGGGCCAGATGCCGATCGTGTTGGTGTCGGGATAGACCCCAATGCTCGGGAGCGCGGCTGTCGAGAAGAGCAGCAGCCTTGCATTGGCCACGCCGCGGTTCATGACCTGGTGGGCGCCGCTGGGGCCGGGCGCGAAGCGCATTAGGGCGCCGCGGTCGAGTTCGACCTCGCCGTCCGGGATGCGCACGACAACGGCGCCGTCGAGCACCACCAGCCACTCTTCGACGTACTCATAGTGATATGGCAACGACGCATCCTCGCCTAGGTCGTACAGAAACATCGCCGTCTCCTGGGAACTCAGGTCGAGACGGCCGGTGAACTCGTCTTCGAAGACGTTCGGCATGGTGCCCTCCTCCGTCGCGATGGGATTACTCTCGCGCGTCTGGCCGGTTGCCGTAGGCCGATCACGCTCGCCTGGGCCAGCGTCCTCACGCCTGAGCTTCCGAGCGACAGGTAGAAAACCGCACGCTGGCGAGACGGATTCCCCGACGGAACTAGTGCCTGGCGCGCACTAGCCTCCTGCTAGGGGTTGGAGATTTGCGGGCCGAGAGGGCCGCAGCGGACTTGGAGGAAAGCAATGAACGCAGCGGCCCATGACAAGACCACGCTCGATTCCGCCGACAGGTTGGCACAGGTTGGCCTGCGAGCGCAGAGCCCGCTCTCATACCAGCAGGCTTCGGACGAAGCATCCGCGCTCGCACTCGTTTCGATCGCACGGAGCCTGGAGTCGATCGCCGCAACCTTCGACCGGAGCGGGGGTGCTCTCTCGGCTTCGAAGGACGGCTCTGAGTAGCAATCGTCTTCGCTGGCGCGTCCCATCGCCGCTGTAACCGTGGCGCTCCGTCTCGTCGCCGGGCCGGGCAGGAGCAGCTGCCGGTGTTGCGGAACTCGCGCCGCTCGAGGTGAAAGTCCCTGGAATTATCCGGCTCCATCACGGGCGTGCCTCCCCTAGCACGGCGTCATTATGCTCTAGGGCTGCTGGAGCGCCGGATGGCACTTCGATGACAGATCGCCGCTGAGCCGACCGCGATGGCATGCGGCGCGATTCGCCGCTTCGGCTTCGTTATGCGGGATTGGCCACGGCCCGCCATCGCCCGCCAGCCGGTCACGAACCTCGTGGAGGTTCAAGTCCTCTCATCCGCACTGAAGCCAGCCGGTCGCCGGGTCGACGCGAATGGGGGTTGACAGGGGCCGGAAGCAGAGCCTTAATCTGGCTAACCTGTTGTGGGGCTGCGGCAGGGAGAAGTCGTGACGAGGGTCACAAGAACCGCTCACCATCGGCTGTTGTTTCTTCTGGTCGCTTTCGCCTGCCTGGCTCTCCCGACCGGCGCCGCCGGTGAGACCCCGGTGCCGCTCGCGCAGTCGGTCTCGCTCGCCCCAGACGTGCAGGGAACACTGGGGGCCAACGGCTGGTACATCAGCAACGTACTCGTCAGCTGGACGTTCGTTCCCAACCCTCCGTTCTCGGTGAACGGATGCTTCATCGGAGCGGTTACCGCCGAAGGCCACACGGGCATCGACTGCAAGGCGTCCTGGGGGCCGACAGGCAACGCCGAAGTCGTCCTCGATCTCTACATCGACAAGACACCGCCCACGGTCGACGCCGTTCCCAGTCCCCCGCCAAACGCAAATGGCTGGTACACGAAGCCGGTCTCGTTCACATTTCAAGGGATCGACGCGACCTCCGGGGTCGCGGCCTGTTCTTCGACCACCTATAGCGGTCCTGACAACGGCAATGCGTCCGTTTCCGGCACTTGCACGGACACAGCAGGCAACGTCGGCGATGCCGTGTACAGGTTCTCGTACGACTCCACACCGCCGACCGTGCGGTCTCTGACCGCCGAGCACGGCAACCGGAGCGTGTTACTCAAGTGGAAGGCATCAGGCGGCACCGGCATCTCGCAAGTCACCCGCAGTGGCGGCTCGAGTCCCACCAAGGACCTTTATCGGGGCGCAGGAACCGAGGTCAGCGACAAGGGCCTCCGCGTCGGCGCGAGGTACAAGTACACGGTCACCGAATTCGACGAGGCTGGGAACAAGGGCGAGGCAACGCTTGCGGTCACGGGGACCGGTCGGCTGACGTCACCTGTCCCAGGGGAGCGCGTCGCGGGGCGGCCGCATCTCACCTGGCTACCCGTGAAAGGAGCGAGCTACTACAACGTCTTGGTGTACCGGGGTGGACGCATCCTGAGCGCATGGCCCAAGCGCACGAGCCTTACGCTCCCGGTGAACTGGTCGTACCTGGGGCATCGCCACCGCCTGCATGACGGCTCCTACCGCTGGTACGTCTGGCCTGGCTTCGGGAAGCTGGCGCAGGCCCGATACGGGCGGCTGCTCGGCAGCGGCTCCTTCGTCTACGCCTCTAGGCGGTGACCGTGGCGCTCGAGATGAGCCGCTCTTCTGCCTCGGCTTCGGCGCCGGGGGCGGGGACCCACCAGAAGCAGGCAGCGGGAGATCGTCCGAGTAGCCGTGCTCGCTGAGCCGGGCGCGCTCGTCCGAGAGCGCTTTCTGCACGTCCCGGTTGATTTCGCACGGGGCCGCCTTCGAGTTGAGCGGTGCCGAGGTCCGGACGAAGCTGCGCGCGTGAACGGGGGGCCTGCGTTCAACGGCCTGAACGACTGCCACTCCGCCGCGTCATCCGATCTCCCCCCGACAGATCTCAGGTCGTGCGAACACGCCCGCGCGTCGAGTCACGTTCGGCCCCTGAAACTCCTGGTGTGTATTTTGGGCGACTCGGCGGAGTCGCGGGGCGATTGCCAGCGTGCCTATACCCCCCGTCAAGCAACTCTCGCCTGGGCCAGTGTTCCGGAATGACGCCCGACGAAGGACCCAGCCAGGCTGACGGCTCGTCGGGTTGCGAGGCACGCGCGTAGCGTTCGGCGGCGAGGGTTGCTCCGGCCGACAACGGGCGTCACACTCCGCTCATGCGGCGCGACAAGCCCGGCAACGTGCTGACGACTCTCGTATTCACGGACATCGTCGGTTCGACCCAGGTCGCGGAGGAGCTCGGCGACCGGCGCTGGCGGGAGCTGCTCGCGCGCCACCACCGGATCGTCCGCGAAGGGCTGCGCGAATACGGCGGCCGGGAGCTCGACACAGCCGGCGACGGAACCTTTTCCCGCTTCGACTCACCCGCCTCGGCCATCAACTTCGCCGCGGCGACGGCGGACGCGTTGCGCGAGCTCGGCGTCGAGATCCGCGCTGGCGTCCATATCGGCGAGTGCGAGGTGTTCGAGGGGAAGCTCAGCGGAGTCAACGTGCACGCAGCCGCCCGCACCATGGCCTTCGCAGGACCGGGCGAGATTCTCGTCACGGGCAGCGTCCGTGACCTCGTCCGCGGCGCCGGCTTCGGCTTCGCCGATCGAGGAGTCCACGAGCTGCGAGGGATCGAAGGCGAATGGCGCCTGTTCGAGGTGACGAGCATCGAGGACTCGCACCGGTCGCCGCCGCTGCCGGAGGGCGAGGCACGGGCGAGGCGCGGAGCGATCGAACCGCCGACACTCGTGCAGCGGCGTCGGGTGCGGGTGGCCGCGATCGCGGCGGCGGCGGCGGTCGTCTTGGCCGCCGGAGCGTTCGCCCTCGTCCACGCGGTTGAGGGCGCGTCCGCGGCGCCGCTCACTGGCTGCGAGATCGCTTCCACCCATTCGCTGCAGGATCGCGCCTTCAACCAGGCCGTGTACTACGGCCTAACGGCCGCGGCCACGAAATGGGGCATCGGGGTCAAGAACAGGGTCGCCGGAAGCCGGCAGGAGTGGCTGCATTGGATGAACGATCTCATCCACCAGCAGTGCGGGCTGATCGTGACCATCGGTACCGCCTGGGGCAGCGAGACCGTGGCGACCGCGAAGGCGAACCCGCAGGTGCGGTTCGCCTCGGTGGACGCCGCCGACGTGCGCGGCACCTCGAATCTTCTCAGCATCCAGTTCAAGGCCCAGGAGGCGGCGTTCCTCGCCGGCTACCTGGCGGCTGCCACTACGAAGACCGGCACGGTGGGGACGTTCGGCGCGATCCCGATCCCGACGGTCACGCGTTACATGGACGGCTTCGCGGCGGGCGTCCTCTACTACAACCGCGTCCACGGCACCCACGTCCAGCTGGTCGGCTACCAACCCAAGATGCGCACCGGAACCTTTGTGAACGAGGATCAGGGGTTCTTCCAGGCCTTCTCGGACACCGGCGCGGCCATAGCCCTTACGAAGGAGCTCATGCAAAACGGGGCCGACGTGGTCTTCCCCGTCGATGGACCGGCCGGGGAGACCGGCTCCTGCAAGGCCGCCGGAGGCAAGGACGTGCTCCTGATCGGCGTTGACGCCGATCAGCACTACGCGACCCCCGACTGCGCGGGGCAGTGGCTGACGAGCGCCCTGAAGATCTACGGCCAGATGGTCTATGTCGCCATGGAACAGGTGATCCACCACCGTTTCGACGGTGGCCAGCTGAACGGGACGCTGGCCAACAGCGGCGTCGGACTCGCGAAGTTCTACACCCTCCGATCGAGGATCCCGCGATCGGTCAGAGCCGAGATCCCCGCATCACGAAGGGGATCGAGAACGGCACGATCCCGGTCGACCCGCGCGCCTATCTCTCCGGATGATCCGGCTCGCGACCGCTGACGGCGTCGAGGAGGCGACCAGGTACTCCGCTCCCTTTGCCGTCTGAGGACGCTCGGCTGGGCCAGTGTTCCGGAATGACCCCTGATGAGGTGAGCTAGGCTCCGCCCCTGCGAGAGGAGGACAGCGTGTCCGTGAAGGAAGCGAGTTCCACCGAGACTCCGTTTGGCTGCTACATCACGTCGGAGGGCTGGTTTGTCCTCAATCTCGGCGACGCGCTCGCGGTGCGAAACCAAGACAAGGGGGGAGTGCTCTATCCCCTCGAGTCGCAGGAGCATCCGTTCGAGCAGCTTGGCGTCCATTTGCGTGTGCTGTGGCCCGGAGATCCGAATGCGCTCTACCACTCCGAAGGCGCCCAGGAGGGGTTTCTGGTGCTCTCGGGCGAGTGCACGCTGATCGTCGAAGAGGAGGAGCGTCGGCTGCGGCCGTGGGACTACTTTCACTGTCCGGCCGGTACCCGTCACGTGCTGGTCGGTGCAGGAGAAGGCCCTTGCTCGATCCTGATGATCGGGACGCGACCCGACGACCCGATCAGCTTCCCCGTCAGCGAGATCGCTGGCAAGTACGGCGCCTCGGTCGCGACCGAGACCAGCAGCGGCGAAGCTGCCTATGCGGACTGGCCCGGAGACTACGAGCCGATCCGACTGCCATGGCCGGCCACTGAGTAGGCGGCCGGGGGCTAGGGACCTCCCTGCGCCAGTGTTCCGGAATGACCCCTGAGCTAGCCGCTTGTTTGATCAGGTGGCGGCGGCGTTCGGGCATAGGTAGATCCGAGCACGCTGGCTCCGGGTTGGCCCGGATGTCGCGCGGGCCAGTGTGCGCGAGGATGTAGTGGAGGTGGGGCTGATGACAAGGCTTCGTCTTGTGGGGCTGTTTTTCGCGCTGCTGTCTTTCGCGCTGTTGGTTGCTTCCGCGCAGGCTGGGGTGGCCGAGCCACAATTGGGCCAGGTGAAGCAGACGGCGCCAGCGGCGTACTCGGCAGATAGAGGGCCGGTGATTGAGTTTTGGGACGGAGCTACCTGGACGCAAGAAGCCGATCCGATCCCAGGTGGCTTCGGCACGCTGTCGGCGGTCGTCGCGCTGTCGCCTAGCGATGCGTGGGCCGTCGGGTCCCACACAAGCAGTGTTGGAGCACTGGCCTTGCATTGGGACGGATCGGCGTGGCAGCAAGTATCGATGCCGATCCCCAGCGGCGCGAAAGATGCTCAGCCTGAACGGAGTCGGGGCGGTCTCGGCCACTGACGTCTGGGCCGTAGGGACATGGTTCGGCGCCCGGAAGGATGCGTGGGGAAGATGGCGGCACGCTGATTGAGCATTGGGACGGCAGTTCGTGGACGATCGTCCCGAGCCTGCCTCCGCGCGGCTCAGCCACGCTTTCCGCCGTGGCTGCGCTTTCGGCGAAGAATGTTGGGCCGTTGGCTCTTACAAAGCTCACGCCGGGGGACTCGGTCGCACGCTTGTCATGCATTGGGACGGGACGGCCTGGAAGCGGGTGGCCAGCCCGCATCCTGGCCGGGAGGCACTACGCGGATTCAGGATTATCCGGCGTAGCGGCGGTCTCACCGGAAAGTGTTTGGGCGGTCGGAAGCTACTACCGAGCCCAAGGGCGCCACGGGTCGTACCAGACGCTCTCCCTGAACTGGAACGGCCAGAAGTGGAAGCAGGTGCCTACCCCCAACGCTCATGGCGGCAATGGGCTGACAGCGGTGGCAGTGGCCGGTCGAAACAACGTCTGGGCGGTAGGCGGACACTGGAACGGCGTCACCGGGTGGCTTCTCGCCGAGCACTGGAACGGCCACGCCTGGCGGATCCTCCCCGCGGACTCGGGGTACCCAGGTTCCGACGGCCAGATCCTCACCAGCGTGACAACTGTTCCGGGCGACGGCGTCCTAGCAGCCGGCCTCACCAGCTATGAAGACGCCCAGTGCTACTACGGAATCATCGAGCACTCGAACGGACACGCCTGGTCACCGGTCACCGCACCGAATCTGTTAGCTGCGCAGTTCTCCGGGATCGCCGCAGCCTCGCCGAGAGCCGTGTGGGTCCTCGCGAACTACGCCGAAGAGCCGTGCAACGAATAGGGACGCTCGCCTGGGCCAGTGTTCCGGAATGGCCCCCGAGCGGGAGTGTCGCCGTCACGAACGCCACCACGGGGCCAGCTTCTTCATGCTGAGGGAGGCTCCCCCCTCCCCACAGCTGCCGGGGAGGCTCGCGGCGGCGGGACCGGTACGAGAGCCGCGGCCGATCGAGTCGGCCGCGGCTCTCTTCCGCTCCGGGAACCAGCGGGCTCTGCCGAACCTAGGGCGACAGCGGGATCGTGTTGAACACGCCCCACAGGGTGTCCGCGCCCGCTCCGTTGATCGACGCTGTCCCGCCGTTGTACGGCAAGCCGGGGATGTACGCGTCGCCTGCGAACAGGTACAGCGGCCGGCCGTTGTAGGTCACCTGTTGGGTGCCGTCGTGCCTCATGATCGTCCCGAGGGCGTGCTGGTCGACGCCGGTTCCGGCTTGAGGCTTGCCGGAGGTGAGGACCGGCGGCCAGTACTGGGCGCACAGGGCCCGGCACGGGCCTCTGGGCTCCATCGGGTCGGGGCCCCTCCCGCGACCATGCCTCGGGCTCGAGGTGTAGGCGGGGAAGGTCCCGCCGCCCGTCGGCAGGAAGGGGGTGAAGTCCTGGTCCATCGTTGCGGCCAGGACGGTCTCGCTGGTGCCTGTTCCTCCGAGGGGAGCGGTCTCGCTCTGCAAGAGCGCCGTGCCCGGCGCCGGATTGCCGCGACTCGGCTCGACCAGGTACCAGGTGCCCGTGGGGCTGGTCAGCGGGTCGAACAGATTGGCCCCTTCCGTTTCCCCCGGATCTTCGTCTTTGTTGAACCGGTACAGCGGCAGACCGGCGTAGGTCACCTGCTGCACCGCCCCCAGGCCGGGCAGGTCGGTGCGGGTCACCGTCCCGAGCAGTTTGGGGTTGACCCCCGGACCTGCGATGGGGGCACCGTCGGTGAGCAGCGCCGGCCAGAGGATGGTGTCGCAAGCCAGGTTCTTCGCGTTCGGCCCGTCGCTACACGCGAACTGAGAACCGGTGAGCGCGTGGAGCTCGTCCGACGTAAGCAGGTACAGAGAACAACCGTCAAAGGCCCCTGAACCGGCGACGAGGACCTTGCCGAAGGCCGTCGTCGTAGAAACCGACACGGTCGCAGGGCCCGTGGGGGCGTTGTTCACCGTGTCGGCGGTGTTACAAGCAGTGCTCCCTGCCCTCGCGGGGGAGCTGAAGTGAAGGGCCAAGGCGACGAGGCCTAGGATGAGCGCGGCGATTGCGGCAGAGCCTGCAACAGGTCTGCCGAGGCGGCGCGAGTGGATCGTCATGACGACCTCCGATTTGTGTGTGGTAGGAGCGGCCATTTCGTCGTTCCACCGGTGCTCATCCGCGCAGGTCCTCGAGACCTCGGCGCGACCATGGAGCGACAAAGGTTCATCTTGGCGACCTCCTTTTCGGAACCGACTATCGGTTCGTGCGGTAAGCGTGAGTCGCCGGCGCAATTGTGGGAATACGACGAAAGTCGTATCTTTCGTCGAACATGGAGCGCCTCCGAGTGTCCGACACGGAGAGGGTGACCCGCTTCTGCGCCGAACTCGCCGACGCGGAAGAGCTGGAGCCCTTTCCTTCCCGACTACTGGAGTCGTTCCGACTGCTGGTCGGCAGCGAGCTCGCGGGTTACTGTGAACTCGACCGCATCGACCGTCGAGAACTCGCCCTGGTGGTGGTCCCCGAAATGGACGACGACGAGGCCGTCGCCACCGAGGCCAACTTCTGGCGGCTGCGTCACGAGTACCCGACCTGCGTCTACGAGGACGAGACGGGCGACTTCTCCTCGCGCAAGCTCTCCGACTTCATCACCACTCGGGAGCTGCACCACCGTGAGATCTACGCCGACTACTTCCGACCTGCGGGGATTGAGTACGAGATCGGCGTCGGCATTTCGGCGCCGCTGACCCATACCAAGGTCTTCATGTTCGCCAACGGCAAGCGCGGCGGGGACTTCGGCGAGCGCGAACGCACGCTCCTCGACCTGTTACGGCCAACACTCACGCTTCGCTACCGACAGATCGAGGCGCGGAGACGCGCGCATGTGGCAACGACTGCCCTGGAAACATCAGACGAGCCACTCGTGCTGCTCAACAACGCCGGCAAGGCCGAGTTCGCGACACCGCGCGCGCTACGGCTGCTCGCGTCCAACGGGCTGACGCTCGATGAGATTCCTCACGTTGAACCGCTTCTCGCGCACGCCGTAAGACCGGGAGTGCTCCTGCTTTCTGAGCGACGACCTTTCGGCCTGACCACCCGTGAGCGCGAGATTCTTGCGCTCGTTGCCGAAGGCCGCACCAACGGCGAAGTCGCAAGCGCACTTTGGATCTCACCCGCCACAGTCCGAAAACACCTCGAGAACGCCTACGCAAAGCTCGGCGTCACAACCCGAACCGCAGCCGTCCGGTGCGCACGCGAACACCGGATCATCGCCTCATAGCGCCGAAAGCAACGTCGGGGGTAGCCACACTGGTCTGGGCCAGCGTCCTCACGCCCGACCTCGCTAATCGCTGATCGGCCCTACACTCAGAGGATGCTCGAACGGGCGACGACCCGTGCGCTTCCGGTCCTGAACCGGGCGGCTGAGATTGCTCCGGCGACGCAAGCGTGCTGCGGAGCCTGCCGTACCTGCGTCACGACCAACATCTTCGGCGTGCTCGCGTTCGCGGCGACCGCTCTCGTCTCGCCCCTCGCGCGTTTCGCTAGACGCATCGCCTAGCCTGCCGTGGGCTCGTTCGTCTGGCATGTCCGCGAAGGCACACTCGAGGGACCCGAGCTTGCGACCGCGTATCGCTACCACCCTTTCTCGGTGGACGAGCCGCATATCGGGACCGAGGACATCTTCCTCGCTGATGACTCCGGGCCGTGGCGGGTTATCCACTTCGAGCGGACCGAAGTGCCCGCGTCCGACGGCAACATCCTCGTCGTCGAGGCCGCCGTCTAGCTGGGCGATTCCGGGTCCGTTATCGTCGCTCGCGCCGTCCCGGCCCCGGAGACGGAGGAGGTCGAACTGGCGTAGCGGATCGCGCCTACCGGCGAAGTGGCGTGAAGTCGGCGTAATCCTCACGAATCCACGTCACGACCTTCTCCTCGGCTTCAAGGCGCGGAGTGCCCATCTGCATAAGGATGTTCATTGACCCGCGAAACAGACCCTGCGCGAGACTCCCGTCCGCCTTGCGGTAGTGCTGATCGATTTCGGCTCCGACGTGACGCTGTCGTGCCGTAGCAATCTTGGGCAGCTTTCCCCCGGATCGCATGTGGAAGTCGAGTTGGTGCTGCCTTTCCTCCTCGGTGATCTCGCCAGCTTCGACCTTCCAGTCGGCACCCGACGTAATCATCCGGCGTCGCCAAGCCCGGAAATAGGGGCCGCGCCACGCTTGTAGCTGCTCCGCGTTCTCCCGTTCCCGTCTCTTGCCGCAGCTCGCGCACTTGTACCGCGCAGACAGGGGTCCAACCTCATTGCGGTGACCGCCGCAGATCTGGCAGTAAAGGGCGTCGTGGCCGCGCCAAGGCATAGCGCTTACCGTATACCCCCTGTAGTCCTTGCCGTACACCCCCTGTAGTCGCCCCTTGCTCCCGCTGCTGCCCGTTCCTACGCTCGCCAGCGATCAGTCAATCCGGCACCAGAGGAGGCGCCCATGAGGGACAAGCTCTATTTCATGAGGAACGGCGACGCCAACGTCGTGAAGATCGGCAGGGCCGGCGACGTCGACGCTCGCCGCGGCCAATTCAAGACGGGGAACCCGGAGGAGATCATCGTGATCGACATCGTCGAGGCCGACAACGCGCAGCCGGTCGAGACCATCGTCCACCGGCTCAACTACTCGAAGCGCCTGCGCCGCGAGTTCTACGCGCTCGACCCCTCGCAGGCCGAGGAGGTCGGACGGCAGGCCAGGGAGATCCGCGACCAGTACGTGCCGTTGGAACAGGAAGCGAAGCGGCTCGCCCAATCCGAGTGCGACGCTCCGCCGCGGCCAGCGAGCGAGAAGGATCGCGTTCTCCGTCGCGAGGTGCTCGAGGCGCGTGAGGCGAAGTACCTCGCGGAGTACAAGTGCGAGCTGGCGGAGAATGCGTACAAGGCCGCGATCGGCACTTGCGAGGGGATTGAGGGACAGGTCAGTTGGAAGACGCTCGTCGTGCCGGACTTCGACGAGAGGGCATTCAGGCAGGCGTACCCCGAGCGGTACGCCGAATTCGTCCGGCCGACCCAGCAACGGCGCTTCCGCCTGCTCTGGTCGTAGCGATGCCCCACGGGAAGAGCAAGCGATTCGGCGGCCACGGATACGCGGTGGGCCACAAGTTCAAGAAGCCGGGGAAGCGTGTCTGCCAGCGATGCGCACGAGAGTTTGTGACCCACCGGCTCGTCCCGTACTGCCCCGAATGTTTTGCTGCAAAGCGAGCCGAGCGCCGCTCTCATGGCCTCGGTGGCGGCCATCCCTGAACAGGCGCGCGGAGAGTGTTCGGCGAGCTACCAGGCGTAGGCCCGCGGCTCGAACCGCTCGCCGCGGCGCGGAAGCTCAAGCGGCTCCTCGTCGCGCCAGACGATCCGAACCCGGTCCTCGATCGGCAGGTTCCGCGCCCGCGACGCGGCAGGCCGGACAAACACGGCCTGGATCGCCGAGGCGAGCAACTCGCGCAGCGCCGCCACGTCGCCACGTCGCCGCAACTCAGCGACGAGCTCCGCCACATCGACGTCCGCACGCGGCTCCGGCCGCGCTACAGGAGCCTCCGGGATCGCGGCGAGCGCCCGCCGCCATGCCTCGTGGAGCGCGGCCACCATCCGGTCGTGATCGGCGGCGCCGATCTGCTGACGGAGCTCGATGTTCGTGAGCGCCTCCCGGTAGGAAGCCTCCGCCTCGGCCGCGGCCCCGGCGAGCTGGTCGATCGCGTGGTCGGCGGTTGCGACCTGGCGGAGCCGGAGCTCTCCCGCGTGCGCGAGGAACTGCTCGACCACGTACTCATCGAGCCTCTTGAGCGAGATCGTCGAGGGCGCCGGGCAGCGGCCGTGCACGCTCGTCGTCGAGCAGCGATAGGTGCCGACGGTCGTGCCGCGCGGCGCCTGAGAGCGCATCGCGTGCGTGCAGCTCGCGCACCTGCAGATCCCGGCGAGGAGATGGACGCGGCGACTGCTGCGACGCCGCTCAGTGGTCGGCTGCCGCTGGGCGAGCGTCCACGTCGCCGCGTCGACGAGTGGCTCGTGCGCCTCCATGTTGGCGATCCCGTCGCCGCTGCGGGCCTCGCCGAGATAGACGCGGTTCGCGAGGAGCCGCTTGATCCGGTAGGGCTGCCAGACGGAGCGGCTGTTCCCTGCGATCGGAATGAGGTTCGAGGTGAGGTGGTCCGCGATCGCCGAGTACGACTCGCCCCGCGCGCCCATCGCGAAGGCTTCGGCGACGACGGGGCCGTGGACTGGATCGGGAACGAGACGCCGGTCGGTTGCTGGGTCGGCCGACTTCGGCAGCCGTCGATAGCCGGGCGGGACGTGGCGCGACACGTGGATGCCACGGCCGACGGCGCGGGTGCGGGCGGAGAGCCACTGCTCGCCGATCCGCTCGCGCTCCCAGTTCGCCGCGATCAGCATGAAGTCACGCAGGAACCGTCCCGTCGCGGTCGAGGTGTCGATGTTCTCCTCGACCGAGAGCAGCTCGCCGCCGGCCTGCTTGATTCGCTCGAGCGCCTGCCAAGCGCCGACGTTCGAGCGTGCGAAGCGGTTGAGCTTGGCGACGATCATCCCGTCCGCCTCGCCCGCCTCGATTCGCTCGAGGAGGCCGTTGAAGACGGGACGGCTCATGTCGCCGCCGGAGCGGTCGAGCTCCTCCGCTTCGTCGATGATCGTGTGACCCATCGCAGTCGCGAACGCGCTGCACTTCTCACGCTGCTCGGCGGGGGAGATGAAGCCGGGGCCTTCGCGTCCGCGGACGTCGGATACCCTCACGTACGAGACCAGACGGAGCTGCTTGCGAGTCATTGTGGGCGCCTCCAGCGACTAGGAGAACATGCGCTGAAGCGCTACCACGTCACGACGTTCGGTTGCCAGATGAACGCCCACGACTCCGAGCGGATCAAGGGCCTGCTCGAGGAGCTCGGGCTCGGCGAGGCGCCCTCGCAGGAGCAGGCGGACGTGATCGTCCTCAACACCTGCACGATCCGCGAGAAGCCCGACACGCGCTTCGCCGCCCACATGGGGAATGCGGCCAAGCTGAAGCGCGACCGGCCTGGCACGGTCGTCGCGGTCGGCGGCTGCTACGCGGAGGCACAGCGCGAGCGGCTGTTCACGCTCTATCCGGACGTCGACGTCGCGTTCGGACCGGGCACGATCTCGCACCTCGGCGACTGGCTCGGCGCGGGCGGCGAGGGGATCGCCCGCAGCGCGTTCGGCACCGGTGAGGAGCGCGCTTTCGCGGCCGGGCTTCCGGTCCGAAGGGAGCGTCGCTTCCAGGCCTGGGTGCAGGTCTCGATGGGCTGCAACTCGGTCTGCTCCTACTGCATCGTGCCCGCCGTGCGTGGGAAGGAGATCTCCCGGCGCTCGGGTGAGGTCGTCGCGGAGGTCGAGCGGCTCGCCGCGGAAGGCGTTTGCGAGGTGACGCTGCTCGGCCAGAACGTCAACTCGTACGGCCGCGACGTCGGCTCGAGCTTCGCCGAGCTCCTGCGCGCAGTCGATGCCGTCCCCGGGATCGAGCGGATCCGCTTCACCAGCCCACACCCGAAGGACTTTCGGCGCGACGTCATCGCCGCGATGGCGGAGTGCGCTGCGGTCTGCGAGCACGCGCACCTGCCGCTTCAGTCGGGGTCGAGCCGGATCCTCAAGGCGATGCGGCGCACCTACTCGCGGGAGCGCTACCTGCGGCTCGTTGCGGAGCTGCGGGCCGCGATCCCGGACCTTGCGCTCACGACCGACATCATCGTCGGTTTCCCGGGCGAGACCGAGGACGATTTCGTGGAGACGCTCGAGGTCGTGGAGGAAGTCGGCTACGACGGCGCCTTCACGTTCGTCTATTCACCGCGGGCGGGCACCGAGGCCGCGGCGATGCCGGACCAGGTGCCCGACGAGCTGAAGCGCGAGCGCATCGAGCGGCTGGTCGAGGTCGTGCAGCGCGTCGCAGCCGCACGGAACGCGGACCGGGTGGGAATGGCCGAAGAGGTGCTGGTCGAAGGCCCGAGCCGCACCGACCCCGAGCTCCGGCGCGGCCGGACGCGCCGGAACACGACCGTCAACTTCAGCGGCGACGCCGCTCCCGGCGAGCTCGTGCGGGTCGCGATCGAGAGCGCGACGTCGACGACCCTCGCCGGCGCGAAGCTCGCGCTCGCCGCGGCCTAGAGCGATGCTCGTCATCGGCCTGTTCGGGCCGACCGCGAGCGGGAAGTCGGACGTCGCGGCCGCCGTCGCCGAGCTGATCCCTGCCGAGGTCGTTTCCGCCGACGCCATGCAGGTTTACGACGGCCTGCCGATCCTCACGAACCGGTCGCCGAACCCGGAGCGGCTCGTGGGGATCTGGCCGCTCTCGCACGTCGCGTCGGTGGGCGAATACGCGCCCCTCGCGCACGCGGCGGTCGACGAGATCCTCGACGCCGGGAGGACGCCGCTCGTCGTGGGCGGGACAGGACTGTACTTCCGGGCCGCGCTTGCCGAGCTCGAGTTGCCGCCCGCACCCGAGGCCGGCGCGCGCGAGCGCTGGGAACGGCTCTACGACGAGGACGGCGCGACCGCGGCGCATGCCCGGCTCGGGGAGCTCGACGCCGCTGCCGCGGCGCGGGTGCACCCGAACGACCGCCGGCGCGTCGTCCGGGCGCTCGAGCTTGCGGAGGCGGGCTGGTCGCTCGTACCGGGCGTCGAGACCCTGTTCGGCGGCGCCTGGCGGCATCCGACGCTCCTCGTCGGCCTCGACGTCCCCAGGCCCGACCTCGACCGGAGGATCGCGGAGCGGACGAGACGCATGTTCGAGGCCGGAGTCGAGGAGGAGGTGCGCGATGCGCTGCCCGGCGAGCTGTCCGTCACCGCGCGGAAGATCATCGGGCTCGACGAGGTCGCGACACTCCCACGCGAGGAGGCGATCGAGGCGCTCATCGTCCGAACACGGCGCTACGCCGCGTATCAACGGAAGTGGCTGCGCCGTCTGGAGGGGCTCGTTATGGTCGCGGCCGACCGGCAGCCGGAGGAGATCGCCGCTGAGATCGTCGAGCTGGCACGCACACGGGAACGTCTACCTCGTCCATGAGGGGCCTGCGGGCGACCTCGACCTGTCCGGTACGGACGGTGCGGTCGAGGTGCTCTCGGTCGAGGGCGACGACGTGACGATCGGGATCGTCAACCCCGACGGTTCCCGGGCCGAGATGTCAGGAAACGGAACGCGCATCGCCGCCGCCTGGCTCATGAGCCGCACCGGCGTGACCACGGCGCGCGTCCACGTGGGACCGCGGACCGTGGCAGTGCGGCGCATGGAGGACGGCCTCTACGAGTCGGAGCTCGGCCCGGTCGAGGTCGGGCCGCCCGAGTTCGTCGACGGGATCGAGCTGGTGACCGTCTCCGTGGGCAATCCCCATGCCGTCGTCACCGGGGATCCGAGCCGGATCTCGGAGCTCGGCCCGCGGCTCGAGGGGCATCCGCGCTGGCCGGAGCGGACGAACGTCCAGGTCGCGCACGTGGACCGGCCCGGTGAGGTGACCGCTCGCGTGTGGGAACGCGGGGTGGGGGAGACGAGCGCCTCCGGGACGAGCGCGGTCGCCGTGGCGGCCGCGACGCACGGCGACGGCGACGTCCTCGTCCACTTCCCCGGCGGTGACCTGCGTGTGCGCCTCGCGGGTGGCCGGGCCTGGCTCATCGGGCCGGCCGAGCCGCTCGAGGAATCGCCGGCCTCCGGCCACGAAGCCGGCAAGGACACGTAGCGGATTCCCCGATATCGTCGCCGGCGAGGGCGGAGGGAGAGCTACCCCGCCCTTGGGTGGGGGGTGTGGCTCACCGGCTCGCTCGGCACCCCCGGTCGTCTCAGCTGCCGAGTTCGAACTCGCGCAGGACGTCGTTCAGCGACATCCGGTCGTGCGACTCGTCCCGCCAGCCGACGATCAGGGGCGTCGGCAGCCCGTAGTTCCCGGCCGGAAACTCCCGCTGCCGGACTCCGGGGACGACGACAGCGCGCGGCGGAACGACGCCGCGATGCTCGACCGGGTCCGGCCCGGTAACGTCGATGATCGGCACGGACGCCGTGATCACGACACCGGCGCCGAGGATCGCTCCCTCGCCGACGATGCAGCCCTCGGTGACGATGCTGCGCGAGCCGATGAAGGCGCCGTCCTCGACGATCACCGGCCGCGCGTTGATGGGCTCGAGGACGCCGCCGATCCCCACGCCGCCCGCGAGATGGACGTCGGCGCCGATCTGCGCACACGAACCGACCGTGGCCCACGTGTCGACCATCGTGTTCGGGCCGACCCAGGCGCCGATGTTGACATAGCTCGGCATCAGGATCACGCCGGGGGAGAGGAACGACCCGTAGCGCGCCGTCGCGGGCGGCACGACCCGGACACCGCGCTCGGCGTGGTCGCGCTTGAGCGGGATCTTGTCGAGGTACTCGAACGGCCCGACCTCGATCGGCTCGACCTTCCTCACCCGGAAGTACTCGAGGATCGCCTCCTTCGCCTCCTCGTTCACGCGCCACTCGCCGTCGACCTTCTCCGCCACCCGCACTTCCCCCCGGTCGAGTGCCGCGATCATGGTCTCGACGTCCGTCACGCCGCCTCCCGCAGGATCTCCGCTGCCCGCTCGCACTCCTCGAGCGTCGGCACGAGCGCGAAGCGGACGTAGCCCTCGCCGCTCGGTCCGAACATCTCGCCCGGCGAGACGATGATCCCGCGCTCGAGCAGCGCCTCGGGATCCGGCCCGACGACCCACAGGTACATCGTCGCCTCGCTCGCCACGATCTTCCAGCCTCGGGCCTCGATCGCGGGGATCAGCACGTCGCGCTTCGCGAGGTAGCGCGCGCGGGTCTCCTCGACGTGCCGCTCGTCGTCCCAGGCTGCGACGGATGCGCGCTGCACGAACTCCTGCGGGGCCGTTCCCACGGTGGGACGGTACGCCTTCAGCGCGGCCACGATCTCCGGCGGTCCCGCGACGAACCCGGAGCGGTAGCCCGTCATCGACGAGCGCTTGCTCAGCGTCTGGAAGACGACCATGCGCGAGTGGTCGGCCGCCTGAAGCGCCGACGGCGGCGGCTCGTCGAACCACAGCTCCGTATACGCCTCGTCCGAGCCGACGACGAAGTCGTGACGCTCGGCCGCCTCAGCGAGCTCGTCGTAGAACTCGCGCGGCGCGACGGCGCCGGTCGGATTGTGCGGATAGTTGACCCACAGGAGAGCGACGTCGTCGTCGAGCTCGTCGAGCCTGGGGAGGAAGCCGTTCTCCCGTCGCAGCGGCAACGTCTGCACCCCTGCTCCGGCGAACAGCGCGCCTCGTTCGTACACCGGGTACGCCGGCTCCCCGAACGCCACGACGCGCCCGCCGGTGCCGAGCACCTGTGCGAGGGAGAAGATCGCCTCCTTCGAGCCGTACGTCGGCACGATCTCGTGCTCGGGGTCGACTGTGACGCCAAAGCGCCGGTCGAGCCAGCCCGCCGCCGCCTCCCGCAGCTCGGGCAGCCCCTGCGCGAGCGGATACGGCGCCCGCTCCGGCAGCGCGTCGACGAGGGCCTGGCGGATCATCGGGTCGGTGGGCTCGTTCGGATCGCCCTTGCCGAAGTCGATCACCTCGACGCCGGCCGCCAGGAGCCTCTGCCGCGCCTCCTCGAGCCGCGTGAACGGATAGACGGCCATCTCGGTCAGCAAGGGATTGATCACGATTCCCGCTCCCGGCGCCGGCCAAGCCGGCGCCTTCGCTCCTGGGCGTGCTCCGTCGAGCCTACGCACGCAAGGAACCTAGCCAGTGCGTCGTACACCGCGTGCAGGTTCGCGATCGGGATCTGCTCGTCCTGCCGGTGCGCGTACGCCGTTGCGCCCGGGCCGTAGTTGATCGCATCGATTCCCTGCTCGGCGAATTGCGCTACCGGCGTCCAGGCCTGTTTCGGGGCGACTTCGGGGACGAGCTCCCGCAACCGCTCGACGAGCGGGTTCCCCAGCGCCGGGAGTGCCGACGGCGAGTTGTGGAGCACGTGCAGCTCGCCGTTCGGGACGAGCTCGCGTAGCCGCTCCTCGGCCGCGTCGCGGGTGCGGCCGGGCGCGAAGCGGAAGTTGAGCTCGGCCGAGGCGAAGGCGGGGACGACGTTCTGCGCGATCCCGCCCTCGACGCGCACGGCGCTCAGGACCTCGCGGTAGACGAGCCCGTCGAGTTCGACTTCGAGCGGCTCGAGACGCGCGAGCGGCGCGAGGCCTTGGGCGAGCTCGTGGATCGCGTTGCGGCCCGTCCAGGGGCGGGCGGAGTGCGCGCTCTCGCCGTGGAACTCGATCCTGGCCTGCAGGTTCCCGAGGCAGCCGGCGTGGAGGATCGCGTCAGTGGGCTCGAGCACGACCGCGAGCTCGGTTCCCGCGAGCACGCCGCTCGCAAAGACGGCGGGAAGCGGGCTCTCCTCGAGCGCGACCTCCTCGCGGGTGAAGAAGACGTAACGCGCCGGCGCCGAGGCGCGCGCGAGCTCGAGCATCACCGCGACGCCGCCCTTCATATCGCTCGCGCCGAGGCCGTGCACGGCGCCGCCGTCGATCCGGCCGGGGAGGTTCTCCTGCGCCGGCACCGTGTCGACGTGACCGGCGAGGACGACCGGCGCCGTGGCGTCTCCCCAGACGATCGCCTCGCCGTCGTCGTAGAGCGGCTCGCCGGGCAGAAGGCTCCGCACGAGCTCCAGCGCGGGACCTTCCCGGCGGCTCCCCGAGGGGACGTCCACGAGCTCGAGTGTCCGGGCCGCGAGATCGGAAGTGGGCATGGCAGGAGTCATAATGACCGCCGGATGGCGGCGAGACAGCCCGATCGCTCCTGGGCGGCCGAGCTCGAGCGTGGGCTCCTCCTCGCCGTGCTTGCACAGGGAGCCGCCGGGACCGACGAGCTCGCCGAGCTCGAGGAGCTCGCACGGACGGCGCGGGTCGAGCCCGTCGGCCGCGTCGTGCAGCACCGGAGGTTCCCGGACCCCCGCAGCTACGTCGGGAAGGGGAAGCTCGAGGAGCTGAAGCGGTCTTATTCCGAGGGTCGAGCAGAAGTGCTGATCGTCGACGACGAGCTGACGCCGCCGCAGCAACGCGCCCTCGAGAACGCGCTCCAGGCCCGGGTCGTGGATCGCACGCAGCTGATCCTCGACATCTTCGCCGAGCATGCGGTGAGCGCCGAGGGCAAGCTCCAGGTCGAGCTCGCGCAGCTCCAGTACAACCTCCCGCGGATGCGGGGGATGTGGCAGCACCTCGAGCGCCTCGGCGGCGGCACCGGCGGGCTCGGCGCCGGGGTCGGCACCCGCGGCCCGGGCGAGTCCCAGCTCGAGACGGACCGCCGCCTGGCGCGCCGCCGCGTCACGCAGCTCCGCGAGCGGCTGCGCAAGCTGAGCCGCCAGCGCGACGTGCGGCGCAAGGAGCGGAAGCGGACCGAGACGCCGACGGTTGCGCTGGCCGGCTACACGAACGCCGGCAAGTCCACACTCCTCAACGCGCTCACGGATGCGGGCGTCTCGGTCCGCGACCGGCTGTTCGAGACGCTCGACCCCGTCACGCGTGGCTTCGAGCAGGAGGGTCGCCGCTACCTCGTCACCGACACCGTCGGCTTCGTCCGCCGCCTGCCTCATCAACTCGTCGAGGGGTTCGCCGCGACGCTCGAGGAGACGCTCGTGGCCGACCTCGTCCTGCACGTCATCGACGGCTCGGCCTCCGAGCAGCAGCTCGTCGAGCAGGTCGCCGCCGTCGACGCGGTGCTGCGTGAGATCGGCGCGAACGACCTACCCGTCGAGCTCGTCGTCAACAAGATCGACGCGGTCGACACACTCGGGCGCCGTCGGCTCGCGAACCGGTACCCGGACGCACTCCAGATCTCCGCGCTCACCGGTGAGGGCCTCGACGAGCTGCGGGAGCGGATCGCGGAGCTCTTCGGCGAGCGGTTCGAACGCGTTCGTCTCCTGCTGCCGTACGACGAGGGCGCGCGCCTGAACGAGCTCTACGCGCTCGGCGCCCCGATCGACGAGCGCGAGGACACGCCCGAAGGCGTTCTCGTCGTCGCGCGCCTGCCTCGGGCGCGAGCTGCACCGCTACGCGTCGTACGTCATCGCCGAGGAGGCTCCAAGACGTCGCCGGACGGGCGCGTGACCGAGCTACCGGTGCAGCGCCTCCACGACGGCGCGACGCTGCCGACGCGGGCCTACGACGGCGACGCCGGGCTCGATCTGGCCGCGTGCGAGCGCGTGGAGCTCGGACCGGGGGAGCGCGCCGTGGTCGGCACCGGCCTGGCGATCGCGATCCCGGCCGGACATGCCGGTCTTGTCCAGCCGCGCTCGGGGCTTGCGGCGCGCCACGGCATCGCGGTCCTCAACTCGCCCGGGCTCGTCGACGCCGGCTACCGCGGCGAGCTCAGGGTGGTCCTGCTCAACACGGACCGGAGCGAGCGGTTCGTCGTCGAGCCGGGAATGCGAATCGCGCAGCTCGTGGTCGTCCCGGTCGCGTTGCCGGAGCCGACGGAGGTCACGGAGCTTCCGGAGAGCGAGCGCGGCGAGAAGGGCTTCGGCAGCTCGGCCCACTGATGCCGCTCGAGCCGCGCATCCGGGTCTCGGCCGTCCTCCGCTGGGAGGACCGCGTCCTCCTCTGCCGCCATGAGAAGTCGGGCCGCGAGTACTGGCTCCTGCCCGGCGGCGGCGTCAACAGCGGCGAAAGCCTTGTGGAGGCGCTGCGGCGCGAGTTGGACGAGGAGGTGGCCATCGGCGATGACCTGACGTTCGAAGGCCCGGTGGCCGTGGTCGACTCGATCGCGCCGAAGCGCGCGTTCGTCGGCAAGCACGTGGTGCACATCATCTTCGCCGCCGACCTCTCGGGCCGCTCGCTCGAGCGCGTCACGTCGACCGACGCGGCGGTGCGCGGCCATCGCCTCTTCGATCCGGGCGAGCTCGACGGCATCGTCCTCCACCCGCCGCTCCAGCGCTTCCTCGGCCGCTGGCAGCCCGGCGACCCGGCCGTCTACCTCGGGGCGCTCTGGGCACCGTGAGGCCGTAGGTGGCGCCACCCCTCCGGCGAGTCTCGATCCAGGGGTATCGCGCCGCCCGCGAGCTCGAGCTCACTCCCGGCTCGGTGTGCGCGCTCGTCGGGGAGGCCTCCAGCGGCAAGTCGACCGTGCTGACCGCGATCTGGACACTGCTCGAGGCTGCCGCGCCGCCGCCCACCATCGACGACGTCGCTCGCGACGGCGACAGGCTGGAAGCGTCGCCCGCAAAGCCTGCGACGCCCGGCCGGAAGCCCGGGACACCTTCGCTGTCCCGGGGAGGGAGAATCCGCCTCGAGGCCGACGTCGCGAAGGGGACGATCTTCCTCGACGCCCGGCCACCGGACACGCTCAACCTCAACCGGGCCGGCGCACCGCCGGTGCTCTTCCTGCCGGCGAACCTGCGCTCGCGGACGCTCGTCGCGCCGGCCACCGGGCGGGGCGCCCCCGAGATGGCGGCGCTGTTCCAGCCGCCGGCCGTCGACCCCGACTGGGCAGCGGCGGACGGAGGGCTCGCGCTCGTCGCCGGGATGGAGCGCCTCCTCGCCTCGCACCTGCGCCACTTCGTGCTCCTGATCGAGGAGCCGGAGCTCTACCTCAGCCCGCACGTCCAGCGCCGCCTGTACGGCCTCCTGCGCGCGCTCGCGCAAATGGGGAACCAGATCCTCTACTCGACGCACGCGCCGGTCTTCCTCAGCGTCGACAAGCTCGAGGAGCTCGCGCTCGTCCGGCACACGCCGACCGGCGGGACGTCGCTGTTCCAGCCCGAGCCGCTGGCGGAGGCCGAGACGTTCCGCGCGCTCTCGGAGTTCGACAGCGACCGCGCCGAGCTCTTTCTCGCGCGTTGCGCGGTGCTCGTCGAGGGGCGCACGGAGAAGCTCGCGTTCCCGCTCGTCTTCGACGCGCTCGGCGTCGATCCGGACAAGGAGGGGATTCTCGTGCTCGAGTGCGGCGGCAAGGGGAACATGCCGCTGTTCGCGCGCGTCGCCAACGCGTGCAGCGTCCCGTACGTCGTCGTCCACGACCGCGACGCACCGCGCGGCGTGCGGCCCGTCGAATCGGAGCGGGTCGTCAACCGCCAGATCCGCGAGGTCGCCGGCAGCCGGCGGACGGTCGTCCTCACACCGGACTTCGAGAGCGTCTCCGGGCTGAGGGCCGGCACCCGGGGCCGTAAGCCGCAGAAGGCCTGGCAGCGCTACCGCGGCAACGGCGAGGTGCCCGAGCCGTTGCGCGTGGCGGTCGAGAAGATCCTCAAGTTCGCGCAGACCGGCTAGTCGAACTTGCCGCCGCGGGCGCGTGCGCGGCCGGCGGACACCTCGTGCGCGCGGCGCTCGAGCCCGTCGGGCAGCGGCTCGAGCCGAGGAGCCTCGTCGCTGCCGAGTCGGTGCGCGAGTGCCTGCGCGAGCAGCCAGTCGGCGAGCCAGGGGTTGCGCGGCAGGAGCGGCCCGTGAAGATAGGTGCCGACGACGCGTCCGGCGCGGCAGCCCTCGAAGCCGCTCTCTCCGTCGTTGCCGAAGCCCGAGAGCACGCGTCCGAGCGGCTCGGCGCCGGGATCGAGGCGCGTGCGGCCGGCGTGGTTCTCGAAGCCGGCGAGCGTGTGCTTCTCGCCGGGCTCGAGCTCGCACTCGAGCAGGACGTCGCCGATCATCCGCCGCTCGCCCGCGACGGTCTCGAGCGGGAGCAGCCCGATGCCGGGCATGTCCTCTCCGTGGAAGCCGCGATAGCCGCGGCCGAGCAGCTGATAGCCGCCGCAGACGGCGAGCGCAGCGGCGCCCCGGCGGACGGCCTCGGCCAGCGACTTCGACTTGGCCACGAGGTCCTCGGCGACGAGGAGCTGCTCCCGGTCCTGCCCGCCGCCGACGTAGTACAGGTCGTGCTCGTCGGGCGTGACCGCATCACCCATCCCCAGCGCCGTCACCTCGAGCTCGTGACCGCGCCACGCCGCCCTCCGCGCGAGCACGGCGATGTTGCCGCGGTCGGCATAGATGTTGAGGTAGTCCGGATAGAGGTGCCCTACGCGGATCGTGGTCATCGGGGCACTACCGCTCCCAGTACGGTTTCGCCAGCCCGCGCGACGCGAGGAGCCGCTGCAGGCCGAGCATGGCCGTGTAGGTGGGGAGGAGGACGAGCTCGCCTCCGTCCGGCGTCAGCTCGAGCCCGCGGTCCAGCGCGCGGGCGAGGTCGGGCTCGACCTCGATCGCGTCTTCGTCCAGCCCGCCGTAGCGGAAGCGAAGCGCGAGCTCCGCGGCGCGTTCGCCGCTCGCGATCAAGCGTTCCAGAGGTTTTCGCGAGTCCCGCTGGGCGCCGGTGGCTTCGCCGCCGGCGCTTCCAGCCCCGAGCAGCGGCTCGAAGTCGACGTCCCAGATCCAGGAGACGTCGCGTCCGTCCGCGATCTCGTCGTTGAGCGCAACGACCAGTACCTGCGGTGCGCCGCCGTCCACGAGCGTCCGGACGGCCTCGTTCGCGCCCGCCGGGTTCTTGATCAGGAGCAGGAGGATGCGCTTCCCGCCGACGGCGATGCGCTCGAAGCGCCCGAACGCCGCCGAGAAGCGCTCGAGCCCAGCCGCGATCTCGTCGAGTTCCGCGCCGAGCGCGCGGGTGAGCGCGGCGGCCGCGACCGCGTTGTAGACGTTGTACAGCCCGGGCAGGGCGAGTTCGATCCGACGTGATCCTTCAGGCGTGTCGAGCTGGAAGGAGGCCCGTTCGAGCCCCTGTAGGTCGACATCCCGTGCCGCGACCTCCAGCGGCGGCCGGGCATGGTCGCCGCGTGGGCAGCGGTAGTCGCCGAGGTGGCCGACGTAGGCGGCGGCGTAGGTGTACGGCGTGCCGCAGCGGACGCAGTACTTCGAGTCGGCTGCGTGCTGCAGCGACGGACGGGCCACGCGCGGGTCGTCGAGCCCGAACGCGACACCCCCGGCATGCTCCTCGCCGACCGCGGCGAGCTGCGGGTCGTCCGCGTTGTAGACGAGCCAAGCGTCCGCCGGCAGGGCGGCCACCGCCTCCCGCCAGCGCTCGGTCACGAGCTCGAGCTCGCCGTAGCGGTCGAGCTGGTCGCGGAACAGGTTGCCCAGGCAGACCGCTCTCGGTCGCAGGCGTTGCATGAGCTCGGGCAGCGCGGCCTCGTCCACCTCGAACAGCCCGAGGTCGGAGTCGCCGGCCGTGAGCAGGGTGGAGGCGATCCCCGAGACGAGGTTCGCGCCTGCCGCGTTGTGGGCGAGCCGGTGTCGCGGACGCAGGATCTCGGCCGCCATCGCCGTGGTCGTGGTCTTGCCATTCGTGGCGGAGACGACCGCGCTCCCCGTCGCCAGCCGGGCGGCGAGGCGGTCGATCGCGTCGGGGTCGAAGTCCGCGAGGAGCCGGCCCGGAATCGTGGTGCCGCCGCCGGCCCCGAGGCGTCTCGAGAGCGCGGCGACGCCGCGCGCGGCGGCGATCTCGACCGAGAGTGGGGGACGGGGGCGCATCCGGGCGAGCGTAGTTGAGACACGCCTGCACGGGACTACTTGCGGAAGCCGCAACTTGCTCTACAATTATTGACATGGCCGAGAAGCCCCGCTACCGGGCGCTCGCCTCGATCGATCCGCAGGAGCTCGCGGAGTTCCAGGCCGGTATCCGCAAGCGCTACACGGACGAGCAGATCGTGGCCGAGATCGTGACCTGCGCCGAGCGGCTCGGGCGCTCACCCACGATGCGCGAGTTCGCCGCCGACGCGGAGACGGCCGTGCATCCCCAGACCGTGATCGAGCACTTCGGCTCGTGGAACGCCGCCAAGCGCGCCGCCGGCCTCGTCCCGCGCCGGTTCGCGACGCGGGAGGAGCTGCTGGGCCTCCTGCGCGCGCTCGGCGATGAGCTCGGGCGGCCGCCGACCGCACGCGACATCGACGGGCACAAGGGCCGCATGCCGTCGAAGTCGCTCTACTGGCACACATTCGGATCACTCACGAATGCGCTCCGGGAGGCGGGCTTCGACGTCCCGGTGGGGGAGGAGAGGCTCGAGCGGGCCGTCGAGCAGGGCGTCGCGCTTGCGGAGAAGCTCGGGCGGCTGCCGAAGTTCGCCGACTGGGCCGAAGCGCGGCGCGAGGACGACTCGCTCCTGACCGAGTGGCAGGTCTATCGGATGTTCGACGCGCGGCGTGGAGCCTGGTCGACGTTCCAGTTCCTCGTGCGCCGGCGGCTTACGGAGCAGGGCGGGGACGTCGCAAGCGACGGAACGCTGCAGCGCTAGCTACTACGCGGCGGCAGCCGCGATGACGGCGAGGCGCGCGAGGCAGTACGCGCTCTGGCCCGGGGCCCGGACGGCCGGCAGCGAGCCTTCCTCGACGTAGCTGCGGTCGGGGCGGAAGCGCGCGGTGTGGGCGACGCGCCCGTCGCGGAGCGCGAGGAAGGTCCCGTCCCGCACTTCGCTCAGCCGCAGCCGCACGCCCGTGTACTCGGAGACGATCTCGAGCGCGGTGCGGGTGGAAGCGAAGAAGACCTCGTGGCGGCCGCGGCCGAGCCAGAGCGGCCGGCCGACGCCGCGGGCGGCGAAGACGGTTCCCACCTCGCGCTGGTCGAGCCAGGCGGTGGCCATCGTGCCGGAGAGCGCCTCGAGCGCGCGCGGGTCGTTCTGCGAGTGCGCGGCGAGCGCGAAGATCGCTTCGGAGTCGACGCTCATCCGGGGCTCGGAGCGCGCGCAGGAGTGGGGGGCGAGCAACTCGTCGTCGTTGGCGATGACTCCGTTGTGGATCCCGACGATCGGGCCGTGGCGGACGGGGTGGTTGTTGGCCGGGATCGAAGGATGGCCCTTCGTGTAGTCGCGCACGTGGATCAGGAGCTCGTCGGCGTGTGCCGGCACCGCGATGCGCTCGAGCAGCCGGCTCGCGGGCGTCCGCTGCTTCGTGACGACCGGATACTCATCGTCGCCGCCGCGATAGGCATACCCGACGGCGTCGGCGCCGCGATCGGCGATCCCGGCGAGCAGCGCCTGCGCAGCAAGCGTTCGATCGACGCCGCTCCGCAGTGAGACGCTATATCCGGCGATTCCGCACATTCGTTCTGCCTAAGCCTTCTCCATATCGGTATCCATTCCCTCCCACGGTAGGCCAAGTCGGTTAGGGCTTTCTAAAGCCAAGCCCGGATGGAGCCGATACGTGCCGCGATGGAACACTCGTTTGCGGCTGACGGTCCGGCCTCCGAGTCGGCACCTTCCCAAGACCCGCTCAAGCTCTACGTGCGCCAGATCGGCGGCGGCGCGCTGCTCACTCGCGAGGAAGAGCGGGAGCTCGCGCGCCGGAAGGACGAGGGCGACGAACTCGCGAAGCGGAAGCTGATCGAGTCGAACCTGCGGCTCGTGATGGCGATCACGCGCAACTACACGAAGGCCAGCGTTCCGCTCCTCGATCTGATCCAGGAAGGGAATCTCGGTCTCATCCGCGCCGTCGAGAAGTTCGACTACAAGCTCGGCTACAAGCTCTCGACCTACGCCACCTGGTGGATCCGCCAGGCGATCACGCGCGCGCTCGCCGACCAGGGCAGGACGATCCGCCTGCCGGTGCACGTCGCAGACCAGGTGCGGCGGCTGCTCCGCGCGCGCCGCCAGCTGGCGCAGAAGCACAACCGCGAGCCGACACTCGCCGAGCTCGCGCGCGAGACGCAGCAGTCCGAGGAGCGCGTTCGCGAGCTGCTCGAGCTCGTCGAGAACCCGGTCAGCCTCGAGACGCCCGTCGGCGACGGCGAGAGCCTCTACGGCGACCTGATCGAGGACGTCAACTCGCTCGCCCCGCACGAGCAGACCGCGGAGCATGCGCGCGGGAAGGAGCTGGCCGGTGCGCTAGACCAGCTCAACCCGCGCATGAAGCGCGTGCTCTCCTTGCGTTTCGGCCTCGACGGCGAGCCGCCGCAGACGCTCGAAGAGGTGGGCACCCAGCTCGGCATCACGCGCGAGCGGGTCCGCCAGCTCGAGACGCGCGCGCTCCGGGAGCTGCGCACGGCCAATCCGGGCCTCGAGCACTATCTCCGGACCGAGTAGCGCCGAGGCTCCAGCTGCTGGTTCGCCCCGGGCTCTAGGCGTCCAACCATGCGCGCGCCAAAGGCCGGAGGCTAAGCCTCGGCGTAGCCGGACTTAGCCGGAGGCAAGACTGCGCTCGCGCCGGCCTCCGCCGCGGGCGAGCGCACGAGAGCGGCCTCCCGTCCAGAGCATCGAGAGCAAGAACTGCGCGGAGTGGGTCGGAAACCGCGCTTTCCGGCCCGCGGAGTTCCGTTGCTAGGAAGCGATCATCTGCATCTCGCGCAAGTTGGCGAGACGGCGGAGTGAGTCGAGCTCGATCTGACGGACGCGCTCGCGGGTGAGCCCGAGCCGCTTGCCGATCTGCTCGAGCGTCTTCGGCTCCTCGTCGACGAGCCCGTAGCGCAGGACGAGCACCTGCCGTTCGCGCTCGGTCAGCGCCTGGAGGGCGACGGCGAGTGCCTGGCTGCGCAGCGCTCCCTCGACGCACTCCTCGGGCAGCGGGTCGTCGCCGGCGACGAAGTCGCCGAAGACGGCGTCCTCCTGATCGCCGACCGGCTGGTCGAGGCTCGCCGAGGCCCGGGCGGCGGCGCGCACCTCGCGCGCCTGCTCGATGGGCAGCGAAGCCTCGTTGGCGATCTCGTCGAGCGTCGGCTCGCGGCCGAGCTCCATCCAGAGCGTGCGCTCGGCCCGGTTCATCTTCTGCATGCGCTCGACGATGTGGACCGGCATCCGGATCGTCCGCGCCTTGTCGGCGAGCGCCCGCGCGACGGCCTGGCGGATCCACCAGGTCGCGTAGGTCGAGAACTTGTAGCCGCGGCGCCAGTCGAACTTCTCGACCGCGCGGATCAGGCCGAGGGTTCCTTCCTGGATCAGGTCGAGGAAAGGGAGACCCTGGTTGCGGTAGTTCTTCGCGATCGATACGACGAGGCGGAGGTTCGACTGGATCATCCGCTGCTTGGCGGCTCCGTCGCCCCGCTCGATCCGTTTCGCCAGCGCGACCTCCTGCGCGGCCGTGAGCAGCTGATGCCGGCCGGCCTCGCGCAGGAACAGCTGCAGCGCGTCGGTCGTCGTCTCCGGCGGCTGTGTCACCGGCGGCGCCTTCTGGGGCGACGGCTCGGGTTCGGTCTCGCGCTCCGGCTCGGCGAGCAACTCGATGCCGCGCCGGTCGAGCTCCTGATAGACCGCCTCCGTCTCGAGCGGATCGAGCTCGAGCGGCTCCAGCACCTCGACCAATTCGACCTGGCGGAGCTGGCCGCTCGTCTCCGACGCCTCCAGGAGCGTCGTGAGCTCCTCGCTGGCGAGGATCGACTCGATCTCGACGGTGGTTACTGGATCCCCCTCATCCGAGCTCCTGGACGCTGTTCCGGCCTGGTCAACCTACCGAAACACGCCGACCCGCCTCAGGTCAAGTCCGATGCACGATAAGCAGTGTTATGTCAAGTAGCAGGAGAACGGTCTTGCTGAGGGCTCTCCCCCCGTTGGCCCTGTGGACGTCGGCTCGGCGCGAGGCGCGCTTCTGAAGGGTGAGTGAGGCGCTCGAGGCGTGCAGTAGGTACGCGGAGCGGCCGACCTGGGATGAGCCCCGAGGGCGCGGCGGGACTTATCCACAGGATGCACAGAGTGCTGTGGAAATGTTGATTATTCAACGTTCGCAAATTGCGGCATTTTCCGTCTTCCGACCCCTTGCGCCGTGTCCGCAGAGGCCGTACATTCCCTCATGCGCCGAGCGCGGCGCGGGAGTAGGACGAAGCAGCACCGGGAGGTCGTACGGGGCGGCTCGCAAGGGCCGAAACGGAAAGTCGACCGGGGTTGTGGACGAAACCGCGGCGGGCTCGGCGAATTTTTTTGGTCCGCCCCATGTGCGGCGCCGCGGCTCCAGACTCGACTACGATCGCCGCGATGCACCCGCCTCGTCCGCCGAGCATCGACCAGGGAGTGATCGCTCTCCTCTGGGCGATCGGCCTCGGGTTGTACATCTACTTCGGGTTGCTCGCCATCGGCGAGAGCGGCGCGATCGCGATCGTGATCTCGCTCGTCTCGTTCGCGGGGATCTGGCTGGTCGTGCGCCTGCGCGGCGAGGAGAAGCCGCTGCGCCGCACGAACCGCCGGCGCTCGTAGCCCTAGGCGGCCCGGCGGCCGGTCTTCGGCGGGGCGAGCGCGAAGACGAGCTTGCGCGCGAGCTCGTTGCCGAGCTTCACCTCGAGCCGCTGGCGCGCCGGGACGGCCTGCGGATCGAGGCTCTCGAGGTGCGCAACGAGGAGCCGTGCTCCTCGATGAGCCGTCTCCTGGGCGACGACGTTCATCCTGGTTCTGTATATCGGGGGACCCCCGCCTGAGCGTGATCCCTCCCGGCAGGGATCCGCGGCCGCCTTCACCCGTTTGAGAGACGTCGCGAGTCGAAGCAGTCGGGCGTCAGTGAGCCGGTGTCCGGGTCCGCGTCGGTGGGAATGCCGTCCAGCGAGAGGCCGAGCACGAAGCCGAACGTGAACGCGAACGCAGCACGCTGCATTCTTCTCACCTCGTTCCGTTGCCGATGCAAGTGGAGCGACGGAGCCCCACCTCGGGAGGCGCGTACCGCGCTACTCGAGACCAAGCCTGCGGGCGTCGAACGAGGCCGACCACAGTTCCGCGCGGAACTCGTCGAGCGTCGCGAGCGCGCCGTCGGCGAACATGTGTTCCACCACCCCGATCTCGCGGTCGTTGTGGAACGGGACGTCGACATGCGGGTGCGAGACGAGGTTCAGCGACAGCCGGCGGCAACTCGGGCAGCGCACCGCGAGCCCGACCGTCCCGCCTGTCGCCGTCAGCAGCGTGAACGAGGACGGGAACACGGGACGCGGCTGCTCCTCGGGGTAGCAGAAGAAGCTCCACGGCCACTCTCCCCGCTTGATGTGGTGGGCGGCGAGCTCGCCCAGCTCGGCGCCGAGGGGGTCGAGCCGCGCGGTCAGGAGGTTGAGGAACTCGCCGGCGCCGAGGCCGAGCGGCGCCCAGTCGAGCTCCTCGTGTGTCAGGAGGCCGTCGTGCTCGTCGCCGCAGTCGCAGCCGAACCGGACGCGGAAGACGGCGGGATGCGCGGCCCCGGGGAGCTGCTCGATGCTCCGGAAGGCCGAGAGCGGCACGTGCGTCTCGCCCCGTACCGGACAGGCGAATGCGTAGCGCCCCGTGAGGGGGTCGTACATGCGGACGTTGTAGAGACGACGCCGGACGGCAGCTCAGTACGTGATCAGCGAGAAGAGGTCGTACTCCCCGAGGCGCTCGCGACCGCCGAGGAACGAAAGCTCGATCACGAAGTTGACGCCGACGACCGTGCCGCCCAACTGCTCGACGAGACCGGCGATGGCCTCCACGGTGCCGCCGGTTGCGAGCACGTCGTCGTGGATGACGACGCGGGCGCCGCCGGCGATGGCGTCGGCTGCGACTTCCAGGGTGTTCTGGCCGTACTCGAGTGCGTAGGTCGCGGAGACCGTCTCCGGCGGCAGCTTGCCGGGCCGCCTCGCCGCGACGAAGCCGCAGCCGGCCTCGACCGCGATCGCCGCACCGAGCCAGAAGCCCCGAGCCTCGGCGCCGAGCACGAGGTCGGCCCGGCGTTCGCGTGTCCAGTCGGCGAGCCGGCCGACGGCCTGTCGCAGCGCCTCGGCATCCAGCAGCAGCGGCGAGATGTCCTTGAAGCCGACGCCTGGCTCGGGGAAGTCCGGGACTTCGCGGACACGGGTCGTGAGATCGATGCCCGCCATGTGCGCGAGGCTACTCGACCAGGCGGCGGACGTTGCGCCGTAGGAGCAGGTCGGCGAGCTCGTGGGCGCTCTGCGCGAGCCGCTGCAGGTCGCCGAGCGCAGCCTTTCGCCGCTCCGCGCTGCGCGAGCGCAGGGCGGGGCCGATCACCGCCTCGAGGAGGCTGCTCTCGCGGTCGGCCCCCGTGCGGAAGGCGCGCAGGTTCCGTGCTCCGATCCCGAAGCGCGCAAGAGCCTCGCACGCTGCGGCGATGTCCGCCTCGCTCTCGGCGTAGATCCGCTGCCCGTCCTCGACGCGCGGCTCGAGCAGCCCGTACTCCTCGAGCTCGCGCGCGCGATCGGCGGTGATGCCCGCGCGCTCGCAGAGCTCGTCGAGATCGAGCTCCTCCTCCCCCACGTCGACGGCGCTCCGACGCCGGCGCCGCTGCTTGCCGGCCCCCGCCTCGAGCTCCTCCCTGATCACGCGCAGCGGCAGGAACTCGTCGCGCTGCAGGCGGAGGATCGTCTCCAGCCGCTCGACGTCGTCCTCGGAGAAGAGCCTGTACCCACCCTGCGTCCGCCGCGGGGTCACGAGCCCCTGATCCTCGAGGTAGCGGATCTTCGAGATCGAGACGTCCGGGAACTCGTCGCGGAGCCGGCTACAGACCGTGCCGATCGTGAGGAGCCGGCGGCGCGAGGATGTCTCCGTCATCGCCATCAGCGCTGGAGGAAGGTGAGCCGGTACTTCCCGATCTGGATCTCGTCGCCGTCGCTGAGGCCGGCGGTCTCGACGCGCTCGCGGTTGACGAAGGTTCCGTTCAAGCTGCCCTGGTCCTCGATCTTCCAGCGCTCGCTGTCCTCCGTGAAGACCGCGTGCTTGCGGGAGACGGTGACGTCGTCGAGGAAGATCGCGCACTCGGGCGAGCGCCCGATCGTGGTCGGGCCGTCCCCCAGCGCGAACGTCTCGCCGGCGCGTCCACCGCCCGAGCGGACGATGAGGGCCGCGCCGTGGATGATCCCGAGATCGTCGAGCGGGTCGAGGCTCTCGGGCACCTCGGGAGCGGCGAACGACTCGGTCGACTCGCCCTCCTCGGGGACGACGAGCGCCGCGCCGCACTTCGCGCAGAAGTGCGCAGCTTCCGGGTTGTTGTACCCGCACTCAGGGCAGTAGACGTGCGCCATCAGGCAGGCGGAGCGGCCTTGCCCGTGAGGATGTCCGTGAGCGAGTCGACGTCGACCGAGTCGAGAACGCTCCTCCCCTGTGTCTCCTGCAGCCGGGCCACGAGCTCGGCCCGCAGGATGTCGATCTTTCCGTGCAGGAGCCGCCGGCGGTACGACACCTCCTGCTCCTCGCGCGTGAGCTCGTCGATGAGCTTCTTCAAGTCCTCGTCGGAGAGTGTCGCGAGATCCGGCAGCGATTCCATCAGGGCCTTTCGGTCGAGGGTGAAGCTGAACTTTAGCCTTTGCCCTCGGCCGGAGCAAAAAGCCGCTACGTGCGGGCTGCGGCGGCTTCGCCCTGCTCGATCTCGTCCACGAGCACCCGCAGCTCGCGTGCGAGCTCGTCGGAGGCCTCGCGCGTCTCGCCCTCGGCGTAGAGGTGGAGGACGGGCTCGTCGGGATCCGGCAGCACCTGCGCCCAGCCGCGCTCGTCGAACACCTTGATCCCGTCGGTGAGGTCGACGTCGAGGCCGGCCAGCCGCTCGTTCAGGACGCGCATCACGAGCCCCTTGAGCGCCCACGGGCAGGGCACCTGGTGATGGACGAGCGTCGGCGCGGGCAGCTCCGCCACCAGCTCCGACAGCGGCCGGTTGACGGGCGCCAGCAGCTCGAGCAGCTTCGCGAGGCTCGCGACCGCGTCGTAGCCGGGCAGGAACTCGGGGAAGACGTAGCCGCCGCCGACGGCGCCCGCGAAGACGACGCCTTCCTCGGCCGCGGCGCGCGTCAACTCCGGCAGGGAAGCCCGCGTGCGCACGACCTCGAGCTCGGAGTCCGCGACGAGACGTTCGACCTGGCTCGTCACGGTCACCGGGAAGGCGAGCTTCCCGTGACGGTCGTTCGAGCCGAGCAGGCGGAGGAAGAGCAGGAGCGCCTGCTCGACCGGGACCTCGTTGGCCTGCTCGTCGACTAGGTGGAGCCGTTCCGCGGAGCGATCGAAGACCGCGCCGAGGTCGGCGCCGACCACAGGCACGAGCTGCTTCGTCTGGCCGATCGAGGCCGCAAGACCCGGGGCTGCGCCGGCGTAGTCGGGCCCTTCGCCGGTGAAGGCGTGGGCGGACACGACCTCCACCCCGAGCGGGCCGAGCACGAGCGGCAGCACGTACGAGGCGCCGGAGAAGCCGTAGTCGACGACGATGCGGAAGTGGCGGTCGCGCACGGCGTCGCCGTCGATCGTCGAGAGCAGCTCGGCCGCATACGTCTCACGCACCCGCGCTGGATACGAGATGCCGCCGACCTCGCCGGCCGCGACGCGACGGAACTCGCCGCGCGTGAAGTGCTTCTCGACCTCCTTTTCCATCGCGGCGCTCATCTCGACTCCGGGCGGCTCGTAGAACTGGATCCGGATCACTTCGGGATCGTTCGGGCTGACGCCGACGTGGAAGCCGGCGTCGTGCGCCTCCGACTTCACGAGGTGGCGGGCGACGGCCGCCGGGCTGACGCGGAGGTCCGCCACGTGGACGCCCGTCGACGTGATGCCCGAGATCATCGCCCGCTTGATCATCCGGCAGGCCGCCGCACCCTCGCGGCTGGCGACTACGCGCGTGCCCCGCTTCAGGGCCGTGCCGAGCGCCGCGGCGAGCCGCACTGCCACGTCGGGCGTCAGGTCGACGTTGACCATGCCCGACACCCCGTTCTTGCCGAAGACGCGGGTCGTGCCTCGCGACTCCCAGATCAGGCTCTCGTGGAGCTGCGAGCCGGTCTCGACCTCCTTGAACGGGTAGATCCGGACGCCGGGCAGGATCACGCTCTCGGCGCCGACCGTGACCTCGTCGCCGATCGCGACGCCCTCGTGCACGCGCACGTGTGCACGCAGGTCGCAGCTGCGGCCGACGATCGCGCCCTCGATCTCGCAGCTTCGGCCGATGTACGTGGAGGTGTCGACGATCGAGCGGACGACGCGGCCGCGCTCCCGGACAGTGACGCTCGAGGCGAGCACCGTGTACGGGCCGACATGCGCGCCGCGCGCGATCCGGCAGTAGTTGCCGAGATACGCGGGCCCCTGGATCGCGTCGAGGTCGTCGAGGTCCACCCCGTCCCCCAGCCAGACGTTGCCGCGGATGCGGATTCCCGGGATCTCCAGCCGCACGCTCTCGTCGAGCGCGTCGAAGTTCGCCTGCCGGTACTGGTCGAGGTTGCCGATGTCCTGCCAGTAGCCGTCGAAGACGTGGCCATAGATCGGCCGGCCCATCTCGAGCAGCAACGGGAAGAGCTCCGTCGAGAAGTCGTACGGCCGGTCCTGCGGGATGTGCTTCAGCACCTCCGGCTCGAGCACGTAGATGCCGGTGTTGATCGTGTCGGAGAAGACCTGGCCCCAGGACGGCTTCTCGAGGAAGCGCTCCACGCGGCCGTCCTCGTCGGTGACGACGATCCCGAACTCGAGCGGGTTCTCGACCGACTTGAGCCCGATCGTCACCGAGGCGCCCTTCTCGCGGTGCGCCTCGACGAGCTGCGTCAGGTCGACGTCGCAGAGCGCGTCCCCGGAGATGACGAGGAAGGTGCCGTCGAGCCTCCCCGCCGCACGCTTGACGGAGCCTGCGGTGCCGAGCGGGGACTCCTCCACGGAGTAGCCGATGTCGACACCGAGGGTCTCGCCGCTGCCGAAGTAGCTGCGAATCGCCTGCGGCAGGAAGGCGACGGTGACGATGACGTCCTCGAAGCCGTGCTGCTTGAGGAGCTCGACGATGTGCTCCATGCACGGCTTGCCGACGATGGGGACCATCGGCTTCGGCTGGTTCGAGGTGAGAGGCCGCAGCCGCGTGCCCTCTCCCCCGGCCATGACGACGGCTTTCATCGGCGCAGCTCTTTCCGAGCGGTGCGGATGTAGAACACCGCGGCGACGACGGCAAGGACGATGCCGGCCCAGAAGAGGTAGAGCGGCCACTGCGTCGCCTCGTGCGTGACGATGCGGAAGAAGATCGCCGCGTAGAGCACCCAGGTCGCGGCTTTGCCCACTGCGTTGACCTCGAGCTCGATGCCGCGCGGCGCCAGGAGCCTCGAGCCGACGAGCAGCATGAGGTCGCGCCCGATGATCACCGCGAGCCCGATCCAGGGCAGGCGACCGTAGTAGGCGAGGAGGATCACGGCCGCGTCGATCATCAGCCGGTCGGCGAGCGGGTCTGCGATCTGCCCGAAGCGCGACTCGACGTGCCACCGGCGCGCGAGGAAGCCGTCCACCTGGTCGGTGATGCCGGCGATGCCGAAGACGACGCCCGCGGGCCAGCTCGGGTTGCGGCCGGCCTGCACCATGAGCGCGACGAAGATCGGGATCAGGACGAGCCGTGCGACCGTCAGCGCGTTCGGAACCTGCGCGAGCGGCGTCGACACGGCGGGAGCCTGAGCCTCCATGTGTAAAGGATACGGGCGTGCCAGAGCTCCCACGGATCCCCGGCTTCGTCAACGCGCACTGCCACGCGTTCCAGCGGGCGCTGCGCGGGCGCGTCGAGGGCGGCGACTTCTGGGCCTGGCGCGAGACGATGCTCGAGCTGGCTGCCGCACAGACACCGGCGAGCGTGCGGCGTTCGTATGTGGAGGTTTACCGCGAGCTCCGCGCCGCCGGTTACACCGCCGTCGGCGAGTTCCACTACCTCGGGCTGGAGGAGGGACGCGCGGCGGCGGAGGCCGCCACGGAGGCGGGAATCGAGCTGGTACTGCTGCACGTCGCCTATGCGCGTGGCGGGATCGAGCGCTTCCGGCAGGAGTCGGTGGCCGCGTACCTGCGCGAGCTCGAGGAGCTACGGGCCGGCGGAATTCGAGTCGGTGTCGCCCCTCACTCCGTCCGCGCGTGTCCCCGTGACTGGCTCGAGGAGCTCGGGCGCTACGCCGCCGAGCACGAGCTGCCGCTGCACGTGCACGCCGACGAGCAGCCACGCGAGATCGAGGAATGTCTCGCCGAGCACGACCTCCGCCCCATCGAGCTGCTCGACGCGTGCGGCTGCCTCGGCCCGCGCACGACGGTCGTGCACGCGACGCATGCCGACGGGCACGAGCTCGACCTGCTCGCGGCGGCGGGGGCGCGTGTGTGCGCCTGCCCGACGACGGAAGCGAACCTTGCCGACGGCTTTCTGCCGGTCGAGCGACTCCTCCACCGCGGCGTCGGCGTGTGCATCGGCTCCGACTCGAACGTACGGATCGATCCCCTGGAGGAGCTGCGCGAGCTCGACGGCATCGCGCGGCGCCAGTCGGGCCGGCGCGACGTGTTCTCGGTCGATGCGCTGCTCGAGATCGGCGCGGGGGGGCGGCGCGACCGCGCTCGGGCTCGAATCGTGGCCGGACGTCGCCGTGGACGTAGAGCACCCGCAAGTCGCGGGAGTCGAGGACTGGCGGAGCGCACTCGTCGCGAGCTGTTCCGCCGACGTACTCGTCGCCTGAATCGGGGCGGCCGGATTCGAACCGGCGACCTTTGGTCCCCCAGACCAACGCGCTAACCAGGCTGCGCCACGCCCCGCAGCGAGGAGAACCGTAGCTCACCCGGGACCGCTCGTCGCTCCTCTGGCGTAGCGGTGGTATGCGGATACTCACTCTTGCCACAGTCGTCGTCGTCGTCGGCTCGCTCGCTCTCGCTGCCGGCGCCTCGGCCGCCGGGCGTCCGGTCGCGATCGTTACGGCCGAGACCTCGAACCAGGTGATCGCGGTCGCACTCGGCCCGCACGGCGGACGCGTGCTCAAGCGTGTCCACATCGTCGACCCCCTCATGGTCGCGGCGCCGCTGCACGGTCCGGCGGTTGTCGTCGGCCTGACCGGCAAGGTCACGCTCTTGGCCCGCACACAGCCTCCGGGCGATCAAGGTCTTTCACTCCTTCCGCCGCCCGAGGGTGGCGACGATCGCGCCGGGCGAGCGATACGCGTACGTCTCCGACGAAGGAAGCGGAGAGATCGAAGTGATCGATCTCGTGCGACGGCAGGTCGCAGGGGCCGTGTACGTCGGCCTGATGGCGCATCACCTCTCCTTCAGCCCCGACGGGAAGCGGCTCTGGGTTGCGCTCGGCGAGACGGCGGCGACGATTGTCCGCCTCGACACCTCCAACCCGATCCGGCCGCATGTCGTCGGCCGCTTCCGCCCGCGGTACACCTCGCACGACGTCAAGTTCGCCCCGGACGGACGTAGCGTCTGGGTCAGCTCCTCGACCGCGCCTTTCGTCACTATCTACAGCGCCGCCACGGGCAGGCTCGTCAAGGTCATCCCCGCCGCTCGCGGGCCTCAGCACTTCGCCTTCTCCGGGGCGCGGGTGCTGATCACGAGCGGCTACGCATCCTCCCTCCAGGCGGTGCTCTGGCGGACGCGCCGGAGGCTCGGCACCGTGTCGATGTCCTACGGCTCGTTCAACCTCGCCACGTACGGAGGGACTGTCGTGACGACGTCTTTGTTCACCGGAGTGGTGACGGAGCTCCGGGCCGGAACGCTCCACCGGTTCTGGTCCCTGAAGGTCGCGCCTGCGGCGCGCTACGTCGCGATCTCCCTCTGGCCGCGCTAGCCCACCGCAAGCTCGGTCACATGAGCTCGACTCGGCAGCCGCCCGACCGAGGGCAAGCGGACACTACGGAACGGCAATGAGTTGCCGACGAGGAGCACGACGTTATTCCCGCGAGCTACGGCGACTGCGATTCGCGCCCCGCGGGCGTCGAGCGCGACAATCCTGCCTCCGAAGTTGGAAGTGCCGAATCCTCCACCGCAAGACAGTCTGTCAAGCGCAGTGCGCCGCCCTCCGTGCGCCACCAGCAGCGAGGAGCCGAGCCAACCAACCCAGCTCACAGACCGCCGGGGGAAAGCGGGAAGTCGGCAGACACTTTTCGTGGCGACCCCCGAGCGCCCGGCGATCGCGAGCCCGTCCCCACTCGGCGCGAAGGCCAGCTGCGTTACGGCGCCGATGCGCTCGGAGCGCGCGACGACGCTCCGAGATGTGTGCGCGAGGTCGTACACGATCGCCTTTCCACCCGCGCCAACGTAGGCGAAGGCGAGAGAGTCCGCCCGCCACGAGGGGCGGACCGGCCGCACCGAGCGGTCGACCGTCGTGTCGTGGATGCCGTTCCCGTAGATGACGTGGAGGACGAAGTGCCGGCCGGCGTGGACGACGTACGCGATCCGGAATCCGTCCGGCGCCCAGGCGATCGAAACCACCCTTCCGCCGGCGGGATGCGACCAGGCTCTCCGCCCGTCGGGGGCCATCGCAACGAGCGAGTGGCCGATCCCGGCAGCGACGAAGAGCGCGTGCGGCGATAGCGCCGCGGCGCTGACGGGCAGCCCCTGCAGGCGGAAACCGCCGTTCGTCACGACCGACAGTCGCCCGTCGATCACGGCGGCGATGCCGTTCGCTCCCTTCGGGAGTACGAGCTGCGTGGTCGCCGGACGCGGCTTCGCCTTCGCGCCGAAGCTGACGTGCAGTGCGCCGGCTGCAGCGAGGGAACCCGCCGCGATCACGAGCAGGACGAGCGCTGCCGCGAGCACGAGCACGGCGGTGCGGATCCCACGCCTCGGTGCGGCCACAGGATGCAGCGCGCGCAGCGCCCGGTGGAGCGCCTCCTCCCCCGCTCCAGGATCGGGGTCCCCGGCGTCGGACAGCACGCCTTCGAGCCGCCGCTCGAGCTCACTCGACATGCTCGACCTCCAGCGACTCGCGCAGCTGCTCGAGCGCGCGCGCCAGACGCGAGTTGACCGTCCCCACCGGCAGTTCGAGCGCTTCCGCAATTTCTCTCGGCGTCATCCCCACCCCGTAGCGCAGGACGACGGCGACGCGCCGCTCCAGCGAGAGCTCGGCCACCGAGGCGAGCAGGCTGCGGTCGCCCATCGCATGCGCGGGCGCGAGGTCAGGCGTGTCGGGCAGCTCCGCGTCGGAGAAGCGACGCTCCGCCCGCAGGAGGTCGAGTGCCCGGTTGGCCACGATCCGGTGCAACCACGGCCCGAACGGACGACGCTCGTCGAAGCGGCCCAACGCAGCGAACGCCCGTTCGAATCCGTCGGCGGCAACGTCGTCCGCAAGCGAGCGGCGTCCCGTGATCGCGTAGGCCGCGCGCCACGCGTCGCGCCAGTAGCGGCGGAAGAGCGCAGCCGCGGCCTCGCGGTCGCCGCGTCGCGCCCGCCGGACGAGATCTCGGTCACTCGGTTCACGCACTCCTCTGCAGTCTGGTACGAACGAGCGGCGTTTGCGCGTCCCGTAACGGGAATACTCCCCGCGTGACCGACTGGCAAGAGCAGGACGACGCGCTCGTCCGGGAATTCGAGCTTCCCTCGTTCGCTGCGGCGATCGACTTCGTCGACCGGCTCGCGGAGCTCGCGGAAAGCGAGAACCACCACCCGGACATCGACATCCGGTACCGCCGCGTCACCGTCCGCTGGACGACGCATTCCGCGGGCGGAATCACCGAGAAGGATCTCGAGCTGGCGGAGCGGACATCGGCTCTTGTCGCCGCGTAGCGGGCGACCACGCCGGTAGAACGTAGGAGCGTGCCCGCGGCGGATACTCAATCCCTGCTCGAGCTCGATGTCGTTTCCTGAAGAGAGGGCAAGAGATGCACACGACCAAGTACCTGATCGTCGGCGCCGGGATGACCGGCGACATGGCGGCGAAGGGCATCCGCGAGCACGACTCCGACGGCTCGATCACGATGATCGGCGCCGATCCCCACCCGCCGTACAAGCGGCCGCTGCTCACCAAGGGGCTGTGGCAGGGCGCGCCCGAGGAGAAGCTCTGGCGCGAGCCGGCGGAGGGCGTCGAGCTCGTCACCGGCCGCCGCATCGGCTCGCTCGATCTCGTGGCGCAGACGGCGGCGAGCGACGTCGGCGAGGAGTACGCGTGGGAGAAGCTCCTGCTCGCGACGGGCGCGAAGCCGCGGGAGATTCCCGGCGCCGAGGGCGTGATCTGGTTCCGGACGCTCGACGACTACCGCCGTCTGCGCGAGCTCGCGCCGGAGGGCTCGCACGTGGTCGTGATCGGCGGCGGCTTCATCGGCTCGGAGATCGCAGCCGGCCTCGTCGGCAACGGCTGCCGCGTCACGATGCTCTTCCCCGAGCCGGGGATCGGCTTCCGCCTCTTCCCGCTCGGCCTCTCGCGGTTCGTGGCGGACTACTACGTGGCGAAGGGCGTCGACGTGCGCACCGAGGAGCTCGTCGCCTCGGCCTCGGGGAGCCGGGTCGAGACCGAGTCCGGCCTCGTGCTCGACGCGGACGCGGTCGTCGCCGGCCTGGGCGTCGTCGCGGACACCGAGCTGGCCCAATCCGCCGGCCTGGAGGTCGACGATGGAATCGTCGTGGACGAGTACGGGCGCGTATTCGGGCACGAGAACGTCTTCGCCGCCGGCGACGTCGCGCGCTTCCCCGTGCGCGCGCTCGGCACCACGATGCGGATCGAGCACGAGGATCACGCGAACTCGCACGGCAAGGCCGTAGGCGCGAACATGGCCGGCGCCGACGCCCCGTACGACCACCTGCCGTTCTTCTACTCCGACCTGTTCGACCTCGGCTACGAGGCGGTCGGGCTCGTCGACTCGCGGCTCGAGGTCGTCGAGGACTGGCAGGAGCCGAATCGCAAGGGCGTTGTCACCTACGTCGAGGACGGCAAGCCCCGCGGCGTGCTCCTCTGGAACGTGTGGGACAGGATCGACGCCGCCCGCGACCTGATCCGCTCGGGAGAGGGAGCCCTTGCGGTCTAGCGCCCTCGCCCGGTCGCGCAAGCCGCGGCGCGGGACGGAGCTCGTGTGCGAGAAGGTCTTCCGGCCGCTCGCGCATCCGCTCGTCCTCCTCTTCGCGCGCCTGCGTGTGCCTCCGCCGCTCGTCGTCGCCGCCGCCGGTGCGGCGGGTCTCTCGGCAGCCGTGGAGCTCGGACGCGGGTCGCTGCTCGCCGCCGCGCTGCTCGTCCAGCTCAAGACCCTGCTCGACAACGCGGACGGCCAGCTCGCGCGTCTCACCGGCCGGACGAGCGCTCTCGGCCGCTACCTCGACTCGGAGGTCGACCTGCTCGTCAACGCGGCGCTCTTTGCCGCACTCGCCTGGACGACGGGCCGCCCGGCGGTCGCCGTCGCCGGCTTCCTCGCGCTCACGAGTGTGCTCAGCCTCAACTTCAACGTCGAACGGCTGTCGCGGGCGGCCGTGGCCGAGCCCGAGGCCGAGGGAGGCGCGACGGCGATGCTGCGCAGGGTCTACGTCTTCGTCTACGCGCCGCAGGACCGGCTCGCGGAGTCGCTCGTCGCGCGGCGTCCGGCGCTCCTCAGTCCGTCTGCTGGGTCGCTGCTCGCGAACCTGGGCATGTCGACGCAGCTCGCCGCGTTTGGGCTCCTGTTGGCGCTCGGACATCCCATCGGCTTCGCCTGGCTCGCTCTGGCGGAGGTCGCCGTCATCGCGCTCGTGCTCTTGCCGCGGCGCGCGCCCAGGAGACAGGAGGAAGTCGCGTGAGCAATGTCTTCGAGCTTCCCGCCCACGACGGCGAGGCGGCGCGCGACCTCACGCCCGCGGACTGGTCACGTCTCGAGCGCAACGCCGCCGAGATCTTCGCAGCGCTCGGGCTCGACCTCGACACGCCCGGCACCCGCGACACGCCGCGGCGGTTCGTGCAGGCGCTCTTCGACGCGACCGCAGGCTATGACGGCGATCCGAAGCTGCGCACGGTGTTCCCGGCGGAGCGGCCCGAAGGGGTCGAGGGGCGCCACGCGCAGATCGTCGAGGGCCCGGTCGGCTTCTACGCGCTGTGCGAGCACCACGCGCTCCCGTTCCACGGCCGCGCCTACGTCGGTTACGTCGCCGGGGACGAGATCGTCGGCATCTCCAAGCTCACGCGTCTCGTGCGGCTCTACGCGCGCCGCTTCACGGTGCAGGAGCGGCTTGCCGAGGAAATCGCGGACGGGCTGCGCGAGCTCGCGGGCGCGCGCGGCGTCGCGGTCAGGCTCGAGGCGGCGCACACGTGCACGGCGATGCGCGGCGTCGAGGAGGACGGCTCCCTCACCGTCACGACCGTCTGGCGCGGTCTGTACGACGAGGACGAATCTCTGCGCTCGGAGTTCCTTACGCTGACGCGGTGATCGAAGCCTTCAGGGTTCTCGCCGAAGACGAGGACCTGCCACGGTGGGACGTGCCCGAGGCGCTTGCGGCGCTCTACGGCGGCGCGATCGGCCTCGCCGAGCCGTGCGTCGTCGCGAACTTCGTCGAGTCGCTCGACGGCGTGGTGGCCGTGCCTGGGCTACCGCGCTCGCACGCGGTGATCGGGGACGAGAGCGAGGCGGATCGGTTCGTGCTCGCGCTCGTGCGCGCGTGTGCGGATGCGGTCGTCGTCGGCTCGGGGACGCTGCGCGCGTCGCCGCAGGGGACGTGGCGCATCGATCGCGCCTATCCGCCCGCCGCGGAGGCGCTGGCCGAGCTGCGCGCGCGGCGCGGCCGGCCCGAGCAGCCGCTCGTCGTGGTCGTCACGACCGGCGCCTCGCTCGACCCGGCCCATCCGGTGCTCGAGTCCGGCGCGCTCGTGCTCACGACGGAGGCGGCGGCGCAAGGCCTGCGAGTGGCCTTGCCGGAGGCTGCCGAGATCGTCGCCGTGAACGACGGGGAAGCAGTCGACCTCGCGACGGCACTCGAGCTGCTGCGCGACCGCGGCTGCCCCGTGGTCCTCACGGAAGCGGGGCCGGCGACGTTCGGCTCGCTTGTCGCCTCGCAGCTCGTGGACGAGCTGTTCCTCACCCTCTCCCCCGTCCTCGCCGGCCGCGCGGCTGCCGACCGGCTCGGGCTCGTCGAGGGCGTCGAGCTCCTCCCGCAGATTCGCGTGGCCGGCCGCCTCCGCTCGGTGCGAGCGCACGGCTCGCACCTCTTCCTCCGCTACGGGCTTCGCTAGCTGCGCTTGTTGAGCTGCCGGTAGAGGCGGTCGATCAGCGCGGGCATCGCCTCGAGCCGCTCGGTGATCATCCGGAGGCGGTACTCGCGGAAGTGCTCGGGCTCGACGTCGAGCGCGCCTGCGAGCGTGGCCACGACGTCGTTGGACGGAACGGGACGGTTCCCGTGGACGAGGTGGTTGAGGTAGCCCGCGGAGAGCCCGGTACGCGCAGCGAGCTGCCGGTACGTGACGGCCTGCTCGTCCATCAGGCGCTCGACGGTCTCGCCGAACCCCTCCTCGCTGAAGCGCCTCCGCTTCGCCATCGCTAGGCCTCCTTGCCGAGCTCGGCAACATCTAATCGCTTCTCGTCGCCGCTTGCGCGATTCCTTACATCGACCTTGCCGTCCTCGAGGCTCTTGCGGCCCGCCGTGACGCGCAGCGGGCACCCGATCAGGTCGGCGTCGGCGAACTTCTCCCCCGCCCTCTGGTCTCGGTCGTCGAGGAGGACGTCGAGCCCGGCTGCCGAGAGAGCCTCGGCCGCCTGCAACGCGATCTCCTCGGCGCCGGGGAGCGCCACGACGTGTACGTCGTACGGCGCGACCGACTGTGGCCACACGATCCCGTTCTCGTCGTGGGACTGCTCGACGACCGCCGCCATCGTGCGCGCGAGGCCGATTCCGTAACTGCCCATGACAAGAGGCTTCTCCCTCCCGTCCTCATCCAGAAACGTCGCCCCGAACGGCTTCGAGTGGAAGGTGCCGAGCTTGAAGATGTGGCCGACCTCGATCGCCGTCTGGATGCGGAGCGTCCCGCCGCACTCGGGGCAGGCGTCGCCGTCCTTCGCCTGGCGGATGTCGGCGAACGTCGGCTCGTAGTCGCGGCCCGCCTGGACACCGCGGAGATGCTTGCCGTCCTCGTTGGCGCCGGCGACGTACTGGCCCTCGCGGAGCGCCTCGTCGGCGATCACCTCTAGCCCGACGCCGACCGGCCCGAGCGAGCCGCCGCCGGCCCCGAAGGCGGCGCGGATTTCCTCGGCGGTCGCAGCGCGGAACGCCGCCTCGAAGAAGGTTTCGAGCTTCCCCTCGCTCAACTTGTCGTCGCCGCGCACGAGTGCGAGCACGAGGCGGTCTCCGGTCACGACGGGAAGGGCCTTCGCCGTCGCCGACTCCGCCAGCGAGAGGAAGTTGGCGAGCTCCTCGATCGTCCCCACGCGGGGCGTGTCGACCAGCTCGGGCGCGTCGAGCGCCGGCGGCAGCTCGGCGGGAGGCGGTGTGCCGCGCGCCGCTTCGGCGTCGGCGAAGTAGTCGCCGTTGTCGCAGCGCATGAGCTCGTTCTCGCCCGATCCCGTCGGCGCCAGGAAGTCGCGCGAGACCTTACCGCCCATCACCCCGGACTCCGCCTCGACCTCGTACGCCTCGAGGCCGCAGCGCTCGAAGATCCGGATGTACGCCTCCTCGTGCCGCGCGAACGCGGCATCGAGCCCGGCCTCGTCGGCGTCGAACGTGTACGAGTCCTTCATGATGAACTCGCGGACGCGCAGGAGGCCGCCGCGCGGGCGCGGCTCGTCGCGGTCCTTGGTGGAGAAGTGGTACCAGACCTGCGGCAGCTGCTTGTACGACTGGATCTCGCGGGCGAGGAAGGTCATCGACTCCTCGTGCGTCCACGAGAGCACGAACGGCCGGCCGCCGCTGTCGTTCAGGTGAAAGAGGATCGGGACGTCGATCCGGCCGGTCGTCTCCCACAGCTCGGCGGGCGTCAGCGTCGGCGAGAGCATCTCCTGGCCGCCGATCGCGTCGATCTCCTCGCGGATGATCTGCTCGATCCGCATGTGCACGCGCCAGCCGAGCGGCAGCATCGCCCACAGGCCCGCGCCGATCTGGCGGATGAAGCCGCCGCGCACGAGCAGCTGGTGCGAGGCAGCCTCCGCGTCGGCGGGCGCGTCGCGCAGGGTCGGCAGAAAGAGCTGTGAGGCTCGGTGGATCATCGGGTCTCGCGAGACCCTAGTCCAGCGGGATCAGCGAGGCTTCGGCCATGGCGAGCGCGGCGGGCTTCGCCATCTTGAGGCGCTTCGGGCGGTTCATCCCGCCGGCGATCCACTTGTCGATCTCGTGGAAGAGCTCGTCGATCAGGATGTCGGAGCCGACCTTCTTCAGCACACGCCCGTGGGCGTAGATGAAGCCGACGTCGCGGCCGCCCGCGATCCCGAAGTCCGCGTCGCCGGACTCGCCCGGGCCGTTGACCGCGCAGCCGAGGACCGCGACCTCGAAGGCCTGCGGGTAGTCCTGCAGGCGCAGCTCGACCTCCTCGGCGAGTGTGTGCACGCCGACGTTGTCCCGGCCGCAGCTCGGGCAGGCGATCATCACCGGCCCGCGCTCCCGCAGTCCGAGCGCCTTCAGGATCTCGTACGCCGTCTTCGGCTCCTCGACCGGGTCGGAGGAGAGCGAGACGCGAATCGTGTCGCCGATTCCCTCGGCGAGCAGGGTGCCGATCCCCACGGCGCTCTTGATCGAGCCGGCGAAGACCGTCCCGGCCTCGGTCACGCCGAGGTGGAGCGGGTAGTCGACCTTCTCCGAGAGCATCCGGTAGGCGCGGATCATGGTGGGAACGTGGCTCGACTTGACGGAGATCTTGAACTCGTAGAAGTCGAGGCTCTCGAGCAGGCGGACCTCCTCGAGCGCCGCCTCGACGAGCGCCTCGGCCTGGTCCTTCTGCGCGAGCTCTTCGAGGTGCTTCGGGAGCGACCCGGAGTTCGCCCCGATCCGCATCGGTGTCCCCTTCGCCTTCGCAGCGCGCACGACCTCGGCGACCTTGTCCGGGCCGCCGATGTTGCCGGGGTTGATCCGGACGGCGGCGACGCCCTGGTCGATCGCCTTCAGCGCGAGGCTGGCGTTGAAGTGGATGTCGGCGATCACGGGGACCGGCGAGAAGCGGACGATCTTCGAGAGCGCCTCCGCGTCCTCCGTCTTCGGAACCGCGACGCGCACGATCTCGCAGCCCGCGCTCGCCAGGGCCGCGATCTGTGCGGTCGTAGCCTCGACGTCGTGCGTCTTCGTCGTGGTCATCGACTGCACGACGACGGGCGCTCCACCGCCGATCGCGACCCCGCCGACCGAGATCTGACGTTTGCTGGCCATCCAGGAATGAGTCTAGCCAGGCGGGTTCGACCCGAATCCCGGCCTCAAAGGACGCTGAAGCGGCTCAGTGCGGAACGCCGGAGACGTCGTTCGAGAACGCGATCACCATGATCAGCAGGATGAAGGAGAACCCGATCACGGAGACCCGCTCGTAGACCTCGCGCGCGAGCGCACGGTGGCGGACGGCCTCGATGAGCGAAAACAGGATGTGGCCGCCGTCGAGGGGGAGCAGCGGCAGCAGGTTCAGCAGCGCGAGCGACATGCTCACGAACGCGAGGATCTCGAGGTAGTGGCTCCAGCCGGCCTGGAGCTGTTGCTGCGAGACCTCGACGATCCCGACGGGACCCGAGAGCTGGCTGCGCCCGTGGCTGGAGAACAATCCTGCGAGCCCACGCCCGGTGCCGGTCACGACACTCCAGAGGTTCGACCCTGCCGCCCGGGCCGCCCTGCCGGTGGAGTACGGAACGAGGGGGACCTCCGCCGTGAAGCCGAACCTCCAGTGGCCGTCGACCTTGACGGTGCGGCGCGGACCGACCTCCACGCGTCGTCCGTCGCGCACCACCGTCAGCGTCACCTTGCGTCCGTGGCTCGCCTCGATGCGAGGTGACACGGAGTCGAAGGTTGTGTGCCGGCCGTCGACGGCGACGATCCGGTCGCCGGGCTGCAGGCCGGCCCTGGCCGCCGGAGTTCCGCTCAGGACTCCGGCGACCTCGGCCGTGCCCTGGTTCGAGGGCCCGCCGCTGATGGCGAAGACGAGGAAGAGGATCAGGAAGGCGACCACGATGTTCGCGAACGGGCCGGCCGCGATCACGGCGATGCGTTTCCAGGTCGCTCCGCGCCAGTACGCCTCCGGAGAGGTGCCCTCCTCCACCTCGCGAAGCCCGCGCTCGGCAGACCGTCTCGCACCGGAGGTCAGCTGCGCGGCGCCCACCTCGCGCTCGAGCTCGAAGCAGGCACGGCGAGCTGCCTCGTAGTTCTCCGTTTCGAGAGCGCGCCGCAGCGTTGCCACCGCCGGCACGAGGCCCGGGTCCTCGCGCATCGCGGGCTCGACGAACGCGCGCAGGTCGCGCGCGGCGGGCCGGTTCATGCCGGGCAGCCGGACGAGGCCGCCGAGCGGGATCATGCCGATCCCGTACTCGATGCCCTTGCGCCGGATCTTGTAGAGAGCCGGCGGGAATCCGATGTAGAAGCTCCGCGGCCGCATCCCGACGGCGCGGGCAACCCAGAAGTGCCCGAGCTCGTGCAGGAAGACGAGCAGGACGAGGCCGGCGATGACGACGACGTACGTCATGCGGTCGCCAGCGCTCCTCCGGCGAGCGCCCGCGCGGCGCGGTCGGCCTCGACGAGGTCGTCCAGGTCGCGGACCGGCTCGGTGCCCGCGGTTGCGAGCGTCTCCCCCACGACCTCCGGGATCCCGAGGAACGGCAGGCGGTCGGCGAGGAACGCCGCGACGGCGACCTCGTTCGCCGCGTTGTAGACGCACGGTGCGCTGCCGCCCTCACCGCCCGCGGCGCGCGCGAGCGAGAGCATCGGGAACGTGTCGGTGTCGGGCGGCGAGAACTCCAGCGTGAGCGAGGGGAGGTCGAGGGGAGCCAGCGGGGTCGCGGCCCGCTCCGGGTAGGTGAGCGCATACGAGATCGGCACGCGCATGTCCGGGTAGCCGAGGTGCGCGAGCGCTGCGCCGTCGCGGAAGCGGACGAGCGAGTGCACGATCGAGGTCGGCTGGATCGCCACCTCGATCCGCTCGTACGGCACGCCGAAGAGGAAGTGCGCCTCGATCACCTCGAGGCCTTTGTTCGCGAGCGTCGCCGAGTCCACGGTGATCTTCGGCCCCATCCGCCACGTCGGATGTGCAAGCGCCTGCTCTGGCGTGACGTCCTCGAGCTCCGCGCGCGTGCGGCCGCGGAACGGCCCGCCCGAACCGGTGAGCACGAGCGTGTCGATCTGCTCCGGCCCGCGTCCCTCGAGGCACTGGAAGAGCGCCGAGTGCTCGCTGTCGACCGGCAGGATCCGGCCGCCGCCCCGCTTCTGCGCGGCGAGTGCCAGTTCGCCGGCCGCCACGAGGCTCTCCTTGTTCGCAAGCGCGAGGTCGACGCCGTGCTCCAGCGCCCAGAGAGTCGCGTGGACCCCTGCGAAGCCGACGACGGCGTTGAGGACGACGTCTGGCTGCGCCCGGTCGAGCAGCTCGGTGAGGTCGCCTCCGACCTCCTTCAGCGGGGCGTCGACGTCGTCGAGCGGCGTCGAGCCGGAGGCTGCGGCGCAGAGCTCGAGCTCCGGATGCGCCTCGACGATCTCGATCGCCTGGCGACCGATCGATCCCGTAGCCCCGAGCAGAGCGACGCGCTTCATGCGCCAAGTGTAGGGAGTCGGCTAGTGAAAGCCGTAGGCGGTGACGAGGAAGAAGGCGGCGGGTGCAGCGAACAGGAGACCGTCGATCCGGTCGAGCATCCCGCCGTGCCCGCCGAGGAGCCTGCCCGTGTCCTTCACCTCGAGGTCGCGCTTCACCGCCGACTCGAATAGGTCGCCGATCACCTCGGCGACCACGAGGACGAGGCCGAGCACGATCGCCTGCCAGACGTTGAGATAGTCCTTGCGCGTGTCGTAGAGCGCGATGAACGACACGAAGACCCCGGCGACCGCGCCGATCAGGAGACCCTCCCACGACTTGCCCGGGGAGAGGCGCGGCGCGAGCTTGTGCCGCCCGATCAGCCGGCCGCCGAAGTAGGCGAACGTCGCGGCAGCGAACGCCGTGAGCACCACCGTGAACGCGATCAGGCGCCCGTGGTCGTGCATCTCGCGCAGCAGGAGGAGGAAGCCGAGGCCCAGCCCGATCCAGGCCGAGCCGAGCACGGTTGAGCCGACGGCCGCGGTCGTGGGCGCGCGCGTGCTCGAGACCGCGTGCAGCACGAAGGCGAGCACGAAGGTCGCACAGAACCCGCCGAGCAACCAGACAGGTCCTCCCTTCTCGGCTCCGAATAGCGCGAGCAGCACACCTGCGTACACCGCGGGAGCGAGCGGTCGTAGCGGTCGCGCAGTCGTCACGAACTCGTGCACCGCGACACATGAGGCAACCGCGAGGAGCGTGAACAGCCACCAGCCGCCGAGCCACAGCATGCCGAGCACGAGCGGCAGGCCGACCGCCGCGACCAGCAGACGGGAGGCGAAGTTGGTCACGGGCCGCAGGCGAACGATGTCATCGCCCGCCGAATCTACGGCGCCGGCGTGCGTACTCCTCGATCGCGGTCCGCAGCTCGTCCGGCCCAAAGTCGGGCCAAAGGGTGTCGGTGAAGACGTACTCGGCGTACGCGGACTGCCAGAGGAGGAAGTTCGAGATGCGGCGCTCGCCCGAGGTGCGGATGACGAGATCCGGGTCGGGCATCTCGGGCTCGTAGAGGCACGCGGCGAGCGCGGCCTCGTCGACATCGTCAGGGTCGGCGCCGCTCTCGAGCAGCCGGCGGGCGGCGTCCACGAGCTCGGCGCGGCCGCCGTAGTCGAAGGCGATCCAGAGCTGGAGCCTCGACTTGTCCGCGGTCGCCGTCTCGAGCTCGTCCATCTTGGTCTTCAGCCAGTCGGGAGCACGGTCGCGCCGCCCGACGAAGCGGCAGCGGACACCCTGTGCGGCGAGATCCTCGAGCTCCCGGTCGATCGTCTCGCCGAAGATCTCCATCAGCGCCTCGACCTCGCCCGCGTCGCGGCTCCAGTTCTCGGTCGAGAACGCGTAGACCGCGAGCGACTCGATCCCGAGGTCGATCGCCCCCTCGACGACGGGCCGCAGCGCCCGCGAGCCGGCGCGATGGCCTTCGGCGACCGAGACGCCGTGCTCCGAGGCCCAGCGCCCGTTCCCGTCCATGATGATCGCGACCGCGTGCGCGACCTCGGGCAGGTGCTCCTCGGGGCTGACGTCGGTGCCCGGCAGGGAGGTCACTAGACCTCCATCACCTCGGCCTCTTTGTGCTTGAGGAGCTCGTCGATCTGCTTCGTGTGCTCGTCGGTCAGCTCCTGGACCCGGCCCTCGGCGCGGTGCTCGTCGTCGGCGCCGACCTCGCCTTTGTCCACGAGCTCCTTCAGGTGCCGCATCGCGTCGCGCCGGATCTCGCGGACGGCGACGCGGTGCTCCTCGGCCATGTTGCGGACGACCTTGACGAGCTCTTTCCGCCGCTCCTCGGTCAGCTGCGGGATCGGCAGCCGGATCAGCTTGCCGTCGTTGGAGGGTGTCAGGCCGAGATCGGACTCCTGGATCGCCTTCTCGATCGCCTTGATCGAGCCCGGGTCGAACGGCTGGACGGTAAGCATGCGCGGGTCGGGGACGTTGATCGTCGAGAGCTGGCGCAGCGGCGTCGGCGTGCCGTAGTAGTCGACCTCGATCCGGTCGAGGAGCGACGCCGAGGCGCGCCCGGTCCGGACGGTCGCGAATCCCGACCGCGCGTGCTCGACCGACTTGACCATCTTGTCCTGGGCGCCGTTGATCAGTTCTTCCGCAGTCGCCATGCCTCAGCCCTCCTTGTCACCGGCGCCGCCGGAGGCGGCGCGGTCTCTCGGCCGGGCGTCGACGGCTTCGCCGTCGGCGCTTCCAGCAGTCGCGATGATGGTTCCGACCTTGTCGCCGTTGACGACGCGCGCGACGTTGCCCTCGGCGAGCTCGAAGACGTGGATCGTGAGGCGGTTGTCCATGCAGAGCGACAGCGCCGTCGTGTCCATCACCTTGAGCCCGCGCTCGATCGCCTCCAGATGCGTGATCCGCGGCAGGAACTCGGCGTCCGAGACGCTGCGCGGGTCGCCGTCGTACACGCCCTTGACGCCGTGCTTCGCCATCAGGATCGCGTCGGCGCCCATCTCGAGCGCGCGCAGCGCCGCCGCCGTGTCGGTGGTGAAGAACGGGTTGCCGGTGCCGGCGGCGAAGATCACGACGCGGCCCTTCTCGAGGTGGCGGATCGCCCGGCGCCGGATGTACGGCTCCGCGACCTCCGAGACCTCGAGCGCGGACAGGACCCGCGTGTCGGCTCCCTCCCGCTCGAGCGCGTCCTGCAGCGCGAGGGCGTTGAGCAGCGTCGCGAGCATGCCCGCGTAGTCGGCGGTCGCGCGGTCCATCCCGCTCTCGGCCGCGGCCGCGAGACCGCGGTAGAAGTTCCCGCCGCCCACCACGACCGCGACGTCGACGCCCTCGCCCCGGATCCCGGCGACCTCCTTGGCGAGCGCCCGCGTCACGCCGGGGTCGATCCCGTACTCGCGCGCGCCCATGAGCGCCTCGCCGGAGAGCTTGAGCAGCACCCGCCGGAAGGCAGGCACGGTCGGCCGCGGACCGGATTCGGTCTTGGGCTGGGCCGTCATCCCGCGAGCGAGAACCGCTCGAACTCGAGCACCTCGGCTCCCGCGTCGGCGAGAACCTTGCCGACGCTCTGCGAGCCGTCGTGGATCCACGGCTGGTCGGCGAGCACCCCGCCTCGCTCGGCGAAGAAGCGCTTGTCGAGCATCCCGGTGACGATCTTCTCACGCGCCTGCTCGGGCTTCGACTGCACCTCTTCCGAGTTGAGGTAGATCTCGCGCTCGGCGGCGACGAGGCCCTCGGGCACGTCCTCGCGGCCGATCCAGCGTGGGTCGGACCAGGAGATGTGCATCGCGAGATTCCGCGCGAGCTCTTCGTCTCCGCCGCGAACCTGGAGGAGAACGCCGAGCTTGTTCGCCGGGGGATGGACGTACGCGCCGAGGCGGCCTCCCTCGACGGTCTCGAAGCGGGCCGCTCCCGTGACGGCGATGTTCTCGCCGAGCTTGCCGGACAGCTCCACGCGCTCCTCGTCGAGCTGCGAGACGGCGTCGATGCCCTCCGCCTCGACGAGGTCGAGCGCCTTCTTGGCGAAGGCCTGGAACTCCTCGTTCTTGGAGACCGGCTCGGTCTCGCAGCCGACGGCGACCATCGTGCCGCGCGAACCGTCGCTCGCCAGCCGGTAGCCGACGAGCCCTTCGGTCGTCGCGCGATCGGCGCGCTTGGCCGCGTTCGCCATGCCCTTCTCGCGGAGGAGGACGACCGCATCCTCGATGTCGCCGTTCGTCTCTTGCAGCGCGCGCTTGCAGTCCATCATCCCCGCGCCCGTGCGCTCACGGAGCTCGCGGACGAGCTGGGCAGAGATCTCGGCTGGCATCTAGCCCTCCTCCTTCTCGCCACGCGTCGGATCGCCGAGGGCGGCTGCCGATCTTTTCGTCTCCTCCGCGCCTTCCTTCGCGGGGTCCTCGCCGGTCGGCACCGGGACGCTCTCGCCCTCGGTCACGGGCTCGATCTGCTCACCGGCCTGAACGTCCTCGACGTCGTCTGGCGCGCTTTCGGCTGCTGCAGCCGCCGCAGCCTGCTGCTCCTGCTGCTGCTGGAGCTCCTGTGCCGAGACCTTCTGCTTGCCGTCGTTCACGGCCTCGGCGAGCGAGTGCACGACGAGGTTGCAGGAACGGATCGCGTCGTCGTTGCCGGGGATGACGTAGTCGGCCTCGTCCGGGTCGCAGTTCGTGTCGACGAGGGCGACGACCGGGATCCCGAGCCGGCGCGCCTCGCGCACGGCGAGCGCCTCCTTCTTGAGGTCGACGATCACGACGGCGTCGGGCTGGCGGCGCATGTCGGCCACGCCGCCGAGGTTCGCCTCCAGCTTCTCGAGCTCGCCGCCCATGGCGATGCGCTCCTTCGCGGGCAGGAGGTCCATCTGCCCCTCGTCCCGCAGGCGCCGCATCTCGTGCAGCCGATCGATGCGGTCGGCCATCGTGCGCCAGTTGGTGAGCAGGCCGCCGAGCCAGCGGTGGTTGACGTACGGCATGTCGACGCGCTTCGCCTCGTTCTCGACGGCGTCCTGCGCCTGCTTCTTCGTGCCGACGAAGAGCACGGTGCCGCCGCGCTCGGCGACGTTGCGCAGGAACTGCCGCGCCTCCTCGAGCCGCTCCGCCGTCTGCGTGAGATCGATGATGTAGATGCCGCCGCGCTCGGCGAAGATGAAGCGGCGCATCTTCGGGTTCCAGCGCCGTGTCTGGTGGCCGAAGTGGACTCCGGCCTCCAGCAACTCGCGCATGGAGACAGCGCCGGCGCTCGTAGAGATAGCCATGGAAGCTCCTTCCAGATTGGTTTGTCGTGCTGAACCGGCGGGAGTCGAAGCGCACCTCCCGCCAGGAGAGGCACGCGCGCCACGGCTGGGCCGCCGGGGAGTAGGGACAGGAACCCGGGAAGGTTAGCTGCGGGCCGCAGCGAGCGCGGCGGCGAGCTCGGGCGGCAGCGGGGACGAGACGTCGATTGCCGCGCCGCTTATCGGGTGGTCGAAGGCGAGCCGCGCGGCGTGGAGGAACTGCCGCTCGAGGCCCAGGTCCAGGGCTGGAAGTGTCGTCGGCGAAGCCGCCGACGCCCGGCTGCTAGACCGCGCGGCTGCGCCGCGCCCGGCTATCCCGTAGGTGGGGTCGCCGGCGACCGGGAGGTCGATCGCGGCAAGGTGGACGCGGATCTGGTGCGTCCGCCCGGTCTCGAGCCTGACCCGCAGCAACGCATGGCGCGGCAGGAGCTCCTCGAGCTCGAAGTACGTCACGGCCGCGCGCGGCGTCGCCGTGTCGAGCGAGTGGCGGAGCCGGTCGTGCCGGTCGCGGCCGATCGGCGCCTCGATCGTGCCTCGCCGTGACCGCGGCTTCCCCACGACCAGGGCGAGGTACTCGCGCGTCAGCGCACGGCGGCGCACGAGCCGCTGCAGCTTCTCGTAGGTCTCGTGCGATCGCGCGACTACGAGCAGCCCCGAGGTGTCGCGATCGATGCGGTGGACGATCCCGGGCCGGCCCTCCTCCCCGCCCTGCGCTCCGGCGGTTGCGAGCGCCTGCGCGAGCGTGCCGCCGGCATGGCCCGGAGCCGGGTGCACCACGACGCCGGCAGGTTTCTCCACGACGAGGAGGTGCTCGTCGGCATAGGCGATCGTGAGCTCGGGCGCCGCGGCCGCAGGCTCCTTGGCGGCCGCTGCCGGCGCCTCGATTACGAGCTCCTCCCCACCCACGAGCTTGTGGCTCTTCCCGCGCGGCTCTCCGTCGACGAGCACGGCGCCTGCCGCGAGGAGCCGTTCTGCCGCGGCGCGAGAGTGCACCTCCGGCAGCCCGGCGAGATAGCGGTCGAGCCGCTCTCCCGCGGCATCCGCGGGAACGACGAGCCGGTTCAGCGCTTGGGAGTCCGCGGCTCTCGCTCGGAGAGGAGCAGTGCGGCGAGGAGGATGCCGACCCCGATCACGATGAAGCTGTCCGCCAGGTTGAAGGCCGGCCAGTAGCGGAAGTCGAGGAAGTCGGTGACGAAGCCGAGCCGCACGCGGTCGGCGAGGTTCGAGACGCTGCCACCGATCACGAGCCCGAGTGCCACGGGCAGCACGGGATGGCGGGCACCGGAGCGCGCGAAGTAGGCGAGCATCCAGGCGATCGCGATCGTGGTGACGACGATGACGGCGGCCGTCGCGTTCGAGAAGAGGCCGAAGGCGATCCCGGAGTTCTGGACGTGCCGGATCGCGAACGGACCCACGACGTGGAGCCCCTCTCCGAGCGTGAGGTGCGAGGCCACGACATGTTTCGTCACCTGGTCGGCGACGATCGCCGTGAGCGCGATCGCCACGAGCGCCAGCCACTGCGCGCGCGTGGCCGCGAACGAGCGGGTCGCCCGGGAGACCGGCGTCAAGGCGTCCGTCGCCGAGCCGACTCGAACCTCGAGTTGCCGGACCGGCTCGTTCATCCTGCCTCGGCTCTTCGCTTGCAGTCGATGCAGAGAGAGGCCCAGGGGTTCGCCTCCAGCCGCGCTTGCGGGATCTCGTTGGCGCAGTTGAAGCAGATGCCGTACGTCCGGTCGTCGATTCGACCCAACGCGGCGTCGATCTCGGAGAGGACCTGCTCGGCGTTGTCCTCCAGCGTGTAGTCGATCTCGCGTCCGAGCGTCGCGCTGGCGGTGTCGGCGAGGTGGTTGCCGCCTGATGCCGCGACCTCCTCGACCTCGTCCTCGAGCGAGCCGGGATGCTCCTCACGGAGCGTCGCGATCGCATGCTCGACCCGCTGCCGCTCCTCGAGCAGCGCGCCGCGGAAGTGCTCGGTGTCGATGCTCGTCACCGCCGGTCCTTCCTGCCCCGGTCCTCTCGCGTGGCCGAGGCGAGGCGCCGTTCGATCAGCGCCGGCCCCATCCCGGTCAACTCCACGACCTTCTCCCGGCCGCCGTGCCCGGAAACGAGGGTCAGAGCCGTGCGGGGAAGCGCGAGCGTGTCGGCGAGGAGGCGGAGGACGGCTTCGTTGGCGCGTCCGCGCTCGGGCGCCTCGGTGACGCGCACCTTCCAGGCGTCGCCGTGCCGGCCCACGAGCGCCGTCCGGCCCGCTCCCGGGCTGACGCGCAAGCGCAGTCGAGTCGTCTCCGCACTCACGCGCTCAGTTTACGTCGGGCCACCTCACGCAGCGTCTGCGTCCGGCGCGCCGTACCAGCTCCGTTCTTCGGCGGTCGCCTCGTCCGGCTCGACGGTCGTCTCCGGTTCTCGGCTCGTCGCGGCCGCCTCGGGCTCCCCGAAGGCGGAGAGCGCCTCCTGCAGCTGCGACCGCACGCGGCGCGACTCGCGCGCGAGCCGCTCGTTCTCGGCGATCGCGCGGCGCTGGATCTCCCGGGCCTCGGCGTGGGCCTCGCTCAGGATCAGCTCCGCCTCCCGCCGTGCCTGGTCACGCGTTTGCGCCGAAGCGTGCTCAGCGGAGACGAGCGTCGTGCGCAGCAAGCTCTCGAGCTCGCGGAAGCGGACGAGGTCGGTCTCGAGCTGCTCGACCTTGTCCGCGAGGTCTGCTCGCTCGCGCCAGACATCCTCGAAGCTCGTGGCGATCTCCTCGAACAGCTGGTCGGTGGTCTCGACGCGATAGCCGCGGAACCTCGTGCGCTCTGGGGTCAGGTGCCTGATCTCGACGGGTGTGAGTGCCATCGCTCTCTCCTTAGTTGAAGTGGTTGAGGACCCAGATGAGGAAGCGGTCGATCACGATCAGGAAGATCAAGGCCAGCATCGGCGAGAGGTCGATCGCTCCAGTCGAGGGGAGCAGGCGACGAAACACACGCAGGTACGGCTCACAGACGTCGTAGAGGAACCGCTGGATCCGGTTGAGCGTGGGCGAGTACGGCAGCCGCAGCCAGCTCGTGAGGATGTAGACGAAAATCACGAGCCAGTAGAGCCCGGTGAAGACGTTGACGAACGTCTCGGCGCTCGAAATTGCGTCGCCGAGCAGCGCGAACGTGGCTGACACGCCCATTCAGGCGTGGTTCGCCCCGAGTCCGCCTTCTCCTATGCCTGGTTGAAGAAGCCCCGCTCGAGCATCCGCGCCCGGTCCTCGGCGGACAGCTCGACGTCGCTCGGCGTGAGGAGGAAGACCTTGTCGGCAATGCGCTGCATGCCGCCGTCGAGCGCGTACGTGAGGCCGCTGGCAAAGTCGATCAGCCGCTTCGACAGCTCGGAGTCCGCCGACTGGAGGTTGAGGATCACGGGGACGCCGTTCTTGAAGCGGTCGGCCACCTGCTGCGCGTCGTTGAAACTGCGCGGGAGGATCAGGTGGACGCGGGACGTGCCAGGGCCTTGCACGGGCTGGAGGTTGCGCACGGGACGCTGCGACGCGCGCGGGCGGAGGATGCTCGTCCGCTGCCCGTCGGGCTCGGGGTCGGTCCAGTCGTCGTCGTAGTCGTGGCGCGACTTGCGGGCCGGCAGCCTCCGCACGTTGGGATTCTCGTGCTCGGCGGCGAGCTCGTCCTCGGTGAGGTAGCCCTCTTCGTCCCAGTCCTCTTCCTCGGCGATGCCGAAGTAGACGAGGGTGCGGGCCCAGACGTCGGAAAGCGGCATGGCGCCGCCGATGTTAGCGCTGCCACAGGACTGCGCCGACCCGGACGTAGGTCGCTCCCTCTTCGGCGGCGACCCGGTAGTCCTGGCTCGTCCCCATCGAGAGATCGTGCAGCCCGTGACGGGCGGCGAGCTCGCGGAGACGGCGGAAGTACGGTCGCGACGCCTCCGGGTCGGCGGCCGCGGGCGGCATCGTCATCAGCCCGCGGACGTCGGGATACGCCTCGAGCAGGGCCGGCAGCTCTGCGGGGCCGACGCCCGACTTCGTCGCCTCGCCCGAGAGGTTGACCTCGACGAGCGCCGGGATCGTGAGCTTCCGCGCTGCCGACTCGGACGCGAGCGAGTGGCACAGCTCGCAGAGCTCGCTCACGAGCGGCGCCTTGCGGCTCTGGAGGTGGCCGATGAAGTGCCAGCGGAAGGCATCGCCGTAGCGGGCGTGCTTCGCTGCGAGGTCCTGGGCGCGGTTCTCGCCCACGACCTCGATTCCCGCCTCGGCCAGCTCGCCCATGTCCTCGAGCGGGACGTACTTCGTCGCAACGACGACGGTCACGTTCGGCCCGACCTCCTCGCGGATGCGCTCGTAGCGCTCTCGGATCTCAGTCGGCGACATAGGCGATCACCCCCTGGCGGCCGGTGCGGCCGGCGTCGCGCCGGTGCGAGAAGAACGTCTCGGGCTCGCAGGCGGTACAGCGGTCGAAGCGGTCGACCTGCGCGACTCCGGCGGTGCGGAGCGCGCGCTCGGCGCTCGTCCAGAGATCGAGACGGCCGTCGTGGACGACGTCGTCGCCGAAGCGCTCGCGGAACGGCGTCGCCACCTCCTCCCCCACCTCGTAACAGCACGGGCCGATGCCGGGGCCGATCGCGGCGGCCAGCGTGTCTCCCCCGAGCGCCTGCGCCCCAGCCTCGACGATGCCGGCGAGCAGCCCGCGCCAGCCGACGTGGAGAACGGCGATCGCGGGCTCGGAGGTGTCCAGCCGCGCGACGGCGATCGGCAGGCAGTCGGCGGACATGGCGAGGATCGGCAGGCCGGGCTCGTCGGTCCAGAGCCCGTCTGCGTGCTCGCCGCGCAACGCGGGCACCGCGCGCAGCACGCGGGTCGAGTGCACCTGGTAGTTGAGCGCGAGCTGCTCGACGTCGGCGCCGATCGCCTCACAGGCGATGCGCCGGTTCTCGTCGGCGCGCTCGGGATCGTCCCCGCTCTTGCGGCCGAGGTTGAGCGACGCGTATGGGCCTTCGCTGACCCCGCCGACGCGGGTCGTGAAGGCGACCTCGTAGCCGTCCACCTCCCAGCGGATCACAGCCGCTCCTTGGCCCGTGCGAGCAGCTGCTCGCGCGTGTTCAGGTCGGGCTCGTCCACGACGAGGTCGAGCAGCTCGTGGAGGATGTGGCCGAGTTGCGGCCCCGGCTCGAAGCCGAGACCGATCAGGTCGTTTCCGTCGACGGCGAGATCGCGCAGCCGGTGCGGGCTCGTGCGCTCCTGCTCGACCACTTCGCGGAAACGCGCCAGCCGCTCAATCTCCTCGAACGGCGGCGGCTCGCCCTCGGTTCCCCGTTTGCCCAGCAAGTCGGCCAGCTTGTGGTCGAGGAGGTCGAACGCGACCTCGTCTCCGTTGCGGCGCAGGAAACGCCGGGCGCGGAGAGCGTCGCCCTTTCCCGGCTGGAACATATGGCGGCGCACGATGCGGACGACGCGCCGGCGGAGCACGTTCGGATACCTGAGCCGGAGCAGGGCCTCTGCGGCGAGGTCGGCGCCGACCCGGTCGTGCCCGTGGGCGGCGAAGCCGGGCTTCGCGTAGTAGTGGAGCCGGCCGTCGTGCCCGCGCCAGCCGACGATCGGCTTGCCGAGGTCGTGGAAGAGCGCGGCGAGGCGCACGGGCAGCGAGAAGCCCTGGTCGGCGGCGGCCTGCACGACCGCGAACGTGTGCTCGTCGACCGTGAGGTCGTGGTAGCGGCTCTCCTGGTCGAAGCCGATCGCCGGGCCGAACTCCGGCAGGAGCTCGACGAGGACGCCGGTGTCGCGCGCGAGCCTCAGCGCGCGGGCGGGCTCGGCGCCGAGTAGGAGCTTCGACAGCTCGCCCATCCCGTCCGCCGCGAGGCCGCCGCCGATGCGCTCGCCCGACACGAGCTTCACCGCGGGCGCCTCCTCGCGCATCTGGGCGAGCAGCGCCTCGTCCGGCTCGAAGCCGAGCTGGGAGACGAAGCGGAGAGCGCGGACGAGGCGGAGCGGGTCCTCGCGGAAGCTCTGCGCCGAGACGGTGCGAAGGCGGCGCGCCTCGAGATCGGACTGCCCGCCGAGCGGGTCGACGAGATCGCCCGTCTCGAGCCGGCGGGCCATCGCGTTGACGGTGAAGTCGCGGCGGCGCATGTCGTCCTCAACGGACAGCGAGGCGTCGGCGACGATCTCGAAGTCGTGCCGCCCCGGGCCGGTGGAGACCTCCTTGCGCGGCGGCGCGAACTCGATCCCGGCCGGCGTCAGCTGCCGGATCCGGCCGTCGTCCGGGTGGAACCGGATGCCGACGATCCGGTCGGCGACCACGAGGTCCTCGACGCGTCCGTGCGGCGCGAGCGCCGCGCGCAGCCCTTCGGTGTCGAGGCCGGGCACGAGGAAGTCGGCATCCCTGGACTCGAGCCCGAGCAGCTCGTCGCGCACGGCGCCGCCGACGAGGTAGGCGTCGAGCCCTAGCTTGCGGACGTAGTTCTCGATCTCCTCGCGCATCCGGCCATTGTCGCCGGACCGGCGGAGCGTCCTACTGGAGTGCGACCGCCTCGATCTCGACGAGAGCGCCGGACGGCAGCTTCCCCACCTCCACGGTCGCCCGCGCGGGCGGCTGCTCGCCGACGTGCTTCGCGTAAACGCCGTTCATCGCCTGGAAGTCGTCGAGGTCCTGGAGGAAGACCGTAGTCTTCACGAGCCGGTCGAGACCGGTGCCCGCTTCCTCGAGGATCGCCTGCAGGTTCGCGAAGACCTGTTCGGTCTGCTCCTCGATCCCGCCCGAGATCGCGGTGTCGCCCGGCTTCAGGCCCAGCTGGCCCGAGACGAAGACGAAGCCGCCGGCCGCGATCGCCTGGGAGTACGGCGCGCCCTGGAACGGCGCGGGCGCAGCTTCGGTGCGGACGACGCGCTTGTCGCTCATCTCGCCTCCTGTCTCTCGCATGCCTGGGCCAGCGCCTCGCCGAGCCCCTTGAAGATCGCCTCGAGCACGTGATCGCTGTCGGTGCCGTTGAGGAGCCGCACGTGGAGCACGAGCCTCGCGTTCTCGGCCAGCACTTCGAGAAACCGTCGCGCGACGTCGGTGCCCTGCCCGCCGATGTGGGCCTGGGTGAGGTCGACGTTCGTGACGAACAACGGCTCGTCGCTCGTCTCGAGCACCACGGAGGCGAGCGCCTCCGCCGAGGTCATCGCGCCCGCGCCGTGACCGCTCGCGCCCTCGGCCCGCAGCGGCCCCGCGAGCGCGTGCCCGAGCGCGGCCGCCGCGGCGTCGACCTCGGCCTGCGTGTCGCCCGGCTCGATGTCGAGGATCAGGTCGAACCGCGCGGTCTCCGCCAGGCGCGTGAGCAGGCGGTTGAGGACGGGAAGCCCCGTCTCCACCGTCGCGTCGCCGTGCCCGTAGACGTTGACGCGAACGCCTGCCGCAGCCTGCTCGCTCATCTCCCGGAGCGTACTGCGGCTCTAGGCCTCGACGCGCTCGATCTGTGCGCCGACGGCGCGAAGCCGCTCGTCGATCCGCTCGTAGCCGCGGTCGATCTCGGCGACGTTGCCGATCACGGAGCGGCCGTTCGCGCAGAGCGCGGCGATGAGCATCGCCATCCCGGCCCGGATGTCGGGGCTCGTCAGCCGTTGCCCGTAGAGGCGCGACGGGCCGCTGACGACGACGCGGTGCGGGTCGCAGACGATGATCCGCGCACCCATCGAGACGAGCTTGTCCACGAAGAACAGCCGGTTCTCGAACATCTTCTCGAACACGAGGATCGTCCCCCACGCCTGCGTCGCGACTGCAACCGCGATCGACGTCAGGTCCGCCGGGAACGCCGGCCAGGGGCCGTCCTCGATCTTCGGCACCTGATCGCCGAGGTCGTTCTGGATCACGAGCTCCTGATTCGGCGGCACGCGCAGCCAGTCGTCCCCGAGCTCGACCTCGATCCCGAGGCGGCCGAACGCGGTGAGGATCGAGAGCATGTCGTGCGGGACGACGGCCTCGACCGTCAGGTCGCTGTTCGTGACGGCTGCGAGGCCGATGAAGCTGCCGACCTCGATGTGCTCGGGGGCGATCGTCCATTCCCCTCCGCTCAGCCGCTCGACACCGTGGATTCGGAGGACGTTCGACTCGATGCCCTCGATCTGCGCACCGAGGGAAACGAGGAAGCGGCAGAGGTCCTGCACGTGCGGCTCGCAGGCAGCATTGCCGATCGAGGTTTCGCCGGGCGCGAGCACAGCCGCCATCACCGCGTTCTCGGTCGCCATCACGCTCGCCTCGTCGAGGAAGATGTCGGCGCCGCGGAGACCGTCCGTCTCCATCACGTAGCGGTTCTCGATCTCGATGCGCGCGCCAAGCCGCTCGAGCGCGTGGATGTGCGGATCGAGCCGGCGCCGCCCGATCACGTCGCCGCCCGGCGGCGGCACGCTTGCCCTGCCGAGGCGTGCGAGCAGCGGGCCGGCGAGCAGGAACGAGGCCCGGATCCGTTCCGCCAGGACCGCGTCGACCTCGGGCGTCGAAAGACCCTGCGGGTCGACGCGCACCTCGTTCGGGCCGGTCCACTCCGCGCTCGCGCCCGTCGCGGCGACGAGCTCCAGCATCGTCTCGACGTCCCTGATCCGCGGGAGGTTGGAGAGCGTCACCGGCTCGTCGGCGAGCAGGCACGCCGCCAGGATCGGCAGCGCGCCGTTCTTGTTTCCCGAGGCGCGGATGCGGCCGCTGAGCGGATTTCCACCCTCGATGACGAGGGCATGCGGGGCCGTCGCGACGGACATGCCGGGCTAGGATAGCCGGGCCTTGGAGCCGACTCGCGAACAGGCCTGGGAGACCCTGACCCGCTACACGAAGAGCGAGTCGCTGCTGCGCCACGCGCTGGCCGTCGAGGCCTCGACGGCCGCGTACGCGCGGAAGTTTGGTGAGGACGAGCAGCTCTGGCGCGTCGCTGCGCTCCTGCACGACTTCGACTACGAGATGCATCCGACGCTCGACCAACATCCGCAGGACGGAGCGCCGATCCTCCGTGAGGAGGGCTATCCCGAGGAAGTCGTCGAGACCGTGCTCTCGCACGCCGAGCACCTCGCGCTGCCGCGCGACACGCTGCTGAAGAAGGCGCTGTTCGCGTGCGACGAGCTGAGCGGCTTCATCCACGCGTGCGCGCTTGTGCGCCCGACCGGGCTCGAAGGGCTCGAACCGAAGTCGGTCAAGAAGAAGCTGAAGCAGCCGTCCTTCGCGGCCGGCGTGCATCGCGACGAGGTCTACAAGGGCGCCGAGGATCTCGGCGTCGAGCTCGACGACCACATCCGCACGATCGTCGCGGCGCTGCAGCCCATCGCGACCGAACTCGGCCTACCCTCCTAGGCCGTCGGCAAGCCGGCGCAGGTCGTCCTCGCTCGTCCACCAGCCGCACGAGGCACGGACGAGATCGAAGCCCGGCAGCTCCCGGACGATCACGTCCCGCTCGGCGAGAGCCTTGACGAGCTCCGTGGGATCGCCCGGCGGGCGGAAGGAGACGAGCGTCGAGTGGTCGGGCGGTGTCACGATTTCGACGAGCGGTGCGAGCAGCTCGCGGCAACGGGCGGCCCTGGCCGCGGCGATCTCGTAGCGCCAGTCCGGGTGAATGGCGAGCGACGCCTCGAGGCCCGTGAGCGCGGGTGCGCCGATCCAGCCGGAATCGAACCGCCGCGCGCCGTCCTTCGGTGCGAATGAACCGTCGGCCTCGTGGCTCAGCTGCGAGAACGCGGTCGGGAGCGCAACGGCCGGCCGCTCAGGATCGCGCACGAACAGCGCGCCGGACGGATCGGGGCCGCACAGCCACTTCTGCGCGGAGACGGTGTAGAAGTCGGCGCCGGCGAGGTCGACGGGAATCGCGCCCGCCGACTGGGCGCCGTCGACGAGCAGCGGCGGCCCGTCGGGCTGTCGTAGCCGTGCGAGGTCGAGCCTGTGTCCGGTCGTCCAGAGGACGTGCGAGACCGCGATCAGCCGGGTGCGCGGCGTGACCGCGGCGAGGAGGGCGTCCTCGTCCGCCTCCGTGACGACGACGCGGGCGCCGCTCGCATGGAGCGCGCCGATCAGGCCGAAGTGCTCCTGATCGGTCGTGATGATCTCGTCGTCCGCGCCGAGCCCGAGTCCAGCGACCGCGATCTGGCAGCCGCGCGTCGTCGAGTCAGTCAGGGCGACGAGTTCGGCGGATGTACCGAGAACGGCGGCAAAGCCCGCACGGACGCGATCGCGCAGGTCGAAGACCTCCCCCATGTACGCCTTGGTGCTGCGGGCCGCGGTCAGATCCCGTTCGAGTCGTGCTCGAACCGCGTCGACGGTCGCCTGCGGGAGCGGCCCCATCGAACCGGCATTGAGGTACGCGTAGCGCTCGAGGACGGGGAACTGCGCGCGTGCCTCCTCGGGCGTCATGCCACGACCGCTTCCACGGGGGCGTGGTCGGAAAGGACGCGACCGTCGACGACGCGTCGTTCGAGCGGCCATGCGGAGGGGCCGTCGCGGAGCTCGAGTCCGCGCACGAGGATCTGGTCGATGCTGCCGGCCAGCGGCGGTGAGAACCCGTGCGCGCCGGGCGCGACGAGGTTCGCGTCGCCCGCCACGATCGAGCGCTCCCGCGCGAGCGCGACGACGCGGTCGAACTGCGCGCGCTCGCCGTCGATGTGGAAGTTCACGACCGTCACCCCGTCCAGGTCGACCGCGTGGGCGATGCGCCGCAGCCGCTCCTCCCCGACGACATGGACGCCGAGGGCGCGAGCCGGATCGCGGGTGAGGATCGCGTCCGCCTCACCCGTCACGGCCGAGCGGAGCAGCCCGTGGTGCAGGCCGGTGACGGCGCGCGAGCCGACGGGCAGCAGCGGTCGCCGCGCGACCGCGCTCGTCGCATGCATGCCGCTCCAGCTCTCGAGATGCCGCAGCGCCCAGACCGGCAGCTCCTGCAGGCAGACGACGTCGGGACGGTCCTGGGTCACGAGCTCGATCATCGGACGGAGGAAGGCGCGACGCTCCGGCGGCGAGGCGTTGCCGTGAAAGAGGTTCCAAGTCCGGACGAGCATGGTCACGGCGTAGCGTACGAGGCAGTGCGCGTCCTGCTCGCCGATCCGCCGGCCTTCACGCCGCCGTACGACCATGAGCTCGCAGCGGCGCTCGCGCGGGCCGGAGCGGAGGTCGAGCTCGTCACGTCTCGCTTCCGCTTCGGCGACGCGCCCGAGCCGGTGGGATACACGCGGCGGGAGGTCTTCTACCCCGTCTCGTCGCGCGTCTTCGGCCGGTCGGCGCTGCGCCTGCCGCTGAAGGTCGCGGAGCATCCGCTCGGGCTCGCCTCGCTCCGCCGCATCAAGGCGGACGTGCTCCACGTGCAGTGGCTGCCCGCGCCCGAGCTCGACGCGCTCCTCTTCCGCCCGCATCTGCCCTCGGTGCTCACGGCGCACGACCTTCTTCCCCGCCGCACCGCGCACCGCACCGACCTGTGGCGTCACCTCTTCGCTCGCTTCGACCGGATCGTCGTGCACAGCGAAAGCGGCCGCGACACGCTGGCGGAGCTCGGCGTCGCGCGGGAGCGGTTGCGTGTGATCCCGCACCCCGTGTTCCCGAGCGACCCCGAGCGGCGCGACGACGGCCGCACCGTGCTCGCCTTCGGGATCATCCGGCCGTACAAGGGGCTCGGCGACGCCATCGAGGCCGTGCGGCGGGTCGGCGACGCGCGCCTGCTCGTGGCGGGCGATGCGATGGAGCCCGTCGAGCCGTACCGCGCCGCCGCGAACGGGCTCGAGGTGGAGTGGCGGCTCGGCTATCTCCCCCAGCCCGAGATCGACCGCGCCTTCGGCGACGCGACCGTCGCCGTCTTCCCCTACCGCCCCGAGCTCGACCAGAGTGGCGCCCTGCTGCGCGCGCTCGGCGCCGGGGTGCCGGCGGTGGCCTACGACGTGGGCGGGATCGCGGAGCCAGTCCGACGCTTCGGGGCCGGCCGCGTCGTGGCCGCGGGTGACGTCGCCGGGCTTGCCGAGGCCGTCCACGAGCTCCTCTCCGACCCGGCCGCGCTCGAGCAGGCCCGGGCAGGCGCCAGGCGGGCGCGCGAGGAGCTGACGTGGGATGCGGCCGCGCAGGCGCATCTCGCGCTCTACGAGGAGATCACGTGAGGCTGCGCCGCGATCCGTTCCACGACGTGATCGCACGCCAGCTCGACCTGTTCGTCGAGGACGAGGCCGATCTGCTCGAGGAGGCCCGCGAGAAGTCCCAGGCTTACGAGCGCGCGGACCGCGAAGACCGCGAGGAGGCGTACGGCGACTGGTCCGACGTGGTCGAGGCTGCCACGGAGGCGCTCGCCGACATGCGCGACCGCTTCGCCCGCACGCTCGACGAGACTGCCGCCGAGACCTACGAGGACTCGTTCAACCGCGCTGTCCGCAAGCGCTGGCCCGACCTCGGCCTGGAGATCGAGAATCGCTGAGATGACCGCCCGCATCGAGGACTACGCACTCCTGGGAGACCTGCAGACGGCGGCGCTCGTCGACCGCGGCGGCTCGATCGACTGGCTCTGCGTCCCCCGCTTCGACTCGGGCGCCTGTTTTGCTGCGCTGCTCGGCGGGCCGGAGAACGGCCGCTGGCTGCTCGCCCCCTCCGCGCCCGCGACCAGCACGCGCCGCTATCTCCACGACACGCTCGTCCTCGAGACGACCTGGACCACGGAGGACGGCTCGGTCGCGCGCGTCCTCGACTTCATGCCGCCACGCGGCCAGGTGCCCGACATCGTGCGGATCGTCGAGGGCGTCAAGGGCCGCGTCCACTTCCGTTCGGAGCTGACCATCCGCTTCGACTACGGGCGGATCGTCCCCTGGGTCCGCAAGCGCACGCACGAGGACAACACGCGCGTCGCGCTCGCCGGGCCGGACGCGCTCTGCCTCCGCACCGCCGCAGAGACCCGGGGCGAGGACATGCGCACGATCTCCGAGCTCGCCGTGGACGAAGGAGAGCGGATCCCGTTCGTTCTCACGTGGTTCCCGTCGCACCTGGAGGTCCCCGAGTCCGTCGACCCCGAGCAGGCACTCGCCGACACCGAGGCGTTCTGGCGGGAGTGGAGCGAGGCCTGCCTGCTCGAGCTTCCCGCGGACTGGGCGCCGCTCGTCCGGCGCTCGCTCATCGTGCTCAAGGCGCTGACTTACGAGCCGACCGGCGGCATCGCCGCCGCGCCGACGACGTCGCTGCCCGAGTGGATCGGCTCCGTGCGCAACTGGGACTACCGCTACTGCTGGCTGCGCGACGCGACGCTCACGCTGCTCGCCCTCCTCCACTGCAACCACGCCGACGAGGCGGGAGACTGGCGGCGCTGGCTGATCCGGGCGATCGCCGGCGATCCCGCGGACGTCCAGATCATGTACGGCGTCGCGGGTGAGCGGCGGCTGAGCGAGTTCGAGCTCCCCTGGCTCGACGGCTACGAGGGCTCGCAGCCGGTGCGGGTCGGCAACGCGGCGAGCGAGCAGCTCCAGCTCGACGTCTACGGGGAGGTGCTCGACTGCTTCTACCAGGCACGCCAGCACGGCCTGCCCGTGGATCCGCAGGGGTGGACGATCCAGCGCGGCCTGCTCGACCATCTCGCCGGAGCATGGCGGGAGCCGGACGACGGTATCTGGGAGATCCGCGGCGGGCGCCGCCACTTCGTCCACTCCAAGGCGATGGCGTGGGTCGCCTTCGACCGCGCGGTGCGGACGGTCGAGGAGTACGGCTTCGACGGGCCGGTCGACCGCTGGCGGGCGATCCGCGACGACATCCACCAGGACGTCTGCGAGCGTGGCTTCGACGCCAAGCTCGGCTGCTTCACGCAGTCGTACGGATCGCCGGAGCTCGATGCGAGCCTGCTGCTGCTGCCGCTCGTCGGCTTCCTGCCGGCATCCGACCCGCGCATTCGCGGCACGATCGAGGCGGTCGAGCGGGAGCTCCTGCACGAGGGCTTCGTCCTGCGGTACCGGACGAGCGAGTCCGCGGCCGACGGGCTGCCGCCGGGCGAGGGCGTGTTCCTGCCGTGCTCGTTCTGGCTGTGCGACTGCTACGAGCTGCTCGGGCGCCACGACGACGCGCACGAGCTGTTCGGGCGGCTCGTCGCGCTCGGCAACGATCTCGGCCTGCTGGCCGAGGAGTACGACCCGCAGGCGAAGCGGCTGCTGGGGAACTTCCCGCAGGCGTTCACCCATCTCGCACTCGTGAACACCGTCTTCAACCTCGCGCCGCACCTGCCGTCGCCGATGCACCGGCGGCACGCGAGCCGGCACTAGGGCTCGCCGGAAGAAGGAGGCCCGCCTGGGCGGACCCCCTTTTCGGCTGTTCCCAGCCTGCCGGTTAGTGCTTCTTACCGTCGCTGACCGTCAGGCTCACCTTCGAGTTGTACTTGAGGTGGGTTCCGGCCTTCGGGCGCTCCGAGATGACGCGTCCGGTCGGCACCGTGTTGGAGAAGGCGTGCTTCACCGTCCCGGCAGAGCAGAAGTGCGCCTTGAGCGCCCGCTTCGCAGCGGAGAGGCTCCGACCCGCGACGTTCGGCACGACGCAGTTCGCGTGTCCGAACTTCGCCGTGACGGTGAGCGCCGCGTCGGTCAGGACCTTGCACACGGCCTTGCCGGTACACACGCCCGACCAGCCGACGAAGCTCGAGCCTTTGGCCGCGGTCTCCTTCAGCGTGACCGCCGTCCCGAAGACATAGACGTGGGAGCAGGTCTTCCCGCAGTTGATGCCGCCCGGCAGGCTCGTCACCTTCCCGGCGCCGCTCCCCGACTTCTTGATCGTCAGCGCATACGGCTTGGTGTAGGTGAACGAGCCGCTCGCTGCCGTCGCGCCCGTCGAGTCGCTCTCGACCGTCGTCAGCGTGACCGGCACGGTGCCCACGGCGCCCGGCGGAGCGGTCACGGTCACCGTGTTGGTCGACCCGCAGTCGAGCAACGCCTGGCTGTTCGTGGCGTCGGCCGCCGGCACGCTGCCGAAGGAGACGCTGGTCACGCAGCCGAGGTTCTCGCCGGTGATCGTCACCGGAGTCCCGCCGTTCGCAGGCCCGGAGCTCGGTGTGACCGAGTCGATCTTCGGGTCGCCCGGCGGGAAGAGGAAGAGCACGTCGGACAGGTCGTTGTTGAACGAGCTGGGTGTCGAGCAGTCCGTGACGGTGCACACCTGGGTGTCGACGACCGCCGGGAGCTGGCCGACCGTGCTCGTGTCCAGCTTCGTATCCCCCACCGCCGTGAAGTTGAACTGCGTGCCGAACGAGGGGCCGGCGACGTCGAAGAACGTCACGGCGAGCGTCTGGTTCGCGAATCCCGTGCCGTCGATCTCGATCGGCGTACCGCCCGTATCCGGCGCGGCCGGCTTGCCGGCGGTCGGGCCCGCGGTCGCCTGCACCGAGGAGACAGTTGGGATCCCGGCATACGTCGCATTCGCCGCGTTCGACAGGCCTGCAGCGGACTGGACCGTGACCTGAAAGCTCTTGGGGCCGACGGTCGGGGCGTCCAGCCCTGGGGCCAGGACCTCGATCTGCGTGCCCGTCACGCTGACGAGGTTGAGGAACGGGTTCAGCTGCGATGCAGCCTGGGTCGGATCGCCGAAGTTGATCCAGTCGAGCGTGGCGAGGTTGAAGCCCTTGCCCTCGATCGTCACCACGGAGCCTCCCGCCTCGCTCGCGAGGGAGCCCGGCCCGCCGGTGTTCGTCGAGATCGAGGTGATGGTCGGCGTCGGCACGTAGTCGTACTCGGTGGCCGCCGGCGACGGCTCCTGGCCCGGGGGAGCCGGGATCGCGCCGTTGTCCCCCGGGGTGAACGCGCCTTCGTAGAGCGGCAGGATCGTCGACATGTGGCTCGAGCCGTTCGCGTTGGTCACGACGACCTGCGTCTGGCAGACGTCGTTGGCGGCGTCCTCGCCCGTGCCGAAGCTCGAGCCGTCCTGGTCGCATGTCGTGGTCCCGTCCTGGAAGGCGGGGACCTGCACCGAGATCTCGGTTCCGCCCGGATTGACGGTGAACGTCGACGCGGCGACGCCGCCGAACGTGACGCTGGTAGCCCCCGCGAGGCCGGCGCCGAAGACGGTGACGGTGTTGCCCCCCGCGTCCGGTCCGGCATACGTGTGGACGCTGGTCACGGTCGGGAGCGGCTGCAAGGAGCCGTTGTCGTCGGCGTACGTGAACCAACTGTTGATGTTGACGGCGCTCGTCTCCCCGTCGTCGAGCGTCACGGAGACGGCCTCTGGCCCTGCGCCGTCCGTCTGGTCGGTCGGCGGGCTGAGGAACGAGGCCGGCGGGAAGTCGGCGACGATCGTCGTCGGGCTCGTGACGTTGAACGTGCCCGCCGGGAACTGGACGTCTCCCGCCTGGATGCTCGTGACGTCCGGGACGCCGTTCAGCTCGAAGTTGGTGCCGGCGATCGTGACGCCCGGCGTGTCGGGGGCCGACGTGAGGCCGCTGTCCGGCGAGATGCCGGTCACCGTCGGCCGCGTGACGGCCGGAGCCTGGCTGCAGAGATAGAAGGCGAGCCCGGCGCCCCCGTTCGGCTGGGTCAGCTGCGGGCTGCCGAGACCTGAAGCCATGTCGTAGCCGGACGTGGCCTGGAACAGGTTCGACCTGCCGTACGGGTCGTTGTTCCCGAGCGTGATGTCGTTGAACGACGCCGCGTAGGCCGTCGGATTCGACGCCACCGAGTAGAGGAGCGGGTTGACGAAGCCGACGCCGTTCTGGGTCGCCGGGTTGCCCTGGCAGGTGGCCGAGGCGTTGACGTCCGCCAGCATCGCGGCCCACAACGGGGCCGCCGACGAGGTGCCGCCGTTCGTGAACCAGCCGCCGTCGGCGAGGGCGCTGTAGACGGTGATCGCACCCGTCCACTCGTCGGAGTCCGCGCTGACGTCGGGGAGCTCGCGGCAGCCACCCTCGAGGGGTCCGACGGGGTTGTCCGACGTGCAGAACGCGTAATTCGGGTTCCCGAGGTCACCCGCCTCGAAGGTGTTCGCGGCCGACACGGCGCTCGGGTTGTTGACGCCCGGCACGAGCGAGTCGAGCTGCCAGGCCGGCATCGGCCAGGACTCGGAGATGCCGCCGCCGGCCGCGCCCCAAGCGGCTCCGTCGTTCCAGACCTGCTCGAGGGCGGGCTGCGTGGCGTTGTCGATCGTGGTGCCGCCGGCAGCCACGACGTACGGCTGGCTCGACGGATCGTCGACGGACAGGACCGGGCTGACCGGCGCCCCCGTGCCGCTGCAGTCGTTGCTCCCCTCGTCACCGGCAGCCGAGAAGACGGTCTGTCCCTGGGCGGCCGCCTCCTGGAAGATGAGGTTCTCTGCCTGCTGGACGCCGGGCGAGCCCTGCTGGACCGCCTGCTCGCACAGCCCCCAGCTCGTGGTCACGACCTGGTCGACGTTGTCGTTCACGATCTGCGCGTACTCGTCGAGCGCGCCGAAGGTGTTGTTCGGTGCCTCGTAGACGTCGATGTTCGCGCCCGGGGCGAACGCGGAGATGTCCTCGACGTCGAGAATCGACTCGCCCGAGCCCGCACCGGCCGACTGGCCGCCGTCCACGCTCTTGACCGCCACGCGGCCGAGCATCGCGGTGGCCTGCGTCGCACCGAAGTAGCACGTGTCGAAGGTCTGGAGGTCGCTCCTGGCAAACGGCTCCAGCTCGTAGACCGCAATGTGCTGGCCCGAGCCGGTGTCACCGGCGCCGAAGAGGCCGAACACGCCGTACGCGTTGGCAATCTGGTCGTCGGTCAGGCCGCCGAACGCCGCGGCGACGGCTGTGGCCTGAGGGCAGGGCGTGGGCGACCCTGCCGGGTGGACGAACGTCGTCGTCTTCGCGGCCGGGCGGGTTCCGCGGGCCGACCTCGGTGCATGGAGCACCCGAGACGGCCGGAGCCTCAGGGTGGTGTCGAGGCCGACCACCGCGGTCACGTCCTTGGCGATCGCGGTCGGCACCCGGACCGGGGCGGTCCGCGCCTGCCCGATCGAGCCGTTGGCGAGCCTGTAGCGCTCCAGGCCCGTGCGGAAGGCGGTCTCGACCCGACTCGCGGGAGCCGTGAAGCGGACGATCAGTCCGTCCCGCGCGACGTCGGTGACCGTGAGCCCCGAGCTCTGCAGCTGCGACTTGACGGCAGCGATGGTCGCGGGTGTCGGGCCGAATCTCGCCGCGAAGCCGGCAGGGGTCAGGTAGCGATGGAAGAGCGGCGAGTGCTTGTCCGTCACCTGCGAGATGAAGTGCGTCAACGCGGCGTCGTCACGGGGCTGGAGCACCACCGCGCCGGACACGGTCGTCGCCGGGGACACCTCGCCGAGCGGCTTGGCACCGTGAGGAATCAACGGCTTCGGCGCCACGATCCTTGTGCCCGTCGGTGCCGCGGCGCCTGCACCGGCCGCCGAGATTGCGAAGCACAGCAGTGCCAACAGCGACGCCGCTACGAGCGCTCGCAGGCCCAGAACCCTTCTCATGAAGCTCCTCCCGATCGCACGGCGACTGCGGTCCGCCTCAGTGCGGCCCCCGACACACCTATCGCAGAAGTGAGACGCGATGTGAACTCAGACGTTAGCGAGGCGTAAACGGTTTCCTCGCTAGCGATGCCCGAAGTGGTGGGCGCGCGGGAGGGCCGCGTGGACGTCGGCGCCGTCGGTCAGCGACCGCGCGAGCGGCGCGAGCGAGACGAGCTCGTCCACCAGGATGTTCCGGTTGCGGTCCGAGTGCTCGTACCGGCCGCGGACGAGCAGGAGCGGCTCGCTCCGTACGATCGCCCGGAACCGCTCGTACACCTGCGGCAGGACGACGAGGTTCACCTGCGCGAGCTCGTCCTCGAGAAGCATGAAGACGACGCCGTTCGCGGTGGACGGCCGCTGCCGCGCGACCACCAGCCCTGCGAGCTGCACGTTTTCCCCGTGTTGAACACCACGAAGCCGCTCGCTGGAAAGCGTTCCGCGCGGCAGGTGCGGGCGGAGCAGCTCGAGCGGGTGGACGCCGACGGACAGGCTCGTCGTCCGGTAGTCGGTGAGCATCCGCTCCCACACGGTCGGCTCGGGCAGGTCCGGCGTCGCGACGGTCGGCTCGAGCGGCAGCGCGAGCTGCTTCGCCTCGCCTGCGGTTCCCGGGACGGTGGCCGGCCGCGGCACGAGGCCGAGCTGCCAGAGAAGCTCGCGGCGCCGCAGCCCGAAGCAGTCGCACGCACCGCTTTCGGCGAGCGCGCGCAGCTCGCTCTCCGACAGACCGGTTCGCTGCGCGAGCTCGCGGACGGAGGAGTAGGGCCGCTTCGCGGCGACCACCTCCGCGTCGTCCTCCCCCAGTCCGGTCACGTACTTCAAGCCCACGCGAACCGCCCCGTCCTCCTCGATCGTGCAGCCGGCCTCGCTGCGGTTCACGTCGGGCGGGCGCGTCTCCACCCCGTGCTTCTGCCCGTCGCGGACGAGCGTCGCGGGCGGATAGAAGCCCATCGGCTGCGCGTTCAAGAGTGAGGCGAGGAACTCCGGCGCGTAGTGGTGCCGCAGCCAGGCCGACTGGTACGCGAGCAGCCCGAATGCAGCTGCGTGGGACTTCGGGAAGCCGAAGCCCGAGAAGGCGACGAGCTTGTCGTAGAGCTCGTGCGCCTTCGCGTCCTCCACCCCCTGCTCGAGCGCGCCCGCGACGAACCGTTCCCGCCACGCCTCGAGCGCAGCGTGCGAGCGCTTGCGGCTCATCGCCCGCCGCAGCCCCTCCGCCTCGCCGACCGTGAAGCCGGCGAGGTGGACGGCGACGTCGAGCACCTGGTCCTGGAAGACGACGACCCCGAGCGTCTCGCGCAGCGGCTCCTCCAGCAGCGGATGGTCGGCCGGCGCGCGGTAGCCCGGGTCCTCGCGCAGCTTCTGCCGCCGCTCGACATACGGGTGCACGGCCTTCCCCTGAATCGGCCCCGGCCGCACGAGCGCGACCTGCACCGTGATGTCGTCGATCGTCTCCGGCCGCGTGCGCAGCACGACCTGCATCTGCGCGCGGCTCTCGATCTGGAAGCAGCCGACGGTGTCGGCGCGCTGGATCTCCGCGAACACGTCCGCGTCGTCGAGCGGAATGCGCGAGAGGTCGATCCGCATGGGTCGATTGCGACCCTTCGGGTCGACACGGTGGCGCGCGATCAGGTCGACGCACTCCTCGACCGCCGACAGCATCCCGAGCCCGAGCAGGTCGATCTTGAGGAAGCCGGCGTCGGCGCACGAGTCCTTGTCCCACTGGCACATCTGCCGGCCCTCCATCGCCGCAGGCTGCACCGGCACGAGCTCGACGAGCGGCCGCGAGGAGATGACCATCCCGCCCGGGTGCTGGGAGATGTGGCGCGGCAGGCCGGCGATCTCGCTGCAGAGCGCCCCGAACGCACGCCAGCGCGGCGAGCGGAGCTTCGTCGCAGCCTCCGGCAGCGCGGCGATCTCGTCGGCGACGCGCTGCGCGTTCCAGCCGTCCGTGAGGCGGGCGAGCCGCTCGAGGTCGGCGTACGGGAGGCCGAGCGCCTTGCCGACATCCCGGATCGCGCCGCGCGAGCGGTAGGTCGCGAAGGCCGCCACGAGCGCTGCGTGCTCGGATCCGTAACGCTCGACGACGCGGACGATGAGCTTCTCCCGGATGTCCCGCGGGAAGTCGAGGTCGATGTCCGGGATGGACGCGAGCTCGCGGTTGAGGAAGCGGCCGAGCGAGAGGTTGTTCGCGACCGGATCGACGTGCGAGAGCCCGGTCAGGTAACAGACGAGCGAGCCGACCGAGGAGCCGCGCCCGCGGCCGGGCGGCAGGACGTGCCGCATCGAGCCGGGGCCGCGCACCTCGAGCGCGACCTCGCGCGCGAGCTCGAGCACCTCCCAGTGGAGGAGGAAGAAGCCGGCGAGGCCGAGCTCGCCGATCAGCGCAAGCTCCTCTTCGAGCCGAGCTCGAACTTTCCCAAGTAACACTGTGTTACAAGCGTTGTCTGGGTACCGCTTGGTGAACGCGGTCTCGCACACCCGGCGCAGCTGGACGATCGCGGGCTCCTCGCCGTCCGAGAAGTCGGGATAGCGGTAGCCGAGCTCCTCGGTCAGGTCGAACTCGAGCCGGGCCGCGAGCTCGGTGGTCTCGCGGACGGCTTCCGGATGATCTGCGAAGCGCTCGCGCATCTCCTGCGGCGACAGGAGGGCGGACTCGTGGTTGCCGCGCCGCTCCTGCTCGCAGCCCTCGAGCGAGGTGCGGCAGCGGACGGCGACGAGCACGTCCTGGAGCACGGCTCGCCGCCGGTCGTGGGCGTGGACGTCGCCCGTCGCGACCGTCCGGACGCCGAGCGAGGCGGCGAGGTCGCGCAGCAGCGCGTTCCGGCGCGCGTCGCCGCGCTCGTACGGACGCTGCAGCTCGACGTAGAAGCGGTCGCGGCCGAAAGCGCGCGCGAGCCGCGCCGCCGCGTTCGGGTCGCGGACCGCGAGGCCGTTGCGGGCGCAGCCCGAGAGGCACACGAGCCCCTCGTTCAGTTCCTCGAGCAGCGCCTGGTCGAGCCGCGGCGGCGCGGGCTCGCGGTTCGTCGTGTCGCGCGTGTGCGCGTGCGCCGCCGTGAGCAGCCGGCAGAGGTTCGCGTAGCCGCGTGCCGACTCCACGAGGAGTGTCACGTGCGACTCGTCCGCGAGCGTGACCTCGGCGCCGGTGATCGGCCGCACGCCGAGGTGCTTCGCCGCATGCGCGAACTCGAGCGAGCCGTAGACGCCGTCGTGGTCGGTGAGCGCGAGCGCCTCGTAGCCGAGCTCAGCCGCGCGGGCCGCGAGCTCCTCCGGCTGCGACGCCCCGTCGAGGAACGAGTACGCCGAGTGCGCGTGCAGCTCGACGTAGGTCATGATCCGACGCGATGGACGAGCCGTTCTTCACGCCACCGGGCGAGGGCGAGCGCATTCGGCAGCACCGCGTTCTCGCCGAGCTCCCGCACATCGAGGCGCTCGAGCTCTACTTCCCGGCCGACTTCGAGGGCGTCGACCCGCACGCCCACCCCGACCACACCGACTCGTTCTATCTGCTCGAGGGCGAGGCCGAGTTCCTCGAAAACGGCGAATGGCACCGGATCGGGCCCGGCACGTTCCTCTCGGTGCCGCCGAACGTCGAGCACGGATTCCGCCTCTGCGGTGTGCCCGTCCGCCTGCTCAACTTCCACACGCCGAACGCGGGCTTCATCGAACGGCTGCGGGACGGCTAGCGTCATCCCCGGAGTCTAGGCGAACAGATGTTCGTGCGCTACGGGTGGTGCACGAGCTGCCACAGCGGCTTCTCGTGCGGGCCGAGCGGGACGTAGTCCATCCCGTCGGGCGTGTTCAGGAAGCCGGCGCCTCGGCCGGGCCGGCCCAGGTGCCCGTAGTTCCACACGATCCGGCGCTTCTTCGGGTCGACGATGACGACCCGGTCGTTGTAGTCGTCGTTGACCGCGATGTCCCCGTTCGGGAGCATGACCGCGAGCGACGGGTGATTCAGTGCGCCCCAGCCCGAGGTCGGGCCGTAGCGCCACAGCGTCCTGCCGTGCTGGTCGAGGATCACGACGGCACCCGGCGACGCGTAGTCCGCGAGGAGGATCCGGCCGCGCGACAGCGGCTGCGGGTCGGACGGATACGCAACCGGCGCCTGGAACGATCGGATCAACCGCCCCGTGCTGCTGAAGCGGTCGATCCAGGAGCCGTTGATCTCGGAGACGAGGACGCCGCCGCCGGGGAGCGGCGTGTCGCCGTTGACGTAGCCGAGCGTGCGCGGCGGGTTGTGGGCGCAGACGTCGGTTTGGCCGATCTGACGGACGATCCGATGGTTCTTGATGAAGAGGATGCGGCACCGGTAGGCGTCGGCCACGGTGAGCGTCCCGTCCGGCAGCATGTACGCGTCGTCCGGCCAGTTGAGCCGGTTGGGCGCACCCGCCGAGACGCCGGGGCCGGCCTGAGGGCCGGGGACTCCGAAGAGCCGGGTGATGCGATGGGTCGCGATGTCGATCGAGAGAATGTCTCCGTGGTCCTCCTCGTTCGTGATGAGCGCCTTGCCACCCGGCTCGACGAACGTGTCGTCGTCGAAGACGAGCTGCCGCCCCTTCGCCCGGTCGGCCGCGGTCGGGAATCGCCACAACGTCTTTCGGGCTGGGTCGACGAGGAGGATCCGGTCGTTGCCGCGGTCGGCGATCAGGAGCCCGCCCTGCAGCGGCCCCTGGAGCGTGACCACGCGGTTCGGATCCGGCTTGGGCTTCTGCGTGGTCGTCGTCCCGGCGGCGTCCGTGTGGGCGGGCCGATGGACAAACGCGCCAACGAGCGCGATGGCCACGAGCACGGCCAGGGCGACGGCGAGCCGCGATCTCATGCCTGCGACCGTAGCGGCCTCGGTGTGAGGCCTGTGTGAGCAGCGCGTACGCTCGGGGTGTGGACGGACCGGCCCGCCGCGAGCGTCTCGCGCGCTCCCGCCTCTACCTCGTCCTCGAAGCCCGGCCGCACGGCGAGGATCCGCGCCCGCTGCTCGACGCGGCCCTGCGCGGCGGCGTCGACGTCGTCCAGCTCCGCGACAAGGAGCTCGACGGTGAGGCTCTGGTCGCCGCGGCCGAACCGTTCCGGACGGTGTGCGAGGCCCACGGCGCGCTCTTCGTCCTCAACGATCGGCCGGATCTCGTCGCTGCCTGCGGTGCCGACGGCGTCCATGTCGGGCGTAGCGACATGCCCTTGGCCGAGGCGCGGGCACTCGTGGGAGCCGACCGCCTGCTCGGGCTCTCGGTCTCGACGGAGGAAGAGCTCGGCGACGTCGGCGGCGCCGACTACGTCGGGGTGACCGCGTTTGCGACGCCGACGAAGGAGGATGCGATCGCGGGCGGCCTGGAGCTTCTCCGCGTTGCGGCGGGAACGCTGATGGTGCCGTGGTTCGCGATCGGTGGCATCGAGCTCTCGAACGTCGCGGAGGTCGCGGGTGCCGGAGCGCCGGGCGTCGCGGTCGTGCGGGCGATCCGGGATGCCGACGATCCCGAGGTGGCGGCGCGAGCGCTCCGGGCCGCGCTAGACCGGCAGCAGTAGGTCGATCTCGTCGCGGCGGCGGTAGTGCTCGAGGCTCGGGCGGCTCGTGTCTGGCTCTGCCTGTCGCGTCAGCTCGTCGAAGGTCGGCCCGATGCCTTCGTACACGGCGGGCGGCTCTCCTTGTAGGCGGGCGCGCAGGTACCGGCCGCCGGGGAGCGTGCCGGACTCGAGGCCGGGCACGAGCTCGTCTCCCTCCCCTACCTCGACGCAGGCGCGGTAGTCGTCGGCCACCGGATCGAAGGCACCATAGAAGTGCCGTCCGCGCAGCGGGACGACGGCTTCGAGCTCGTCCCAGGCGCGGCGGATGTGTTCGAGCCCGTCGGGGACGCGGACGAACTGCACGGCAAGCTCTTCGCGCTCGACTTCAGCGAAATCGGTCATGCGCCTCGCTGGGTATACCAGCCGCCACCCGCAGCGTCGAAGAAGACGACGGTGGTCTCGCCGCTGTCGAGCACGACCTCGAAATAGCCCCGAACGACCGGCTCCTCGGTCCACCAGCGGTCGACGACGCGCCACTCCTCGCGGACGAGTGCGACGGCGCGATGGTTCACCTCGAGCGGCCTGCCGTTTGCGTCGGCCTCGACGCGCGCCGCTCGCGGCGCGTTGAAGCGTGCGGCTACTCGTCCTTCGGCACGAGCAGCGCGTGGCTGAGCATGGGGGAACCCATGGTTCCCCCTGAGCCCCCTCCTTCTGGCGCCTGCATTACTCGTCTTTGGGTACGAGCAAAGCCCGTGATTCCGGCACGCGCGACCAAGGTGCCACCTCCACGACGGTGCAGACGGAGCCGGAGCCGGTGCTCGCCGTCACCTGGCGCAGGCCGTCCCGCAGGCGGGAGCGGTCTTCGGCGCCGGCGGCGAGCAGCTCGAGCTGGTGTCCGGTCGGCTCGGTCAACTCGACGAGCTCGAGTCGGAGCTCGGAAACGGGAGCCGGCAGCTCGGCGAGCCGCGGCGAGAGCGCGACGCGGATCCGGTCGGGATCGGCGCTCGGCTCGCGCAGGGTCAGCGTGCGCCGCCACGAGCCGCCGCTTTCGAGCCGTGCCGCGAGCGCGACCTTGCGGACGAAGCGGTCGCGCCGCTCAGGTCGTGCGAGCGCGGTCTCGACGAGCCCTCCCAGCGCGCGCCTCAGCGTCAGCTCGTTGCCGACCGCCTCCGGGAACTCGAGGGAGGCGGCCACGGGTGCCGGTGGGCGACGGCCGCGCACCCGCGCGGCCGTCCCACCTCTCGCCAGGCCCCAGGCGCGCCGGCCGTCCGGCCCCAAACGTTCGGCGACGGCGCCTCCTGGGAGCCCGGCAAGCTGTCCAAGCTTGCGAACTCCGAGTGCTTCGAGCTCTTCGTAGCGGCCGCGCTCGAGCGGCAGAAGCGTGAGCGGCAGCGGCGCGAGGAACTGGGGCAGCTGCTCGTCGGCGACGACGACCACCTGGCCCGGCCGCGCGACCGAAGCCGCTGCGAGCGCGGCGAAGCGCCGTCCGGCGGCGCCGATGCGCGCGTCCCACTCGGTGCCGACCGCCGCGAGCGCACGCCGGAGCGCAGGCTCGAGGCCGCCGTAGAGCCGCTCGACTCCCCGCGTCTCGAAGTACGCGACGCCGAGCGACGCCGGCTCGACGGAGAAGCCCGCGTCCTCGAGCGCGTGGAGGATCTCCTCCCAGGCGCGCTCGGCACCTGCGGCATCGGGCTCGACGAGCGCCAGCGACGGGCAGGTGGCGAGCGCCTCCCCCAGCCGCATCCCCGGCCGCACGCCTGCCGCCTCGGCAGCGGCCGTCACCGGCCCGAGCAGCGGCTCTCCCTGCGGTTCGGGAGCCAGCGCCGCCGGGCGCAGGGCGAGCGACGGCGTCCGCCGCAGCGCGGCCTTGAGCTCGAGCTCTGGGATGGCAAGACAAGCGATCACGGGAACGTATGTTCTATACGAACACGTGTTCTCCTGTCAAGATCCCGCGAAACCGTGAAAGGAGCAGGAATGGTCGAGGAAGCACGCCTCGAGGACGTCGGCTCGGGTCTTGCGCCCGTCTCCCCCGGCTGGTTCGTCGTCAACGTCGGGGGCGCCGCGTGGCTGCGGAACGACGCGTTCGGCAACCGCTGCGTGTTCGAGAGCAGCCCACGCGTGTTTGCCGAGCGGCCCGGCGCCGAGCCGCAGATGTTCGCGGACACCGGCTTCACGCTCGCCGTGCTCGAGCCCGGCAAGCCCACGGGGATGTTCCACGCGGAGACTGCGCAGGAGGACTTCCTCGTCCTTACGGGCTCCTGTTTGCTGCTCGTGGAAGACGACGAAAGGCCGCTCCGCGCCTGGGACTTCGTCCACTGTCCCGCCGGGACGCGCCACTCCTTCGTCGGCACCGGTGACGGGCCGTGCGTCATCTTCATGACCGGCGCGCGCCGGGAGAGCCGCCGGGAAGGCAAGGGGATCGTCTACCCGGTCGCCGCGCACGCCCGCGCCCACGGCGCCGGCGTCGAGACGGAGACGAGCGAGCCGAGGGAGGCGTATGCGCCGTTCCCGCCCTGGCGCCTCGAGCGGCCGGAAGCCTGGGCCGAGCTGCCGTGGGCAGGATGAGCCCGTGGACCGGGTTCGCGTCGACAAGTGGCTGTGGGCGGCGCGCTTCGCCAAGACGCGGAGCGCCGCGACCGACCTCGTCCTCGCGGGCCACGTCAAGATCGGCGGCGAGCGGGTCAAGCCGGCGCGGGAAGTCACGCCGGGCGACACGATCGAGATCCGGCTCGGCGCGATCCGCCGCGTCGTCGTCGTGACCGGCCTGGCCGACCGTCGGGGCCCGGCGAAGGTCGCCGCGACGCTCTACGAGGAGACGCCCGAGTCGCGCGAGGAGCGCGAGCGGCTGTCGCTCGAGCGGCGGCTGGCGCGGCCGCTCGGAGCCGACCTCGGGGCACGCCCGACGAAGCAGGAGCGGCGCCGGCTCGATGCGCTCCGACGCGGGCAGCGCCGGCGATGAGGTGGGTCGGATCGAGGCATCCTCCCCGTGAAGAACGTCTACGCGCAGTACGGCGCGGGCGTCCAGAACGCGCGTAGAGTCACGAGAGCAAGCGACAGGGAGGCTTCGATGGCACTAGCACGTGTCGTGACGTTCGAGGACATCGACTCCGAGCGGATTGCCGCGCTGAAGTCGGAGATCGAGGGCGGCGAGAGGCCCGAAGGGCTGCCCGCAACGGAGATGATGATCCTCCACGACCCCGAGGCGGAGCAGGCGATCGCGATCGTCTTCTTCGACAACGACGACGACTACCAGACGGGCGACGCGTTCCTCAGCGCGATGCCCTCATCCGACACGCCGGGCCGGCGGACGTCAGTGACGAAGCACGACGTCGCAGTCCGGGCGATGGGCTAGAGCGTCACCTCGGCCGCGGGGCCGACGCGGCGGACGTAGCGCGGGACGACGTCGAGGACGTTCTCCCGCGCGCACCGCTCGACGTCGGCCTCGAGGTCGTGCCGGCGCAGGTTCGCGGCGCTGCGGCTTGCGCCGAGCCCTTCGACGGCGTTCGGGAAGCTCTGCGCGAGCAGGATCGCCGCGCGGGCGGAGTCCGCGGGCTCGCCGCCGAGCGTCTCCGCGATCCGGCCGGCGCAGTAGGCGTCGTCGAGCGCGAGCTCGCCGAGCACGCCGGCGCAGAGCACCGCGACGTCCTCCCCGCTCTCGCGCGCCGCCGCCGCGACCGCGTCGACGTTGAGGAGCGAACCGACGTAGACGCGCTCGAATCGCTCTGCCGCCGCGACGAGCAGCCGGGTCCCGTTCGTCGTCGTGAGGATCAGCGTCTCGGCCGCGGGCTCGCCTTCGAGCTCGCTCGGCGAGTTGCCGAAGTCGAAGCCCTCGATGTGCTCGAGTCGCCGCTCGCCCGCCAGCTTCGCCGTCCCTTCCGTCTCCGCGAGCGCGCGGGCCTCGTCGATCTCGGCGCAGCAGAGGACGCGCGGGTAGCCGGAGGCGAGCGCCTGGCAGATCGTCGAGGTCGCGCGCAGGACGTCCACGACGATCCCGACTGGGGCCGGCGTCAGCTCACCGGGTGTGAAGGCGACGTGGACACGCACAGCGGACTAGGCTAGTCCGGATGTCGACGGTCGAGACGCGCTACTGCTACCGGCATCCCGACCGCGAAACCGGCCTGTCGTGCTCGGAGTGCGGCCGTCCCGTCTGCGCCGACTGCGCCAACTTCGGGCCGGTGGGCATTCGGTGCCCGGATCACGCCAGCGTTCGCAAGCCCGCCCCCACCGCGAAGCTGAAGCCGCGCCCGGTACTCCGCGCGCCGGGACTCGCACTCGGCACGAACAAGGCGCCGGTGACGTACACGCTGATCGCCTTGAACGTCGTGATCTATCTCGTCGGAGCGAGCCAGGGCGGCGGCCTGAGCGAGCCGGGAAGGAGCATCAACCAGCCGGGCTCGCTCTACCGGCACATGGTGCTCTTCGGGCCGTACGTGCCGCACGGGGGTTGGTATCGGCTCGTCACCGCGATGTTCCTCCACGAGAACCTCCTCCACATCGGCTTCAACATGTACGCGCTGTATGTGATCGGGAGAGTGGTCGAGCAGTACCTCGGGACGACCCGCTACATCGGGCTCTACTTCGTCTCGGGCCTGGCCGGCTCGGCGGGAGCACTCCTCCAGACGCCGCTGCAGCCGGTTCTCGGCGCCTCGGGGGCGATCTTCGGGATCCTCGGCGCGATGATGGTCCTCGAGTGGCAGGCAACCGGCCGCCTCGCCGGCCAGGCGGCGGCCCTGGTCGCGATCAACCTCGGCCTGTCGTTCGTGATCCCGGGGATCTCGTGGGGCGGTCACGTCGGCGGCCTGATCGGCGGGGTCCTCATCATGCTCGCGTACGCGCACTGGGGAAACCGCGGCCGCGCTCAGTACGGCAAGCTCGGTCTCGGCGGCGTGATCGGGCTGGTCGGGGTTGCGGCTGGCAGCATCGCGATCGCGTACCTCCGCACCCGCGGCTACGCCTGAGCGCTAGCCCGGCGGACCGCCGAGAATTCCTCTGACCACGGCCGGTCTGGCAGTGCCGGCCGTGCGATCGGCTCGATCGACGCGGTAGCAGCCTCCGAGCTCGACACTCGCTACCGAGCCGGGACTCTTGATGACCACTGCGAACGTGCGCTGCTTCGGGCAGCCGCGCCTGGGGCCGGGACCGGCGAGCGCCCGGAGCAGCCGCCGGGTCCGGGACGCGTCGAGGCGGAAGCCGCGGACGAAGTTCCCCACGGCGAACCGATTGGGCGGTGTCCGGAAGACACAGATGCGCACAGTCTCGGGGGCGACGGGGAAGAGCGGTCCGCCGGTGGAGTCGCGCGGCGGTCCTGCCCAGGCGACGGTGTTCCCCCACCTCATCGGGCAGTTCGCCGCGACTGCGGCCGCTGAGATGAGCTGCTTGATCCGGTGTACGCGGACGACGTGCCACCGAACTGCGGGAGGCCCGTGCCCGACCCCGAAGCCCAGCGGATGGCCACAGCCGTCTTCCGGCCAGCGCACCGGGGTGACCCAGCGACCGTGCGCGTCCACGAAGGCGGGAATCGCGAGCCCGATCAAGTTGTCGAAGCAGCGACCCTTCTTCGGCAGATCGCGCTCGTCCGGCTGCTCGTAGTACCGCTGCAGGTCGGAGACGCTGCCGACGGCGACCTTGCGGACGAGCACCTCCCATTGTCCCTGACCGGCATAGACACGCTGGCCTTCGCTGCAATACACGGCCGTCACGGCGTGGAAGCGTCGAAGCGTCCAACGGTCGACTCGGTGCCGATTCGCGTCGAGGCAGGCGAAGTGTCGCGTCAAGCGGATGTCGGTCCGCAGCGATGGTGAGCCGCCGAACGCGCCTGCCGCGTACGCGCCGCCGACGGCGAGAAGAAGCGTGACGGCTACGAAAGCACGCCTCATGCCTCAGCTATACGGCGCCGCAGCGCCAGGTGTCACCCGCCGGCCTGGACGTACTCGGCGCGGTGCGCCTCCTTCAGTACGGCCTGCGCCGCTGCGAGGCGGGCGAGCGGGACGCGGTACGGCGAGCAGCTCACGTAGTCGAGCCCGATCCGGTGGCAGAAGTCGACCGAGCTCGGCTCCCCGCCGTGCTCGCCGCAGATGCCGAGCTTGATCTCGGGCTTCGTCTCCCTCCCCCGCTCGACGGCGATCCGCATCAGGTCGCCGACGCCGTCCTGGTCGAGCACCTCGAACGGGTTCCGCTCGAGCACGCCGTCCTCGAGGTAGAAGGTGAGGAACTTGCCCTCGGCGTCGTCGCGCGACATGCCCGAGCGTTGTCTGCGTCAGGTCGTTCGTGCCGAAGGAGAAGAAGTCGGCGACCTCGGCGATCTCGTCTGCGCGGAGAGCGGCGCGCGGGAGCTCGATCATCGTCCCGCAGAGGTACTCGAGTTCCGGCGCCTCCTCTTCCATCACGCGTCTCGGTCAGCTCGCGCAGCCGCCGCAGCTCCTCCCGGAAGCCGACGAGAGGGTGCATGATCTCGACGAGCGGTGTCTCGCCGACGCGCTCCTGCACCGCCTTCGCCGCGCGTGCGATCGCCCGCACCTGCATCTCGTAGATCTCGGGCCACTGGATGCCGAGCCGGCAGCCGCGGGTGCCGAGCATCGGGTTCGACTCGGTGAGCGACTTGATCCGCTGCCGCATCCGCTCGTCCTTCGCCTCCTCGAGCGGCGGCAGGAACTCGTGCAGCGGCGGGTCCAGTAGCCGGATCGTCACCGGCAGCCCGGCCATCACCTCGAAGATCGCCTCGAAGTCGGATTGCTGGAACGGGAGAAGACGGTCGAGCGCGTCGCGGCGGCCCGCCTCGTCGCGCGCGAGGATCATCTCCTGCACGACGGGCAGCCGCTCCTCGCCGAAGAACATGTGCTCGGTGCGGCAGAGCCCGATGCCCTGCGCGCCGAACTCGCGCGCCTTGGCCGCGTCGTCGGCGTTGTCGGCGTTCGTGCGCACCTTCAGCCGGCGCAGCTCGTCGGCCCACTCGAGGATCGTCTCGAAGTCCTCGTTGATCGCGGGCGGGACGAGCGGCACCTCGCCGACGATCACGCGGCCGGTGCCGCCGTCGATCGTGATCACGTCGCCCTCGCTCAGCTGGTACCCGCCGATGCGGAGGGTCTTCGCGCCGGTGTCGATGTCGAGGCCGTCGCAGCCGGCGACGCACGGCTTGCCCATGCCGCGCGCGACGACGGCCGCGTGCGACGTCATCCCACCGTGGGCGGTGAGGACGCCCTTCGCCTGGATGAGGCCGTGGATGTCGTCGGGCGTGGTCTCCCAGCGGACGAGGATCACCGACTCGCCGGCCTTGCCGAGCTCGGCGGCGCTGTCGGCGTCGAGCACGATCTTCCCGCACGCGGCGCCGGGCGAGGCATTGAGGCCCTGCGCGGCGACCTCGAAGTCGACGTCAGGGTCGAGGCGCGGGTGCAGGAGCTGGTCGAGCTGGCTCGGGTCGATCCGCGCCACGGCCTCGTCGCGCTCGATGAGGCCTTCGCCGGTCATGTCGACCGCGGACTTGATCGCAGCGGCCGCCGTCCGCTTCGCGGTGCGCGTCTGCAGGAGGTAGAGCCGCCCCTGCTCGACGGTGAACTCGATGTCCTGCATGTCGCGATAGTGCCGCTCGAGCGCTCCCATGTTCTCGAGCAGCCGGTCGTACGCCTCGGGCATGAGCTCTCGCAGCTCGGCGAGCGGTTGCGGCGTGCGGGTGCCGGCCACGACGTCCTCGCCCTGCGCGTTGACGAGGTACTCGCCGTAGACGCCCTGCTCGCCGGTCGACGGGTTGCGCGTGAAGCAGACGCCGGTCGCCGAGTCCTCGCCCTTGTTCCCGAACACCATCTGGACGACGTTGACCGCCGTGCCGAGGTCGTCGGCGATGCCGTACATGCGTCTGTAGACCTGCGCTCGCGAGGAGTTCCACGAGTCGAAGACGGCGGTGATCGCGCGGCGCAACTGTTCGCGCGCGTCCTGCGGGAAGCCCTGGCCGGTGTGGCGCTCGTAGACCTCCCGCGCCCGCTCGACGGAGTCGTCGAGGCTGAAGCTCTCGTGCGGGATGTCGTCGACGGTCTCGCCGAACATCTGGATCAGCCGGCGGTAGCAGTCGCGCGCGAACTCCTCGTTCCCGGTCGAGCGCGCGAGACCCTCGACGGACTCGTCGTTGAGCCCGACGTTGAGGATCGAGTCCATCATCCCCGGCATCGAGATCGCCGCCCCCGAGCGGACCGAGACGAGCAGCGGATCCTCGGGGTCGCCGAAGCGCTTTCCCGTTTGCTCCTCGAGGCGCGCGATGTGCTCCTCGACCTCCGCGTCGAGCCCTTCGACCTCGCCACCCGACGCCATGAACGCGCGGCAGGCGTCGGTCGTGATCGTGAAGCCGGCGGGAACGGGGACGCCGAACTGCGTCATCTCGGCGAGCCCGACCCCCTTGCCACCGAGGAGGTCGCGACCACCCTCCGAGGGCTCGTCGAAGTCGTAGACGTAGCGGGTCATCGGGGCGCAGATGTTCTCACATGCAGGGGGCTTGCTCGTCAGCGTCGCCTGGCCCGGAACTCCGCCGCCCAGGCGAGCGTACGCAAGCCGATCCAGACCGGGGTGAGCAGGACATAGAAGATGATGTCTCCGACGAGCAGGGCGAGCCACCAGAGCCCCCAGCGCCACAGCGGGATCTTTGGCTTGGCGGTCACTGCGTGGCCTGCGCTTTCGTCTCGCCGGCGCGTTCCTCGACCACGCGCAGAATGCGGTGCGCGGTCTCCTCGATCGACAGTTCGGAGATATCGATGACCGGGCAGCGCAGCCGGCGGTGGAGCTTCTTCGCCTGCTCGAGCTCCTCGTAGATCTCGGCGAGCTCGGCGTACTTCCGGTTGCGGCCGGGCGCGCCCATCGCCCGCACCCGCGCGCGGCGGATCTCGACCAGGCGGTTCGGGTGGATCGTGAGGCCGACGACTTTCTCCTGGTCGACTTCGAACAGCTCGGCCGGCGGCGCGATCCCCTTCACGACCGGGACGTTGGCAGCCTTGTGGCCGAGGTAGCCGAGGTAGATCGAGAGCGGGGTCTTCGAAGTGCGCGAGACGCCGACGAGGATCACGTCCGCGTCGTGGAGGCCGTGCGCGACGCCGTCGTCGTAGCGGACCGCGAACTCGATCGCCTCCATCCGCTTGAAGTACGCGGAGTTGAGCGGCGGCCGCGAGCCCGGGGTCATGGTCGCCGCCTGGCCCGAGACGCGGGCGACTGCGTCGATCGGCTGGCCGAGCAGGTCGCAGTAGTGGAGGCGCGCGCGGCGGCAGAGCGTGCGCATGGCCTCGCGGAGCTGCGGCTGGACGAGCGTGTAGACGACGACGGCAGGCCGTCCGCGCATCCGGTTGACCGCGAGCTGGAGGTCGTCCTGGGACTCGACCCGCGGGTGGCGGATCTCGACGAAGTCCTGCTCCGGGAACTGCGCCTCGAGCGCCTGCACGAGCCGCGCCGCCGTCTCGCCGGTGGCGTCGGAGACGACGTGGAGCTCGACCGGCGGGTTCGGCATCGGCCGTCAGCGTAACTGGGAGGCGTTTTCTCTCACCATCCCAAACCCCCACCCACCCCGGGGATGCCACGGTACGCCGACGCTTCGCGCGGCGAGGTCGCAACTTTGTGCCGGAAGCCCACGGCGACCCCCCGGTAACCTCCGGCGATGGCCGAGACCGCGCCACCAGTGACGATGGACACGATCGTCTCCCTCTGCCGCCGCCGCGGCTTCGTCTTCCCGTCCTCCGAGATCTACGGCGGCCTCGGCTCGACGTACGACTACGGCCACTACGGCGTCCTGACGAAGAACAACATCCGCTCGCTCTGGTTCCGCGCGATGGTGCAGGAGCGAGACGACATCGTCGCCCTCGACTCCGCGATCATCCTCAACCCGCGCGTCTGGGAGGCGTCCGGCCACGTCGCCGTATTTACCGACCCGCTCGTCGACTGCCGCACGTGCAAGCGCCGCTTCCGTGCCGACCAGCTCGAACAGGCGAGCTGCGGCCGCAAGCCGAGCAAGCGGCCCGGCGAGACGCCGGACTGCGATCTCACCGAGCCGCGGCAGTTCAACCTCATGTTCGAGACGCACGTCGGGGCGCTGCAGGACGCGAGCTCGCTCGCCTATCTCCGCCCCGAGACGGCCCAGGGGATCTTCGTCAACTTCAAGAACGTCGCCCAGCTCGCGCGCCGCAAGCCCCCGTTCGGCATCGCGCAGATCGGCAAGTCCTTCCGGAACGAGATCACGCCCGGCAACTTCCTCTTCCGCGTCCTCGAGTTCGAGCTCATGGAGATGGAGTTCTTCGTGCCACCGGCGGAGGCGACGCACTGGTTCGAGTACTGGCTCGACCAGCGGCTCGGCTGGCACCGCAGCCTCGGCCTGCGGGAGGTCAACCTCCGGGTGCGCGAGCATGACGAAGGGGAGCGGTCTCACTACTCCAGCGCGACGAGCGACATCGAGTACCTCTACCCCATCGGCTGGCAGGAGCTCGAGGGCGTCGCGAACCGCGGTGACTTCGACCTCACGCAGCACACCCAGGCCTCGGGCACGAAGCTCGAGTGGATCGACCCCGACGGCAACCGCTACACGCCGCACGTGATCGAGCCGGCGGTGAGCATCGAGCGGATCTTCGTCGCGCTCCTCTGCGACGCCTACCACGAGGAGGTCGTCGGCGACCGCGAACGCGTCGTCCTTCGCCTCCATCCCCAGGTCGCGCCCGTCAAGGCGGCGATCCTGCCGCTCGTTCCGCGCGACGAAGGCATGGCGACGCGGGCGCGCGCGCTTTACGAGGAACTGCGCAAGCACCACATCGTCGAGCACGACGAAGGCGGCCAGATCGGCAGGCGATATCGTCGCCAGGACGAAATAGGGACACCGTGGGCATTCACCGTCGACGAACAGACGCTGGAGGACGAGACCGTCACCGTGCGAGACCGGGACTCACTCGCGCAGGAGCGGCTCCCGATCGGCGGCGTACGCGCGTGGCTGGACGACGCGCTGGAGCAGGACTGGTCCTCGCCGCAATCGGACTGACTGCCGCCGGCTGCCTCGGCGGAGCCACGAAGACTGTCACCGTGACGCGGGCCCAGACGGTCACGACCACCCAGACGGTGACGACGACGGGATCGGTGAGCGGAGCCAAGCCTTGCCGGGGGACAGACCTTGCGGCGGTGTTCGCAGTCGTCCCGAATAGCGCCGGCGCCGGCCAGATCGCCTACGCGCTCGTCGTGAAGAACACCGCGTCCGCTCCGTGCTCCCTCCGCGGCATTCCGCAGGGAACGCTCCTCGGCGCGACCGGGACCGCTCTCCCCACCCACGTCAAGGCTTCGGGGCCGGCCGGAAAGCTAGTCGTGCTCCCGCCCGGCGCTTCCGCCACGGCTCAGGCACGGTTCTCGCCCGACGTCGCGGGCCAGGGAGACTCGCAGTCCGGCGACTGCCAGCCTCAGGCGCACACCTTCCAGCTGACCGCAAGCGCCGGTGGAGGGGTGACCGAGGCGCCGATCAAGCCGCCCACGAGCGTCTGCGAGCACGGCACGCTGAACTTCGAGGCGTTCGGCTACGCCGGCTAGGCGCTGAGCGTCCGCAGGCGAAAGCCGCCGTGGTACTCGTAGGAGGCGGTGATCACGCGCAGGATGTCGCGCTGTGTCCGTTCCGAGAGGCCGAGCTCGGTGGCAGCTGCGAGCGGCTGCGCGAGCAGCGCCTCGATCCCCGCGATCCCGTCCGAGGCGAGCGCAAGGGCCTCGGTCGCCGACGCGCAACGCTCGCAGACCGCGCCGCCGGCGCGCGGGGAGTAGCCGACGAGCGCCTCCTCCTCGGCGCCGCACTCAGCGCAGGCGGTGACATGCGGCAGGTACCCCGCCAGCCAGAGCAGCTTGAGCTGGAAGGCGAGCCCCAGCGGGTCGAGGGTCGGCCGGTCGGCCGCGTGCGGCGCGTCGTGCGAAGCACGCCGGGAGTGACTATCGAGGAGGTCGAGGAAGCGCGTCAACGCCGTGAACGCCCGCTCGTTCGCCTCCTCCTCGCTGAACAGGCGCAGCATCGCTTCGGCGCCGATCATCCCGACAGAGAAGCGGTAGTAGTCCTCTCGCGTCTCCCGGTGCGACCGGACGAGCTGCGCCGCGGTCACCGTCGCGAGCTCCCCCCGACCGCGATGGAGGACGAGCTCCACGTGCGAGAGCGGCTCGAGCCGGGCCCCGAAGCGCGACATCGTCTTCCGCACGCCTTTCGCGACGGCGCCGACGCGGCCGTACGCCGCGGTGTAGAGGTGAAGCACCCGGTCGGCCTCACCGAAGCGGATCGACCGGAGAACGACGGCCTCCGTGCTGTACGCGCGTCCGGCCATGCCTGTTCCAGTCTAGGGACGGCACCGGGCAGGAAGATCTCGCGCCGTCTAGGCGTTATAGGGGCGCGATGCCCGGAATCCAGATCTACACGACGCGCTGGTGCGGCTATTGCATCCGCGCCAAGACGCTCCTCGACTCGCTCGGGCTCCCGTACGAGGAGGTCGCGCTCGACGACGACCCGGGTTTCCGGCAGACGGTGCTCGAGGCGACGGGGGGCTGGACGGTGCCGCAGATCGTGATCGACGGCCGCCCGATCGGCGGCTACACCGAGCTCCGGGGCCTCGACCGCACCGGTCGCCTCGCCGAGCTTCTCGCGGCCTGAGCCGGCTCCTCGGGCTGGCACGTCGGGCAGAACCAGGTCGTGCGGCCGGCGACCTGCGTACGTGCGATTGGCGTGCCGCAACGGTCGCACGGCTCGTCACGGCGTCCGTAGACGCGGAACTCGTTCTGCATCGAGCCTCCGCTGCCGTCCGGCAGCCGGTAGTCCCGGAGCGTCGACCCCTGTCGGGCGAGGCCGTGCTCGAGCGCCGCGCGAATGCCTCGGTGCAGCCGCCGCAGCTCGTTCCGGTCTAGCCCGGCGGCGGGGCGCAGCGGATTGAGCCGAGCCCGCCACAGCGCCTCGTCGACGTAGATGTTCCCCATTCCGGCGAGCGTGCGCTGGTCGAGGAGCGCCGCCTTGAGCGTCGTGCGGCGGCCGGCGAGACGATCGCCGAGCCGCGCGGCCGTGAAGAGCGTGTCGAGTGGCTCGTCGCCGACCCGTGCCGAGAGGTACGGCTCCGCGTCGCCCGGCTCGAGCAGCAGCCACGTGCCAAAGCGCCGCACGTCCCGGTACGCGACGTCCGAGCCGTCGTCTAGATTGACAACAGCGCGGCGATGCGGATCGTCCGGGAGCGACCCGTTCGGTGCACTCAGGAGGCTTCCCGTCATTCGGAGGTGGATCAGGAGAACCCGACCGCTCACGAACCGAACAACCAGATACTTGCCGCGCCGCTCGACCGCCGCGACGCGCTCCCCTTCCAGCTCGGCCGCCACCTCGGCCGGCTCGTACGGGCGCACGAGTCGCGGGTCGTCGATCCGCACGCGCTCGAAACGCCGCCCGACGAGCGCAGGCTCGAGCTGCCTGCGGACGGTCTCGACCTCCGGCAGCTCCGGCATGGGGCCAGCGTAGTCGCGTGCCGACGGGCTGCGAGCCGCCTACGGCGTGACGATGGGCTGCCCGGGAATCCCGCGCGACGGCGCCTTGCCGCCGAGCCACGCGTTCACGGTTGCGCCGACGTCCGCGAACTCGCCTGCGTGGATCTGGCCGGCTGCATTCCGTCCCTCGACGTACGCGAGCAGCATCGCGTATTCGCGGGAGTGATCCGTCGACGGCGTCGTCGGGTCGCAGCCGTGGTCCGACGTGATGATCAGCAGGTCGCCCGCGCGGAGCGCGTCGAGCAGGTCGGGAAGCCGATAGTCGAAGTCCTGCAGGCAGCGGTGGAAGTTGACCGGGTCGTTGCGGTGGCCCCAGAGCATGTCGGTCTCGACGAGGTTGACGAAGACGAAGCCCTCGTCGATCTCGCGCAGGAGCCGCTCCGTCTGCTGGATCCCCTCGATGTTGGACTTCGTCGGGTGTGACTCGTCGATGTCGCAGCCCGCGAAGATGTCGCCGATCTTGCCGACGCCGTACACCTTCCGGCCGGCCTCGCGCATGAGCGTCAGGTAGTTCGGCCGGCGCGGCTCGAGCGAGAAGTCGTGCCTGTTCGGCGTCCGGACGTAGTTGCCCGGCTCCCCCGTGAACGGCCTGGCGATCACGCGGCCGACGGCGTGCTTGCCCGTGAGGATCTCGCGCGCCGCCCGGCAGCCGTCGTAGAGCTCCTCGAGCGGGATCGTGTCCTCGTGGGCGGCGATCTGAAAGACCGAGTCCGCCGACGTGTAGACGATCCACTTTCCGGTCCGCTGATGCTCTTCGCCGAGCTCCTGGATGATCTCCGTCCCGGATGCGGCCTTGTTTCCGAGCACGCCGCGGCCCGTCTTGTGCATGAACGGGTCGATCACGTCGTGCGGGAAGCCATGGGGATACGTTGGAAACGCTTGCGCGGTGACGATTCCCATGTGCTCCCAGTGTCCGGTTGTCGTGTCCTTGCCCTTCGACCGCTCGAAGAGCCGTCCGGCGACGGCCGGCGCTCCCGGCTGAGGCGGGCAGCCCTCGAGCGGCTCCACGTTGCCGAGCCCGAGCGCCTCGAGACTCGGCAGGTCGAGCCCGCCGACGGCTCGCGCGACATTGCCGAGCGTGTCCGACCCATCGTCGCCGTATTGCGCGGCGTCCGGCAGCTCGCCGGCACCGACGGCATCGAGCACGATGACGCACGCCCTGGGCACCGGGCTATTCTAGGTAGCCAATGGCCACCGTCCTCAGCCTCCTCGCTTTCGCCGCCTACGTGGCCGCGATCATCGGGCTTGCCGCCGGCATAACCTGGGTCGTCGTCAAGTTCACGCCGACCAAGAAGAAGCCGAAGGCGACAGACCCGGCCAGCAGCTAGCCAGTTCCTCCTAGACCGGCGCGAGCGGCAGCACGTCGTCGAGCGGCGTGTAATCCAGCCCATGTGCCTCGGCGACCGCCTCGTACGTGATCTTCCCGTCGAGGACGTTCACGCCTCTTCCGAGTGACGGGTCCGCCGCTACCGCCGCGCCAAGCCCGTGCTCGGCGATCGCCTCGACGTACGGGAGGGTCGCGTTCGTCAGCGCCTTCGTGGAGGTGACGGGCACGCCGCCGGGCATGTTGGCGACGCAATAGTGGACGATCCCGTCGACCTCATAGACGGGATCGGAGTGCGTCGTGGGATGCGCGGTCTCGATGCAGCCGCCCTGGTCGATGGCGACGTCGACGATGACGGCTCCAGGCTGCATGTCGGACAGCATCTCGCGACTGATGAGCTTCGGGGCACGCGCCCCCGGGATGAGCACGGCGCCGATGACCACGTCGGCGTGCGCGATCGTCTGCTCGATCTCGAGGCTCGACGACATGATCAGGCTGACACGTCCGGAAAGGATCTCGTCGAGATGGCGCATCCGGTCGATCGAGCGCTCGAGGACCGTGACCCGGGCGCCGAGGCCGAGCGCGATGATCGCCGAGTTGTAGCCGACGATGCCGCCGCCGAGGACGACGACGTGACCGGGCTGAACACCGGGCGTCCCGGCGAGGAGGACACCCCGCCCACCGAGCGGCTTCTCGAGGAAGTGCGCGGCCGCCTGCGGCGCCAGCCGGCCCGCGATCTCGCTCATCGGTGCGAGCAGCGGCAACCGGCGATCGTCCGTTTCGACCGTCTCGTACGCGACAGCCGCAATCCCGCTGTCGGCGAGTGCACGGGTGAGGGGCTCGTCCGCGGCGATATGCAGGTAGGTGAAGAGCACCAGCCCCTCGCGCAGCCGCACGTACTCGGGCTCGATCGGTTCCTTGACTTTGAGAACGAGGTCGCTCTCGCCCCAGGCCTCGTCGACCGAGACGATGCTGGCGCCCGCGCGTTCGTACTGCTCGTCGGGGAACGCGCTCCCCTCCCCCGCCGTGGTCTCGACGAGAACTTCGTGACCGCGCTGGATCAGCTCGCGTGCGCCCGCCGGGGTGAGCGCCACGCGGTACTCGTCGGTCTTGATCTCCTTCGGAACTCCGATACGCAAGGCCCGAAGACACTATCTCGCCACGGTCGCGCGACGAAGCCGAGAGGGACTTGCTTGCGATTCACGACCCAAAGGCACCGCTTCGGCACGGTTGGGCGGGTACCGTCGCCTTCGAGGGCGGCGGGATCGGCTCCCCACCCTGGGTGGCACCTGGCCATTCTCTGTATAGGCGGGTTGAGGTCGTGGCGGGACCGCTTGACGGCAGACTGACCGCGAGAGGCGGCAGGCTGACGGTCCCGCCACTCTTTGCCGTCCGCACGTCCCAGATCGGTGTGAACTACAAGACCGCCCTTCGGATGCTCCGCAAGATCCGCGAAGACCTCATGGAGCAGGACTACACCGGCCCGCTGTCTGGCGAAGTCGAAGCTGACTCCGCCTACATCGGTGGCCAGCTTCACGAAGGCGAGCGCAGCCGTCTCCGCGCCGAAGGACGCTCCAACCAGGGACCCGCGACCAAGCGGCGCGACGTGATCTTCGCCGCCGTCGAGCGCGATGGAAAGCTCCGCGCCTCCCTCGTGGGCGACTCTCGCACGCAGGAGCAGACGACCCACGCGATCCGCTCCACGTTGCACCAGTTCGTGCTGCCGGGGTCGCTGGTCTTCACCGACGATTGGGGCGGCTATAACGTCCTCGACCGCGCAGGCATCTACAAGTTCCGGCGCATCCGCCACTCGCAAGCGCATCTACGTCGAGGGCGACGTACACACGAACACGGTCGAGGGCTTCTTCGGCCACTTCAAGACCGACGTTCGCGGCACCCACCACTCGATCTCGACGCGCTGGCTTCCCGGCTACCTGAACGAATGGGTCTGGAAGTGGAACCACCGCGACGACGACCGCGCGATGTTCCGCAGCCTGCTCGACAGCGCGGCTGCTCCGGCCTAGTCCGGCTTCTTCACGACCTTCTCTAGCGCCCGGAACACGTCCCGACGCTTCGGCAGGCCCGTCTTCGTGCCCTTCGGCAATACCTGCGTAGGCTCGTTTTCGGGCAGGTTCTTCGTCGCGTCGTAATCCTTCTTCCCGGCCATGAGCCTCCCAGGATAGACGTGCCTCCGGCGTTGGTTGGAGCTGGACAATTGTTATGACATTATCGGCCTCATGGCAGCGCGGGCGATTCTCTACTGGACGCGGGAGTCCGTTACGCCGGGCGGCGAACTGTTCGGTCGGGCTTGGGTGATCGAGGCAGACGGCACGGAGCGGCCGATCAATGGCGGCGACCCGATCAGCCGCGTTGAGGCCGGGCGGCTTGCTGAGGCTGGCGACTACCTGCTTGATGCTGAGGAATAGGCCACCGCTTATACAGCGATTGGCCAGTTGCCACCCTGGGTGGGGGTGCGGAGGTCTCCCCTAAGCCGGCCCGGCGTGTCCCGGGCACAAGCTGAGGTAGAGCAGCAACCCGGCGAGCGTCTTCGCGTCCTCGATCTCGTGCAGCCGCTCCCTGACCTCCGCGAGCGGCCAGTGGACGAGCTCGAGATCCTCGTCGGCCGCAGGGGAGGACTTCCCGCGCTCGACGCCCTCGGCGGCGAAGAGGTGCATGCGCTCGCGGCAGAACCCGGGCGTCGTCCAGAACGCCGCCAGCTCGCGCCACGCGCCGCCGCTCAGGCCGCACTCCTCCTGCAGCTCCCGCCGCGCAGTCTCGAGCGGCTCCTCACCCGGCTCGGCCGTCCCGGCCGGCAGCTCGAGCAGGCGCTGCCGCGCGGGTTCGCGCAGCTGCCGGACGAGCGTCACGAATCCAGCGTCGTCGACCGCGACGATCGCCACCGCACCCGGGTGCTCGACGATCTCGCGCTCGTGATCTCCCCACCGCTCGACCGTCAGCCCGACCAGCCGCCCCTCGTACACGCGGACGGCGGAGTCGGGCTCGAGGCTCACGCCCGTGCCGCCTCCACGAGCGCGACCGTTACGTCCACCATCGCCTCGAGATCGGAGACCGAGACGTGCTCGTCGGGCGTGTGGAAGCCGTACACACCGTGCGAGAGGTTCACACAGCGGAGGCCGCGCCCGTTGAAGACGTTCGCGTCCGCCCCGCCGCCCGACAATCCGTAGCGCGGCTCGACCCCGCAGTGGGCGAACGCCGTCGCCGCGAGCGCCACGGCCGGCTCGTCCCGCTTCAGCCGGTAGCCGTCGTAGCTCTTGCGCAGCGCGGTCTCGACGTCGCACTCCGCCTCGGTCGCGGCGAAGGAGAACGCGTCGAGCATCTCCTGCACGACCTCCCCGAGCGTCGCCTCGTCGTGGCTGCGCGCCTCCGCCGAGAACGTGCACCACTCGGGGACGACGTTCCCGGCGGTGCCGCCCGTGATCGTGCCGACGTTCGCGGTGGTCAGCTCGTCGACGCGGCCGAGTCGCAGGTCGGCGATCGCCTTGGCCGCTGCCTGGATCGCGGAGCGTCCCTCCTCGGGCGCCATGCCTGCGTGAGCCGAGCGCCCGTGGAAGCGCACCTCGAGTGCGCGCGACCACGGCGCGCCCAGGACGACCTCGCCCAGCGCGCCCTCCTGGTCGTACACGTAGCCAACCTGCGCGTGCAGCCGCTCCTGGTCGAACGCGCCTGCGCCGAGGAGCCCGACCTCCTCCTTCGGCGTGAACACGAGCTCGATCCCGGCATGCGGCACGTTCTCGACGAGCACGCGCCGCACTCCCTCGAGCATCGCCGCCACCGCCGCCTTGTTGTCCGCGCCGAGGATCGTGCCGCCCGCATTCCGGAGGACGCCGTCCTCGACCACCGGCTCGAGCTTCCCGTCCGGCGGCACGGTGTCCATGTGCGCGCAGAGGAAGAGCGGCGTCCCGTCGGCAGTTGGCTCGGCCCGGGCGTACACGTTGCCCGCAGTCGAGCCGATCCGCGAACCGCAAGCGTCTTCGTCCGGCTCGAGTCCGAGACCACCGAGATGGCGCAGCACGACGTCGGCGACGCCACGCTCCTCGCCCGGCGGGCTCGGGATCGCGGCCAGCTCGAGGAAGAGATCGACTGCCTCGGACACCGGCGCGACCCTAGACCGCGACGCGCTCGCCGGCCCGCGTCCGCGCACGGTCGAGCGCCGCGCCGACGAAGCCGCGGAAGAGCGGCGCCGCCCGCGTCGGCCGGGACTTGAACTCCGGGTGGAACTGGCTCGCCACGAACCACGGATGGTCGGCCAGCTCGATGATCTCCACGAGGCGCCCCTCCTGGAACGTCCCGCTCACGACGAGCCCGGCCTCGACGAGCCGGTCGCGGAACGCGTTGTTGACCTCGTAGCGGTGTCGGTGGCGCTCGTGGATCGTGTCGTCGCCGTAGAGCTCGCGGGCGCGCGTGCCGTCGGCGACCTCGACCGCCTGCGCGCCGAGCCGCATCGTGCCGCCGAGGTCCTCGATGCCCTTCTGCTCGGGCAGGAGGTCGATGACCGGATACGGCGTCTCAGGATCCATCTCGGTCGAGTTCGCGCCCTCGAGCCCGACGACATGGCGCGCGAACTCGGAGACGGCTACGTGCATGCCGAGGCAGATGCCGAGGTACGGGATCCGCCGCTCACGCGCGACCTGGCAGGCGAGGATCTTCCCCTCCCAGCCGCGGGAGCCGAAGCCGCCCGGCACGAGCACGCCGTCGACGGTCTCGAGCAGCTCGGCCGCCTCCTCGTAGGACATGTCCTCGGCGTCGACCCAGCGCATTCGAACAGCGCAACCGTGCTCCAACCCGGCGTGCTTGAGCGCTTCGTGGACGGAGAGGTACGCGTCCTGGAGCTTCACGTACTTGCCGACGAGCGCGATCTCGACGACATCGCGCCGGCTGTGCAGCCGCTCGAGCAGCTCGTCCCAGTCGGACAGGTCCGGCTCGCCGAGCTCGAGGCCGAGCCGCTCGCCCACCAGCCGGTCGAGACCCTCGGCGTGGAGGACGCGCGGTACCTCGTACACGTCCGGGACGTCCGGGCTCGCCACCACGGCGCCGGGATCGACGTCGGCGAAGAGCGCGATCTTGTCCCGGATCTCGCGCGAGAGCTCCTCGTGCGAGCGGCAGACGACGACGTCGGGGTGGATGCCGATCCGGCGCAACTCGTTGACCGAGTGCTGCGTCGGCTTCGTCTTCAGCTCGCCCGCGGCCTCGATGAAGGGGACGAGCGTGACATGGACGTACACCACGTTCTCGGGGCCGACCTCACGCCGGAACTGGCGGATCGCCTCGAGGAACGGCAGCGACTCGATGTCGCCGACCGTGCCGCCGATCTCGGAGATGACGACGTCCGCCGGGTTCGCCTCGGCGGCGCGCCGGATGCGCGCCTTGATCTCGTTCGTGATGTGCGGGATCACCTGCACCGTCGCGCCGAGGAAGTCGCCCTTGCGCTCCTTGCGCAGGACGGTGTCCCAGATCGCGCCGGCGCTATGGCTCGCGCTGCGGAGAAAGTTCTCGTCGACGAAGCGCTCGTAGTGGCCGATGTCGAGGTCTGTCTCGGCCCCGTCCTCCGTCACGAACACCTCGCCGTGCTGGAACGGGCTCATCGTCCCCGGGTCGACGTTGAGGTACGGATCGAACTTCTGCAGCTGGACGCGCAGACCGCGCGCCTTGAGCAGCCGGCCGAGCGACGCGGCAACGATTCCTTTCCCCAGAGCCGACACGACACCCCCGGTCACAAAGACGTACTTCGGGGCCCGCGTGCTCACGGGATTTCAGGGTAGCAGCGGGAGCGGCGGGTGCCTATTCCGCCGGCGGACGGACGAGCGCGGCGAGACGGCCGAGCGCCTGCGACGGGAAGCTCCGTCCCAGGCCGCCGAACCGCGGAGTCTCGATACCGAGCCTCGCCTGCGTCTCGCCGTCCTCCACCGGCTCGAGGTCGAGGTCGACTTCGGCGTGCTCGCTGGTCAAGAGGAACGCGACGTGCTGCAGCGGCACCACCTCGAGGAAGATCATCGACCCGCCCAGCTGTGGGCGACGGCGGAAGCTCGGACGGTTCGTGCCCTCGAGCTGCCAGTGCGCGCCCGGAGCGAGCGCGCGTCGGACGCTCGACTCCGCGCTGACGAGATCCGGCCACCACTCGGGCCAGCGCGCCGGGTCGGCGAGGACGGCCCACACGTCCTCCACGGGTGCCGGGAGGGTACGCCTAGCCGCGTACCGCGGCAAGGAACTCCTGTCCGCCGAGCATCCGTTCGAGCTCGGCTTTCCGCTCGTCGTCGCCGAGCTGCTCGATTCGCGTGTGGGTCGGGTCACCGGGAGTCTTCTCCACGCGGAAGTGACGGTCGGCGAGGGCGGCGATCTGCGGCAGGTGCGTGATGGTCACGACCTGTGCATGCTCTGCGAGCCGCTGCAGCAATCCGCCGACGGCGTGCGCGGTCTCGCCGCCGATCCCGGCATCGATCTCGTCGAAGACGAGCGTGTCGCCGCCCGCCACCGCCGCGATCGCCAGCGCGATCCGCGAGAGCTCGCCGCCGGAGGCAGTCTCCGCGACCGGCGCGAACGGCAGGCCTGCGTTCGGGCGAACGAGGAAGACCGCTTCGTCGGCCCCGGTCGATCCCGGCTCGTCGCGCTCGCGCAGCTCGCAGACGAACTCGCCTTCGCCCATCCCGACACCGTGCAGCTCGGCGGCGACTGCATCGGCGAACGCCGGCGCGGCGGCGTTTCGCTCGGCGCGCAACTCGAGCGCAAGCGCGTGGACACGCTCTTCGGCCTCCGCGAGCTCGCGCGACGCCACCTCGGCGGGGTCGGAGCCGTCCTCGAGCGCTGCAAGCTCCGCTCGCGCTTCCTCGCGTAGCGCGAGCAGCTCGTCGTAGCTCGCGCAGCGGAAGCGGCGCTTGGTCTCGGCGATCCGGTCGAGCTCGGCCTCGAGCTGCTCCAGCCGGCCCGGCTCAGCCTGGAGCGAGGCGAGGAAGGCGTGGAGATCGGACGCAGTCTCGCGCAGCCGGAGCTCCACGTCACGCAGCTCGTCGCCGGCCCGCTGCAACTCGGGCGCGAGCCGTTCGAGTGGAGCCACCGAGCGCTCTGCAAGCGCGACGAGGTCGGTTGCGCCGTCGCCGTCGTCCGGAGTGAGCGCCGCCGCCGCAGCGGCCGCGCCGTCGGCCAGCTCCGCGACGTGCCGGTGCCGCTCTCGCTCGGCTCGGAGGCGCTCCTCTTCCCCCGGCTCCATCCCCTCGCTGTCCTCGACGAGCGCGCGCAACTCCGCGAGCCGGGCCTCGGCGAGCGCGGTATTCGCGGTCAACTCCTCCTGCCGCCGGCGAGCCGCCTGCAGGTCGCGCCACCCGGCTCGCGCCGCGGCGCGGCGGGCGAGCTGCTCCTCGCCGCAGAAGCGGTCGAGCACCTCGAGCTGGTACGACGCCCGCGCCAAGCGCCGCTGCTCGAACTGGCCCGACATCGCGACCACGCGCTCGACGGCCGCCGCGACGTCCTCCCGGGCGGCGGCACGGCCCCAGGCGTAGGCGCGCGTCCGGCCGTCCGCGAAGACCCGCCGGGAGACGACGAGCGCGTCCTCGTCCTCCGGTCGCAGCTCAGCGAGCTCCTCGAGCTCCTGTGGGAGGTCTAGTTCGGCCTCGACGTACGCCTCCTCGCCCGCCGCACCGACGTACGAGTCGTCGCCCTTCGCGCCGAGGAGAAGGCCGAGCGCCTGCGCGAGGATCGTCTTACCGGCGCCGGTCTCGCCCGTGATCGCGTTCAGGCCGGGCGCGAGCTCGAGCTCGGCCTCGCGGATGAGCACGAGGTTCTCGATACGGAGTCGCCGAAGCACGCAGCGATCGTAGACCCGCGGCCCGACGCCGCCCATTCGCTGTTTCAGACATGGCAGGTGTCAGACACCTACCATGTCCGCAGAAGACAGCGCTACGAGGTGAACGTCTCGCGGTAGCGGCCGAAAAACGTCGTCTCCGGCAGCGTCGCGAGCAGGCTCCGCTGCTCCCCGAGCCGGATCACCAGCGTCCGGTCCGGTGCGAGGTCCCCGCTCCCACGGCCGTCCGCGAGGACGGCGGCGTCGACGTCCGGAGTCGCGTTCCGCAGCGTCAGCTCCGTCCCGCGCGGCACCACCAGCGGCCTCGCGTCCAGCGAGTGCGGCGCGATGAACGTGATCGCCATCGCGTCGAGACCGCGCACCAGGACGGGGCCGCCGTTCGAGAGGTTGTACGCAGTGGAGCCCGACGGCGTCGAGCAGATCATCCCGTCGCACGAGACGACGCCGAGATCCTCGCCTCCGATCGCCCAGCCGAGCTCGATCATCCGGCCGAGTGTCGAGCTCGTGGCGACGACGTCGTTGACGGCGACGAACGTCTCCCCATCGAGTTGTGCCTCGAGCGTCGGCTGCTCGATCGTCCGGTACTCGCCGCCGAAGACCCGCGCGAGGTCGTCCTCCAGCCGCTCCGGAGCGATCGAGGCGAGAAAGCCGACGCGCCCGAAATTGATCCCGATCACGGGGATCCCCGTGCCGAGCAGCCGCGCGAGCGTGCGGAGGATCGTTCCGTCGCCGCCCACGGCGACCGCGAGTTGCGCGCGCTCGGGCTCGTCCACGAGCTCTACGCCGGCGCGGTCGGCGACCGCCCTGACCCGCTCGACAGCGGCGCGGACGTCTACGCGGCCGTGCGCAACGACGGCGGCGGTCTCAACCGGCGAGTGCTTGCTCGATCCGCTTGTCGAGGTCATCGGGAGGCTTCGGGTCGTCTGAGTGCACGAGGTGGAGAAAGATCTCCCGGTTCCCCTTCGGCCCCGGGAGCCCCGAGTCTACGACGCCGCGCACGCTCGCCCCCCACGACGGCGCCGCCTCGGCGACTTCGCGCACGACGCGCCGCCGCACCTCGTCGTCGCGCACGACACCTCCCTTCCCTACGTCCGCCCGGCCGGCCTCGAACTGCGGCTTGACGAGCACGACCGCCTCCCAGCCCGGCGCGCACAGGCGCAGGACCGGAGGGAGCGCGGTGCGCACCGAGATGAACGAGACGTCGCAGACCGCGAGCTGTGGGGCGAACGGCAGCTCCGTCATCGTGCGCGCGTTCGTCCGTTCGAGCACCGTGACGCGCGAATCGGAGCGGAGCCGGGGGTGCAGCTGCCCGTAGCCGACGTCGAGCGCGATCACGCGCGCAGCGCCCCGCTGGAGGAGGACGTCGGTGAAGCCGCCGGTCGAGGCGCCCACGTCGATGCAGTCGAGACCGGCCGGGTCGACGCCGAGCCCGTCGAGCCCGTGCGCGAGCTTCTCGCCGCCGCGCGACACGTACGGCGGCGGGCTCTCGACCGCGAGCTCGGCATCCTCCGCGACCTGCTGGCCGGGCTTGTCGTAGCCGTGGACGAGGCCGGCGAGCACGAGTGCCTGGGCCTGCGCGCGCGACTCGGCGAGCCCGCGCTCCACGAGGAGGACGTCGAGGCGCTTCTTCACGCCCGGTACTCAGCCGTCGCCGCGCAGCCAGTCGACGTCCGGCTCCCACCCGTCGATGACGTCGCCGAAGCCCTCGCGGCGCGCCGGCTCCTCGATCCGCCTGAAGAGCTCGCGCTGAGCCTCCGGCTCGCCCATGAGCACGCGATCGAGCAGCGGCAGGAGCTCCTCGGCGCTCCAGCCTTCGAGCGGATGGTGGCGCAGCTCCCACTCGAGGTACTTGTTGTACGGCCGCACACGGCCGCCCAGCGCGAAGATCGTCCGCAGCGCGGGCGGGATCGCCTCCACCGCATCGAGCCGCGTCCCGTAGCGAAGCGAGCGGTAAGCCTGGTTGACGTAGTCGTCGAGCGCCTCCCGGACGATGGCGTCCCTGCTCCCGGCCGGCAGCGACTCCTGCTCGGCGACGACGCGCGTCAGCTCTCCGCCCGTCTTGTCGAGGACGACGTCTGCGTGAGCGGCGGCGTAGCGCCCGTGCTCGGACCGGTTCGCGCGCAGCTCCTCGAGCGTCGCGGTGACGATCTCCACCCGGGCGCCGTGCGCGAACGGAAACTCGCGCTCGAACTCCTCGCCGGTCTCGCGAGAGGCGAGCACGACGCACACGTCCCAGTCCGAGCGCTCGTCGACCATGAAGTCCCGGCCGCGGGAGCCGAAGATGTAGAGGCCGACGACCTCCTCGCGTGCCCGGGCGACCTCGAGAAGATCGTCGAAGCTCACGCAGTCCGGACGGCGAGCCCGTCGACGATGTCGCGCAGGACGGACGTGTCCGCGTCGACCTCGTCCAGCCGCTCGCGCGCCCGCTCCGCGGCCTCGTCGGCGAAGCGCCGCGCGCCCTCGGCACCGTGCTCACGCACGTAGCCGTCCGCGTCGAGGATGTCGTCGACGATCTGGAACAAGAGCCCGAGCTCCTCCGCGAACGCGCGCCACGGCGCCTGCTCCGCCTCGGGCAGCTCGGCCGCCCAGAGCGCCATCGTCACGGACGCGTAGAAGAGTCGCCCCGTCTTGAGCCGATGCACGGCGGCAAGGTCGTAGCCCTCGACCATCGTGTCGAGGTACTGGCCGCCGATCATCCCGAGCGTGGCCTCGGCAAGCTCCCGCGCGACCGCCGACGACTCGTAGCGAGCCGCCAGCCGGACGGCCTCCCCCAGCAGCGCGTCGCCCGCGAGGACGCCGACGCCCTCACCGAACTTCTTCCAGGTGGACGGATGGCCGCGCCGTTCCTCGTCGTCGTCCATCGCCGGCAGGTCGTCGTGGACGAGCGAGAACGTGTGGACGAGCTCGATCGCGAGCGCCGCCGGCATCACCTGGCCGACCGGCGCGCCGAGCGCCTCCCCGACCGCGAGCGAGATGACGGGGCGCACCCGCTTGCCGCCGACCTCGAGCGCGTAGCGCACGGACGTCGCCTGGCCGTGCAGCTCCGGCCAGAGCTCGAGTTGCTCGAGCGCCTCGTCGATGAGCGCCTTCAGCTCGTCAGGGCTGTGCATCTTCCTCCGCTGCCCGTTGCGCACGGGTCAGCTCGTCCTCGACCGCTTTCGCGAGCTCTGACAGCTCGCCGAGCAGCTCGATCGCGCGCTCGGGCGAGCCGCCCTCTCCCGCGGAGACCTGCTCGAGCTCGACGCGCGCGGCCTCGACCCGCGTCAGCAGCTCCTCTGCGCGACTCAACGACTCGTCGGTGCTCATTTCGCGTTCTCCTCCCGCACGAGCTTGCCCAGGATCCCGTTCACCAGCCTCGCAGCGTCCTCGGATGCATACCGCTTCGCGAGCGTCACCGCCTCGTCGAGGACGACCTCGACCGGCACCTCGCCCTCGTCGAGCTCCTCGAGCGCCACGCGGAGGACGTTGCGCTCGACCGCGCCGAGCCGGTCGGCGGTCCAGTCGTCGGACGCCGACGTGATCCGGTCGTCGAGCTCGGTCGCGTGCTCGGTCACGGCGTCGGCGAGCAGCAGCGTGTAGCTGTCGACCTCGCCCTCGTAGAGCGAGCCGAGCGGCCGGCCGGTGACGTCCCACTGGAAGAGCATGAAGACGGCGGCGCGCCGGGCCTCGCGACGGCTGATCGTGCTCATTGGGCGGCCGCTGCCCAATGAGCGTGTGGAGGAGGCGGAAGAAGGGGGCAACGTGGGGGAAACATGGTTTCCCCCACGGGCGCGAGCCGAAGGCGAGCGCTCACGACCGGACGAGCTCCTCCACCGTGACGTCGACGGCCGCGACCTCGACCTCGCACATCTGCGCGAGCGCGTCGGCGACCTGCTGCTGCACCGCGGTGCAGACGTCGGGCAGGACGCGGCCGTACGCGACGACGAGCTGCAGCTCCGCGCGGGCGCGTCCGTCCTCGAGCTCGACGCCCAGGCGCCGACGTCCTTTGCGCAGGCTGGCGCCGTCGACCGACGCGACTGCCCGCCGCACGATCTCGCTCAGCGCGGCTTCGCTCACGCGCACCGAGCCGCCAGGCTCCTGGACGAGGATCCGGCTCAAGATCCGGCCAGCGCCGGCAGCCGAGCCCCGGCTTCCTCGAGGAAGGACGTCGAGTACTCACCGCTGCGGAACTCGTCGCTGTCGAGGATCTCCCGCAACACGTCCCGCGTGGTCGGAACGCCTTCGATGACGAACTCGCTCAGGGCGCGGCGGGCGCGCTCGATCGCGAGGCGGCGGCTGCCGTCGGTGACGATGAGCTTCGCGATCAGCGAGTCGTAGTGCGGCGAGATCACGGTTCCGTCCTCGACGAACGTGTCGATGCGCACGCCCGGGCCGAGGGGCGGCCGGAAACGCTCGATCCGTCCCGGCGCCGGGGCGAAGCCGCGCGCAGGATCCTCGGCGTTGATCCGCAGCTCGATCGCGTGGCCGCGTCGCGGCCCGGCGCGACCGCCGTGCGCGAGCGCGTCGCCGGCCGCGATCCGAACCTGCTCGCGGACGAGATCGATCCCGATGATCGACTCGGTGACGGGGTGCTCGACCTGGAGCCGGGCGTTCAGCTCGATGAAGGAGAACGAGCCGTCGGGCCCGACGAGGAACTCGAACGTGCCGGCATTGCGGTAGCCGATGTGCCTGCACGCGCGCTCGGCGGCCGCCTCCATCGCCTCGCGCCGCTCGTCGTCGAGCGCGGGCGAGGGCGACTCCTCGATCAGCTTCTGGTGGCGACGCTGGACCGAGCACTCGCGCTCGCCGCAGGTGAGGTAGTTGCCATGGTTGTCGCAGAGCACCTGGATCTCGATGTGGCGGGCCGGCGTGATCACCTTCTCGACGTAGAGAGAGCCGTCGCCGAACGCCGCCTGGGCCTCCGCCGAGGCGCGATCGTAGGCTGCGAGGAGCTCCCCGGGCTCGGTCACCATGCGCATCCCCTTGCCTCCGCCGCCCGCCGCGGCCTTGAGCAGCACGGGGAAGCCGAGCTCCTCGGCGGCGGCCTGCGCGTCGTCCGGCCCCGCCACACCCTCCGTCCCGGGAACGAGCGGCACGCCGGCCTCGCGCATCTCGGCCTTCGCGCGCGCCTTGTCGCCCATGCGCTCCATCACGTCGGCGGGCGGCCCGATGAACACGAGGTCGTGGTCCTCGCAGGCGCGGACGAAGTCGGCATTCTCGGAGACGAAGCCGTAACCGGGATGGACGGCTTCGCAGCCGGTCGTCCCGGCGGCGGCGATCAGCGCCGGGATGCTCAGGTAGCTCTCGGCGGCGGCCGGCGGGCCGATCCGCACCGCGCGGTCGGCGAGCCGCACATGGAGCGCGTCCTCGTCCGCGGTCGAGTACACGGCTACGGCTTCGACGCCGAGCTCGTGCAGAGCACGGATCACGCGGACGGCGATCTCCCCCCGGTTGGCGACGAGGACTCGGTTGAACACGGAGGGAGTCTAGGGTCCGGGCGACGAGCGCCAGATCAACGGCTCGTCGGGTTTCTCAAAGCCCTCGCGCTCGTAGAGCCCGACGCTCTCGTCCGCCGGCCAGACGATCATCAGCTCGACATCCGCCGCCCGAGCACCGTCCTGGGCTCGCCTGATGACCGCGGCGCCGATGCCGCGACTGCGGAAGACCGGTCGCGTGTAGACGTTGGCGAGGTGGGCGATGCGTGCGTTCTCGGGGATGGGTCTCGGCACCTTGTCTACGAGCGCGACGAAGGCGTGGGAGACGAGGCGCCGCTCGACCTCAGCAACCCAGATGTGTCACCGGCCGCTCGTGATCGCGTCGGTCAGGAAAGCACGACAAACGTTCGGCTCCTGCGCGGCTACAGCGCGGGCCGGCCGACGAGCGGCTCGAGCTCGAACAGGAGCTGTCCGAACTCGACCGGCTCCGCGTTCTCGGCGTGCACCCCGCGCACGACGCCCTCGACCTCCGCCTTGACCTCGTTCATGAGCTTCATGGCCTCGAGGATGCAGAGCGTCTGCCCCGGAGCGACGACGTCGCCGACCTCGACGAGCGGCCGCGCGCCCGGCTCGCCGGCGCGATAGAACGTCCCGACCATCGGGGATTCCACCCGGATGAGCGTGCCGCTGACCGCAGTCGTGTTCGGCAGGTCCGGCTCGGGCACTGCGAGCAGCCCCTCGCCGGGCACGCCGGCGGGGAGATCGGGCGTCGAGCGGACCGAGATCCGCATCCCGTCCTCCTCGATCGTCACCTCGCCGATGCCCGACTCCTGGACAATTCGCACGATCTCCTGGATCCGCCGGGCGCGACTCTCGTCGACTCCTGCAAGGTCGTCCTCGCGGCGGCCGCGATTGCGGATCCCGCGCAGCAGCCGCTCGGCGTCCTCGCCGAACAGCCCGAGCAGGAGCAGCTCCTCCTCGCTCGTCGCGACATCGCCGGCGCGTTCGCGCACCTCGTCGAACGGCGGCGTGACGTCCTCCTCGCTCTCCGGGTCGGCCGTCAGCTGGACGACGCGCTCGAGTGCGGGATCGATCGGCGCGGGCGGCGTGCCGAACGCGCCGGAAACGAGGCTGCGCACCTCGTCGACGACGACGAGATAGCGGCTCGCCGACAGGACGTTCAGCAGCGCCTGCGACGCGAGCACCTGGCCGATCGGCGACGCGAGCGGCGGCCAGCCCGTCTCCTCGCGGATCCGGTCGAGCTCCTCGAGCACCTCGTCGAGGCGGTCGTCGGCACCTTCCGACCGCAAGGAGTGGTCGATCCCGCCGACGACGCTCGCCGGCAGATCGTGGCGCGCAGCGAGCACCGCGATGCGCGGCACGAGCGGAGTGACGAGCTCGTCGCCGATGTGCTCGTCGAGGAGGTCGGTCGCCTCCCAGAGCGCGTCGACGTCGACGCCGGGATCGAGCCCGATGCCGCTCAGCGCTTCCGCGAGCGCCTCTCCCGAAACCCGGTGCAGCGTCAGCGCGAGCGGATAGATCGCGCAGGCGATGAGCTGCGCGCCCGCGCGGGACGCGGCGAGCGAGGCCGCGAGGGCGCTGCCGCCGGCTCCCTGCGCGTAGATCCCGACGGGCAGACCGCTCGCGTCGGCGAGGGCGCCGACGAGCTCCTCCGCGGTGTGCGGCTGCAGCGAGCCGGTCGGGTCGTGGAGGAGGACGCGCACCGCGCCGAGCTCGGGCAGCATCCGCGCGCGCTCGACCAGGGTCTCGATCTCGCCCGCGCCGCCGTGGCTGTAGACGAGACCGGCCTCGAAGTCCCGCTCCGCGGCGACGATCGCCTCGGCGGCCTCGCGCAGGTTCGAGACGTCGTTGAGCGGGTCGTGGAGCCGGAAGACGTCGATGCCGTTCGCCGCGGCCGACGCGACGAAGCGGCGGGAGAAGTCGGCGTCGACGGGACGCGAGCCGACGAGGAAGCGACCGCGGAGCGCCAGCCCGAGCGGCGTCTTGACACGCGCCTTGAGCGCGCGGATCCGCTCCCACGGGCTCTCGACGCCGCGTTTGACCGCCGCGTCGAAGCAGCCGCCGCCCGAGACCTCGAGGTACGCGAAGCCGGCCCTGTCGAGGATCTCCGCGAGCCGCAGCTGCTCCGCAGCGGGAACCCGCCCGGCGAGCGGCTCCTGCCCGAGCAGGCGAATCGTCGTGTCGGCGAGCGACGGCACGAGCGGGAGCCTACCGCGGGATGCTCTGGCTTCCCGCGGTGCGTTCTTGCTCGAACCGCGCGGCGATCTCTCGTGCGCCTTCGAAGGTGTTTGAGAGGATCGTCCACGTGGCGCCTCGGTCCGGCTCGTGGACGCTGCGAAAGCCAACCCCCGCGTCGGAGCCCACGAGTAGCACCGCGTGCCCGCCCACCGGGAGCCAAAAGCCGAGCCCGTAACCGCGTTCGGCGCTCGCCTGGCTTCGCTGCGTGAGCATCTCTGCAAGCGTCGACTCGCCGACGATCGAGCCTGCGAAGAGAGCACGCCAGAACCGCGCAACGTCCGCGGCGGTCGTGTAGATGCCGCCGTCGCCGCTGCCGCGAACCGGCAGGTGAAAGACATTCGTCCGCCACGTCCCGTCCACCTGCACGTAACCGACCGCCGCGCGCTCGGGAAGGTCGTCGGAACGGAGAAAGGCGGTGTCCTCCATTGCCGCCGGTACGCAGACGAGATCGCGAACGAGCTCGTGAAACGGCGTCCCCGTCGTCCGCTCCGCGATCAGGGCGAGCAGGACGTAGCCGCTGTTGCAGTAGGCGAAGCGCTCACCGGGCGGGAACTTCTGGGGGTGCCTATCGAGGACACCGAGATATCCCTCCGTCGTCGCGAGTTGCTGCACCGGCACCGGCATCAGGTATTCCGAGAAGTCCTGGTCGAGCTCCTCGTCGAGGTAGTCACCGATCCCGGACCGGTGCGCCAGCAGGTGCTCGACCGTGACGCGCTCGTCGACCAGCGGGAGGTCGGCGCCGAGTACCGAGCGCGCCGTCGTCGAGAGCTCGAGAGCTCCGGTCTCGACGAGACGCATGACCACGAGCGCTGTGAGCCCTTTCGTGCCGCTGGCGATGCCGAGCTGCGTGTCGACCTCGTTCGGGATCGCATGCGCGCGGTCGGCGAGCCCGTACGCGCGGACGAGCTCGATGCCTTCGAGACCGTCGACGCGGACCACTCCAGAGAAGCCGGTTGCGGCGGCGATCCGGTCGAGGTCGCGCGCGAGCGCGCTCACGCGGCGTCAGGCCCGCGAGATGTAGCGGCCTTCGCGGGGATCGACCTTCAGCCGGTCGCCCACGTTGACGAAGAGCGGCACGTTGACGACCGCGCCCGTCTCGAGCTTCGCCGGCTTCGTGACGTTCGAGACCGTGTCGCCCTTCACGCCGGGCTCGGTCTCCACGACCTCGAGCTCCACCGACGCCGGCAGCTGCAGGCTGGACGGCTTCCCGTTCACGCTCAGCACCTGCACCGACGCGTTCGGCTGCATGTACGGCAGCTCGTCGGTCAGGTCGGCGGCCGGAAGCGCGAACTGCTCGTACGTCTCCGAGTCCATGAAATGCACGTCGGAGCCGTCGTCGTAGAGGAACTGGACGTTCTTGGTCTCGGTGTGCACACGCGGGAACTTCTCGCCGGCGCGGAACGTGCGGTCGACGACCGCGCCCGCGTCGAGGCTCTTCAGCTTCGTGCGGACGAACGCGCCGCCCTTGCCCGGCTTGACGTGCTGGAACTCGACGATCCGCCACACCTTGCCGTCGAGCTCGATGTGCATCCCGTTCTTGAAGCTGTTCGTGTCAACCGTCTCGGCCACGACGCCGGAGGGTACCCGCGCCGCTATTCCTTGGCGCAGGCGTGCAGTCCGAGCTCTAAGACGCGGCTCTTGAGGGTCTTGTCTGCCGCGTCGAGCTTCTTGAAGAGCGCCTTCACCTTTGCGGCCTGACCCTGGTCACCCGCCTGGAGCAGGTTGTGCCCGAGTAGGCCTTCGTAGTTGAACGAAGCGAGCACGCGCTCGAACTCCTTCGCATCGGACGGGGGTGGTGCCAGCGCGCGCAGGCCGAAGAGCGCCTGTTCGTATCCATTTATGGACCGCCTGCAGGTCCTTGTCGTACGGCGCGTGGTTCTTGGGCTCCTTGACGATTCGTTGCGTCTGCCGGATGTCGCGCCTGCAGACGCGGTTCGCGAGGTAGACGAACCGGCCGAACCTGTCAACACCCATGGTCTAGGAGACCGTGACGAGCTCCTTCGTGAACCCGACGGGGTTCTCGATGCCGTCCTCGGTCACGATGACGTCGTCCTCGATCCGGATCCCGAAGCGGCCCTCGAGGTAGACGCCGGGCTCGACGGTGACGACGTTGCCGGCCACGAGCGTGTCGGGGCTCTCGGTCGAGAGGCGCGGAGCCTCGTGGACGTCGAGGCCGAGGCCGTGCCCGAGCCCGTGGCCGAACGTGCCCGCGAACTCGCTCCCCTCGATGACCGCGCGGGCGGCCGCGTCGACGTCGACGCCGGTCTCCCCCGCCCGGATCGCGTCGAGCCCCGCCCGCTGCGCCGCGAGCACGACGTCGTACGCCTCCCGCAGCTCGCCGTCGAGCTCGCCGGTGGCGAGCGTGCGCGTGTAGTCCGACATGTAGCCGTCGACCTTGGCCCCGGTATCGATAACCACGAGCTCGCCGGAGCCGATCACGCGGTCGCCGGCGCGCGCGTGCGGCCGCGCCCCGGTCGGGCCGGAGCCGACGATCGACTCGAACGCGGGCTCGTCCGCACCTTCCTCGTGGAAGAGCCGGGCGATGTCCCAAGCCACGTCGTGCTCGGGTCGGCCGACGAACGGCACTTCGCTCACGAGCCGCTCGAACATCCGGTCGGTGATCGCGCACGCCTGCCGGAACTTCTCGAGCTCGCCGTCGTCCTTCACCGCACGCAGCTGCTCGACGAGGCCCTGGCGCGGCACGAGCTCGTTTCCGCCCTCACGCAGTTGCTCTGAGAACGACCACGGTAGGACGTTCGCCTCGAAGCCGAAGCGGCCGGAGAGGTTCGCGGCGATCCAGCCGACGAGCGACCGCGTCGTCTGCACCGTCTCGACCCCTTCGATGCCCCGCGCCGCCTCGATGTAGCGGAAATCGGTGAAGAGGCGCACCCGGTCCGGCTCGACGAGCAGCGCGGCGTTCGAGCTGTCGAAGCCGGTCAGGTAGAGGACGTTGACGAGGTTCGTGACCAGCAGCGGCTCCTCGAGGAGCTGTTGCAGCCGTTCGATTCTGGAGCTCATGCAGTGGTCTCCTTCAGATGCTCGAGGGCCATCTTGTAGCCGTCCGGCCCGTGACCGACGAAACGGGCGGCGACGAGATCGGAGACGACCGACTTGCGCCGCCACTCCTCTCGCTCGTCGACGTTGGACAGGTGCACCTCCACGATTGGGATCGTGAGCGGCTCGAGTGCATCGTGGATCGCCCAGGCGTAGTGCGTCCACGCCGCCGGGTTGAGGACGATCCCGTCGAACGTGTCGTACGCGTCGTGGCACCACTTGACGAACTCGCCCTCGTCGTTCGTCTGGCGGCACTGGACGGTCAGCTCGAGCGCCCGCGCCCACCCGTAGATGCGGCTCTCGAGCTCCGCGATCGTCAGCCCTCCGTAGAGCTTCGGGTCGCGACGGCCGAGGATGTCCAGGTTGACGCCGTTGAGGACGAGGACCCTCACTCCGGGGCCCCCGGGAAGTGCGAAGCACTTTCTGGGGTGGTCATGCGATCAACCTATCGAGTTCGCGGCGCACGTCGGCCTCGAGCACGGCGACGTCCCAGCGAGGCCCGTCGTCGCCGAGGAGGACGAGGCGGAGCTCTCCGCCGCGCGCCTTCTTGTCCCGGTGCATCGCCTCCCACGCACGTTCGCGGTCGACGCGAGCCGGCTGCGGGCGCAGCACCGTCTCCACCACGCTCGTGTCGCGGCCGGAGAGGCGCAGCGCCGCGAGCAGACCGAGCGCGACCGCGCGCCCGTGAGTCAGTCCCTCGTAGCCGGCCGCCGCCTCGAGGCCGTGCGCGAACGTGTGGCCGAGGTTGAGGATGGCCCGCTCGCCCTGTTCCTCGGGATCGCGCAGGCAGATTGCCGCCTTGAACGCGGCGCAGCGGCGGACGAGCTCGTCGTCCGGCAGCTCCCAGAGCGGCTCGCCGGCGAGCAGGCCTGTCTTCACGACCTCGGCCATCCCCTCGAGACGCTGAGGGTCGGGCAGCGTCTCGAGCAACGCGGGGTCGATGACCGTCCGCGCCGGCCAGTGGAAGGCGCCGACGAGGTTCTTGCCCTGCGGCAGGTCGATCGCCGTCTTGCCGCCGATCGCCGCGTCGACCTGGGCGACGAGGCTCGTCGGGACGGGTGTCCAGGCGATGCCGCGGAGATAGCCGCCGCCGCGAACCCGGCCGCGTCCGTCGTGCAGCCGCCGCCGAGCGCGACGATCGTGCCGCTCCGGTCGAGGCGCAGGTCCTGCCAGAGGCGGTCGACCGCGGCGAGCGTCTTCGCCTCCTCGCCCGGCGGCAGCTCGTGCGTCTCCGCGAGACGCGTGCCGAGGGCGAGCTGGGCGTCCATGCCGTGGATGCCGGCGACGTGCGGATCCGAGACGAGGGCCACCTGGCCGTCGCCGGGGACGAGCTCGCCGAGCCTCTGCAGCGCGCCACGCTCGACGTTGATGCCGGCCGCGGCGAGGACGACGTCGTCGGCATCCCGTGCGACGACGTCGGCGACCTCTGCGTAGATCGGCCGACGCTCCTCGTACAGGCGCCGGAAGTCGTCGTATTTCTGCGCGAGCGGACGGCGGCTTCCCTCCACGCGCTGCCAGGCGACGTCGACGTCGACGTCGATCCAGACGACCAGGGCGCGCTCCTGCAGCAGCGCCCGGACCGAGGGCGTCGTCACGGCGCCGCCTCCGAGGTCGACGACGACCGGCTCCGAGCGCTCGAGCACGTCGCGGACGACCTCGGCCTCTCGCGCCCGGAACGCCGGCTCTCCCTCGTCGAACAGCTCGAGCGGGACGCCGTCGTCGGTTCCGACGATACGGCAGCCCGAGTGCTCGCGCGCTGGTCGTCTTGCCGGCTCCCATGAAGCCGACGAGCGCGAGGTGCTTGTCTAGCGGAGAACCCAGTCGATCCGCTCCAGGTACGCGCGCCAGGCGCCGAGGAAGTCGCCGAGCGCGTCGCCGCCGAACTTCTCGCGCGCTGCTCGGGCCAGCTCCCAGGCGACGCCGGCCTCGGCCACGACCGCTAGTGCCTCGACGGCCGAGACGTCGCTGCGCTCGACGAGCGCGTCCGCGGGCTCGCCGGTCTCGAGGTCGACGGAGCGAAGCGGGCGCATGAGCGTCGGCAGCGGCTTCATCGCCGCGCGCACGACGATCTCCTCGCCGTTGGAAACGCCGGCCTCGATGCCGCCCGCGCGGTTCGACGTACGACGTCGGTCCGCGCCGATCTCGTCGTGCGCCTCCGAGCCCCGCAGCCCGGCGAGCGTGAACCCGTCCCCGATCTCGACGCCCTTTACCGCCTGGAGCCCCAGCACGGCCGCCCCGAGGCGCGCGTCGAGCCGATCCTCGCGTCGCGCATACGAGCCGAGACCCGGCGGGACGCCGCGCGCCCGCACCTCCACGCGGCCGCCGAGCGTGTCGCGATCCTGGCGCGCCGCGTCGACGGCGGCAGGATCCGCCCCCGCCTCGGGCAGCGCCTCGCCTGCAACCTCGACCCCGATCTGGCGGAGCAGCGCCTTCGCCACCGCGCCGGCCGCGACGTACACCGCCGTATGACGCGCCGACGCGCGCTCGAGCGCGTCGCGGACGTCGGCGAGCCCGTACTTCTGCACGCCGGCAAGATCCGCGTGCCCGGGCCGCGGCAGGGTGACCGGCTTCGTCCCCTTCCCTTCAGGCCCGCCCTCGGGAGGCCAGGGGCTCATCCCCCACGTCCAGTTCTTGTGGTCGCGGTTGCGGACGACGAGCGCGAGCGGCGTGCCGAGCGTGCGGCCGTGGCGGAGACCCGCGAGCACTTCGACCTCGTCCGTCTCGATCTGCTGGCGCGGGGAGCGGCCGTAGCCCTGCTGCCGCCGGCGGAGATCGGCGTCGATCGCCTCCCGGTCGAGCACGAGGCCCGCGGGGAGGCCTGAGACGATCGCGACGAGCGCAGGCCCGTGCGACTCGCCGGCCGTTGCCAGCTCGAGTGCCATGGCGGAGAGCCTAGAGCCGCGAGAGAACCCGTGACACCAGGCCCGCGTGGCGCTGCCGGCCCGCCGCGAGGAGGAAGCGGCCCAGCCTGCCCGACTCCTGCGGGTCGAGCGAGATCACGGCCTGCGCCTCCTCGCCGCGCCAGACGCTGAGGCGCGCGTGCCGCGGCTCGGTCAGATAGACGGAGACGCGCAGCCCGCCGTCGCCCACATCCGGGTGGCCGCGGAAGTACTCGACGATCTTGGCCCGCTGCGCCTTGCCGCAGTGCGGACAGAAGCGGAAGTCGTCCTGCACTCCTTCCCCGCATGCTCTGCAGCGGCGCATGTGCTCGTTCTATGCCCCGGAGCGCGTCAGGTCAAGCCGACGGCCCGGCGCATCGCCTCGACCGGCGCCGGACGCCCGGTCCAGAGCTCGAAGCTCGCGGCTCCCTGGGCGACGAGCACCTCGAGGCCGTCGAGCACTCGCGCGCCCGCCGCGGCTGCGGCCTCGGCCGTCGCGGTGCGCGGGTACGGCAGGTCGACCAGCGTCTGCCCCTCCCGGAGCTCGAACAGCACCTCGTCCCGCACCGGCGTCGCCTGGATCACGAGGTCGGCGTCGCCGACGTCCAGCGGCCACTCCCCGCGCCGCGAGAAGATGCGCGCCTCCGGCAACGCGTGCCGAAACGCCGCCGCCGCCCCGCCGTCGCCCACGATCGCCGGCTTGTAACACAGTGTTACTTGCTCGAGGATCGCGGCGTCGGTCGAGAAGCCCCGCCCGCGCACGATCGTGTTCACCGACGGCAGTTCTGAGCCGAGGATCCGCGCCACGTCGAGCTTGTACGGCGCCGTGACGTTCGCGTACTCGACCTCCTGCACCGCGGCCCCCAGGGCCTCGGGCAGAACGTCGCGCAGGCCGTACTCCCAGTCGAGCCCGGCCGCCGCGAAGGCCGCGTTCTGCATCCGCGGCGACAGCGAGTGCGCCAGGGGATGCCCGAGCAGGACTACCTCAATAGCCGTACTGAGCCTCGTGCTGGAGGAAGTCCTGATAGTTCGAGGTGAAGTAGTGGTGCCGGTGATCGGGCTTGCGCACGAAGTAGAGGTAGTCGACGTGCGCGGGATGGGCCGCCGCCTCGAGGGAGGCCATCCCCGGGTTGTTGATCGGCGTCGGCGGCAGGCCCCCGAACTTGCGCGTGTTGTACGGGTTGTTGCTGGCGAGCTCGGAGTCGGTGAGCGACTGAGTCGGTGGGATGTGGAGCCCGTAGCGCAGGCTGGCGTCGATGCCGAGGGTCATGCCGTCGCGGAGCCGGTTGTAGATCACGGCCGCGACCAGTGGCCGCTCGCTCGGCACGCTGACCTCGCCCTCGATCAGCGACGCGATCTTGAGCACGTCGTACGGCGTGAGGTTCTTGCTCCGCGCGTACGAGAGATTCAGCCGGCCGAACTGCGAGGTGAACTCCCCGAGCTGGTCCTGCACAAGCTGGCCCGACGCCGACTTGCGGTCGAAGTCGTAGGTGTCCGGGAAGAGGAAGCCCTCGAAGGGCAGCTTCGCGCTGCCGAAGCCGGGGAACCTGCGCGGCCCGGCCGTGGCCGCCGCGTATGCGCTGCCGGACAGCTTCACCGGCCGGTGCGACTCGTTCTCGGCGATCTTCGCGACCGCCTGCACCCGGGCCACCATCTGATCGCGCGTGAAGCCCTCGGGGAAGAGGACACGGAACTGCCGCAGCTGGCGGCTGGTGGTCGTCGGCGGCGCGGCGTGCCCCGTCCCACCGCAGCCGGCGGCACCCGCCGCGACCAGCAGGGCGCAGATCCCTACGAGCGCGCCGCGCACCACTCGAGATAGGTCGAAAGAAGATGGGCGGCGGCGAGCGCGTCCACGGGCGCGGAGCCGCCGGTCTGCTGCGCGAGGTCGGTCGTGAAGCGTTCGTCGAACAGCTCGACCTGGACGTCGAGGACGCCGCGGAGCGCCTCGACGAAGCGCTCGGTCTCGGTGGCCTGCTCGCCGTGGGTGCCGCGCAGCGTCAGCGGCAGGCCGACGACGACGCGCTCTACCTCCTCCTCGCGCGCAAGCCGAGCGAGCTCGGCGAGCCCGCTCTCGGTGGCGGCTCCTTCGACCACGCCGAGAGGCCGCGCAAGGGTTCCGGTCGGATCGGAGACGGCGACTCCCGTGCGCGCAGAGCCGTAGTCCAGCGCCAGCACCTTCACGCGCCGACGATCTCCTTCGCAGCCGCGAGCGCGTCGGCGATGCCGTCCGGGTTCTTCCCGCCTGCCTCGGCGAGCGTCGGCTTGCCTCCTCCGCCGCCGCCGATGTGCTTGCCGAGCTCGCGCACCACCTGGACGGCGTCGAGCCCGCGCGCGACGAGCGACTCGTCGAAGTTGACGACGAGGAACACGCGCCCGTCGTCGCGCGACGCCACGATCGCGCCGTCCGCCTTCTCCTGCTGGCGGATCCGGTCGGAGAAGTCGCGCAGCGGGCCGCCCTTGAGGCTCTTGACCTCGACGAGGACGACGCCCCCCTCCGTGTCCTGGGAGACGATCTCGGCCTGCTCGGCCTGCTGGGGCCGCTTCGCCTCCTTCCGCACGCGTTCGAGCTCGCCGCGCAGCGCGTCGGCCTCTCGCGCCCGCTCGTGCAGCAGGGCGAACGCCTCGCCGGCGGTGACGGCCTCGATCCGCCGCGAGCCGGCGCCGACCGACCGCTCGGAGACGATCGCGAACGGCCCGATCTCGGCCGTCGAGCGCACGTGCGTGCCACCGCAGAGCTCGAGCGACCAACCGTCGACGTCGACGACGCGCACGACGTCGCCGTACTTCTCCCCGAAGAGCATCATCGCGCCGAGGTGCTGCGCCTCGGCCAGCGGCGTCTCGAAGATCCGCACGGGCTGGTTCGCGAAGACGTGCTCGTTGACGCGCCGCTCGATCTCGGTCTGCTCCTCGGGCGTGAGCGGCGACGGGTGCGTGAAGTCGAAACGGAGCTTGTCCGGCTGCACGGCCGAGCCCGCCTGGCGGACGTGGTCGCCGAGCACTTCCTGCAGCACCTTGTGGAGGAGGTGCGTCGCCGTGTGGTTCGCCATCGTCGGATAGCGGACGCCCCACGGCACGACGGCGCGAACGCGGTCGCCTTCGGCGAACCCTTCGCCTCGGAAGACGAGCTCCTGGTCGTCGACCAGCCGCAGAACCTCGACGAGCTCCGCGCGCGAGCCGTCGTTCTTCTCGAGCCAGCCCTCGTCCTGCACCTGCCCACCACCCGCGGCGTAGAACGGCGACTCTGCGAGCTTGACCTGGAACTCGCCGTCGCCGAGGTACGCGTATGCGGTGATCGCCGTGCGCACGTCGAGCTGCTCGTAGCCGACAAACTCCGTCGGCGGTCCTGGAAGACCGATCCGTGCACCCGCGGTCTGACTCGCGCTGCGCGAAATCTCGCGATGCTGCTCCATCAGCCGGGTGTACTCCTCGTCGTTGAAGGCGAGGCCGCGCTCGCGCCCGAGCTCCTCGGTGAGCTCGACCGGAAAGCCGTACGTCGTCTGCAGATCGAAGACGTCCTCGGCGGTGATCTCGCCGGTGGCCGCAGCCTCCTCGAACTTCGCCATCCCGCGCTCGAGCGTCAGGCCGAAGCGCTCCTCCTCGGCCGCGAGCACGCGGTGGATCTCCCCGCGATGCTCGACGAGCTCCGGATACGCCGTCTCCATCTGCTCGATCACGACGTCGGCGAGGCCCGGGAGGAACGGCGACTGCATGCCGATGCGCAGGCCGTGCTGAACCGCGCGCCGGATGATGCGGCGCAGGACGTAGCCGCGCCCGAGGTTGGACGGCGCGACGCCCTCGGCGGCGATGAAGGTCATGCCGCGCCCGTGATCGGCGAGGACCCGATGCGCCTTGGTCGCGTCCTCGGACGCGCCGTAGGCGACGCCGGATTCCCCGGCGACCCAGTCCATGATCAGCCGGTAGCCGTCGGTGTCGTAGACGGACGGAACCTGCTGCACGACACGTGCGACGCGCTCGAGCCCCCAGCCGGTGTCGATGTTCTTGCTCGGCAGCTCGGTGAGCGTGCCCTCGGCGTCGACCTCGTACGACATGAAGACGAGATTCCCGAACTCGAGAAAGCGCTCGCAGCGCGTGCAGCCCGGCAGGCAGTCGTCGTTGCCGCAGCCGGCCTCCTCGCCCCAGTCCCAGTACATCTCCGAGTCTGGGCCGCACGGCCCCGGGCCGCCGACCGACCAGAAGTTCTCGGAGGAAGGCAGCGGCACGATGCGCTCCGGCGGCATGCCGATCTGCTCCCAGTAGCCGATCGCCTCCTCGTCGGGACCGAGCCCGAGCCCCGGATCGCCGGCGTGCACGCTGACCCAGACGCGGTCCCAGTCGAGCTTGAGGCGCTCCTGCATGAACTCGGTCGCGTACGCGATCGCCCCCTCTTTGAAGTACTGCCCGAACGAGAAGTTGCCCAGCATCTCGAAGAAGGTGAGGTGGAACGTGTCCAGTCCGACCTCGTCGATGTCCTGGGTGCGGAAGACCTTCTGGCACGTCGTCGTCAGCGGGGCCGGCGGCGGCTCGAGACCGAGGAAGTACGGCATCTGCGGCTGCATGCCGGCGCTCGTGTAGAAGGTCGAGTGGTCGTCGGCGCGCGGGATCAGGGAGGCGGACGGGCAACGGAGATGGCCCTTCTCCTCGAAGAACGCCTGGAATCCCTCCCGCAGCTCGGCCGTCGTGCGCACGGCGGCCATTCTAGGAGCGAGGTCACATGCGCCCGCCGCCAAGCTCGCTACTCTCGGACCGTGCGTAGGCTCGACGGAGCACGGCCAGGAGCGGAGGTGCCGGCTTAGCCGGCGCCGGAGCGGAGTCAGTGCCGCTCGACGTTCTGACGCCGGTTGCACGAAGGCGCCGCAGACGCCGCTATCGCGCCGGGAGGGTCACGCTGGTCGTTCTCGTCGTCCTGGTGGCCGCGGGAGCGGGGATCTGGTTCGGACGGCGCGCCGAGGCGAAGACGCCGCGCCACGCTGTCGCCCCACCGGCCACGCCGAAGACACCGGCGGCCAAGACGGTCGCGCACACCGCCTCGCAGCCGCCGCCGCAGCGCCTGCTCCACGGGACGCCGCTCCTCGCGGGCGACCACGTCCGCGTCCGCGCGCCCGCGGCGATCCTCGTCGACGCCGGCACCGGCCGCGTCCTCTGGGCGGAGCGCCCGCACGACCGGCGGAAGATCGCGTCGCTGACAAAGATCATGACGGCGACCCTCGCGCTGCGCGAGGTGCCATGGCAGAGCACGATCACCGTGGCGCACTCGGCGACCGAGGTGCCGCTCGTACGGGAGGGGCTGCGCACCGGCGAGCACGTCAAGGCCTGGAAGCTCTTCTACTCGCTGCTCCTCTACTCCGGCAACGACGACGCAAACCAGCTCGCGATCTCGAGCGCCGGTTCGGAGCGCGCGTTCCTCCGCCAGATGAACGCCGAGGCGCGCAGGCTCGGCTTGCGCGACACGCACTTCACGAGCCCGAGCGGCGTCCGCGACCGCGGCAACTACTCGACGCCCTGGGATCTCGCGGCCCTCTCCCGCTACGCCTTCCGGAACCCGCGCTTCGACCGGCTCGTGCGGACGAAGCGGATCCAGGTGCGGTGGTCGGCCCCCACCAACTCGAAGATCTACGTCAACAACAACTACCTCCTGCGCGAATACACGGGCGCGAACGGCGTCAAGACGGGTTACACGCACGAGTCGGGCTGGTGCCTCGTCGCGTCGTCCACGCACCAGGGCAGGAGGCTGATCGCGGTCGTCCTGGACTCGCCGAACATGTACGCCGACGCCCGGCGGCTCCTGAACCTCGGTTTCGCTCACAGGTAGGACGGCTACCGTCCTGCGCGGTGAGATTGCCGTCGCTTGCAGCCGGGACCGATCTCGCCGTGGATCTCGGAACGGCGAACACCGTCGTCTTCCGCCGCGGCGAGGGCATCGTCCTGTTCGAGCCGTCCGTCGTCGCCATGGACGAGCAGTCGGGCCAGGTCTACGCCGTCGGCGAGAAGGCACGGCAGATGCTCGGGCGCACGCCGGCGACGATCGTCGCGACCCGGCCCCTGCGGCACGGCGTGATTGCAGACTTCGAGACGACCGAGCAGATGCTCGGCCAGTTCATCCGCCTCGTGGGCGGCAGCAGGCGCACGATCATCGTCTGCGTCCCCAGCGGCCTGACCCAGGTCGAGCGGGACGCCGTCGTCGAGGCGGCGTTGTCGGCCGGCGCGCGCGAGGCGCATCTGATCGAGGAGGCGATGGCCGGCGCGATCGGCGCCGAGCTGCCGGTCGAGGACGCGGTCGCCTCCCTCGTCGTGGACGTCGGCGGCGGGACGTCCGAGATGGCCGTGATCGCGCTCGGCGGGATCGTCGTGGCGACCTCGCTGCCGGTCGGCGGCTACGACCTCGACGATGCCATCGTCCGCTACGTCCAGGATCACCATCGGCTGCTGGTCGGTCACGAGCAGGCCGAGCGCGTGAAGCTCGAGATCGGGAGCGCGCTCGGGGGGCACGCGGCGGTCGCAGAGGCCGACATCGCCGGCCGCTACATGTCGACCGGCATGCTCGCCCGCATCACGCTCGGCGAGGACGAGGTCCGTCAGGCGCTCGAGCGGCCGCTGTCGCGGATCGTGCTGGCGCTCAAGGAGCTGCTCGAGCAGACGCCCGCCCAACTCGCGTCGGACATCGCAGACCGCGGGATCATGCTCGTCGGCGGCGGAGCGCTGCTGCCGGGCTTCGGCGAGCTCATCCACCGAGAGACCGGCCTTCCCGTCAGCCGTGATCCCGAGCCGCTGACGACGGTCGCGCGCGGTGCCGGAGCAGCACTTTCGGAGCTCGACGCGCTCCGCCGCTCGGCAGGCCGACGCCGCTCCCGGCGCGGACGCCGCTGACTCACAACGGCCGCACTTCGCACCACGAACGGGGTTCAACGTTGCCGATACCCGTACCGCCACGGGGTGGCATGGAAACGGAACACGTCAGCATCGAAGAGCTGCGTGAAGAGCTGGCCGTCCTAGAGGCCAAGGCGGCTCGGCTGTCGCAGATGCGTAGCCACCTCTATCACCAGATCGACTCGGGTTCGAGACGTGGACGTCGCGGGAGCGCGAGGTCTGCGACGAGCGCAACGCGCTGCACGAGCAGATCGACTCGCTCAAGGAAACGCTCCGCGCGCGCGAGAACGCCTAGCTCGGCGGCAGCGCCGTCCGTAGTCCCGTCTTGTCGCCCAGGGCAGCGTTCACGTACGACTCCTCGGCGGCCTCGACCTCGGCTGCAAAGCTCCGCGGGTCGAGATCCGGGTCGGCGTCGCGCAAGGCTGCGAGGAGCGGCGGGTACAGCACGTCGTAGACCGGCACCAGCGCCTGCGTGCCCCCCTCGATGTAGGCGGTGGCGAGGGTCTGTCCCACGATCCGGGCCAGCGCGGTCTCACTCACGCTGACGACCGCGTGGTAGTTGTGATCGTGCATCTTCACCTGTGTCGGCATCGCGACACCTCCCTGCACCGCTAGTAATGGTCCGCCGCCGCGTCCGCGTCGGCATCGGGGAAACCCCCGACCGTCGGGCGGGCGCCCAGCTCGTGCCGGCTCAGTGGGGGCGCTCGCGGGGCGGGAGCTTCGCAGTGTTCCGGAACGACCCCTGAGGTCCGTGGTAGAGATAGCTCGGTGAGAGATGTGCTCCGCAAGGTGAAAGGACACGGCTGATGCCGGCCTCGGGAACCGCCGACGCCCTCGACCACATCGTGGTCGTGCTGTTCGAGAACCGCTCCCTGGACAACGTGCTTGGGCACCTCTACGGCCCCGAGGACGGTAAGACCTTCGAAGGGGTCATCGGCAAGAACCTGAGCAACCCGATTCCTGAGTGGGCTGAGCACGGCGCCGACAGGAAGATGGTGCCATACACGATCGCGACCGACATGGATGCGCCCAACCCGGACTCGGGCGAGGAGTGGTTCCACACGAACACGCAGCTGTTCAACGTCCTCGACGAGCAGAACCGCTTCAAGATCGGGGAAGAGGTGAGCGAACCATGGAACGCGCCGGCACCGGGGGCGACGCCGACGATGGACGGGTTCGTGGCCGACTACATCAGCACGTTCACGGCGGAGATGGGCCGCCAGCCGACCTACGACGAGTACGCGCAGATCATGACCGGCTACACACCGGACCAGCTGCCCGTCTTGAACGGGATCGCGCGCGAGTTCGGCGTCTTCGACCACTGGTTCTCGGAAGTGCCCTCTCAGACGTTCATGAACCGCTCCTTCTGGACTGCGGCGACGTCATCGGGGATCGTCGTGAACAGCCCCGTGCGGAAGTGGTTCCGGAAGAACGACGCGGAGACGATCTTCGAACGGCTCGAGCAGCACGGCAAGACGTGGAAGATCTACGTGATGGAGCCGATGCCGCTGTCGTTCCACGGCATCATCCATTACTCGCGTCTCAAGGACAGGCTGGCGACGAACGTAGTCCCGTTCGCCGAGTTCGAGCGGGACGCCGCCGCCGGAACCCTGCCGGACTTCTCGCTGATCGAGCCGAACTTCATCTCCGGGCACGGCGACTACCACCCTGCGTTCGGCCGCTCACTGGGCGTGAGCGTCGACGCCGGGTCACTGGATCCTCCGTCCTCGGCGCTGGCCGGTGAAGCGTTCCTGGAGCGCATCTTCAACGCCTACCGCTCGAGCACCTCCGCGTCGGGCTCGAACGTCTGGAACACCGCCCTGCTGATCGGGTGGGACGAGCCGGGGGGAACCTACGACCATGTTCCCCCGGGGCCCGTGTCTCCACCCGACCCAGCCGCGCCCGCCGGCGAGCTCGGCTTCACGTTCGACCGCTCCGGCTACCGGGTTCCCGCGATCCTCGTCTCCCCCTGGGTCTCGCAAGGTTCCGTCTTCAACGACGAGTACCGCCACACCTCGCTGATCGCGACCCTGCGGAAAGTATGGGATCTCGGCGAGCCGCTGACCCAGCGTGATGCCGCGGCACGCACCTTCGACGACCTCTTGAGCCTCGACCAGCCGCGCGACCCGCGAACCTGGGCGACCGTCGCAGCTCTCCCCGTACCGGCGTGGCACCTCGACGAAGAGGCCCTCGGCAAGGGCCTCAGCGGCCTCGGGCAGAGCATGGGACACGGCATCATCGAACACGCCAGAGAAATAGGACTCAAACTCCCACCCCAGCTCGACGAACCCGCCGCCCAAGTCACATCCGAGGTCATCATCGACGTGTTCAGGCATGTCGCCTGGCACTACTTCCCACTCCTCGCACCGGCCGGCACAGGCGCCGAATACTCACCGTCGCCCAGTCGCTAGTCGGGCCCGAGGACCCTCGCGTGGGCCAGTGTTCCGGAATGACCCCTGACACCTGAGGGTGCAGCGCTCGGGTCAGGAGTCAGGTTTGTTAGCAGCGAGAAATGCGTGCGCCATCCGCCAGGTGCCTCGTCCCTGCTCAACGAGCGGCCGTAGGTGGGTAGTCAGTTGCTCCCGCTCGGAAGCGGTTAGGGCCTCCTCCATCGCCTCACGCAGGGTGGGGATGTTCGGGTTTCCGGCGGTATCGAGCAGTCCGTCCCAGTCACGCGGGGGGAGGGGTTCGACGATGGCGTCGAGCGTCAGGTTGATGGGGAAGAAACCGGCTTCCTCTGCGAGCCGAACGAGGTCGCGTTCGTCGAAGTCGAGCATTGGGTCATCGGCAGGCTGGATCGCGAGGTACAGGTTCTGCAACTTCGCGGGAATCTGGCCGAGGCCCCTGAGGTCATAACCCGCGAACCGTCCGTCTTCGTTCTCGGTGACGGCGAAACGATTGATCGGCTCGTAGAGCGAGACCCGGCCGCCCGGTCGTAGCACCCGAGCAAACTCGCTGAACGCCCGAGCTTTCTCCTTGACGTAGATGAGGACAGAGCGCGTCGTGACGAGATCGACGGAGCCATCGAGCACAGGCGCGAGATCGTCTGCGGCCGCCTCGACAAAGCGGCAGCGATCCACGACGCCGAGATCGGTCGCCGCCTCCCGGCACAACGCGAGAAGATCAGACGAGATGTCGCTGAAGACGACAGTGGCAGCGCCTCGCTCCAGCGCCCCGAAGCCGATCAATCCCTCCCCACAGCCCACATCGAGAAGCGTCTCCCCGGCAGCCAGGTGCGCTCGGTCAAGCACCGTGTCTCGCGTCTGCGTCAGCTTCGCGAGCAGATCCGCGCGAACGCTGTCGTCACCACCGAATCGCCGCTCTGCTAACCACTCAGCCCAACGGTCACGAGGAGCCACCACGCCCCGGAGTCTACGAACCGGGCGCTATGACGCTCGCCTGGTCAAACAGTAGGAAAACCCACCGATGTTGTCGGTCCCCCGAAGGGGTGAACCTGACCAGCCGCGTGGGCCAGTGTTCCGGAGTGACCTGAACAGTGTTTATCCGCCTTGGTTGATGATGTCGGAGGCGACCGAGAGCGCTTGTTGCTTGCTGAAGGTTTGCCCGCTGGCCTGTCCTTGTTCCGTGTCCGGGCCTTCGACCCAACTGAGGACCTGGTCCGCTCCGTCGCCGCGGAACCATTGAGCTTCCGCGGAGCCGTCTCTCCATTCCTGGATGAGGACGTGGACGCCGTTGATGACGACGACACTGTGGGTCGCGTCGGGGTGCCAATGCTGATCGAGCCGCTGAAGATCCCCGACCGTCAAGTTGCTTTGCTGCTCATCGAGGACGTAGGAGCCGTCTGGTGTGGTGTCAAACTGGCCGAGAAGCGCCTGGGGGTCCACGGAGACAGTGAGACTGGTGGGCGTGGCGTTCGACGGGAGCACGACGTTGAAGGGGAGAAGCGCGTCCGCTGCCGCTGCGTTCGCTACTGGTGTCCCGGCCACGACTCCTGATTGGGGAATCGACATACGCCCGGACGTACGCCCGGAGTTCGTCGCAAGAACGAAAGCCCCTATGGCCGCGACAGCGAGGACTGCGGCAGCGAGGCCGATGCGTAATGGCGATGCCCAGGATCGCGCCTTTCCGGCGCTGGGTAGCGTGAACCGCATCCGCGATTGCCAGCAGATGGGGACGGTCGCGGAGAAACTCGACCGTCTCCCGGTCGTCAAAAATGGTCGCGCCGCTATTCACGGCGTCACCTCCTCTTCTTCAAGAAAGGCACGTAACTGTTCGAGTCCGCGCAGAAACCGCATCCGACAGGCCCCTTCGGTCGCCCCAAGCGCCGACGCGATCTCGGCAAACGAACGTCCCTGCACGAGTTTCATCAGGACGACCTCCTGCTGAGGGCGCGGCAGCCGGTCGATCCCTGTACGCAGCGCCTCTGACACTTCCGCGCCGTATTCCGAGGGCGGCTCGGCGACCAGTTCGAGCGCCGTATCGCCGAAGACCTCTTGCCTTCGGGCGTGCCGACGCGCTCGGTCGATGAGTCGGCGCTGGGCGACGGCGTACAGCCACCCAACCGGCAGCCCCTCACCGGGTTCGGCACTTCCAAGAGCACGCGCGGCGTCCGCGAACACGTCTTGCGTCACATCCTCGGCATCCGAATCGCTGCGCGAGCGACGGCGCACATACCGATAGATCTCACGGTAGCGCCGACGGAGAGCCGGTCCGGTGGCCTCGTTCACTACCTACTACTACGCCCAGACTCGCGGAAACGTCACAACCGAGGCAGCGTCGCCTGGGCGGGGATTGACCCCTGAGCGGCGGATCTGACGTTCGGTTCAGGGGTTGGAGGACTTCAGTGGTGCCCCGTTCGTCACCGAGCCGCCCGGCACGGGATGGCTGACTCCGTCGCCGTTCGTGCAGGGAGGGGTGAGCGGTCCCGGCGCTTGGCCCGGCAGGCTGTCGACGACTTTCTGGCGCAGGTACACGGTCCAGGAGTGAGCGACTCCTCCGGTGCCTTGGTCGCCGAGTAGTTCTCCGGTCTTCGGGTCGAAGATGATTTCGCCGTGACCGGGGTAGGAGAAGCCGATGCCGGGTCGGCCGTCGTGGTCGCGTACGGTGCCGAGCAGTTGGATGCCGGGGATCAGTGCGGCGGCTTGGAGGAGGGTGGCGCGTACGGCGGGTGGGGCGTCGGTCTCGTGGAGGAAGTCCCGGATGTGCTCGAAGTCCTCCCCTGGGGTCGGTGGGCCGCCCTCGAGTTGGCGCATCTGCTGTAGCAGGACTTGCGGGTCGCTGGAGAGGGTGGACCAGTTGACCCGATTGGACGGCTTGAGAGAGAGGCATTGCGGCGCGTACCAGTCGTTGCTCGTACGCTGGGGGAGGTTGAATCGCAGGTTCGAGCCGTGACCGTATTTCTTCTCCATTCGCAGGCAGGTGGCCGGGTTGACCCAATGCCCGGGACCCGAGGTCTCGCGGATCAGTCCGGAGCCGTCCGTTCCGATCCAGATCTGGCGTTGATCCGGGATGAGAGTTTCGCAGGCACCGATCGGTGATTCCTCGAAGGCGGCGTTTTCCTCTTTCGAAGCGACGTATAGGTATTGGCCCGGCTGGGGTGTCAGCGGCTGCGCGGCCACAAGGCCCGCAAGCCGATTGAGAGCTGCGGCGGCCGCGTCGTTTGGGCCTCCGCTGCCGACGGGGAGGAGCGCCACCCCAGCGACCACGACGATGGTGACAGCGGCAACTCCGCCGACCGCGAACGCCCAGCGACGGCGGTGCCTGGGCCCGTCTGCGACGCTGGTCGCGTAGGCATACGCCCGTCGCATCGTTTCCTCGTCGGGCACAGGTACGTCCTTGCGGAAGTCCCTCAGAAGCTGCGTCTCATCGGTCGTCACTGTGGTTCCTCGCTCGTCGCGGTTAGTGCTTTCACTTCTACTTGCCCGCTAGCGGCAAGACGGTTCCCGGATTCGTCCCCGCGCACGATGCAACCTCGACTTGACTGTTCCGACGGGGAGAGAGAGCGCCTCGGCGATCTCGGCGTCGGTCAGGTAAGCCCAAGCGTGGAGCAGAAGAACCTCGCGCTCGCCGACCCGGAGTTCGGCCAGCGCCGCCGCGAGGGATCGCTTCTGCGCCTCGGCGTCGGCTCGCTCGACACTCGCGTCCTCATCTTGCGCAAGAATCTGGTCGTTGCCCGAGCGAGCGTAGGCGCGAAGCATCCGGCGCTCCTTCCGCCACTGGTGCCGGAGGAGGTTGGCGGCGATCCCATAGAGCCAGGGTCGCACGGGCCGGGAGGGATCGAGGTCATCCCAGCGCCGGTAGGCGATAGCGAAAGTCTCAGCCGCGACTTCGTCGGCGACTGTGCCGCCGAGTCGCCGGTACAGGTAGCCACGCAGCGGCGCGTACTCGTCCTTGAAGACCTGGTCGAAGGAGCGCCCCACACACCTAGTTTCCCGCAGCAGCCGGAGCGGTTCCCGGCTTCTCTCGCACTCCACCGGAGACACGTCCGAAAGAGCCATTAGCGCGGGCGCGAGCGGGCGGGAGCCATGCACGGGCCGTGCTAGCGTCGCCGCATGGTCGCCGTCCACGCCGATCAACTCGCGATGGAGATTCGCGAGGAGCGGCAGGCGGCTCCCGTCGCAGAAGTAGTCGCTGCGCTCATCGCCGTCACGCGACCGATCATCGCGGGCGTCCTCCACTCGGTCGCAGCCGAGTATCTCGCTGCGTACGACAACGACCCATCTCGTGTGCCGCTCAAGATGCTCGGCAGACTGCGGAAGGAGGGCGACGGAGACGTGGGCATCGCGTTCGAGTACGCCGTGCACGATGCCGTGTTGAACGGTGATGCGACCGTGGCTGAACGCGTGGCCGATGCGCTGCACCTCTGCCGCATCAAGGCGGGCGACCCCGCCTCGATCCTGTTCGCCATCGAGAAGCAGGGATCGAAGCAACTGATTTCGACTGAACTCGAACTCGTCACCGACAACTCGCGCGTCCTCTCGGGCAATGTCGGCCAGCCGGTGAAGTTGAAGAAGTACCTCAACACACTCGCCGCCGCCTTCCGCCGCAAGACGACTGGCCTGAATCTGCCGCAGAGCATCCGTGGGCTTTGGAAGGCCGACCTATTCCTCGGCTCGCCCGAACCTGACCATTGGGTCGGCACAAGCGTCAAGGTCAACCCTTCGCGTCTCGAAGCCGCACCGGGTCTGCGTATCGCGATTGTTCCGGCGGGTGCTGGCAAGAGCGACGCGATCAGCCGCGACGAGCAGAAGAACCTCGTCATCTGCCCGATGCCGTACGACGGCAGTTTCATGGAACTGTTCTACGAGGGGTGGCGAATCGTGCAGGCGCTCTGCGCGAGCGACTTCAAGACGCCCAAGGAGGTAGACATTCCGAATCCGCTCCACCGCGAGGTGGCGAAGGTCTACGTGGAGCGCCGCGAGTTCCCGGTCTTGGACGTGCTTGAGGCGACCGCGAAGTTCGCGCAGCCTCATCTCCTCGAAACCAAGACCGAGAGGGTGGCCCGGCGCACCGTTGGCCTCGACACGCTGCCATGGACGGCCACCGTGATCGGGCCGTTCCCGCTTCAAGACACCTAGCGCGCCACCCTCGATTCGTGCACCTGAGACTCGGTCACAGTCCGTTGAAGCTAGGGATCTCTTTAGGCTTCTGAGACGTATCCTGTTCGTGATGCGTTGGGCTGTCCTGCTCGCGGTATTTATGTCCGGTGTCCTCT
>CAVYQV010000029.1:0-17895 GCA_963770815.1 uncultured Actinomycetes bacterium
GCGGGTCGCCGCGGCTTCTGGCCGAAGTCGAAGTCCTGCTCGAGGTTGCCGAGGATCTTCTCGTTCTCGCGGACGTCCGGCCGCGGGTCGGTGCGCCCGTCGGTGCGCGGGTTGAGGCGGCGGCCGTGGAGGAAGTCGTCCTCGATGAACTTGAGGTAGGCGTCGAAGCTGAGGGTCTGGTGGTCGACGTAGTTCTTCCTCGCGTAGGGGCTGATCACGAGCGCCGGCACGCGCAGCCCGTAACCGCTCGAGTCGACGACCGGCGGCTTGACGTGGTCGTAGAAGCCGCCCCAGTCGTCCCACGCGAGGAAGATCGCCGTGTTCTTCCAGTTCGGGCCTTGCATCACGGCGTTCACGAGCCGCGTCACCCACGCCTGTCCTTGCGCAATCGGGGCGCCGGGATGGTTGCTGTCGGCCCAGTCCGGCGTCACCCACGACACGTTCGGCAGGTTGCCGTTCGCCGCCGCGGCGTAGAAGTTCGAGAGCGGCTCCTGCGACTGGGCGCTCTGGTGGTCCTGGCGGACGTCGGTGAAGTCCGGGAGGGGGTTCCAGAAGCCGGGCGTGCTCTTCTTCGTGAGTCGCGTGTAGCACGTGAGCGGGCCGGTGAGGCAGTCGGGCGCTCCGCCCTTCTGCACGTACGACGCCCACGTGACGCGGTACTTGTGGAGGAGATAGGTGAGGTCGGTCCAGCCGTAGATCGGCCCGTGCGGGTAGCGGCGGAGCGGCGCCTGCGGCCCGTTGCCCGTGGCGATGTTCGTCGTGCACGTGCTCGCCTTGTACGGGTCGCTGCACTGCGCCGACCAGCCGGAGACGAGCCAGAGGTGCGCCGGCAGGCTCCAGCCCCAGTTCGGCTCGAACATGTGGTCCTGGAGGACGAAGTTCCGCGCGTACGCCCAGTAGTTCGGGATCTGTCCACCGTCGTGGTAGCTCAAGACATTGGGGTGCAGGAGGTGCACGCAGGCCGAGTCGTGCGGGTGGGCGAGGCAGGTGCGGATCTGTCGGCGGTCGGTGACGCGGATGAAGCCGTCCATCCGCCCGCCGTTGACGTCCAACTTGCCGGCGAGCGGGCCGTGCGCGCCGCCCGAGTCGTTCTCGCCGCCGGGGTCGAGGAACGGCTTCACGCACTGGCCGACGCCGTTCGGCACGCACACCGTCGGCACGCCGTGCCGCATCGGGATCCCGTCGGCGTGGGGGTAGGTGCCGAAGAAGGAGTCGAACGAGCGGTTCTCCTCCATGATCACGACGACGTGGCAGATCTTGTGGATGCCGCGGGGCGAAGGACGGCAAGGGCTGGCGGGCGGCGAGGAGGCCGAGCCGCATCCCGCCGTCAGCGCGGTCGCGAGCAGGAGCAGGGCGAGCGCGGCGACGCGTCTCAGCTGAACGGCGGGTGGAGCGGAAGCAGGTACGGCGGCCGGGGTTTCTGGTTGAAGTTGAAGTCCCGAGTGATGTTGCCGAGGATCTTGACGTTCTCGCGCACGTCGGGTCGCGAGTCGGGGCGTCCGTCGGTGCGCGGGTTGAGCCGCCGGCCGTGCAGGAAGTCGTTCTCGATGAACTTGAGGTAGGCGTCGGAGCTGAGGACCTGGTGGTCGATGTACCCCTGCTTGGCGTAGGGGCTGATCACGAGCGCCGGAACCCGGAGGCCGTAGCCCTCGCCGTCCACGACCGGAGGCTTGACGTGGTCGTAGAAGCCGCCCCAGTCGTCCCAGGCGAGGAAGATCGCCGTGCTGTTCCAGTCGCGGCTGCTCATGATCTTGTTGATCAGCTTGGTGACCCAGGTCTGGCCCGCGGTCACGAGCGACGGCGGGTGCTCGCTCACGCTCTGCGAGGGGGTGATCCACGTCACGGCCGGGAGCGTGCCCTTGCGGGCGGCCTTGTAGAAGTCCCCGAGCGGCTGGATGTTGCCGAGTTGGTGGTCCTGCTGCACGGTGTCGAAGCGCGGTAGCGGGTTCCAGATGCCCGGCGTCGATGCGCCCTGGGGCACGTGCTTGCAGAACATCTGGTTGTCGGTGCAGTCTGGCTGGCTCCCGTTCGCCACGTAGTAGCGCCAGCTCACGTGGTAGCGGTGGAGGAGCCACGTCAGATCCGTCCACGGGTAGTCGACCGGCTGGCCACCGCCGGTGGCGCCGAACGGCGCCTCGAGGGCGGGCGTGCAGCTCATCGGGTTGCCGTGCTGCGAGCAGCGCGCCGACCAGCCGGACACGAGGGAGAGGTGCGCCGGCAGGCTCCACGAGTTCACTCCCTCGAACATGTGGTCCTGGAGGACGAAGTTGTGCGCGTAGTTCCAGTAGTTCGGAATCTCGTGCCAGTCGTGGTAGCCCATCACATCCGGCTTCCCCGGGGCCAGCGAGCAGCCGGGATTGTCCGTGTTGTGACACGCGAGGAAGCGCCCCTTTCGCGCCTCCCGCTGGAAGCCGTCCATCTTGCCGTGGTTGATGTCGCGGATCGCATTGACCGTGTCGTGCGGGCCGCCCGCGTTGCGATCAGAGGTGTCGTGGTACGGCTTGACGCACTCATGCGTCTTCGGGTCGGGATTGCAGACGGTCGGGACGCCGTGCTTCATCGGGATCCCGTCGGCGCCGGGGTACGTGCCGAAGTAGGAGTCGAACGAGCGGTTCTCCTGCATGATGATCACGACGTGGCGGATCTTGTGGATCCCGTTGAGCGTGGCCGCGCGTCGCTCCGCGAGGGTGGCCGCGCGCGCGTCGACGTGGGCCTCGGCTCGGGCGTCGTGCCGGTGGCCGGGAATCTCGTTCGACCCGAATATCAAGCCCAGGAGGAAGACGGCTCCGAGGCCGGAGAAGAGGAGCCGTTTCACCGCATGTGCACGCTATGTCGCGTACTTGAGAGCGAAGTGAGAGCGGTCCTAAGACTCGGCTAGAGGAACATGACCCATTCGAGCGTCGGCGCGGCGGCACGTACCCTCGTTGCGGATGGACGACGACTTCTCGCCGGAGGAGCGCGCACGGGCCGGCGCCTACCACCGGCCGCTCTACCTCGCCCTGCTTCTGGACGTGGCGGTCGGCGCGGGCCTGCTCGCTGCGCTGGCCTGGACCTCGCTCGGGGACTGGCTCTTCTCCCCGCTCACGTCGCTCTCGCCGGTCGCTGCCGCCGCTGCCTACGCGGCGCTCGTGACCGCGTTCTCGAGTGTCGTCCGGACCCCGCTCGCGCTCTGGCGGGGGTGGTGGCGCGAGCGGAAGTGGGGCTTCTCGACGCAGGGGGTCGGAGGCTGGCTGGGCGATCGCGCCAAGGGGCTGGCCGTGTCGATCGTGCTCGGAGCGGCGGCGTGGGAGGCAGCCGTGGCGCTGGCGCGGGCCCTGCCCGGCTGGTGGGTGGTGCCCGCTGCAGCTGCCCTCGCCCTGGCCGTGCTCCTGCTCTCGTTCATCGCGCCCGTCGTCCTCGAGCCGCTCTTCAACCGCTTCCGGCCGCTCGACGACGAGACGCTCGCGGCAAGCCTTCGCCGGCTCTCGACGCGGGCGGGAGTCCCGGTGCGAGAGGTTCTCGTCGCCGACGCGAGCCGGCGCACGACGAAGGTCAACGCCTACGTGTCGGGGATCGGCCGGACGCGTCGCGTCGTCGTCTTCGACACGTTGCTGGAGGCGGCGGACCCCGGAGCGGTGGAGGTCGTGGTCGCGCACGAGCTCGGGCATCGGCGAGAGGGGCATGTCGCGAAGCTGACGCTGCTCGCGATGGCCGGCGCCGTGGTCGCCGTCGTGACCCTCTGGGCGGCGCTGGGAACGCGGATGGCCGACCCGCGCACGCTGCCCGAGGCGCTGCTGGTGCTGCTCGCCTTCGAGCTGGCGGTCCTGGCGCCGGGGACCTGGCTCTCGCGCCGCTTCGAGCGCGCCGCCGACCGCTGCTCGCTCGACCTGACGGAGCAACCCGCGGCGTTCGCCCGCGCCCACCTGGAGCTCGCGCGCCGCAACCTGTCGGATCTGGAGCCGCCCCGCCTCGCGTACCTGTTGCTCTTCAGCCATCCGACGGCCCCGGAGCGGCTCGCGCTCGGCCGCGCGTGGGCGGAGGCCCGGACATAGAGTCTGGCTCGTGGGGGCCGTGGAGCTGACAGGCAAGCGGGCGATCGTGACCGGCGCCTCGTCCGGCATCGGACGGGTGACGGCAGCAGCGCTCGCGGCCGCGGGCGCGAGCGTCGCGGGCGGTGCGCGGCGCGTCGAACGGCTCGAGACCGAGATCGCCCTCGAGCTCGATGTCACCGACGCCGAGAGCAGCAGCCGCTTCGTCGAGGAGGCGGTCGAGCGCCTCGGCGGTCTCGACATCCTCGTCAACAACGCCGGCCTCGCCCTCGGGCGCGCACCGTTCGACGAGTCGAGCGAGGAGGACGAGGCGACGGTCTTCGGGGTCAACGTCGGCGGGCTCGTCCGCATGACGCGGCTCTGCCTGCCGCACTTCGGCGAGTGGGGGCACATCGTGAACATGGGCTCGGTCGCCGGCCGCGTCGCCTACGAGGGTGGCGCGTCGTACGTGGCCGCGAAGTTCGCCGAGCGCGGTTTCACGTACGCGCTGCGCGAGGACCTCCTCGGCCGGCCGATCCGGATCACGACGGTCGATCCCGGGCTGACCGAGACGGAGTTCTCCCTCGTCCGCTTCAAGGGCGACGAGGAGAAGGCCGCGGCCGTCTATCGCGGAGTCGACCCGTTGCGGCCGGAGGACATCGCCGAGTGCATCGTCTTCGCGCTCACGCGGCCGTGGCACGTCAACGTCGACGAGATCGTCGTCAAGGCGCGCAACCAGGCGTCGGGCGCGCGGATCCTGCGCGACGAGTGAGCTGGCGCGTCGTCATCGTGACGCGCATCGCGCCGGTGCTCGCCGGCTTCGATGCCGTCGTCCGCGCTGCCGGGCACGAGCCGGTCGCGCTTCTGTCGATGCGGGACAACGACGGCCGCTACGGCGCGCTGCCCGAGACCGGCGAGCTAGTGATGAGCGCCGCGCCCGGGCTCGACGTCCTCCTGCCCGCGCGGCGGAGCTCGATCGCACCGCTCCTCGCCTCGGTCGAGCCCGACCTCGTCGTCTGCATGGGGTTCCCGTGGAAGATCCCGCCCGACGCGCTCGCTGTGCCGCGCCTCGGCTGGCTGAACGGTCACCCGTCGCTCCTGCCGCGGCATCGGGGCCCGTTGCCGATCGCATGGGCGATCCGCGAGGGCGACGAGGAGATCGGGATCACGTTCCACCGCATGGACGCCGAGCTCGACACCGGGCCGATCCTCGCCCAGCGGCCGTACCGGATCGGGGAGCTCCAGTCGCCCGACACGTTCTATCCGGAGCTCGGCCCGGTCGTCGCCCAGGCGCTCGGCGAAGCGCTCGAGCGGCTGGCGGCCGGTGACGAGGGGACGCCGCAGCCGGAGGGCGGCGGATACGAGTCGTTCTTCGCCGCGGACGACGTCTGGCTCGACCTCTCCCGCCCGGCGCTCGCGGTGCACCGGCTCACCTGGGCCTGGCGCTACGCGATGGCCCTCGGCGGAGTGCGCGGCGCGCTGCTCGAGCTCGACGGTACGCCGGTGCGCGTGCTCGGCACCTCGCTCTCCGAGGTCGACGGCGCGCAGCGGCTCGACTGCGGCGACGGGCCGCTGTGGATCCTCGAGACCGAGGAGCTCAGCGAGGAAGAGGCCACGCCGTCCACCGCTCCGGCTCCATCCACGCAGTGACGCGCCGGGCGTCCCTGTTGTGGAACGGCTTGCCCTGGTAGCGGACGGAGAGCTGGTCGATCCCGGCCAGGTCGGGGTCGTCCTCGATCGAGACGACGCGGCCGAGGAGCGTGATCTGCGCGTACCAGCTGTCCTCGCCGAGGACGGTCAGCGAGACGGCCGGGTTCGCGCGCATGTACGCGAGACGGAGCCGGCTCTCGTCCATGTTCAGGAGGACGCGGCCGTCCTTCCAGTCGTACCAGGTGGCCGCCGTGTGCGGCTCGCCGCGCGGGCTCACAGTCGCGACCACGGCCGGGTTCGGCCGGGCGAGGAAGGCGTCGACCTCGAGCGGGACGGGCACAGAGGGCATGCTGCCGAGCCTACTGAGCGGTTGCGGGCACCGCGTCGGTCCCGTCGTCGTCCATCCCCACCTCGCGCACGGCGGGGAGGCGGATCACGAACAGTGTGCTCACCACGATCCAGCCGGCGGCGATCAGGAGATAGGTCTTGAGCCCGATCGCCATCGCGATCGGACCGGCGAGTGCGTAGCCCGCGGGCAGGAAGACCATCGCGCCCATCCAGGCGTACGACGCGACGCGCGCGAGCTTCTCGGGCGGGACCTTGCGTTGCAGCGTCGTGTCCCAGACCACCGAGCCGAGGGCGAACGCGAACCCGGAGCCCATGGCGGAGAGCGTGAGCAGGAGCGTCGTGGGGTGGAACGCCAGGACGAGGTTCTGCGCAGCGCTCACCATCAGGAGCAAGGCGGTCGTGACCATCGGTTGCCCTCGCGGCCGCCAGCGGATTCCCGTGAGCCCGCCGAGCAGCGCGCCGATTCCTTCGCCTGTCACGACGAACGCCCAGGAGCGCGCTCCGTCCATCGAGTGCTTCGCGACATAGGGGCCGAGCACGAAGAACGGCGCGTACGTGATCAGGAAATAGAGCGAGACGTAGACGACGAGCACCCAGACCCACGTCTGCTCGACGAAGGCGCTCCAGCCCTCCCGGAGCTCGCGTACGAAACCGGCACGCGCGCGCGCAATCGAGGCGACCCGGATCTGCGAGAGGAGCAGCGCGCTCGTCGCGTAGGTGGCCGCGTCGACGAGCAGCGCCGCCCCCGGGCCGATCAGGGCCACGATCGCCCCACCGACTGCGGCGCCTACCGGGAACGCCGCGTAGCGGGCGATGGCGAGCAACCCGTTTGCCGGCTGCAGCATCTCCTCGGGAACGACCTCGCGGATGAGGCCGTAGGAGGCGGGCGAGTAGAAGGCCACGGCCGCGCCGCCGCACGCCTGCAGCGCGATCAGCTGCCAGATCTCCGCATGACCCGAGAGCAGGAGCACGCTCATGGTGGTGCGCACGGCTGTGCTCGCGACGTCGGAGCCGATCATGACGAGGCGTCGCGGCACGCGGTCGCCGACGACGCCGCCGATCACGAGCATCGCCACCTGCGCCAGCGTCCAGGCCGCGAAGGCGAGGCCGACCGCCGTCGCGCCGCCGCCGTTGTCGAGGATTGCGAAGGCGACCGCGATCGGCGCGATGTACGTCCCGACGTACGAGATCGCCCGCGCCGAGAACAGCAGCCGGAAGTCGCGGAGGCGTAGCGGCCCGGTCATGGCCGGAATCGTGCCGTGCTACGCGTCGGCTGACAAGCTCGCCGCCCGCTTCTCGGCCCAGCGCTTGAGGCCGCGGTACGACTGCCAGAGCGGCATCGCAAAGTCGTACGTAGCGCCGTCCTCGCGCGAGTCCGTGAGCTGGGCGTGGGCGTACTCGACGAACTCCTCCTCCGTCGCACCGCCCTCGACCGACTCGGCCCAGTCGAGCAGGTTGAGTTGCAGCTCGGTGAGGTGACGCCCGACGTCCTCGGCGACGCCGAAATGGACGAGGGCGAGCCGCTCGGGAGTGCGGCGCTCGATCTCGTCGAGTGTCTCCTCCCACGCGTCGACGTCGACCTCGGGCGGCGGCGTCGGCGGCATGACGAAGCGGCCGGGCAGCACGCGCACGCCACACGCGTCGCCGGCGTAGAGCGTCCCGTCGGGATCGAGGAAGCAGACGTGGTGCGAGGCGTGGCCCGGCGCCGGGAAACAGTCGAGCCCGAGCACGCGGTCACCGACCGCGTGAACGTTCTCCTGCGGCACCGGCGCGAGCTCGCCCCAGAGCGAGTCGAACGTGTCGCCGTACAGGCGACGCGCGCTCTTCTCCAGCCGGGTCGGGTCGACGAGGTGCGGCGCCCCGATCGGCGAGACGTGCACCTGCAGCGCGGGGTGCTCGCGGACGAGGACGCCGGCGGCGCCGGCGTGGTCGAGGTGGATGTGGCTGAGCAGGAGGTGCCGGACGTCGGTCAGCGAGAGCCCGCGTTCGGCGAGGCCCGCCTTCAGCGCGTCGATCGTGGTGGAGGGGCCGCAGTCGAAGATCGCCGGCCCGTCGTCGGTGTCGAGCAGGTAGCTCGCGATGATCCGCTCGCGGCCGAGGTGGTGGAGGTCGATCGGCTCCGGGGACATCCGCCAGGATCCTAAGCGGCGCCAATCATCCCGTGGGGATCATGCTCCGCTGACCGCGCCGCTGCATGATTGCCCACATGTGGTGGGGAATCGGCGGCGGCTTGTACGCGATCCTGTGGCTCGTGCTCCTGATCGTCCTCGGCCTCAGTTGCCTGCGGAAGGGGCACTGGGTCATGTTCATCGTCGGGATCTTCTTCCCGCTGTTCTGGATCATCGGCGCGATCATCCCGCCGGTACGCCAGGCCTACTGACGCACGCCTAGGCGCGCTCGCGCGCGGCCGCGAGGATCTGCTCTGCCTCGTCGCGGTTACCCCAGCCGCGCGTCTCGGTCTTCTTCTCGGGCTCGAGGTCCTTGTACCGCTGGAAGAAGTGCTCGATCTCGTCGCGCAGTTCGGCAGCGACGTCGTCGATGTCGCGGATCCGGTCGAACGCCGGGTCGCCGAGCGGTTCGCAGAGGAGCTTCTCGTCCGGCCCCTTCTCGTCGGCCATGTGGAAGACGCCGATCGTGCGCACCCGGATCCGGCAGCCCGGGAACGTCGGGTCGGCGACGAGAACGAGCGCGTCGAGCGGGTCGCCGTCCTCGGCGAGCGTCCCCTCGACGTAGCCGTAGTCGGCTGGATAGGTCATCGCGGTGAAGAGCCGCCGGTCGAGGACGATGCCGCCGAGCTCCTCGTCCCACTCGTACTTGTTGCGCGACCCCGCCGGGATCTCGACGAAGACGACCGCCTCGCCGCTCACTTTCCGCTCCGGCGCCGTACACGCCGGCGCCTCCGCTCGTTGCTGGACTCAGTCAAGCCCACACTCACGCATGCACGGGGACGAGCGCGTTCGCGAGATCGGTGACGAGATCGTCTGCCGACTCGATCCCGACCGACAAGCGGATCAGGTTCGGCGGCGCTGCGAACGGCGCGTCGGCGGTGGCCGCATGGGTCATCCGGGCCGGAACCTCGATCAGGCTCTCGACGCCGCCGAGCGACTCCGCGAGCTGGAAGAGCTGCGTCCGGGACGCGATCGCCTCCGCCTCCTCGGGCGACTCGGCGAGGAACGAGACCATGCCGCCGAAGTCGCGCATCTGGCGGGCCGCGATCGCGTGGCCGGGGTGCGACGGCAGCCCCGGATAGAAGACTTGCTGGACACGCGAGTGCCGCTCGAGCACCGAGGCGATCTCCATCGCGTTCAGGCAATGCTGCCGCATCCGCAACGCGAGCGTCTTGATCCCGCGCAGCACGAGCCACGAGTCGAACGGGCCGGGCACCGCGCCGAGCGACTTCTGCAGGAAGCGCAGGCGCTCGGCCACGGTCGGGTCGTTCGTCCCCGCGAAGCCGCCGATGACGTCGGAGTGGCCGCCGAGGTACTTCGTCGTCGAGTGGACGACGACGTCGGCGCCGAGCTCCAGCGGCCGCTGCAGGTACGGCGTCGCGAACGTGTTGTCGACCACGAGGAGGGCGCCGGCCGCGTGGACGGCCTCGGCCGCGGCGGCGATGTCCACGACGTTCAGCATCGGATTCGACGGCGTTTCGATCCAGACCATCCGCGTCGAGTCGTCGAGGTGCTCGGCGAGGTTCGGGAACTCCTCCGCCGGCAGGTAGTGGAAGCGGTAGCCCTTCGGCTCGTAGACCTGGGAGGTCATCCGGTAGACGCCGCCGTAGACGTCGGCGATGAGGACGACGCGGTCGCCGGGGTTGAGGAGGTGCATCAGCGTCGTCGTCGCGCCGAGCCCGGACGAGTAGGCGATGCCGTACTCAGCCGACTCGAGCGACGCGAGCGCGGTCTCGAGCGCGTGCCGGGTCGGGTTGGCGACGCGCGAGTAGTCGTAGCCCTTGTGCTCCCCGACCGCGTCCTGGACATAGGTCGCCGTCTGGTAGATCGGCGTGATGATCGCGCCGGTCGCGGGATCCGGCTCCTGGCCGACGTGGATGGCGCGGGTCTCGAAGTCCATCAGGTCGATGCTAACCAGCGCTCGAGCTTGCTCAGCGGCTCCGCGAGGTCGAGCGGCTTCACGCCCGGCTCCCACCAGACGCCCTTGACGTCGAGCCTGCGCTCTTTCCGCTCGAACACCGGCTCGATGCGGCCGACGAGCCGGTCGCCGTGGAGGATGGGGAGGACGTAGTAGCCGTACTCGCGCTTCGCCGCGGGGACGTACATCTCCAGCCGGTAGTAGAAGTCCCAGAGCGCGTGGGCACGGGCGCGGTCGTGGATGAGCCGGTCGAACGGGGAGAGGAACGTCGTGCGCGCCGGGATCGGCCCTTCCTCGGCCTCCGGATGCACGAGCAGCCGGCCGCGCTCGAGCCGCACCCCGAGTGCGCGGAAGCGCTTCTCGTCGTAGAGCTTCCGCGCCTTCGGCAGCGGGAGCGTCTCGGTCTCGGGGTACCAGCGCTCGGCGAGATCCCAAATGCGCTGCTTGCCGCTGCGGCCGACGACGGCGACCTCGCCGCGCGCGCTGAGGCACTCCAGCATCAGACCCATCTTCCGCTGCCCCCACCAGCGGTGGTCCTCGCGCTTGTGGCCGGGTGCGTCCTCGATTTCGCGCGAGAGCAGCGGGCCGCGCTCGCGAAGCTCCTTCAGGACGTGGCGGCGGAACGCGGTGCGCGACTTCAGCCAGGTGATGATCCGCCGGTCGATCGGGCGATCGCGGCGGCGCATGAACGCCTTGAGGATCGGCAGGTCCTCGATCGGATAGAGGAAGGCGTCCCACTCGACGAGCTGCCGCTCCTGCCAGAGCAAGCGGTCGAGCTCGTGCGTGTCGAACGGCCCGAGCCGGCTCCAGAGAACGAGATGCTGCGGCGGAGCGACCGCTGAGATCGGGTCGAGCTGGAGGAAGCCAAGCCGGCGCACGGTCTCGAGCACTCCGCGTGCGCCGCCGTCGAGGCCCTGCGCGCGCACCGCGATGCGCCGCGCCTCCTCGACCGGAACCTCACGCATGGCGCACCTCCTCGAGCCCGAGCACGCGCGCGAGCCGCGCCGCCGCGCGCTCGAGCTTGGCGCCGACGTTCCCGCGCACCCGCGGCTCGGGGTGGAAGCGCCGCACGCGGAGCACGCCTTCCGCCCGGTCGGCCTTGAGGTCGGCGCGCCCGACGATCCGGTCGCCTGCGAGCAGCGGCAGCACGTAGTAGCCGTACTCGCGCTCGTGCTCGCGCTTGTAGACCTCGATCACGTGGCGAAAGCCGAAGAGCCGCTCGAGCAGCGGCCGGTCCCAGACGAGGTTGTCGAAGGGGCAGAGCAGGACGGGCGGGGCGAGGTCGCCGTCGAGTTCCGCCTCGGCGTCGACGTAGAACGGCGCTCCTCCGTCGTCCGCATGCACCTCGCGCAGGAGCCCCTCGTCGACGAGCGCGAGGACGTGGTGGTGGAGTCGGGCGCGGCCGCCCTTGAGCCGCCAGTGCTCGCGGATCGCGGGCTCGGTCAGCGCGCCGCGGGCACGGACGGCGAGGAGCGCGAAGGTGCGCAGCGTCTCGTCGTCGTCCGGGATGGGCGCATCCAGGATCTCGCGCGGGATCACGCGCTCCGCGAGGTCGTAGCGGCGCTGAAACGCCTGCCGGCCGGCGACCACGAGCACGCCGCGATCCCACAGCGCCTCGAGCACCATCTTCGCCGGCTTCCAGTTCCACATCTCGGTCCCGTCGCCGGCGCCCTCGAAGTCGCGCGAGCCGAGCGGCCCTTCGACGCGGATCCGCTCCAGCACCGGCTCGACGAGGTCGGCGTGCCGGTCCAGCGCGGTTTCGTGGAAGCGCCAGTGCCCCTTGCCCTCCATGTTGCGGCGGCAGTGCGGCCAGAGCTCGATGGGGAGGAGGCAGGCCTCGTGAGCCCAGTACTCGAAGACGCGCCCGGCGACCAGCAGCTCCTGCAGCTTGGTCTCGGAGTACGCGCCGATGCGGCTCGACAGCGTGAGCCGGTGGGCGCGGTCGACCGCCGTGATCGAGTCGAGCTGCACCGCGCCGAGCCGCCGGATCGCTCCCTCGACCTCGCTTTCCTGCGCGCGGCGGAAGCGGGGCGCGTACCCCTGCGCCGACACGGCAAGCCGCCGGATCGAGGCGAGGCTGACGGTCGTGGTGGCCATCGCCACTTACCTAGCAGGTAGCCGCTGCGCTCCGCCGCCCGAGCCGATAGCCTCCCGCCCGTGCCCCGCCCGAGACGCCGGAATCCGTGGACCTCGACGGGCGAGGTGTTCATCTGGGTGCTCTTCGCGCTCTTGCTCCTCCCGGTCGGGTTCGCCGGCTGGGCGGTCGGGCACTACACGTCGCTCGGTGGGAAGCCGTCGTCGACGGTCGTGCACACGGTCACGGCCGGGTCGACGTCCGCAGCCACGACGACGTCGGCTGCGACGACGACCTCCGCGGCGACCACGACGACCGCGTCGGGCGCCGGAAACGCGGCCGCCGGGAAGGCCGTCTTCACCGCGAACGGCTGTGCCTCGTGTCACACCTTCGCGCCGGCGAACGCGACCGGCACCATCGGCCCCAACCTCGACACGGCGCCGGCGCAGGACGCGAAGGCGGACAACAACATGGACCTGGCGGCGTTCATCAAGCAGTCGATCCAGAATCCGGACGCCTACATCGCGAAGGGCTATAGCAAGGGGCTCATGCCGACGACGTTCGGCCAGTCCCTGTCGCCGACGCAGTTGAACGACCTCGTCGCGTTCATCCTCTCGGGCACCGCGAAGTCCTAGCTCTTCAGGCGAGAGGACGCTCGCCCAGCCCAGAGCTGCTTCCCGACTGATCGCGTCTAGTTCGACTCGATCGTGAGTTGTTGTGCGATGTCGCGGCGGCGGACAGGCGCACCGAGGGCATACCAGGCGCAGGTCGCGCAGAGCGCAGCACCCGCGATCAGAGCGATTCCGACGACCTGCGTGCGCAGCAGCATCCCGGCGGTGGCAGTTGCGAACGTGGCCAGCACGAGCAGACTTGTCAACAGGCGTCGCAGCGGATGTCGCGGACTCATACATCCGACGGTACGCGTCTGGGCGTCCGCAGGCATCCCCCCGGCGAGGGAAGCCCGCCTGGCTCAGGGGACCGCCTGGAACATCGATCCCGGTGCGGAACTCCGTTAGTCAGCCGTTAGCCAGGCGGAGTACCCCTTGGAACATGTTCCGTCGCGTTCTCATTGCAGCAGTTGTCTTTCTCGCCCTCGTCTTGAGCGCGACGGCAGTCTTGCCGGCGGCGGCCAAGACGAATGAGGCTGTTGGCACCCACAAGCTGATCGTGGTAGTCAAGAAGAACATGCCCGCGGCAGCTGAGAAGAAGCTTGCCGTTTTGGTTCTGATCAGCCAGAAAGGCGGCTCTCCTGCGGGAGCCGTGGCCACGCCGAGCAAGCCCCTTACTGTTCTGCAGAGCAACAGCGGCATCTACCGGGTGAAGGCCTCGATCGACTCCTCCTGCAAGGGCAGCTGTGCCGCGAGCCCCTATCGAATTTCCGGCTCGGCGAATCACAAGCTCGAGGTCGTCCCCAGCTGTCAGCTCAAGGGCTCGGGCTTCGTCTGCAGCAAGGTCAAGATCGTCAAGCTCTACTAGACGCCGACGCCGAGCCTGCTCGTGATCCCCTGCGGCTACGGGCCGACGTAGTCGACTCGGCCGTTTGACCCCGACTGGGTCGGAGTCAGGTCCGGCAGGAGACCGTGACCGATCCGTCGTGTCGGTGGGTCAGAGCGATCTGACCCGGCACTCCGGGGAGGGTCAGGACCGAGCCTCCGAACCAGTGCGGAACCCCGGCGGCCGGCCCGCCCTTGCAGCGGATCCGCGTCCCGACCTTGACGTCCAGGATCGTCCTCGTCCCCGTGACGGTGATGGTGCCGGACACGGCTCTCGTGCTCGATCCGCAGCCCGCGACGGCGAAGCCGACGACGGCGAGCAACGCCACTGCAGACACCGCCTTCACTCGCCCGTTGTACCAGGGCGCGGCCGATCTAGGCGCCGGTCTGGTGGTCGAGGCGGTACTTCCCGCCTTCCCACCTGAACACGCCCCTCAGGACGCGCTTGTTGCTGCCGTTGATGCGGACCGAGACGGCCGCCCGAGTCCGCCTTCGGTTGATGCTGGCCTTGACCAGAGTGAATCGCTGGACCGGGGTGAGTGAGTTCAGCACCCCCACCCTGAGGATGCAGCCCTGCGTGCCGCCGAGCTTCCGCCGCTCCCCGGCCGTCAGGTCGGAGCAGACTGAGCGGTAGTGCTTGTGCGCGAAGTCGCCGGCGAGCTTCCTGACGTCGGCCACGAGCACCCTTCTGGCTTTCGCCGCCGAACGGGGGGCTCGACCGGACGCCGCCTTCTTGGTCGGCTTGGGCGCCACGACCCGCGCCGCCGCCGGCGAGATCGGGTAGGTGACCGCGAGGCCGGCGGCGAGAGCGACGACGGCGACTGTGAGGAAGAGCGCGCGCTTCATCGATTGATCTACGCATCGGCGCTGCGCCGCAGGCGCTGTTCACTCGAACAGTGAGTTACGGAGCGCTTGCTGCCGGTGGCAGCGCCATCGAGGCTCGCAGCGAGACGAGCGGCGAGTCCGGGACCGTGATCACGCCACGTGTCGGACGATCGAGGTCGAACGTGACCAGCAGCAGCATAGTCACGAGCACAGCTGCGAGACCGACGGTCGTCGCGCCGCGGCCGAGCATCGCCGTGAAGAGCGCAAGCAGGCCGAACGCGAATGCGGCGCCCAGCACCTCCAGCCCCAGCACAGCACCCGGGATCCGGTTGTTGAGCGCGGCCACCCGAACGGTCTGCATGTCGATCATCTCGTTCAGGGTCTCGACGTAGAGGCGCGAGGGGTTCCCGTTCGGGTCCGTCGCCATGGCCTTGCCTGCGAGGCGCCAGAGCCGGCGGCTGAGGACGTTCTCCTGGGCGATTGCGCCCGTGAAGGCCTTCGTCGTCGGCACCGCTTCGAGAGCCTGATGCTCGCGTCCGTGTAGCGGGCGATCAGGCGGAGAGACTGGGTTCGCACGGGCTCGGGCAGCATCTCCGCGCGCAGGTCCGAGAATCTCCTCGTACCAAGCGACAGCGCGCCTGAAGTCGCTCACGTTGACCTCACATGTTCGAGTCGTGGCGAGTCCACCGAACTGACCATATCGCCAAGCAAGGGCCTCACCAGGCGCTCAAGCGGGGCGCGTCGGCCGCCGATTAACGAGTGCCATGCGCGACGACCGTCCGCAACTCGGCTTCCTGATCTCGGCGCTCGGCGCAGCCGTGCTCGCCGTCTCGGTGTTCCTGCCCTGGTACGGGGTCAGCATCACCGCGTCCGGCGCCGCCTCCGCTCAGCAGGAGCTCGCGGGCGTGGCCCAGCAGTACGGGAACGCGAGCTTCCAGGCGGGCGCGAGCCAGCTCGGGGCCGAGTTCAGCTCACTCGCCGGGCATCAGCTCGCCACCGTGAGCGCGCACGAAGCCCTCAAGGACATCAGCGTGATCCTCCTCCTGCTCGCCGGCGCCGCGCTGCTGGCGTCGCTCCTGCGTCTCGCGGGCCTCACCGGGCCGCTCGAGGCCGGCGGCGGCCAGATCGCGCTCGCCGGAGGCGTGGCGATGCTGTTCGTCCTCTACCGGATGGTCACGCCTCCGGCCGCCCAGGTGGATCTCGTCTCGCTGTCGCTGAGCTGGGGGATCTGGCTCGCGCTCCTGAGCGCGGCGGCGATCGTCGGCGGTGGGCTCCTCTCGACCTCCGGCCAGAGCCGGACGCATCCCGCCGGGAGCTACGGGCCGCAGGTCTGACTTCGGGTCGCCCCGGGCGTCACGCCCCCGCGATACGGTCCGAGCGCTGTGGGACTGCGCAAGGAGCTCGTCTGGATCTACTACGCCGCCGTCGGCGCGCTGATCATCGCCGGCATCACCTTGTGGGCGACCGGGCACGGCACGGGAGACCCATACCTGAGCTTCGGTATCGCCCTCGCGTTTCTGCCGATCGTCGTGACCTGGATCCGTCGGCGGTTCGACCGAGACTGACCTACGCGCGGGTGCCGCTGAGCACGTCGACGACGCGCTCCTCGGCGCCGTCGCTGTAGCCCGGGCCGAGCTTCGCCTCGAGCATCGTCCGTAGCTCGCCCGTCTCCCCCAGCTCCTGCACGATGTCGGCGCCGCCGACGAGGTCGCCCTTGACGAACACCTGCGGAATCGTCGGCCAGCCCGAGACCTCCGACAGCTCCTGCCGGATCGACGGATCCGGGAGGATGTCGACCGTCGTGACGGGCGCTCCCGCCGCCCGCAGCGCCTCGAGCGCCCGGCCGGAGTTGCCGCACATCACGAACTGCGGCGTGCCCTTCATGAAGAGCACCACCTGCTCGTTCTCGATCACGTCCTGGATCCGCTGAGAAAGATCTTTCGAGATCACGTCGTCCCCCTCGTCTTGATTCGGAGCTCGTGGATGGTGCCGTCGCGTAGCGGCTCGGCCAGCGCGTCGTTGACGAGCCGGTGCTGCTCGAGCAGCGGCAGCCCGTCGAAGCGCGAGCTCTCGACGGTCACCTGGAAGTGGTCGCCGCCGCCGGTGCGATCCTCGACACGCAGCTCGGCCGCGTCGGGAAACGCGTTGCGGAGCAGCGACTCGAGGCGGTCGACGGGCATGCCCGGAGCGTAGCTAGCTCCGGTGGGCCAGGAAATCGAGAAGGTCGCTGCGCGTCAGCACGCCGACCGGCTTCCCCTCCCGCGCGACGACGACCGCGTTCATGCCGCCGGTCAGCGTCGCGAACACCTCGTCCAGCGTCGCCGACGCCTCGACCGCGGCGAGCGGCGGCTGCATCGCGGCCGCGACGTCCTCGTGCACCGAGTCGGGGTTGCCGAAGACTCGCTCGAGCAGCGCGCGGTCCTGCAGCGAGCCGATCACGTCCGCAAGCGACTCGCACTGGCCGTCGCGCACCACCGGAAGCTGGGAGATGCCGTAGCGCTGCATCGTGTCGATTCCCTCGCCGACCTTCGCGTGCGCGCTGATCGTGACGAGCTCCGGCACTTCGCCGCCGTGCTTCGCGTGCAGTAGCTCGTCCACGGTCGGCAGCGTCGTCTGCCGCTCGACGAAGCCGTGCTCGAGCATCCAGTTGTCGTCGTAGAACTTCGACATGTAGGAGCGGCCCGAGTCGGGGATGATCGCGAGCACGGTCGCGTCGGCGGCGAGGCGCTCGGCGACCTGGATCGCACCGACGATCGTCGAGCCCGCCGAGCCGCCGGCGAGGATGCCCTCCTCACGCGCGAGCCGCCGCGCCATGAGGAACGACTCGCGGTCGGAGACCCGGATCCACTCGTCCACGACCTTGAGGTCGATCGTGTCGGGCCACGTGTCCTTCCCGATCCCCTCGACGAGGTACGGGTGGAGCTGGGAGTCGTCCTCGGCGGTGTAGATCGAGCCTTCCGGATCGACGCCGACGATCTTCACGTCGGGCTTCTTCTCGTGGAACCAGCGGCCGACGCCCGAGATCGTCCCGCCGGTGCCGACGGAGATGACGATCGCGTCGAGCTCGCCGCCGGTCTGCTCCCAGATCTCCGGCGCCGTGACGTCGTAGTGCGCCTGCGGGTTCGCCATGTTCGAGTACTGGTCGGGCTTGAAGCCGCCGGGGATCTCCTCGGCCAGCCGCGACGAGACGGAGTAGTACGACTCCGGCGAGTCGTGGTCGACAATGGTCGGCGTGATCACGACCTCCGCGCCGTAGGCGCGCAGCATCGAGATCTTCTCCTGGCTCATCTTGTCGGGCATGACGAAGATGCAGCGGTAGCCCTTGCCGGCCGCTGCGATGGCGAGGCCGACGCCGGTGTTGCCCGAGGTCGGCTCGACGATCGTCCCGCCCGGCTTGAGCTTCCCCTCGCGC
>CAVYQV010000030.1:0-33366 GCA_963770815.1 uncultured Actinomycetes bacterium
GCGCCGACCGGATCGAGCACCACCGGGATCCGGCGAGCGCTCGCCGCGCGGCCGGCGATCAGCATCGCCTCGATCCAGTGCTCGGACAGCGTGCCGATGTTGAGGACGAGCGCGGACGCGAGGCCGACCATCTCCTCGACCTCCTGCGGCGCGTGCGCCATCACGGGCAGGGCGCCGAGCGCGAGCGTCGCGTTGGCGGTCTGGTTCATGACGACGTAGTTCGTGATCTGGTGGACGAGCGGCTTCTGCTCACGCAGCTCGCGCAAGGTCGTGCCGGGAGAGATGCTCATCGCGCTGCCACCCCCAGGACGTCCACCGGGCCGTCGCCGCCGCCGATCTCCACCAGACCCTGTGCGACGGCGCGAGAGGCGGCCGCTGCGGCACCGCGCGCGGCGTCGGCCAGCGAGAGCCCGCGGGCGAGCAGCGCAGCGAGCGTCGCCGAGTGCGTGCAGCCCGCACCGTGGGTCGCGGCCACGTCCCTGCGCTCGACCTGAATCTCGAAATGCTCGCTGCCGTCGAAGAGATGGTCGACCGGCTCGTCGCCGTGGCCGCCGGTGACGAGTGCGGCCGGCGCGCCGAGCCCGACGAGCGCCTCCGCGAGCTCTGCTTGTAACACAGTGTTACTTGCTGTGAGTGCTTGCGCCTCGAGCAGGTTCGGGGTGACCACGGTCGCGAGCGGAAACAAACGGCCGACGAGCACGTCGACGGCATCGTCCTCCAGCAGCCGCGCTCCCGAGCTGGCCACCAGCACGGGGTCGACGACGAGCGGCACGGGATGCTCCCCGAGCCAGTCCGCCACGGTCTCGATGATCGAGCGGGAGAAGAGCATCCCCGTCTTCGCGGCGTCGATCCCGATGTCCCCGGCGACCGCGTCGAGCTGCGCGCGGACGAACCACGACGGCACCTCGTGGACGGCGAGGACTTCTTGCGTGTTCTGCGCCGTGAGCGCGACGATCGCCGACATGCCGTGGACGCCCGCCGCGGCGAACGCCTTCAGGTCGGCCTGGATCCCGGCCCCTCCGCCGGAATCGGACCCCGCAATCGTGATGCAGCGTGGAACCAACGCACTCCCTTCGCCGGCATGACCCGGATCAGGTTCGACGGGTGTGATCTCAGCCTCTCCGCAAGGCACCCCGGTGGGCGAACCCTAGTGCTTCTTCAGTGGGTGTTGCCCCGTTACCGGCGCGCGAAAAGCAAGCGAGGCAAGGACGCAGGGAGCCTCGATAGCCGAAGCTATCGGGGCGACCGAGGACGCCGCATCGCGCAGCTTTGCAGCCGCCGGGGACGCGGCAGCACCCGCTGGAGGAGCACTAGCCCCGGAGGTGCAAGCGGCGGGCGACCTCGGCGAGGTTGAAGTCGTACCCCCAGCCGAACGCGCGCGGCATGACGATCCGGCGATCCTCGGTGTTCCACAGGCGCGACTTGTAGCGCGCCCAGGTGGGCCGGCTCCAGTCGTATGGGATGCCGAGGAACTTGCCCGTCGGCCGCCTCGTCATGTATCGAGCGTACCGATGCACCGCTTGCCGCCCGCCCTCGCCGCCTCCGCGACGCCGCAGATCCTCGAGTTGCTGGGAGACGGGCCGGGCCGCGTGCTCGAGCTCGGCTTCGCCGGCATCCACGCGGCGCCGCTCGAGCTCGTCGGCTGGGAGGTCGTCGTCGTGGAGCCGGATCCTGCGTACGCCGCCCGCGCCCGCGCGCGCAGCGACCACGTCGCGGACGCACCCGAGGGACACTTCGACGCCGTCATCGCTCAGAGCGGAGCCGATCTCGCCGGCATCGATGCGATGCGCGTCCTTCTGGTCGAGCCGGATGGATCCGTCCACGAGTGACGTTACGAGACAGCATGGAGCTACGCGTCGCCCTCACCGTGCCGGACTTCGACCAGGCGGTGGCGTTCTACCGCGACACGCTCGGGCTCGACCAGATCGCCGACTGGAGCTCCGAGGACGGACGCGTGATCCTGCTCGAAGCCGGCGCCGCGACGCTCGAGCTCTTCGACGAGCGACAGGCCGGGTCCGTCGACCGGATCGAAGCCGGCCGCCGCGTTTCGGGACCGGTACGCCTCGCGATCCGGGTCGACGATGCCGACGCAATGTCCCGGCGGCTGGTCGCCGCCGGCGCCGAGGCCATGGCCGAGCCCGTCGTCCCGCCGTGGGGCGGGCGCAACGCCCGGCTGCGCACGCCGGACGGGATGCAGCTGACACTGTTCAGCGAGCCGTAGATCGCTTGAATGGTGGCGTGACGACCGTCGCCGGCTGGGACGACCTTCTCGCAGGCGACGAGCTTGCACACCTGGCGACCGAACCCGCTCGCGACGCACGGACGGCGCCGCTGCCCGACACCCTCCGGCCGGTCCTGCGGGAGGCGCTCGCCGCCCGTGGCATCCACGAGCTCTACGCCCACCAGGCCGAGGCGTACGAGGCGGCGCGGGCCGGCGGCAACGTGATCGTCACCACGGGTACGGCGTCAGGGAAGACGCTCGCCTTCAACCTGCCGGTGCTCGACGCTCTCGCCGCCGACCGGCACGCGCGCGCGCTCTACCTCTATCCGACGAAGGCGCTCGCCCAGGACCAGGCGCGCTCGCTCGGCGAGCTCGGCGCGGCGGGCGTGCGCGCGGCGATCTACGACGGAGACACGCCGACCGAACGGCGGCGCCAGATCCGCGGCTGGGCGAACCTCGTGCTCACGAACCCGGACATGCTCCACATCGGCGTCCTGCCCCGCCACGACCTGTGGGGCGACTTCCTCCACAACCTCCGCTTCGTGGTGGTCGACGAGGCGCACGTCTACCGCGGCGTCTTCGGCTCGCACGTCGCCAACGTCCTGCGGCGGCTGCGGCGGCTCGCAAGGATCTACGGCGCCGAGCCGCAGTTCCTGCTCGCGTCCGCGACGATCGCGAACGCCGGCGAGCTCGCGCACGCACTCACGGGCGAGGAGGTGGCGGTGGTGGAGGACGACGCTGCACCGCGGGCCGAGCGGACGATCGCGCTCTGGAACCCGCCGCTCCTCGACGCCGAGCTCGGGCTGAGGGCGAGCGCGCTCGGCGAGGCGTCGCGGCTGCTCGCGGGGCTCGCCGGCCGCGGCCTGCGCACGATCTGCTTCGCGAAGAGCCGCAAGTCGGCCGAGCTCATCCACCGCTTTGCGAGTGACCGGCTCGATGCGGAGACCGCGCGAAGGCTCGCGCCGTACCGCGCCGGCTACACGCCGCAGCAGCGGCGGGAGATCGAGCGGCGGCTCGTCGAGGGCGACCTGCTCGGCGTGACGTCCACCGACGCGCTCGAGCTCGGCATCGACATCGGCGACCTCGACTGCGCGATCTCGGTCGGCTTCCCGGGCACCGTCGCGAGCCTGCGCCAGCAATGGGGCCGCGCCGGCCGGCGCGAGCACGGCCTCGCGATTCTCGTCGCCTCCGAGGACGCGCTCGACCAGTACTTCATGCGCGAGCCGCCGGCGCTGCTCGAACGGCGCGTGGAGGCGGCGATCCTCGACCACGCGAACCCGCGCGTGCTCGACGGCCACGTTGCCGCGGCCGCGTTCGAGGCCCCGCTCGACGAGGGCGACGCCGCAACGCTCGGCCCGGAGGCGCTCGAGCGAGCTCCGCACGTTCCGGAGCTGCGCCACACGCAGAGCGGCTGGGTCTGGGCCGGCAAGGAAGCGCCGGCCGCGCGCACGCCGCTGCGCTCCACCTCGCCCGACGCGTTCCTCGTCGTCGACGCCTCGAGCGGAGACGTCCTCGGGCTTGCCGAGCAGGAGCGCGCCTACTCCACGGTGCACGAGGGCGCCGTCTACCTCCACCTCGGCCGCCAGTATCTCGTGCGCGAGCTCGACCTCACCGCACGGCGCGCGCTCGTCGAGCCGTTCGACGGCGACTGGTACACGCAGGTGAAGAAGGAGACGGAGACCACGATCGAGGAGGCGCTGCGCGTCGAGCGTCGGCTCGGGCTCGAGCTCTCCTTCGGCCGCGTGTCGGTGACCGAGCAGGTGGTCGCGTACCAGAAGAAGTCCGTCGCCGACGGCGCGACGCTCGAGACCGTCCCACTCGATCTGCCCCCGACCACCTTCGATACGGAGGCCGTCTGGTTCGTGCCGAGGCCGCACCAGCTCGACGGCCTCGAAGCGATGCCGCTCCTGCTCTCGTCCCTCCACGCCGCCGAGCACTCGCTCATCGCGCTCCTGCCACTGTGGGCGATGTGCGACCGCTGGGACATCGGCGGCCTCTCGACGAACCTCCACCTCGACACCGGCGCGCCGACCGTCTTCGTCTACGACGGGCATGCCGGCGGCGTCGGCATCGCCGAACGGGGATTCGCGCAGTTCGAGGGCTGGGTCGCCGACACCGTCCGCCTGCTCGAGGGCTGCCCGTGCGAGCGCGGCTGCCCCTCCTGCGTCCAGAGCCCGAAGTGCGGCAACCTGAACGAGTTCCTCGACAAGGCCGGAGCGCTCACGCTGCTCCGCCGTATGCTCGCCTCGTGACGAGGATCCTCGTCCGGCCGCCGGCCGCGGAAGACGTCCAGTCGTGGCAGGTGCTCGGCTGGCGCTCCGAGCCGGACCCGGCGCGGCTCGCGGCCGAGCACGCGCAGTTCCGCGCAGCGCTCGCCGACGCCGGTGTCGAGGTGCTCGAGGCGCATGGCGAGCCGGGGAACCTCGACTCGATCTACGTCTACGACCCGGTCCTCGTGACGCCGCACGGCGCGATCCTGCTCCAGCCGGGGAAGGCCGGCCGCCGCGGGGAGCCCGACGCGCTCGCACCCGACGTCCCGCTGCCGGTGCTCGGCCGCCTCGAAGGCGACGAGGTCGCGGAGGGCGGCGACACCGTCTGGCTCGACTACCGCACGCTGCTCGTCGGCCACACGTACCGCACGAACACCGCCGGGATCGAGGCGCTCCGCCGTCTCCTCCCCGAGGCCGAGGTGCTCGCGTTCCACCTGCCCCACTTCCACGGCCGCGGCGAGGTGCTGCATCTCCGCTCGCTGCTCAATCCGCTCACGGCGGAGCTCGTGGTCGCGTACCCGCCGCTCATGCCCGTGGCGCTCGTGGAGCTGCTGGAGGAGCGCGGCGTCGGCGTCGTCGAGGTACCCGACGAGGAGTTCGAGACGATGGGCCCGAACGTCCTCGGCCTGCCGGGCGGCCGCGCACTTGCGCTCGCCGGCAACCGCGTCACCCGGCAACGGCTCGAGACCGCGGGCGTCGAGGTTGTGGAGTACGAGGGCGACGAGATCAGCCGCAAGGGCGACGGCGGCCCGACCTGTCTCACTCTGCCTGTCGATTTTGGGCCTGTCGATTTTTGGCCTGTCGATTTCGGCTTCCCCGGTTCGTCGTAGAGACGTCAACCACTTCCCGAAGGAGGGACTTCATGCAGTACCTGCTCCTGATCAACGACGACGAGGCGCACTGGGGCGACATGCCCGAGGACGAGCGCAACGCGATCTACGCCGAGTACGGGACGTACACCGAGGACCTCCAGAGCCGCGGGATCCTCGTCGGCGCGAACCAGCTTCAGCCCGGCGGCACCGCGACGGTCGTGCACATCCGGAACGGCGAGACCTTCACCACCGACGGGCCGTTCGCGGAGACGAAGGAAGTGCTCGGCGGCTACTACCTGATCGACGTCGACACGCTCGACGAGGCGCTCGAGTGGGCCGCGAAGATCCCGTCCGCCCGCTACGGCCACATCGAGGTGCGCCCGATCGTGATGCGCGAGGCAGAGGTGGCCTCGTAGAGGAGCTCGCCCGCGCGTACCGCGACGAGCGCGCCCGCTCGATCGCGATCCTCGGCCGCGTCCTCGGTGACCTCGACCTCGCCGAGGACGCGGTGCAGGACGCGTTCGTCCGCGCGGCCGAGCGCTGGCCGGCCGGCGGAGTGCCGCGCAACCCTGGCGCCTGGATCGTGACGACGGCCCGCAACGCGGCGATCGACCGGATCCGGCGCGAGCAGACGCTGGCGCGCAAGACGGAGCTGCTCGCGCGGGCCGAGGAGCTCCCCCACGACGAGGAGGCTGTCATCCCCGACGAGCGGCTCGAGCTGATCTTCGCCTGCTGCCACCCGGCCCTCGCGCCCGAGGCGCAGGTCGCGTTGACGCTGAGCCTCGTCGGCGGCCTCGAGACGCCCGAGATCGCGCGCGCTTTCCTCATCCCGGAGGCTACGCTCGCGCAGCGGCTCGTGCGGGCGAAGCGGAAGATCCGCGACGCCGGCATCCCGCTGCGCGTGCCCGCCGAGCACCTGCTGCCGGAACGGCTCCGGATCGTGCTCACGACAATCTATCTCGTCTTCAACGCCGGCTACGGCCCGCCCGTACGGCGCGAGCTGTGCGGAGAGGCAATCCGGCTCGCCGCCGTGCTCGCGACGCTGATGCCGGACGAGGCCGAGGCGCACGGCCTGCACGCACTCCTTCTGCTGCAGGATGCGCGCCGGGATGCGCGCGTGTCCCCCACGGGGGAGCTCGTCCTGCTCGAGGAGCAGGACCGCAGTCTCTGGGATGCGGACGAGGTCGAGCAGGGCCGCTCTGCCCTCGAGCGGGCGCTGCCTCTGCGCAGCCCCGGTTCCTACCAGCTGCAGGCGGCAATCGCGTCGCTCCATTACGAGAAGCCGGCGGACTGGACGCAGATCGCGCTCCTCTACGGCCGGCTCGCAGAGCTGACCCCGTCCTCGGTCGTAGAGCTGAACCGGGCGGTCGCCGTCGCGATGGCCGACGGGCCGGGGCCCGGGCTCGAGATCGTCGACGGACTGACCGGGCTGGAGCAGTACCACCTCTGGCACTCGACCCGGGCCGAGCTCCTGCACCGGCTGGGTCGGGACGAGGAGGCGGCGGCCGCCTACTCCCGTGCGCTCGAGCTCGCACCGAGCGAGACCGAGCGCACGTTCCTCCAGGGCCGCCTCGCCGCCTCCGAGGTCTAGTACGCGGCCGCGAGCACCTGCTTGCGCCGGAGCTTCAACAGCGACACGGCCTGGGTGGTCGGCCGGAACGGATCGAAGACCGTCGTCCCGTCCTCAACCGAGACCGCCGCCACCGGCACTCCGTCGACGTCCGCCACGATCCAGTCGCCCTCGTGCAGCGGCCGCTCGCTCAGCTGGGCCAGACGCTCGATCTCCTCGCGGCAGGCGCTCAGCCTCAGCTGGATCGCCGTCCGCACAGGCTGCGGCGGGCGTGCCGAAACCTCACGCGCCCTCCGATACCGCCGTGCGTCCCGCTCGAAGCGGGTCATCTTGTCGAGGACGATCTGGTGCGTCAGCTCGGGATGCATCTTCTCTCCTCCTCTTCGGCGTGCTACCCTAACCACTGTTCGGAGATTACCAGTTATGTAACCTCCGTCGCAACTACAGTGGTTACGAATTTACATACGCAACTGGACCTCGTCCGCGACTTCGTCAACACGCTCGATTTCGAAACCGGCATCGACCGGATCGCGACGCCGGACGAGCTGGCCATGTGGTTCTCCGAGCAGGGTCTCGTGGACGATCTCGTCGAGCCGACCGAGCAGGAGCTGGCGGACGCGCTCGCCGTGCGCGAGGCGATCCGGGAGCTCCTCCTCGTCAACAACGGCGTCGAGGCGGACGCCGACGGAGCCTCGAAGACGCTGGAGGAGGCCGGGCGCAAGGCGCGCCTCGGTGTCCGGTTCCTGGACGGCCGCCCCGTCCTCGCTCCCGAGGACGACGGAGCGCGCGGCGCACTCGGCCGCATCGTCGCCACGGTCGCGGAGCTCGCGCCGGCCGACGAGTGGAAGCGGCTGAAGACCTGTCGCGACGAGCATTGCCGCGTCGCCTTCTACGACAAGTCGCGCAATCGTTCCCGCGCCTGGTGCTCGATGGAGGTGTGCGGGAACCGCGAGAAGGCGCGCAACTTCCGCCACCGCCACGCCACGAAGACGGCTTAGTTCTTAGGCCGAGCGGACGAGGTCGTCCGGTCCGGCGACCGGCAGCGGCGCCTTGCTTCCGCCTGCCGGCGGCGGCGAAGCGGGCGGCGGCGCGCTCCGCAGGAAGCGGTGGATGTAGAACGCGAACGCCGTCGCACCGCAGGTGGCCGGGATGAAGAAGACGAGGTTGAGAAGCAACACGTGCGTCATGTCACTCAGTGTGTGGCCTGGCTGGCGCCAATGCAAACTCGACTGCTTCCGCGGGTGTCTGCGCCCGCTGCGTTCCCTTGACCTCCCAGCCCGGCTCGAGCACGACGACCGGCCGTCCGAGCGTGAGCGCGAAGCCGATCTCCGCGAGCGTGCCGTAGCGGCCGCCGACGGCGATCACCGCGTCGCCCGACGCAACGACCGCGAGGTTGCGACCGTGGCCGATGCCGGTGACGACGACGTGGTCGAGCCACGGGTTCGCGCCGGTGTGCGTCTCGCCGGGGAGGATCCCGATCGTCGTCCCGCCGGCGCTCTTCGCGCCGCGCGAGGCGGCGGCCATGACCTCGCCGAGCCCGCCGGTCACGACCGTGGCACCGTGCTCGGCCAGGAGCCGCCCGACCTCCTCGGCGCGTTCCTCGTGCTCCGCACCACTGCCGATCACGGAGACTTGCACCATGCAGCAGAGCCTAGAAGAGCGCGACGTGCTCATCCTCGGCGGCGGCTTCGCGGGCGCGTACGTCGCGCGGCTCCTGCGCGGCCGCCAGGCGACGATCGTCAGCCCGGAGAACTTCATGCTCTACACGCCGCTCCTGCCCGAAGCCGCGTCGGGCACGCTCGAGCCGCGGCACACCGTCGTCCCGCTGCGGGTCATGTGCCCTCACGCGGAGCTCCTGCTCGGCAGGGTGGAAAGCCTCGATCTCGAGGCTCGCACGGCGTCCGCCGAGGGGCGGACGATGCGCTGGCGCGACCTCGTCGTCGCACTCGGAGCCGTGCCGCGGACGCTGCCGATCCCGGGCCTGTCCGAGCACGGGCTCGCCTTCAAGTCGCTGGCGGATGCGATCCAGCTGCGCAACCACGTCCTCCAGCAGCTCGAACTGGCCGACGGCGCGCTCGACGAGGATGAACGGTCGCGGCGCTTGACGTTCGTCTTCGTCGGCGCCGGCTACGCGGGAGTCGAGGCGCTCGCGGAGCTCTCCGACCTTGCCGAGGATGCGCTCCGCTACTACCCGCGCTTGCAGTCGACGCCGCGCCGCTGGGTGCTCGTCGACGCAGCGCCGCGGATCCTGCCTGACATCCCGCCACCGCTCGGCGACTACGCCGCGGCCGAGCTGCGCAAGCGCGGGATGGAGATCCACGTCGAGACGACGCTCGAGTCCGTCTCGGCCGAGGCGGCGGTTCTCGGCGACGGGACGCGGATCCCGACGAACACGCTCGTCTGGACCGCCGGCGTCTCGCCGAACCCGCTGCTGCGCGAGTGGTCGCTGCCGCTCGACGAGAAGGGCCGCGTCGAGGTGGACGAGTTCCTTCGCGTGCGCGGGCACGAGCACGTGTGGGCGCTCGGCGACTGCGCCCTCGTCCCGAACACGCGCAGCGACCGGCCCGACCCCCCGACCTGCCAGCACGCGCTCCGCCAGGCCCGGCGGCTGGCGAAGAACCTGGCCGGGACGCCCGAGCCGTACGGCTACCGCATGATGGGCCAGGTCGCGACGCTCGGCCGGCACAAGGGGATCGCGCAGGTGCTCGGCCTGCGGTTGCACGGGTTTCTCGGCTGGTTCGTGACCCGCTCCTACCACCTGTACCAGCTGCCGCTGGCTTCGCGGAAGGTCCGGGTCGTCGTCGACTGGACGGTCGCGCTCTTCTTCCGTCGCGACGTCGTGGAGCTCGGCCAGCTCGGGCACCCCGACCGACTCGGTTAGGGACGCGTTCGCCGCTGTTCGGCGTACTCACTGCGTGAGAGCGGCGATTCTCCTCGGCTCAGTCATCGCAGTCGTGGCGCTCCTTCCCGGCTCCGCCGCGAGCGGGCGGCAGAAGCCGTACGTCCTGACGGCGCTCGCGGACATTGGCACCGTCTACTGGCGCTACGACTGCGTCCACTACCGCGCCGCGGAATGGTCGCTCGGGGTCCACGTGTTTCCGACCACGGCGACCACGGAGGTCACGTACCGCGCAGGCCGGTTCGAACGGCGGCGAACGCTCCAGCCCGGCTATCCGACCACTTGGTTCCCCTTCCGCCGAGAGCATCGGCAGAGCCTCTCGCTCTATCAGGCAACCGAGCCCGGAACCCTGCGCGGGAGTGTGCTGGCGAATTTCGGCCGCAGCGGCTGCCAGCCCTACTTCCCGCCGCGGCTCAGCGTAGAGCTGTACCCGCGCTGAGCCTCACTCGAAGAGCTTCAGCCGAGGCCGGCGGTCCTAGTTGGCTGCGGAATGCTCGAGCTCGAGGCACGCGTTGAGCGCCGCCTCGGCCACTTCGAGCTGCTCGTCGCTCGGCTCCGCCGTCGAGAAGCGGTGCTGAAGCTCGTGTCCCGGCTTCGACAGCGCGCGTGCGAGCGGGTGCTCCGGGTGCCGCGTCATCCAGCCGAAGAGCTCGGTGGCAGCGGCGATCGAGCCGAGCTGGGCGACCGCCTGCGCCTGACGGCGGTGCCGCTCCGGCGCGAGCCCCGCGAGGACGTTGCCGGCGACGGACGTGACGACGAGCGGCCCGACGAGATGCCCGCCGCAGCGCTCGTGCTCGCGCTCCGCGCGCTTGCCGTGCTCGTAGGTGCCGATCGAGATGTGCTCGGCGCCGTGGTACGCCGCGAGCTCGCCCGACCGCAGCGCGAGCACCGCCGGTGCGAACGAGACGAGCGCGGAGATGAGCTCCCGCGGGACCGGCCGCAGCTTCGACTCGCGGAGGCCGCGGATGACCGCCGACGCGGCGAGCATCGAGCCGACCGTGCGCCGGCCCTCGAGCGGCAGTCTCGCCGCGGGAAGCTTCGCCTTCACCTGCGGCAGCAGGAGCAGAGCCTCGGCGAGGCGGGCCGGGCCACGCAGGAACGGGCTCTGGATCCGCGAGGCCTGGAGACGCTTCCGCGCCGATGCGACCTCGATCCGCCCGTCCTCGTGCCGGATCGCGCACGCCCACGCGTGCGGGCCGTGCACGAGCACGCCGTTCGGTAGAGCCATGCCCCCGAGCTTGACCTTCTCCTTCGCCATCGCGGCGAAGAGTAGTCGGCGGCGCCTACCCGAGAACCGCGCGCGCCGCGTGGCGCAGCCAGCTGACGCCGAACTCGAGATCTGCGACCGGGATCCGCTCGTCGGCCGAATGGACGAGCCCCGCCGAGACCTCGGGCGGTAGCTCGCCCGTCGAGGGAAAGAACCCGTAGGCGACAGTGCCGAACGCCTCGCGTAGCCAATGACTGTCGGTGAAGCCGACACACGCGAGCGGAGCGACCGACGCCCCGGGCTCGGCCTCTGCCACCCACTCCTCCAGCGCCTGCCAGAGAGGCGTGTCGAGCGGCGAGCGAGTCCCTCCTCGCGCCTCGATCCACTCGAGCTCGTAGTCGACGTCGCCGCCGAGCACTGCCCGGATCATCGGCTCGACATGCTCCGGGTGCTGGCCCGGCAGGAGCCGGCAGTCGACCTCGATCTCGCAGAGCGCAGGAATGACGTTCCGCTTCTGCGAGGCGGAGATGATCGTCGGCGAGAACGTCGGCCCGAGGAGGGCGTCGATGACCACGGCGGCGATCGGCGAGAGGCCCGCCAGCCGCTCGGCGGCCTCGCTTGCCGGCGGTACCTGGTCGAGCACGACCCGGAGAAAGCGCTCGACCTCCGGGCCGAGCTGCGGCTCCGGCCGGTAGGCGGCGATCCGTTCGATGAGCGCGGTTGCGTTGACGAGCGCGTTGTCGGCGATGCGCGGCATCGACGCATGGCCGGAACGCCCGTGCACGGTCAGGCGGAACGGAGCCGTCATCTTCTCCGCGACGGTCGGCGTGTAGATCGGCCGGCCGTCCTCGAGCTCCAGTCGGTCGCCGCCGCCCTCGTTGATCGCAAAGTCGCAGCGAACGGCGTCCGGATGCGCCTCGCACAGCCATTCGAGGCCGAAGCCGAAGCCGGCCTCCTCGTCGGCCGTCGCCGCGAAGATCAAATCGCCGCTCGGCTTGAATCCCTCGCGCGCGAGTGACGCCATGGCAACCGCGTTCGCCGCGACCTCACTCTTCATGTCGAGCGCGCCGCGACCCCAGACCATGCCGTCACGCAACTCGCCCGAGAACGGCGGCACCGACCACTCCGCCGGGTCGGCGAGCACGACGTCCGTGTGCCCGAGGAAGAGCAGCGACGGGCCGTCACCGCCTGGAATCCGCGCCACGAGGTTCGCCCGCTCGGGAACCTTGGCGATCAGCTCACACGCGATCCCGTTCGCCTCGAGGTACTTGCGCAGGAGCTCCGCCGCGGCCGTCTCGTTGCCCGGCGGGTTCGTCGTGTCGATGCGGATCAGCTGCTGGAGAAGGTCGGTGACCTCCTCGCGGAGCGTGGTCGTCAAGCTCATCGGCGCACCCCCATGACGAGAACGTACTCGCGCTCGAGCACGCCCGGCGCCAGGTACTCGCGGTAGACGCGCTCCGCGCGGGCCCGCACCTCGTCGTTCTGCTCCATGAGCCAATTGCGCAACGGCGGCATCGACGTGGACACGAGCTCCCAGAGCCCCTCGCCCGAACCCGCCTCGATGCGCCACTCGCCCGACTGGAGCTCGAGGTCGAACGCAGGTCCGAGCAGAGCGCGGACGTGATCCTCCCCCGCCCAGTCGGTTGCGTCGGCGCCGACCGGGGACGGACGTCCGGCCCGCTCGCCCACCTCCAGCCATTCGTCCTGCGGCCAGGCGGTCAGCGCCAGCCGGCCGGCGGGGCGGCACACGCGGGCCAGCTCGGCCGCGGTGCGCTGGTGGTCGGAGGCGAAGATCGCGCCGAACGCAGAAGCGACGGCGTCGAACTCGCCGTCGCCGTACGGCAGCTCCTGGCAGTCGCCCTCGTCGAACCGAATCGTGAGCCCCTCCTCGTCCGCGGCGTGCCGCGCCTTCGCCAGCTGGTCGGCAGTGATGTCGACGCCGACCACGTCGGCGGCGGTGCGGGCCGCCCGCAGCGCCACACCACCCGTGCCGCAGGCGACGTCGAGCACGCGCGTCCCCGGCTCGATCGCGAGCGACGCGACGACCCGGTCGTGGATCGGTGCGTACGTCTCGGCGATGCGCTCGTAGCTCGAGCCGCTCCAGAAGTCGGCCACAGACCCGGTCCCGGTCACCGGCCGGAGCATACTGCCGTCGTGGGAGACCTCTTTTCGGACGCCGCCGACCGCCACGCGAGCGATGTCGCACCGCTCGCGCAGCGGCTACGGCCCGCGACCCTCGGCGAGTTCGTCGGCCAGGCCCACGTCCTCCGCGAGGGCTCGGCGCTGCGGCGCGCGATCGAGGAGGACCGCGTCCATTCCTCGATCCTGTACGGCCCGCCGGGCAGCGGCAAGACGACGCTCGCGCGGATCGTCGCCGCCTCCACCGGCGCGGCGTTCGAGGAGCTGTCGGCGGTCTCGGCGACCGTGAAGGACGTGCGGGAGGTGCTCGCGCGGGCACGGGAGCGGCTCGGCACGACCCGCAGGCGCACGATCCTCTTCCTCGACGAGATCCACCGCTTCAACAAGGCGCAGCAGGACGCGCTGCTGCCGGGCGTCGAGTCCGGGCTGGTGACGCTGATCGGCGCGACGACCGAGAACCCGTACTACGAGGTCAACTCGGCGCTCATCTCCCGTACGCAGGTGTACGAGCTCGAGGCGTTGACGCCGGAGGAGATGGCCGTCGTCGTCCGCCGCGGGCTCGGCGAGGTCGGCGGCGAGGCGTCCGACGAGGTCGTGGAGCTGATCGCGCACCGCTCCGGCGGCGACGCTCGTACCGCGCTCAACATCGTCGAGCTTGCGAGCCAGACCGCCGCGGGAGCCATCACGGCCGAGAACGTCGAGGACGCCGCCCGCAAGCCGCCGCTCCTCTACGACAAGGCCGGCGACCAGCACTACGACTACACGTCGGCCTTCATCAAGTCGATGCGCGGCAGTGACCCGGACGCCGCGGTCTACTACCTCGCGGCGATGCTCGAAGCCGGCGAGGACGCGCGCTTCATCGCGCGGCGGATGATCGTGCTCGCCTCCGAGGACATCGGCAACGCCGACCCGCGCGCGCTCCTCGTCGCAGTCGCGGCAGCGCAGGCCGTGGAGCACGTCGGCCTGCCCGAGGCGCGCCTCAACCTCTCCCAGGCCGCGATCTACCTCGCCCGCGCGCCGAAGTCGAACGCGAGCTACCTGGCGATCAACCGCGCGACCGCGGAGGTGCAGGAGCACGGAGCGGCCCGGCCGCCGAAGGCGCTACGCGACGGCTCCTGGTACGGGCGGCGGCTCGGGCACGGCCTGGGCTACGTCTATCCGCACGACGACCGGGCCGGGTTCGAGACGAGCTACCTCCCCGAGGAGCTCGAAGGCCGCCGCTACTACGAGCCGTCGGGCTCCGGCGAGGAGAGCGCGGACGAAAACGCGTCGTAGGCCTCGCCGCCGTAGACGGCGAAGATCAGGCGCGCGAGTGACCGCGCCGGGAAGAGCCGCGCCTCCGCGACCATGATCCGCGCGCAGTCGGCCAGCGGGAACCCGCCGACTCCCGTGCCGAAGGCGGGCAGCGCGAGCGAGCGGCAGCCGAGCTCGTCCGCGACCTCGAGGCAGGAACGTGTCGTGCGAGCGATGAGGTCGGCGTCGGTGCGCAGGTCTTGTCCCATCGCGGCGCCGTGAATCACCCAGCGCGCCGGGAGCCGCCCGGCAGTCGTCGCGACCGCGGTGCCGACGAGGATGCCGCCGATCGCCAGCGCCTCCTGCTCGATCTCATCGCCGCCGGCCCGCTTGATGGCTCCCGCGACACCGGCGCCCATCCAGAGCCCATCGTTGGCCGCGTTCGCGATCGCATCCGCCTCGATGACGGCGATGTCGCCCTCGCGGACCTCGAGCTCCACGTCAGAGGATGCGCGCGCCGAGCGCGGACGCCACGAGCTCGACGGCGAGCTGCCCGGTCGCGTTCTCGCGGTCGAGGATCGGGTTCACCTCGACGACGTCGATCGAGTCGATCAGCGCGGACTCCGCGACCGTCTCCATCGCGAGGTGCGCCTCGCGGTACGAGAGCCCGCCGCGCACGGGCGTGCCGACGCCGGGCGCGTAGTCGGGATCGACGACGTCCATGTCGAGCGAGATGTGGAGGAACGCCGCCCCGGTCGCGTGCGCCAGCGCCTCGCGCATGCAGGGCTCGATCCCGATCCGGTCGATCTCGCTCATCGTGAAGACCTTCACGTCCATCCCGTTCAGCAGCTTCCGCTCTCCGTCGTCGAGCGAGCGGACGCCGACGAGCGCGAGCTTCCCCGGCTCCACCGCCGGCAGCACCCAGCCGTCGCGGCGGAACGAGTCGCCGGCGAGCCCGAGCGCCGCCGCGAGCACCATCCCGTGCACGTTGCCGGTCGGCGACGTCGCGGGGGTGTTGAGGTCGCCGTGCGCGTCGATCCACACCACGCCGCCCGACCCGCGCACCTTCGCCATCCCCACCAGCGAGCCGAGCGCGACCGAGTGGTCGCCGCCGAGGACGAGCGGCAGCGCCCCGCGGCCGGCCGAATCCGCGACGAGCTCGGACAACCGGTCGCAGAGATCGAGGATCTGCGCGAGGTAACGCGCGTGCTCGTCGCCCATGTCCGTCGTCTCCACGACAGGCGAGATGACGTTGCCCGCGTCGTTGACCTGGACGCCGAGTTTCTCCGCGAGCTGCTGGTCGAGGCCCGCATACCGGATCGCGGACGGCCCCATGTCGACGCCGCGCCGCCCCGCGCCGAGATCGAGCGGAGCACCGATCACGTCGACCTCGCGGACGGGGTGCTCAACGCTCACAAACGCAGAGGCTAACGCGGCCACCTACGGTCGCGCCCGGGCTACACTGACCGCCGCCCAGCCGCGGCGAGGTAGCTCAGCTGGTAGAGCACTCGGCTGAAAACCGGGGTGTCGCCGGTTCGAGTCCGGCCCTCGCCATTATTAGTACTCGAGCTGCTCCGCGGCGCGGCGGTGTCTCAGCAGCCGTGAGCGAGGTGCGGCTTCGGGACTTACAACCCGCCGAAGAGGTCAGGCGAGAGGACGCTGGCCCAGGCGACGACTGTCTCTCCTGCTGTTACAGCCCAGCGCGTGAAGCGGCCGAGAGGAACGCTTGAGGGTTTGGCGGGACGTAGCCTCAGTCAGCGGGAAGGCGGGCAGCGAGCGCGTCGACGACCTTTAGTTGTAATGACGGCACGTCTCGAAGCAGCCGGCGAAATGCACGAGCGCTGATCACGAGAAGCGTCGACGCTTCCGTTGTCGTGACCGTCGCCGTATGTCCCCGTCCGATGAGGAGTGAGATCTCGCCGAAGAAATCGCCTGCACCGAGGGTGTTGACCTTCCGACCGTTGCGCCTCACCTCGGCGGCCCCATCTACGATCACCATGAACTCGTTTCCGCGCGTGCCCTGCCCCGCGAGCGTTCGGCCAGCGGGGAGGTTGTACTCGTTTGCAACCGAGGCGATTCGTGAGAGCTCACGCGCCGAGCAATGCTCGAACAGCGGCGCCCGCTTGATCAGTTTGATCTTTGAGTCCTTGCGCAAGATGACGACGCAACACTAACGCTGTCACCCAACGCGTGAAGGTGGACGGCGGTTCCGACACGCGACGCTCGGCCGCCAGCCGGCGGCTAAGGCGCATCGGTCAGGGGTCATTCCCGAACGCTCGCCCAGCCCAGCGGCCTTACACCTCGGTCCAGCTAATGACCTCCGGTCGCGCCCCAGTGGCTAGGAACTCCTGAGCGGCCTGCCCTGCAGCTTCGACCGGGATCGCGTCCTCAAGCGAAAACTCTGTCCAATGTCCGTCGAAGAAGAAGACCGACTCTCCCTCGCCACTTCCGTCACCGTCGGAGCCGAAGTTCGGCCCTTCAGCTGACGCGTCGAACGTCGCCACGCTGACAGGCGCACCGACGCCAATGCCCAGCCAAGCGCCAGCCGGCGAACGAAGCTCAACCATCGTCGGCTCAGAGACATCCCTTTCCGCGTCCGCGAGACAAGCATTCAGCTCCGCCGCTCCTTGCACCGGCAACGGCTCTTGTCCAGCTCGCCACCAGATCGTCAACGGAACGGCCACCACCGGATCATCACGCAACGGCTCGCCCAAGGGCCTATTCCGGAACACTCGCCCAGGCGAGCGTCATGCGTCCGGCTACGCCGAGGGGTCCTGAAAGAAGACGACTCTGTTGCCGTCGAGGTCGCTGACTGCGAGCCGCCGAGGACCAGCTTCGCCGGTCTCGGTAAACGCGAAGCCGGCCTCGCGTAGCCGCCGCTCGTGGACGTCGAGGTCGTCCACCGCAAGAGTCACGAGCGCGCTCCCGGCTCGCTGCGGATCCTGCGTCACGGATATCGAGCTCGTCGGAGTCAACCGCCAGACACACTCTGACTCGTGCGGGAACATGTCGGCCTCTCGACCCAGGAGACGCACGTACCAGGCGTAGGCGGTGGCGTACTCGGCGACCGGCAGCCCGGCGAAGGTATGCGTGAACGCCACCGGCGGATTCTGCCCGACCTACTCGGGGGTCACACCGGAGCACCGGCCGAAGCGAGCGTGGCCTTCGCCCGACAGGCTTCTTGCTCGCCTCTGGACGGCGACATCCGCCCGCTCACCGGCCCCCTCATCCGAGGTAGCGCTTGAGGCCGTCGCCGGGGTGGAACGAGCGGCAGAACGCGAGCCCGGTCGTGCGGCTGGACGCGAACACGCCGAGCTTGATCGTGTACGACGAGCCGATCTTGTTCCAGCGGCAGTACAGGTGGCCCGTCCCCATCCTGCCGACCACCGGAATCCTCCGGCCGCCGAAGCCGCCGTTGAACGCACCGCACGCCGTCGGCTCCAGTGACCTCGGGGTGGCGGCCATCTGTACGTAGACGCGGCCCCCGAGTCGACGCTCTTTCGTATAGGCCCACACGGACGTATCGTCGCTGGGGTTGCCGGGCGGGGCGGCCGCGAACGTGATGGCGAGCTTCTTCATGCTGGTTCTCCTCCTCGGGGAAGATCGTGCCGAAGTCGGGCTGCCCGCGCAGCCAAACCTTCCCGCGGTGCTGTCGCACCCGACGACTCGTAAGCTGCCGCCGTGAGCACCTTCCTCGGGGTACTGATTACCGCCGTCAGCGTGTTCACGCTCGTGGTCGTCGTCGGGGCGTTCATCTGGGCGGCCAAGAAGGACGGTGAGGAAGACCGGGCGGTCCAGAAGCGCCTCGGCATCCGCCGACGCACCCGGCTAGGGCCTTAGCCAACTGCCGAGAGCTCGCCGGCATCGACTTCCTGGCAACCGAAAGTGAGGCCCCCGGGCACGCTTGCGCGTTCTCGGAGGCCTCGGGTCGTTCGGACCGGTGTGACCGTGTCGCGGACGACCGTTGTCCTGACCCTAACCCCTCCTGGCGCGAAACGCGGTCGCCGGATCGGCCGAAAACTCCGCAAATTCCGCGAAGCCCTGTCGCCCGAGCTCTCGCCGCAACCGCTCGGGCGCGACGTAGATCGGCGTCTCGGCGCCCCGAGAGAACGAGAGCACCAGCGTGCCTCCTGCGGCGGTGACGCGGGCGAGCTCGTCGGCGAACGGGATCATGTTCGAGAGGACGACGAGCTCGAAGTCGCCGTCCGGACAAGCGAGAGCCGAGGCGTCGCCGACCTCGAAGCGGATGCGGCCGGCGAGCTCGGGCGTGAGCTTCGAGCGAGCCTCGTCGATCATGCCCGGGCTGAGGTCGATGCCGACGACCTCGGCCTCGGGATAGCGCTCGGCGAGCGCAACTGCAACCACGCCGGTTCCGGTGCCGAGGTCGAGGGCGCGGCTGGGCGGCGGCACGTCCTCGAGCGCGAGGTCGAGCGCCCAGAGATGGTGCGGGCCGATCCGCGTCTCCCACGTCGGCGCGAGCTCGTCGAACATGCCGCGGAGCCGCCCGCGGAAGACCCGCCAGAGCTGCGGTCGCCGCACCACGGCGTCCGTGACGAGGCGGGCGAAGCGTTGGCCATCGATCACCGCACCGCGAGGTCGAGGACGATCTCGCTCCCCTCCTCGACGCGAAGAAGCTCAGCGGCACTACCCCGTGAAACCGCGAGGGAGAGGCTGCCGTAGCTGTCCTCGTAGAGGATCAGCGAGCCCCGCGGGGTGTCCCCGAACGTTCGTGCGGACACGGCGTAGAACCGCTCGCCGCGGCAGAGGAGCTCGACCCGCGTGCCGGGGGAAAGCTCCGCGTACTCCAGGTGCTCGCGGCGGAGGTTGAGCGCGACGTTGCCGAAGCGGTCGACCACGACGGCAACGGCGCGGATGCGGTTCTGTCCCACCTCGGGCTCCGGGAGGTCGAGCCGCACCAGCTCGTCCGGGTCGAGGGGCGGGCCGAGCTCCCCGAGCGCCACGCCGGCGGCGAGGTGCGCGGCGGCCGGCGCGAAGAGGTCGCGGCCGTGGAATGTGCGGGACACCGGCTGCAGCGAGTACTCGGCGTTGGCGAGCTCGTGGGCCTCGGCCACACCGCCGAAGCGGTCGGCGGCAGGCAGCAGGAGCCCGTTGTCGGGGCCGACATAAAGGCGGCCTTCCCGGTCGCGGAGGGCGAGCGCGCGCCGGCTGCTCCCCACGCCGGGGTCGACCACGGCGAGGTGGACGCCGGCGGGCATGTACGGGAGCGTGTTCGCAAGCACGAGCGCGCCCTGGAGCACGTGTCCCGGGCGGACTCCGTGCGTGACGTCGATGACGCGGGCGTCGGGCGCGATCGTCGCGATGACGCCGTGGCAGGTGCCGACGAAGTCGTCCTGCAGCCCGAAGTCGGTCAGGAAGGTGATGACCACGAAGCGGAACGTAATGCTTCGACAAGGCCGTCGAGGTCATGAGTGGCGGCCACGGCGACCACGTCGAGACCGGCGGTCTCCGCCTCGGCGGCGGTCTGCGGGCCGATCGCGACGACGGGCGGGCGCGAGCCGGTCGCGGCGAGGGCCCGGGCGGCGGAACCGGACATGAGCAGTGCGACATCGACATCGGGCAGGTCGGGCCGCAGCTCGATCGTCCGGTACAGCGGCAGGAAGTCGGCGTCGAGGACGTCCTGCCGCGCGCCCTCCGCCGCTGCGAGCAGCATCGTCCCGGCGGGCAACTCGTCGCGCAGGCCCTCCTGCGTATGCGTCGCCGCAACGAGATCGACGGACAACCCGTGCGCCCGCAGCGCCTCGGCCGTCGCCGGGCCGATCGCGGCGATCCGGTTCGCGGTAACGCCGCGGCGTCCGAGCTCGTGCGCGCCGTTGCGGCTCGTGACCACGAGCCAGTCGTACGCGGATGCATCGACCGGCTCGTCGCCGAGCGGCTCGACCCGGATCAGCTCGCAGAAGACCGCGTCGTGCCCTAGCGACTCGACGCGGGCGACGAGCTCCTCACGAGTGACGAGTACTCGCACCGGCCAGCTCCGCTCCGAGCGCTGCCGGGTCGCCGCCCGTGCGCCGCTCAATCCACGATCCGTCCTCCGCTGCGACGAGCCCGGTCAGCATCACCCCGTCGTGATACGCCGCGACCGGAGCAAGGCAGCCGCCGCCGACCGCGGCGATGACCGCGCGCTCGGCCTCGACCCGCCCGCGGGTCTCGGCATCGTCCGCGGCTGCCACGAGGTGCTCGTCGCCCGCCCGTACCTGCAGCGCGAGCGCGCCTTGGCCCGCCTCCGGCAGCATCGTCTCCGGCTCGAACCGCAGCCCGATCTCGTCGCCCAGCCCGAGCCGGTCGAGCCCGCAGGCGGCGAGCACGATGGCGTCGAGTCCCCGCTCTCCCCGCTTCCGCAATCGCGTGTCGATGTTGCCGCGCAGCGGCTCGATCGAGAGCGTCGGCTCGAGCGCGAGCAGCTGCGCCTTGCGCCGCACCGAGGCGGTGCCGATGCGCATTCCGGGCCGCACCTCCGCAGCGCCGCAGAGCGCGTCGCGAGGATCCTCCCGCGGGAGGTACGCGCCGATCGCCAGTCCTTCCGGGTCCGCCGCGGTCAGATCCTTGGCGGAGTGGACGGCGACGTCGATCCGCCGCTCCAGGAGCGCCTCCTCGAGCTCCTTCACGAAGACGCCGCGCGAGCCGATCTCGCCGAACGGACGCGAGCGATCGCGGTCACCGGCGGTCGTGATCGGCACGAGCACGAGCTCGATGCCGGGCGCCCGCAAGGAGGAGAGAGCGCGCTCGGCCTGGGTGAGCGCGAGCCTACTGCCGCGACTGCCGACGCGGACCAGCACAGGCCGGACGCCTCCGCACCGGCGGCGCGCACCCGACGCCGCGCGGCCGGACTCGGATGAAGGCCGTCGGCACCTGGAGCGGCAAGGGACGCCCCGTCGCTGGCCTGACGTTCAGCGCTCGTCCTCACCGAGACCGAAGAGGTGCCGCACGGCCTCAGCATAGAGGACCCCATCGGCTGCCGCGGCTGCCTGTTTCAGCCGCACGGTCGGCAGATGAAGGAGCTTGTTCACGATCTGGGACGTGACCGCCTCCACCGCCCGCCGCTGGCTCTCGTCGAGCTTCCCGAGCAGCGCGTCGGCCTTCTGCAGCTCGGCCTCGCGGATCTCCTCGGCGCGGGCCCGCAGCGACGCGATCGCGGGCACGACGTCGAGCGACGCATGCCACTCGTGGAACTTCTCCGCCTCGGCCGCGACGATCGCCTCTGCCCGCTCGGCCTCGCGGCGCCGCAGCGAGAGCGTCTCGGTCACGATGCCCTCGAGGTCGTCGATGTCGTAGAGGTAGCAGCCGTCGAGGTCCCGGATCGCGGGGTCGAGATCGCGGGGAACGGCGAGGTCGATGAGCAGGAGCCGGCGGCCCTTGCGGCCTCGCACCACGTCCGCCACGGTCGCCGCGTCGAGCACCAGGCCGGGCGCGCTCGTCGAGGCGATCACGACGTCCACCTCTGCAAGCTCCTCGCCGATGCGCTCGCGCTCCGTCTTGCTGTTCGCGACGAGCGAGATCTCGGCGCCGCGGCTGCGGAGGTTGCGCGCGGCCTGTTCGCTCACCTTGCCCGCGCCGAGGAGAAGGATCGAACGGCCCTCCAGGCTGCCGAAGACCTGCTCCGCGAGCGCGGCCGCCGCCGCCGACACCGAGGCCGGGCTCCGGCCGATCGCGGTCTCGGCCCGCACCTTCCGGCCCGAGTGGAGCGCCTGGCGGAAGACCCGGTCGAGCACCGGCCCGGTCGTCCCGAGCTCGTGCGCGACCCGCACCTGGCCGAGGATCTCCCCCTCGCCGGGAACGAGCGAGTCAAGACCCGCGGCCACGCGGAAGAGGTGGTGCGCGGCGGCGCGGTCCTGCAGCCGGTAGAGCGCAGGCTCGACCTCCGGGCCGAGCGATGTGAGCGCCGCGGCCGCGGCCTGCTCGGCCTGCTCGGCGTCGGCCGCCACGACGTACAGCTCGGTGCGGTTGCAGGTCGAGAGGCAGACCGCCTCGCGCTCCTCCGCGGCCAGCCGGGCCGCCAATACCTGCGCCGCCTCGTGGTCGAGCGCGACCTGCTCCCGCAGCTCGACCGGCGCGTGGTGGTGCGAGGTGCCGACGAGGACGAGGCGCAGCATCAGGCGAAGTGGGTCGCGGGGAGGGCGAGCCGAACGACGATGACGAGCGCGAAGCCGGCCAGGGCGACATACGCGGCGCGGCGTCCAGTCCAGCCGCCGATCAGGCGGAGGCCGAGATACGCGCACCAGACGAGCCAGGTCACGGCCGTCACCGCGATCAGCGCATCGAGCCCGTCGTCCCGGGTCAGCAGCCGCACCAGCCCGACGGCGGCGCCGAGCGTGAGCAGCGGCACCGACCACGCGACCGTGCGCAGGGCGAGCGAGTCGAGCGTCGCCAGCGCCGGCATCTGCCTGCGGAGGACCGTCGCGGGACGCGTCCGCAGCCGCCGCTCCTCCCAGATGTAGAGCCCGGAGAGCGCGGCCGCGAGCGTGAAGCCGGCGAAGGCGGCGAGCACAAGGCCGACGTGGACGACGAGGAAGAGGTTCGAGTAGTGGCTCACGCTCCCCGTCCCCGTGCCGCCGCCCGCACGCGCGACCACCAGCAGCGCCACCGCCAGCGGCATCACGACGAGGCCGAGCAGCCGGTACGGCTTCCGGCAGCCCCAGATCAGGTACGCCGAGACGACGAGCCAGACGAAGAGGGAGAGCGACGAGGCCCACGTGCCCCAGGGGAAGCCGTCGTCGCGGGTCGCCTGCACGATGAGGAACGCGGTCTGCGCGAGCCAGCCCAGCCGGACGCCCCAGGTGGCGGCCCCTCCGGCACGGCCCGGGTGCCGCATGTCGCCGAAGTAGCCGACCGCCGCCTCTCCGTAGAGCAGCAGCGCGGGCCAGAAGAGCAGCTCAGCCAACGCTCGCCGGCTCCCGCGTTGCCTCTTCCGCGTCCTCCTCCGGCACGCGACCGGCGAGCGCGTCGACGTCGCGCTCGAGCCGTTGCAGCTTGAGCGCCATGATCAGGACGTAGGCGAGAACGACGGCGAACACGACGCAGTACGCGGCCGTGACGTACTTCTCCGCAGTGGTCACGCGAGCACCTCCTTCAAGCGGCGCAGCCGCACGTCGAGCCGCTTGGAGCCGAGCTCGAGCCGGTAGAGCGTGTAGGCGAGGACGAGGAGCGCGGCCTGCGAAATGCAGTACGTGACGAGGATCCAGCCGCCGAAGTTCGGGCCGTGGAGCGTGAACACCTCGGGGTGGATGAACGTCTTCGCGAGCCGGATCGCGGCGAAGCTGACCGGGATCAGGACGACGCCGAACAGCGCGTACACCGCGCTCAGATTGGCGCGCTGCGGCCCGTCCTCGACCGAGAAGCGGAGCATGAAGTACGCGCAGTAGAAGAGGTACAGGACGAGGAAGAGCACGAGCTCGTCCTCGCTCCAGAGCCACCAGTGGCCCCACGAGATCTTCGCCCAGATCGAGCCGGTGATGAGCACGAGGGTCCCGAAGATCAGTCCCTGGTGGATGCAGACATAGCTCGCCAGGTCGGCCCGCGGGTCGCGCTTCCACAGGTGCCGCAGCGCCTGCCACGCGCCGCAGATGAAACACGCATAGGCCGTGAACGCGATCGAGACGTGGAAGTAGAAGATCCGCTGCGAGAAGCCCTGGTTGGCGTCGTTCGGCGCGACGAAGAAGACGAACGCAAGCGCCGTCGTGACGAGCACGAGCGAGCTCACTGCGAGTGCGGGCAGGGGGATGCTGCGCAGGCGACCCACGAAAGGGATTGTCGCAGCAGGTGGGTTACTCGGCGACGACATACTCGAACGACGCCCAGCAGATCACGGCGAAGAGAAGGTCGTAGAGCGCGAGAAACGCGAGGTAGCGGCCGGGCGACGCCACGACGCTCGCGCCGACGGCACCCACGACGATCGGCATGGCGAGCGGCAGGAAGAGCAGCGGCAGCAGCAGGTCGCGCGCCCGCGTCGCGACGGCCATCGCCCCGAGGAACGTCCCGACCCCGCAAATCCCGAGGTCGGCGAGGAGAACCGCAGCCACCGTGGCACCGCCGACGCGGTGGAAGAAGAGGGCGTACAGCGGCAGCGCGACGGCCTCTGCCGCCAGCAGGAAGGCGAGCGTCGCCAGCGACTTCGCGAGCCAGATCGCGCTCCGGTCGCACGGCGCGAGGACGAGGCCGTCCATCGTCTGCTGCTCGCGTTCCGGCACAAACGCGCGGCCGAGCCCGAGCAGCGCGGTGAAGAGGATCGCGACCCAGAGCAGGCCGATCGTCTCCAGCCGCGACGGACTCCCCGGCAGCGTGAAGTGGAAGACGACGAAGACCGCGGCGACGAAGAGCAGCATTGCCGGCAGCGTGTCCCGGGCACGCAGCTCGAGCAGGAGGTCCTTGCGCGCGAGCGCGCCGACGTCGCGGACGTAACTCATGTCGCAAGCGCGAGCGCGCCGGTCGCCAGCGGCTCGATGCGCGCGGGATCGTGTGTCGAGACGAGGAAGGTGCTCTCCCCGCGAAGCTCGTCGAGCTGCGCGTCGAGAAGCTCGGCGCCGGCCTCGTCGAGCGCGCTGTACGGCTCGTCGAGCACGAGCAGCTCCGGCTCGTGGAGGAGGACGCGGCTGAGAGCGAGACGCTGGGTCATGCCGCGCGAGTACGAAGCGACCCGCTCGTGCCGCGCTTCCCAGAGCCCGAAGCGCTCGAGCAGCATGCCGATCCGCTCCCGCCGCTCGGGTATCCGATAGAGGCGTCCGTAGAGCTCGAGGTTCTCGAGCGCCGTCAGTTCGCGGTAGACAAGCGGCTCGTGGCCGAGGTAGCCGACCTGCGCCCGCGCGGCGCTGCGTTCGATCGTGCCTTCGGTCGGCCGCGCGAGGCCGGCGCAGATCCGCAGCAGAGTCGTCTTCCCGGAGCCGTTCGGCCCGGTGACGACGAGAAAGCCGCCGCGCGGCAGCGCGAAGTCGATCCCCCGCAGGACGCGTTTCTCCCCGTAGCGCTTGCCGAGCCGGCGGGCCGTGAGCACGCGAGCAGCATAGGCCGCCCGCCGCGATTTACCGCTGTTTTACAGCGCCATTGCTCGGAGCCGTGCCCGGCTGAGGCCCTATTCGAATTACGGCCAGAGAGATCAAATCGATGAGGAGGAACACCATGTCAAGGAAGCGACTCGCGTTGGTGGGGCTGGTCGTGGTCGCCGCGCTCTCGGTCGTCGGCGTAGCCGCGGCACGTAAGCCCACGTCCGTCCAGGCCGCAAGCGCAACGTTCGATGCGACGACGGTCTCGAACGAGAGCCAGGTGACGTGCACGGTCACCGGCGGCGACACGTTCCAGGCGACGAAGGCGACGTACACGGGCACGTCGGTGAGCTCGGACCCGCGGCTCGCGGGTGCGCTCACGATCCGCGCCTGGAGCCTCGTGGACACCACGAACGGCGTCGGCCACGTGTTCGGCCGGTTCCGGATCAAGGGTTCGGGAACTCAGGCGCACGGCACGCTGAACGGGGCGATCGCGAACGGAGAGGCATCCGGAATCGCCCGCGGCTTCGTGAGGCACAACTGGGGGCGGATCGTCGCCTCGATGGGTAGTGGGTTCGACCCGAACGCAGGCTTCTCGACGGGCTCGCTGGGCGGCCCGACGGCCGGGGCGGGATTCATCCGCTCGGGTCGGTGGTGCGCGCCCCCGAACTGGCCGACGAGCTGACGAGAAGGAGCCGCCCGGGGCGCCGTGCGCACGGCGCCCCGGTGGTTCGTCAGGTGACCGCGTCGAGGATCACGAACGCCGCGAAGACGACGCTGATCACGCCGTTCATCGTGAAGAACGCGGTGTCGAGCCGCCGTAGGTCGCCGGGGCGGACGAGAGAGTGCTCGTATGCGAGCAGCAGCGCGACGGCGACGACACCGAGCCAGTAGAGGACCCCGACCGGCAGACCGAGCCCGACCGCGACGAGGCACACGATCGTCGCCACGTGCGCGAGCCGTGCGCCGACGAAGGCGCCGCGCACCCCGAAGCGCGTGACGATCGAGTGCAACCCCTCGCGCCGGTCGATCTCCTCGTCGAAGAGCGCGTAGAAGAAGTCGAAGCCGGCGATCCAGAACGCGACCGCGACGCCGAGCATCCACGACTGCCACGGCAGCTTCCCGGTGATCGCGACCCAGGCACCGACGGGCGCGAGGCCGTCGACCGCACCGAGCCAGAAGTGGCAGAGCCACGTGATGCGCTTGAGGTACGGGTAGACGACGAAGCCGACGATCGGGATCGGCCAGAGCCAGCGCACGATCGGGTCGAGCTGCCAGACGGCCACGAGGAAGAGCGCGAGCGACGCGGCGCAGAAGACGACGACCTGGGCGACCGAGAGCTGGCCGCTCGGGATCTCGCGGCCGGCCGTGCGCGGGTTCCGCGCATCGATCCCCGCGTCGATCAGGCGATTGAGCGCCATCGCGAGCGAACGTGCGCCGACCATCGCGAGCGTGATCCAGAGGAGGTCGTGTCCGCTCGGCGTTCCGTTGACGGCGAGAAAGGCGCCGACGTAGGCGAACGGCAACGCGAAGACCGTGTGCTCGATCTTGACGAGACGCGCAAACCGCGCGGGGAGCGGCGCCGGCGTGGAGGTCGCCGTCACGTCTGCTCGTGAGCCGTCGGAGCGTCGGCGAGCAGCTCGAGCGCGTGCTCGAGCGCAGGCCGGAGAACTGCGAACCCGTCGCGACAGCCGCCGGTCGAGCCAGGCAGGTTGACGACGAGCGTCGAGCCGAGCACGCCGGCCGTGCCCCGTGAGAGAAGCCCGTGCGGCGTCTTCGCGATCGAGTCCGCCCGCAGCGCCTGCGCGATGCCGGGAGCCTCGCGCTCGAGCACGTCGCGGGTGGCCTCCGGGGTCACGTCGCGCGGCGCAAGACCGGTGCCGCCGGTCGTCAGCACGAGCCGCGCCGTGCCCGTCAGCTCCCGGATCGCCGCCGCGATCTCGTCACGCTCGTCGGGCACGAGCCGCCGCTCGACCTCGTAGCCGTCGCCGCGCAGGAGCTCGTCGAGAGCGTCGCCGCTGCGATCCTTGCGCGTTCCGGCCGCGACTCCGTCCGACACCGTCAACACCGCGGCCTTCAGCCGACGTGCTCCTTCGTCTTCTCGACAAGGACGACGTCGGCGATCCGCATCTCCTTGTCGACTGCCTTGGCCATGTCGTAGACGGTCAGCGCCGCGACCGAGGCAGCCGTCAGCGCCTCCATCTCGACGCCGGTCTGCGCCGTGGTCTCGGCCGCCGCGACGATCTCGACCGACGCCTCGCCGACCTCCAGCGTCACCTCGACGTGCGTGAGCGGCAGCGGGTGGCACAGCGGGATGAGCTCGCTCGTCCGCTTGGCGGCCATGATCCCGGCGACCTGGGCCGTCGCGAGCGCGTCGCCCTTCGGAAGCTCACGCAGGATTCGCGCCGTCGCGGCGGCCATCCGAACCTCGGCCCGGGCGACAGCCCGCCGGCGCAGCGGCTCCTTGCCGCCGACGTCGACCATGCGGACGGCGCCCGACTCGTCGACGTGCGACAGGTCGTCCATCAGGCGGATCGTATTTCGTCGAGGTCGGCCAGCTGCGCGTCGACCCACTCCCGGATGTCGTGCACCCGGACGTGCTCGCGGATCGCGGCGGCCCGACGCCGCCGCTCGGCGGGCTCCAGCGTGAGGGCCTCGTAGAGCGCATCCGCCTGGCCGGAGACGTCGATCGGATTCACCGTCAGAGCCCACTCCCCCAGCTCCTCGTGCACGCCTGCGTTCTCGGACAGGACGAGCACCCCGTCCTGCTCGTTGACGAGGCACGCCTCCTTGGCGACGAGGTTGAGACCGTCGAAGACGGGGTTCACGAGCAGGACGTCGAACTGCTTGTAGCCGGCGACCGAGCGCAGGAAGTCGTCGGCGACGTCCAGCTCGACCGGCTGCCAGTCTTCGCGGCCGAAGCGCTCGTTCACCTCCCGGGCCGCCGCCTCCACCTCGCGAACGTACTCCGCGTAGACAGGGATGTCCTGCCGCGAGGGTGCGAGGAGCGCGGCCATCCCCACCCGGCCATGCAGCTCGCGATGGCGCTCGAGGAGCAACCCGAAAGCGCGGAAACCGCGCACGATGTTCTTCGACGGGTCCGTCCTGTCGACCCGCAGCACGAGCTGCTCCCGCCGGCGCGCCACGAGGGCCGCCTCCCGTTCGAGCACGCCGGGATCGTCGCGAAGCCGGTCGAACTCCACCGGGTCGACGCTGATCGGGTGGGCGACGACGCGCGTCGTGTGGCCGCCGTGCTCGACCGTGCAGGCCTCCCGATCGACGCGCGCGCCGAGCAGCCGCTCGGCCGAGAGCAGAAACGCCTGCCGCCAGCGGTCGGTGTGGAATCCGACCACGTCGTTCGCGAGCAGCCCCTCGTGCACGGCGACCCGCAGCTCCGGCGGGAGGGCGTGCCAGTAGTCCGGCTCGGGCCACGGGATGTGGATGAAGTGCGACGTCAGGACGCCGGGTCGCGCTTCCCGTACCAGTCGCGGCGCGAGATAGAGGTGGTAGTCGTGGAAGAGGACGGCCGCGTCGGGCTCGCGCTCGAGCTCCTCGGCCGCCGCGGCGGCGAGCGCTTCGTTGACCGGCACGTAGCCGCCGCTCCAGGCCTCGTGCAGCTCCGGCCCGAAGTCGGGCGCGGACCCCAGCCCCCAGAGGTAGTGCTGCAGGAACCAGAGCGTCGGGTTCGCCAGCACCTTGTAAAAGCGGTCATATGCAGCGGGATCGTGCGCGACGAGCCGCAGCCGGTAGGAGGCGCCGTCCGCCGTCCGCTCGACGAACGAGCCGTCGTGCTCCGCCGCCACCACCCGGTCCTCCTCGGTCATCGCGCTCGCCACCCAGGTCACGTCGTGATGGGCGAGCAGGCCGCCGAGGGCCGTAACGACGCCGCCACCACCGCGCCGCGCCACGCGCCGCCCTTCGGAGTCACAGGCGTACGAGACCGGCGCGCGATTGAAGACGACGAGGAGCTTCCGTCGATTGGTTGTCGGTGCTGACAACGTCAGGCCGGCTGGTGCAGCAGCTTCACGAAGCGCAGACGGGAACCGCGGACTCCCGGCCGGGACCGCAGCTCGAACTCGTCGGCGATCGTGCAGATGATCGCGATGCCGAGGCCGCCTTCCGTGAGCTCCTCACCTTCAAGGGGCGGTGGCCGGTCCGGGTCGAAGCCCGTCCCGTCGTCGACGACCTCGACGGCGAGCGCCTCGCCGGTCAGCTCGTACTCGATCGAGACGAATCCGCTTCCGTCCGGGTACGCGTGCCGGACCGAGTTCGACACGGCCTCGGTCAGAGCAAGCTTGAGGTCGGCAACCAGCTCGTCTGAGAGGGCGACGATCTCGGCGAGGCCGCTGAGCGCCAGGCGAGCCAGGGCGATGTACTCGGCGCGCGCAGGCACTCGCAGCCGGACACTGCGCATTCCCTCGAGCGCCTCGCCCGCAGTCTCGATCAGTGCCGCCTCGTCCATCCGTCCCTCTCGGTGTTTCCCGCAGATTCCGGAATCAAAACCCGCCGATTTCTACCAGTAACGCCCGAGGGCATCGCGCCCCACTGCTTGTCTTCGGCTTCGGCCTTCCCAGCAAGCCGGAGACCTAACCCCGCTCGTTTCCACGGGAAAACGGCATGCCCGAATCCGGCCCTAGACTGGACGACCGTGACGGCCGCCCCGCCCGCACCCGAGCGCCGACGTTCGCGGCCGGGGTCGCTCGAGCGCCCCATCAACGGGCGCCTCTACCGCGCCACCTGGCTCCTCGTCGGCTTGCCGCTCCTGCTGCTCGCGTTCGGCGTCGCGCGCCCGCCCGCGCTGCACTCGCTGAAGAACCTGCCGCCGGCCTTCGACGCATCACAGGCCGCGGCCATCGCCAGGGACCTCGCCGCAAACTATCCCGACCGGAGACCCGGCACGCCGGACGCTCGAGGCGCGGCGGCGTGGTACCGCCAGCAGCTAGGGCCGTACGGCTTCAAGGTGCGGAGCGAACCGTTCACGGCCACGATCAACGGCCGCCGCACGAGGCTGGTCAACCTCGTCACGGCGAAGCAAGGCATCGGTATCTCGCCGCCCGAGATCATCGTCATGGCGCACCGCGACGACAGCGGTACCGGCAACGGACTGAACGACAACGCCTCGGGCACTGCGGCCCTCATCGAGCTGGCGCGCTCCTATGCGCCAACTGCAGCCGCCCAGCGGGTCAAGGTCCCGTACACACTCGTCTTCCTCTCGACCGACGGCGCCGTCGACGGCGCGCGCGGCGCCGCCCGGTTTGCGGCGGAGCAACAGGGGCACGCGAAGATCCTCGGCGTCGTCAACCTCGACTCCGTCGGCGGTCGCGGCCGGCCCCGGCTCGTCTTCGGCGCCAACACTTCACGCTCACCCGCTCCCGGGCTCCTCGAAACGCTCCGCGCCGCACTCGCGCACCGGGGCAACGCCGAACCGGCACGTCCGAGCGGTCTCCAGCAACTCGTGAGCCTCGGATTCCCCTTCGACCCGTACGAGCAGGCGCCGTTCGTGAGCCGCGGAATCCCGGCGGTGACCGTGACGACCGGCGGCGCGCGCCCGCCCAGCGGCCACGGACGCGGAACCCGGTTGGACGTCGCGCATCTCGGAGTCGTCGGCCTCGCGGCGGAGGACACCGTGGACTCGATGGAGCAGGGCGTCTCACTGGCCCAAGGCCCGGCGAGCTACGTCTTCCTCGGCTCGCGGCTGATCCGCGGCTGGGCAATCGAGATCGTGCTCGTCGCCATGCTGCTGCCGTTCCTGGCTGCCGCCGTCGACCTCTTCGCCCGCTGTCGCCGCCGGCGGATCCGCATCGCGCCCGCGCTCCGCAGCTACCGCAGCCGGCTCGGCTTCTGGGCCTGGGTCGGCGCGGTCTTCCTCTTCTTCAGGGCGATCGGCCTCTGGGGAGGCGGCGGCGGCTACGCACCGCCCTTGGGCTCCGTCTCCTGGCCGGCCGGAACGCTGGCCGCGCTCGTCCTGCTAGCGGGAGCCGGTTGGCTCGTGGCGCGCACTCGCCTCTCGCCGAGCCGGCCGATCCGGCCGGAGGAGCGGCTTGCGGGCTACAGCGCCGCGCTGCTCGCACTCGGCGTCGTCGGCCTCCTGCTCGCGGCAGCGAATCCGTTCGCGCTGATCTTCGTCCTCCCCTCGCTCCACGCCTGGCTCTGGCTGCCGCAGGTGCAGAACCGCAAGCCGGCCGCGCGGGCGGGCGTCCTCGCCGCGGGCTTCATCGGACCTGCATACCTCGTGTGGTCGTTCGCCGCCCACTACGGACTGGGCTGGGACGCGCCGTGGTACATCGTCAAGCTCTTCGCGGTCGGCTATGCGCCGCTGCCGCTGCTCCTGATCGGCCTCGGCTGGCTCGCGGCGGCGGGCCAGGTCGCCGCGCTCGCCGCGAACCGCTACGCGCCGTACCCCGCGCCCGGCGAACGTCCGCGCCGTGGCCCGGTACGCGAGCTCATCCGCACGCTCGTCTTCGCGCCACGGCGCCGCGCCGCGGTGGCCAAGGCGCACCGTCCGGTCAACGAGTAGCGAGACGGAGCCAGCGCACCGTCGAGCCGGTCGCGAGCTCGCCGTTTCCACGTGGAATGTGGACGAGCGCGTCCGCGCCGGACGAGTGGACGATCATGTGCGACTCCTGGCCGGTGATCGGCTCGAGCACGAGCGCGTCTCCCTCCACCCGCGACCGCGCACGCACAAACTCGTCGCGCTCCTCGTTGCGCCGCAAGCCGACCGCGAGCAGCCCCGGCTCGAATCGAGGCAGCGGATCGGCCAGACCTTGCAACGCCCGCAGCGCCGGCTTGACGAACAATTCGCACACGACGAGCGCGGACACGGGGTTTCCGGGCAGGCCGAAGACGAGCGTGCCGACTTCCGGCATTACGCCGAACGAGACCGGCTTGCCCGGCTTGATCGATACGCGCCAGAAGACCTCCTCGAGGCCGAGCTCCCGCTCGACCGCGCGGACAAGGTCGTGCTCGCCGACCGAGACGCCGCCCGACGTGACGAGGACGTCCGCGTCGAGACCCCTCCCGAGCGCCGCTCGCAACGCCTCCTCGTCATCGGCTACAGGAGGCTCGGCCAGAATCTCGGCGCCGGCCGCGTCCAGCGCGGCGGAGAGCATGAGCCCGTTCGTCTCGTAGATCTGGCCCGGCTTCAGCACCCCGCCGGGATCGACGAGCTCGGTGCCGGTCGCGAGCACCGCGACACGCGGCCGGCGCGCGCACCGGAGCTCGGCGATCCCGGAGGCCGCGACGGCCGCGAGTCGTCCCGGGGTGAGCGTCGCACCGGCGGGAGCCACCAGCTCGCCTGTGGCAACGTCGCCGCCCTGGGGACGGATGTGCGCGCCTGGCTTGACAGGCTGTGAGATTTCCACTTCGTTGTCGCTTCTGACAACGTCCTCTACCGGGACAACGGCATCAGCGCCCTCTGGGACTACGGCCCCGGTCGAGATGGCCACGGCACAGCCCGGCTCGAGCTCCTCGTCGAACGACCGTCCCGCGGCGGACTCGCCGCCGATCCGCAGCGTCCCCGGCAGGTCGGCGGCGCGAACCGCGAAGCCGTCCATCGCGGAGCTCGCGAACGGCGGGAGGTCGATGCGCGCGTACACGTCCTCCGCAGTCACACGGCCCCCCGCCTCGGCAATCGGCACGGGCTCGGACGCAAGCGGGCGGGCGAGTCCCAGCACCCGCTCCTGCGCCTCCTCGAAAGTCAGTAGTGCGGCCACGGTGCGGATACCGTAGTCGCGAGGCGGTGAGCGCTAGCCCCCGGCCGCCTGATAGGAGAACCGCCCGGCCCAGGGCGCGAACTGCGCAGGCGAGACCGGGGCGGGGAAGGCAGCATTCGGAGAGCCGGCGAGCGTGGGCTCCATGAACAGCCGCCACGCCGTCGCGGGCAGGGTGGGGCCGGAGACCGCGGCGCCGTGCACATCGAGCATCGGGATCTCGCCGCGCGGGTAGCCGATCCAGACGGTGGCTTCGAGCGTGGGCGTGTAGCCGCAGAACCAGGCGTCGGCGTAGTCGTCGGTCGTTCCCGTCTT
>CAVYQV010000031.1:0-92133 GCA_963770815.1 uncultured Actinomycetes bacterium
CTGCGGCGCTAGCGTTGCGGCCGTGATCGTGGCCGTCGTCCTCTTCTGGGGCTCGCTCGCCGCGCTCGCCTGGACGCACGCGCTCTACCCGGCCACCGTCGCGCTGGCTCGCGCGCGTTCGTACGAGGCGCGTCGCGCTCGACGACGGGTTCCTCCCGTCCGTCGCGGTGATCGTGACCGCGTACAACGAGGAGGACGTGATCGAGCGGCGGCTCGAGAACCTTCGAGCGCTCGACTATCCGCCCGAGCTGCTCGAGCTCGTCGTCACCTCCGACGCGTCCACCGACCGGACCGAGGAGCTCGCGGAGGCCGCCGGCGCCCGGGTGATCAGGAACCCGCGCGGCGGCAAGGTCGCGGCGCAGGACGCTGCGGTCCGCGCGACCGGCGCCGACGTCGTGGCCTTCTCCGACGCGAACGCGACGTGGGCGCCCGACGCGCTGCGCAAGCTCGTCCGGAACTTCGCCGACCCGGCGATCGCGTACGTCTGCGGCCGCCTGCGGCTCGAGGCCGCGGACGGCTCGAACAAGGAAGGCGTCTACTGGCGCTACGAGCTCGTGACGCGGGACGGAGAGTCGCGGCTCGGCTCGATCACGGCCGGCAACGGCTCGATCTATGCGCTGCGCCGCTCCGACTACGCCGAGGTCGATCCCCGCTTCGGGCACGACCTCTCGCTCCCGTACCTCATGGTGCAGCGCGGGCGGCGGGCGATCTACGAGCCGGCCGCGCTCGCCTTCGAGCGGCCGACGCCCACCAACGAGAGCGAGTACCGCCGCAAGGTGCGGATGTTCGAGCACGCATGGCTCATCGTGCTGCGGGGGAAGATGCTGCGCGGCCAGCGCCTCGGCTACTGGCTGGCGCTCGTCTCGCACCGGCATCTCCGCTACGCCAGCGGCCTCCTGCACCTAATCCTGCTCGGAAGCTCCATCGCGCTGCTCGGCCACGGCACGGTCTACGCGGTGTTCCTCGGCCTGCAGCTCGGACTGCTCGCTGCGGCTCTCGTCGGCGTCGGGATCGCGCGCTACTACGTCCTCATCACCTGGGCGACGGTCGTGGCGCTCTGGAACTACCTCCGGCGCGGCGTCCCCGCGACGTGGGCGCCGCAGCGGGAGGAGCTCGCGTGAACCGCGCGGCGGACATTGCGCTCGCGGGGTCGGCGCTCGTCATTGCCTCGCCGGTCCTGGCGCTCGCCGCCCTCGCGGTCAAGCTCGAGGACGGCGGCCCGGTGCTCTACCGGCAGACACGCGTCGGCAAGGACGGCCTCGACTTCGAGCTGCTCAAGCTCCGGACGATGGTCGTCGGCGCGGAGACGATGGGCGCCGGCCTGTCGGTCAACGAGGGCGACACGCGCATCACGCGCGCCGGCCGGTGGCTGCGCAAGCTTTCGCTCGACGAGCTGCCGCAGCTCTGGAACGTCGTCCGCGGCGAAATGAGCGTGATCGGGCCGCGGCCGACGCTCCGCTACCAGGTCGAGCAGTACGACGAGCACCAGCGGCATCGGCTCGACGTGAGGCCGGGCATCACCGGCTGGGCACAGGTCAACGGCCGGGCCTCGCTGCCGTGGGCGGACCGGATCGAGCTCGACGTCTGGTACGTCGAGCACCGCTCGGTCCGCCTCGACCTGCGGATCCTCGCGCGGACGCCGCTTGCGCTCTTCCGCGGCACGTACAAGGGGGAGACCGGGGGTTGGAAGTCGGAATCGTGAGGGACCGGGGCTATCCTCGGGGCCTGTGGCGTCGCTGAACATCCTGGTCACGGGCGCCTGCGGCGTCACGCCGAGAGCCATCGCCCGCTCCCTGCGCGCCGGCCCCGCGTTCTCCGACGCGACGCTCGTCGGAGCCGACCGCGGCGGCAACTGGTACGGGTTCTACGAGGGGCTCTACGACCGCGTCTACCGCGTGTCCCAGCCGGGCGATTCCGGCTATCCCGAGCTGATCGCGGAGATCTGCGAGCGGGAGGCGATCGACGTGGCACTCGTCGGGCCCGAGGCGGAGGTGCTCTTCTGGAGCGGTCGCGAGTTCCCGGTGCCGACGCTGCTGCCGCCGCCCGGCCTGGTCGAGATCGCGATCAGCAAGGGCAAGCTCTACGAGGCACTGCGGGAGACGGGCCTCGTGCCGCGGTACCGCATCGTGAGTCGTGACGAGCTGCTCGAGCGGCGTGGGCTCGACCTGGACGGCGGTCCGGTCTGGCTCCGCGACTACTCCGACGCGTCGTCGAGCGGGATCGGCTCGATCCAGGTGTCCGAGCCGGAGGAGGCGTATGCGTGGGCCTACCTCAATCCGGAGATTGCGAGCTTCATGGTCGCCGAGCACCTGCCGGGACGGAACATCGCCTGCTCGCTCCTCTTCCACGAGGATCAGCTGCTCAAGGCCGGCTGCTACGAGCGGCTCGAGTACTTCATGGGGCATCTCGCCGTCTCGGGAGTGACGGGCAACATCAACCGCGGCCGGCTCCTCAACGACGAGCGGGCACGGGCGCTGTCCGAGCAGGCGGTGCGCCTGGTCGCCGGTCTCACGGGCGAGCAGGCGCACGGGCTGTTGACGGTCGACCTGCGCGAGGACCGCACGGGCGCGCTCAAGGTGACCGAGATCAACGTCCGCCACGTCGCCGCCACCTCGGCGCTCTCCGACGGCGGTGCGAACATGGCCGAGGCCCAGGTGCTGGCCACGCTCGGGCGCCTGGACGAGATCGGCGAGACCGTGCCGCACTTCCCTGACGACAACGTGATCCTCCGCGACATCGACGGCGCTCCGCTTCTCCTCACCGGCTATCGCGAGCTTGCGATCGGGGAGCACGCGTGACGGCGCGCATCCTCGTCGTCGCAGTGGTCGTCGTCCTGCTCGCCGGCTGCGGCGGCAGCGGGCAGCAGCCGGCCACCACGCCGCCCGCGACGACCCAGGCGAAGCCCAAGCCGAAACCGAAGCCGCAGCCGAAGCACACGCACCTGGCGATCGGCAAGCCGACGAACCTCGTCGTCACGATCCTCGACGGCGACAAGCGCGTGCGCGTCCGTGGTGCGCGCGTGAGCCTCGCGGGCAAGACCGCACGCACCAACCGCCACGGCGTCACGACGATCCGGGCACCGCGCGCGCGGCTCGCGGTCTCCGTCTCGGCGCGCGGCTATGCGCCCGTCCGCACCCGCGTCGATTTCCGCGGCAGCCGCTGGCAGACCCTCGACGTCTACCAGCCGGACCTCCAGTGGCCGCTCTACGGCGCGACCGAGGCGCGCACGCAGGCGCCCACGCAGATCCGGCTGCGCCCACCGTTCCGGCTCGTCTGGAGCCGCGGCCTCGGCCGGCTGATCGAGTTCCCGGCAGTCGTGGTCGACGGGATGGCCTACATCGGGAACGCCGCCGCGACCGTCCACGCGATCTCGATGCGCTCGGGCAATTTCGCCTGGGTCCACCACACGCCGGGCGCGCCGCGCATGGCCTCCTCGCCGGCCGTGTACGGGAACGAGATCGTCTACCACACGATGAGCGGCTGGGTCTACGTCCTCGACCGCAGCGACGGCCGTCTTCTGTGGAGCTGGAACGCCGGGGCGGCGATCGAGCCGTCGCCGATCATCATCGACGGGATCGACTACTTCGGCGACGCGGGCGGAGAGGTGTATGCGCTCGACCTGCACACGCATCAGCTGAAGTGGCGCAGGTATCTCGGCGCGAAGATCACCTCCAGTGCGGCGATCGAGGACGGCAGGCTCTTCGTCGGCGACTACGCGGGACGCCTGTGGGCGCTCTCGCCGGCGACGGGCGCGACCCGCTGGGTCAAGACCGTGAACGGGAAGATCTACGGGACGCCGGCGGTCGCTGACGGCCGGGTCTTTGTCCCCTCGTCGACCGGCAACTCGCTCACGGCCTTCACGACCAGCGGCCGCTACCTCTGGCGCAACACGGCCGACTACTACGTGTACTCGTCTCCCGCCGTGGCGGACGGCGTCGTCTGCTGGGGCTCGTACTCCGGCTGGTTCTACGGCTCCTCGGCGGCGACCGGCCGCATTCTCTGGCGGATCCCGACGGGCGGCCCGATCTCGGGAGCGGCCGTGATCGTGGACGGCGTCGCCTACGTCGGCAGCTTCTCGCATCGCATCATCGGCGTGAACCTCCACACCGGACGGCGCCTCTTGACGTTCCCCCACGGCCAGTACGTCCCCGTCTCGGGGAACGGCGGGCGGCTGCTCTTCAACGGCTTCTCGCGCATCTACGCCGTCGAGCCGCGCCACTCGAAGCGGCGGCAGCTCGCGCACTGACGGGTCCATCGCCGGTTGATGAGAGCGCGCTTATGACTGTCGGCTATCGTCGCCCCTCGTGACTGCGCCTGCTCCCCCTCAGAAGGGCTTCGACCCCGAGGCCGAGCAGGAAGTCGACTTCGCGCGCTACGTCCGGCTGCTCGGCTCCCGCTGGTGGCTGCTCGTCGCCGGCCTGGTGGTCGGCGCGGTGATCGGCTACCTCGTCGCGCTCGGTGGCAACCAGGTCTACTCGGCCACCGCGACGGTCTACCTCGGTCAGCCGTACTCGCCCACCGGCGGCAACCCGGTCAACACGCCGGCGACGAACCCGTCGTCTGTCGGGCAGGTCGTCAACAACCAGGCCGTGGCCAACACGGTCGCGAACCTCTGCCACCTGCAGTCGGCGGCGCTGTTCAAGAAGGGGATCTCCACGCAGGCGGTTGCCAGCGGCGCGTCGACGAAGGGGGGCGGGGCGTCGACCGTCAGCCCGCTCGTCAAGGTCAGCGTGCAGTCGAAGAAGGGCAAGGTCGCGGCTTGCGCCGCGAACGAGCTCGCCGCCGAAGTGGTGAAGAAGCTCGGCGTCTATCCCGCGGCCAAGATCAAGAATCTCACGGCCCAGATCGCTCTCGACAACCAGGACATCCAGTCGATCCAGGCGGCGCTCGCGAGTCCGAACTTTTCCGATACGGACAAGCTGATCCTCCAGACCACGCTGCGCAGCGACCAGCTCGACAAGACGACCAACGCGCAACTGCTCCTGCTTGCGAAAACCGTCGAATCGCCGTACGTGCTCGCTTCGGCCGCCTCGAACAAGATCACGGCCCGCAGTCGCCGTAACACGGTCGTCATCGGCGCGCTGATCGGGCTGATCCTCGGAGCGCTCGCCGCGCTCCTGTGGGAGCCCGTCGCCTCGCGCGTCACGCCGCGCAACGGCGAGTAGTTAGCCTCTCCGGGTGTTCGAGGACAAGCGGGTGGGGGTCGTCGTACCCGCGTACGACGAGGAAGCTCTGATTGCCGCGACGCTCGGCGGAATCCCGTCCCTCGTGGACCGGATCATCGTCGTGGACGACGGCTCGACCGACCGCACACGCGAGTGCGCTCTCGAGCTCGGCGACCCGCGCGTCGAGGTGCTCACACACGAGCGCCGGAGCGGCGTCGGCGCCGCGACCGTGACGGGCTACCGCCGCGCGCTCGCCGACGGGATGGACGTCGTCGTCGTGATGAACGGCGACAACCAGATGGATCCCGAGGACCTGCCGACGCTCGTCGCGCCGGTCGCGCGCGGCGAGCTCGACTACTCGAAGGCGAACCGCCTCTCCACCGGGCAGGCGTGGCAGCTGATCCCGAAGACGCGCTTCTTCGGCAACGCGATCCTCTCGATGCTGACCAAGGTCGCGTCGGGTTACTGGCACGTCGCCGACTCGCAGTCGGGCTACACCGTCGTCTCACGCGGGATGCTCGAGCAGCTCGATCTCGACCACGTCTACACGAACTACGGCTTCCCGAACGACATGCTCGTCCACCTCAACGTCTGGAACGCGCGCGTGCGCGACTTCCCGTCGCGCCCCATCTACGGCGTCGGCGAGCGCTCGGACATGCGCTATCGCCACGTCGTGCCGCGCATCGCGTGGCTGCTGGTGCGCGGCTTCTTCTGGCGGCTCTGGGAGAAGTACGTGAAGCGCGACTTCCACCCGCTCGTGTTCTTCTACGTGATGGGGTTCATCGCGACGGTCGCCGGCGTGCTGCTCGGGCTCGTCGTCGTCGGCTACCGGATCGCCGGCTACTCGATCCCGATCGCGACGGTCGTCCTCGTCGCGCTGCTCGTCATCTCGGGGCTCCAGTTCACGCTGTTCGCCATGTGGTTCGACATGGAGAGCAACAAGGACCTGAAGGCGAAGCCTCGCCCGGAGGCAAGGAACTGAGGGCACATTGGGCGGCGGAGGTTCATGTGCGCGCCGCCGTGACGCGCGCCCGGTTCGAAACGCTCAGATCACGCAAGCGCAAGAGGCCGGAGGCCGAGACTCCGCGAAGCGCGACTTACCGCAGGTCGAACCGCGCTCGCGCCGGCCTCTGCCGCGCGCGAGCGCACTACAGCGGACTCCTATCCAGGGCCTCCAAGGCAAGACAGCGCGGAGTTCCTAAGAGTCCCAGCGGCCGGGTGCGCAGCATCCGGCCGCTAACATCGCCCCGTGCCAACGGCCCTGGTCACTGGCGGCGCCGGATTCCTCGGCTCGCATCTCTGCGACTACCTGCTCGAGCGCGGCCAGCGCGTCATTTGCGTCGACAACCTCATCAGCGGGTCGCTCGCAAACATCGAGCACATCCGCGACGACGCGTTCACGTTCGTCCCCCACGACGTGGCGGACCCGCTCCGCGTCGACGAGCCGATCGACTTCGTCTTCCACTTCGCCGCGCTCGCGAGCCCCGAGGACTACCTCCGGATGCCGCTGCACTCGCTCAAGGTCGGCTCCTACGGCACGCACAACGCGCTCGGCCTCGCGAAGTTCAAGCGGGCGCGCTTCCTGCTCGCGTCGACGAGCGAGGTCTACGGCGACCCGAAGATTCATCCACAGCCCGAGACGTACTGGGGCCACGTGAACCCGATCGGGCCGCGCGGCGTGTACGACGAGGCGAAGCGGTACGCCGAGGCGCTGACGATGGCGTACCAGGGCCAGCAGGGCGTCGACACGGCGATCGTGCGGATCTTCAACACGTACGGCCCCCGGATGCGGCCGAATGACGGCCGCGCGGTCTCGAACTTCGTGCGCCAGGCGCTCGCCGACGAGCCGCTGACGGTGTTCGGCGACGGATCGCAGACGCGGAGCTTCTGTTACGTCGACGACCTGATCCGGGGCATCGTCCTCCTCGCCGAGAGCGGCGAGCACCTGCCCGTCAACATCGGCAACCCCGACGAGCGCACGCTGCTCGAGCTCGCGGAGATCGTCAAGCGGATCACGGCCGCGTCGAGCGAGATCGTGTTCGAGGCGCTCCGTGTCGACGATCCGATGCAGCGGAAGCCCGACATCACGCGGGCACAGCAGCTGCTCGGCTGGGAGCCCGAGATCTCGCTCGAGGAAGGGCTCTCCCGGCTGCTGCGCGAGCAGGGCCGCGAGCCCATCGGCGTCTGAGCACCGAGCCTCTCCTCGTCCGCACGCTGCGGCGCGAGCCCGCCGAGCGGACGCCGGTGTGGTTCATGCGGCAGGCGGGCCGCTCGCTGCCCGAGTACCACGCGTTGCGGGAGCACCACAGCTTCTTCGAGATCGCCGGAACGCCTGAGCTCTGCGCGGAGGTGACGCTGCAGCCGGTGCGCCGGCACGGCGTCGACGCCGCCGTCCTCTTCGCCGACATCGTGTCTCCCGTCCTCGGGATGGGCGTCGACGTCGAGCTCGTGGAGGGCGTCGGTCCGGTCGTGGAGGACCGGGTCGACTCGGCCGCCGCGGTCGCGCGGCTCCGGGTCGCCGAGCCGGAGGAGTGGGCGGCGCCGATTCTCGAGGCTGTGCGGCTCGTGCGGGGTGAGCTGGAGCCCGAGCAGGCGCTCGTCGGCTTCTGCGGCGCGCCGTTCACGGTGGCGGGGTATCTCGTCGAGGGCAGGCGGAGCCGCGACTTCGCCCGCACGAAGGCGTTCATGTACCGCGAGCCGGCGACCTGGCACGCGCTCATGGAGCAGCTGACGGAGCAGTTCACGCGGTATGTCGCGGCCCAGGCGGCTGCCGGCGCTGACGCGATCCAGCTCTTCGACTCCTGGGTCGGCGTCCTATCCGTTGCCGACTACCGCGAGTTCGTTGCTCCGTACTCGGCCCGTGTGCTTGCAGCGGCGGGCGTCCCGACGATCCACTTCGGCACCGGCGCCACGACGCAGCTGCTCGCCGAGATGGCTGTGGCCGGCGGCACCGCAGTCGGGGTCGACTGGCGCATCGCGCTCGACGACGCCTGGACCGTCGTGGGAGAGGAGCGGGGGATCCAGGGGAATCTCGAGCCGGCCTTGCTGCTCGGCCCGTGGGAGCGCGCGGAGTGGGCGGCGCTCGACGTCCTGCGCCGGGCCGGCGGCCGCCCTGGCCACGTCTTCAACCTCGGGCACGGCGTCCTGCCGGAGACCGACCCCGATGTGCTGACGCGGCTCGCCGAGCTCGTCCGCAGCTACGGTCAAGCGGCGTGAAGAGCGCCGTCGTCCTCATGGCGTACGGCTCGCCCGAGCGGCTCGCGGACGTTCCCGCGTACTACGCGGACATTCGCGGCGGTCGCCCTATCGCCCCCGAGCATCTCGCCGACCTCGTCGAGCGCTACCGGCGGCTCGGCATCGAGGACTCCTCGCCGCTCAACGCGATCACCGAGCAGACCCGAGCGGCCCTCGAGGCCGACCTCGGACTGCCGGTCTTCACCGGGATGAAGCACTGGACGCCGCGGATTGCCGATGCGGCCGACTCGGCGGTCTCTTCGGGAGCCGAGCAGGTGGTCGGCCTCGCGCTCGCGCCGCACTACTCCGCGCTCTCGATCGCGGGCTACCGGGAGCAGCTCGAGCGCGCGCTCGCCGGGCGCGCCGAGCTCCGCTTCGTCGAGAGCTGGCACGACGAGCCGGGCTTCGTGGAGCTGCTCGCCGACCGCGTCCGCGGCACCGACGCGCACGTCGTGTTCACCGCGCACTCCCTGCCCGCGCGGATCCTCGAGACCGGCGATCCGTACCGCGACCAGCTGCTCGAAACGTCGCGGCTCGTTGCGGAGGCTGCAGGACTGACGGAGTGGAGCTTCTCGTTCCAGAGCGAGTCCCCGACCGGGGAGCCCTGGCTCGGGCCGGACATCCTCGACCATCTCGCGGCGCTGCAGCAACAGGGCGTCGACCGCGTCCTCGTCTGCCCCGTCGGCTTCGTGTCGGATCACCTCGAGATCCGCTGGGACCTCGACGTCGAGGCCCAGGAGAAGGCGGCCGAGCTCGGGATGCAGCTCGAGCGGATCGAGATGCCGAACGCCGACCCGCAGTTCGTGGGCACGCTTGGGCTAATCGTGCGCCGCGCCCTGTCGGTACCTTCACCTGCGTGAGTTCCCGCACCTGTCCCGACTGGCCCGAGCTGATGGAGATCGCGCCCGAGCTCCAGTTCAAGCACTACACCGTCGCCGAGGCCAAGCTGCCTGCGGACGCGCTCATGTACGTGCAGGACACGTCGCTCTCGGAGGTCGCCATCTGCTGCGACCTCGAGCACCACGTCTTCTACGCCGGGCACACGGACGAACGGCTGGCCGCGGCCCTCACAGCCAGTCACTGGTTCGAAGTGCGCGACTGGGTCGCCGCCGGCCGCCCGGGAACGCTCTAGGCAAGAACCTCGTTCGGTAGGGGCTCGCCGCGGACGGAGGCGAGCACGTTGTCGACGAGCACGCGCGTCATCGCCGCCCGCGTCTCGACCGTCGCGCTCGCGATGTGCGGCGTGAGCACCACGTTCGGGAGGTCGAGCAGCCGCCCGGGCACGCGCGGCTCGTCGGCGAAGACGTCGAGTCCGGCCGAGATCCGGCCCGAGACGAGCTCGTCCACGAGCGCCTCCTCGTCCACGATCGCCCCGCGCGCCGTGTTGACGAGCGTCGCTCCGTCCGGGAGCAGGGCCAGCCGCTCGCGTGAAACGAGGCCGTGCGTCTCGGGCGTGAGCGGCGCGTGGAGCGAGACGACGTCGGCCGTGCGGAGCAGCTCGTCGAGCGGGACGCCGCCGCCGCGGCGATGGTGCGCGACCCGCATCCCGAACGCCTCCGCGCGCCGTGCGACCTCGGAGCCGATCCGCCCCATCCCCACAAGGCCGAGCGTCGAGCCCGCGAGGTCGCGGCCGAGCAGCTCGGGCCGCGCCCAGCCCTGCTGCCACCGGCCCTCGCGGACGAACCGGTCCGACTCGACGAGGTGGCGGCGGCAGGCGAGGATCAGCGCGAGCGTGAGATCGGCGACCGCGGCGTCGAGCACGCCCGGCGTGTTCGTCACGGCGATCCCGCGCCCTCGGCACGCCGGAACGTCGACGCGGTCGTAACCCACGCCGTAGTTCGCCACCAGCCGCAGGTCGGGGAGGAGGTCGAGCTCGGCCGGCCCGACCGCGACGACCGCTTCGACCAGGACCTCGACGCCGGGGAGCGGCTCCGCCGGCGGCCACGACGCGAGCAGCGTCACGTCCGGCAGCTCGGCCCACGCCGGCCCCGGGAACGTCTGCGTCGCCGCGATGGTCACGGCCGGAGTATCTAGTGTCTCCCCATGCCGACCGTCGTGATCCCGTTTGCCGGCGCGGAGGGGAAGACACGCCTCCATTCCTCGACCCTGATCCGCCGGGCGCTCGCGCACGCGATGCTCTCCGACGTCGTTGCCGCCTGCGTCCCGATCGGCCCGACGCGTGTCGTGACGCCCGACGACGAAGCCGCGGAGGCGGCTGCCGACGCCGGAGCCGAGGTCGTCGCCGACCCTGGTGAGGGCCAGGGCGTGGCGGTGCAGGCGGGCCTGGACGGCGTCGAGCCCGGCGGCATCCTCGTGGTCAACGCCGACCTCCCGTGCGTCCTGTCGCAGGACCTCCGTTCGCTGCTCGCGGCGACGCCGGCGGGCGCGCTGGGGCTCGTCGAGGCTCTCGACGGGACGACGAACGCGCTCAGCCTGCCGTCGCCCGACGCCTTCGCCCCGCTCTACGGGCCTGGCAGCTCGGACCGCTTCCGCGCGCACGGCGCGTCGCTCGGCCTCGAGGTCGTCTCCGTCGCCGTGCCGAACCTTGCCGACGATGTGGACACGATGGAGGACCTCGCGCGGCTGCAGCGGCGCGCCGGCGCGCGCACGCGGGCGTGTCTTGCGGAGCTCGAGGGGAGCCTCGTCTGAACGTCGCCGTCCTCTCGGGAGGCGTGGGCGGCGCGCGCTTCGTGCGCGGCGTCGTGGAGGTCGCGGGCGCGGCCGCGACAAGCGTGATCGGCAACGTCGGCGACGACGTCGAGGTGCTCGGTCTCCACGTCTCGCCGGATCTCGACTCGATCCTCTACGCCCTCGCCGGCCTCGCCGACGAGCAGCGCGGCTGGGGACGGAGCGGGGAGACCTGGAACGCGCTCGAGACCGCGGCCGCGCTAGGAGGCGAGGACTGGTTCGCGCTCGGCGACCGCGATCTCGGCCTCCATCTGGTGCGGACGCAGGCCCTGCGAACGGGCGAGGCTCTCTCCGCCGTCACCGCCCGGCTGGCGCAGGCGCTCGACGTCTCGGTGCGGCTGCTGCCGGCGACCGACGATCGGCTGCGCACCTGGCTCGACACGCCGTCGGGGACGTTCCCCTTCCAGGAGTGGTTCGTCGCGCGCGGGCACCGGGACGAGGTCGACGCCGTGCGCTTCGAGGGAGCGGAGGCGGCGCGACCGGCGACGGGCGTGCTCGAGGCGATCTCGGGCGCCGATCTGATCCTGGTCGCGCCGAGCAATCCATACGTCTCGGTCGGGCCGATCCTCGCGGTGCGCGAGCTGCGCGACGGGCTTGCGCAGCGCCGCGTGCCCTGCGTCGCCGTGAGCCCGCTGATCGGCGGCCGCGCGGTGAAGGGACCGGCCGACCGGATGCTGAGCCGCCTCGCGGGCGGTACCTCGCCCCGGCATGTAACACAGTGTTACAAGGGCCTGATCGACGCGCTCGTCGTGGACGAGGCCGACGCCGACGACCTCGAAGGGCTCGGCGACATCCGGCCGATCGTGACCCGGACGCTGATGAGCGACGCCGACGCGCGCCGTCGCCTGGCCGAGGCCGCGCTCGAGGCTGGAAGCGCAGTCGGCGAAGCCGCCGGCGCCCGGCCGGAAGATCAGGGAGCGGTGCCTGCATGAAGGTTGCGATCGTGGGCGGCACCGGCGACTTCGGGCTCGCGCTCGCGCGCCGTCTCGTGGAGGCGGGAGACGAGGTCGTGATCGGCTCCCGCGATGCCGCACGCGCGCTGGAGAAGGCGGCCGCGGTCGGCGCGGCCGGCGGCGCTGCGAACGAGGAGGCGGTCCGGGCGGTGGACCTCGTCGTGCTGGCGACGAAGGCCGATGGGCTGCTCGCCACCGCAACTGCGCTTACGGGGGCGATCGGCGAGACGCCCGTGCTCAGCGTCGCGAGCGATCTGCGCTCGACCGACGCGCTCTCTCTCGCCCAGCGGACCCAGGATCTCCTGAGCGGGCCGGTGGTCGCCGGGCTCCACTCGCTCGCCGCCGGCAAGCTCGCGCACGGCCGCCCCGATGAGGACGCCTTCGTCTGCGGCGACGACGAGGAGGCGAAGGCGCTCGCGCTCGAGCTCGCGGCGAAGGTCGTCGCGGGACGCGCCCTCGACGCCGGGCCGCTGGCGAGGGCTCGCGCGCTCGAGGGGATGACCGCGGTGATCGTCAGCCTGAACAAGCGTTACAAGGGCCACGCCGGCATCCGCGTCACCGGGCTCCCGTGACGGACGTCGTCGAGATCTCCGACCCGGCCGAGCGGTCGCGGATCGCGGAGGCCGTCCTCAGAGACCTGCCGGAGTGGTTCGGGATCGAGGACTCCACGCGTCAGTACATCGAGGACGCGGCGACGCTCCCGACGCTTGCGGTCGAGCCGGACCTCGGCTTCCTCTGCCTCAAGCAGCACACGCCGCGCGCCGCCGAGCTCTACGTCATGGGCCTCCGGCGGGAGCAGCACCGGCGCGGTATCGGGCGGGCACTCGTCGCCGAGGCCGCGCGGTGGTGCCGGGGGCGAGGGATCCGCTACCTCCAGGTGAAGACGCTCGGGCCGTCGCGCCCCGATACCCGGTACGACGCAACGCGCGCGTTCTACGAGGCGGTCGGTTTCGTCGCGCTCGAGGAGCTGCACGGGCTCTGGAGCCACGACAACCCGGCGCTGATCCTCGTCAAGGACGTCGGGCCGGGCTTCACGGTGCAGCCGGTCGAGGGACTCCCCGAGCTGCGCGAGGGAGACGACCTCGCAGCGCTCATCGCCGAGCGGGCAGAGCTCGCGGACGGGGACGTGGTCGTCGTCGCGCAGAAGGCCGTCTCGAAGGTCGAGGGGCAGGTCGTCGCGCTCGCGGACGTCGAGCCGTCGGAGCAGGCGCGCGAGCTCGCGGGTGACGAGGCCGATGCGCGCCGGATCCAGGTCATCCTCGACGAAGCCGTCGAGCTCGTCCGGGTGCGCCCGCCGCTAATCATCGCCCGCACCCGCCATGGCTACGTCTGCGGCTCGGCGGGCGTCGACGCCTCGAACGCGCCGGGACCGGACACTGTCGTGCTGCTCCCGCTCGACCCTGATGCGTCGGCGGCCCGGCTGCGCGAGGACCTGCGCGAGCGGACCGGGGCGGACGTGGGTGTCATCGTCACCGATTCGTTCGGCCGGCCGTGGCGTGCCGCGACGACCGACGTGGCGATCGGCGCGGCGGGGGTGGAGGCCGTGCGAGACCTCATGGGCGAGCGCGATCCGAACGACTACGAGCTGCACGCGACGCGGATCGCCGTCGCGGACGAGATCTCAGGTGCGGCTCAGCTCGTCTTCGGCAAGCTCGACCGCGTCCCCGTCGCGATCGTGCGCGGCCTCGACGTGCGCGGCGACGGACGGGGCGCCGACATCGTGATCCCGCCCGAAACCGATCTGTTCCGCTAGAACCCGTGCCGTGAGCGACGCGATCGAGCAGGCGAACGAGCTCCTCCGCGAGCGCGGCTACGCGGAGCGTGACCTCGCCGTGCACACCGGGCCGCGCGGCAAGGCGCTGCTCAAGGGCAACAAGATCCTCAGCCCGCTCAGCGACGATGCAGAGGTCGTCCTCCGGGTGGTCCGTGACCTGGTGCCGACCGACGGCGAGCTCGGCGCGAAGATCCTGCGCCCGGCCGAGCTGCGGGCGAAGCTCTGAGCGTGGAGGGTGAGGCCGAGCTTCGGCGCGCCGATCTCGCCTCCGAGCCGCTCGAGCAGTTCCGGAGCTGGTTCGCCGACGCGGCCGAGGCGCTCGATGTGCCTGAGGCGATGGCGCTCGCGACCGCCACTCGCGGCGGCGCGCCGTCGGCGCGGATGGTGCTGCTGAAGGGATTCGACGAGCGCGGGCTCGTCTTCTTCTCCCACTACACGTCGCGGAAGGGGCGTGAGCTCGAGGCGAATCCGCAGGCCGCGCTGCTCTTCCACTGGCGGCCGCTGGGGCGACAGGTGCGGGTCGAGGGGAGCGTCGAGCACGTCTCGGCCGAGGAGTCGGACGCGTACTTCGCGTCGCGGCCGCGCGACGCGCAGGTCGGAGCGCTCGCATCGCGGCAGAGCGAACCGCTGGGATCGCGGGCGGAGCTGGACGAGCGGCTCGCCGAGCTGGAAGGCCAGCTGGGTGCGAGACGTAGCGCGACCGGCGACGTGGGGCGGCTTCCGGCTCGTTCCAACGGCCTGGGAGTTCTGGCAGCACCGCGCGAGCCGCCTGCACGATCGCTTCCGCTACGAGCGCGACCCGTCGGGTGTCTGGCGAATCGAGCGGCTCTTCCCGTAACGCTCAGCTCGGGTTCACACTCACGGCACGGTGGCAGCCACCGTTACGTCTTCCTCGCGAGACTGTGCCGGAGGGCGGCGAGCCGCTCGTCCCATGCCGAGCCAACCGAGACCATCCACTCGACCGCGTCCTCGAGCGGCGCCGGGGTCACTTCGTAACGGGTTTCGCGCCCCGCTCGCGTGGCGTGCAGCAGGCCTGCGTCGGCCAGCGCCGAGAGCTGCTTTGCAACGGCCTGACGCGTGACCGGTAGCTCGGCCGCCAGCTCGGTCGCGGTCGCCGTGCCGCGCGATGCGACGGCCTCGACGAGCGAGCGGCGTCCGGCGTCGCCCAGTGCGGCGAAGACGCGGTCTACGCCGCCGCGAGCGCCGTCCATGCCATGGCGCGGAGCTCGAAGGCCGGGGCGAACTCCGGTGCGGTCTCGACCACGCGCACCCGGGTCCCGTCGACGACCGGCTCGAGCTCGATCGCGACAGCTGCCGCCGTCGTCCCAGTCGAGAACGAGTCGCTCCGCCTGCTCGAGCTCGCGGACGACAGCGTGCCGCTCGTCGCCGTCTCCCCAGCGGAAGACGCCCTCGCCGCCGGGGCGGGCGTCGAGCTCGACCTCCGACGCGAACCACTCCTCGAGCCGCTCCGGGTCCGTCAGCGACTCCCAGACCTCAACGGGCTCCTCGGGTACGACGATCTCCCGCTCGACTTTCGTTCGCTCGACTGGCATTTGCGCAACCTCCTAGTTGCGTATTAATGTGCAACCAATGAGTAGCGTATCGAATCATCTCGTGCCGATGGTGGTCGAGTCCGACGGCCGCTTCGAGCGTTCCTTCGACATCTTCTCGCGGCTCCTGCGCGAGCGGATCGTCTTCCTCGGCTCCGAGGTCGAGGCCTCGGCGGCCAACCTCGTCGTGGCCCAGCTCCTCTTCCTCGAAGCCGAAGACCCTGACACCGACATCCGCTTCTACATCAACTCCCCCGGCGGCGACGCCTACGCCGGCCTGGCGATGTACGACGCGATGCAGTTCGTGAAGCCGGATGTCCAGACGTACTGCATCGGGATGGCGATGTCGGCGGGCGCCATGCTCCTCGCCGGCGGCGCGGCCGGGAAGCGCTTCGTCTTGCCGAACTCGAAGGTGATGATCCACCAGGGGTCGGCGGGAACCCGCGGGACGCCGGCCGACATCCAGATCGCCGCGCGCGAGATCCTCTCCCTCACGCGCCGGTACGCGGAGGTGATCGCGCAGCACTCGGGCCGCGACGTCGAGCAGGTGATGCTCGACATCGACCGCGACCGGTTCCTCGAGCCGGAGGAAGCCGTCGAGTACGGGCTCGCGGACTCGATCCTCGAGTCGCGCGCCTAGGACGCGGGGCCGTCCCAGCGGACACTGTCGCCGAGAATCTCGTCGATCCGCCCGAGCGTCTCGGCGTCGAGCTCGACGCCGGAGGCGCCGGCGTTGTCCTCGACCTGTTCGGGCCGGCTCGCTCCGATGATCGCCGAGGCGACGTTCTCCTCCCGGAGCACCCAGGCGAGCGCGAGCTGCGCCATCGACAGCCCGAGCTGGTCGGCGAACGGACGCAGCTGCTGCACCCGCTCCAGCAGCTGCTCGTCGAGGGCGCGGTCCATGAACCCGCCCATCGAGTCGGAGGTCGCGCGCGTTCCCTCGGGCAGCGGCTCTCCCGGCTTGTACTTTCCGGTCAGGACGCCCTGCGCCAGCGGCGACCAGACGATCTGAGAGATCCCGAGCTCCCGCGATGCCGGAATGACGTCCCGCTCCGGGCCGCGCCAGAGCATCGAGTACTGCGGCTGGCTCGAGACGAAATGCTCGACCCCGGCCATCGCCTGCGCCTCGCGGATCTTCTCCTCGGGCCACTCGCTGAAGCCGAGGTACCGCGCCTTGCCTTGCCGCGACGACCTCGGTCAGCGCCTGCATCGTCTCCTCGAGCGGCACGTTCCAGTCATAGCGGTGGCACTGGTAGAGGTCGACGTAGTCGGTGCGCAGGCGGCTCAGCGATGCGTCGATCTGCGTGAGAACCTGCTCGCGCGAGAGGCCGCGGCCTCCGTCGGGCGCCTGCCAGTAGAGCTTCGTGGCGAGGACGTACGAGTCGCGCGGACGGTCGGCGAGCACCTCACCGAGGAACTCCTCCGCGCGCCCGCGCGAGTAGACGTTCGCGGTGTCGATGAAGTCGATCCCGACCTCGAACGCCTTTGCCACGCACGCCTCCGCGCGCTCGCGCCCGACGCCGCCGCCGTACGTCAGCCAGGAGCCGAGCGCGATCTCGGACACCATCAGGTCGCTCGAGCCGAGCTTCCTCCGCCGCATGGCTTCGACGCTAACGGTTAGCGTCCGGGCTGTGCCGCAGCTCGATGCGATCGGGATCGTCTCGTCCGACCTCGCTCGCACGCGCGCCTTCTACGGACTGCTCGGGATCGAGTTCGCCGCGGGAGACGACCACGTCGAGGCGACGATGCCGAACGGTCTCCGCCTGATGGTCGACACCGAGGGAGTGATCCGCAGCTTCAACCCCGAGTGGAAGCGAGCGACCGGGAATCAGCTCGCGCTCGCCTTCGCGTGCGACAGCCCCGCCGAGGTCGACGAGCTGTACGCGAAGGTCGTCGGCGCCGGCTTCGACGCCGAGAAGGAGCCGTGGGACGCGTTTTGGGGCCACCGTTACGCGCAGCTGCGCGATCCCGACGGCGTGCCCGTCGACCTGTTCGCAGTGCTCTGAACCTCGTCGAGGAGGACGTCGAGCTCGGGCACGGCCTGCGTCTCGAGATCCTCCGTCCGCCGAGCGCCGACGAGCTGATCGACGAGGCGGCGTTCGACGAGGAGGAGTTCCTCCCCTACTGGGCCGAGCTCTGGCCGAGCGGGCTCGCCCTCGCCCGCCACGTGGCGGGACGCGAGCTGGACGGGCTGCGTGTTCTCGAGCTCGGCTGCGGGCTCGGGCTGCCCTCGCTCAGCGCGGCGCTGCGCGGCGGCGACGTGCTGGCCACCGACTGGGCCGAGGACGCGATCGAGCTGCTGCGGCTGAACGCCGAGCGAAACGGCGTCCTGCTGCGCCTCGCGCGCGTCCGCTGGAGCGAGCCGAATCCACTGCTCCGCGCTGCGCCCTGGGACCTCGTCCTCGGTGCCGACCTGCTCTACGAGGCGCGCAACGCCGAGCAGCTCGCCGAGCTTCTGCCAGAGCTCGGTGGGGAGGTGCTGCTCGCCGAGCCGGGCCGTCCGTACGCGAAGGAGTTCCTCGAGCGGTTCCAGGCGGAGCCGGTCGGCGAGCGGATCTACCGGCTAGCCTGCTGAGCAGTGCTCGCCGCGCTCGCCCTCGCGATCTCCCTCGCCGTCGCCCCTGGGCTGGAAGCGTCGCCGGCAAAGCCGGCGACGCCCGGCGTCCACGCGAGCGCGCCTTCGGCGCGACGCCCGCACATCGTCTGGAAGCCGATCCCGTACGGGCCGAAGCGGAAGGCGGAGATGGCCGCGTACGCCCAGAAGCATTACGGCATCCACTCGTGGCATCTGCATCCGAAGGTGATCGTCGAGCACTACACCGGCAGCAACAGCTTCTCCTCGGCCTGGAACACCTTCGCGGCGAACACCCCCGATCCGGAGCTCGGCGAGCTTCCCGGCCCATGTGCCCACTTCATCGTGGGTCACGACGGGACGATCTACCAGCTCGTGCGCCTGAACGTCATGTGCCGCCACACCGTCGGGCTCAACTACGTCGCGATCGGGATCGAGCACGTCGGCACCTCCGACGCAGAGATCCTCCACGACCCCGCCCAGATCCGCGCCTCGCTCGAGCTCACCGCGTGGCTCGTCGACCGGTTCCACATCCGGATCCGCAACGTGATCGGGCACAACGAGAGCCTCTCGAGCCCGTACCACAAGGAGCTGTACAAGCCGTGGGCGCACCAGACGCACGCCGACTGGAAGCACGCGGACATGGACGTCTACCGCGGGAAGCTCCGTGCCCTTCTCCGCGCGGACGCACGACGTTAGACTCGCGCCTATGCCGCGCTACATGATCATCCGCAGCTTCGAGGTCGGCGAAGACCAGATGCCGCCGATCGGGCGGCGCTCCCGCGCACTGACCGAGGCCGAGTTCGCCGAGATCACGTGGGAGCACAGCCACGTCGTGGTCGACGACGAGGGCCTCGTCCACACGTACTGCGTCTACGAGGCGCCGAACGAGGACATCGTCCGCGAGCACGGGCAGAAGCTCGGAAAGCACACCATCGACGCGCTGCACGAGATCGCGGGCGACGTCACCCCGGACGACTTCCCGCCCGTCTCGGCCTAGCTCTCCCCGCTCCCGAGACCGAGCAGGTGCGCGTCATCCGTGTGGATGTACGCCTGCTGCGCGACGGCGAGCCGCTTGCGGAGGAAGCGGACGTTCTCGATGTCGTCGGCCGGCGTCATGTCGAGCGCCTCCTTGTAGAGCGTCACCGCGTACTGCTTGGCCCAGCCGCGTTCCGCCTCCTCCGCCGCCGCAACGAAATGCCGAACCGCGTGCTCGAACTCGCCCGCGCCGCGCCAGTGACGCGCGAGCGCCGCTGCGGCCTCGCCGACCTCGGGCGTTGACTCCTCGATGAACTCCGCGCTGTGGCGGTGCCCCTCGCGGCGGCGGGCGCGTGGCTGGAGGTCGTACGCGACATCGCGGATCAGGAGGTGCTTGAACGACCACTGCTCGTCTCCCTCGATCCGCGAGACCGCGTCCCGCCGCACGAGGTCGCGACGCTCGAGCGCCGCCAGGGCAGCGCCGAGCGAGTCGGGATCCTGCGCGATCCGCTCGAGCGCGCCCCGCCAGAAGATCCGGCCGACGATCGACGCGTCGAGGATGACCACCCGCTCCTCGGCCGGCAAGGCGTCGAGGCGCGCCGCCACCAACCCGCGGATCGTCGTCGGGAGGCTCTCCGCCTGCTCGCCGCGCTCGTTCAGAACGGCGGCGAGCTGCTCGATGAAGAGTGGGTTGCCTTCCCCGGCCTTGGCCACCTCGGCGGCCTTGGCGTCGGCGCCGAGGAGATGGAGCGCGAGCTCGGATGCGTCCTGGCCTCCGAGCGGCTCGAGGGGAAGCGCGTTGTACGCGAGCATGCCGCCGCCCCACCCAGGCCTCGTGTCGAGCAGCTCCGGCCGCGCGAGCGTCAGGAGCAGGACCGGCAGGTCGTGCAGGCGTGTGGCCAAAAACTCGATCAGGTCGAGGAGCGCCGGGTCGGCCCAGTGGATGTCCTCGAAGACGAACGCCGTCGCATCGTCGCGCGCTCCCGCCTCGATGAAAACCCGCACCGATCGGAAGAGACTGTCGCGATCGGGGGCGGTCGCCTTCGTCTCGAAGCCGAGCAGGATCGCGATGTGCCCGGCGACGGCCTCGGCCTCCTCCTTGTCGACGAGCCGCTCCACCAGCGTGCGCAGCTTTCCGGTGGCCACGTCGACGTCGTCGCTGTCGTAGATCCCGGCGAGATCCTTGACCTGCATCGCGAAGGCGCCGTAGGCGCTCCGTTCGCGGTAGGGCAGGCAGCGACCGCGCACCACACGGCCGCCGCGGGCCGAGATGCGGTCGGTGAACTCGGCGGAGAGCCGCGACTTGCCGACGCCCGGAGAGCCGAGGACGGTGATGAGGTGGGGGTGACGTTCGCGCTCGACGCGCTCCCAGGTCGCGTCGAGGAGCCCGACCTCCCGGCTGCGTCCGACGAACGGCGTGCTCGAGAGGTGCCGCTCGCCGCTCGCCGAGGACGCCGCCACGGCGCGCCAGACGGCAATGGGCTCCGTCTTGCCCTTCGCGGTCACAGGCTCGACCTGCTCGTACTCGATCGCGCTCCGGGTCGCGCGGTAGGTCTCCTCGCCGACGACGATCTCGCCGACCGGTGCGTGCTGCTGCAGGCGTGAGGCCGTGTTCACCACGTCGCCCGCGACCATGGCCTCGCCGAGCGCCGGTCGCGCGGAGAGCGTGACGACCGCCTCCCCGGTGTTGACAGCGCCGCGGATCCGGAGCTCGAGCTCGGGCTGCTCGATGTTGAGCACTGCCACTGCGTCGCGAACGGCCAGCGCCGCTCGAACCGCCCGCTCGGGATCGTCGCCGTGGGCCGTCGGCGCGCCGAAGACCGCCATGACGGCGTCGCCGACGAACTTCTCCACGACGCCGCCGAAGGACTCCAGTTCGTCGCGCACCGTCCCGTGGTACGGGGTGAGGATCGCGCGCACGTCTTCCGGATCGAGCTGCTCGGAGCGGGACGTGAAGCCGACGAGGTCGACGAAGACGACGCTGACGATCCGCCGCTCCTCTCGGAGCGCGGTCTCTTCGGCCAGCGGAGCCCCGCACGCGAGACAGAAGCGGGCGACCTCGGGGTTCTCCTGGCCGCACGCACGGCACGTCGGCATTACCGCATCGTCGCAGCGTTCTGCGTGCATAGCAACGGATTCGAGACTTCGGCCGTTGCCGGATTGGCCTTTGTGCTACCCCGTGCTTGCGAAGAGGCTGATCTTTGCGAGCTGTTTCGGCTGCTTCAGCTGCTTCCCGCGCTTCGGGCTTCTGGGCGACCGACGACTCCCTTCGCCCTGGACGACGCGACCCCTCACCTTCCCAGCGAGCAGAACGCCTTCCTTGATCGCAGTCTTGGCCGTCTTGACGGTCTTGCCCACGAGGTCGGGCACGACGCACGGCCGGAGATGAACTCCGCCGTGATGGCGAGTTGTCTTTCGTCCGTTAGGCGTAACCGTGGCTCCGGTCTTGCCACAGGCATGCTGCCGGCTACGAGTGAGCGCTTTCGCCGCAGCCAATCTGACCGGGTCGAGCGGGTGCGGTCGAGAAGGACGCCATTCGGCGCCCCGTCGGGCTCGGCGGCGCGTCTCCTTTCTAGGAGCAGCCGGTGTTCGTGCCGCAGTCGCGGCAGGTGTAGCAGCTGCCGGTGCGGATCATCCGCCCGCCGCAGCGGGCGCACTCGACGGCGTCTTCCCACGAGTTGAACAGGGCCGTCTGGCCGGGCGGCGGCGCCTCTGCGGGCTCCGTCGGCGCCGCGGTCTCGCCGTTCGCGTAGCGCTCCGCCAGCCGCGCCTTCACCTCAGGCGAGAGGATCCCGGCCTCCTCCTGCTGCTCGGCCGTGAGGAACCGCTTGCCGAACCAGCGGAAGATGTAGTCGACGATCGACTTCGCCGTGCGGATGTCCGCGTCGTTCGTCAGACCGCTCGGCTCGAAGCGCATGTGGCTGAGCTTCGAGACGTAGACCTCCGGCGGTACGCCGTACTGCAGCCCCATCGAGACCGCGAGGCAGAGCGAGTTCATCAGGCCGGCCATCGTGGTTCCGTCCTTGGCTATGTCGACGAAGATGTCGCCCGGGCTGCCGTCGTCGTAGAGGCCGACGTGGATGTAGCCCTCGTGGTCGCCGACCTGGAACTTGCGGCCGACCTCGGTGCGGTCGAGCGGCAGGCGCTTCCGCTCGTGCACCTGGATCGGCGGCGTCGCCACGGCGGTCTGTCCGTCCTTGCCGGAGCTCGAGAGCGGCTGCGCGACCTTGCAGTTGTCTCGGTAGATCGCGATCGCCTTGACCCCGAGCTTCCAGGCGTCGACGTAGAGGTCCATGACTTCCTCGACCGTGGCCTCCTCCGGCAGGTTCACCGTCTTCGAGATCGCCCCGGAGATGAAGGGCTGGACGGCGCCCATCATCTTCACGTGGCCGAGGTAGTGGATCGCGCGCTCGCCGACGGCGCAGTCGAAGACCGGGAAGTGCTCGGTCTTTACGTACGGCGCGCCGACGACACCGTTCCGCTCGTCGACGAAGGCGACGACCTCCTCGATCTCGCGCGGCGCGTAGCCAAGCCGCTCGAGCGCCATCGGGACCGTCTTGTTCACGATCGTGATCTCGCCGCCGCCGACGAGCTTCTTCGACTTGACGAGCGAAAAGTCGGGCTCCACGCCGGTCGTGTCGCAATCCATCATGAAGCTGATCGTCCCGGTCGGCGCGAGCACGGTGGCCTGCGCGTTGCGGAAGCCGTGGATCTCGCCGAGGTCGAGCGCGTCGTCCCAGGCCTTGCGGCAGTGGCCGAGCAGGTCGGCGGGAACGGAATCGGCGTGCTCGATGTTGCCGACCGCTGCGCGGTGCTTCGCGATCACGCCGACCATCGGCGCGCGGTTGACCTGGTAGCCGTCGAACGGCCCCATCCGCGCAGCGATCTCCGCCGACTTGCGGTAGGCGCGCCCGGTCATGAGGCCGGTGATTGCCGCCGCGTACGCGCGACCCTCGTCGGAGTCGTACGGCAGCCCACGCGCCATCAGGAGCGCGCCGAGGTTCGCGTAGCCGAGCCCGAGCTGACGGAACCGCTTCGCGTTGCGCCCGATCTCGGGCGTCGGATACGACGAGTAGCCGACGAGGATCTCCTGGGCGAGGAAGACGACGTCGACCGCGTGCTCGAACGCATCGACGTCGAGCTCGCCGTCCTCCCGCCGGAACTTCATGAGGTTGAGCGAGGCGAGGTTGCAGGCGGAGTCGTCGATCGACATGTACTCCGAGCACGGGTTCGACGCGTTGATGCGGCCCGTGTTCGGGAGCGTGTGCCACGAGTTGATCGTCGTGTCGTACTGAACTCCCGGATCCGCACACTCCCACGCGGCGTGCGCGATCTGGTGGAGCAGCTCACGCGCGTCGACCGTTGCGAGGACGGTGCCGTCGGTGCGGGCGGTGAGGTTGAACTCCTGGTCCTTCGTCGCGGCGTCCATGAAGGCGTCGCTGACGCGGACGGAGTTGTTCGCGTTCTGGTACTGGATCGAGGCCCAGTCCGGCGAGTCGAGCGACATGTCGTAGCCGGCCGACTCGAGGACGCGCGCCTTCCGCTCCTCCTTGGCCTTGCACCAGATGAACTCCTCGACGTCGGGATGGTCGACGTCGAGGACGACCATCTTCGCCGCGCGCCTGGTCTTGCCGCCCGACTTGATCGTGCCGGCGGAGGCGTCGGCGCCGCGCATGAACGAGACCGGTCCGGAGGCGTAGCCGCCCTTCGACAGCTGCTCCTTCGACGAGCGCAGGTGCGAGAGATTGACGCCCGAGCCCGAGCCGCCGCGGAAGATGACGCCCTCGCGCCGGATCCAGTCGAGGATCGCCTCCATCGAGTCCTCGATCGAGAGGATGAAGCAGGCCGAGCACTGTGGGGTCGCCTCGAAGCCGACGTTGAACCAGACCGGGCTGTTGAAGGAGGCGTACTGGTTGACCAGGATCGCCTTCAGCTCGGCCTCGAAGGTGTCGGCCTCGTCGGCGTCGGCGAAGTAGCCGCCCTCCTTGCCCCAGGCGACGGCCGTGTCGACGACGCGGCCGACCATCTGCTTCACGCTCGACTCGCGCTCGGGCGACGAGAGGCGGCCGCGGAAGTACTTCTGCGAGACGATGTTCGTAGCGGTCTGCGACCAGAACTTCGGGAACTCCACGCTCCGCTGCTCGAAGGCGGGGCCGTCGCGGCCGGGGATGACCGCGTCGCGCACTTCCCACTCGATCTCGTCGAACGGGTCGCGGCCGGGGATCGTGAAGAAGCGCTTCACGCCGAGCCGGGCGCCCTCCTCTACGACCGTGTTCACGACCTCGTCGGTCGCCGTTTCGCTGCCCTGGATCTGCTCGACGCTTGCCATCTGTCCCCTCCCGGAACTCTAGTCTCGGACGCCTTCTCGACCGCACCGCCGGCACGCGAGTCCGCCGACGGGGAACGGGACCGTAGACCCCGCATCGGACGGAACCCCAGACGGCTTCTGGAGCTAGTTCTGGCCGAGGATGACGACGAGCTTGTAGCCGTCGTCGGCGGTCGGGAGGCTACCGTCGAGCGGGCCGACCAGGCGGATCTTCGCATCGCGCGCGAGGCGGCTCGCTTCCCGCTGCCAGCCGGGCCGGAACAGGACGACTGAGCGCGCATAGTCGCGGCTCTGTGCGTCGGTCGGGACGGCGTGGCGGTAGCCCCGGGCGCGGATGGCCGCCGCCTCCTGGCCTGCCGCACCGGAGATCCCATTGCCGTTCAGGATGAGGACGGAGAGGCTGGAGCGCGGCCGCAGGGGTACCGGCGGCGTTGCCGTCTGCCTCTTCGGGACACGTCCGGTGTCTGACACCGGACGTGTCTGTCCCTGCCCGTGGGTGAGCACGAGCCCGGCCAGCGTCGCGAGAGCCAGGGCGGTCGCGATGAGGGCCGCGAGGCGCCAGGGGAAGGGACGGTTGAACGGCTGGGCATGCTCCACGGACCGTCACGGTTCGCTCTGCGAACGGCTGCTCCTCCTGCCGTAGAGTCGACACGTGTTCGTTTCGTTCGAGGGAGCCGACGGCTCGGGGAAGTCGACGCAGGCGGAGCTGCTGCGCGCGGCACTCGCTGCCGAGGGACGTGACGTCGTCCTCACGCGCGAGCCGGGCGGCACGGAGCTCGGCGAGGCGGTGCGCGCTCTGGTGCTCGACGGGCCGGAGATGGGCGTCTGGGCGGAGGCGACGCTGTTCGCCGCTTCGCGCGCCGAGCACGTGGAGGAGGTGATCCGGCCTGCGCTCGAGCGCGGAGCGGACGTCGTCTGCGACCGTTACGTCGACTCGTCGCTCGCCTACCAGGGCATCGCGCGCGGGCTCGGGATCGAAGCAGTGCTGCAGCTCAACCTCGCGGTGACGGGCGGGCTGCTTCCGGACGTGACGTTCCTGCTGCTCATCGATCCCGGCGTCGCCACCGGGCGCCATGTCGATCCCGACCGGCTGGAGCGAGAGGGGACGGAGCTACAGGCGAAGGTCGACGCCGCCTACCGCGAGCTCGCGGTGCGGTTTGGAGAGAGAATCGTGGCCGTTGACGCGGCGCGGGCGCCGGACGAGATCGCGAGGGAGGTACGTGAGCGGCTTCGAGACCGTTCCTGAGCAGCACGAGGCCAAGCGGCTGCTCGCGGCCGCGCTGCAGGAAGGGCCGGCGCACGCCTATCTCTTCCACGGTCCGGCCGGCGTCGGCAAGCGCGAGCTCGCGCGGCGCTTCGCGGCGGAGCTCCTCGGCGATCACGCGCGCGTCGAGCGCGGCAGCCATCCCGATCTCTATCTCCTCGAGCCGCTCGGCGAGCAGATCCGGATCGACGACGTCCGGGAGCTGCGCCGCGATCTCCACATGCGGCCGTTCGAGGGAGAGAGGCGCGTCTACCTCATCTTCGGCGCCGACTCGCTGAACGAGGACGCTGCGGACGCGCTGCTCAAGGATCTCGAGGAGCCGCCGCCGTACGCCGTCGTCGTCCTCGTCGCCGAGCGGCTGGGGCCTCTGCCCGAGACGATTCGCTCCCGCTGCCAGCTGGTTCCGTTCCGGCGCCTCTCGGAGCCCGCGGTGCGGCAGGCGATTCGCGAGCACGCGCCCGAGCTCGGCGAGGAGGAGCTCACGACGCTCGCGCGGGTCTCGGGCGGGCGTCTGGGGCGCGCGCTGCAGCTCCTCGATCCCGCTGCGGCTCGGCGGCGGAAGGCGCTGATCGACGTCGCCCGGGCCGTCTACGCCGATCCGGGATTCGAGCCCGCCGACGGCGCCGAAGTCCTCCTGGCCGGCATCACCGAGCGGGGGGTGGAGGCGAGGGAGGCGGCGGAGCTGCAGGTCGAGTCCCTCGAGCTGACCGGGAGGGAAGCGGAGCAGCGCGTGCGGCGCGCGCAGCGCGGCGCCGAGCGCGAGGAGCTGCTCGCGCTGCTCGAGGAGCTCGAGTCCTGGTACCGAGATCTCGTCGTCGTGGCCGCGGGCGCCGAGTCGGCGGCCGTCCACGTGGACCGGATCGAGGAGCTACGCACGGACGCCACGCTCGAGCGGATGCACGCCGCCGAGGACGCGTGCGAGCTCGTGCGGGCGGCCTGGCGGCAGGCCGAGGAGCTGCAGGTCTCGACGCCGCTCGCGGTCGAGGCACTGCTGATCCGCCTGCGGACCGAGCTCGGAACTTCCGCCGCAGTCGTATAACGCGCATCTGCGCCATAAAGCGGCGGCCGAAACCTGTCGATATCGGCTTCAGCACTATGGAAGCTGCGGCTCACCTCCGAGCACCCGCGGTCCTGCGGGTCTGGCAGGCGATCCTCGTCGCCGGCCTGGCCGTGCTCGCGCTTCATTACGTCGGCCATGTCTCGGCAGGCGGGCCGAGGCTCTACGAAACGTGGTTCTACGAGGGGATCGAGTTCTTCGCCGCCCTCGGCGTCCTGACACGCGCGATCTTCGTGCGCGCGGAGCGCTCCGCCTGGTTCTTCATCGGAGCAGGCCTGCTTGCCACCACGGTCGGCGACGTCCTCTTCGACTTCTGGTACGGCGGCAATCCGCCGTTCCCGTCGGCCGCCGACGTCGCGTACCTCGCGTTCTATCCGCTCCTCTACGTCGGAATCGTGCTCCTGCTGCGGCGGCGCGTCTCGACGTTCAGCCCGAGCCTTTGGCTCGACGGCCTCATGGCCGCCACGGCTGCGGGTGCGGTCGGCGCATCGGTTCTCGTCGAGGTCGTCGTCAACTCCACGCACGGGAGCCGCCTCGTCGTGGTGACGAACATCGCCTATCCGATCGGGGATGTGCTCCTGCTCGCCCTCCTCATCTTCGTCTTCTCGGTGACGCGCTGGCGCCCCGGCCGCGCCTGGGCGTTCATGGCTGCGGGTCTGCTGCTCAACGCGGTCGGCGACGCCGTCTTCCTCTACCAGACGGCTGTCGGCACCTACGTCGAGGGGACGTTCCTCGACCTCGTCTGGCCGCTGTCACTCGTCCTCGTCGCCCTCGCGGCTTGGCAGAGGCCCGGTCGCGTTCCTCGCGTCACGCTCGAGAATCGCGCGCTCATCGGCACGCCGATCGTGTGCGGCCTGATTGCGACCGGCGTGCTCGTCGCCGCAACTCAGGTGACCATGCATCCGGTCGCCCTGCTCCTCGCGACCGTCACGATCGTGCTCGTTCTCGCGCGGACGGCGCTGAGCTTCTGGGAGAACGCCCGGCTGCTGGAGACCAGCCGTCACGAAGCGCTCACCGACTCGCTGACCGGGCTTGCGAACCGGCGCAAGCTGCTGGCGGACCTCGAAGTCGAGATCGAGGCGGCGCGCGAGGGCGGGGCGCGCGTGCTTGTCCTCTTCGACCTCAACGGCTTCAAGACGTACAACGACACCTTCGGCCATCCCGCCGGAGACGCCTTGCTCACGCGCCTCGCCGCCAAGCTCGTGGCGGCCGTCGCGCCTGCCGGCGCCGCGTACCGCATGGGCGGCGACGAGTTCTGCGTGCTGCTGCCGAAGCCGGATCCCGACATCCACGGGATCGCCCAGGCGCTGTGGGAGAGCGGAGAGGGCTTCGACGTCTCGAGCGCCTACGGAGCAGCGGTGATCCCGGACGACGCGACGACCGTCTCGACGGCGCTGAGCGTCGCCGACGAGCGGCTGTACGCGCATAAGGAGCTGCTGGCCGAGATCCGCCGCGGGACCGCGCACGAGCCCCTCCTGCGCACGCTCGCCGAGCGCGAGCCGGAGCTTCGTGCCCACGTGGCCGACGTCTCGTCGCTGGCGGTGCGCGTGGGGGAGCGGCTCGGCCTCGCGCCCGACGAGCTCGAAGAACTGCGGCTCGCGGCCGAGTTGCACGACATCGGCAAGCTCGCCGTCCCGGACGTCGTCCTGCAGAAGCCGGGACCGCTCGATCCGACCGAGTGGGGCTTCATTCACTCCCACACGCTGATCGGACAGCGGATCCTCAGCGCGGCGTCCGCCCTGCGGCCGGTCGGTGCGATCGTGCGGTCGACCCACGAGAACTGGGACGGCACCGGCTACCCGGACGGGCTCACCGGCGAGTCGATCCCCCTCGCGGCCCGGATCATCGCCGTGTGCGACGCGTACTCCGCGATCACGAGCGACCGGCCGCACCGCGCTGCCCGCACCCCGGCGGAGGCGGTCGCGGAGCTTCGCCGCTGCGCGGGCCGCCAGTTCGACGCACAGGTCGTGGACGTGCTCTGCGCGGCCCTCGCCGACGAGGACGAGCCCGCTAACACGCTCGCCGTCGGCGGCTAGTTCGACGAGATTCCCTTCGGAACGACGAAGGGCCGGGATCGCTCCCGGCCCTTCGCGGTGTATGTGAGACCTCTCTTGCTTAGGCGGCGAAGACGAGCTCGTCGCCGAGCGCGAGCTGGAGCCGCGCGAGAGCGTCGCTCTCGAGCTGCCGGACGCGCTCCCGCGTCAGGCCGAGCTCCTTGCCGATCGTCTCCAGCGAGGCGGGCTCGGACTCGAAGCCGAAGCGGAGCTCGATAATGCGCCGCTGCCGCTCGGGCAGGTCCGCGACCGCGCGCTGGACGCGCTGCCGGCGGACCGACTCGACCGCTTCCTCCGCGGGATCGACCGTCGACTCGTCGGCGAACAGGTCGCCGAGCTCCGAGTCGCCGTCCGAGCCGAGGCCCTGGTTCAGGGAGACGGAGTCGACGGCGTCGAGCGCCTCCACCACGTGCTCGAGCTTGAGCCGCGTCGCCTGGGCGAGCTCCTCCGCCGTCGCCTCGCGGCCCAGCTTGGCCTGCAGCTCGGCCGAGGCGCGGTTGAGCTTGATGCGCCGCTCCTGGACGTGAACCGGGATGCGGATCGTCTTCGACTGGTTCGCGACCGCGCGCTGGCAGGCCTGACGGATCCACCAGGTTGCGTACGTCGAGAACTTGTAGCCCTTGCGCCAGTCGAACTTCTCGGCTGCGCGGTTGAGGCCGATGACGCCCTCCTGGATGAGGTCCAGCAGAGGCACGTCGTGGCCCTGGTAGCGCTTCGCGATCGAGACGACCAGACGCAGGTTGGAGTTGATCATCTTCTCCTTCGCTGCGAGGTCGCCGCGCTCGATGCGCTTCGCGAGCGCGACCTCGTCCGCGGCCGTGAGCAGCTTGTGCCGGCCCGCTGCGTCCATGAACAGCTGCAGCGGGTCGAGCGTGCCCGTGACCGGTGCGGTTGCGACCGGGCGCGTCTCCTCGGGCGACTCCTCGCGCACGACGACGTCGCGCTCTTCGAGCGCGGCCCGGAGACCGGTGACGTCGTCCTCGGTCAGTTCGTGCTCGTCGGCGAGAGCCTGAATGTCCTTCTCCTCGACGAAACCGCGCTCGGCGGCCTCCTCGAGCAGGCGCTCGACAGGCGAGAGGTCATGCAGATGAATCGTGTCGCTCAGTGTGTCGTTCCTTTCGGTCTTGAGGGGCTGCCGGATTCCGGCGCCCCGGGCGGCGTGTTACGGCTAACTACTGCGGCGTCGCCACCCGTACGAGTTATAGAACGGCGTTGCGTCGAAGTCCATTCCCAAACGAGGTGTTTTTCTATTTCCGTACAAAGTCTCATTCCCTGCTTACACGGGGAAAATCACCTCTCGACGGTCCGACCTGACAACTCGTCGAGCTCGACGCGGAGCACGACGACGTTCGGCCCCAGTTGCCGCGGCTCGGCGGCACGGCCCGCCGTGCGCGCGAAGCGCTCTCGCATGAGATCCAGCGCGGACTCGATTGCGTCGCCCGCGAGCTCTTCGTAGGTCCCGTGCGCGATCACGCTCCGCCAGCTCCCTCTGCCGTCGGCGTCGTACTCGTCGACCTCGACGCACACGCGCGGGTTCTCGCGCAGCATCGCGGTCTTGCGGCCCTCCGTCGTCACTGAGACGACGGCGCCGTCCTCGTAGGCGTAGATGAGCGGGATCACGTACGTCGCGCCGCCTGCGTGGCAGCCGAGGCGCGCAATCCGCTGGCTGCGCAGGAAGTCCTCGATCTCGCGGAATGAGAGCTCACGCGGGATTCCTCTGCCTCCGTCGGGACCGGCCGTCACCCTCTGAGCGTAGACATGCTGAAATAGTGTTGTTGCGCACGTGGTTCAGGACAGCGCTCTGTCTCGGCCTCGTGGTCGCCGCTGCTGTCGTGGCGGCGCTCCTGGCCTGGCCGAGCGTGGGCGTTGCCGCGTCGACGAGCGGTCTCGCGGGTATCTCGCTTCCGGGCTTCTCCGGACATGTCGAGCGTGTGACGGTGAAAGGCCCGGGCGGCAAGCCGGTGCCGGTCGAGTTGCGCGGCGGCACGATCTGGCCGCGAGTCCGGCTCACGCCCGGCGAACCCGTGGCGGTGACCGTCGAGATCCAGCGGCCGAGCTGGATCGGCTGGCTCGTCGGCGGCCGGCAGGAGCGGACGATGACGGTCGTGACGCCGGCCGCGCACATCCGCTCGACGCTGCTCCGGCCCAAGCGCGGTACCGCGGTGACCGTCAGTTTCGCCGAGCCGGTGAGCCGCGTCGCGATCGGCGACGGGCGGCTGCGCAGGCTGGGGCCCGGCCGGAGCGTAGTGCCGCTCGGCGTCCGGGCGGCGGGGAACTCCACCGCCGGGACGACGACGGTCGCGGCCGCGGTTCGGCCGTGGGAGCGGCTGTCGGAGCCCGCGCACGTCTCGTGGTTCGTTCCCGGGTCCCGGACGAGCGTCGTCGCCGAGCCTGCCGCCGGTAGCCGCCTCTCTCCGCTCGCTCCGCTGACCCTGACGTTCGCGCGGCCCGTCGCCTCAGTGCTCGGCTCTCGGCTGCCGACGCTCGACCCCGCCATGCCCGGCCACTGGGAGCAGCTGGGCTCCAACACGCTCTCCTTCCAGCCCGCCGGGCTCGGCTTCGGTCTCGGCGGCACCGTGCAGGTGCGGCTGCCGGGGGAGACGCTCGCCTGGCAGGTGAGACCGGGCTCGACGCTGCGACTGCAGGAGCTCCTCGCGCGTCTCGGCTATCTCCCCGTGCGCTGGCGCGCGCCCGACTCGCCCCCGTCGACGCCCGGCGCCGAGGTGGCCGCGGCCGTGCGCGCGCCGCACGGCACCTTCTCGTGGCGCTATCCGCAGACGCCCACCTCGCTCCAGGCCCTCTGGAAGCCGGGCAACTGGAACGTCGTCACCCAGGGCGCGGTGATGCGCTTCGAGAACGTGCACGGCATGGCCACCGACGGCGTCGCGGGCCCGCAGGTCTGGCGGGCTCTGATCCGCGACGACCTCGCCGGCCGGCGCTCCGACGTCGGCTACAGCTACGTCTTGGTGCACGAGACGGTCCCGCAGTCGCTCAGCCTCTGGCACGCCGGCCGCATCATCCTCACCTCGCCGGGCAACACCGGCATCGCGTCGGCGCCGACCGAGCAGGGGACGTGGCCCGTTTTCGAGCACATCTCGGTCGGGACGATGAGCGGAACGAATCCCGACGGCTCGCACTACAACGATCCCGGCATCCGCTGGATCAGCTACTTCCACGGCGGCGACGCCCTCCACGAGTTCCCGCGCGCGTCGTTTGGAACGCCGCAAAGCCTCGGCTGCGTGGAGCTTCCCGAAGCGGCGGCGGCCGAGGTCTGGCCCTACACGCCGATCGGGACGCTCGTGACGATCGAGTCCTGAACCGGGGCTAGACTGGATTCCCCTGCCGACGTAGCTCAGCTGGTAGAGCACATCACTCGTAATGATGGGGTCGGGAGTTCGAGTCTCCCCGTCGGCTTCTCGGAAAGTCGTGCAAACGCGCGGGTTGTGTTGTCATACCCGAAGGCGTGGGCCGCGCGTGTCAAGTCGGTGTGTCAAGTCTGAGCGTCGGTGAGCGACGCCTGAGCCGCGCGGACGCGGGCGTTCACGTCGGAGCGGTCGAACAGGCGGGCGTAGTGCCGCCAGGTCACACCCGGATCGCTCTGCCCCATGACCGTCGCCGTCTCCACCATCGACAGACCCCGTGCCGCGTACAGGCTGACGGCGGCTGAGCGGAGTCCGTGGATCGTGATGCCCTTCTCGGCGAGTCCGGCTCGTTCGAGGGCGGGCGTGAAGCCACGCTCGCGGAAGTTGTGGTAGCTGACGGGTCGCCGTCCGGTCGTGGAGAAGACGAAGTGCTCATCGCTCGCCTGTTCGGGCTTCACGGTGAGCAGCATGTCCACGAGACCGGGAGCGAGCGGCACGACGCGACGACCCGCCTTCGTCTTCGGTGGGGTCAGCTTCCCCTCCCGCGCCCACGAGTGGCGGACGCGGATTGTCGCGTCAAGCAGGTCAACGTCGCACCAGCGGAGGGCCAGCGCCTCCGACACGCGCAAGCCGCAAGAAACGAGCAGCCGGATGAGCGGCGCATAGTCGTACTGCGCTTCCCGGCGTCGGCCTAGCTCCTCGGCTGCCGTGACGAGCCGGGCGATCTCCTCGGGACTCCAGACGTAGTGGTCGCGAACGCCGCCACCGGACGGCCGCTCGTCGTCGGAGAGGAGCGCGAGCGGCGACGTGGGGACGATGCCGCGCCGGATCGCCAGCTTGAAGATCGGCCCGAGCGGGCTGAGGTAGCGGCGGATTGACGAAGCCGCGAGGCCGCGCCGTTGCAGGTCGCGCACGAGCCGAGCAAGCCGGTCCGGGCCAACCTGGACGACGCGCAGATCACCGAGTTCCGGCAGGAGCACCGCGTCGAGGGCGTACTCGAACGCCCGGAACGACGAGCCGCGCAGCTTGCCGCGCTTCTGCTCGCGCACCTCCTCCGCGAGCGCCGCGAGCGTGACGCGCGTGTCCGGTTCCGGCAGTCCCTTCGAGCGGCGGAGTTGCGCCTCCGCTCGCCCGTCGAGTGCCGCCTGCCGCGACGGGGCCGAGTGGATGCGTCCGGCCGAGTAGTAGCCCCAGCCCTTCCCCTTCGCGAGACGACGCCAATAGACGCCACGAGACCGGCCGTCGCGGTGCCAGCCGGTGTCGCGCTTGCGTAGAGTCGAATCCGACATGGAGATCACCCTTCATGTTCGGGGCGGGGGCCTGCCAGGGCTGCCCGCCCATTGCCTTTGTCACCCCGAACACTACCCCTCCCACGCGAGCGCGTGTCAAGCTCGGTGAAGTGCTCCCGGCTCACGCCTGAGCCTCAATCCAGCGGTCGCACGCGTCGATCTCGTACATGACCTCGCGGCCACAGCGAACACCCGGCAGGCCGCGCTCGCGCCAAGTGCGGATCGTTCGCTCGCTGACGCCGTAGTGCGCCGCGAGTGCCGTCTTCGAGAGGAAGCGGGGACGGGTCGCGACGAGTTCGGCTGCGCGCTCGGCAATCGCCTCGACAAGCTCGGCGGGGACGGTCAACGCGAGTCCGGCGCTCACGGCGCGCCCCCTATATTGGGGGGCGGCTCGCCCGCTATATCAGGGGGCGTCTGGCCCTCTATCTTGGGGGGCGGCTCGCCCTCTGTAGTTGATTGCGGGGATACGAGTTGGTCTGGCGGGGTCGGGATCGGGGTGGTGCGAGCGATGCGGGTCGGGAGGCGATCATGGGCGTTCGGGCCGCTGCCCGAGCCGCGTTCGAATGTTGCGAGCAGGCCGCGCGTGTAGAGGACGCGCAGGTTCTCCAGGATGTGGCTACGGTCGCGTTCGGCGAGTTCGGCGAGTCGAGCCGAGGAGGTCAGGAGGGGTCGGCCGGGGGCGACACCTAGCTCGTCTTCGAGGTCGCAGACGGCGCGGTAAACGTCGATGGCGGCGGCGTGGCGTTGGCGCTTCAGCGTCTGCGGCCAGCGGAGACGTTCGAACTGGCGGTAGGTCTCGCCGCGTGGGCCTTGCCGGACGCCCTGGTAGCGGGGGCAGTTCGCGGGGCAGCCAACGTCGGCGCAGTGGGGTGCGAGCACCCGGTGCGCGAAGGTGCCCTCCTTCTTCGTGAGGCCGGGCGGGTGGTAGCGCCAGCCGCCGCCCGCCCTCGTGCGGTACGCGCCGTCGATGACGCGGCACGCCTCCCGCGACCGGTAGCCGATGCTGGCCGCCCAGCGAACGAGGACACGCTTCGTCTCGGCTTCCGTCAGGCCGAGGTCGCGGCACTCAATCGCGATGATGAAGGCCGCCTCGTGGCGCTGCGCGCCTGCAAGGTCGCCGTCGAGGACGGCCGCGACACACGGCTTCGCCAGCGTCGGCAGGCCATAATCGGCCCGGACGTGCGAGAGCGCGCTCAGGATCCGCTCCTGCGCCTCCGGCGACGGAACCACCGAGAGCTTCGGCCGCTTCTCGCTCACTTCGCATCGTCTCCGTCACGGACGAGCGTCCAGAGGGCATCGTCCCAGGCTAGGGCCGAGTCCTCGATCAGATCGCGGATCCGCTTCGCAAGATCGGCCGGAGGGACAGGCGGCTCCGCCACGGATCTCGCCTCCCACGCGCCCTGCCACATCCCGTCGATCAGCCTGTTCGCGGCATGGACGACATGGACGCGCGTCCACGCCTCGGCGAGCGTCGCCTCGTCCGGGACCACCTTCTCGACGCCGTGCTCGATGAGTTTGCCTTCGACGAACTCGACGAACGCGTCGCTGGTCATCATGTTCAGCTCGACACGCTGTTCCTGGTAGGCGATGAAGTCCGCCTCTTCGGGCGTAGCGCCGTTGCGGATCAAGTTGTCGTACGCCCTCTCCGGGTTCTTGTGTCCTTGATGCTCGGGTTCGAGTTGCAGCTCGTCGGCGTCGGCGAGGCTGAGGCCGAGGTCGGTCGCGAACGGGAATCCGGCCGCCATGACGAAGCCGTTCTTGTCGAGGTCGTGCAGCGTGAAGCAGGGGACGCCGAGCCGGTTGGCGAGGTCGCGGGCGGCGAGCGCGCTGATCCCTTTCGTGGACATCAGCGCCAGGTCGTAACGGTCGGTCACCCGTTCGGCGGCGAGCAGTTCGTCGAAACCCTCCTTCTCGCAGATGAGCACGGCTGCGATCCGGTTGCGAGCACCGCTGGTCGGGAACCGGCCCGAGAGACGCGGCTTCACATCGAACGACCGGCCCGCGTCCGAGAGGTAGTCGCGAACGCCGAGCGTGCTCATCGCCAGCCCGTTGTCGTTGTCGGCGGCGTGCGGCTCTTTGAAGACGCCGCGAGCGCCGCGCAGCACGTCCCAGCCCGGCCGATGCTGGATGAGATAGCCCTCCAAGATGTTCTTGAAGGTCGTGTCGATCAGCGGCCCGTCGCAGCCCTCCCTCTCGCAGATCGGCCGCATCACGTAGAACATCTGCCGCCAATGCGTCGGCAGTCGGCCGCCGCCGCTCGCCTTGTCCCAGACCTCCGTCATGTACTCGAAGCAGATCTCCTTGAACGTGACGCGACTGGGCGTCCACATCGAGGCGCGACGCACGGCGGCCGCCGGTCGGCGCTCCTCCGCCTTCACCTGGCGCGTCCACTTGCGGCCGACGCTGTTGAGGGCATCGGATGATGTCTTCGCTCCTCACGCGGTCACCACCGACGACTTGCCACGGTCGGCGTACTGGACGCGCGGATGCGCGACGTGGACGAGCAGCGCAATCGGCTCGGTCAGCCTCGAAGCGACGGTCGCTCAGCAGCGTGTCGAGGCTGCGCCCGAGGCCACCGAGCGCGCGGAACGGGTTGATCCAGGCGGCCGACCAGTTGACGCCGGTCACGAGCTGTCGCTCCTGCGTGTCGTCGGCGAGCGCGGCGAACGCGACCTCGGTCACCTGCGGCAGCCCGTCCTCGCCGATGCCCTCTACGAGCTTGTACTCGAACGAGCCGGGTTGGATGCCCAGCCGCTCGAAGCGGTGCTCGATGTGGTCGGCGGCCGATCCGGCCCAGTGCCCGTGCCGGGACTGGCTTCGCTTCCGCCTTCATCGCCGCGAGCAGCAGCGCGCACGCGGTCGTGGTCGAAGTCGCGGCCGGAGATCAGGGACGACAACGGCGCGCGCGCCATCCCAGCCGCCGCGAGCACACGCTTCTGCTTGACCGTCGAGGTCAGCCCCTTGAAGTCGGACGACGAACTCGCGCACCGTCCGCTCCCGCTCGGTCCGCCGGTCATGCGTCACGTACGCGCCGATCAGCCGCTCGAGCTGCTCGTGCTCGTACCAGTGCGGCGAGGTCGGACTCGACGGCGTCCACTTCTCCCAGGCGGTGTCGGTCGCCTCGATCCGCTCCTCCTCGCCGCCGATCTGCACCGTCAGCGTCAGGTGCGGATTCAGGAAGGCGAAGTCGGCGACCAGCCTGCGAATCTGCCGCTGCGTCAGCTCGTCTTGTAAAAACCGAGGTTGCAGCCCAGGCTCGGAACTAGCTCCCGGCGGCGGCCAGTAGACGCGGACGAACGAGCCCATCAGCCGGGTACACTGGTCACCTCGGCGACCGGGCGCTGCTCGATCTGATCGACCGAGAACGTGATCTCGCTCATCACGCCGCCACCGACGATGTCGACTCGGCCCCGTTCGCCGTCGAGCACGAACGGCATCGCGATGATCGTCTTCAGCGCGTTGCCCTGCGCGCCACGATCCGGCGCTACGTACGCCTCCCGTGGACGAGACCCGGATCGAGAAGTCGAGCAGACGATCGACGACGTCCGGCGGGATCCCAGCGCCGTTGTCGGCGACGGTGATGCTCGCTCTCGTCCACGGTGACCGTGATCTCGGGGGCGATCCCCTGCTCCTCGCAGCCGTCGAGCGCGTTGTCGATCAGCTCCTTGACGACCACGAGCGGCCACGCGTCAGGGCCGTGGCCGCACTGCATCGTCAGCTCCTTCTCGGAGACGAAGTCGAGCAGCCTCGACGTTGAGAACGTCTCCCGTTCAAGCCGGACCGGATTCACGATTCAGCCTCGGGGTATTTCGGGAACGGCTGAGTCGCGCGCTCTGACGCTGCGAAGTCCTCGACGGCCTTCGCATACCCGCGAGCCTCAGCGGTCCTTAGAAGCGCGCGTACGCGGCTGATCGTCGCGCGCCGGACGTTGAGCCGCGCCTGGATCTCGGTGGTGCCGAGACCAGCCGCGTCTAGGTCGGCGATCTCCTCGATGCGGTCGAGGCACGGATCGAGCCTGAGAGCACGCCGACCGGGACGGCTCATCGCCGCCTCCGTTGCCGGGCTAGGTCAGCCGGATCGTCGTCGGCTGAAGGTCGGCCGGGCGAGCCGCGAGACGAGCGCCGCGATGCCGAGCGGCGACGCTCACGGGGACGTGAACGGCGAGGCTGCCGAAGCACGAGCGGTCGATGGCCGCCCCTCGCGCGTTGACGGACGACGCGAAACTCCGTCGTGAACGCGTCGGCAAGCTCGATGTTCCCGGCGTCCCGGCATCGGGCCTCGTAATCCTCGACGGTGAGCGCGCTGACGAGGGGAATCCCGTCGCCGGAGCCGTCGCCCTGCCGCACCTTCAACTCCTCGGAGAGTTCGCCCCGTAGAGCATCCCTGCAGGCGAGAACAGCAACCTCCCGCGCTCGTGCTGCGCCCTCGTGGTCGCCAACCTCATCGAGACCGTCAGCGAAGCGCATCTCGTTCGCGGCATGGGCGAGCAGTGACCAGGTGAAGGAGCGGGCGACGACGAAGCGGTGGCCGGGCACTCTCGTGACGACCTCCGCAACCGGCTCAGTCGCCGTGACGCCAAGCCGGGCGGCGACCTCCTGGTCGAAGAAGTCCTCGACAAGAACGTCATCGGGCCGCGTTGCGGCGAGCGCATGGACGGCCTCGGCGAGAGCGGCAGCGGCTAGGTCGTCGTGGTGATGCACCTGGCCGGGCTTTCAAAACGGGGAACAGACATCGACCGGATCGTAGCGCGTGGGCTTCAGTCCCCGGACAAGCCCCAGGGAACGCTGAGGGCCACCTCGCGGCGGCCCCCGAACGTGATGTCCGGACTCCCCAGCCCGGCGAGCGGTTGCTCGGGGAGAACGTAGCCGACGGGGATGACACAGCCCCTCGGGCTACCCTCGTCCCATGCTCACCTTCGTCCGCAGACTCCGCCGCCGCCGGGTGGCCGCCGCCACCAACCACGGTCTACGACCCGACCGTCGTCGCGCGCCGGAGCAGCCGTCGCTGGGATGCGGTCGGGTGATGCCTCGCGGTTCCGCCCGAGCCAGGTCGAGCAAGCGCTCGGAGATCGGCTCGGCGTCACGCCGTACGACCCGACCGAGCGACGGCTCTAGCTCCGCCGCTGAGCGGCGACTACGGCCGTAGCGTCATAGGATCGGCCGGTGGAGAAGGACCAGATCCTCGCCGAGATTCGGCGCACCGCCGAGGCTAACGGCGGTGTCGCTCTCGGTCGAGCGAGGTTCGCGGCCGAGACGGGATCCGCGAGTCCGACTGGAGCGGACGCTACTGGGCGCGCTGGAACGACGCCTTAGCCGAGGCTGGCTTCCCACCGAACGAGCTACAAGGACGGATTCCTGACGAGGCGTTGTTCACGATGCTCGCCGAGGAGATCCGGCGGCTCGGTCGCCTTCCCACGGCCGCCGAACTGAAGCTCCGGCGGCAGCAAGACGCCACGTTCCCGAACCCGAAGACCTTCGACCGACTCGGGCCGAAGGCGACATGGCCCGCCCAACTCGTCCGACACTTCGAGGGTCAGGCTGAGGTGGCGGACGTGGTCGCCATCCTCGAACCGCTCATCGCCGAGGCACCGGAAGCCGACGAAAAGCCCATCGCCGACCCCGGCGAGCGCGGCTTCGTCTACCTGCTGAAGTCGGGGCGCTTCTACAAGATCGGCTACACACTCGATGTGGGTCGCCGTAGGTACGACATCGCGATCCAGCTTCCCGAACCCGTGACTGAGGAGCACGTGATCGCCACGGACGACCCGCCCGGCATCGAGCGGTATTGGCACCTCCGCTTCGCCGACCGCCGCAAGAACGGCGAGTGGTTCGAGCTGAGCCGTGCCGACGTGACGGCATTCAAGCGCCGCAAGTTCATGTAGCGAGGACGGTCGCGCCCTCGCAGGTACAGTCGCCCCGGCTTGGACGACCAGCAGAAGCAGGACGACGTGATCGGGAAGCTCCTCGCCGATGACCCGAACGCGCACGTGGTCGAGGGCGAGGCGACCGCGTGGCTGCTCAGCGGCGTGGCGCTCGACATCGCAAAGGCCGCCCTCGGCCGTCGCCAGGAGGACTGACCTTCCGGCCGCAGACGCGTGCCGCGCCGCTCAGGTGAGAGGACAGCGGTTGCCGAACCAGATCTCCTCGCCCGGCTTGATCGTGATCGCGTAGGTCGCTTCGCGAACATGGTTCCTCCGTTTCCGGGGCCGGAGGGTGAGGCGAGCGTTACAAGCGCCGAGAGCCGGGCTAGCTTGGGGAGAGTGAGCAATCGGTCGAAGAAGGCGCACTGGGTTCGCGAAGCGGTCGCGATCACGGACGCACTTGTCAAGAACGCTCAGGGGCGCTACCTCTGCCCGCTCTGCCTACAGTGGTTCTCCGACCTCGATGACCTCAGTCTGGAACATGCACCGCCCCAGAGCGTCGGCGGGCGACACGTTGCCGTGACCTGTCGAGAGTGCAACAGCCGGAGCGGCCACACTGCCGACGCGGAACTGCGGCGCGTAGAGACGGTCCGCGAGTTCGGCACCCGCACCATGACAAGGCCGATGGCCGCGACCTTCCGTTTCGGCGACGTCGAACTGCGCGGCAGCGCGATCTTCACGGAGGACGGGCTGTCCTTGATGGGCGTTCCCGAGCAAAATCACCCGGACATGACCGCCGCCATGACAGCCGCCCTGCGCGGTGCGGCTGACGACGGGGCAACAGACTGGACCGCTGGCCTGTCGTTTCCGTCGCCTGACTTCAAAGCCGCCTCGGTCGCGTGGTTGCGCGCGGGTTACCTGGTCGCGTTCGCCACTCTCGGCTACCTCTACATCCTCCGCGAAGAACTCGAACCCGTCCGCGAGCAGATCCAGGATCCGAAGGCGGACGTCCTCGGCCGCTACTGCCTCATGACGCACTCGGACCAGACCGAACGTCTCATCGCCTTCATCCGCGACCCACCCGAGCTTGAAAGCGTCATCGTCCTCAGCAACGCCAGCGCCGTTTTGCTGCCCAGCCACACGACCACCGGAACGTACGAGCGTCTGGCGAACGTCACTCCCTGGCCGCCAGGCACCCAGACGTTGACCGGCCCGTCAGCGCCGTGGCCGCAGCGACCGAGCTACGCGCAGGATCGAGTAGCCCTCGGCGGGGCTTGTGTTCCGGAATGACCCCTGCGCGGGTGGTCACACGGATACTTCGGGGGATGAGGTTAGGACGAGCATGAGGCTTGGGCGTTTGGCTGTCTGGGTCGGTATCAGCCTTGCTCTCGTGGTCAGCGCGTCTGCCGGAGCGTCTGTCCGGAGGTCTCAGCACAGGTTGTGGCCCGAGCGCCTTGTTCAGCATCAGCCCACGGGCCTGTACAGCCCTGTGGTCAGCGGCGGTTTCGTGTACGAACTGATCTCGCTCACACAGCGTCCCATGCGTGGCCCGTATCGGCTCGAACGCAGGAGCCTTCTAAGCGGGCGCGTTCGCAAAGGGCCGCTGTTCCCGGTCGGGGGCATCACCGTCGCTGGGGGTGAGGTCTGGGTCTACGGGTTGACGGGCAAACAGCCGCATCTCCCGCATCTGTATGAGGTCGATCCGCGTCGGCTCACGATCACGCGAACCATCGCACTACCGAAGCCTTCGTTCACGTACCCGACACTCGCGATTCCGGCAGGCCACACCCGGTCGGTATGGATCGGCAGCAATCACACGCTGCGCCGGATCGACGCCATCACCGGAAAGACGCTCGCCCAAGCCAAGCTGCCAACGCCAGGCCATCTCGCCGTCTGGGATCTCGCCCTCGACCCAAGCGGCCACCACCTCTATGCGGCACTGACGACCGAGGACAGAGGCGGCTCCAGTGGCGTCACCCTGGTCGAGTACGACGCCCGTAACGGCCACCTGCTCACACGGGCCGCTGCTCGTCCGCCACTCAGCTACTCGGTCGCGGGAGCGGGCCTTACCGCCGTTCCCGGAGGCGTCTGGGCCTCCTTCCGCACCGGCATGCAGGGCCTCACGATCCACCTGCGCCAGCACGCCCTCGCGCTCCAACCACCGCCCAATGCTCGGATCGCCTCAACACCGCCGACCGGCCTCTTCCACTGGCCGATGTCCGCCTCCACGATCTACGGCGGCAACGCACTCTGGCTTGCCAACGACACCGGCATCGTCGCCTGCCTCAACCCGGAGACTGGAGCGGTTCGCGCACGCGAGCGCCTACCCGCCTTCCACGAACCCGCTCTCTTCGCCGTCGACCCGAAGCACCGGTACGTGGTCGGACTCGAAGGCGCTCGACTCGTAGAGATCACTCCGCCTGCCGCCTGCTGGAGATGAGTCACCGTCGCCTGGGCCAGTGTTCCGGAATGACCCCTGAGCGCAGCCAGTGAAGGCTTGACGAAACGCTCCTATCATTGAACGCATCGCCAAGTTCTCGCTCATCCTCGTGGCCGCGAGTCTTGTCGCTCTCTATGGGCTTGTACTCGTCTACGACGCGGTGCATCAGTGGACGACTTCGCTGCCTCACTGCCCGCCGCCGCGCGCAGGCAACGCCTGCGTGGAGCTAACCAGCTCCGGCGGACTGAACACGTGGCAGGAGTTCGCGGTTGGCCTCGGCTGCATTGCCGTCGGCGCTTGTCTGTTCCTACTCGCCCGCCGGGTCAAGCGGCGGCGAGACGCGCCGCTCGCGCTCGGCTGAGTTCCAGAGCGAGCCGACTGGAGACTCGTCAGGAGGTAGCCCTCTCGCCTGGGCCAGTGTTCCGGAATGACCCCTGAGTAGCCCCGTCATCCGGACGTGGCGCTGTTGCCGGAAGGACTACGGAGTGCCGAATGCGGCACTGTTGATACAGGATGGCACTGCGTCGGCGGGCACCCCGGCCGCCATGAAGATCAGACGGCCCGAAGTGGCAGACTCGCTGACTGCGATCAAATCGATGGTTCCGATGCTAGTGAGATAGCTGGTGTTGATCGTGATCGAGTCCGTGGGGGCGAAACCACCGCTTTGGCGGGGACCCGTGTACAGACCTTGGGCAAAGGGGCAGTCTGGGGTCGCGGGGACGGCCTTTAGAGGAAGCCCATCCTGGGCGAGTTCTTGGTTGAGCGCCGAGAGTGCGGAGAATTGGCTGATGGTGATGGTGATGGTCCCGTCGGAGTTCTTGGTGACGGCGTATGCCGGACCTGCGCTGAAAGCGCCGAGCGCGATCACGACCACGGCTGCGAGGGCAGCGATGCCCAGCGCGGTGCCGAGCACAACGGTGCGCCGACGCCGCGACCGCATCCAACTCGGCTCCCGAAAGCCGCGTCGAGCGCGAAGGCGCAGTCGCCTTGCCGCCTGCGGTTGACTGGTGGCGTAGGCATACGCCCGGCGAACGCTCTCCTCATCGGGATCGGGAATGTCGGTGCGGAAGTCCCTCAGAAGCTGCATCTCATCGGTCGTCATCGTGGTTCCTCGCTCATCGTGGTTAGTGCCTTCACCTCTACTTGCCCGCTAGCGGCAAGACGGTTCCGCATCCGCTCCCGCGCACGATGCAGCCTCGACTTGACCGTTCCGGCCGGCAGCGAGAGCGCCTCGGCGATCTCGGCGTCAGTCAGGTCAGCCCAAGCGTGGAGCAGAAGAACCTCGCGCTCGCCGAGCCGAAGTTCGGCCAGCGCCGCCGCGAGGGATCGCTTCAGCGCCTCGGCGTCTGCTCGCTCGACACTCGCAGCCTCATCCTGCGCGGGAATCTGGTCGTTGCCTGAGCGAGCGTAGGCGCGAAGCATCCGGCGCTCTTTACGCCACCGGTGTCGGAGGAGGTTGGCGGCGATTCCGTAGAGCCAGGGGCGCACGGGACGGGAGGGGTCGAGGTCATTCCAACTCCGGTAGGCGATAGCGAAGGTCTCAGCCGCCAACTCGTCGGCCTCCGGGCTTTCGAGCCTCCGGTAGAGGTAGCCGCGCAGAGGCCGATACTCGGCCTCGAATACCTGGTCAAAGGAGCGCCCCACACTTCTAGTTTCCCGCAGCAGCCGGAGCGGTTCCCGACTTCTCTGGTCGGGCTAGATCGGGGGCCAGCACTGGGCTGGGCCAGTGTTCCGGAATGCCCCAGCAGCTAGAGGAGGTCGAGGTCTGCGAGCAAGCGCTTCTCTCGCAGATCCTTCTCCTCGCGCGCCGTCCGAGGTGCGGTGGCGAGCGCTTCTAGATCGAGCTTGCCGTCTTCGTCTCCGAATAGCTCGACGGCCTCGCGCTTGATCCGCTCGGTTTCGTCCTTCGAGCGCCGCTTGACAAGCCAGGCGAGGATCGTCGTCGCCCGCAGTAGCCGCGCGCGGAAGTCGGGAATCCCGCTGATGCGCTCCCAGAAGGCGTCGGAGCTTAGGACGGTGATGTCGGAGTGCTCGCGAACGACACCGGTCTTCGCGCGACCACTGAGCACCGCGACGTACAACTCGACGCGTTGTTTGTGGGCACGGAGCGGCTTCGCGCCACGTCGGAGCGCGGCTATGTCGCTCGCGCGCCCTCCTGCGTTCTTGGTGTTCGGCGCTGACTGGATCGCGTAAAGCTGCACCACGCCCTCGCCGTCGGTCAGTTGGAGATCGACGCCACTGCCAGGCTTGATCCCGCCCGAAACGAGCCGCGCGACATCCTCCATCCAGGTGCCGATGTGCGCCTCAATCGCCGACGTTTCCTTGTCGGCGAGCACCTGATCGGCCCACTCCTCGACCGTCTCGACGCCGCGCACCGTGTAGATCATCGGGTTGCGCTTGGCGAGGTCGCGCCCGTGCAGTTTCGTCAGGTTCGCCACGAGCGGCTGCGCGACGAACTCGTCGAACGCCTTCACGATCCGCTCGGTCTGCCGCCGGGGCAAACCGAGTGCTGCGTGTACGGCGTCAACGATGGCCGTCCGCGGGATCTGCGCGAGCAGGTCTCCGACAAGATCTGCCTGCTCCTGCTGGTCTTCGCCGGTCACCGTCGAATTGTCCGCAGGCAACGCCAGAAGGTCAAGCCTCGCGCTCCGATGCACCGAGGCTCGCGTAGTGTGGACTCATGGCGCGGGGCACGAGACTCGTTGCTGGTGGGTTGGTCGTGGCAGCACTGGCGGGCGGCTGCGGTGGCGTTTCGCGGGTAAGCAAGACTGTCGTCTGCAACGGCCCGGCGCTGGGTTCGCCGATGACGCTTGCACATCCGCTCCCCTGTTTTGCCAAGCGGACGACGCTCGCTCGCGCGGCCGCCTCCTCGGGAGTTCGGCTCGTCCTTCCGAACACGCCGCTGGTCCGAGCATCCGATGCCGGTCCGGTTTGGATCGACGGCTTCTCACATCGGGACGGGCACAAGACCGACGGGGCGGTGGCGGTCACGTTCCCGGCACAGGGGCTGATCGTTGAATACACCCGACCAGCGCCCTTTCGCGGCGATACGCGGACTCACTATCAGCAGGTCGCGCTGGGGTTTCGGGATAGCAAGGTGATCGATCTAAAGCGGAGACCAGCACTTGTCTTCCGCCAGAACTCCGACGGTACGAGGAACAACTTCGGCTCCGTCTCCCTCAAGCTCAACGGGAGCGAGGTAGTCGTCTTGGGCCACAAGAGCGAGGCGACGCTGGAGGACTTGGCGCTCTCGATCCTCAACCAGTCCTCCGGGTCGAGAACCAACCCCTAGTCCTCGAATCGGGCGAGAGTGCGCTGCGCTGGGCCAGTGTTCCGGAATGACCCCCGAGCGCACCAGCCTAGACTTCGCGATGTGAGCTTACGGTCGCGCTATGAGCAGTTCGACCAGAAGGTGAGGCTCCACGGGCAACGCCAGATGGCTCGCGGCTGGCGTCGTCCGAGCTTCATCGGTCTGACTGTCTGGGTGCTAGTCGTTGTGGTCTTCCTGCTTTGGAGCGCGAATCGGTAACGACACTCTCGGCTGGGCCAGTGTTCCGGAATGACCCCTGAGGATGCTCGGCCTTTCTAGGGTGGCAGTAGTTCGCGGTCGATCCAGTCCAGAGCGACGGCGAGTTGCTGCCCCTGAAACTCGCGCACGGTGGGCGCTGTGTCGGGCGGTGGTAGACCGGCGGTGGCCGCGAAGATTCCGGCTATGAAGGCGGCCAAGCCGGGGCTGTTGGGGAGCAGATCCCATGGCAGCGGCCCGTCTTCGAGGGTGAGGCTGCAAGCCCAGGCGGCCAGGTCGAGATCAGGGGCAGCGAAGGAGACGAAGTTCCAATCGACAAACACCGCGCGGCCGTTGAGCGTGCAGAGGTTGTCGCTGCGCACGTCCATGTGAGTGATTGCATCGCCGTCGACTGGAGCCGAATCTGCGGCCTCGATGATCTCTGGCAGCCGTCGGTCGAGCCACGCTCGTGACCTCAGACCAAGCGACAGAAACGGCTCAGGGTCTGCCTCGACTCTGCGCCAGCGGCCGAACCAACTGGCCTCCGTCTCCCGCAGCGGGCGGGTGTTCGGCGGCGCTGGGCTGTCGTGGAGCTTGTCGAGCGCCGCGCAGACGAGCGCAACCCGCTCGGCCGTCCAGCGCGGCTCCCAATCCGCATGACTGAGATCCTCGATTACAAGCAATGGGTATCGACCGTCGTCGTCGAACCCGATCAGCTTCGGGATGAAGCCTGCTTGCAGTGAGGCGTAGACCTCGTGTTCGCGGCGCAGCCAGGCGGCCATGTGTTCTGCGTCGGCTGCCTTCACGAAGACTCGACGGCCGTCGTCAAGCGTGACTGTGTAGCGCTCTGCGGTCGAGTAGCCGCCGCTCCGAGCCACGCACTCGACCGGACGTGCGCCAACGACAGCCCCGATCCGCTGCTCCAAGTGATCGAGCATCGCTGGAGGCTACTTCGCTCCTTGGCCCTGCACCAGGACAGTCGCCTGGGCCAGTGTTCCAGAATGACCCCTGACGACGATCAAGCATCGGTACTGAGCAGGAGAAGCGTTGGCTCCATTGAGACTGGCAGCTCGTCGAGGATCTGCGATAGCTCGGCATTGGCATCGTCAGCTTCAATCGAGATAACCGCTCCCAGGGATTGTGCGAGATCGAGTTCGGCCGCTACGACCGCACGAAGAGCGGTCGCGTCGCCAGTCGCGCTTCCGGCGATCAGGAACAACTCAGCCGCTGACGGAGCGAGGGGTGGCCCATGAAGCCCGGCAACAGCCGCTATCCGTCCCTCGCTGCGCACGGTGCGGGCAGTTGCGGGCAGCCAGGACTCCCCGCAGAACAGCCGTAGCGATTCCTCCAACGGCCGTCGCGTCGTCGGTGACCAATGGGCATGTTCGGCCGCGTAGGCGGCCTCATGGGCAACCGCCAGTTCGTCGCGCGGAGTGCTGCTCTCAATCAGACTTGGCGGAGTAGCGGCGATCCATGCCTGCACGCAAGCGTCCTGCGGATCTACAACACCGACACGACTTCGCAGCAGGACGCTGAAGCCCCGTGCGCGAAGAAATGCCATCCCCGCCGTGTCAGTCTCTCGCACGCGGGCGAGCAGAGGTCGGCCATCCCCAAGCCCCATCAAGTCGGCGAGGAGCCTGCTACCAACACCTCGACGCCGAGCCTCCGACGCCACGACCACAACGACGAAGTACCGCGAGGGATGCCGCGCGTTCGCAAGCAACGTCCCGACCCCGACGATCTCGTCATCGCGCACAAAGACCAGGGTCCGCCGCCACCGATCCTCACTGTCGTCCGGGTTGGGGCCGTGGATAGCCGAAATCGAGGCAAGAGTCGGATCGCCGGGCCAGGCCGAATCAAGCAGCGCACCGACTGCCACGGCGTCTCCCTCCAGATACGGTCGGATCACGCCCGAACCGTATTCGGCGCAAGACCCCTCGCCTGGGCCAGTGTTCCGGAATGACCCCTGAGCCGGATTCACAACGCGGATGGATGACGAAGGGTCCGGCGGGCGTATACGGAGTGGATGGCCCATGAGGACGATCTAGCTGCTCCTGCTGCCCAAGCGGATTCCTCTGCTGCGGTCGAGGCGCTCTTTGACGAGCACTGGGTAACGGCCTGGCGGGCGGCGTACGCCGTCACAGGACGGGGCGATCTCGCCGATGACGCCGCACAGGATGCGTTCTTCAACGCGATCCGGTCGCTAGCGAGGTTTGACCGCAGCAAGCCGTTTGCGCCGTGGATCGCGAAGATCGCTGTCAACCGCGCCCGCGACCTGCTGCGAGCCGAACGGCGGCGGAAGACTACGAGCCTGGACGAGGCGACCGAGGCACCCGTGCGAGCGGAGGTGAGCGGACTGCTGGCGGCGGTCTCGGCCCTCCCGCGTGAGCAGCGCGAGGTCGTCGTGCTCCACCACGTGCTCGGCTTCAGCCTGAAGGAAGTGGCGGAGATCGTCGGTGCGCCGGAAGGGACAGTTAGCTCGCGCCTCGGGCGCGGGGTTGCCCAGGTTCGACAAGCAACGGAGGCTGAACATGCCTGACACGGACAAGCTCGAGCGAGAGTTGCGCGAGCAGTACCCGCTGCCTTCGGTGGCGGCGACGGAGCGCGCCCGAGCGGCGGTCATGAGCGCTGGGGAGGGAGCATGGCAGCCGCGCGGCTGGCCTCGTCGGTCGCCGCGTCGGGCGATCCTCGCGCTCGCCCTCGTCGTCGTGCTCATCGGCGTCGGGGCGTTCTTCCTCGGCTCAACCTTCCCCCTCACGTCGGCTTCGAGTTCTGTCGGGGACGCGCCCGGCTTCCTGCCTACGTCCGGTTGGACGGAGGTTTCCACGGGAACGGTTCCCCTCAGTGACGGCCCGACGGTGATCGCGGCTAACGTGCCAATCGCATCCGAAGGCGGGTTTGTGGGCACGTTTCCGACGCACACCCTCGCGAAGTTGCCAGCAGACGGGATCGTCTTCTACGTCGTGATCGGCAGGGGCAGCGACGGTGGGTCGAACTTCCCGCCGCGTCAACTACCGCTCCAACTGAGCGACGCCACGGTTCAACGAGGCTGGGAAGGACAGCCAAACAACAACGTGCCGCTATATCGCATCGACGGCGCGGTCAACGGCTACAGCTTCTCCGTCTACGCCTTCTTCGGCACCCAGCATCCATCCGCTGCGCTCATGCAGTCGGCACAACAGGAACTCGACCGGCTCCAGGCCCCCACCGCCTGAGAGTGCAGCGGCCGCCCTGGGCCAGTGTGTTCCGGAATGACCCCTGAGCGAGCAGACCCAGGCTCGGCTATTTCTATGGCGGTGAGGAACTTCGAGACGCCGGAGCTAGCCGCTCGTGGCGAACTCCGTGGCGAGTACGTGCGCGTCGTCGGTGTGGCCATCCGAGGCGAGGAGGCCGTGGTCGCGCAGGTGATGAACGCGGACGGCTACCCCCATGCGTACGAGGTCGAGACGGTGGAGTGCTTCCGCGACGGTGATGGATGGGTGGCTGGCAACTCCGGGAACAACAATCTGGTTCGGATGGAGACTGGCGCGCGACCCGAGACGGTGGTCTGGTGGGACGAGGCTCCCGTGGGAGCCGCAGCGGTCCGGATCCGGCTGGGCGACCAGGAGCAGACGGTGCCGGTCGAGGACGGTTTCTTCTTTGTGGTCTTTGACGGCGTCTCCGAGAAGGGGCTGCCGAAGGTCACGGACTGGATTTCTGCCGAGGCAGCAAGCTGAGGCTAGAGGACTCTCGGCTGGGCCAGTGTTCCGGAATGACCCCTGAGCGCGCGTTGACATCCATCGGGCTGCGGCGTATAGAAGCTGAGCGGTGAAAGCGATCCTCGCCCTAGCGCTCGTCGCGCTCGTCGCGCTCGGCTTAGCGGCTGGATGCGGCTCCGGGAAGATGTTTGGCTCGATGAGCGTTACGGGGCCGACGGTCACGACCGTCAAGAGCGTGAAGACCGGTGCCCTGATCCGCTGCAATGGGAGCGTTGGCGCGAAGGTTCCGGCGCCGGGCCACGGGGTCAGTGGCTCGGCTAGCGGGTCGTCCCCTGCGTTGTCATCTGAGATTGACCTAAAGCGCCTGCAAGACGGCTCGCTCGTCATCTCCTGTAGGCCATAGGAGGGCCGGGAGGTCGGACGCTCGCCTGGGCCAGTGTTCCGGAATGACCCCTGAGCGTCCGGGCTGTGGAGCCGCTGCGCCGCAAGACGCTACTCCGGCTAAACGACGACGCGCACGCTAGCGACGGTGGTGGCGGCGGCCGCGACTGACGACGAGGTTCACGGAAGGTCCTTTCTTCCGTGTGCGGTGCGCAACTGCACCGGCTCTGGGGTACTGGGCTAGCACGCGGTTCTTATGCAGGCTGGCCGAGTACTTGTACGTCACTTTCCCCACCGTCAGGTTGTTCGCCCGGAGGTCCCTGCTGGCCGTCTTGATGCCGAGGGCGTGAACAGACGGGACGGTGATGTGGGTCGCGTCGACGAGAGGCGGTGGCGCGACGGGCGTCGCGGTCGGGATGAACTGGCCATACGAGGGGTATCCGTTGCACGTCCCGTTGATGCAGGTGAGCGGGTCGGGGTTGAGGAACACCTCGTGCCTATTCGTCCCATCGACGCCGATCATGTACGAGAAGTTGCCCTGATCGCCGTTGTCGTTGGAGAAGGTCATGTAGAGGATCTGTGTGCCGTCGGGGCTGAACTGGGGGAACAACGGCCCGTCGGTCTCATTCGTGACTTGTCGGCTGGGGTCGACGTTGTTGAACAGGTCGCTGCCGTCCGTCTTGTAGACGAACGCCTGATCGAAGTAGGTGAAGGTGTCGCCGCAGGGACAAACCCGCGTGTAGCCGTTGAGCGCGATCCACTGACTATCCGGCGACCAGTTCAACGAACTCGGGCCTTGCGGCTCGACAGCGGCACCGCCTGCGATCACGATCATGCGTGGGTCGGTGCCATCGACGTTGACGCGCATGACCCCGCTCCCACGGTAGGTCCCGTCGGTCAACGGCCCGCAGTGGCCATCGCACCAATACGCGATCGCGCTTCCGTCCGGCGAGATCGCGGGCACGTTCAGACTGTTCGTCCCTCCGCCCGAGACGACGAGTTGTAGGTCTGAGCCGTCGGGGTTGACGCTGTAGATGTTGGAGGTCCCCGTGGTGGAGTCATAGCGGGCGAAGACGACCTTCGAGCCGTTATAGGAGATCGTCGGATCGAAGTCCCACGGTGACGGGTCCAGGTGCACGGGCGATCCGTTCGGGCTGACGAGCCAGATCGATCCCACATCGCCTGCGGACGGGTCCGTGTTGTCGCTTGCCATGAACACGATCGAGCCGTCGGACGCGGCCGAGTACGTGATGTTGATTGGCGTGACGCCAGCCGGGAACGGCACGCAGCCGTTGACGTTTCCGTCGATCGTCTCGACGACGAAGCCCGGACAGCCCGACCACCCCCAGATGTCCGGCGACACGAGCTGATAGCTACCAGCGTCACCGAGCGCAGCCGGCGAAACCACCAATACGAGCACACCGACAAGAGCCAGCAGGATGAATCGACTGACGATGTGCACCCCTCGATTGTAGGTCGGCGCTTCCCGGCTAACAATCCGTGCGGGGAAAGTCGAGGCTGCGGAGGAGTCGAACCCGCGCGAGATTTCGGTCGAGCGTCAGGGCTGTCGTCTGGGCCAGTGTTCCGGAATGACCCATGAGCGATGAGGTGACACCGACGGCATCGGCGACGTATAACGAGAAGATGAACCGCAGGCTTCTCACGTTGGCGTTGGCCGTTGTCGTTGTGCTGATGACGGTCGTCACCGGATGCGGCGGGTCGAAGGCGGTATCCCATCGCCTTACTCCCGGACAGCGGATCGACTTCAAGCCGGGCGCAGTCGCGGTGGGCAGCCGGATCAGCTGCGTCAAGCGCTTCTACCACACCGTCGTGCGCGTCCCGGAGCGTGGACACAGGATGGTGGGAGTCTCTGACCTTGGCCCCCACGCAACACAGATCACCCTCAGAACCCTGCCCGACGGCTCCGTCCTCGCCGTCTGCTCCTACAGCTAGCTCAGCAGCTACCCGTTAGCTCTCGCCTGGGCCAGTGTTCCGGAATGACCGTGAGCGCGGGTGACAAAGACGCGGTCGGCGTCGTATAGAGAGAGTGCGGATGAGGCGCTTCTTGGTGATCCTCGGGATGGTCCTCCTGATTGCCGTTGGCGCTGGCTGCGCTTCCGGCCAGAAGCCCGGCGTGGCTTCGCCAACGACGACCCAGCGCGTCGCCGCTGTCGATCCACGGGCGGCCGAACGGCTCACCTATCCAGTGGTCGGAGTGACGCTGGCGGCGGTGCCGCCCGGATACCGAGCGCCGATCTCCAGCAGCGAGGTTCTGAGCCTCCTTCGGCGGACGAACCACGGCCCTACCTCGAAGGAAAAGCCGACCGTTCGGCTCTGGACTGTGAGAGAGCCTGGCTCGACGCTCGGATACCCCGCGTGGGTGGTCACGTTTCATCACACGCGGCCCACCGCGCTCGGGGTGCCGACCACGCCGAACTGCACAGCCGTGTCGATCTACAACCTCCGCGCCCGCGCGTGGACGTGGCACTTCCAGCTCTGCCCGGACCGGATGCCGAGCCGTCCCAACTGCGACTACGGCTGCACACCAGCCAACGAGTCAGCGCTGGACGATGCCGTGACCGCCGCCCAAAGACTTGCGGGCGGGGCCTACTACACCGGCGCGGCCGTCAACATCGCGGCGAACACCGTCACCCTGTACCTCGCGCACGCACCACAGTCGATCCTCACCCGACTACACGCGACCCACCCAGGCACCTACGCCATCCACAACGACGCGCCCAGAACACTCCGCGCCGTGAAGAAGCTGATGGACTCGTTCAACCGCAACGCGCTCAAAGCCCAGGGCATCACCATCTCCGGGTACGGCCCCACCCAGAACGGCTACCTCCAAGTCGGCGTCACCAGCCACGTCGCCCAAGCCCAGGCGAAACTCAACGCCCTCTACGGCCCCAACGTCATCCGCGTCGTGAAGCAACCACTTGCTGTAGTGCAGTCGGGCGGCTTCGGGTAGCTGGCACAGGCGCGGGGCGTGCTTGCCTGGGCCAGTGTTCCGGAATGACCCCTGAGCGGACTAGCCGACGCTCTCGATGATCTTGATCAGTTCGTCGGTGCGGTAGCCCTGTTGGCGGGCGAAGCGGACTAGCTCGCGGGCGCGGGCGAGCACGGCCCCGCGTTCGGGCGTACCGGCCACGTGGATGCCGCGACCACGACGGAACTCCAGCAGGCCCTCGTCGCGCAGCAGGCGGAGCGAGCGGAGGACGGTGTTCGTGTTCACGCCGAGCACAGCCGCGAGGTCACGGGCCGGAGGGAGCCGTTCGCCTGGTTTGGCTTCACCATCTGCAATCGCACGGCGGATCTCGGCGGCTACCTGCTCGAACAGGTCGGTTTGCTCCTGGCGGTCGATCTTGACGGTGAGCATCGTGACATTCAGTACTAGCACTAGATGTTGGCACATGCCCACGTTTGCCTTTCGCGCTCGACCCGCTCATGGCGGAGGCGAAACGGCGGATGAAGCGGAGGCGACTCGTCCTTGCCCTTGTCGTTCTCCTGGTAGTCGGAGGAGCGGCGGGCGCAGCAGTGGCCCTGACCTCGTCAAGTGGCGTTCAGGCCGCAGGTGCCTGCCCGGTCACCGGCGGCTACTACGCTTATGCGGTTCCCGAAGACCCGGCGCACCCACCTGCCGCCGGGGATGGGGCTACCAGTTGGGCATGGACGCCGCGCAGGCACCAGGTCAAGGTCGGTGACCGCCTGCGAGAGAACGGACACCTCTGGCAGGTCACGGGGATCGCGGCTATGCCAGGCGTCGAACCCGTAGGTCGGCCGTTCGGCATCAATGGGTGGCCGATGGTGGGCCAGCACGTGTCTGGGAACGCGTCGCTGACTCTGTGCGGGAGACTCATCTTCCGGCCGGTCAGTTAGGGGTCGCGGACGATGACGCTCCACGTTCCCCGTCTGCCCTTCTCGCTTGATCCGCTGATGGCGGAGGCGAAGCGGCGAGCGAGACAGCGGCGCGTGCTCGTGGCGCTAGTCGTCTCAGCGGTGGTCGCGGCAGGCGTTGTAATCGGGATCGAGTTGCGAGGGCTGGGGTCGGTGACTCCGGTGCCTGCCAATCTCACCGTGCTCGCAGTGGGTCAAAACGGTGGACGCGCGCTCTTCCACCTCAGATGCGACCCCGCTCGTGGCAACGTGGCGGCGCCCGCCAAGGCCTGTGCGGCAATCGCTGCGCAGCCCAGCCTCGTGACAAATCCCAAGCCCTTCTACGACGGGGGCAACAACGGCGCGTACTTCAAGATCACCGGCACCCTGAACGGGAGGCCCATCCACTTCAGCGGCGAGAGCGACTGGACGCCACAGATGGCCTTGATCGACAAGCTCGGCCTCGCCGGACCGCACGGCCAGCCCCTACGTCCCGAACCGCTACGACACGGCTCAGTCGGGCTGAACCAGACGCACACCTTCGCCCCCGGCGTTCTGCGGCCGGGCGACTTTGTCACCTGCCGCGTCCACCACAGCTACTCGGGACCCGCACTATCGACAGCCGTCCCGATCCGACCGGGCGGCGGCGGTTTTCTCGGAACTCAGCCGGGCGTGCTGGCGATCCGGATGCGGGCGGACGGATCGGTCATGGCCTCCTGCCTCGCCCGCAACCGCCTACCGCTCGACAAACGAGGCCGGACCACCTTGCCGCACGGTTGGCCGCCGTAGAGATTCTGGCCTGGGCCAGTGTTCCGGAATGACCCCTGAGCGTCTGGGCCAGTGTTCGGGACTAACCCCCACCTAAGGCCTGCTCCGTTTGGCGTCCGCTCCCGATACTTAAGAATGCGATGCGGTTTAGAGGTGAATCTTTGCGGAGGCGTCCTATGAGACGTCCGAGTCCGGCTCTCGTCATCTCCTTGATTGCACTGTTCGTCGCGCTCGGCGGGACCACCTACGCCGCCACAAGCTTGCCGAGAAACAGCGTCGGGACAGCCCAGATCAAGAGCGGGGCCGTGACGAAGACCAAGATCGCCAAGGGAACGCTCGCGGGTCTGCACGGCCTGCGGGGCGCTACAGGCCCCGAAGGACCGGCCGGGCCGAAGGGCGAGCAAGGCAGCCAGGGAGTCCAAGGGATTCAGGGGGTCCAGGGGCCGCCTGGCGCAGGGGGTGATTCTGGACCAAAGGGCGATCAAGGGATCCAGGGGATCCAAGGGATCCAGGGACCGCCTGGTCTACAAGGTGACCCTGGGCCAAATGAGATCGTCTACCTCACGTCGTCTCTGACGAAGGTTGGCGCTAACAGCTCCGCGAGCGTCTCCGTGACCTGCCCATCGACCGCCTACGTCATCGGCGGCGGGGTACTGCCCACGGCGGGAGACACCTCGCTCATCGTCGACAGCTCCGACTGGGATCACACGGAAGCGCCAACCCCGAGAACCTGGGTCGGAGTTGTCACCAACCCAGTCAACGCGGACGCCTACTTCTACGTCGACGCAATCTGCATACCAGCAACTCAAATCGTCGGCTTCTGACCGCTGGCCCCACGTCCATTGGCGCTCGCCTGGGCCAGTGTTCCGGAATGACCCCCGAGCGCTACTAGCTAGGAGGGATTGGCGAAACGCGAGATCACGCGGTTGAGGGCGTAGCCGATCTCCGCGAAAATCGCCGCCATGGCGGCGAAGGGAATCGCTACGAGGACAACCAGCACCCTGACGGGGGTCGGAAGTCCCGATAGGTCGTAGAACCGGCCGCCTGCCGCCGCGTCGCGGTCCCACTCATCGATTTCATCCGGCGTTGGCCTCGGCCTGATCCATCTTCCCATCGCCGGACAAGAGTATGGCTCGGCTAAGGGGAGATCGGAGCCGCTCGCGCCCTCGCGAGTTCCAGCGCGAGCCGACCAAGGGTCGTCAGGCGGTAGCCCGCTCGCCTGGGCCAGTGTTCCGGAATGACCCCTGAGCAGGGGTGGCGAGCTTTCACTCAGGAGTTGCTGCGGCGAGCCGGTACTAGTAAGACTCCGGCCGCTCCGGCGACTCCGAGCAAGCAGATACAGAGCGCTGTCGGGTCCACCCAGCCGGGCCTCTGAAGCTGCGTGCACGGCACTGTCCCGACGCAGGGAGTAACTGGCTGCCGGGTCCGATGGCCATGCAGGACGACCGCACTTGCGAACGCTGCAGCGAGTATTAGTACGGCGGCTGCAAGCCTCCAACGGGGAAGCGGCGAGGGGACTGCCACCTGACGCAGTGCGAGTCCATGCATCTCATCCCTTTATACGTCATGACAAGGCGATCTGTCACAGATCAGACGACAGGACGGAGGGCTGGGCCAGTGTTCCGGAATGACGCCTGAGGAGAGTGCGTCGAGTGGGTCTTCAGTGGCAGGCCGCGCGACGGCGGCGGCAACGGTCAGCAGCAAGGCGCGTGACCTGGGTCAGCCCCGCGAGCAGCACTAGCAGCGGCCCCGCATACACCATTAGTCCGCCGATTCGCCACATGATCTCCGAGCCGCCGGAAAAGTCCCCGTGATAGCCCGATGCGATGACGAGTATCCAGCCGACCGGAAATAGGATCGCAGCGGCCACCAGAAGAACCCACGTCACGCGGCTCACGAACTCATTCTAGTCGTCGGGTGCTAGTGCGCTCCCCTGGGCCAGCGTCCTCTCACCTGAAGCCGCTGGTGCCCGCCGACGTGTCGTGACGGCGTCGCGGCCGCGTCAGTCGGGGTCAGCGTTGGGGCCGTTCCAGACGGTGCCGCCTTCGCGGGCCATCTTCTCGGCGACGGATGGGGCCTTGATCACGGTCGCGCCTCGGCAGTCGGACTCGTCGCCAGCGATGAGCCAGGGCGGGTTGGGCGCTGCGAGGATCGGCTCCGGGAGCGTCAGTCCGGCGGCGCGTGCGGCATGGGTTCCGTCGTAGACGCGGATGCCGTGCGCGAACAGCGGCTCCGTGAGCGGGTCGCCTGCGGTCGGGCCGGGGTCGATCTGGCCCTTCGCCACGAACAGGCTGCGACGCGGCTTGCGTGCTCGTCCGGGAGCGACTGGGGGATCTATCGCGAGCGTGAGCAGGATGGCGTCGGCACGGTCAGGCGACCGGCGCAGCCGCTTCCTGGTCGAGGACTTCGCTTCCACGACGCGCGCCCCGTCGCTCGCGAAGCTGAAGGTGGGCGCGACTAGCTCGCGGGCTAGTTCCTGGTCGGAGGGGTCGAGGTCGAGCAGCGGCAGCACTTCCGCAGCGGTGAACCAGATCTCCGAGCGGCGGTTCGGGAAGTCCGCTGGTCGCCGCGCTCGTGCTCCGCCGTTGAAGGCGATCACCTGGACGCCCTGTTCGCGTAGTCCGTCGGTGACGCCGCCGCCGACGCCCGTGTCGTCCACGATCACGCGCGGACGGCGTGCGTGCTCGGCCTGGAGGCGGCGGACGTGGTCGAGGACGCGGCCGGTCGTCTCCGTCAGCGCCTTGCCCTGCCAGGAGTCGATGATCCGGATCCGGTTGCCTTCGCGGAGCGCGAGCACGGTCTCGTCGCTGCCGAAGCGGGCCACGTCGAGGCCGAGCAGCAGCGGCAGACCGGGTTCGAGCGTCTGCGTCTGCGCCTGCTCCAGGTCGGTGCGTGAGACGACGGTGTCGTCGGCCTGCGCCGGGAACTCACCGAGCACCTTGACGAGGTACGTGTTCGAGCCTGCGTCCCGCTTCTCGATCCGTTCGACCCACCGCCGCGAGACGAGGTTCTTCCGGACGGCGCGCGGCACCTCCTCGCCGGTGAAGGCGGGCGTGTCGAAGGCGCTGATCGTCAGCGTGTGCCACTCATCGCGGCGGCGGTTGAAGCAGTCGTAGAAGCTGCCGCTCGTCCTGAGCGGGTTGCCGATCAGGAGGACGCGCGCGTCGCCACCCGCGAGCAGGCCCTCGATGGCGTCGAAGATCGCCTCGTCAACTCCGCTGGCTTCGTCCGCGACGACCAGGACGCGCTCGGCGTGAACTCCCTGCATCGCCTCCGGCTGGTCGGTCGAGAACCCCGTCGCGAACCAGTCATCCCGCAACCGGACCTCCGTCTCCGTGACGACCGCCCCGTCGAAGAAGCCGCTCGCACCCCGGTAGCGCCGCCGAATCTCCCGCCACAGCACACGGCGAAGCTGCGCCTCCGTCGCGCTCGTGGTCACCACCACCGAACCGGGGCCACCAGCCAGCCAGGCGAGGATCAAACACGCCGCCGCGACCGACTTCCCGACCGCGTTCCCGGCCTTCACCGCCGTCCGCTCGTGATCACGAACCGCCTCGACGATCTCACGCTGCCGCGAATAGAGATGGACGCCGAGCACTTCCTCGACAAAGGCGCACGGGTCGTCGCGGTAGCGGCGGAACGGGTCGGTCAGTCACTCGTCGCCGTCCTCGTCCTCGAACAACGGCAGCCCGGCCGCCTCGCGCTGCTGGTAGTAGTCGATGACGCTGAGCGTCCGCTGGGTCGCTGCGATGTCCAAGCCCAACCGCGCCCGCGAGGTCGGCGTCAAGCCGAGGTCGTTCGCGAGCCTGCGAGCAAGTCCGATCCAGGCGCGGAGGTCCTGGCGGAGGCGCGCGAGATCCGGTGCGAGGTTCGGCCCGTCGCTCGCGCCGAGGTACTGGCCGAGAGGGGATGAGTTCTCATCGACGGTTTCGAGGGCGGCGATCGCCCGCTCGATGCGGGCGAGGGTGGTGGAGAGCAGCAGCAGGACCGGCTCGTCCGCCACCGAGTACGCGGGCAGGGTCGGCCGGATCGCGTCGGCGATCTCGCTGACGCGGTCGGAGAGTCCCGCCAGCGAGTAGCCGCCGTGTCTGAGACTGAACGAGTTGCCCGGCGCGAAGCCGCGACAGCGGACGCAGTCGCAGTCCGTCGCCGTGCCCGACTGCGCGAAGCTCGCCACGCCCCGCCACCGTCAGTGCCAGTCCAGTTCGTGAGGGTTCGCCGGGTACGGCTCGCGTAGGTCGGGTTCGAGTAGCGCCTCCACGTCCTCGGTCCTGTACCGGACACGGCCGCCCTGCAAGATCTGGATGCCGGGCAGCCGTCCGTGCTCGCGCAACCGGTCGATCGACCCGGACGGAGAGTCCGAGGGTCTCAGCCGCTTCGTGGCGGGTCGGTAGACGCCCGGTCGCGACGTTCGAGGTCACGGCCCGGACTTTGCCACCAGACGCCAACGGCTCTCCTCGCCCGACGCGACTCGGCGCTCAGCCTTGACACGCGCTTGACGCATGAGCCGACAGTCCGCATGAACAGCGCCGTCGGGACGGGAGCACATCATCAAAGGTGAGGTCGGGCCGAGGGTGGCACACGGCTAGAACGTCGCGCGCACGGCGAACACGCAGAAAAGCACGACGACCGCGACAACCCCGGCGAGACATCGTTTCGCCCGACATGAGGTCGGCGGCGCTCACGCGCATCGTTCTGCTGACCACGCCGCCCGACCCGCCGAAGCCCCGCTGCGGGTAAAGCGGCTGAGGTCCTAGGGGTCTAGCGAGACGCGGTTGGGTCTGTCCATGCGGGCTATCGCGGGCGGGGCGAAACCCCAGATCGGCTGCCGGTTCACCCCAAGCTGTCTCGCCCCTGTACCACCGCTTACCGCCCTATGATTCGTGCGCGATGGCTGAACCTCTGTTCTCCCAGCTAGTCCTCGGTCTCGTCCCGCTGCCACGAGAGGTGCCTCCCGCGCCGTTTGCGACCGACGATCTCCAACGGCTATTTGGTGAGCTAAACGCGGACGCGAACTACCAACAGTTCCAGTTCCTCCCCGGCGGCATCGGCGCGCAGATGTTCAGCGCGCCGGACGACATGCTGGTGGTTCAACCGGGACTTCTTCAGCTTCGCCGCAAGATCGACTCAACATCCGAGAGAGTGCGCGAAGTCGTGATCGCGATCTTGCGGGCCGCAGAGAAGCGGTTACAGCTGGGTAGTTACGTCCAGTGCGGAATCAAGGTCGTCGCGTACGTTCCACCACCCGGCATGGAGGATGCGAAGGTGTTCGTCTCCGATCAGCTAATGCGTGAAGGCCAAACAGCGACTCAGGTGCTCGGTCCGACATTCTTCGGCGGCGGCGTAAAGTTCACAAGCGGAGAGCAGGGTTGCGTGGAACAGCTTCTCATCGAGCCGCTACTCGCCGACAACAAGCTTCTCTTCGTCGCGTACGACGTGCAGCGAGGCGGCGCGGCGTTCCAGGGGCTTGATCCGGTTGCGGGCTGGATCGATGATGCGTTCGCTTTTGTACGGGGGCCAGCAATGCAAATCTTGGAGGGCTAAAGCAATGGTGCTGTCCACAGGTGATCGCTCTGCGCAGATACGCACGGTCTATTTCGAGGATGCCACCGTAGAGGGAAACGGGGAGTCTCTGACGACGACCGGGATCGTCCGTGTTGTCGAGGTCTCAGGCGCTAGCGCCGTTTCCGAGAGCCAGATCGCATGGGGTCCGTCTCTGATCGATGAGGACCTCCTGGCGCAGCTTGACGAGATACGTGCGCGCGGGTACCAGCTTCTCCCCGGCGAGGCTTCAACGGCGACGTAAGACGTCGATCAAGCTCCAGATTCGCCCGGTCGAGGCCGGTGACGAGTTAGCTTGCCAGCAGTTCGATGCAGGCGATGACCCGTACGCCATTCCGATAACGCGCTACCTGCGGACGGAGTACTGGAATGACCCGTCGAGCGCTCACGTCCTCATCGGTATCGACCCGGAGACGGGAGCAGTTGCCGGATACGGAGCATGGATGCTCGCGGATGCCGTCCCGACTTGGAAGACGGGTGTCCCGCCGCCAGGATGGCAGTCCACAAGATGGATCCGTATCCCGCGCTTCGGCATAGACCGCTTCTATCAAGGCGGACTTGATGATGATGGCGTGAAGCACGCTGACCGCCTGTATGCCGCGCTAGAGGCCGCCGCTCGCGCAGGACCAGACACGATCCACGGGATGTTCGTTGAACTGTTCGTACAACGGGAGAACGAGCGTGCGATCCGCTTTTGGCAGCGACAGGGATTCCAGGACATAGGGACATCCGAAGGGGACCGACGCTACCGCCGATTCTTCCGCTATCCGTGGGACGACGCTAACCCAGGCACATGAACGTCCCAGTCGAGCGGATCGATAAGCGGCTCGGAGTCAAGTCTCTCGACCTGCTGCGCTGACGCAAGTGCGAGTCGGCTGGTGCGAAGCCGTAAGGCCGGAGAGTGCATCTCTCTGCGGCGAGGAGGCTGGTTCCGCGTGTCAAGTTCTGTGTCAAGTATCGACCGGCGCAGTACGGTTCCGGGGTGCTTGCTAGGCCGGGTTTCCGCTCAACGGTGCCCATTCGCGCCGAGTGGTGCCGGTGGTGACTTCACTCGTAATGATGGGGTCGGGAGTTCGAGTCTCCCCGTCGGCTCCAGCCCTAGTCTTGGGCAAGCGGGAGCGAGAGGCGGAAGGTCGACCCGGTCCCGGGCGTGCTCTCGAGCTCGATGGTGCCGCCGTGGGCTTCGGCGATGACCTGTGAGATCGCCAGGCCGAGCCCGCTGCCGGGGATCGCCTTCTCGATCGCGTTCGTGCCGCGGTAGAAACGGTTGAAGAGCTCCGGCTGCTCCGCGGGAGGGATGCCGGGCCCGGTGTCCGTCACCTCGAGGACTGCGGTGTCACCCTTCCGCCGCGCTGTGAGTAGCACGCTCCCGTCCTCGGGGGTGAACTTGACCGCGTTCGCGACGAGGTTGTCGACGACGCGGAGGAGTTGCGGGCGGTCGGCGAGCACTTCGGGAGGTGACGCCTCCTCGATCCGGAGAGCGACGTTCTTCGCGTTCGCCGCCGGGCCGACGGTCTCGGCCGCCTCGTTCAGCAGCTCGCCGAGGTCGACGGGCTGCCGGTCGAGCTCGAGCGGATGCGAGTCGGCGCGCGCGAGGAACAGCAGCTGGTCTACGAGGGCCGTGAGCCTGTCGGCGTTGCGCTGGACGATCCTGAGGTGACCCTCGCGGGTCGGCGAGAGCGGGCCTTCGGCAGGGTCGAGCGACATCTCCAGATACCCGCTGAGCGAGGTGAGCGGCGTTCGCAGCTCGTGGGATGCGGTCGCGACGAACTCGTCCTTGAGGCGGTCGAGCTCGAGCAGCTGTTCGTTCTGGGCGGCCAGCTGAGCCGTGCGCTTGCGCGAGTCTGCACTCAGGCGCTGGACCATCAGACCGGTGACCGCGGCCACGGTGGTGATGACGAGCGCGCCTCGCCAGCCGGAGACGGGATACTGCGGAGCGCCGATTAACGCGATCGGGATGGCCTGCGCCGCACCCATCGCTGCGAGGATCACGGCCAGCTCACGGCGCCCGGCGGTGAGGGCGAGCCAGAGAACAGGGAGCAGGAAGAAACCTCCGAAGCCGGACGACGCGCCCCCGGATGCCTCACGGAGGAGCCCGGCGAGCGCGATGTAGCCGAGAGGAATGCCGAGGGTGGCGACCCGCGGGTACGTCTCCCAGAGCAGGGCCAGGCCGAGCAGGACGGCACTGAGCACCGCGGCGGCGGACACCTCGCGGTAGTCGAGCCGGATCCCCGTCGGCAGGAAGAGCAGCGCGTACGCCGTGACGACCGCGATCACCGTGAACGGCAACGCGTGCGCCGGCGGCTGGTCCTTCGCTCGCGCGGTGGCGCGCGCGCGTTCGAAGCGGGTGGTGAGCTCGGCGGCAGATGCAGTCATGGAGGCTCCTGTCGGGCCGCGGGTTCGTACCGCACCGCATGCCTCCTTCCCTTATCGGCTGCGGCGCAGGACTCCTGTATTCCATGGTGGAAAGAGTCGCGATGGCCGGCTCCCGGATCCTCGTCGTCGACGACGAGGCCGACATTCGCGGGCTCCTGCGTGCGCTGCTCGAACGGGCCGGGCACGAGGTCACGGACGCTCCCGACGGGCGCGCCGGCCTGCGTGAGCTCTTTGCGGCGTCACCGGACCTCGTCATCCTCGATGTCGCGATGCCCGGTCTCGACGGGTGGGAGACGCTCGAACGGATCCGGGAGGTGTCGGACGTGCCGATCCTGATGTTGACCGCGCGCGACGCCGAGCTGGAACGGGTCCGGGGGCTCAAGGGCGGAGCCGACGACTACGTGGTCAAGCCATTCGGGCGCCAGGAGCTCGTCGCGCGGGTCGACGTGCTTCTACGCCGACCACGCAGCGGCGGCGCACAGGACACGTATGCCGACTCGCGGCTCAGCATCTCCTTTGCCCAGCGAGCCGTGCGCTACGACGAGCGTGAGATTGCCCTCACGCGGCTCGAGTACCGGCTCCTCTCCGCCTTCGTCCGTCACCCCAACCAGGTTCTGAGCCACGACCAGATCCGTGAGCTCGTCTGGGGCGACACCATGGCGACCTCGCGCGACGAGGTGAAGCTCTACGTGGGCTATCTGCGGCGCAAGCTCGACCCGGACGAGCCAGGGGGTACCCCTATCGAGACGGTCCGCGGGTTCGGCTACCGCTACAAAATCCCTGCGTAGGCGCGGTTTTTCGGGCCGCCACCCACTTCCCGCCGCGCTCATCCCGCTTTCCTACCGAGAGGGCCGATCGAACCGCTGCCACGGGAGAGATCCCGAATCCGGGCCCACCCAGGAAAGGAACAGAAGGCAATGCTCACCATTCGGCAGCGTCTCGCTCGTGACGAAGGTTTCACCCTGATCGAGCTCCTCGTCGTGCTGATCATCATCGGCATCCTGCTTTCCATCGCCATTCCGTCGTACCTCGGCTTCCAGAAGAAGGCCCAGCAGACGGCGGCGATGTCGGACGTCCGGTCGACGATCCCTGACGTCGAGGCGTACTACTCGGACAACAACAGCTACGCCAGCATGACCGCCAGCGGGCTGCGCACGACCTACGACTCGGGGATGGTCCTCTCGAGCAGTGGTTCCACCGGCATCGTGAGCGCGATCCCGAGTGCGACCGATACCCAGAAGTTCTGCGTGTCGGCCGTCTCCGGTGGCCACTGGGCGCATGCCACAGGCCCGGGCGGCCAGGTCGTGAACGACACGGCCGCGACCGCGGACCCCTGTAGCGGGTTCTAGTCTCCGGCGGGTGACCCAGACACGAGGGCGCGGGAAACCGCGCCCTCTTCTTCTTGGTCAAGCTGCGTCCGGCTGCCGGCCCGCCGCATCAAGCACAATGGCGGAGCAATGCCGGGCAATGAGGGTCGTAACGGGAGAGGGCCGCAGCGGCGGCAGCCGTCGCGCACGGACGTCGAGTTCGAGCGCATGCTGCTCGCGCGGCACGGTCGGCTGCGCCGCCGTCACCGCAAGCGCCGCAGCATCCTGCTGATCGGAGCACTGCTCGTAGCGTCGATCATCGCGCTGCTGCTCGCCACCGTGGCCTTCACGGGCCAGCAGATCCTGATGTCGCAGTGCACTCTCCAGGATCTCCGTCCGCTCTCGCTCGGCGAGAACTCGTTCCTCTACATGGACAGCGGGCAGTTCCTCGGCGTCGTCCCCTCGGCGACGAACCGGCAGCCGCTGCCGCTCTCCCAGATCTCGCCCTCACTGCCGGAGGCGACCGTGGCGATCGAGGACGCCCGTTTCTGGCAGCACGGCGCGCTCGACTACAGGGGCATCCTCCGGGCGCTCTACCAGGACGTAGCCCACGGGCAGGTCGTTCAGGGCGGCTCGACGATCACCCAGGAGCTCGTGCGGAACCTCTACATCGGCAACCCCCAGCGGACGCTGTCGCGCAAGGTCAAGGAGGCGTGCCTCGCCTTGAAAGTCTTCCAGAAGCACACGCGGAAGCAGATCCTCACCGACTACCTCAACGAGGTCTTCTACGGGAATCACGCGTACGGCGCTCAGGCAGCCGCGCGGACGTACTTCTCCAAGCCCGCCTCGAAGCTGACGCTCGTCCAGGCGGCGCTCCTCGCCGGCCTGCCCCAGGCGCCGACGGTCTACGACCCGCTCAACAATCCGCGCGCCGCCCTGGTCCGGCGGAACGAGGTGCTGCAGGCGATGTGGAAGAACGGCTACATCAGCGCGTCGAAGCTACGGGCCGCGACGCGGAAGAAGCTCCAGCTCAGGCCCGGTCACCTCTACTCGGAGCTGCACCAGCCGAACTTCTTCGGCTGGGCCGAGCAGGAGCTCGCCGACCAGCTCGGCGGCCACCGTCAGGTGGAGCTCGGCGGCCTCAAGGTCACGACCACCCTCGACCCGCGCCTCCAGGGGCTTGCGCTCCACGCGGTGACCTCGGTTCTGCATACGCCGACCGATCCCGCTGCGGCCATCGTCGCAATCGACCCGCAGACAGGCGACGTGAAGGCGATGGTCGACTATCTCCCGAGCGGCCGCACCATGCAGTTCAACCTCGCGACCCAGGCCCACCGCTCGACGGGCAGCTCGTTCAAGCCGATCACGCTGGCCACGGCGTTGAGCGAGGGCGACTCCCTCTACTCGACGTTCTACGGCCCGCCGGAGCTCTTCATCACGGATCCGGCCTGCTCGACGAACAACGGCCCGTGGGACGTCCACAACTTCGCCGACGAGACGGCCGGCACGATGAACCTCCTCGACGCGACCGCGTACTCGGTGAACACGATCTTCGCCCAGCTCATCTCCAAGGTCGGAGTGGGGAACGTCGTCGCCATGGCGCACAACCTCGGGATCACGGAGCCGTCCGGGAACCGGAGCCCGTACTTCAAGCCGGTGTGTGCGATCACGCTCGGCTCGGTCGGGTTCACGCCGCTCGAGATGGCCGACGTCTACGCCACCTTCGCGAGCGGCGGCATTCACCACGATCCGCAGGCCTTCGAGACCATTCGCGGGCCGAATGGGAAGGTGATCCCCGCGAGCACCAAGGGGACGCGTCGCGTCCTCAGCGCGAACGTCGCCGCCGAGCTCACCTATGCGCTCCAGGGCGTCGTGCAGCACGGCACAGGTACCGCGGCGGCGCTCGGTTCTCGCCCGGTGGCCGGCAAGACCGGGACTGCCGAGAACTTCCAGGACGCCTGGTTCTGCGGCTACGTGCCTCAGCTCGCAACGTGCGTCTGGGTCGGCTACCCGAAGGGCGAGATCCCGCTCACCGACGTCGAGGGCGTCTATCAGGTCGCGGGCGGCACGCTGCCCGCCGAGATCTGGCACAACTTCATGGACCCGGCGGTCGCGAAGCTGCCGATCAAGGACTTCCCGACGCCGGACCTCAACGGCGGCTCGCTCATCAACGGCGACGGGACGTACTCCTACTCGCAGTACCCGACCACGACCGGCTAGAAGCCGGGCTTGCACGGGGACCCGCCCATGCGAGTCTCCACCGAGGGCTCGAGCGCCTCGAGGGCGTCGAAGCAGTCCTGGCACAAGGCGACAGAGCTCTTCGCCTCCCGGATGAGCAGGCCGCGCTCGTCGACCGGTAGCACGCCGATCGAGAGCAGGAAGCGGTTCAACTCGTGCTCGAGCGCAGGCGGCCCTACCGGGTGGACGGTCTTCAGCGGGAGCTCGAGGCGGTGCATCTGGACGATCATCCGCTTCGCCCGCCGGATCACGCGCCGCTGCTTGGCTGAGAGGACGCACTTCGCCGGCCCGGTCGCTGCGCGCGTCGTCGTCGAGGGATGTGACGCCGAGCCGCACCCCGCGGCCGTCGCGAGGGTGGCCGCGAGCACCGCGATCGAGACCCCCTTCCGGCTCAGATCTGCCAGGTCCCCTCGCGGATCAGCGGGATCCGCCGGCCGCGCTCGTCGAAGCCCGTCGCCTCGAGCTCCGGGCCGCCGATCATGACGTCGAGGTGGATCCGGGAGTGGTTCACCGCACGGGCAGGTGTTTCCGAACGCGTGCCTCCGAAACCGCTGCCGAACGCGATGTGTGCTGCCGCGTTCTCGTCGAGCAGCGTGTTGTAGTAGATGCGGCCCGTCTGGCCGATCCGAGAGGACGCGTCGACGAGCGCGATCTCGCCGAGACGACGCCCCGCCCGGTCGGTGTCGAGGAAGGCGGCGACGAAGTCGCGATCGTCGTCGGAGTCGGCCTCGAGCCGAACGAGCCGCCCCTTCGAGAACTCGCCGCGGAGCCCGTGAATCAGGCGGCCGCGGAAGGAGAGGGGAAACGTGCAGCGGAAGCTCCCGGTCGTCCGGCGTGGATCCGGGCTCGTGAAGACCTCCTCCGTCGGCATGTTCGCCGCGATGCGCTTGCCCGCGTGTGGCATCTCCTCGCTGCCGCCGCCGAGCCAGCGCGTCGCTGCCACGAAACCGAGGTCGAGCTCGGTGCCGGGCCCACGCAGCTCGAGTCGCGTGAGGCCGAGCTTCGTCAGTCGTGCCGATCGCCGGCCGAGCGTCCGGACGTGCTTGAGCCAGCCGCTCGTGCCCTTTCCGTCCTCGTCACCGAGACGGCAGAAGTGCAGGAGGTCGCGCGCCAGGCGCTGCTTGGCTTCGAGCGTCTCGAGCTCCGGATAGACCTGTTTCGCCCAGAGGTTCGTCGGCCAGCCGGCGATCGTCCACCGCGCGCGCATGTCGAGTTGCGCCCGCTGGAAGAAGGCCAGCTTCTTGGCCCGTCCCGCGAAGTCCATCGCGATCCGCTCCGGCGAGACGCCGTCGAAGTAGCCCTCGTCGCCTTCTCCGACGATCACAGCGAGCGCCCCGCGTGGGTCGGCCAGCTCGCGGTAGCGGCGGAGGGCCCACGGTGAGACGCCGCCGAGAGCGTCGGCGGTGCCGTAGAGAAGGCGCGCACGCATCACGAGCGAGTCCACGGTGATCGCGTCGACGAACTGCGCGCCGGCGCGGTACGCGGACTCGGCGACGGCGACGAGCAGCTCGCGGTGCTCCGGCTCGCCCTGGACGACGAGTGTGTCGCCTTTCTCGACGCCGAGCGACGCCCGCACGATCGCATCGGCGTAGCGCGCAAGCGTCTCGGGACGCAGGAGCGGTTCGTGCATCAGGGACGTCCTCCTTGGAGATCGATGCCGTCGAGCGGATCAGCGAGCCGCTTCGAGCGCCTCCGCGACCGTGTCGTGGACGAGGAAATGGCAGTCGAGACCCGAGACCTCGTGGGCGCGGCGAGTCTCGAGACCGGGCGAGAGGACGACCGCGCCGTCGCGTCGGTCGATTCCGGTTACCGCCGACTCGCGCCCCTCGGTCAACTCTCCTCCTCCCTCGGCTTGGCCGGGGCGGTTGCCCGCCCGCGCGGCCATTCAAGCAAGAATGGTCGCGTGGACCCTGCCGAGATCGCAGCGCGCGCCGCCGGGGAGAACTTCCCCGTCGGCTCGGTTCTCTTTCCGCGCCACCTGCGGCCGCATATCCGTGCCCTCTACTGCTACGCGAGGCTCGTGGACGAGCTCGGGGACGCCTACGAGGGCGACCGGCTCGAGGCGCTCGACAAGCTCGAGGGGGAGGTCGACGCGGCCTTCGCGGGCGAGGCGACATGGCCGGTCCTGAGGAACGTGCAGCCGACGATCCGCGAGTTCGACCTGCCCCGCGAGCCGTTCCTGCGGCTGATCGAGGCAAATCGGATCGACCAGCGAATCAGCGAGTACGAGACCTGGGTGGACCTCAAGCAGTACTGCGTCCACTCGGCCGACCCGTGCGGCCGGCTCGTGCTCGGCGTGCTGCACAAGCTGGACAAGCCCGAGCTCGTCGCGGCGAGCGACTCGGTCTGCACCGGGCTCCAGCTCGTGAACTTTCTGCAGGACGTGCCGCGAGATCTCGAGCTCGGGCGGATCTACCTGCCCGCCGAGGACCGGCGCGCGTTCGGCGAGCCGCCGCTCGATCGGCCGACCGAGGAGCTGCGCGCGCTGCTCCGCTTCGAGGCGCAGCGCGCCACAGAGCTGCTCGCCGCTGGAGAGGTGCTGCGGGAGCGGATCGGTGGCCGGCTCGGCCGAGCGGTCGCGCTCTTCGCGCGTGGCGGCCTGGCGGCGCTCGACGCCCTCGAAGCGGCCGGCTGGGACATCTTCAGCGGCCGCCCACGGCCGTCGCGCGCCCGCCTCGCGCGCGAGGCCGCGCTCGTTCTCGTGCGATGAGCGTCCAGGAGGCGTACGCCGAGGTCGGCCGGATCACGAGGCGCGAGGCCAAGAACTTCGCGTACGGGATCATGGTGCTGCCGCGCCCGAAGCGGCAGGCGATCACCGCGGTCTACGCCTTCGCGCGGAGGGTGGACGACGTCGCCGACGGCGAGCTGCCGCCCGAGGAGAAGCGCGCCCGTCTCGAGGAGCTTCGGGCGGAGCTCGAGGCAGACTCCGCCGACCCGGTGTTCGTCGCCCTGCGCGACGCGCGCGACCGGTTCGGGATCCCGCGCGAGCCGCTCGAGGCGCTGATCGACGGCGGGCTGCAGGATCTCGAGCAATCGACCTACGCGGACTTCCCCGAGCTGCGCGGTTACTGCGAGAAGGTCGCCGGCGCGGTCGGGCTCGCGTGCGTTCCCGTCTACGGCTCCGCTGACACCGAGCACGCGATGACGCTCGGAATCGCGCTCCAGCTGATCAACATCATCCGTGACGTCGACGAGGACCGAGTGCTCGGCCGCGTCTATCTCCCGCAGGACGAGCTTGCGGCGTTCGGCGTCGAGGAGCTCGCTCCGTCGCCGGAGTTCCGGGAGCTGATGGCGTTCGAGGCCGAGCGGGCGCGCACGTATCTGGCCGAGGGGCTGCGGCTGCTCGAGTCGCTCGACCGCCGCAGCGCGCTCTGCGTCGGCACCTTCGCCGGCCTGTACCGCGAGACGCTCGACCGGATCGAGGCGGGCGGCTTCGACGTCTTCGGCGAGAAGACGCGGCTGTCCACTTCCCGCAAGCTCGCGGTCGTGGCGCGAGGGCTCTTGCCGTGAAGGTCGCAGTGGTCGGCGGCGGCCTGGCGGGGCTCGCTGCGGCGCTCGACCTCGTGGACGCCGGACAGGAGGTGACGCTGCTCGAGGCGCGGCCGACGCTCGGCGGCGCGGTTCAGACGCTGCCGGAGCGGGAGGGCGATCCCGAGCCGCCGCCCGACAACGGCCAGCACATCGCGCTCGGCTGCTTCACCGAGTACCTGCGCTTCCTCGAGCGGATCGGCGAGGGCGGCTCGTTCCTGCGGACGCGGCTTGCCCTGCCGGTGCTCGACGAGAAGGGCGCGGTCTCGGACATCGAGCCCAGCCTTCGTGCCTTGCTCGCGTACAAGCACATCTCGCTCGGTGATCGGCTTCGGCTCCCGGTGACCACGTTGCGACTGCGGTCGGCGCAGCCGCGGCCGCAAGAGAGCTTCGGACAGCTGCTCAGGCGGTTGGGCGAGACCGACGCGTCCATCGACTGCTTCTGGGACGTCTTCGTCCGGCCGGCCCTGAACCTCCGCTGCGACGACGTCGACGCGGACGCAGGGCTCTTCACCGTCCGCACCGCACTGCTCGGCCCGCGCGCGAACAGCGACCTGATCCTCCCGACGAAGCCGCTTGGCCGGATGCACGGCGACGCGGCCGGAGCCGCGCTCGACGCTGCAGGAGCGAGCGTGCTGACCGAGGCGCGCGTCGTCTCGCTCGACGAGATCGATGCCGACGCGGTCGTGGTCGCGGTGCCGCCGCCGGAGAGCGCCCGCCTGCTCGGAGAAGCGGAGCCGGCGCTCGAGGACTCGCCGATCGTCAGCGTCCACCTCTGGTTCGACCGGCCGCTGCTCGGGCCGCCGCTCGCCGCCCTGCTCGGCTCGGACGCGCATTGGGTCTTCGACCGCGGCGCGCTCACCGGGAGCCGGCCCGAGCGCGGGCAGTACCTCACGGTCGTCTCGAGCGGCGTGCCCGAGCTGCTCGAGGTGCGCGGGCGCGAGCTCGTGGAGCGGATCGCGGGTCAGCTCACCGAGCGGCTCGGCGAGGCGGAGCTGCTCTGGTCGCGCGTGAGCCGCGAACCGTATGCGACGGTCGCGCTGCGGCCGGGGGTCGAGCGGCCGGGAGTCGAGACGTCCCGGCCCAACGTCGCCCGCGCCGGCGCCTGGACCGACACCGGCTGGCCGGCCACGATGGAAAGCGCGATCCGGAGCGGTCGCCGCGCGGCTCAACACATCTTGAGCAGCACTTCCGCCAAAGTTCCTGCATGACGACCGGTGGCAGCCACCGATACGAAAGCGTCACGAACCAGCACGACTTCGTCACGAGCTCACTCCCAGCCGCTTGTTCATCCGGAGCTCGCCGTGACGAAGTCGTGAGGGTGCCTGCGACCGGCCGGAGACGCGGGTGAGCGCCATCGCCGAACTGACGCGGCTCGACGCTGCGATCGAGCGCGGTACGCGCCGCCTGCTCGAGTTGCAGCGGCCGGACGGGGTCTGGGTCGGGGAGCTCGAGTCGAACGTGACGATGACGGCGCAGCACCTCTTCTGGCACCACTACCTCGACCTGCGCACACCGGAGCTCGACCGGAGGATCGCGAACGAGCTCCTCGCGAGGATGCGCGACGACGGGACGTGGGCGATCTGGTTCGAGGGGCCGCCGGACCTCTCGACCTCGATCGAGGCCTACGTCGCGTGCCGGCTCGCGGGCGTCGACCCCGGCCCGCGCGCGCTGGCCTACATCCAGCGGGAGGGCGGGATCCCGAAGAGCCGGCTGTTCACGAAGTGCTTCCTCGCCCTGCTCGGCCAGTGGCCCTGGCAGAAGATGGTGCCGATCCCGCCCGAGCTCGTCCTCCTGCCGCCGAGCTCGCCCTTCTCGATCTACAACTTCGCCTGCTGGGCGCGGCAGACGTTCGTCGCGCTCTCGGTGGCGCAGTCGCTCCGTCCCGTGCGGCCGGCCGACCTCGACCTGAGCGCGATCGGTGCGATCCGGGGCAGGACGCGGCCGGCGGGGCGGCAGAGCCCTCTCCGCCGGCGGGCGATCCAGGCTGCCGAGCGCTGGATCCGCGAGCGCCAGGAGGCCGACGGCTCCTGGGGCGGGATCCAGCCGCCGTGGGTGTGGGGGATCATCGCGCTGGCCGCGCTGGGCAACGGGCTCGACGACCCGACGCTCGGCAAGGCGGTCGAGGGCTGGCGCGGGTTCATGGTGGAGGACGGGGAACGGTTGCGGCCGGAGGCGTGCCAGTCGCCGGTCTGGGATACCGGGCTCGCCCTGCTCGCGCTTCGTGCCTGCGGCATCCCGGACGATCACCCGCAACTCGTTCGCGCCGGCGAGTACCTGCTCGCGGAGGAAGTGCGGGTCAAGGGCGACTGGGCGATCCGCCGGCCCGACCTCGCCCCGGGCGGCTGGGCGTTCGAGTACGAGAACGACTTCTATCCCGACGTCGACGACGCCGCCGTCCTGCCTCTCGCCCTCCACGGCATGGGCATCGGGGAGGAGGACGCCATTCGCCGCGGGCTCGACTGGCTCGTCGGCATGCAGTCGCGCGGCGGCGGCTGGGGCGCCTTCGACGCGGACAACCAGGCTATGTGGCTCTACAAGATCCCTTTCTGCGACTTCGGCAAGGTGACCGACGAGCCGAGCGCCGACGTCACCGCGCACTCGCTCGAGACCCTCGGGACGCTCGGCTCCCACCGCGAGGCGGCGGAGGCCGGGGTCGAGTGGCTCCTCTCCGAGCAGGAGGAGGACGGCTCCTGGTTCGGCCGCTGGGGCGTGAACCACCTCTACGGCACGGGCGCGGCGCTGCCGGGGCTCGAGGCTTGCGGCATCCCGCACGACCATCCGTCGATGCGCCGGGCCGTCGCATGGCTCGACTCGGTGCAGCAGGAGAGCGGCGGCTTCGGCGAGGACATCCGTTCCTACGCCGATCCCGCGTGGCGTGGGCGGGCGAATTTCACGACGGCGTCGCAGACGGCCTGGGCGCTACTGGCGTACGTGGCTGCAGGAAACACTGAAGATTCAGGCTGCGGCAGGGCGGCAGACTATCTCTGTGCGGCGCAACGCACGGACGGTGACTGGCACGAGGAGCATTTCACCGGCACGGGATTCCCACTCGACTTCATGATTCGGTACCACCTCTACCGCATCACGTTTCCGCTTCTGGCGCTCGGACGCTTGAGAGAAAGGTTGGTTGGATGAAGTTTCCGCTCGCATCGACCGTCTCGATCGGCAAGTACGTCGCCGCCCAGCAGCGGAAAGGCGAGCGCTATCCGCTCGTGCTCATGCTCGAGCCGACTCTCGCGTGCAACATCGCGTGCATCGGCTGCGGGAAGATCCGCGAGTACGAGTCGAATCGGGCGCGCCTGTCGGTCGAGGAGTGCGTCGACGCGGCTGTCCAGTGCCCGGCTCCCGTCGTCTCGATCTGCGGCGGCGAGCCGCTCGTCTACAAGGGGATCGACGAGGTCGTCCCGCAGGTGCTCGAGCTCGGCAAGACGATCGAGCTCTGCACGAACGCGCTGCGGCTCGAGCAGTGCCTCGACTGGTTCGAGCCGTCGAACCGCCTGACCTTCGTCATCCACCTCGACGGGATGCGCGAGATCCACGACTACGTCTGCGACTATCCGGGCCTCTGGGACATCGCGATCGACGCGATCAAGACCGCGCGCGACCGCGGCTTCCGCGTCACGACGAACACGACGATCTTCAAGGAGACCGAGGTCGGCGACGTGATCGAGATGATGGGCTACCTCACGAACGACGTCGGCATCGACGGGATGATGATCGCGCCCGGCTACCAGTACTCGCAGATCGACCCGGCGCTGACGATGACGCGCGACGAGCACGAGGAGAAGTTCCGGGCGATCCGCGCCGCGACCAAGGAGCACGGCTACCGCTGGATCGCGTCGCCCATCTACCAGGACTTCCTCACCGGCCGGCGCGATCTCACCTGCGCGCCGTGGGGCTCGATCACGCGCAACCCCTACGGCTGGAAAGGCCCGTGCTACCTCCTCACCGACGGCATCTTCCCGACCTACGAGGCGCTGCTCGAGGGGATGGAGTGGGAGGCGTACGGCCCCGGCAACGACCCACGCTGCGAGCACTGCGCCATCCACTGCGGCTTCGAGCCCTCGGCGGCGTACGAGGCCTCGAGCAGCCTGAAAGAGACCGTGCGGAGTCTCGCGTGGACGCTGACGGGCTGACCTTCGCCTGCGCGACGAGCGCCGAGGAGCGAGTTGCGAAGCGGCTCGGCCTCACCACGGTGCGCGTCGGCATCTGTGTCGCGAACGGCGTGCCCGAGGGGCGTCTCGTGTCGTTCGGCCTCGCGGGCTCGCTCGGCGAGCTCGGCGTCGGCGACGTGCTCGACGCGACGCGTGTGGTCGACGAGACCGGCACGACGCTCTGGGAAGGCCCCGGGCTCGGCGTCCGCGGCGCGCGCGACGGCGTCGTCCTGGGTGGCGACGTCCTCGTCCACGACGCGGCTACGCGTACGCGCCTCCGCGAGGCGAGCGGGGCGGACGCGATCGACATGGAGAGCGCCGTGCTCGCGCGCAGCGGCCGGCTCGCCGGAGTTATCCGCGCGGTCTCCGACGATGCCGGCAGCACGATCGAGGGCGTGGACACGACGGTGCACGCCGACGGCCGAACGAACGTCGCCGGCCTCCTGCGCTGGATCGCGACCCGCCGCGGCCATGCGATCCGCTCGATGCAGGACGCGTTGAAGGCGCTGCATGCGCTGGAAGAGGCGGTCGCCACGTGAGGGGCCGCGTCCTCCTGGCCGCGCCGCGCTCCTTCTGCGCCGGCGTCGACCGCGCGATCGAGATCGTCGAGCGGCTGCTCGAGCAGTACGGCGCGCCGGTCTACGTCCGCCACCAGATCGTCCACAACGAGCACGTCGTGCGCCGCCTCGAGGGGCTCGGCGCCGTCTTCGTCGAGGACGAGAGCGAGATTCCGGAGGGCGAGATCTGCGTTCTCTCGGCCCACGGCGTCGCGCCGGCGGTGAAGGAGAACGCGCAGCGGCGCGGGTTGCGGGTGGTCGACGCGACGTGCCCGCTCGTGAACAAGGTGCACGCCGAGGCGCGGCGCTACGCCGACAGCGGCCATCTCGTCGCGCTCGTCGGCCACGAGAACCACGTCGAGGTGATCGGGACGCTCGGCGAGCGGCCGGACTCCACGGTCGTGATCGAGTCGCCGGAGCAGGCACGCGAGCTCGTCACCGACAAGCCTGTCGCCGTGGTCACGCAGACGACGCTGTCCCTCGACGACGTCGCTCCGATCGTGGACGCGCTCGAGGATCACCTCGGCACGCTGCGGCGGCCGGCCGCCGACGACATCTGTTACGCAACGCAGAACCGGCAGGACGCGGTGAAGGCGATGGTCGCCCAGGGCGCGACGATCGTGCTCGTGATCGGCTCGGAGACGAGCTCGAACGCGCAGCGGCTCGTCGAAGTCGCGCAGGCGGCCGGCGCGCAGGCGTCGCTCGTCGACGGCGAGAGCCGCCTCGATGCGGCGCTCCTCGACGGCCACGAGACGATCGGCCTCACCGCGGGCGCGTCGACGCCCGAGGAGCTCGTGCGGGCGACCGCGGCCCGGCTGGCCGAGGTCGGCTACGCGTTGCCGGAGGAGATCGAGGTCGCGAAGGAGGACGTCCACTTCAGGTTGCCCAAGGAGGTCGCACAGGCATGACGACCGTCGAAGTTCCCTATTCGATCGCCGCGGCCCTCCCGTCGCTGTCGGTGATGGACATCACGAACGACGTCTCGCGCGAGGTCGCCGAGTGCGGGGTCAGCGCAGGTATCGCCTACCTCCACACCGGGAGCACGCTCTCGCTCGTGCGCGTGCAGGAGCGCGAGACCGGCTTCTTCGAGGATCTCGAGTCGTTGCTCGAGCGCGTGGTGCCGGGAAACATGCGCTCGCGCGAGCGCCTCGTCGCGTTCCTGCTCGGGCCTCGCTCGGAGCACATTCCGTTCGCCGACGGGGAGCTCTGCCTCGGGCAGTGGCAGCGGATCCTCCTCTTCTCGCTCGACGCTCAGCACCGTCCCGAGTGGACGCTCACGGTCGTCGGCTAGCCGGCTAGGAGTACCGTCAGGACCGATGCTCGTCCTCAGCCGCAGCGAAGTGGAGCAGCTGCTCGACCTCGACGCGCTCATCGAGGCGCTCGCGGCGGCACATGCGGAGCTCTCCGGCGGTCAGGCGTCGCTCGTGCCGCGCGTCGGAGCGTTCACCCCGGGCGGCGTCCTCGGCACGATGGTCGGCTACGCGCCGTCCGCCGGCCTCGGCTGCAAGCTCGTCACGCTCTTTCCGGAGAACCGCGACCGCCCGACGCATCAGGCGGCCATCGCGCTCTTCGACCCGACGACCGGGACGCCGGTCGCGCTCATGGACGGGACGTACATCACTGCGATGCGCACCGCCGCGGCGGCCGCGCTCGCGACGCGCATCCTCGCGCGGGCGGACGCGCGCGTGCTCGCGATCCTCGGTACCGGCGTCCAGTCCCGCTCGGCGCAGGAGATGTTCCCCCGCGTGCGCGACTTCGCCGAGGTGCGGGTCGCCGGGCGCGGCGAGTTCGAGGACGTGGTGCGCGGTGCCGACGTCGTCCACGCGACGACGGCCTCGCCCGAGCCGGTCGTCCGCTTCGACTGGCTCGGCCAGGGCACGCACGTCAGCTCCGTCGGCTCGACGCTCGGCGGCGGCTTCGAGGTCGACCCGGTGCTCGTCGAGCAGGCCGACGTCGTGGTCGTCGAGCAGCGCGACTCGGCGTTTGCGCCGCTCCCCGCCGGCGCGCCGGAGCTCGAGCCGCGCGGCCGCGACCGGGTCGTCGAGCTCGGCGAGATCATCGCCGGGACAGGTGTCGGGCGCAGCTCGGACGAGCAGATCACGCTGTACAAGTCGGTCGGCGTCGCCGTCCAGGACCTCGCCGCCGCGGCGCTCGTGCTCGCGGCCGCGCGGGAACGCGGAGCCGGCCAGGAGATCGAGCTGGAGGAGATTCACGCATGAACAACGACGAGTTCAGCCCGGGCCTCGCCGAGGTGGTCGCGTTCGAGACCGAGATCGCCGAGCCGGACAAGGACGGCGGCGAGCTGCGCTACCGCGGCGTCAACATCGAGGACCTCGTCGGCAAGGTGCCGTTCGAGCAGGTGTGGGGGCTGCTCGTGGACGAGTCGCTCCACCCGGGGCTGCCCTACGAGCACGTCGACCTCGAGCGCCGCACCGGCGGCTACATCGCCGATCTCCAGTCGACGCTCGCGGCGCTGAGCGGCGAGTGGAAGCTCGGCCAGTTCATCGACATCGACGACGAGCAGGCGAAGGAGGATCTGCGCCGGCTCTCGTCGGCGGCGCTCTCCATCGTCGCCCAGTCCGCCCGCGGGGCGGACCTGCCGCCGGTGCCGGCGGAGACGATCGCGGAGGGGCAGACGGCCGCCGAACGGTTTGTGCTCGAGTGGCACGGCGAGCTGGACGAGCGCTCGGCGAAGGCGATCGACACCTACTGGATCTGCACGGCCGAGCACGGCCTCAACGCGTCGACCTTCACGGCGCGGATCGTCGCCTCGACCGGCGCCGATGCCGGTGCGGCGCTCTCGGCTGCGGTCGGCGCTTTGTCCGGCCCGCTGCACGGCGGCGCACCCGCGCGAGTCCTGCCCATGCTCGACGCCGTCGCCGAGTCGGGGGACGCCGAGAAGTGGGTGGCGGAGGCGCTCGGCCGCGGCGAGCGGATCATGGGCTTCGGCCATCGCGTCTACCGGGCGGAGGATCCTCGCTCCCGCGTGCTCAAGCGCGTCGCGAGGGAGCTCGGCTCGCCGCGCGTCGCCGTGGCGGAGGAGCTCGAGCAGGTCGCGCACGAGGCGATCGCGAAGAAGAGCCCCGGCCACTCGTGGACGAACGTCGAGTACTGGTCGGCCGTCGTCCTCGACGTCGCCGAGGTGCCGCCGCCGCTCGCGCCCGCGATGTTCGCGTGCTCGCGGACGGCAGGCTGGTCGGCGCACATCCTCGAGCAGAAGCGGCTCGGCGTCCTCATCCGTCCGTCGGCGCACTACGTCGGTCCGGGCGCGCGCTCGCTGCAGGAGGTCTAGCGTGAGACGGCTCGCACTGGTGGTCGCCGCGGGGCTCGTGCTCGCCGGCTGCGGCTCCTCGATGCACACGTCCACGACCGGAAACACGGCCGCGGCCGAGGCTCAGATCAAGAGCGCCTACGAGAAGTTCTTCTCGGGCAAGACGTCCGTCCCCGCTCGCGTCGCCGTCCTCGAGAACGGCCCGAAGTTCAAGGCGCTCGTCACGAGCTTCGCGAGCAACCCGTTGGCGAAGAACGTGAGCGTGGTTGTCTCCTCGGTCACGCTCCAGGGCGCGAACAAGGCGAAGGTCGTCTACACCGTCAAGCTCGGCGGCGCCGGCCTCCCCAAGCAGACCGGCACGGCGGTGCTCCAGAACGGCACCTGGAAGGTCGGGGACGCGAGCCTCTGCAAGCTCGTGTCGCTGCAGGGCAGCACTCCGTCCGCCTGCAAGTCGTAACGTCCTCCCTGTGAGCTCGATCGCGCTGTTCCGGCAGCGTCATGCCCGCGGGGCCGCGCTCGCGGCCGTCTGTGCGGTCCTGTTCGTCACCTTCCTCGACAACACGATCGTCAGCGTCGCGCTCGCGAACATCCAGACCCATCTGAGCGCCAGCGTCACCAGCCTGCAGTGGATCGTCAACGGCTACATGATCGCGTTCGCCGCGCTGATGCTCACCGGGGGCACGCTCGGCGACCTGTTCGGGCGGAAGAAGGTGATGCTCGCCGGCGTCGCCATCTTCTGTGCCGGTTCCGTGATGTCCGCGGTCGCGCACGGCTCGGGCCTCCTCATCGCGGGCCGCATCGTGATGGGCGTGGGTGCCGCGGCCTCGGAGCCGGGCACGCTCTCGGTGCTCCGACACATCTACCCCGAGCGCAGGGCGCGCGCTCGCGCTCTCGGCGTCTGGGCTGCGGTGTCCGGGCTGGCGCTCGCCCTCGGCCCTGTGATCGGCGGCGTCCTCGTCGACGGCGCGGGCGGTTGGCAGAGCATCTTCTGGTTCAGCCTCGGTCTCGGCGCGCTGTGCTTCGCCGCCGCCGCCGTCACCCTCACCGAGAGCAGCGACCCGGAGGGCCGGCAGCTCGACGTCCCCGGCCTCGTGACAGGCGCCTCGGCGATCCTGGCCGGGACCTTCGCCGTGATCGAGGGCGAGAACCAGGGCTACCGGACGTGGTGGATCGTCCTCCTGTTCGCGCTCTCCGCCGCACTCGTCGTCGCGTTCGTGGAGATCGAGCGGCGTGTGCCGGATCCGGTGCTGAAGCTCGAGTTCCTCAGGAACCCGACCTTCAGCTCGGCGAACGTCGTCGCCTTCGCGACGAACCTCTCGGTCTTCTCCGTCTTCTTCTTCACCGCGCTCTACCTGCAGCTGATCGCGAACTTCTCCGGCTACCAGATCGCGCTCGTGTTCACATCGCTCGCGGTGGCCATGATCGTCGCCGGACCGCTGGCCGGCCGCTGGACAGCGCGGGTCGGGCCGAAGGCGCCGATGGTGCTCGGCTGCATGCTCGCCGGCGTCGGGCTCCTGCTCGTCGACCAGCAGCTCACGCCCACGACGAGCGTCGCCGCGCTCAGCTGGCCGCTGGCGATCGCCGGTCTCGGGTTCGGGATCGCGCTCGTGACGATGACGCAGTCGGTGCTCACGCTCGTTCCGCCCCGCGAGTCGGGCATGGCCGCCTCGACCGTCAACACGAGCCGTGAGCTCGGCGGTGTCTTCGGCGTCGCTGTCCTCGGCGCGGTCGTCAACGCCCAGCTCACGAGCGGGCTCACCGAGAAGCTCGTCAGGCTGCACATCCCGCTCGTCTATCGCAAGGTCGTGATCCAGTTCGTGACGACCGGCGGGAACATCACCAGCGCCGAGAACAGCCCCGGCGTGAAGGGGCACGAGAAGCTCATCGCCAAGGTGCTCCTCGCCGCCGAGGACTCGGCCGGTCACGGCGTCCACCTCGCCCTCCAGATCGCGGGCGGCATCGTCCTGGCGGCGGGAGTCGTAGCGGCCTTCGCTGCGCGGCATAGGGTGGGGCACGTGGACGAGGTCGAGACCTAGTGCCGCGCGCAGTGCTGATCGGAGGCACGGGCATGATCGGCCGTGCGGCCGCTCGCGCGCTGGCGGCGGACGGCTGGGAGGTCGTGGCCGTGTCGCGGACGGGCACGCTGCCGGACGGGCTGGCCGAGCTGGGGGTCGAGTCGGTCGTGGCCGACCGTGCGGACGACGCCCAGCTGCGGGCCGCGCTCGGAGCCGGCGCGGACGTCGTCTACGACAGCGTCGCCATGCATCGCGAGCACGGCGAGCAGCTCAACGCCTTCGAAGGGCTGGTCGGCTCGCTCGTCGTCATCTCGACCGCCTCGGTCTACGCCGACGACGACGGCAGGGCCTTCGACGGGGAGGGCGGCGAGCCGCCGCGGCTGCCCGTGCCTATCCTCGAGACGCAGCGCACGGCGGAGCCGGGCGACGCCACGTACTCGACGCAGAAGGCCGAGCTCGAGCAGACGCTGCTCGCCGGCCCGATGCCGGCGACTCTCATCCGTGCCTGCGCCGTCTACGGGCCGGGCGCGAAGAACCCCCGCGAGCTCTACTTCGTCAAGCGCGCGGTCGACGGGCGCCGCCGCGTCGCGCTCGCGTGGAACGGCGAGAGCCGCTTCCACACGGTGTCGGTGGCCAACCTCGCCGAGCTGATCCGCCTCGCCGCCGCGCAGCCCGGCGACCGCATCCTCAACGGTGGCGATCCCGATCCTCCGTCGACACTCGAGATCTGCCATGCGATCGGCAACGCGCTCGACCACGAGTTCGAGCCGGTCCTGCTCCCGGCGGCCGAGTTCAACAACCCGTGGGGCGTGCCGTCGTCGTTCCCGCTCATCGTCTCGATGGAGGCCGCGGACCGCGAGCTCGGCTACCGGCCGGTGACGACGTACCCCGAGGCGGTGAAGGAGACGTGCGCGTGGCTCGTCGGCGAGCTCGAGCGCGGCCGCAACTGGGAGGGGTCGTACATCTTGGAGACGCTCGACTACGCGGCCGAGGACGAGGCGCTGGCGTCGCTCCCGTGATCGATCCGGCCGAGTATCGCGACCGCTTTCCGATCCTCGGCACCTGCACGTACCTGATCAACCACTCGCTCGCCGCGATGCCGGCCGCGGCCGAGGACAACCTCCGCGAGTACGCCCGCGTCTGGCGCGAGCGCGGCATCCGCGCCTGGGCCGAGGGCTGGTGGGAGATGCCGGTCACGGTCGGCGACCAGCTCGGGCGGATCCTCGGCGCCCCTGGTTCTCGGCCGGGCGGCGGCGGCTCCGCCGCAGCCGCTTCCAGCCTCGAGCCCAGCTCGATCGTCATGCACCAGAACGTCACGGTCGCGGAGGCGGTCGTCCTCTCCTGCTTCACGGACCGCGGCGAGCGGAACCGGATCGTCTACGAGGAGGCGAACTTCCCGTCGGTGCGCTACCTGTACCAGGCGCAGCCCGACCTCGAGGTCGTCGCGGTCGAAGACGACGCCGCGATCGTGGACGCGATCGACGAGCGGACACTGCTCGTCCCGATCAGCCACGTCCTGTTCAAGAACGGCGAGATCCAGGACGTCGAGCCGATCGTCCGCCGCGCACGGGAGGCGGGCGCCTACGTGGTGCTCGACTGCTACCAGTCGGCGGGCGTCGTGCCCTTCGACCTGACGGAGCTCGGCGTGGAGTTCGCCGTCGGCGGCAGCGTCAAGTGGCTCTGCGGCGGACCCGGCGCGGGCTGGCTCTACGTGCGGCCCGACGTTGCCGAGCGGCTCGAGCCCACGCTGGTCGGCTGGCAGGGGCACGCCAGGCCGTTCGCCTTCGAGCCGGAGCTCGAGTACGCCGCGGGAGCGCGGCGTTTCCTCACCGGCACCCCGAACGTTCCCGCCCTCTACGCGGCGACGGCCGGCTACGACGTGATCGAGGAGGTGGGCGTGCCGCGGATCCGCGAGCGCTCGCTCTCGCTCACGCAACTTCTGATCGACCTCTGCGACGAGGCGGGGCTCGAGGTCGTCTCGCCGCGGGCGCCCGAGCAGCGAGGCGGCACGGTCACCGTCTCCACGCCGGACCACGCTGCCTGCCACAAGGAGCTCGGCGAGCGCGGGATCGTCTGCGACTTTCGTCCGGACTCAGGGCTGCAAGCGTCGCCGGCGAAGCCGCCGACGCGCGGCCGGGAAGACCGCGGCACCTCCGGCGCCGCTGGGCAGGGCGGGATCCGGCTCGGGCCGCACTTCTTCAACACGGAAGCCGAGGTGCGGCACGCGGTCTCCGAGTTGGCCGACATCGTCGCAACGGGCGCGTACGAGCGGCATGCCGGCGCTCCTTCCCTCTTCTGAGGGTCGCCGGCCGCAAATCGCGGGCCGATCTTTGATTCGTGCGGCGGCTCGTGTTTCTCGTCCTCGTGGTCCTGGCGCTCAGCGCAGGGTCCGGTGCCGCACGCTCGCTGTCGGTGACGGTGCGTGTGTACCCGTCGGGCACGACGTTCTCCGCCTCGGGCGGCGCGCCGGCTCATCCCGCCTCCTCCGTCTCGCTCGCGATGCCGATCGGCGGAGTCGACGACGCGACCGTTCTCGTTCGTGGCGCGCAGAAGGTCTCGATCGACTCGTCGACGATCGACGCGCCGCTCCAGCTCGGCTTCTTCTTCGCGCACTACGTGTCGGTCGACGGGAAGGCGGTGCCCGATGCGCTCATGCCCTGGGACGGCACGCAGCGTTCGACCGAGCACACGAACCAGCCGCTCTGGCTCCAGGTCACGGTTCCCTACGGGACGACGCCGGGTGCGTACCAGGGCTCGGTCGTCGTGAACGCCGACGGGAGCTCGACCACGGTCCCGCTGGCGGTCAACGTCGCGCAGGTGACCCTGCCGAAGCCGAACGAGGTCGCCGGCAGCCTGCTCACCGGGTTCAACTTCTCCTCGCAGTCGTACGCGAACAAGGCCGCCGGCCTCTACGGCGTCTCGCCCGACTCGACGCTGCCCGGCCTCTTCAGCTTCCTAGCCTCGTACCGGCTGTCCCCGAACAGCTGGGGGTACGGCAACCCGAAGGCGGCCTCCGGCTACACGAGCGACCGGCGGTGGTGGCTCGACAAGACGGGTCAGATGGTCGCCGCCGCGGAGCAGCCCACGCAGTTCGCCTCCATGTGGATCCCGATCTCGAACAACCGCTGGAGCCCGAACACCTACGTCGGCGGCCGGTCGCCGTACAAGCCGCAGACCTGGTGCTCGTACCTCAAGTCGGTGCGCGGCTTCTGGCAGAAGCACGGCTGGCTCGGCTCGTACCCGTACCTGTACGGGATGGACGAGCCCGGGGCGGCGCAGTTCCGGACCGTCGAGCGGCAGGCGACGGTGACGCACTCGTGCTTCCCGGGCAGCCACGTGATCGTCACGGGGAAGCCGACCGCCCAGAACCACTACCTCTGGAACGGCGGCAAGGACGACGTCGACGTCTGGGTCGTGCTCGCGAGTCGCTACTACGGCGAGTACACGAACCCGTCCCTGTCGCGTCGCGGCATCTCCCACGCGAATCAGGAGCTGGCGCTGATCAACTCCGCCCGGCGCCACCACAAGCAGATCTGGACGTACACGTACGACGCGGCCTCGCACTCGACACCCGGCTTCGCGGCCACCGAGCCTGCCTCCGACCCGCGGGTCTTCGTCGACTGGGCAGCCCTCGAGGGCATCAACGGCCTCCTCTACGGCGAGGGGACGACGACCTACTCGAAGGGCAACCCGCTCGTCGCGAACGACAAGGCGAAGGGGTCGTTCGTCCTCGTCTACCCGGGCAAGAAAGGCCCGATCGCGAGCGAGCGCCTCGAGGTGCTGCGCGAGGGGATCGAGGACTGGGAGATCCTGAACGTCGTGCGGCACAAGCACGGTGCCGCGGCGGTGCGGAGGCTCCTCTCCGGTCTCTTCTCGACGACGGCGAAGGGCGCCAAGCTCGGTTGCACGATCGGCTGCTCCCTGAAGACGTCGACGCCGTACTCGTGGCCGACGTGGTCGCACAACGCCGGCACGGCGCGCGCCGTCGCCAAGATGCGCGCCGCCGCGCTGCACGCCGCGTCGTCCTAGCAGCCCTGAGTACGATCGGCGGCCGTGGAGGGCTTCCCGTTCGTCCATTACGAGACCGCCCGTTTCAGCGATCTCGACGGCATGGGCCACGTCAACAACGCGGTCTTCTCCGTGTGGATCGAGCAGGCGCGCCTCGCGTGGTTCGGCCGGTACGCGGACGACGGACCGATGCCCCTGGAGGACGTGATCCTGGCGCGCACGGAGATCGACTTCCGCTCGCAGGTCGGCTACGGCGAGACCGTCGCGGTCGGCGTGCGGCCTTCGCGGATCGGGACGAAGAGCTTCGAGTTCGAGTTCGAGCTGCGCGTCGGCGATCGGCTCGTGGCCGAGGCGAAGAGCGTCCTCTGCGGCTACGACTACGAGTCGGGCCGGAGCGCCGAGGTGCCGGAGCGCTGGCGCCGGAGGCTCCAGCCCACAGAGACGCCGGCGTAAGCGCTTCGCTTACGCCTTTACTGGATCCAGTCGGCCGCTGAGGTATCGGCTTCCGGCGCGGTGCCGCCGTCGATGACGGCGGAGGGATCCACACCGGCGGCGCGTTGAGCCGCAGCCTCGGCCTTCTTCAGCCGCTTGCGCTCCCGGCGCTCCTTCACCGCGAGCTCGCGGGCTCGCTTCGCGTGGGTCTGCTGACTACGACCGGCCATCGGCCTCCTTTCGCTGCGCTCAGGCCTACACCGGAGCGACGTTCGTCGCCTGCGGCCCCTTCTGACCCTGCTCGGGCTCGTACTGCACCTTCGCGTTCTCGGCGAGCGTCTTGTAGCCCTCGCCGAGGATCGCGCTGTGGTGGACGAATAGATCCTCGCCGCCGTCGTCAGGAGTGATGAAGCCATACCCCTTGTCGGCGTTGAACCACTTCACGGTTCCGGTTGCCATCGATGAAACACCTCCTCCGCTGTCCAGGAACGGGCAGAGGAGGCGCACCACGCGCATCCGATACTCGCTCAGATAGCGAGGCCGACCCTAGCAGGCAGCCGAAAGCTCCCGGAACCGGGACCCGGCCTCAAGCGAGCGCGCGCAGGAGCGCCGCACGGTCGTGCGGGCCGCCGTGCGTAGCGAGAACGTGCTCCACCGGCAGGTCCAACAGTGGGCGCAGCTGCCCGACGGCCTGCTCTCGCGTCGTCGAGAGCCAGGGCTCGTGAATCATGAGCCCCTCGCCGAAGTCGACGAGCGTGTCGCCGGCGACCACCGCTCGGTGGCTCGGGACCCACAGCACCACGTCCATCGGCTCCCGGCCGGGAAAGGCCGCCTCGACGCCGACCGGCAGGCCCTCGTCGGTCGAGTAGAGATGCGGGTCGCCGGTCTCTCCCGAGAGCAGCCACTCGACGTCGGGGCTGCCGGGCTCGGGCTGGGTGACGAACACCGGCGGGTTGTGCGTCTCCACGAGCGCGCGCGTGTCACGCTCGTGCCAGGGGTTGGTCAAGACGACGACGAGCTCGCGCTCCTCCGCAACGAGCACGAGCTCAGCCGGCGGGGCGATCGGGTCGAACACGAGCAGCCGCTCGCCGTCGTCGATCGCATACGACGAGACGAGCTGCGGCCAGACGCTGTCGTCCCACTCCGGGTGCGGCGCCTGCCAGTGCCACAGACCCGTCGCGACCTCTTGCACGAGCGGAACCGTACGTCGGCTAGTAGGGCTCGAGCAACTCGCGGAGCCGCGTGGCGTGGGCCGGCGCGTTCGGCTCGTCGTCGTGGCGGAAGTAGACGTAGACCGGCTCCCGGGCTGCTGCCACGAGTGCGGCGAAGGCGGAGTCCGGCGCCTCGCGGCGGCGGAGGTAGCGGAACGGTGCCGGATGGTCGAGGTCGCCGACGCGGACGGCGCCTGCCTCGGAGAGCCGCGGCTCGATCCCGTCCCAGGAGGGATGCTCGAGGTCGAACGCGAGCCGCAGCGACGGGTCGAGCGAGCCGAGCAGCAGCTCGAGGATCCCCTCGTCGCGCTTCGACTTGAGCGAGATCCGGACGGGGCCGAGGCGGTCGCCGAGGTGGCGCACGCGGCTCTCGAACTCGGCCACGGTGCGCGGCCTCTCTCCCGGCAGCTTGGGCGCGAACTCGAATTCGTCAGGCACCTGCTCGGCCCAGCGCCGGAACTGCTCCTCGGCCGGGAGCCGGTAGCCGGTCGTGTTCAGCTCGACCGTCGAGAACTGCCCGGCGTAGAAGGCGAGGAAGGCCGCCGGATCGAGCCCGGCCGGGTAGAACCCAGGCCGCCAGCTCGGGTACGACCAGCCCGAGGTGCCGACCGACACGCGCTTTACTCTCTGCGATCCTTTGCTGGGCGATCCCTTGGCCACGATGCAGACCGTGACATACCCGCTCGAGCAGTTCACGGAGGAGGAGCAGGCGCGCCTCGCTCCGCACTTCACGAACCTCGACCGGCCGGTCTTCGCGCTCGTCAACCTGCCCGAGACGGTCAAGGGCGCGCTGTTCGCCCGCTACTCGCGCTACGCCGGCACGCTGCGCCGACTCTTCCTCGACGAGTTCGCCGACTCGCTGCCGGAGGTGCCCGTCGTCGAGCTCGGTGAGGGTGAGCGCGCGGCGAAGCTCTACGAGACGATCTTCGTCGGCTACGGCGACGACTCTGTCGCGCAGCTGGGCGGAGCGCACATCGCCTGCGAGTGGACGTCGAACCTGCTGACGAAGATCCTCCAGCGTCCGCGGCTCGCCGCGTACCTCGAGCAGTCGACGCGGTACATCGCCTACGACGCGCAGCTCGACGGCTTCGGCTACCGCTACCACCGCGACCCGCGGTTCGGCCCGGCGTACGAGGCCGCAATGGACGAGCTCTTCGCGACCTATTCGGCCCTGCTCGAGGGGGTCTCGGCCTCGGTGGACGAGAAGTTCCCCGCGGCGGAGGGTGAGTCGCCCGCCGCCCACCGGCGCGCCGTGCGCGCGAAAGCGCTCGACCTCGTCCGCGGCATCCTCCCGGCGGCGTCGCTCTCGCACGTCGGGATCTACGCGACCGGGCAGACGTACGAGCAACTCGTCCTCCACCTGCTCGCGCATCCGCTCGCCGAGGCGCGGGCCTACGGCGAGATGCTGCTCGAGGAGCTGCAGGCGGTCATGCCGAGCTTCGTCGCCCGTGTGCCGCGCCCGGACCGCGGGGGCCGCTGGATCGAATACCTGCAGGAGCGGAACGCCGCGGCGGCCGCCGCGGCCGCGCGGCTCGGGCTCGACGAGACCGGCGCCGACGAAGCCGCCGCTCCCTCGGTGCGCCTGATCCGGACGCACGGCAGCGAGGAGGAGCTGCTCTCCGCGCTCTTGTACGAGGCCTCGACGGCCGGCGAGGAGCAGGCGCTCGCGGCAGTCGCCCGCCTCTCGCCGGAGGAGCGCACCGAGCTCGTCCGCGACCTCGTCGCCGAGCGCGAGAACCGGCGCCACCGCCCGGGCCGCGGCTTCGAGACGCTGACCTACCGCTTCGAGATCGTCTCCGACTACGGCGCCTTCCGCGACCTGCAGCGCCATCGCCTGCTGACGTGCCAGTGGCAGCGCCTCTCGCCGGACCTCGGCGCCGACGTCCCGCACGAGGTCGAGGAGTCGGGCCTCGGCCCGGAGTACGCGCGCGCCCTCGAGACCTCACGCGCGGAGTACGAGCGGCTACGCGGCGAGGGGCTCGCCGAGGAGGCGCCGTACGCGCTCTGCCTCGCGTATCGCATCCGCTACGTGCTCGAGCTCGACGCGCGCGAGGCGCTCCACCTGATCGAGCTCCGCTCCGGCCGCGAGGGCCATCCGTCCTACCGGGCCGTCGCGCTGCAGATGCGCGACGCGGTCGCCGCTGTTCACCCGAGCGTCGCGGCGGCGATGACCTTCGTCGACGACTCGACCGAGCCACGGCTCGAGAGACTGCTCTCCGAGATGCGCAATGAGGCCCGAACGGGACGCTGAGCTCGAGCACGAGGTCTACGAGAACGAGAGCTTCCGCGGGCAGGATCTCTCCGGTCTCCGCACGACCGGGTGCACGTTCCGCGGCTGCGACTTCACCCTCGCCCAGCTCAACGGATCCGAGCACGAGGGCTCCGACTTCGCCAACTCGACCTTCGAGAGCGCGAACCTGTTCGGCGCGCGCTTCACGGAGTGCAGGCTCGTCGGCGCGAGCTTCGCCGGCGCGACGCTGACGGGTCTCACCGTCGAGGGCGGCGACTGGTCGTACGTCCTGCTTCGTGGCCAGGACCTCACGAGCCTCGACTTGCAGCGGTTGCGCCTGCGCGAGGCCGACCTCTCCGAGGCGGACCTGACCGATGCGGACCTGCGCGGCGCCGACCTCACGCGCGCGCGCGTCCAGAACGCGACTCTCGCCGGAGCCGACCTGCGGGAGGCAACGCTCGACGGCGTCGCCCTCTCGGCGGCTCGGATCGAGCGGGCGCGTCTCGACCTGGCGGGCGCCGTCCAGCTCGCGCGCTCGCTCGGGGCCGTGCTGGAGTAGGAACGAGCCGCCTAGGCCGTGACCGGGGGCGGACGCAGAACGGTCTGGCCGGGCTCCTTGCTGCCACGCCCGGGCTGCGTCACGACCCAGGTGTCGCCCTTGTGGAGCGTGTACGGCGCGGTGAGCGACACCGTCACCGGGTCCTGGGTGGAGCTCCCGACGCGGAACGACCCACACAGGCCCCACGGCTTCCCGTTGCGGACGAGGTAGACCTCGTAGTAGGAGTGAGGCGGCAGCTGGCGCAGGCCGACGACCGTCAGCTTCATGGGCCAGTTGTAGCCGTCCTGCGAGCTCCAGACCTGGAGCGTTCCCTGCGCGTTCCGCGCGAGGGACGTGCCCTGGAAGGCCTGGGTGAGCACCGGTCCGGGACCGGTCTTCCCGTTCCCGCGGCTCGCGTAGCCGGCGATGAAGACGAGGGTGACCATGATCGCCGCGGCGAGGAGGATCATCGCCCGCCGCTTCACCTTTCGCCGGCGCTGGCCGAGAGTCATGCCGAGGGTCGGCCCCGCCTCGAGGTCGGCGCTCAGCTCCGGCGGCGGCCCGGCCTGGAGGAGCTGCTCGTGCACGCGCTGCAGCCGCTGCCGCTCCGCACCGGTCGGCTCGTCGCCGATCAGCTCGTTCAGGGTGGGCTCGTGGTTCACAACTTTCCTTCCAGCACCGACGCGAGCCGCGCAAGGCCGCTTCGCGTCCGGGTCTTCACCGTTCCGAGCGGGAGGTGGAGGTACTCCGCCACCTCGCTCTGCGACATGCCGCTCCAGTAGGCGAGCTCGATCACCTCGCGCTCGCGCGGCTGGAGCTCCTCGAGCGCGCGGTGCACGCGCCACGCGACGTCGGAGTCCTCGGCCCGCTGGGCGGGGCCCGCCTCGGCGGACGCGAGCTCGGGAAGCTCCGCGTCGGCGGTGGGTCCGTTGCGGCGCAGCCGGTCGACGATCGCGTTCCGGGCGACCGTGTACAGCCAGCCGCCGGCCGCGCCGCGCTCCGGCCGGTAGGTCGAGGCTGAGCGCCAGATCGCCGTGAACGCCTCCTGGACGGCGTCCTCGGCGTGGCCGCGGTCCCCGAGCCTGCGCAGCGCGAGGCCGAAGACCGGCCGGACGTAGCGGCCGTAGAGGATCTCGAAGGCCTCGCGGTCGTGGTCGCCGACGCGTGCGAGCAGCTCTGCGTCGGACACAGAGTCTTCGGGCGGCGCGGGCTCCGAAGGAACTGCACGCAGCCGGGGCTGGGGAACCTCGAGCGCAATCTCCATATCGCCGTCGTTCTTACGCATGGGAGCCTGCACCGGATTGCAGCACCCCAGCCCGGGGCTGCGCAACCGTCGCTAGTTCTGAGCCTCCGCGAAACGCCGCTCGACCTCGGGCCAGTTGACGACGTTCCACCATGCCTCGAGGTAGGCGGGACGCTTGTTCTGGTACTTGAGGTAGTAGGCGTGTTCCCACACGTCGATCCCGAGCAGCGGGACGCGGCTTTCCATGATCGGCGAGTCCTGGTTCGGCGTCGAGTAGACGGCCAGCCCTGTGCCGTCCCAGACGAGCCAGGTCCAGCCGCTGCCGAAGCGCTTCACGCCGCCGTCGTTGACGGCAGAGCGCAGCTCCTCGAACGAGCCGAACGCGTCGGCGACCGCGGAGCCGAGTGCGCCGCCGGGCTCGCCGCCACCGTCCGGGCTCATGATCTCCCAGAACAGGGAGTGGTTCGCGTGGCCGCCGGCGTTGTTGCGGACCGCGGTCTGCTTGTCCTCGGGGAGGGAGTCGAAGTTCGTGAGCACGCTCTCGACGGAGGCATCCGCCAGCGCCGTCCCGTCGAGCGCGGCGTTCGCGTTCGTGACGTACGCGCCGTGGTGGAGGTCGTGGTGGATGCGCATCGTCTCGGCGTCGATGTGCGGCTCGAGCGAGTCGTACGCATACGGCAGGTCGGGCAGTTCAAAGGCCATCTGGGGGTCTCCTCTCGGCTGCTGCGCTTCTGCGACGGAGGATATGCTCCGCGGTCGTGTCCACGCTTGTCTACAGGTTCGAGGAGATCGCGCCGCGCCCGCTGCGGCCGGAGGTGTACGAGCTCGACGGGATCTCCCGCGCGTCGGTCGAGGCGCACTACAAGCTCTACCAGGGGTACGTGGCGAAGCGGAACGAGATCCTCGGCCGGCTCGCCGACGTCGACCCGGCCGCCGCGAACCAGGTCTACTCGGAGCTGCGGGCGCTGAAGGTCGATCTGACCTTCGCGATCGGCGGGATCAAGAATCACGAGCTCTACTTCGGCCACCTCGGGGGCGCGGGCGGAGACCCCGACGGCGCGTTCGGCGACCTCGTCGCGCGCCATTTCGGCTCGGTCGGCGCCTGGCGCGCCGATCTCAAGGCCACGGGCATGGCCGGCCGCGGCTGGGCGTGGACGGCGTACGACTGGGACGAAGGCCGCCTCTTCAACTACGTCGGCGACGCGCAGAACACGTTCCCCGTCTGGAACGCGACGCCGCTCGTCGCGCTCGACGTCTACGAGCACGCGTACTTCCTCGACTACCAAACGGATCGCGCCTCGTACATCGACGCGTTCTTCGCCAATCTCGACTGGGATGTCGTGAACGGCTGGATCGAGCAGTACGGCGTCCCCACCTAGGGTTCCGACGTGGAAACCGTCGCGTTCGTGGTCGCCGGCTATCTGTGCGGCTCGCTGACGTTCGGCTACTGGCTCGTCCGGATCTTCCGTGGCGAGGACGTCCGGACGAAGGGAAGCGGCAACGTCGGGGCGACGAACGTCTGGCGCGTCTACGGCGCGCAGCTCGGCCTGCCGGCAGCCGTGCTCGACGTCGCCAAGGGCTTCGTTCCCGCGTTCGCGGCGACCATGGCCGTCGGCCACGGCACCGGTGTCCTCGCGGGCGCGGCAGCCATGCTCGGGCACGCACGGCCGATCTTCCTCGGCTTCCAGAAGGGCGGGAAGATGGTCGCGACCGCCGGCGGTGCGTTTTTCGGGGTGGCACCGCTCGTCGGCGGAGCCGGCGCAGCGAGTCTGGATCCTCGTTTTCGCCATCACGCGCTACGCGTCGGTCGCGTCGATCACGTCGGCGGTCTCGCTCCCGTTCTGGGCCTGGCTGTTCGGCTACCCGTGGCCGGTGATCGCGTTTGGTGCGGCGGCCGGGATCGGCGTCGTGTTCCTCCACCGTGCCAACATCCAGCGCCTACGACGGGGAGACGAGAGCCGCTCGACGCTCTGGCGCCGCTGGTTGAAACCTAAGCCCGCAGCCAGTCCCTGAGGTCGGTGTGCCCGGCCGGTCCGTGGCCGGCGCCGTCCATCTCTGCCCGTAGCTCGCCGACCGTCCCGTGGCGCTCGGCCACGACCTCGTGGGCGTGGATCGTCTCGAAGTTCAGCTGCCGCGAGACGACGAAGTCGCCGTCGCCGAGCTGGGGTAGCTCGTCGAGGACGCTCTTGAGCGCGACGCGCACCGAGTCCTCGACGAAGCGCGGCTGCAGGTGCGCGTGCTCGACGACGAACAGCTCGTCGGGCCGCTTGAGGAGCTCGTAGATCGGTGAGCTCATCGAGCCCTCCACGATCTCGACCAGCCGCTCGGCATTGAGCCGCTCGGCGGTGCCGACGAGGAGCGTGCCCTGGCCGCGCTGGTTGTGGGTCGCGAGCGGGACGAGCTCGAGGATCCGCTCGACGTCGCCGTCGGCGAAGCCGGCCTCGAGGAGCCGGTCGGCGGCGGCGCCGCGGACGAGGCCCTGCGCGCACGGGCACGCATTGATCCCGGTCGCCTCGACGCCGACGACGCGGCGGACGCGCTCGCGGGAAGCGGCGGCGATCCCGATCAGCGAGACCATCTCCTGGGTCGCGAGCTTCGTCACCGGCGTCCGCCGCTCGTACGGGTAGCGCGCGGTGATGCGCACCTCCGCGAGCAGCGCCTCCTGTCGGTCGACGACGCGCCGCGCCACGTGCTCCGCGAGGTCCTCGACAAGGAACGCGTCGTCGTCCACCACGCCCTCGACCGCCTCCTCGAAGAGCTCGGGGAAACGCGACATGTGGACACCCTTCTGCCGCGGGTCGAGGTCGACCGTGCAGTCGATGGTGGCGGCGATGAGCTTCTCGCTGCGACCGCGGCCGATGCGGACCGCCTTCTGGACGCCGGTCACGCCGACGCTCGAGAGTCCGAGCGCCACCTCGGGCGCCGCCGCCTGCAGATCGGGTGTCTCGGTGCGTTCCATCCCGGTTAGGTTAGACCGGTCTTGTCCGACGACAGCGAATTCGCCCGGCTCGTCTCGCTCGCCTGTCACGACCTGCGGACGCCGCTCGCGACCGTGCACGGCTTCGCGACGACGCTGGTGCGCGGTGGCCTCGAGCCCCCTGCGGACCGGTACGTCGAGATGATCGACGCGGCGTCGGCCCAGCTCGCCGAGCTGATCGAGGAGTTGTCGCTCGCCGCGCGGATCGAATCGGGACGCTACGACCCGACGCAGCGCGAGGCGGACACGCTCGAGCTCGCGCACGCTGCTGCGGCGAGGCTCGGCGAGGACCGCGTGCGCGTCACGGGCGCCGGGGCCAAGCTCGAGACGGACGTGGACTCCGTCGAGCGGGGTCTCGCGGCACTGTTCCAGTCGGCGCTCCGCCACGGCGGTCTCGACGAGGTCCAGGTGGAGGTGGATGGCGCCGAGATCCGGCTCTCACGGGTCACGGCCGCCTCCGCTCCCGTCGTCCTTGGCGAGGACCTGCGCGATCTCGGCGCGGCGGTCGCGGTGCGGCTCGTCAGGCGGCTCGGCGGCTCCGTCGCGATCGACGGCGAGACCCTCGCTATCCGCCTGGCCTGATCCGTCAGGAAAGCGTGATCGTCGCGAGGCGATGGAGGCGCGACATCGCCGCCGGCAGGCTGTTGCTGATCCCGAAGTCGGTGCCTCCCGCGGCCGGCGACCAGACG
>CAVYQV010000032.1:0-213371 GCA_963770815.1 uncultured Actinomycetes bacterium
ATTACAACGTGACGCTGCACGCGGCGCATCGCATCATCCGCATGTGGCCGCTGTCCGATTACGCGCCGCAGGCCGAATATCTCATCGGCCGCTGCCTCGAAATGACCCATAAGGACGAGGCGGCGTTCAACGCCTACGAGGCCATCATCCAGAAATATCCGCACAGCGACAGTTACGAGGACGTGCTGCAACGCCAATACGAAATCGCCGACCGTTTTCTCGGAGGCGAATTTTTCCGGCTGTGGGGCACCATCCCGCTTTATCGCTCGATGGATGAGACGGCCAACTGTCAGCACCATCGTCACCAACGGCCCCGTCAGCTCTGTCGCGCCCAAGGCGCAAATGCAAATCGGCGCGGCGCGCGAGAAGCAGAAGGATTATCCCAGCGCGGTGAAGGCTTACGCCACCGCCGCCGATCGCTATTACAATCAGCCCGCCATCGCGGCGGACGCGCTTTACCGCGAGGGCGTCGCGTATCAAAAGCAGGCGGCCACCGCCGAATACGACCAGGGCACCGCCGCGAAGGCCATCGCGGCCTACACGGATTTCAACACGCTTTACCCCGATGACAAACGCGTGCCGGACGCGGACAAGGCCATCGTCGCGCTCAAGACGGAGCAGGTGGAGGGCAATTTCAGGGTCGCGCAGTTTTACGAGCGGAACAAGGTTTTGAACGCGCAGCAGCGGCGGGACGGCGCGCTGGTTTATTACAACCAGGTGTTGCAGCTTGATCCCAACTCGCCCTTCGCCTCGCAGGCGCGCCAGCGCATCGAGCAGCTCAAGCCCCGCGCCGCAACCCCGCCCGCCAGTTGAAATGCGCCCGCTGATTTCTTTTGCCATCTGCGTGGCGGCGATTTTGTCCGCCGGTTGCGCCGGTTATCACCTCGGCCCGGTCAACGGCGCGGTCGCCGGCGGGAAATCCATCGAGATTGTCCCCTTCAACAATCAGACGTTGCAGCCGCGGCTGGGCGACGCGGTGACGCAGGCGTTGCGCGAGCGAATGCAGACCGACGGCACCTATCGCCTCACCACGCGCGGCCCCGGCGATGTCGTCGTCACCGGCGTCATCACGTCCTACCACCGCGAGGGCGTGAGTTTTTCTGCGTTCGGATGTCGCCACGGCGGAAAATTACCGCGTGGGCATCATCGCGCACGTCACGGCGCGCGAAGGCGGCAAGGTGTTGCTCGACAAAAACGTGAACGGCTACACGCTGGTCCAGGTGGGGACGGATCTGACGGACGCCGAGCGCCAGTCGTTGCCGCTCCTGGCGGAGGACCTGGCGCGCAACATCACGGAATTGCTGACTGAAGGCGCATGGTAAAAATCGTTGAAATCGGCTTGCGGCTTCCATCGCCTGTTCCATAATAAAACCTCAATCCTGAAACGAATATGAAAAAGCACATCGCGAAATTCTCAATGCTCACCTTGTGCGCCGCGGCCATCCTCGTTGTGCCCGCGTCGTCTCGCGCGCAAGCCACCAACAACGCGTCAGCCGCCGTGCCGGCAGCCGCTCCTGCCGTCGCACCGGTTGCTGCACCGGCAGCCGCCGTGTCAACGCCGCCGCCCGCCGCCGCGCAAACTCCGCCGGTTAAGAAACACACCGCCTCGGCGCGCACCACGCTGCCGTTCCGCGGCAAGTTGACCGCGGTGGACACAAATGCGATGACGCTGATTGTCGGGAAACGCACGTTTAACATGACGTCTGAAACGGTCGTCACCAAGGACGACAAGCCGGCGGTGCTGGCCGACGGCCCGCGCGTCCCACTCAGCTCGTGCAGTCCGAGTGGGTACGACCCGAGGAAGCCCGACCTGTTGATGCCGATCCGGCTCGGCACGTTCACCGCCAATCAGACCGCGCTCTCAGGCCCCGTGACGGTTGTGGCGAAGGTCATGCTTCGAGTCCGCAGAGTAGGAAAGCCCTATGTCGACCTTGCGTCCCTTCAGCAATGGGCTGGAGCGAGCATCTGGACGGGCAACCTCCCGAACGGGATCGGCAAGACCGAGCTCATGGACGACGCCACTGTTCTTGCTCCAGGCTACGTGCTTCAGCCGATCGCTATCTACAAGTAGCCGAGCCCGCGACTCGCGGCCTCCCTCGGGACTGGCGGTGGCGGCACCGCGACGAGCGATAGGACCCTGGGCTGGGCCAGCGTCCTCTCGCCTGAATGCGCCCGGCAGCTGCCGGGCTCGCGACTCAGTCCTCGAAGCGCCGGAAGACCACGCAGGCGTTGTGCCCGCCGAAGCCGAAGCTGTTCGAGACGGCCACCTTCACGTCGGCGTCGCGCGCCTCGTTCGGCACGTAGTCGAGATCGCAGCTCGGATCCTCGACCTCGTAGTTGATCGTCGGCGGCAGCTTGCCGTCGCGGATCGCGAGAACCGTGAACGTCGCCTCGATTGCGCCGGCAGCGCCGAGGCAGTGGCCCGTCGCTCCCTTCGTCCCCGAGACCGGCGTCTTGTAGGCGTTCTCCTCGCCGAGCGCGTACTTGAGCATCTGCGTCTCGGAGGAGTCGCCGACCGGAGTCGAGGTTGCGTGCGCGTTGACGTAGTCGATCTCGTCGACGCCGACGCCGGCGTCGCCGAGCGCCATCTTGAGCGCGGTCACAGGCCCTGTCGGATCGGGGTCGGTGATGTGCTTCGCGTCGGATGAGAGGCCGTAGCCGGAGACTTCGGCGTAGATCTTCGCGCCGCGCGCCTTCGCGTGCTCGAGCTCCTCCAGCACGAGCATCGCGCCGGCCTCGCCCATCACGAAGCCGTCGCGCTCCCCGTCGAACGGCCGGGAGGCACGTGCCGGGTCTTCGTTGCGGCGCGACAGCGCGCGCATGGCGCCGAAGCCGGCGATGCCCACCTCGCAGACCGCCGCCTCGGTGCCGCCGCAGAGCATCACGTCGGCGCGACCCAGCCGGATCGCGTCCGTTCCGTCGCCGATCGCCATGTTCGACGCGGCACACGCCGTGCACTCGGACAGGAGCGGCCCGCGCGTGCCGAGCTCGATCGAGACCCAGCCGGCGCCGAGATTCGGGATGATCGCCGGGATCGAGAACGGGTTGACGCGGTCCGGCCCGCGATCGACGAGCACGGAGTGACACTCCTGGAACGACCGCAGGCCGCCGATGCCGGTCGCGACCGCAGCGCCGATCCGGTCGGCCTCCTGCTCGATCTCGATGCCGGAGTCGGCGACCGCCTGCCGTGCCGCCGCGAGGATCAGGTGCGTGAAGCGGTCCATCCGCCGGGCCGCCTTGCGGTCGATCCATTCGGTCGGGTCGAAGTCCTTCACCTCGCAGGCGAAGTGCACGGGATAGCCGGTGTGGTCGAACTGCGTGATCTCGCCCGCGCCCGACTCGCCTGCGAGCAGGCTCGACCACGTGGACTCGACATCGAGCCCGAGTGGGGTCACCGCACCCAGCCCGGTGACGACGACGCGCCTGCGTCCGTTGAGAGAACCGTTAGATGCGCTCACTACATTCCGAGTCCGCCGTCGACGAGCAGCACGTCCCCTGTGATGAACGATGCCTCGTCGGAGCAGAGGAAGCGTACCGCGCCCGCCACGTCGTTCGGCTCCCCAAGCCGCCCAAGCGGCGTGTTGCCGAGCATCGCGGAGGTGGCCTCCTCCGGCAGGACGTCGGTGAGCTGCGTGCGCACGTAGCCGGGCGCGACGACGTTGGCGCGCACCCCGCGGCTGCCCAGCTCCCGCGCGAGCGACTTCGTGAAGCCGATGATCCCGGCCTTCGACGCCGCGTAGTTCGTCTGGCCCCAGTTGCCGTGCACGCCGACGATCGACGAGACGTTGACGATGGCGCCCCCGCGCTTCTTCATCATCGGCCGACACACCGCCCGGCACGTGTAGAAGACGGACGACAGGTTCGTCTCGATCACGGTGCGCCAGTCGTCGTCGGACATGCGGGCCAGCAGGCCGTCGCGCGTCAGGCCGGCGTTGTTGACGAGGATGTCGAGATCGCCGGCCTCCTCGACGAGTCGGGCCGCCTCCTCGGCATTCGAGACGTCGGCCTGGACGGCGCGGCCTTCGATCTGCTCGGCGAGCGCCTCCGCCTCCTCGGCTCCGGTGCGGTAGCCGACGACGACCTCGGCGCCGGCGCGGGCGAGCTCCTCCGCGATCGCGCGGCCGATCCCCTTCGACGCGCCCGTGACGAGAGCCCGCTTGCCCTCGAGCGAGCAGAACGCCGCGACCACTAGGACTCAGCGAGCAGCTCGGGAAGCCGCTCGAGTGCCTCAATGCTGTTGATCGAGACCGCCTTGACGCTGCGATCGATGCGCTTGACGAGCCCGGAGAGCACGTTGCTCGGGCCGACCTCGACGAAGGTACGAACGCCGCCGCGCATGAGCTCCGTCGCGGACTGGGTGAAACGCACCGGTGCGGTGAGCTGGTCGACGAGGAGCGGCCCCATCCGCTGAGCCGACTCGACGCGAGCGGTCACGGTCGACATGAACGGCACCACCGGCTCCTGGAAGCGCACCTTCTCGATCGCAGGGCGCAGGCGGTCCGCGGCGCGCGCGACGAGCGGCGAGTGGAAGGCGCCCGAGACCTTGAGCTTGACCGCGCGGCGGGCACCGTGGTCCTGCGCCTGCTCGATGCACTCGTCGACAGCGAGATGCTCGCCGGAGACGACGATCTGACCCGGGCAGTTGTAGTTCGCGGGCCAGACGCCGAGGATGTGCTTGCAGAGCCCCTCCACCACCTCGTCGGCGAGGCCGAGGATCGCCGCCATCGAGCCGGGGTTGCGCGCCGCGGCCTCGGCCATCGCCAGGCCGCGCTCGCGTACGAGCGCCATCGCCTCTTCCAGGGTCATCGCCTCGGCCGCCGCCAGGGCAGCGAACTCGCCGACCGAGTGGCCGATTACGAAGTCCGCCTTGATGCCGCGCTCCTCCAGAGCAGCCAGCACCGCGAGCGAGGTGGCGACGAGCGCGGGCTGCTGCACCGCCGTGTCCACGAGCTCCTCGGCATCGGCGTGGAAGCAGAGGCGCTCGAGATCGAGGCCGCTCGCCACGCTGCCGCGCCGGAAGACCTCCATCGCCGCCGGCACCGCCTCCGCAAAGTCGCGGCCCATTCCCGCCTCGACCGAGCCCTGGCCCGGGAAGCAGAACGCGATCTTGTTCACGACGCGTCCAGTCGCTGCGTCCACCGCATCAGCGCACTTCCCCAGGTGAGACCTGCACCCATACCTGTCATGAGTACGAGCTTGCCGGGCTGAAGCCTTCCAGCCGCCTGCGCATCTGCGAGCGCGAGCGGAATCGAGCCCGAGGACGTGTTGCCGTAGCGGTCGACATTGATCACCACCCGATCCGACGGTATCCCAAGCTTCTTGGTTGCGTGATCGATGATACGAACGTTCGCCTGATGTGGGACGTAGACGTCGACATCGTCCACGGTCGCGTCGCACCGCTCGAGTACGGCCTCGGCGGATGACACGAGAACCCGCGTGGCGAACTTGAACACCTCGCGCCCGTTCATCTTCACGTGCTTGTCCGGATCTTCGAACTGCCGTGAGCCGCTGCCCGGCAGCCAGAGGTGCTCGCCGCCCGCACCGTCGGCGCCGAGCTCGAACGCGAGGAAGCCCGGCTCCTCGGACGGCTCGAGCACGACCGCGCCGGCGCCGTCTCCGAACAGGACGACGGTCGAGCGATCGCTCCAGTCGAGGATCCGAGACAACACGTCGCCGCCGACGACGAGCGCGCGCCGGGAGAGGCCCGACGCCACCATCCCGTAGGCCTGCACGAGCGCGTACATGAAGCCGGTGCAGCCGGCGGACAGGTCGTACGCACCCGCGTCCTTCGCGCCCAGCTGGTCGGCGAGAAGCGCGGAGGTCGAGGGAAACATCATGTCGGGCGTCACGGTGGCGACGATCAGGAGGTCGACGTCCGTCCCGTCGCTGCCGGCCTGCTCGAGCGCCTGACGGGCGGCGGGCAGCGAGAGGTCGGAGAGCGCCTGCGAGTCGGCGGCGATCCGGCGCTCGCGGATGCCCGTGCGCTCCATGATCCACTCGTCCGACGTGTCGACGAGCTGGGAGAGGTCGTCGTTCGTGACCACGCGCTCGGGCACGTAGGCGCCGAGGCCGGTGATCGTGACGCGGGCGGCGGCGTCGCCGATCATCCGCCCTCGCTCCCGACAAAGACCGTCAGCATCGCCTCGGCGGCGACGTCGCCGTCGACGGACGCGCGGCCCTGGCCCTTCGCGATCGGCCCGCGCACGCGCTCGAACTCACACTCGAGCTCGAGTACGTCCCCCGGTTCGACGACCCGCTTGAAGCGGCACTTGTCGATCCCGGCGAAGAACGGGAATCTTGCCCGCGTTCGCCTCGTCCGCGAGCACCGCGACCGCGCCGCACTGGGCGATCGCCTCGATCGTCAGCACGCCCGGCATCACGGGGCGGCCGGGGAAGTGGCCCTGGAACCACCAGCCGTCCTCCGGCACGCGGAAACGTCCGACGCACCTTCCGGCCCGGCTCGAGCTCGAGCACCTCGTCGACGAGCAGGAACGGCGGGCGGTGCGGGATGATCGACTCGATCGTCTCCCGCCCGAAGGGAGTTGACGGGAGCGGTCATGCGACGTCGCGCTGCTCGAGCCGCTCGCGCAGACGGTTCCTGCCCCGGTGCGCGTGGCACTTGGCCGTCCCGACCGGCATGCCGGCCGCGGCCGCGATCTCCTCGAACGTGTAGCCCAGAGCGTCCTTGAGCACGATCACCTGGGCTTGCTCCGGCGAGATCCCGGCGAGCGAGTCGCAGAGCTCGCGCCGCAGCTCGGTCATCCGCACACCGCGAGTCGGGTCGTGCTCGACGTCGGGGCCGAGCTCGTCGGGGAGCGGGTCGTGGACACGCGTCCGCTGCCGCTCGGCGACGTCGCGGCACGTGTTCACGACGAGCCGGTGCAGCCACGTCGTGAACTGGGCGTCGCCGCGGAACTGCTTGAGCCGGACGCAGAGCTTCGCCAGCGCCTCCTGCGCCGCGTCGCGCGCGTCTTCCGGGTCGCGGAGCAGGTGGCGTGCGAGCCGCTCGACCCGCGGCGAATGCCGGATGCAGAGCGCTTCGAGCGCCCGCGCGTCGCCGGCCTTCGCCCGGGTGACGAGAATCGGGTCGCTGAGGCTCGCGTAGTCGAGGCTGCGCTCGCGCAGCGGCTGGCTGATCCTTCCCACGGACGAGTTAGTCTAAATGCGAGTGTCGGATCTCTCCTCCGCCTCTGTCGAACCACTGGTGCAGGGGCGACTCGGCCGGCCGTACCGCTTCGTCGAGGAGTGCGCGTCGACCCAGCGGCTGCTCGACCCGACCGGGCCCGAGGGAGCGACGATGGCGACCGATCTCCAGACGCAGGGTCGAGGCAGGTTGGGGCGGACCTGGGAGACGCCGCCGGGGCGAGCGCTCCTGTTCTCCGTCCTGCTCCACCCGAGGCCGCCGATGGCGATCTGGCCGGAGCTCTCGCTCGTCGCCGGCGACGCCGTAGCCGCAGCGCTGGGCGAGCAAACGGGCGTCGCAGCCGAGCTGAGCCATCCCAACGACGTCCTGGTCGAGGGCCGAAAGCTCGCGGGAATCCTGGCCGAGGCGAGTGTCGGCCAGGTCGTGCTCGGGGTCGGCGTCAACGTGAACCAGACGGAGGCGGAACTGCCCGCGGATACGGCCAAGCCCCCCACGTCGCTTCGCCTCGAGACCGGCAAGGAGTGGCCGCGGGCGCCGCTACTCGGAGCGATCCTGCTCGAGCTCGAGCGGCGCTACGACGACTGGCAGCGGCTGCACACGAACCGCTGAACGTCAGCGTTCGTCAGGGTGCTGCTCGCGAAACGTCCGCGCCGCCTCGATCGCAGCGCCGAGGTTCAGGCCCTTGTCCTTCGCCTGCTTGATCAGCATCACGGTCTCGAGCGCGTCGATGTCGTAGATCCGCTGCTTCTTGCCCTTGGTCGGGATGTGCGCCTTGTTCGTCCAGTAGTCGAGCTGCATCTTCGAGATCCCCGCGATCCGGCAGACCTGGCCGAGGTAGAGCTCGACCTTGTCGAGATGCTCCGCCAGATTGATGGGTTCGAGAAGATCGACCTGCCGGCTGACCGCCACTTACGCCCTCACCACGTCGGGTGCTGACCCCGTTTGAGAGTTATAGAGACCGGACGCGGATTTTGGAAGAGGACGCTGCAGTGATCCAGCGCCCGGCTTAGGCCTCGGCAGGCGCGGCGTCGCCCGGCTCGTCGTCCCCGTTCGTCTCGTCGGACTCGACGACGGGAGCGAGCGCCGACACGGTCTCGTCGTCTCCGCGGAGCCGCATCACGATCACGCCCTGCGTCGAGCGGCCGAGCCGCTTGACGTCCTCGACCGGGACCTTGATCACGGTGCCCGCGGTCGAGATGAGCATCACCTGATAGCCGTCACGGACGACGCGGGAGCCGACGAGATGGCCGCGCGCCTCGGTCAGCTGGACGGTCTTGACTCCCATTCCGCCGCGGCCCTTGACCGGGTACTCCGAGACGCGAGTGCGCTTGCCGTAGCCGTTCTCGGTCACGACGAGCAGGTCCGCGTCGTCCTCGGCGATGTTGATCGAGATCACCTCGTCGCCCTTGCGGAGCCTCATGCCGGCGACGCCGGACGTGTCGCGACCCATCGGCCTGGCATCAGTCTCGTGGAACCGGATCGCCTGCCCCTTGGCCGAGACCATGAGGATGTCGTCCTCGCCGGTGGCGTGGCGGACGCCGACGAGCTCGTCGCCCTCGCGCATCTTGATCGCGATGATCCCGTCGGCCTTGAGCGGCGTGTTGTACGCGGCGAGCTCCGTCTTCTTGACGACGCCGTTCTTCGTGGCGAAGACGAGGTACTTCGCCTCCTCGAAGTCGCGCGTCTGGATCACCGCCCGCACCTGCTCCTCCTGCCGGAACGGGAGGAGGTTGACGATCGCTCGACCCTTCGACTGCCGGGAGCCGAGCGGCAGCTCGTGCACCTTGAGCCGATAGACCTTGCCGACGTTCGTGAAGAAGAGGATGTAGTCGTGCGTCGAGGCGACGAAGAGGTGCTCGATGTAGTCGTCCTCCTTCAGCTCCATCCCCATCACGCCGATCCCGCCGCGTCGCTGCTCGCGGTAGGTGGTCACCGGTAGCCGCTTGATGTACCCCGAGCGCGTGATCGCGATGACCATGTCCTCCTCCGCGATCAGGTCCTCGAGCTCGAGCTCCTCCTCGGCGGCGACGATCTCGGTGCGCCGGTCGTCGTTCCGGCCGTAGATCTGCTTGATCTCGAGCAGCTCCTCGCGAATGAGCGCGTCGATCTTCGCCGGCTCGCCGAGGATGTCACGCAGCTCGGCGATCCGCTCGCTGAGGTCCTTGAACTCGTCCTCGATTTCCTTCCGCGCAAGGCCGGTGAGACGCGCGAGGCGGAGGTCGAGGATCGCCTGCGCCTGGATCTCGCTCAGCTCGAAGCGCTCCATCAACTGCGTCCGCGCCTCGTCGGTGTCGGCCGCGGCCCGGATGAGCGCGACGATCGCGTCGATGTTGTCGAGCGCGATGAGGTAGCCCTGGAGAACGTGCGCGCGGGCCTCGGCCTTGCGCAGCTCGTCCTTCGAGCGGCGGGTGACGACCTCGCGCTGGAAGTCGAGGTAGTGCGTGACGAGCTCGAGGAGCGACAGCGTCCGCGGCACCCCGTCGACGAGCGCAACGGCGTTGTAGCCGAAGGTCGACTGCAGCTGGGTGTGCTTGAACAGCTTGTTGAGGACGACCTGCGGCACGGCATCGCGCTTGAGCTCGATCTGGATCCGCATTCCGGTGCGGTCGGAGTGGTCCTCGAGGTTCGAGATCTCCGTGAACGTCTTGTCTCGGACCTGCTCGGCGAGCCTTCCGATCACGCCGGACTCGCAGTTCTTCTTGACGCCGTATGGAAGCTCCGTCACGACGATGGCCGTCCTGCCGCCACGCAGCTCCTCGATGTGGGCTCGGGCGCGCATGACGATGCGGCCGCGGCCGGTGCGATACGCGTCGCGGATGCCGCTTCGGCCGACGACGATCGCGCCGGTCGGGAAGTCCGGGCCCTTGACGTGCTTCATCAGGCCCTCGACGTTGATCTCGGGGTCGTCGATCATCGCGAGCACCGCGTCGACGGTTTCGCCGAGATGGTGGGGCGGCATGTTCGTCGCCATCCCGACCGCGATCCCCGTGGAGCCGTTGACGAGGAGGTTCGGGAACCGCGAAGGCAGGACGGACGGCTGGCGGCGCGACTCGTCGTAGTTCGGCTCGAAGTCGACCGTGTTCGCGTCGATGTCGCGCAGGAGCTCGGTCGCCATCCGCGCGAGCCGCGCTTCCGTGTAGCGCATCGCGGCCGCGGGGTCGTCGTCGATCGAGCCGTAGTTGCCCTGCCCGTCGACGAGCGGGTAGCGCAGCGAGAACGGCTGCGCCATCCGGACGAGCGTGTCGTAGATCGCCTGGTCCCCGTGCGGGTGATAGTTCGCCATCACCGCGCCGACCGTGGAGGCGGACTTCTTGTACGGCCGGTTCGGCTGCAGGCCCGCCTCGTGCATCCCGTACAGGACGCGCCGGTGAACCGGCTTGAGCCCGTCGCGCACGTCGGGCAGCGCGCGCGACACGATCACGCTCATCGCGTAGTCGAGGAAGCTCGAGCGCATCTCCTGCTCGAGCTCGCGCGGCTCGATCCGGCCCCGCCCGAGTGCGCCCGTCTCTACCTCAGACATCGAGGAACGTGACGTCCTTCGCGTTTTCCTCGATGAAGAGGCGGCGCGGCTCGACCTGGTCGCCCATCAACATCGAGAACAGCTGGTCGGCGGCGCTCGCGTCCTCGACGTCCACCCGGACGAGGAGCCGCTTCATGGGATCCATCGTCGTCTCCCACAGCTGATCCGCGTTCATCTCGCCGAGACCCTTGTAGCGCGAGAGCTGGATTCCGGTGCCCCTGGCGAGCTCGAGTGCCTCGTGCCGCAGCTCCGAGAAGCCCTCCGCCTCGGCCCGGCCCTTTCCCAGCGCGAGCGCGAACGGCGGCGGCCCGACGATGTCCAGGAGCTTGCGGTAGGCGCGACGAAGATTCGCGTAGATCGGGGAGGAGAGCAACTCGGCGGTGACGCCGATGGTCTGCGCCGCGGACGTCTCCTCCTCGACGACCTTCACCTGGAGGCCCTGCTCGTCGCGCTCGAGCACCGAGAGCTTGTAGCCGTTGGGAGGCAGCGCGCCGATCGCCTGCTCGAGCTCCTCCGGTGTCGTCGCCGCGAGCTCGACCAGCCGGTGCGAGACCGCGAGCTCCGCAGCGTGGTGGCCGTAGTCCGCACGCAGGCGCGCCGACCACCCCTCGAACTCCGCCAGCGCGCCGGTGAACTTCTTCCAGCGCGCCTCCGTCAGCTTCACCTCGGTGCCGGCGCGATCGCGAACCTCGAGGTCGCCGAAGCGCTCACGCACGAGCAGATCCTCGAGCTGAGAGTCCTTCTCGAAGTAGAACTCCTGGTTGCCGAGCTTGACCTTGTAGAGGGGCGGCACGGCGATGTAGATGTGGCCGTACTCGAAGAGCTCGCGCATGTGCCGGTAGAGGAACGTGAGGACGAGCGTGCGGATGTGCGAGCCGTCGACGTCGGCGTCGGTCATGACGATGACCCGGTGGTAGCGGAGACCCTCGATGTCGAACTCGTCGCCGATGCCGGTACCGATCGCGGTGATCATCGCCTGGATCTCCGTGTTCGAGAGCACCTTGTTGATCCGGTTCTTCTCGCTGTTGATGATCTTCCCGCGCAGCGGCAGGATCGCCTGGTACGTGCGGTCGCGGCCGCTCTTCGCCGATCCGCCGGCGGAGTCGCCCTCGACGATGAAGAGCTCGGCGGCGGCCGGGTCGCGAATCGAGCAGTCGGCGAGCTTGCCCGGCAGGAAGGTGCCGTCGAGCGCCGACTTGCGCCGCGTCAGCTCGCGGGCCTGCCGCGCCGCGAGCCGCGCGCGCATCGCCGCGATCGCCTTGTTGCAGATCGCGCGCGCATCCTGCGGGTTCTCCTCGAGGAACCGCGACAGGGACGAGTTGACGGTCGTCTGGACGAGACCCTCGACGCCCGGGTTGCCGAGCTTCGTCTTCGTCTGCCCCTCGAACTGCGGGTTGCGCAGCTTGACCGAGACGACGGCGGCAAGGCCCTCGCGGACGTCCTCGCCGTCGAGGCTCTCCTTCTCCTTCAGGAGCTTGAGCTCCTGCGCCTTGGCGTTCAGCGTGCGGGTCAGCGCGCTGCGGAACCCGGACAGATGCGCACCGCCCTCGACCGTATTGATGTTGTTGGCGAAGGTGAAGACCGACTCCTGGTACGACGAGTTCCACTGCATCGCCACCTCGACGGCGCCCTGCTCGGTCTCGCCCTCGAAGTAGACGAGGCGCTTGTGGATCGGATCCTTTGCTTCGTTGATGTACGCGACGAAGTCGCGGATGCCGTTCTCGTAGTGGAACTCGACGGTCTTCCCGTCCGCGCGCTCGTCGACGAGCTTGATGTACAGGCCCTTCGTGAGAAAGGCGGTCTCGCGCAGACGCTGCGTGATCGTCGCGGCATCCGCGTCGAGCTCCTCGAAGATCTCCGAGTCGGGCAGGAAGGTGATCGTCGTCCCGGTCGCGTCGTCCTTCGCCATCTTCCCGACGACCTCCATGTCGCCGGTGGGATCGCCCCGCTCGAACTCCTGCCGGTAGACCCTGCCGTCGCGCCGGACCTCGGCGACCAGCCGCTCGGAGAGCGCGTTCACGACCGAGACACCCACGCCGTGCAGGCCGCCCGAAACCTTGTAGCCGTGGCCGCCGAACTTCCCGCCGGCGTGGAGCTTCGTCAGCACGACCGTCAGCGCCGGCAATCCCTGGTCCGGCATCACGTCGACGGGGATTCCCGAGCCCCAGTCCTGGACCGTGACCGAGTTGTCCGGATGGAGCGTGACCTCGATGCGGTCGTTACGTCCCTGGAGCGCCTCGTCGACGGAGTTGTCGACGACCTCGTAGACGAGATGATGGAGCCCGCGAAGGCCCGTCGAACCGATGTACATGCCCGGGCGAAGCCGGACCGGCTCGAGTCCTTCGAGGACGGTGATGTCCCTAGCGGTGTAGTCTGTTTCAGTCATGAAAAAAGCCCTGCAAATTAAGCATTTGCGGGCACGAGGAAGTGTATCAGACGGAGCGGTCGTCCGGCGTGCGAGCGAGCGACGCTTTTATGGCTTTCGCGACAGATTCACGCAGGTTTGGATCCACAATTCCGGCGGTGAGGGCGGCGGCCTCCCGCGCCTGCTCCGGGGACGCCTCGGCCGGCGGCGCAGGCGGCGGTTCGGGAGCCGTCTCCGGCAGCGGTCCCAGCGTGAAGCGGAGCCTCGGCCGGCCCGGCAGCCGCTCGGAGATCTCGGCCGCACGCTGGGTCAGCTCGAAGCCCCAGATCGCGTCGCGCACGTGGACGACGAGCGTTCCGTCGGGCTGCGTTCGCGCCGGCCACGCCTGGCGTGCGATCTCCTCTCCGACCGCGGCGGGCCACGCCGTGACGGCGTCGCCGGCTCCGCTGTCGGCGCCGACGCGGCTCAGCTCTGCCCGGATCTGGTTGCCGAGCGGCTCCATCAGGCGGCCGCCTCCAGCACGGAGCCCGGCGTCACCTCGAGCAGCTGATCCGGCTCCGCGGGCAGCATCGCGGCGTCGGTTGCGGTCACGAGCGCCTGCCCGGCGCTCCGCACCCGGGCCGCGAGGATCCTGCGCCGGTCGGGATCGAGCTCCGACAGGACGTCGTCGAGCAGGAGCAGCGGGGGCACGCCCGTCCGGTCGGCGATCGTCTCGGCCTCGGCGAGGAGCAGGGCGAGCAGAGCGAGCCGCTGCTCTCCCTGCGACCCGAAGCTGCGAAGGTCGCGGCCGCCGGCGGAGATCACGACGTCGTCGAGATGCGGCCCGAGCGACGTCACACCGCGCTCGAGATCGCGGGCGAGGACGGCGTCCAGTCCCTCCAGAGTCGGCGGCTCGCCGTCGTACGTGAGCGCCACGGGACCAAGGCCGAACTCGGCCGCGCGAGCGGCGAAAGCCGGCCCGAGGAGGGCCAGAGCGCCGAGGCGGCTCGCTACGAGCTCCGCTCCGAGCGCTGAGACGCGCTCGCTCCAGGGCTCGATCGCGTCGCGGCCGGAGACACCGGACGCCGCACGCCGGAGCGCGGCGTTCCTCTGCGCCACCGCCGCGCCGTACTCGGCGGGCAGCGCGGCTCGTGCCGGTGCGAAACGGCCGAGGACGCGGTCGAAGTAGGCGCGGCGGGCAGCGGGCGGGCCCTTGACCACGCCGAGCCGGTCGGGCGTGAACACGAGCGTGGACGTCAGCGCCCGCAGCTGCTCGGCGGCTCGCAGCGGCGCCCCGTTCAGCTGGGCGCGCTTTCCCTCGCCGCGACGCACCGTCACCTCGAGCTCCAGCCCCACTTCGCCGCGTCGACCCGAGACGGCTGCGCGCGCACCTTCGGCGCCGAAGCGAACGACCTGCGAGTCGGTGCGCGTCCGGGGCGAGAATCCCTGAGTCGCGACGTGCACGGCCTCGAGCAGGTTCGTCTTGCCGACGCCGTTCGCGCCGACGACCAGGACGAGCCCCGGCTGCAGTGTCAGGTCGAGCCGCTCGTACGAGCGAAAGTCGCGAAGCGAAACCGTCTCGACGATCAGCCGGGTAGGCGGATCGGCATGACGAGGTACGTGAAGTCGTCGGCCTCGTCGGTGAGGATCGCCGGGCGCAGCGGGCTGATCAGCTTCAGCTTCACGTCGTCGCCCTCGACCGACTCCAGCCCCTCCTTCAGGAACTCCGCGTTGAAGCCGATCTCGAGCACCTCGCCGCTGTAGGCCACGGGCATGGACTCCTTCGACTCGCCCACCTCGTGCGTCCGCGCGACAACCGTGACCTCGCCGTCGGCGAAGCGCAGCTGCAGCGGAGTTGCGCGCTGGATCATCACGGCGGCACGGCGCACAACGTCGAGGAGCTCTGCGCGCGAGATCGTCAACTCGTGCTCGAACGCTTCCGGCAAGAGCTGGCGATAGTTCGGGAACTGGCCGTCGATGCGGCGGGTGGTGAGCCACACACCGCTACTCGAGAAGAGGACCTGGTTCTCCTGCACGCCGACCGCGATCTCGTCGCCGTCGCTCGAGATCCGCGCCAGCTCCTGCAGCGCGCGGCTGGGGACGATGGCCTCGAGCTCGGGAGCCGACGAGGAGAGCGCCGTCTCCTTCACCGCGAGCCGGTAGGAGTCGGTGGCCGCCATAACGAGCTTGTCGCCGGTGAACTGGACGAGAACACCGGTGAGTACGGGGCGCGCCTCGTCACGAGACGCTGCGCGCGCGACGCGGCCGATCGTCTCGAGCAGCGCCTCGCGGTCGACCGTGAACGTCTCCGCCTCGGTCAGCTCCGGCAGCCGCGGGAAGTCCTCGGCGTTGTACGTGTGGAGTGTGTAGCTCGCGCTCCCGGAGCCGACATGGACGACCGACTCGGCCGCGCGATGCTCGATCGTGACGTCGTCGCCCGGCAGCAGTCGCGCGATGTCGACGAGTGTGCGGCCCGGCAGCACGACGGCGCCGTCTCCCTCCACCTGCGCCGGCACGGTGGCGCGCAGCGAGAGCTCCATATCTGTCGCCGCCAAGTGCAGCTCGCCGTCGCGAGCCTCGAGCAGGATCCCCGACAGGATCTGGATCGCCGTCCGGCTCGAGACAGCGCGGCCGACGATCGAGAGTCCGTGCACGAACTCGTCCTTCGAGCAGGTGATCCTCAACCCGGCACCGACTGCAATGTCGCTCTCGATCATCTAAATGGTCCTCGTAGAAGTCATAGGGAGTGTGGACGACGGGGAAGACGTGCCCGAGGTCGCTTCCTTCCTGCAGATTGCGTGTGGAGCTTCATTGTGGATGATCGGGAGGGTCCCACAGGCGACAAGCGTCAGCGCACCTGCTTCACACGCGCTGTGAGCTCCTGCACGAGGTTGTACACAGATCTGTCCTCACGGATCAAGCGAGAGATCTTCGAAGTCGCGTGGATCACCGTGGTGTGGTCGCGGCCGCCGAACTCCTTCCCAATCTTGGGCAAGGACGAGTCGGTGAGCTCGCGCGAGAGGTACATCGCAACCTGTCGCGGGTAGACGATGTTCTGGGAGCGCTTCTCGCCGCAGAGCTCCTCGAGCGAGAGGCTGAACCGCTCGGCGACCAGATCCTGGATCCGCTTGATCGAGACCTCGGCGGCCTCTCCCTGCGGGAAGACGTCGCGCAACACGTCCTGCGCGAGCTCGACGGTCATCGGCCTGCCGGTCAGGGACGAGAAGGCGACGACGCGGGTGAGCGCCCCCTCGAGCTCCCGGATGTTCGTCGAGACGCGGCCGGCGATGAAGGTCAGCACCTGCTCGTCGTGCACGTGGATCCCGTCGACCTTCACCCTCTTGCGCAGGATCGCGATGCGCGTCTCGAGGTCGGGCGGCTGGATGTCGGTGATCAGCCCCCACTCGAAGCGGCTGCGCAGGCGCTCCTCGAGCGTCGCGATGTCGCGGGGCGGTCGGTCCGAGGACAGGACGATCTGCGAGCCGGCCTCGTACAGGGAGTTGAAGGTGTGGAAGAACTCCTCCTGGAAGCGCTCCTTGCCCTCGAAGAACTGGACGTCGTCGATGAGCAGGACGTCATAGGCCCGGTAGCGGTGCTTGAATCCCTCGATGCGCTTGTCGCGCAGCGAGTTGATGAAGTCGTTGACGAACGCCTCGCTCGTCACGTAGCGCACGGTGAGCGCGCCGGAGTGCTCGGCGACGTACTGCGCGACGGCCTGGAGCAGATGCGTCTTGCCGAGGCCCGTGCTTCCGTAGATGAAGAGCGGGTTGTACGCCTGCGCCGGCGCCTCGGCGACGGCCAGTGCGGCCGCGTGGGCGAAGCGGTTCGACGACCCGATCACGAACGAGTCGAACGTGTACTTCACGTTGAAGCCACCGCTTTCAGGGCGACCGGACATGCGTTGGACCATGGGAACAACGCCCTCCGACCCCGCGCGGCCCTCCGTCGACTGCGGTGCATCGTCGGCGACCCGGAGCACGATCGGGCGCTCGACGCCGACGATGTCGCGCACCGCGGCGCCGATCAGGCCGAGGAAGTGCCCCTCGATCCAGTCGCGCGTGAACTCGCTCGGAACGGTGAGCACGAGGGTGTCGCCGTCGGCCGCGAGCTCGTGGACGTCACCGAACCACTTGCTGTACGTGCCGTCGCTGAGCGCCTCTTTGAGCCGCCCAGAGATCTCCTCCCAAAGGTTCTCTGCAGACAGCTCGACTTGGTGTTCCACCGACGCCCTGACCCTCCCGTCTCCGGCCCGGCGGCCAGCATAACAGGGGCTTCGACAAGGACAAAACTGCCTTTTTTGCAGGGAGTTTCCGGAGGCCCCGCATCCCTCCACAGGTGTGGACAGGCGTGGGGGCAACTCCCTCCGGCCGCATCCCTGCGAGGTCTGCGCCTGTGGACAAGACGGTGGACGGAGGGTGGCTATACTGACCGCCGCGCCCCGCCGCCGGCGGGGATTTTTCTGGCAAAGACGAGCCTTTTGCAGCCGTGAAGCGCACCTATCAGCCCAACGTCCGCCGCCGTAAGCGCAAGCACGGGTTCCGTGCGCGCATGTCCACGAAGGCCGGCCGGGCGATCCTGAAGCGCCGCCGCGGCAAGGGCCGGGCTCGCCTCTCGGCGTAGCTGCGCCCGGCACTAAGCTGCACCCGTGAAGCGCGCCAACCGCCTGTCCCGCTCCCGGGACTTCGACGCGGTGCATCGCCGCGGCCGTTCGGTCTCGTCCCGCTTCCTGGTCCTGTACTGGCTGCCGCAGGAGGAGCCGGCCGAGCCGCGGATCGGGTTCGCCGTCCCGCGCGCTGCCGGTGGAGCCGTCGAGCGGAACCGGATCAAGCGGCGCCTGCGCGAGGTCTGGGACGAGCGCCTGGATCATGTTCCCGCCGGCCACGACTACGTGCTGATCGTCCGTCCCGGGCTTGTGGAGGCGGCCGAGTCGAACGGCTTCGCCTGGCTCGGCGAACGCGTCGACGAGCTACTCGAGCAGACGGGAGTGCTCGCCGCGTGAGCGCCGTGCTGCGTCTCCCGGCGCTGCTCGGTGTCGGCCTCGTCTGGCTCTACCGCGTGACCTTCGGCGCCTTCTTCCCGACCACCTGCAAGTACCACCCGTCCTGCTCCGAGTACGCGGTGCAGGCGCTGCGTCGCCACGGCCTCGTGAAGGGCAGCATCCTCGCCGGCTGGCGGCTGCTGCGCTGCAACCCGTGGAGCCACGGAGGCTTCGACCCGGTCCGATGATCCTCTACGCGATCCCGATCCTCAGCCAGCTCGAGGCCGTGATGCGTCACGTCCTCGACTGGTTCCACTCGAACCTCGGCTTGACCTGGGCGTGGTCGATCGTGGCCACGACGGTCCTCGTCCGGATGATCCTCGTGCCGCTGACGATCCGGCAGATCCACTCGATGCAGAACCTGCAGCGCTACGCGCCGCAGATGAAAGAGATCCAGAAGAAGTACAAGGGCGACAAGCAGAAGCAGAACGAAGAGCTGATGAAGTTCTACCGGGAGAACCAGATCAACCCGGCCGCCTCGTGCCTCCCGATGCTCCTGCAGCTGCCGGTCTTCATCGCCCTCTACTACACGCTCAAGCACTTCGACTTCGGGCAGCACGCCGACCTGTCTTGGCTGCACCCCCTCATTCCGGACATCTCGGCGAAGACGACCTCGTCCTGGGGCGGCTACGTGCTGCTCGTCGTCTATGTGCTGAGCCAGATGGCCTCGACGTTCTTCATGGCCGCGACGGCCGACAAGACGCAGCGGACGCTGTTCATGGTCATGCCGGTGATCTTCGTGTTCGTGATCGCGCGTTTCCCGGCCGGGCTCGTCCTCTACTGGGTCACGACGAACCTCTGGACGGTGGGGCAGGGGCTGATCACGCGGCGGCTGATAGCGAAGACACCGGCGCCGGCACCAGAGCGACGCAGCTCGCGGACGCCACCGAAGGACGACGGCTCGAGCGGGAACGGCGCGAGCCCCGAAGCCACGCCGCCGAAGCCGGCTCCGTCGGCCTCCCAGCCGCGCCAGGTGCGGCGCAAGAAGAAGCGCACGAGCCGGAGATGAGCGAGATTGCGGATCTCACTGCCGAGGCGACCGGAGAGACGGTCGGCGAGGCGAAGTGGGCTGCGCTGCGCGAGCTCGAGCGGCGACATCCCGGCCTCGACAAGGCCGCGGTGCAGTTCGAGGTCGTGGCCGAAGGGGAGCGCGGGATTCTCGGCGTCGGCTACGAGCCGGCCCGTGTCGTCGCGCACCTGTCGGCCGAGGCCGCCGCGGCGGTTGCTGCAGCCGCGGCTGTCGCCGAGGAGGGCGGCCAGGCCGGCGAAGCGCGAGCGCTCGTGGCCCAGATGGTCGAGACTCTCGGCGTCGACGCCGACGTCGCCGCGCACGACGAGCCGGAGGCGATCGTCGTCACGTGTTCCGGCCCCGACGTCGGCCTGCTCATCGGCCGCCACGGCCAGACGATCGACGCGATCCAGTACCTCCTCAACGTGATCGCCTACCGCGCCTACGGCGAGGAGAAGAAGGACGTCGTCGTCGACGCGGCCGGTTACCGCGCCCGGCGCCAGGCGACGCTCGAGACGATCGCCCTGCGGGTCGCCGACCGGGTGCGCGAGTCCGGCGAGCCCGAGGAGCTCGAGCCGATGACGGCCGTCGAGCGCAAGGTCGTCCATCTCCATCTCAAGGAGGTCGCGGGGGTCGGCACGACCTCCGAAGGCACGGAGCCGAACCGCTACGTCGTCGTCGTTCCGGAGTGACGACTGGCTCGCGGCGGTCGTCGAGACGCCGGGACTGACGGCGCTCCGCGATCCGGCGCGGGCGCGCGAGATGCTGCTCGACGACGCGTTGCGCGCGGTGCCGTTGCTCGAGCGTTACGACGGAACTGTGATCGACGTCGGCTCCGGCGGCGGCTCGCCCGGGATCCCGCTCGCGGCGGCGCTGCCCGAGCGCGAGGTGACCTTGCTCGACGCGGGGCAGCGCAAGTGCGACTTCCTCCGCCGTTGGGCACCGCCGAACGCGCAGGTCGTCTGGGGACGCGCGGAGGAGCAGCCGCTCGAGCACTGGGACGTGGCGCTCGCGAAGGCGCTTGCTCCGCCGCCGGTCGCGGCGGAGTTGTGCCTCCCACTCGTCCGCGCCGGCGGGGCGGCGATCCTCTGGCTCGGCGAGCGGGCGGATCTCGAGCACGCTCGCGGCGGCGTCGGCTCGGCTCGGCGGCGGCATCCCTGAGTTGCACGACGGTCTCGCGGTGCTGCCGAAGGTTGCGCCGACGCCGCCCGGCTTCCCGCGCCGCGCCGGTGTCGCGAAGAAGCGTCCGCTGGCCTAGCGACAATGGCTGCGGCCATGAGCCGCATCTACGCCCTCGCGAATCAGAAGGGCGGCGTCGGCAAGACGACGACCGCCGTCAATCTCGCCGCCTGCCTCGCGGAGGCCGGCCAGCGGGCGCTCGTGATCGACCTCGATCCGCAGGCGAACGCGACGTCGGGCCTGGGAATGCGCGCGAACGGCACCTCGAGCTACGACCTGCTCGACGGCGCGCCGCTCGCCGAGCTCGTCCACCCGACGGCCTTCGCGAACCTCGACCTCGTTCCGGCCAAGCCGGATCTCGCCGGCGCCGTGGTCGAGCTGTCGGGCCGCGCCGACGGCGAGCGCTATCTGTCGCAGGCCCTCGCGTCGGGCAGCGACCGCTACGACTTCGTCTTCCTCGACTGCCCGCCGTCGCTCGGGCCGCTCACGGTCAACGCGCTCGCGGCCGCCGACCGCGTGCTCGTGCCGGTGCAGGCGGAGTACTACGCACTCGAGGGCCTGACGCAGCTTCTTCACTCGGTCGAGCTGATCCGGCGCCGGCTCAATCCGAACCTCGGCATCGGCGGCCTCCTCCTCACGATGGTCGACGGCCGGACGCGCCTTGCCGCGCAGGTCGAGGAGGAAGTCCGGCGCCACTTCGGCGAGCTCGTCTTCCGCACCTCCGTCCCGCGCTCGGTGCGCCTCGCCGAGGCCCCGAGTCACGGACTGCCCGCGATTGCCTACGACCGTCGCTCCGCCGGAGCCGACGCCTACTGGAAGGTGGCGATGGAGCTTGTCGAGCGCGCCTGAGTCCTCACCCCAACGTCGGGGCCTCGGCCGCGGCCTCGAGGTCCTGATCGGCGGCCATCCCGTCCCGAGCGAGCTGCTCGAGATCCCCGTCGACGCGATCCACCCGAACCCGCGCCAACCGCGCCGCCGCTTTGAGCCCGAGGCGGCTTCGGGGCTCGCGGAGTCCGTGCGGCGCCAGGGTGTGATCCAGCCGCTGCTCGTCCGGCCCCGCGGTGTGGGTGGCTACGAGATCGTCGCCGGCGAACGGCGCTGGCGGGCGGCGCGTGAGGCCGGCCGTGAGACGGTTCCGGCCGTCGTGCGCACGGCCGACGACCGCGAGACTCTCCTGCTCGGGTTGGTCGAGAACGTCGCCCGCGAGCAGCTGACGCCGATCGAGGAAGCCCGTGCGTACGCCGTCCTGATCGACGAGTTCTCGCTCTCGCTCGGCGAAGTCGCCGAGCGAGTCGGCCGCTCCAAGCCCTCCGTCTCGAACCGGATCCGCCTGCTCGAGCTGCCCGACGACGTGCTCGGGATGGTCGAGCGCGGACAGCTGACCGAGGGACACGCGAGGGCCGTCCTCGCCGTTCCGGATCACGAAGGCCGTCGGCGGCTCGCGCGCGAGATCGTGCGGCGAGGGCTGTCGGTGCGCGCGGCCGAGCAGCGGGCGAAGTGGGCCGGCGCGCGGCAGCGGCCGCGGACGCGCTCGGTTCCTGTCGATCCCGCACTCGCCGACCGGGTGCGCAACGCGGTCGACCAGCTGACCGGCCGCCCCGCGCGCGTTGTGCCCGGCCGCGTCGAGCTGGCCTTCGCCGACGAGCACGACCTCGCCGAGCTGGCCGAGGCGCTCGAGAACGCGGTGGCTACAATCGACCACCGCGCGGGCGATTAGCTCAGCTGGTTAGAGCGCCGCTCTGATAAGGCGGAGGTCCCTGGTTCGAATCCAGGATCGCCCATCTCTTCGCGCCCCCGCGCCGGGTTTTCTGCCGCCGGGCCTGAGCTATATTCGAGCCGAGGTGGCCGAGATGCAGGAGATGCTCATCTACGGGGTCAGCTTCGATCTGGTCGGCAAGCAGCCGATCGTTCTCCTGAAGACCGCCGACGGGAACAAGTTCCTGCCGATCTGGATCGGGCACCCCGAAGCGACCGCGATCCTCGTGAAGCTCCAGAGCCAGCCGTCGGTCCGGCCGATGACGCACGACCTCGTCAGCGACATGCTCGAGCAGCTCGGCGCGTCGATCAGCCGCATCACCGTGACCGAGCTGCGCGAGAACACCTTCTATGCGCAGATCACGGTGATCCAGGACGGCCAGGAGATCGAGGTCGATTCCCGTCCCTCCGACGCGATCGCGCTCGCCATCCGCGCCGAGGCGCCGATCTTCGCCGCCGCCGATGTGATCGCAGAGTCGGCGATCGAGTTCGAGGGCGAGGTCGACGAGGAGGAGCTCGAAGCCGAGGTGCTCAAGTTCCGCAGCTTCCTCGAGGACGTCACGCCCGACCAGTTCGTGGTCGAGAACGGCGACGAGGACGACAGCTAGCGCAGGACGATCGTGACGAGCGCGGCCGCGTTGAAGAGGCCGTGCACGAACATCCCGGGCACGACGCTCGTCGTGCGGTCGCGCAGCCAGGCCAGGGCGATGCCGAACGGCACGAGGACGAGGAGCGCCTCGACGAGTCCGTGCGCGAGGCCGAACGCGATTCCGACGAGCACGATCGACGGCCAGCGGCCGAGGAAGCGCAGTAGCGACTGACCCGAGCCGCGAAAGGTCAGCTCCTCGACGAACGGCGCGATCGCAGCGAAGAGGACGAGGTTCGCGGCGAAGGCCGCTGCATGCTTCGGCTCCCAGTGCACGTTCGTGATCCCCTGCTCCTTCCCGGGGCTCTCCGGCAGCGGCAGTGCCGAGATCACGAGCTCCCAGGCGAAGATCGCGACCACGACGAACGCGGCCAGCGCGAGTGCTCTCGACCAGCTCAGCGGCCGTCGCAGCGCCAGCAGGTCGAAGCGGTTGATGCAGATCAGGAGCACGATCCCGAGCCAGAGCGCATAGAAGATCGTCCCGCCGGCGAAGGTGGAGAACGAGTAGACGCTCAGGTGCGAAGGGCCTTTGTTGCGGCCGCCTCCGCCCGAGAAGCGCTCCGCGTAGTTGATCGCTGCGAGCAGGCCCACGAAGGTGGCCCAGATGGCGAGGCGGGTGTAGAGCGGGTGTGGACGGGGCTGGGCGGCGGCGACCTCCACGGCGACTCAGCATAGGGTTCGGCCATGCGTCACTTCACGCCGGACGAGGCGAACTCCGAGCTCGAGCACGTGCGGCCGCTCGTGGAGCAGCTCGTCGCGGCCCGGCAGGAGCACTCGGCTGCGCTCGAGCGCCAGGAGGAGCTCGAGCGGAAGATCCGGGGCAACGGCGGGGGCATCCCGCCCGCGGAGCTCGCCCAGGCGACGGCGGAGGTCGACGGCGTCGCGCGGCGGCTGGCCCGCGTCGTCGACGAGATCACGAGCCACGGCGCCCAGGTCAAGGACATCGACAGCGGCCTGATCGACTTTCCGGCGGTTCGTCACGGCGAGACGGTGCTGCTCTGCTGGCAGCTCGGCGAGGGCGACATCGCCTGGTGGCACCGCGTGGACGACGGATTCGCCGGTCGGCGGCCGCTGCCGCTCGACTGAGGAAACGCAGCGCCCGCGGCGAATCCGGCGACGATGCCTTTCTGGCACCGCATAGTGATCGCTGCCGCCGTCCTGATCGCCGTCATGCTCTTGGCGCGCCTGGTCGACTGGTGGCTCGCGCGGAAGACCGTCGCGCCGGAGATCGAGACCCGCTACCGCGTGTTGCGGCGCGCGATCACCGCCGTGATCGTCACTGTCGGCCTGTTCTCGGCCCTGCTCGTGATCCCCCAGGTGCGCGCCGTCGCCGGCGGATTGCTCGCCTCGACGGCGATCCTCGGCGTGATCATCGGCCTCGCTTCGCAGCAGACGCTCGGCAACTTCATCGCAGGAATCCTGATCGCGACGACCCAGCCCGTTCGGATCGGCGACCGCGTCAGCTATGCCGGCGAGTCGGGCATCGTGGAGGAGATCGGCCTCACCTACACGTTCATTCGTACCTTCGACCGCAGGCGTCTCGTCGTCCCGAACAGCAAGCTTGCCTCCGATCCGATCGTGAACGCGACGATTCGCAGCCGCGAGACGTATGCGGAGGTGTCGGTCCCGGTGCCGCTCACCGTCGATCTGGACGGGGCGGTCGATGCGCTGCGAGAGGACGTGGCGGATGAGCGTCACGCCGACGTCTATGTGAGCTCGCTCGACGGAACCGCGACGGTCACCCTCCGCGCTGCGGCTGTCGACGAGGGGGCGGCCGAGCGGCTCGAGCACGAGTTGCGGCTGCGCGCGCATCGGCGGCTCCGCGCGCTCGGCGTCTGGACGTGAGCCGCAAGCGGAGGCCGAAGCCGAAGCAGCGACCGAGGCGGAAGCGGCGCGTCTTCTTCTTCCTTGCGCTCGTCACGCCGCTCGTCGTGCTCGCGGCCACGGCTGCCGGCGGCGGCGTCTACTTCAGCTCGAGCTGCGACCTGAGCGCCCTGCGACCGGTGCGCCATGCCGACAGCTCTCTCGTCTACGGCGCGAACGGCAGCTTGATCGGCGTCCTGCCCGCCGTCGAGAACAGGACGGCTGTCGCGCGGAATGCGGTCAGCCCGTGGATGCCGAAGGCGACCGTCGCGATCGAGGACCGGCGTTTCTACCGGCACGGCGGCGCGATCCGATCGGGATCCTGCGGGCCTTCGTCGCCGACGTGAGCGCCGGCCGCATCGTCGAGGGCGGCTCCACCATCACGCAGGAGCTCGTCCGCAACCTCTACCTCTCGCAGGACCAGACGCTACAGCGGAAGGTCGTCGAGGCCTGTCTCGCGATCAAGCTCGCGCGCGCCTGGCCGAAGGACAGGATCCTCACCGCCTACCTCAACGACGTCTACTACGGCAACCACGCCTACGGGATCGAGGCGGCGGCCGAGACGTACTTCTCCGAGCCGGCGAGCCGTCTGACGCTCGAGCAGGCCGCGCTCCTCGCGGGGCTGCCGCAGGCTCCTTCCTACTACGACCCGCTCCACAACCCGGCCGCCGCGCTCGCTCGCCGCGACGAGGTCCTGCAGGCGCTGCTCCGAAGCGGTGACGCCACGCAGGCGCAGTACTCGGCCGCGGCGCGCGACCGCAGCCTGCACCTCCGCCCTAGTCCGGCGTATGCGAGCGCGGAGCCGTACTTCGTCGGCTACGTGGAGGACCTCCTGCAGCAGGCGTACGGGTCGGCGACCGTCCGGGCGGGTGGATTGAAGATCTACACGACGATCCAGCCGCGCTTGCAGCGCGCTGCCGTGCACGCGCTGTCGGCGGAGCTGCACGGCCGGCACGACCCCGCCGGCGCGATCGTCTCGATCGACCCCGCGAGCGGCGCGATCCGGGCGATGGCAGGCGTGACGCCCGGCACCTCCGGCAGCGAGTTCAACCTCGCCACCTCGGCCGAGCGTCAGGCGGGCTCGACGTTCAAGCCGATCGTCCTCGCCGCCGCGGTGGCGGACGGGATGAATCCCTGGGCGACGCGCTACCTCTCGGCCCCGTTCTATTACGCGCCGTTCAAGTGGCGTGTCAGCACGTACGACGGCACCTACGTCGGGCCCGAGACGGTGGCGGCGGCGACGCTGCAGTCGGACAACACCGTGTATGCGCGGCTCGCGCTCGACGTCGGGCCCGACGCGATCGTCGCGATGGCGCAGAAGCTCGGCGTGCAGACGCAGCTGCAGCTGACGCCGGCGCTCGCCCTCGGCACCGGCGCGGTGACTCCACTCGACATGGCCTCTGTCTACGCGACGCTGGCTGCAGGCGGCATGTACTCCAGGCCGCTCGCGATCCGCCGCGTCGTGTTCCCCGGCGGCAAATCCGGCGCCGGCTGGGGACAGTCGCAGCGGACGCGGGTCGTTCCCGACTGGGTCGCGGCGACGGTCACGCGCGTCCTCGAGGAGAACATGCTCCACGGCAAGACGGGAACGACCGACGACTACGCCGACGCCTGGTTCTGCGGCTACACGCCCACGCTCGAAGCCACCGTCTGGATCGGCTACCCGCGCGGCGAGATCCCGATGCTCGATGTGCACGGCGCCGCGGTCTCCGGCCCCACCCTGCCCGCGACGGCGTGGCGGCTGTTCATGGAGCCCACGCTCGCCGGCTCTCCGAATGCTGCCTTCCCCGCCCCGGTCTCGCCTGCGCAGTTCGCGCCCTGGGCCGGGCGGTTCTCCTATCAGGCGGCCGGGGGCTAGCGCTCACTGCCTCGCGACTACGGTATCCGCACCGTGGCCGCACTACTGACTTTCGAGGAGGCGCAGGAGCGGGTGCTGGGACTCGCCCGCCCGCTTGCGTCCGAGCCCGTGCCGATTGCCGAGGCGGGGGGCCGTGTGACTGCGGAGGACGTGTACGCGCGCATCGACCTCCCGCCGTTCGCGAGCTCCGCGATGGACGGCTTCGCGGTTCGCGCCGCCGACCTGCCGGGGACGCTGCGGATCGGCGGCGAGTCCGCCGCGGGACGGTCGTTCGACGAGGAGCTCGAGCCGGGCTGTGCCGTGGCCATCTCGACCGGGGCCGTAGTCCCAGAGGGCGCTGATGCCGTTGTCCCGGTAGAGGACGTTGTCAGAAGCGACAACGAAGTGGAAATCTCACAGCCTGTCAAGCCAGGCGCGCACATCCGTCCCCAGGGCGGCGACGTTGCCACAGGCGAGCTGGTGGCTCCCGCCGGTGCGACGCTCACCCCGGGACGACTCGCGGCCGTCGCGGCCTCCGGGATCGCCGAGCTCCGGTGCGCGCGCCGGCCGCGTGTCGCGGTGCTCGCGACCGGCACCGAGCTCGTCGATCCCGGCGGGGTGCTGAAGCCGGGCCAGATCTACGAGACGAACGGGCTCATGCTCTCCGCCGCGCTGGACGCGGCCGGCGCCGAGATTCTGGCCGAGCCTCCTGTAGCCGATGACGAGGAGGCGTTGCGAGCGGCGCTCGGGAGGGGTCTCGACGCGGACGTCCTCGTCACGTCGGGCGGCGTCTCGGTCGGCGAGCACGACCTTGTCCGCGCGGTCGAGCGGGAGCTCGGCCTCGAGGAGGTCTTCTGGCGCGTATCGATCAAGCCGGGCAAGCCGGTCTCGTTCGGCGTAATGCCGGAAGTCGGCACGCTCGTCTTCGGCCTGCCCGGAAACCCCGTGTCCGCGCTCGTCGTGTGCGAATTGTTCGTCAAGCCGGCGCTGCGGGCGTTGCAAGGTCTGGCCGATCCGCTGCCTCGATTCGAGCCGGGGCTGCTCGCGGTCGGCTTGCGGCGCAACGAGGAGCGCGACGAGTTTGTGCGTGCGCGGTCGCGGGTGGAGGGAGACGCGCTCGTGCTCGAGCCGATCACCGGCCAGGAGTCGCACATGATCGTCCACTCGTCCGGCGCGGACGCGCTCGTCCACATTCCACGTGGAAACGGCGAGCTCGCGACCGGCTCGACGGTGCGCTGGCTCCGTCTCGCTACTCGTTGACCGGACGGTGCGCCTTGGCCACCGCGGCGCGGCGCCGTGGCGCGAAGACGAGCGTGCGGATGAGCTCGCGTACCGGGCCACGGCGCGGACGTTCGCCGGGCGCGGGGTACGGCGCGTAGCGGTTCGCGGCGAGCGCGGCGACCTGGCCCGCCGCCGCGAGCCAGCCGAGGCCGATCAGGAGCAGCGGCAGCGGCGCATAGCCGACCGCGAAGAGCTTGACGATGTACCACGGCGCGTCCCAGCCCAGTCCGTAGTGGGCGGCGAACGACCACACGAGGTATGCAGGTCCGATGAAGCCCGCGGCGAGGACGCCCGCCCGCGCGGCCGGCTTGCGGTTCTGCACCTGCGGCAGCCAGAGCCAGGCGTGGAGCGAGGGGAGGACGAAGATCAGCGCGAACGGATTCGCTGCCGCGAGCAGGAGGCCGACGACGCCGAGTGCGAGCAGCGCGGCGCTGTAGCCCGCAAGCCGCTCCTCCGGCCGGATCGGCCGGCTCGGCGAGAGGCGAGTGCGCGCCACGAGCCAACCGGCTCCCGCTAGCAGGACGAGCGCGGCCAGCGTTCCGGCCGGCCAGGAGACGGAGCCCAAGGGCGGTGCGTAGCCGCCGCCGCCTCCCCAGAGGCCGATCGCCCTGAAGAAGAGGAAGACCGCGCCGACCCAGGCCCAGAAGCCGAGCCGGCTGCGGTAGCTGCGGAGCGCGGGCGCGATGCGGATCCGCCGGCGGCGACAGCGGGCGAAGAGGTCGACGGCGGCAGCCAGGAACGGCAGCAGCATGGCGACGAGCACGATCTCGATTGCCCAGCCGCGGATCAGCCGCGAGCCGAGGAAGACGTAGCTCGCCGGGCCTTGGGCCAGTGAGACGCCCTGCTCCATCGAGTCCACGGTGTCCTCCGCCGCGAGGCCGACGACTCCGAGATGCGCGACGTCCAACCGGGTTCCGCGTCCGTGGCCGCTGGGCGGGCGCGCGCCGCCGGTCGTCACGGTCACCGCCGGGATTCCGCGGCTCACGAACGGCGCCTGCTCGTACGGGTCGAAGGGGAATCCGAGGCTCACGAGTTGCTGGAGACCGCTCGGACGTGCCGGTTCGGCGTTGCCCCGGTGCGCGAGTGCGGCGCGGAGCGTTTCGAGGAGCCCGGGAGCGGGTGAGCGTGAAGTGTTGGCGCCGAAGACGAGCCGGGGCCGGCCGCGACCGCCGACGGAGTCGAGGTTGACGACGCCGAGGATCTTCGCGTGCCCCTGTTGCTCCGCCGCAAACCGGGCGGCGCCGCGCGCGCCGTCGACGGCGCCGTCGGTCGAGAGGAAGACGAGTGTGTACGGAACCTTGACCCGCTGGGCGGCTGCAGTTGGCGCATAGGAGCGCGCCAGCTCGATGAGGGCCGCAGTGCCCGAGGCGTTGTCGTTCAGTCCGTTGCCGGTACCGCTGTCGTCGCGGTGCGCCATGACGATGATCTCGGGCGGCGAGATACCGATGCCTTGCTTCGCCGTGACGAGGTTGACCAGCCTCGTGCGGCGGCCGTTGATCGTGGCCGTGAACGGTTCGCTCCGCACCTTGAAGCCGTACGGCCCTAGCTGCTGGCGGTACCACGCCGCCGCGCCTCGAGCGTCCGGCGTGCCGGGTCTCCGGTCGGGATAGTTGGCGGCGAGGTCCCTGGCGATGGCCGCGGCCTGTGATGCGTCGAAGGCCGGCGGCAGGTTCTTCAGCGAGTGCAGCGCGGGCGGGCGCGCGACGCCGAACGCGAGCAGCAGGAGCGGCAAGCCGACGAGGAGCCAGGTGGCGCGGTAGAGGCGCCCGTTGATGGGGCGCTCGAGCGACCCCGGCCGCGAACGTCGGCGCTCGGGTGCGGGCGGGGCGGCCGTCACGGTCGTCCAGTCTAGGGCCGGATTCGGGCATGCCGTTTTCCCGTGGAAACGAGCGGGGTTAGGTCTCCGGCTTGCTGGGAAGGCCGAAGCCGAAGACAAGCAGTGGGGCGCGATGCCCTCGGGCGTTACTGGTAGAAATCGGCGGGTTTTGATTCCGGAATCTGCGGGAAACACCGAGAGGGACGGATGGACGAGGCGGCACTGATCGAGACTGCGGGCGAGGCGCTCGAGGGAATGCGCAGTGTCCGGCTGCGAGTGCCTGCGCGCGCCGAGTACATCGCCCTGGCTCGCCTGGCGCTCAGCGGCCTCGCCGAGATCGTCGCCCTCTCAGACGAGCTGGTTGCCGACCTCAAGCTTGCTCTGACCGAGGCCGTGTCGAACTCGGTCCGGCACGCGTACCCGGACGGAAGCGGATTCGTCTCGATCGAGTACGAGCTGACCGGCGAGGCGCTCGCCGTCGAGGTCGTCGACGACGGGACGGGCTTCGACCCGGACCGGCCACCGCCCCTTGAGGGTGAGGAGCTCACGGAAGGCGGCCTCGGCATCGCGATCATCCGCACGATCGCCGACGAGTTCGAGCTGCAGTCCCGGCCGGGAGTCCGCGGTTCCCGTCTGCGCTTCGTGAAGCTGCTGCACCAGCCGGCCTGACGTTGTCAGCACCGACAACCAATCGACGGAAGCTCCTCGTCGTCTTCAATCGCGCGCCGGTCTCGTACGCCTGTGACTCCGAAGGGCGGCGCGTGGCGCGGCGCGGTGGCGGCGGCGTCGTCACGGCCCTCGGCGGCCTGCTCGCCCATCACGACGTGACCTGGGTGGCGAGCGCGATGACCGAGGAGGACCGGGTGGTGGCGGCGGAGCACGACGGCTCGTTCGTCGAGGAGACGGCGGACGGCGCCTCCTACCGGCTGCGGCTCGTCGCGCACGATCCCGCTGCATATGACCGCTTTTACAAGGTGCTGGCGAACCCGACGCTCTGGTTCCTGCAGCACTACCTCTGGGGGCTGGGGTCCGCGCCCGACTTCGGGCCGGAGCTGCACGAGGCCTGGAGCGGCGGCTACGTGCCGGTCAACGAAGCGCTCGCCGCCGCGGCGGTCGAGGAGCTCGAGCGCGAGCCCGACGCGGCCGTCCTCTTCCACGACTACCACCTCTATCTCGCGCCGCGACTGGTACGGGAAGCGCGACCCGGCGTCCTGACGTCGCACTTCATCCACATCCCGTGGCCCGAGCCGGACTACTGGCACGCCCTCCCGCCGGAGCTGCGGGTCGCCGTGCACGAGGGGCTGCTCGCGAACGACGTGGTCGGATTCCACACCGACCGCTGGCGGCAGGCGTTTCTGCTCTCGGCCGAGCGGCTGCTCGGGGCTCGCGTCGACCGGGAGGCCCGCACGGTCGAGCACGGCGGCCACACGACCCGCGTGGTCGCCCACCCGATCAGCGTCGACCCGGCGGAGTTCGACCGGCTTCGCGACGATCCCGGCGTGCTCGAACGGGAGGCGGCCCTCGTGGCGCGCCGGCCGGAGCAGCTCGTGCTGCGGGTCGACAGGACGGACCCGTCGAAGAACATCGTGCGCGGTTTCCGCGCCTTCGGGTTGCTCCTCGAGCGCCATCCCGAGCTGCATGGCCGGGTGGGGATGGCCGCGTTCCTCGCACCCTCGCGGCAGGACATCCCTGTCTACGCGGAGTACGTTCGCGAGGTGGAGGCGGCGGCCCGGGAGGTGAACGAGCGCTTCGGCCGCGAAGACTGGCAGCCGGTCGAGCTGGACGTCGCCGACGACTTCCTGCGCTCGGTCGCCGGCTACAAGCAGTTCGACGTCCTGCTCGTGAACCCCGTCTTCGACGGTCTCAACCTCGTCGCCAAGGAGGCGTGCCTCGTCAACGAGCAGGACGGGGTGCTCGTCCTGTCCGAGAACGCAGGCGTGCACGAGGAGCTGGGGGAGTGGGCTCTGACGGTGAATCCGATCGACGTCTCCGGCCAGGCGGATGCGCTCTACGAGGCCCTCACGCTGGAGCCCGCCGAGCGGCGTCGGCGGGCCGACGCGATCCGCGAGCACGTCCGGGCGCACGACATCCGGGAGTGGGTCGACGCGCAGCTGGCCGACCCCGGGACGCGCGTGCGCGCGCGCGGCGTTCAGTCGCGCATAGCGCTGCTATTCGCGCCCTGCGCGCCCCTCGCCACGCGCCCCCGCCGCTCGACGCCGTACGATCCGCCTGATGGACGACCTGTCGCACGTCGACGAGTCGGGCGCCGTCCGCATGGTCGACGTCGGCGGCAAGGAGCCGCTGCGCCGACGGGCTGTCGCCCGGGCCGAGGTCCGGATGGCCGCCGCGACGGCGCGAATCCTGCGCGAGCTTCCGAAGGGCGACGCGCTCGCGACGGCCCAGGTCGCCGGGATCATGGCCGCCAAGCGGACGAGCGAGCTCATCCCGCTGTGCCACCCGCTGCCGCTCACGCACGTCGAGGTGACGCTGGAGGTCGGCGAGGCGTCGGTCGAGATCGTCGCGGCGGCCGAGACCACGGCGCAGACCGGCGTCGAGATGGAGGCGCTGACGGCCGCCTCGGTCGCCGCGCTCACCGTCTACGACATGGCCAAGGCAGTCGACAAGGAGATGCGGATCACCGACGTCGTCCTCGTCGAGAAGACGAAGGAGCACGTCGGCTGAAGGCCGCGGTGTTGACGGTGTCGGACGGCGTCGCGGCCGGGACGCGCGAGGATCGCAGCGGCGACGCTCTCGACGAGCTGCTGCGCGGCGACGGCTACGAGGTCGAGCGGCGGCTCGTGCCCGACGAGCGCGACGAGATCGCGGCGGCGATCCGGGAGCTGGCGGGATCGGCGCGGCTCGTGCTGACGACCGGCGGCACCGGTCTCGCGCCGCGCGACGTGACCCCGGAGGCCACCCGCGACGTGCTCGAGCGCGAGGCTCCCGGCATCGCGCAGGCGCTGCGGGCGGACTCGATCGCGAAGACGCCGCACGGGCTTCTCTCGCGGGGCACGGCCGGCGTGCTCGGCTCGACGCTCGTCGTCAACCTGCCTGGCTCGACCGGCGGCTGTCGCGACGGGTTCGCAGTCCTCCGGCCTGCGCTCGAGCACGCGCTCGAGCTGCTCGCCGACGCTCCGACGGCCCACGAGCAGACGTGACGGCGACCTCCACTCCGGCCCCGCTTCCCGCGCGGTTCGCGCGGCTCGTCAAGATCGAGCACACGGTCTTCGCGCTGCCGTTCGCCTACGTCGGCGCCTTTCTCGCCGTCAACGGAACGCCGAGCGGACACGACCTCCTCTGGATCACGGTCGCGATGGTCGGCGCCCGTTCGCTCGCGATGGCGCTCAACCGCCTGATCGACGCGGGGATCGATGCGCGGAACCCGCGCACGGCCGGCCGCGAGATCCCGAGCGGCCAGCTCTCGGTCGCCCAGGTCGTCGTCTTCTGCGCCGCGTCGCTCGCGCTCTTCCTCGTGGCCGTCTGGCAGCTCGACCCGATCGTGCGCTGGCTCTGGCCGATCCCGATCGTCGGCTTCGTCGTCTACCCGTACCTCAAGCGCATCACGTGGCTCTGCCACTTCTGGCTCGGTGCGGTCGACGGCCTCGCGCCCGTCGGTGCCTGGGTCGCGATCACCGGGAAGCTGCCGTGGCAGTCGTGGATGCTCGGCGCCGCGGTCGCGTTCTGGATCGCCGGCTTCGACTTCTTCTACGCGCTCTTCGACGAGGAGGTCGACCGGCGCGAGGGGTTGCACTCGATCGTCACGCGCTTCGGGGTGCGCGGCGCCTTCGTCGGCGCCCGGCTCGCGCACGTGGCGACGATCGTGTGCCTCGTCGCGGTCGGGCTCGGTCTGCCGGTCGGGGTCCTCTACTGGCTCGGTGTCGTCGCCGTCGCGCTGCTGCTCGCATACGAGCACTCTCTCGTGCGCCCCGGCGACCTACGGCGGCTCGACACCGCGTTCTTCACGATGAACGGCGTGATCAGCGTCGTCTTCGCGGCGTTCGTGATCCTCGACGCGGTCACCTGACGAACCACCGGGGCGCCGTGCGCACGGCGCCCCGGGCGGCTCCTTCTCGTCAGCTCGTCGGCCAGTTCGGGGGCGCGCACCACCGACCCGAGCGGATGAATCCCGCCCCGGCCGTCGGGCCGCCCAGCGAGCCCGTCGAGAAGCCTGCGTTCGGGTCGAACGCGCTACCCATCGAGGCGACGATCCGCCCCCAGTTGTGCCTCACGAAGCCGCGGGCGATTCCGGATGCCTCTCCGTTCGCGATCGCCCCGTTCAGCGTGCCGTGCGCCTGAGTTCCCGAACCCTTGATCCGGAACCGGCCGAACACGTGGCCGACGCCGTTCGTGGTGTCCACGAGGCTCCAGGCGCGGATCGTGAGCGCACCCGCGAGCCGCGGGTCCGAGCTCACCGACGTGCCCGTGTACGTCGCCTTCGTCGCCTGGAACGTGTCGCCGCCGGTGACCGTGCACGTCACCTGGCTCTCGTTCGAGACCGTCGTCGCATCGAACGTTGCGCTTGCGGCCTGGACGGAAGTGGGTTTACGTGCCGCGGCTACGCCGACGACCGAGAGCGCCGCGACCACGACCAGCCCCACCAACGCGAGTCGCTTCCTTGACATGGTGTTCCTCCTCATCGACTTGATCTCTCTGGCCGTAACTCGAATAAGGCCTCAGCCGGGCACGGCTCCGAGCAATGGCGCTGTAAAACAGCGGTAAATCGCGGCGGGCGGCCTATGCTGCTCGCGTGCTCACGGCCCGCCGGCTCGGCAAGCGCTACGGGGAGAAACGCGTCCTGCGGGGGATCGACTTCGCGCTGCCGCGCGGCGGCTTTCTCGTCGTCACCGGGCCGAACGGCTCCGGGAAGACGACCTTGCTGCGGATCTGCGCCGGCCTCGCCCGGCCGACCGAAGGCACGATCGAACGCAGCGCGGCGCGGGCGCAGGTCGGCTACCTCGGCCACGAGCCGCTCGTCTACCGCGAGCTGACGGCGCTCGAGAACCTCGAGCTCTACGGACGCCTCTATCGGATCCCCGAGCGGCGGGAGCGGATCGGCATGCTGCTCGAGCGCTTCGGGCTCTGGGAGGCGCGGCACGAGCGGGTCGCCTCGTACTCGCGCGGCATGACCCAGCGTCTCGCTCTCTGCCGCGTCCTCCTGCACGAGCCGGAGCTGCTCGTGCTCGACGAGCCGTACAGCGCGCTCGACGAGGCCGGCGCCGAGCTCCTCGACGCGCAGCTCGACGAGCTTCGCGGGGAGAGCACCTTCCTCGTCTCGACCCACGATCCCGCGCGCATCGAGCCGCTGGCGACCGGCGCGCTCGCGCTTGCGACATGAGTTACGTCCGCGACGTCGGCGCGCTCGCGCGCAAGGACCTCCTGCTCGAGCTGCGCGCCCGGGACACGCTGCCGGCGATGCTGCTCTTCGTCGCCGCGGTCTTCGTCGTCTTCCACTTCACGCTGCCGGGGAGTCCGTCGCGGCTGGAGACGATCGGCCTGCTCTGGGTCGCGATCCTCTTCACCGCGCTGCTCGGGCTCGGCCGCGCGTTCGTGCCGGAACGCGAGCAGCAGACGATGGACGGCCTCGTGCTCGCGCCGTGCGACCGGAGCGCGATCTGGCTCGCGAAGTCGCTGGCGACGCTCGCCTTCCTGCTGGCGGCGGAGGCCGTCGCGCTGCCGCTCTACGCGCTCTTCTTCCACCGCGTCGGCGGTGCCACGGTGGCCGCGGTTCTCCTCGCCGACCTCGGAATCTGCGGGGTCGGGACGTTCCTCGGGGCGATGGCCGTGGCGACGCGGGCGCGCGACCTGCTGCTGCCGCTGCTCTTCCTGCCGCTCGCCATGCCGATCGTCGTGGGTGCCGTCGGCGCGAGCGTCGTGGCGTCGCCCGGCCGCTACCTCGCGTTTCTCGCGCTCTACGACCTTCTCTTCGCCGTGATCTGCTGGGCGTCGTTCGAGTATGTCGTCGCCGAGTAACCCACCTGCTGCGACAATCCCTGCCGTGGGTCGCCTGCGCAGCATCCCCCTGCCCGCACTCGCAGTGAGCTCGCTCGTGCTCGTCACGACGGCACTTGCGTTCGTCTTCTTCGTCGCGCCGAACGACGCCAACCAGGGCTTCTCGCAGCGGATCTTCTACTTCCACGTCTCGATCGCGTTCACCGCGTACGCATGCTTCATCTGCGGCGCGTGGCAGGCGTTGCGGCACCTGTGGAAGCGCGACCCGCGCGCCGACCTGGCGAGCTACGTCTGCATCCACCAGGGGCTGATCTTCGGAACGCTCGTGCTCATCACCGGTTCGATCTGGGCGAAGATCGCGTGGGGCCACTGGTGGCTCTGGAGCGAGGATGAGCTCGTGCTCTTCCTCGTCCTCTACCTCTTCTACTGCGCGTACTTCATGCTCCGCTTCTCGGTCGAGGATGGGCCGCAGCGCGCCAATCTGAGCGCGGTGTACGCGCTGTTCGGCGTCGTCCTGATTCCGGTCAGCTTCGCCGCGATCCGGCTCGCGAAGACGTTCATTCACCCCGAGGTGTTCACGCTCCACGGCCCGAACTTCGGCGGCTGGATCCTCGTCACGTACTGCATCTCGCAGGCCGCGCTGCTCGTCCTCGCCTACACGCTCTACCGGCTCGAGCTCGGCTCCAAGCGGCTCGACGTAAGGCTGCGCCGCTTGAAGGAGGTGCTCGCGTGACCACTGCGGAGAAGTACGTCACGGCCGCGTACTGCGTCGTGTTCGCCGGCGTTCTCGTCTACGTGCTGATCATGGCGCTCAAGCTGCAGCGGCTCGAGCGCGACGTGGACGCGCTCGCCGGCCGCGTGCCGGAGGAGGACGCGGAAGAGGCAACGCGGGAGCCGGCGAGCGTTGGCTGAGCTGCTCTTCTGGCCCGCGCTGCTGCTCTACGGAGAGGCGGCCGTCGGCTACTTCGGCGACGTGCGGCACCCGGGCCGCGCCGGGGGCGCCGCCACCTGGGGCGTCCGGCTGGGCTGGCTCGCGCAGACGGCGTTCCTCATCGTGCAGGCGACGCGTGACGACGGCTTCCCGTGGGGCACGTGGGCCTCGTCGCTCTCGCTCTTCGTCTGGCTCGTCGTCTCGGCGTACCTGATCTGGGGCTGCCGGAAGCCGTACCGGCTGCTTGGCCTCGTCGTGATGCCGCTGGCGGTGGCGCTGCTCGTGGTCGCGCGTGCGGGCGGCGGCACGGGGACGGGGAGCGTGAGCCACTACTCGAACCTCTTCCTCGTCGTCCACGTCGGTCTCGTGCTGGCCGCCTTCGCCGGCTTCACGCTCGCGGCCGCGCTCTCCGGGCTCTACATCTGGGAGGAGCGGCGGCTGCGGACGCGTCCCGCGATGATCCTCCGCAGGCAGATGCCGGCGCTGGCGACGCTCGACTCGCTCGCCCTGCGCACGGTCGCGTGGTCGGTGCCGCTGCTCACGCTCGGCGTCGTCGTCGGGCTGGTGCGGCTGCTGACCCGGGGCGACGGGCTCGATGCGCTGATCGCGGTGACGGCCGTGACCTGGCTCGTCTGGTGCGCGTATCTCGGCCTCCGCCTGATCGGCGGCTGGACGGGACGGCGCGCCGCGTATGTCGCCCTGGCCGGCTTCGCGCTCGTCATCGTCGTCCGGCTGGCCCTCCCCGCGACCCACTTCGCCTGATGCTGCGCCTCGTCCTCGTAGGCACCTCGCACCACCACGCGCCGGTCGAGCTGCGCGAGCAGGTCGCTGTCGACCACGAGGCCGCGCAGGCATTGGCGGCCCGGCTGGCTGCGGAGGAGCGCGAGGCGGTCTGCCTCTCGACCTGCAATCGCACCGAGCTGTATGTCGTGGCGGCCGACGCCGAACAGGCCGAGCGGGCCGCGGCCGCGGCGCTCGCGTCGCTCGGCCCGGAGGTCGAGCCTGCGCTCTACCGGCTGCACGACCGGGCTGCCGCGCACCACCTGTTCCGCGTGGCCGCGGGCCTTGACTCGCTCGTTCCCGGCGAGGGGGAGATCCTTGGACAGGTGCGGGTCGCGCACGAGCTCGGGACGACCGGGCCGGTGCTCGACCGGGTCTTCCGCCAGGCGCTCCACTCGGGCCGGAAGGTGCGGGCCGAGACCGCGATCGGCCAGAGCCCGGCCTCGGTGTCGGCGGCGGCGGCCGCACTCGCGGAGCAGGTCTTCGGCAGCCTGGAGGGCCGTTCGATCCTTCTCCTCGGCGCGGGCAAGGTGAGCGAACAGGCCGCGCGCAACCTCCGCAGCCGCGGCGCCGAGATCTCGCTCGTCGCGAACAGCAAGACGGAGCGCGAGCGCATCGGCGAGGAGCTCGCAGAGGTGGACGTCGTGATCGCCTCGACGAGCGCGCCCGGCCTGGTGCTCGACGCGGCGACCGTGGCGGACGTGGTGCGAGGCCGCAAGGGCCGCCGGCTCCTGCTCATCGACCTCGCCGTTCCCCGCGACCTCGACCCCGCGATCCGGGACCTCGACGGCTGCTACCTCTACGACATCGACGACCTCGAGGGCATCGTGACCGAGACGCTGTCGCTGCGGCGCCGCGAGGCCGAGCGGGCCGAGGCGATCGTCGCGGCCGAGGCGGAGAAGTTCCACGAGTGGCATGCGTCGCTCGACGTCGTGCCCGCGATCGCGTCGCTGCGGGCTCGCGCCGAGGAGATCCGCGAGGCCGAGCTGCAGAAGGCCGACGCGCTCCTCGGGAAGCTCGACGAGAGCCAGCGGCGGGCGGTGGAGGCGGTCACGTCCCAGATCGTGAACAAGCTCCTCCATCTGCCGACCGTGCGGCTGAAACAGGCAGCTGCGGCAGCCGATGGGGTTCTCTATGCTGAGGCCGTGCGGCACCTCTTCGGTCTCGGCGAGGACGAGCGCTGAACGTCAGGCCAGCGACGGGGCGCCCTTTGCCGCTCCAGGTGCCGACGGCCTTCATCCGAGTCCGGCCGCGCGGCGTCGGGTGCGCGCCGCCGGTGCGGAGGCGTCCGGCCTGTGCTGGTCCGCGTCGGCAGTCGCGGCAGTAGGCTCGCGCTCACCCAGGCCGAGCGCGCTCTCTCCTCGTTGCGGGCGCCCGGCATCGAGCTTGTGCTCGTGCCGATCACGACCGCCGGTGACCGCGACCGCTCGCGTCCGTTCGGCGAGATCGGTTCGCGCGGCGTCTTCGTGAAGGAGCTCGAGGAGGCGCTGCTGGAGCGGCGGATCGACGTCGCCGTCCACTCCGCCAAGGATCTGACCGCCGCGGACCCGGAAGGACTGGTGATCGGCGCGTACCTCCCGCGGGAGGATCCTCGCGACGCGCTCTGCGGCGTTGCGGAGGTGCGGCCCGGAATGCGCATCGGCACCGCCTCGGCGCGGCGCAAGGCGCAGCTGCTCGCGCTCGAGCCGACGCTCTCGATCGAGCCGCTGCGCGGCAACATCGACACGCGATTGCGGAAGCGGGGAGAGCGAGGACTCGATGCGATCGTGCTCGCCGCCTGCGGGCTCGACCGGCTCGGGCTGGGCGACGAGATCGGGCTGCGGTTCGAGCCGGAGACGATGCTCCCGGAGGCGGGCCAGGGCGCGCTTGCGCTACAGGTGCGGGCGGGCGACGAGCACCTCGTGGCAGCCGCGGACGATGCCGAGACCCGCGAGCGGGTCGAGGCGGAGCGCGCGGTCATCGCTGCGGTCGGCGGCGGCTGCCTTGCTCCGGTCGCGGCGTATCACGACGGGGCGATGCTGACCGGGCTCGTCGCAGCGGAAGACGGATCGTGGATCGAGCGGCGCACGGGCGACGACCCGGCAGCGCTCGGAGCGGAGCTGGCCGGTGCGAGTACTCGTCACTCGTGAGGAGCTTGTCGCCCGCGTCGAGTCGCTAGGGCACGTCGCGGTCTTCTGCGAGCTGATCCGGGTCGAGCCGCTCGGCGGCGAGCCGGTCGATGCATCCGCGTACGACTGGCTCGTGGTCACGAGCCGCAACGGCGCGCACGAGCTCGCGCGGCGCGGCGTCACGGCGAATCGCATCGCCGCGATCGGCCCGGCGACGGCCGAGGCGCTGCGGGCCCACGGGCTGCCCGTCGACCTCGTCGCCGCCACGCATACGCAGGAGGGCCTGCGCGACGAGTTGCCCGCCGGGACGAAGCTGCTCGCAGCGGCGGAGGGTGCGCGGCAGGACGTCCTCGACGCCGACTTCCTGCCGCTCTACCGGACGATCGAGCTGCGGCCCGATGTGCCCGACGCCGAGGTCGCGCTGCTCATGTCCGGCTCCGCCGCCCGGGCGCTCGCCGCGGCCGGTGCGTACCCGCCCGTGGTCGCGATCGGCCCGCAGACCGCCGCCGAGGCGCGGGCAGTCGGGCTCGACGTGATCGCCGTCGCCGCCACTCACGACCTCGACGGCCTCGTCGAAGCATTACGTTCCGCCTCGTGGTCATCACCTTCCTGACCGACTTCGGGCTCCGGGACGACTTCGTCGGCACCTGCCACGGCGTGATCGCGACGATCGCGCCCGACGCGCGGGTGATCGACGTCACGCACGGAGTCCGCCCGGGTCACGTGCTCCAGGGCGCGCTCGTGCTTGCGAACACGCTCCCGTACATGCCCGTCGGCGTCCACCTCGCCGTGGTCGATCCCGGCGTGGGGAGCAGCCGTCGCGCGCTCGCCCTGTGCGACCGGGAAGGCCGGCTGTACGTCGGCCCCGACAACGGGCTCCTGCTGCCTGCGGCCGACCGCTTCGGTGGTGTGGCCGAGGCCCACGAGCTCGCCAACGCCGAGTACTCGCTGCAGCCGGTGTCCCGCACGTTCCACGGCCGCGACCTGTTCGCGCCGGCCGCTGCGCACCTCGCCGCCGGCGTGCGGCTCGGGGAGCTCGGCCCACCCCTCGACCCGGACGAGCTGGTGCGGCTCGACCTCCCGGAGCCCGAGGTGGGACAGAACCGCATCCGTGCCGTTGCCGTCGTGGTCGACCGCTTCGGCAACGTCGCGCTCAACCTCCGGCGCGAGCACCTGGAGTACGCGGAGCTTTCACCCGGCACGCGGGTCGAGCTCCTCTGCCGCGGCGAGCGGTTCTACGCCGTGTCCGCACGAACGTTCGGGGACACCCCGCGCGGCTCGCTGATCCTCTACGAGGACAGCTACGGCAGCCTCTCCCTGGCGGTTTCACGGGGTAGTGCCGCTGAGCTTCTGCGCCTCGAGGAGGGGAGCGAGATCGTCCTCGACCTCGCGGTGCGGTGATCGACGGGCAACGCTTCGCCCGGCTCGTCACGGACGCCGTGGTGCGGCGACCGCAGCTCTGGCGGGTCTTTCGCGGGCGGCTCCGCGGCATGTTCGACGAGCTCGCGCCGACGTGGGAGACGCGGATCGGCCCGCACCACCTCTGGGCGCTCGACCTCGCGCTCGAGGACGTGCCGCCGCCCAGCCGCGCCCTCGACCTCGGCACCGGAACCGGCGTCGTGGCCTTGGCGCTCGCCGGGCGCTATCCCGAGACCGAGCTCGTCGGCATCGACCTCAGCCCGGGCATGATCGAGGAGGCTCGCTCGAAGCTCACGCCGGAACTCGCCGGCCGCATCCGCTTCGAGGTCGGCGACGCGTCGGCGCTCGCTTGTCCCGACGGCGACTTCGAGCTCGTCGTCCTTTCGAACATGATCCCGTTCGCCTACGAGCTCGCCCGCGTCATCGCCGCAGGAGGCACGCTCGTGCTCTCGTTCTCCCGGGGCGCCGAGACCCCGATCTACGTCGCGCCCGAGCGGTTGCGGCGAGAGCTCGGGCGGCAGGGCTTCGCGGAATTTGCGGAGTTTTCGGCCGATCCGGCGACGGCGTTTCGCGCCACGAGGGGTTAGGGTCAGGACAACGGTCGTCCGCGACACGGTCACACCGGTCCGAACGACCCGAGGCCTCCGAGAACGCGCAAGCGTGCCCGGGGGCCTTTCTTTCGCTAAGGCCCTAGCCGGGTGCGTCGACGGATGCCGAGGCGCTTCTGGACGGCCCGGTCTTCCTCGCCGTCCTTCTTGGCCGCCCAGATGAATGCCCCAACGACGACCGCGAGCGTGAACACGCTGACGGCGGTAATCAGTACACCGAGGAAGGTGCTCACGGCGGCAGCTTACGAGCCGAGGGGCGCGACAGCACCGCGGGAAGGTTGGCTGCGCGGGCAGCCCGACTTCGGCACGATCTTCCCCGAGGAGGAGAACCGGCATGAAGAAGCTCGGCATCATGTTCGCGGCCGCTCTGCTCGTCGCCGGGTGCGGCGGCGGCAAGAGCGGCGCCCCGCCCGGCAACCCCAGCAACAACACGTCCGTGTGTGCCTACACGAAGCGTGTCGGCTCGGGGGGCCGCGTCTACGTACAGATGGCCGCCACCCCGAGGTCCCTGGAGCCGACTGCGTGCAGTGCGTTCAACGGCGGCTTCGGCGGCCGGAGGATTCCGGTGGTCGGCAGGATGGGGACGGGCCACGTGTACTGCCGCTGGAACAAGATCAGGTCGTCGTACACGATCAAGCTCGGCGTGTTCGCGTCCAGCCGCACGACCGGGCTCGCGTTCTGCCGCTCGTTCGATCCCGGCCACGGCTTCAAGCGCTACCTCGGGTGAGGGGGCCGGTGGGCGAGCGGATGTCACCGTCCAGAGGCGAACAAGAAGCCTGTCGTGGGGCAGAATCCGCCGGTGGCGTTCACGCATACCTTCGCCGGGCTGCCGGTCGCCGACTACACCACCGCCTACAGCTGGTACGTGCGTCTCCTGGGGCGAGAGGCCGACATGTTCCCGCACGAGTCAGAGTGTGTCTGGCGGTTGACTCCGACCAGCTCGATCTACGTGACGCAGGATCCGCAGCGAGCCGGGAGTGCGCTCGTGACTCTTGCCCTGGACGACCTCGAGGTGCATGAGCGGCGGCTACGCGAAGTTGGACTCACGTTTACCGAGGAGACCGGCGAAGCTGCTCCTCGGCGGCTCGCAGTCAGCGACCTCGACGGCAACAGAGTCGTCTTCTTCCAGGATCCCTCGGCGCCGCCGGACGCATGACGCTCGCCTGGGCCAGCGTGCGGGAGTGACCCCCGAGGGTCGTATCGCTGGGTGAGTGTGGGCCAGGTTCTCTTGCGGGTCAGTCGTTGGACGTGCTGGCCGCATGCTTCTGGTGATTGAGCCTCCGAGCGTTTCTCCCTCTGTTCTCGGCCGAGCGTGACAAAGCCCATCCCGAGTTGTCTGACGACCTCGACGAGGATGCCGAGCCCGACGAGGAGATAGAAGACGGTGAAGATCTTCATGCCCGCGTTCGTGAGGACGAGATTCGGGTCGGCGACGCTCGATGTTGTCAGCGTCGCGATCGCGAAATAGAAGCCGTTGACCAGACTCCAGCCCTCGGCGAACGTGTAGACGAGAGTGCCGATCACGATGAGAAGCACCGCCGAGATGGCCACCTGGACGAAGCCGTGGTCACGAGCTGCGATCTTCACGGCCAGCACTAAGTTCCTCAGCATCACGGCCGCAGGCAACACCTGTCGTTGCTTCGCCGCAACCGTAGGGTGTCCTGCGGCATCAACGCTCGCCTAGGCCAGCGTCCTCTCGCCTGATCTCTTCGGTGGGTTCTAAGTCCCGAAGCCGCACCTCGCTCACGGCTGCCGAGACACCGCCGCGCCGCGGGGCGGCTCGAGTACGAATGGCGAGGGCCGGACTCGAACCGGCGACACCCCGGTTTTCAGCCGAGTGCTCTACCAGCTGAGCTACCTCGCCGCGGCTGGGCGGCGGTCAGTGTAGCCCGGGCGCGACCGCAGGTGGCCGCGTTAGCCTCTGCGTTTGTGAGCGTTGAGCACCCCGTTCGGGAGGTCGACGTGATCGGCGCTCCGCTCGATCTCGGCGCCGGGCGGCGCGGCGTGGACATGGGGCCGTCTGCGATCCGGTATGCGGGCCTCGACCAGCAGCTCGCGGAGAAACTCGGCGTCCAGGTCAACGACGCGGGCAACGTCATCTCGCCTGTCGTGGAGACGACGGACATGGGCGACGAGCACGCCCGCTATCTCACCCAGATCCTCGATCTCTGCGACCGGCTGTCTGAGCTCGTCGCGGATTCGGCCGGACGCGGGGCGCTGCCGCTCGTCCTCGGCGGCGACCATTCGGTCGCGCTCGGCTCGCTGGTGGGGATGGCGAAGGTGCGCGGCTCCGGCGGCGTCGTCTGGATCGACGCGCACGGCGACCTCAACACCCCCGCGACGTCGCCGACCGGCAACGTGCACGGGATGGTGCTCGCGGCGGCGCTCGGGCTCGCCGGCGACTCGTTCCGCCGTGACGGCTGGGTGCTGCCGGCCGTGGAGCCGGGGAAGCTCGCGCTCGTCGGCGTCCGCTCGCTCGATGACGGCGAGCGGAAGCTGCTGAACGGGATGGACGTGAAGGTCTTCACGATGAGCGAGATCGACCGGATCGGGATCGAGCCGTGCATGCGCGAGGCGCTGGCGCACGCGGCCGGGGCAGCGTTCCTCCACATCTCGCTCGACATGGACGTCGTCGATCCCGACTACGCGCCGGGCGTCGGCACGCCCGTGCGGGGCGGGCTCTCGTACCGCGAGGCGCACCTCGCGATGGAGACGGTCGCGGAGTCCGCGCTCATCGACTCGATCGACGTCGTCGAGGTGAACCCGATCCTCGACCGCGAGAACGCGACCGGGCAGCTCGCCGTCGAGCTCGTGGCGTCCGCGCTCGGCGTGCGCATCCTCTGACGTGGAGCTCGAGGTCCGCGAGGGCGACATCGCCGTCGTCGAGGCGGATGCGATCGCGAACGCGGCAAACGACCACCTCTGGATGGGCGCCGGCGTCGCCGGAGCCATCAAGCGGGCCGGCGGCGAGGAGATCGAGCAGGAGGCGCTGGCGATCGGCGGCATTCCCGTCGGCACCGCCGTCGCGACCACGGCCGGGCGGCTCCCGGCGCGCTGGGTGATTCATGGCGCCGCGATGGGACAGGACCTGCGCACCGACCCCGACCTCATCGCCCGCACGACGCGCTCCTGCCTCGAGGTCGCGGACGAGCTCGGCTGCCGCTCGCTCGCGCTGCCCGCCTTCGGCACGGGAGTCGGCGGCTTCTCGCTGGCCGACTGCGCGCGGATCATGGTCGCGGAGGCGCGGCTCTTCCCGGCTCGGTCGCTCGAGCGCCTGATCTTCGCCGTCTACGGCGGCGAGGCCTACGACGCGTTCTCGTCCGCGCTCTCCTCGCCGGCGCCCGACGGCTCGTAGTAGCGGCGGCCCTCGAGCTCCTCGGGGAGGTAGCTCGTCTCGAACCCGGCCGGGTCGTCGTGCGGATAGACGTAGCCCTGGCCGTGCCCGAGCCGGCGCCCGTACCAGGAGCCGTCGCGCAGCGCTTTCGGCGGCCGGGCTGCTCCGTGCTCCTGCACCTCCGCGGTCGCGCGGTTGATCGCCAGGTAGCTCGCGTTCGACTTCGGCGCGCGGGCGAGGTAGATGGCGGCCTGGGAGAGGTTGAGACGCGCCTCGGGCAGGCCGACGTGTTCCACGGCCTGCGCTGCCGCGACCGCGACGAGGAGCGCACGTGGGTCGGCGTTGCCGATGTCCTCGGAGGCCAGCACGATCATCCGCCGCGCGATGAAGCGGGCGTCCTCGCCGGCTTCGAGCATCGCCGCGAGGTAGTAGACCGCGGCGTCTGGGTCACTGCCGCGCATCGACTTGATGAAGGCCGACGTGTAGTCGTAGTGCTGCTCGCCGGCCTTGTCGTAGAGGAGCGGCGGCTTGCGGGCGGCGTCCTCGACGTTCTCGGCTGTGATGGCTCCCGCGGCGGTCTGGCTCGCCAGCTCGACGATGTTGAGCGCGGTGCGAGCGTCGCCGCCCGAGCGGTGCGCGATCAGCTCCACGACCTCGTCGGACGCCTCGCCGCCGACCTCGCCGAGCCCGCGGCGGACGACGACGGCCATCTCCTCCGGCGTCAGTGCCTCGAGCTCGTACACCTGCGTACGGGAGATGAGCGCCGAGTTGACCTCGTAGTACGGGTTCTCGGTCGTCGCGCCGATCAGCGTCACCAGCCCGGACTCGACGCCCGGCAGCAGCGCGTCCTGCTGCGCCTTGTTGAAGCGGTGAATCTCGTCAAGGAACAGGATCGTGCGTCGGCCGGTCGTGCCGAGCCGCTCCCGGGCCCGCGCGAGCACCTCCCGCACGTCCTTCACGGTCGCCGAGACCGCGGACAGCTCCTCGAAGGCGGCGCCGGTGGAGGCGGCGACGATCCGCGCGAGTGTCGTCTTGCCGCTGCCCGGAGGGCCGTACAGGATCGAGGAGTGGACGCGGTCCTCCTCGATCGCGCGCCGCAATGCCGAGCCCTCGCCGAGGACGTGAGCCTGGCCGACGAACTCGCCGAGGGCCGCCGGCCGTAGCCGCTGCGCGAGCGGTGCGACGTCGCTTGCGTGGCGGTCCGCGGCGTCCGAGAAGAGGTCTCCCACGACGGCAGTATGCTCCGGCCGGTGACCGAGACCGGGTCTGTGGCCGACTTCTGGAGCGGCTCGAGCTACGAGCGCATCGCCGAGACATACGCACCGATCCACGACCGGGTCGTCGCGGCGCTCGCGATCGAGCCGGGGACGTGCGTGCTCGACGTCGCGTGCGGCACGGGTGGTGTGGCGCTGCGCGCGGCCCGCGCCGCCGCCGACGTGGTCGGCGTCGACATCACTGCCGACCAGCTGGCGAAGGCGCGGCATGCCGCGGACGAGGAGGGGCTCACGATTCGGTTCGACGAGGGCGACTGCCAGGAGCTGCGGTACGGCGACGGCGAGTTCGACGCCGTCGCTTCTGCGTTCGGCGCGATCTTCGCCTCCGACCACCAGCGCACCGCGGCCGAGCTGGCCCGCGTGTGCCGCCCCGCCGGCCGGCTGGCGCTGACCGCCTGGCCACTGGACGAGTGGTTGGCAGTGGGCGAGCGGGCCGGGCGGACGTTCCCGCCGGGCGCCGACGCAACCGACTGGGCGAGGGAGGATCACGTCCGCGCTCTGCTCGGACCTGCGTTCGACCTCGAGCTCCAGTCGGGCGAATGGCGCATCGAGGCGGGCTCGGCCGAGGAGCTCTGGGAGCTCGTGTCCACGTCGATGCCGCCGTTGCGCAATTGGCTCATGGAGCAGAACGACGAGGTGCAGGCCCTCGCGGAGCGCGTCTACCGCGAGTACCTCGCGCCGGGCGTGCTCGAGCGCGAGTACGTTCTCGTCATGGGGGTACGCCGATGAGTTCGACGACCACGCTCCGCGAGGAGGTCACCGACCTTCTCCAGCAGCTGATCCGCATCGACACGACGAACCCGCCGGGCAACGAGACAGCCGCGGCGGAGCTCCTGCGCGAGTACCTCGAGGCGAACGGGGTCGCGTGTGAGCTGATCGCAAAGGTTCCCGAGCGCGCGAACCTCGTGGCGCGGATTCCGGGCGGTGACGGCCCGTCGCTGCTCTTCCTCGGGCACACGGACGTCGTGCTCGCCGACCCGGCCGAGTGGTCGGTGCCGCCGTTCTCGGGCGAGTTGCGTGACGGCATGGTCTGGGGTCGCGGCGCGCTCGACATGAAGAGCGAGGTCGCCGCGAACGCGGTTGCCTTGGCGTCACTCGCGCGCGAGGGATTCAAGCCGAGCGGTGACCTGATCTTCGCCGCGACGGCCGACGAAGAGGCCGGCTTCGGCTTCGGCCTCGAATGGCTGTGCGAGGCGCATCCGGACGCCGTTCGCTGCGACTTCGCGATCAACGAGGGCGGCGGCGACCGACTGGAGCTCGAGGACGGCCGGCCGATCTACACGCCGACTGTCGCGGAGAAGATGACGGCTCCGTTCCGCCTGATCGTGCACGGGCGCTCCGGGCATGCGTCGATGCCGCGCATCGCCGACAACGCGCTCGTCAACGCAACCGCGCTCATCGAACGGATCGCCGCCTACCGGCCGGAGCCGCAGCTCGGGCCGGAGGTCGAGCGCTTTCTCCAGGTCGTGCTCGACGAGGTACCGCCGGCGAGCGAGGCCGCCGAGCGGCTGGCGGGCCTCTCGCCGATTGCCGCCGTGGTCATCGACGCCCTCCTCGGGCCGACCTTCTCGCCGACGATCATCTCCGCCTCGCAGAAGCGGAACGTTATTCCTGCGCTCTGCGAGATCGAGGTCGACTGCCGGCTCCTGCCGGGGCAGCACCCGGAGCATGTCGAGCCGATGATCCGGGCCGTGCTGGATGCCGGAAGCGTCATCGGCGGAGCCGACGACGCCCAGCGAAACGCGAGGGGCGGCGACGTCGACTACGAGCTCGAGTGGATCGAGGCGCGGGGAGGGACGCGCTCGTCGCTCGACACTCCCCTCTGGCAGGCGCTCGAGGAGTGGGTGGCCGAGGCCGAGCCCGGGGCGTCGGTCGCTCCGCTCGCGTGTGTCGGCTTCACCGACAGTCATTGGCTACGCGAGGCGTTCGGCACCGTCGCCTACGGATTCTTCCCCTCGACGGGCGAGCTACCGCCCGAGGTCGCGGCGGGGCTCGTCCATTCCGCCGACGAGCGCATCCCGGTCGCCGATCTCGAGTTCGGCGTCAGCTGGCTGCGCCATGCGGCGCGCGCGGTTCTCGGGTAGGCGCCGCCGACTACCCTTCGCCGCGATGGAGAAGGAGAAGATCAGGCTCGGGGGCATGGCTCTGCCGAACGGCGTACTGGTGCACGGCCCGCACGCGTGGGCGTGCGCGATCCGGCACGAGGATGGGCGGATCGAGGTCGCCTCGGCGCGGAAGCGTCTCCAGGCCTCGCGGATCCAGAGCCCGTTCCTGCGTGGCCCGGCCCGCCTGGCCGAGGCCCTGCTCCTGCTGCCGCAGGTGAAGGCGAAGCTCCCCGCGGCGAGACTGCCGCTCGAGGGCCGGCGCACGGTCGGCTCGATGCTCGCCGCGTCGGTGGTCATCCGCGGTCTCCGCGAATCGAAGTTGCGGCCGGTTCCGCGGGAGCTCATCTCTGCGCTCGTCTCGTTCGCGCCGGCGGTGCTCGCGCTGCGTTCGGGAGAGCTCGCGGCGTACCACGGCGCGGAGCACATCTCGATCGGCACCTACGAGCACGGCAAGCGGGCGGAGCGCGAGCACGAGCGCTGCGGCGGGCATCTCGTCGGGCCGCTCGTCGTCACGTCCGTCGCCGGCAACGTCCTCGCGGGGCTCGCGCCGGAGCGGCACCGGCGACAGGCCCAGGCGGTCGCCCAGCTCGGCTCGATCGCCGCCGCCACCGAGCTCTTCGGCTGGATGACGCGGCACCCGGAGCACCCGCTCGCGCGGGCCCTGTCGAAGCCGGGGCACGAGCTTCAGCACCGCTTCTCGACGGCGGAGCCGAGCGACGAGCAGCTCGAAGTGGCCGAGGCGGCGCTCAACGCCTGTCTCGAGCTCGAGCGCGCCGAGTAGCCCGCTGCGTCAGCCCAGCTGCTCGGGATGCCCGAGCTGGCCGAGCTCCACGACATCGCGACGGAAGAAGAGCGCGACCGTCCAGTCGACGACGACCCGGACTTTCCGCGAAGCCAGCGGCAGCTGGTACAGGTGGTAGGTGCGGGTCACGAACCAGCCGAGGAAGCCGTGTAGCCGCAGGCCGAGCACCTGCGCGATCCCCTTGTGCCGGCCGAGCGTCGCGACCTGGCCCATCATGCGGTAGCCGTAGGGCTCGGGCGTCCCGGCCAGGTTCTTCGCGAGCCGCCGGGCCTGGCGGAGCGCATGCTGGCACGTCGGGGGATCGGGCCGGTCGCTGCGCGTGTTCGGGACGAGGGCGCAGTCGCCGAGGGCCCACACGTGCTCGTGACCGCGCACGCGGAGGAACTCGTCGACCTCGACGCGGCCCTTCTCGTCGAGCGGCAGCGACCACTTGCGCAGCAGCGGGTTCGGCGCGACGCCGGCGGTCCAGACGAGCGTGTTCGTCGGGATCCGCGTCCCGTCGCCGAGAACCGCCGCCTCGGCCGAGACGGACTCGAGCGTCGTCTCGACGTGGATCTCCATCCCGCGCTTGCGCAGCTCGGCCGCGGCGTAGTCGCCGAGCGGTGGCGGGATGTCGGGCAGGATCCGCGGCGCTGCGTCGACGAGCACCCAGCGGCGCGGCGTCGACTGCAGGCGCGGGTAGTAGCGGAGGGCATCCTCGACGAGGTCGGAGAGCTCCGCGAGCGCCTCGACTCCGGCGTAGCCGGCGCCGACGAAGACGAAGGTCAGCCGCCGCGACCGCTCCTCCTCGTCGAGCGCCCCGTCGGCCAGCTCGAGCTGCTGGAGGACGTGGTTGCGCAGCTGGATCGCGTCCGCCAGCGACTTGAAGGCGAGCCCATGCTCGGCCAGCCCCGGGATCGGCAGCGTCCGCGGCACGGCGCCGAGCGCGACGACGAGATCGCGCCAGCTCAGCGTCCGCCCCTCGCCGGTCGCCGTGCGAGCCTCGAGATCGAGGCTTTCGACCTTGCCGAGCAGAAGCTCCGCGTGAGGGCACATGACGCGCAGCGGGACGACGGTGTGCCGCGGCTCGAGCGTGCCCGACGCGGCCTCGGGCAGCAGCGGCGTGTAGAGCATGAAGTTCTCCGGGCTGACGATCGTCGCCCGGCGGCCGTGCAGGAGCCGCGCGACGTACGCGCCCGCGAACCCGCCGCCGAGGATGAGCACGTCGCGCTCTTCTAGGCTCTGCTGCATGGTGCAAGTCTCCGTGATCGGCAGTGGTGCGGAGCACGAGGAACGCGCCGAGGAGGTCGGACGGCTCCTGGCCGAGCGCGGGGCGACGGTCGTGACCGGCGGGCTCGGCGAGGTCATGGCCGCGGCCTCGCGCGGCGCGAAGAGCGCCGGCGGGGCGACGATCGGGATCCTCCCCGGCGAGACGCGCACCGGCGCGAACCCGTGGCTCGACCACGTCGTCGTCACCGGCATCGGCCACGGCCGCAACCTCGCGGTCGTCGCGTCGGGCGACGCCGTGATCGCGGTCGGCGGCCGCTACGGCACGCTCGCGGAGATCGGTTTCGCGCTCACGCTCGGACGGCCGGTCGTCGTGCTCGAGCCGGGCTGGGAGGTCGAAGGAACGCAGCGGGCGCAGACACCCGCGCAGGCAGTCGAGTTTGCATTGGCGTCGGCCAGGCCACACACTCAGTGACATGACGCACGTGGTGCTCCTCAACCTCGTCTTCTTCATCCCGGCCACCTGCGGCGCGACGACGTTCGCGCTCTACATCCACCGCTTCCTGCGGAGCGCGCCGCCGCCTGCTTCGCCGCCGCCGGAAGGCGGAAGCAAGGCGCCGCTGCCGGTCGCCGGACCGGACGACCTCGTCCGCTCGGCCTGAGAACTACGCCGTCTTCGTGGCGTGGCGGTGGCGGAAGTTGCGCGCCTTCTCGCGGTTCCCGCAGACCTCCATCGAGCACCAGGCGCGGGAACGGTTGCGCGACTTGTCGTAGAAGGCGACGCGGCAATGCTCGTCGCGGCAGGTCTTCAGCCGCTTCCACTCGTCGGTCGGCGCGAGCTCCGCGACCGTGGCGACGATGCGGCCGAGCGCGCCGCGCGGTCCGTCGTCCTCGGGAGCGAGCACGGGGCGGCCGTCCAGGAACCGGACACCGAGGCGCGCCTTGCGCCCGGCCTCCTCGAGCGTCTTCGAGGCTCCGTCGGCGTCCGCCTCGACGCCGTTGTTCACGAGGAGAAGCTCCCGAATCGCCTCGCGCACGGCGAGCGCGTCCGCCAGCTCCTGCTCGGTCGGCTCGACGAGATCGTCCACGAGACCCTGCTCGGAGAACCACATCGCCAGCTCGTCCGGCGTCGCGATCCGGTCGATGCCGGTTTCGAAATCGAGCGTGTTGACGAAGTCGCGGACGAGGTCCAGTTGCGTATGTAAATTCGTAACCATTGTAGTTGCGACGGAGGTTACGTAACTGGTAATCTCCGAACAGTGGTTAGGGTAGCACGCCGAAGAGGAGGAGAGAAGATGTATCCCGAGCTGACGCACCAGATCGTCCTCGACAAGATGACCCGCTTCGAGCGGGACGCACGGCGGTATCGGCGGGCGCGTGAGGTTTCGGCACGCCCGCCGCAGCCCGTGCGGACGGCGATCCAGCTGAGGCTGAGCGCCTGCCGCGACGAGATCGAGCGCCTGGCGCAGCTGAGCGAGCGGCCGCTGCACGAGGGCGACTGGATCGTGGCGGACGTCGACGGAGTGCCGGTGGCGGCGGTCTCGGTCGAGGACGGGACGACGGTCTTCGATCCGTTCCGGCCGACCACCCAGGCCGTGTCGCTGTTGAAGCTCCGGCGCAAGCAGGTGCTCGCCGCGGCGTACTAGACCTCGGAGGCGGCGAGGCGGCCCTGGAGGAACGTGCGCTCGGTCTCGCTCGGTGCGAGCTCGAGCGCACGGGAGTAGGCGACCGCCGCCTCCTCGTCCCGACCGAGTCGGTGCAGGAGCTCGGCCCGGGTCGAGTGCCAGAGGTGGTACTGCTCCAGCCCGGTCAGCCCGTCGACGATCTCGAGCCCGGGCTCCGGCCCGTCGGCCATCGCGACGGCGACCGCGCGGTTCAGCTCTACGACCGAGGACGGGCTCAGCTCTGCGAGCCGGCCGTAGAGCAGCGCGATCTGCGTCCAGTCCGCCGGCTCCTCGTAGTGGAGCGAGGCGATTGCCGCCTGCAGCTGGTACGGACCGGTGCGGCGCAGGGGCAGCGCCCGCTCGAGGGCGAGCCGGCCCTGCTCGACCTCGTCCGCATCCCAGAGGCTGCGGTCCTGCTCGTCGAGCAGGACGAGCTCTCCCGTGGGGGACACGCGCGCGTCGCGGCGCGCATCCTGCAGCAGAAGCAGTGCGTGCAGGCCGTGCGCCTCGGCCTCGTCCGGCATCAGCGTCGCGAGGACGGCGGCGAGCCGGATCGCCTCTCCGCACAGCTCGCGCCGCACGGGCGGGCCGTAGCCGGCGTTGAAGACGAGATAGATCGTCGTGAGCACGATCCGGAGCCGTTCCGGCAGCAGGTGCTCGGCGGGCACGCGCAGCGGGATGCCGGCGTCGCGGATCTTCCGCTTCGCGCGCACGAGCCGCTGCGCGAGCGTGGCCTCCGGGACGAGGAAGGCGCGCGCGATCTCGGGCGTCTCGAGGCCGCCGACGAGGCTCAGCGTCAGCGCGACCTGCGCCTCGGGCGCGAGCGCCGGGTGGCAGCAGGCGAAGATCAGCTCGAGCCGCTCGTCGGGGATGACAGCCTCCTCGTCGTGGGGGAGCTCCTCGGCCCGCGCGAGCAGCTCCGTCTTGCGCGCCAGCGTCTGCTCGCGCCGGATCCGGTCGATCGCCGCGTTGCGGGCCGTCGTCACGATCCAGGCGCCCGGGTTGCGCGGCACTCCGCCGGCCGGCCAGCGCTCGGCCGCGCGGACGAAGGCGTCCTGCACCGCGTCCTCGGCGAGGTCGAGGTCACCGAGGACGCGGCCGAGGATCGCGATCGAGCGGGCGCGCTCGTCGCGGTACGCGCGGGCGAGCTCCTCTACGAGGCCACCTCTGCCTCGCGCATCACGATCGGGCGCACCTCGATGTGGCCGTAGCGGGCGGACGGGATCTTCGCGGCCCACTCGAGCGCCTCGTCGAGCGTGTCGACGTCGATCAGGTAGTAGCCGCCGAGCACTTCCTTCGTCTCTGCGAACGGTCCGTCGGTGGTGAACGTCTCGCCGTCCCGGACGTGCACGACCGTCGCGGTGTCGCCGGGCTGGAGCTGGTTCGCGCCGACGAGGATCCCGCGGCTCTGGAGGTCCTCGGTGTACGTCCCGTACTCGGCGTAGATCGCGTTGCGCTCGTCCTCGGGCATGTCGCCCCACTGCGCTTCGTCGTCGTTGATCAGGAGCAGGTACTGCATGAAGTCCCTCCTTCGGGAAGTGGTTGACGTCTCTACGACGAACCGGGGGCCGCGCGGCCCAAAATCGACAGGCAGAGTGAGACAGGTCGGGCCGCCGTCGCCCTTGCGGCTGATCTCGTCGCCCTCGTACTCCACGACCTCGACGCCCGCGGTCTCGAGCCGTTGCCGGGTGACGCGGTTGCCGGCGAGCGCAAGTGCGCGGCCGCTCGGCAGGCCGAGGACGTTCGGGCCCATCGTCTCGAACTCCTCGTCGGGCACCTCGACGACGCCGACGCCGCGTTCCTCCAGCAGCTCCACGAGCGCCACGGGCATGAGCGGCGGGTACGCGACCACGAGCTCCGCCGTGAGCGGATTGAGCAGCGAGCGGAGATGCAGCACCTCGCCGCGGCCGTGGAAGTGGGGCAGGTGGAACGCGAGCACCTCGGCCTCGGGGAGGAGACGGCGGAGCGCCTCGATCCCGGCGGTGTTCGTGCGATATGTGTGGCCGACGAGCAGCGTGCGGTAGTCGAGCCAGACGGTGTCGCCGCCCTCCGCGAGCTCGTCGCCTTCGAGGCGGCCGAGCACCGGCAGCGGGAGGTCGGGTGCGAGCGCGTCGGGCTCGCCGCGGCGGCCGGCCTTCCCCGGCTGGAGCAGGATCGCGCCGTGCGGCGTCACGAGGACCGGGTCGTAGACGTAGATCGAGTCGAGGTTCCCCGGCTCGCCATGCGCCTCGAGCACCTCGACACCGGCGTCGGCGAGCGCTGCGCGGAACTGCGCGTGCTCGGCCGCGAGCCGCGCCGGGTCCGGCTCGGAGCGCCAGCCGAGCACCTGCCACGACTGGACGTCTTCCGCGGCCGGCGGCCGGACGAGGATCCTCGTCACGAGGCGAGCATACGGCGGAGCAGCGTGAGCGCTCCGGCCTTGTCGAGGAACTCGTTCAGGTTGCCGCACTTCGGGCTCTGGACGCAGGAGGGGCAGCCGCGCTCGCACGGGCAGCCCTCGAGCAGGCGGACGGTGTCGGCGACCCAGCCCTCGAACTGCGCGAATCCCCGTTCGGCGATGCCGACGCCGCCGGCATGCCCGTCGTAGACGAAGACGGTCGGCGCGCCGGTGTCGAGGTGGAGGTTCGTCGAGAGGCCGCCGATGTCCCAGCGGTCGCACATCGCCCACAGTGGCAGGAGCGCGATGAGCGAGTGCTCGGCGGCGTGGAGGGACGAGAGCAGGAGCGGCATCGCTTCGAGGCCGTCGAGCTGGTGCGGCCTCGGCACGAACCAGACGGCCTCCGTATCGAAGGTGGTCGGGGGCAGATCGAGTGGGACGGTCTCGAGCGTCGCGCCGTCGGCGACGGACTTCTTCTGGTACGCGACCACCTGCTCGGTCACCGACACGCGGCCGAAGGAGAGCTCGAGCCCGAGCCGACGCTCGACGCGCAGCGCCTCCTCGATCGTGGTCTCCGTCTCCTTCTTCACCTGCGTGTACCAGTCGCCGTCGAACGGCTCGACGAGCGCGCGCCGTGCGGTGAGGTCGAGCTCGCGCACGAGATACTGGCGGCCGAGGTGGAGGTAGACGGCGCCCTCGTGCACCGTGGAGTAGGCGCGCTCCTGCTCGGCAAGCCCGAGGACGTCTCCGCTCGAGGCGTCGACGACGAGGAACGCGTCGGGCGAGGTGGAGCGCAGCGGCGTGCGCGCGGCCGGCGCTTCCTTGCCGGCCCAGACCCAGCCGCTCTGCGTGTGGCGCAGCTCCGGAACGTGCGGAGCTCGCTCGAGCGCCTCCGGGCCGAGCGTTGCGGCGTCGCCCTCGTCGAGCGGGGCCTCGAACGCGGCCGCGGCAACGTGGCCGTCGAGCACGCGCGGGTTCGCGTGGTCGAGGATCGCCGCCTCCACGCGCCGTTCGAGCAGCGCCGGCGGCTCGCGCATGAAGTACTGGTCGAGCGCGTCCTCGGAGGCGACGAGAATCGCGAGGCCGTGCTCGCGCCGGCCGGCGCGGCCCCATTGCTGGCGCAGGCTCGCGACGGTGCCCGGGAAGCCGACCGAGATCGCGCAGTCGAGGTCGCCGATGTCGATGCCGAGCTCGAGCGCGTCGGTGGACGTCACGCCGAGCAGGTCGCCCTCGACGAGCCGCCGCTCGATCTCCCGCCGCTGCTGCGGCGTGTAGCCGGCGCGGTACGGCGCGAGCCTTCGCGCGGTCTCCGCATCGAGCCGGTCACTCGCAAAGCGGTGGATGAGCTCGGCCGACTTGCGGCTCTTCGCGAAGCAGATCGTGCGCAGGCCGCGACCGGCGAGCCCCGCGAGCAGCCGCGACGCCTCGCCGAGCGCGCTCGCCCTCAGCCCGAGCTCGGCGTCGAGGAGCGGCGGGTTCCAGAGCGCGATCGTCCGCTCGGCCCGCGGTGCAGCGTCGTCCTCCACGACCGCCACCTCCTCGCCCGTGAGTGCGTGCGCGAGCTCGCCGGCGTTCGCGATCGTCGCGGACGCGAGCAGGAACTGCGGCTCGGCGCCGTAGATCCTTGCGAGCCGCCGCAGCCGCCGCAGGACGTTGGCGACGTGCGAGCCGAAGACGCCGCGGTAGACGTGCGCCTCGTCGACCACCACGAAGCGGAGGTTGTGGAGGAAGTCGCCCCACAGGTCGTGGCGGGGCAGGACGCCGATGTGGAGCATGTCCGGGTTCGTGAGCACGAGGTTCGCCCAGCCGCGGATCTGGCGCCGCCGTTCGGTCGGCGTGTCTCCGTCGTAGATCGCCGCGCGCACGCCCGCCGCGCCGAGCTCGCCGAGCGAGCGCGCCTGGTCCTGGGCGAGCGCCTTCGTCGGATAGAGGTAGAGCGCGCGCGCGTGCCGGTCGGCGGCGAGAGCGTCGAGCACCGGCAGGTTGAAGGCGAGCGTCTTCCCTGACGCCGTACCCGTGGTGACGATCACGTTGCCGCCGGCCCGCGCCGCCTCGTACGCCTCGGCCTGGTGGGCGTAGAGCTCGTGGATGCCACGGGCGGCGAGCGCCTCCCGCAGGACCGGCCGGAGGGTGTCGGGCAGCGGCGCCGTCCGTGCGTCGCGAGCGGGTTCGGTCGCCAGGTGTGCAAGCTCGTCGCCTGCGAGAAGGTCGTCCCAGCCGGCGACGGTCGTCACGCCACCATTCAAGCGATCTACGGCTCGCTGAACAGTGTCAGCTGCATCCCGTCCGGCGCGCGCAGCCGGGCGTTGCGCCCGCCCCACGGCGGGACGACGGGCTCGGCCATGGCCTCGGCGCCGGCGGCGACCAGCCGCCGGGACATTGCGTCGGCATCGTCGACCCGGATCGCGAGGCGTACCGGTCCCGAAACGCGGCGGCCGGCTTCGATCCGGTCGACGGACCCGGCCTGTCGCTCGTCGAAGAGCTCGAGCGTCGCGGCGCCGGCTTCGAGCAGGATCACGCGTCCGTCCTCGGAGCTCCAGTCGGCGATCTGGTCGAGCCCGAGCGTGTCGCGGTAGAACGCCACCGCCTGGTCGAAGTCCGGCACGGTGAGGGCGACGCGTAGCTCCATGCTGTCTCGTAACGTCACTCGTGGACGGATCCATCCGGCTCGACCAGAAGGACGCGCATCGCATCGATGCCGGCGAGATCGGCTCCGCTCTGTGCGATGACGGCGTCGAAGTGTCCCTCGGGTGCGTCCGCGACGTGGTCGCTGCGCGCGCGGGCACGGGCGGCGTACGCAGGATCCGGCTCCACGACGACGACCTCCCAGCCGACGAGCTCGAGCGGCGCCGCGTGGATGCCGGCGAAGCCGAGCTCGAGCACGCGGCCCGGCCCGTCTCCCAGCAGCTCGAGGATCTGCGGCGTCGCGGAGGCGGCGAGGGCGGGCGGCAAGCGGTGCATCGGTACGCTCGATACATGACGAGGCGGCCGACGGGCAAGTTCCTCGGCATCCCATACGACTGGAGCCGGCCCACCTGGGCGCGCTACAAGTCGCGCCTGTGGAACACCGAGGATCGCCGGATCGTCATGCCGCGCGCGTTCGGCTGGGGGTACGACTTCAACCTCGCCGAGGTCGCCCGCCGCTTGCACCTCCGGGGCTAGTGCTCCTCCAGCGGGTGCTGCCGCGTCCCCGGCGGCTGCAAAGCTGCGCGATGCGGCGTCCTCGGTCGCCCCGATAGCTTCGGCTATCGAGGCTCCCTGCGTCCTTGCCTCGCTTGCTTTTCGCGCGCCGGTAACGCGGCAACACCCACTGAAGAAGCACTAGGGTTCGCCCACCGGGGTGCCTTGCGGAGAGGCTGAGATCACACCCGTCGAACCTGATCCGGGTCATGCCGGCGAAGGGAGTGCGTTGGTTCCACGCTGCATCACGATTGCGGGGTCCGATTCCGGCGGAGGGGCCGGGATCCAGGCCGACCTGAAGGCGTTCGCCGCGGCGGGCGTCCACGGCATGTCGGCGATCGTCGCGCTCACGGCGCAGAACACGCAAGAAGTCCTCGCCGTCCACGAGGTGCCGTCGTGGTTCGTCCGCGCGCAGCTCGACGCGGTCGCCGGGGACATCGGGATCGACGCCGCGAAGACGGGGATGCTCTTCTCCCGCTCGATCATCGAGACCGTGGCCGACTGGCTCGGGGAGCATCCCGTGCCGCTCGTCGTCGACCCCGTGCTGGTGGCCAGCTCGGGAGCGCGGCTGCTGGAGGACGATGCCGTCGACGTGCTCGTCGGCCGTTTGTTTCCGCTCGCGACCGTGGTCACCCCGAACCTGCTCGAGGCGCAAGCACTCACAGCAAGTAACACTGTGTTACAAGCAGAGCTCGCGGAGGCGCTCGTCGGGCTCGGCGCGCCGGCCGCACTCGTCACCGGCGGCCACGGCGACGAGCCGGTCGACCATCTCTTCGACGGCAGCGAGCATTTCGAGATTCAGGTCGAGCGCAGGGACGTGGCCGCGACCCACGGTGCGGGCTGCACGCACTCGGCGACGCTCGCTGCGCTGCTCGCCCGCGGGCTCTCGCTGGCCGACGCCGCGCGCGGTGCCGCAGCGGCCGCCTCTCGCGCCGTCGCACAGGGTCTGGTGGAGATCGGCGGCGGCGACGGCCCGGTGGACGTCCTGGGGGTGGCAGCGCGATGAGCATCTCTCCCGGCACGACCTTGCGCGAGCTGCGTGAGCAGAAGCCGCTCGTCCACCAGATCACGAACTACGTCGTCATGAACCAGACCGCCAACGCGACGCTCGCGCTCGGCGCCCTGCCCGTGATGGCGCACGCGCCGCAGGAGGTCGAGGAGATGGTCGGCCTCGCGTCCGCGCTCGTCCTCAACATCGGCACGCTGTCCGAGCACTGGATCGAGGCGATGCTGATCGCCGGCCGCGCGGCGAGCGCTCGCCGGATCCCGGTGGTGCTCGATCCGGTCGGCGCCGGCGCGACCGTGTACCGCACCGACACAGCGCGGCGGATCCTCGACCAGGTCGACGTGACCGTCCTGCGCGGCAACGCCGGGGAGGTGGCGACTCTCGTCGGCGCGGAGGCCGAGGTGCGCGGCGTCGAGTCGATCGCGGCCGGGCTCGAGCCCGCGGAGCTCGCGGCGGTCGCCGGTCGCCGGCTCGGGCTCGTCGCTTCCGTGACCGGCCCGGTGGACCACGTCTCCGACGGAGAGCGGACGCTGGCGGTGGCGAACGGCCATCCGCTGCTCGCCGCCGTTACCGGCACGGGTTGCATCTCGTCGGCGCTGACCGGCTGCTTTCTCGCCGTGAAGCCGGGAGAGCCGCTCGAAGCTGCGGCCGAGGCGCTCGCCGCGCTCGGTGCGGCGGCGGAGGATGCGGCCGGCGGCGCGGCCGGCCCCGGCACCTTTCACGCGCGGCTCTACGACGCACTCGCGGCGCTCGATCCGGACACGCTCGACGGGCGCGCGCGCATCTCGGAGCTGTGACGACGCTCGCCGAGCTCGGCGAGTTCGGGCTGCTCGCGGAGCTCGAGCGGCTCGGGCTGGCCGAAGGTATCGAGCACGACGCGGCGGTCGTCGACGGGCTCGTCGTGACGCAGGACTCGCTCGTCGAAGGAGTCCACTTCCGCTTCGACCTGCTCGGGTGGCGCGCGCTCGGCGCACGGGCCGCTGCCGTCAACATCAGCGACCTCGCCGCCTCGGGAGCCGAGCCGGTCGCGCTTCTCGTCTCGCTCGGGCTGCCGCCGGAGACCGAGCTCGACGACGTGCTCGAGCTCTACGCCGGCCTGAACGAGCGCGGCGTGCCGGTGCGCGGCGGCGACACGACTCGCGCCGACCTCGTGGTTCTGTCCGTGACCGCGCTCGGCCGGTCGGAGCACGTACCTGGCCGCGCGGGGGCGAAGCCCGGCGACGTCGTCGTCGTGACCGGGCCGGTCGGCGCTGCAGGAGTCGCGTTCCGGAACGGCTCGCTCTCACCGGTGCCGGACCGCGTCGAGGACGGGAAGCGGCTCGCGCGCGTGGCCAGCGCGATGCTCGACCTCTCCGACGGGCTTGCACCGGACGCCGGCCACATTGCCGAGCGCTCAGGCGTCCGCCTCGCGATCGAGCTCGAGCGCGTCCCGCTCGCCGAGGACGCCGAGCTCGACGACATCGGCTTCGGCGAGGACTACGAGCTGCTCGCGACCACGCCCGACCCGCTCGGCTTCCCGGTGATCGGCCGCGTCGAGGAGGGCGAAGGAGTCGAGCTCACGCTCGGCGGCGAGCCGTACTCACTCGCCGGCTGGGAGCACTTCCGCTAGCCACTGCTCGAAGTGCGCCTTGGGGCGCACACCCACGACGGAGCCGCAAGCCTCCCCGCCCGAGAACAGGATCACCGTCGGAATCGAGAGCACGCCGTAGCGAGACGCGATCCCGATCTCCTCGTCGATGTTGACCCGCGCGACCGCGACGGGAAGCTCGTCCAGGATCGGCTCGATCGCCTTGCACGGCCGGCACCACGGCGCCCAGAAGTCCACGAGCAGCGGCCCGCCCGCGATGGCCTCGTCGAACGTCCCCTCGTCGAGCTCGGTCACAGCCGCCCCCTCAACGAGGCCAACCGTAGCGCCGGCACCTTCCAGACCGCCTCGAGCACGATCGCGCGGCTCATCTTCGAGTGGCCGGCGGTTCGGTCGGCAAAGCGGATCGGGACCTCTACGACGTTGAACCCCTTGCGCAGAGTGCGATAGGTCGTCTCGATCTGGAAGACGTAACCGGCGGCGTCGATCGTCTCGAGATCGATCGACTCGAGCACGCGCCGGCGGAAGCACTTGAAGCCTCCGGTCGAGTCGTGGATCGGCATCAGGAGGACGCGCGTGTAGAGCGAGGCGCCGCGGGAGATGAACCGCCGCACGAGCCCCCAGTTCTCGGTGCCGCCGCCCGGGACGTAGCGGGAGCCGAGAGCGAGGTCAGCGCCCTCCTCGACGGCCGCGATCAGCCGCGGCACGTCTGCCGGGTCGTGCGAGAAGTCGCAGTCCATCTCCAGCACGAGCTCCGCGTCGCCCGCGAGCACGTGCCGGAACCCGTCGACGTAGGCGCGTCCCAGTCCGTCCTTGCGGGGCCGGTGGAGCACTTCGACCCACGGCAGCTCGGCCGCGAGCCGGTCGGCGATCTCGCCCGTGCCGTCAGGTGAGCTGTCGTCGATCACGAGGACGTTCACGCCGTGGTCCGCGAGCGCGCGCACCATCGGCTCGAGGTTCTCGCGCTCGTTGTAGGTGGGCAAGCAGACGACGGGCCTGGGCACGCTCATATCATCGCCTGAGAGTGCCGGAGCTACCTAAGAACTCCGAGATCGCGGACCAGATCGAGCTCCTCGGCGACCTGCTCGAGCTCGAGGGGAAGGACACCTTCCGCGTCGTCGCCTATCGCCGCGCAGCAGCGCGCGTGCGCGAGACGTCGGCCTCCGTCGCCCAGCTCGCGCTCGACGGTCGCGCGAAGGAGCTGCAGGGCATCGGCAAGACGATCGAGGAGAAGATCGTCGAGATCGTCGAGCTCGGCGAGATCCAGGCGCTGACGAAGAAGAAGGCCGGAGTTCCGCCCGAGGTCGTCCTCTTCATGAAGCTGCCGGGTCTCGGGCCGAAGACGGCCGCCCGGATCTGGAAGGAGCTCGACGTCACGACGCTCGACGAGCTCAAGGTGGCGGCCGAGTCGGAGCGGCTGCGCACGCTGGCCGGGCTAGGGCCGAAGAGCGAGGAGAAGATCCTCGCGGCGCTCGCCTACCAGGCCGAGAGCCCGGAGACCGACCGCTATCTGCTCGGCCGTGGGCTGCCCGAGGTGCAGCGGGTGGTCACTGCGCTACGTGAGCTGCCGGCGGCGATCGCGGTCTCCGAGGCCGGGTCGGTGCGGCGGCGGAAGGAGACGTTCCGCGATCTCGACATCATCGCTAGCGCGACGAACCCGGCCGAGCTGACGGGCCACTTTGCCGAGCTGAGCTGGGTCGCCGACGTCGCCGCGCACGGCGACACGAAGGCGACGGTCGTCTCGCGCGAGGGCCTCCGCTTCGACCTGCGCGTCGTCCCGCCCGAGTCGTTCGGCAACCTCCTCCAGCACTTCACGGGCTCGAAGGACCACAACGTCGCGATGCGCGAGGACGCGGTGCGGCGCGGGCTCTCGATCTCGGAGTACGGCGTCACGAACGTCGAGACGGGCGACGTCTTCAAGAGCGCCGACGAGGACGCCGTATACGAGTTCCTCGGCTACGAGCCGATCCCGCCCGAGCTGCGCGAGAACTCGGGCGAGCTGGAGGCGGCGCGGCGCGGCGAGCTGCCGAAGCTCGTCGAGCTCCGCGACGTCCGCGGCGACCTGCACACGCACTCGCACTGGTCGGCCGACGGCAAGAGCACGCTGGAAGAGATGCTCGAGGGCGCGGTGGCGCTCGGCTATCAGTACTACGCGGTCACCGACCACTCGCACTACCTCCGCGACGGCCGGCTGCAGGCGCAGCTCGAGGAGATCGACGGCCTGCGGAAGAAGTTCCCGCAGCTCACGATCCTCGCCGGCGTGGAGGCGAACATCCGCTCGAGCGGAGAGGTCGACGTCGCAGACGAGGATCTGGCGTTGCTCGACTGGGTCGTCGCGTCGGTGCACAACGCGCCCGACTCGCGTCCGACCGAGCGGGTCCTCGAGGCGATGCAGAACCCGTACGTCGACGCGATCGGGCACCTCACCGGCAGGCGGATCGGGAAGCGGCCGCCACGCGACGTCGACGTCGAGCGGGTGATCGATGGCGCGCTCGAGACCGGCACCCTCCTCGAGATCAACGGCCAGCCGGACCGGCTCGACCTGCGCGACGTGCACGCCCGTGCCGCCAAGGAAGCGGGGTTGCGGCTGATCGTCACCTCCGACGGGCACGAGGTCCGTTCTCAGGCCTATCTGGAACTGGCGGTGGCGCAGGCCCGGCGCGGCTGGCTGACGAAGGCCGACGTCGCCAACACGCGGACGTGGAAGCAGCTCGACAAGCTGCGGAAGAGGCGGCCGTGAGCGTAGGCTCGACGGAGCTCAGCGAGGAGCGGAGGCGCCGGCGTGTACGGCGCCGGAGCGGGAAATGAGCGAGTTTCGCGAAGACGGCGCGGCTGCCGTCGAGTGGGTGGCGAGCTATCTGGAGCGGGTCGGCGAGCTGCCGGTGCTCGCGCAGGTGAAGCCGGGCGAGCTCTCGGCGCAGCTGCCGGCGGTCGCGCCGGAGCAGCCCGAGCCGTTCTCTGCGGTGCTCCGCGATCTCGACGAGCTGCTGCTGCCGGCCGTCACGCACTGGCAGAGCCCGCGCTTCTTCTCCTACTTCGCCGTGACCTCGTCGGAGCCGGCGATCCTCGCGGAGCTGCTCGCGGCGGCGCTGAACCAGGTCGCGCTCGTCTGGCGCGCTTCTCCGGCCTCGACGGAGCTCGAGCTGCGCGTGGCCGATTGGGTGCGGCAGTTGCTCGGCCTGCCCGAGGGCTGGCACGGCCACATCGAGGACACGGCTTCGACCTCGACGCTCGCGGCGATGATCGCCGCGCGCCACGTGACCGGCCGCGACGTCGTCGTATGTTCCGAGCACGCGCACTCCTCGATCGAGAAGGACGCGCGGATGCTCGGGATGGAGCTGCGCAAGGTGCCGGTCGACGACGAGCTGCGGATGGCGGTCGACGGCTACGACCTCGACGACGTCGCGTGTGTCGTGGCGACCGTGGGCACGACCTCGTTCGCCTCGGTCGATCCGGTGCGGGAGCTCGCCGAGCGGGCGCACGCGGCCGGCGCGTGGATCCATGTCGACGCCGCCTACGCGGGCTCCTCGTGGATCTGCGAGGAGGAGCGCTGGTCGCAGGACGGCGTCGAGCTCGCCGACAGCCTCGTCGTGAACCCGCACAAGTGGATGCTGGTCCCCACCGATTGCTCGCTCGTCTGGACCGCGCGGCCGGACGAGTGGCGCGAGGCGTTCACGCTGACGCCGGAGTACCTGCGCACCGACGACGAGGCGTTCTCCCTCGCGGATTACGGCCCGGCGCTGGGCCGCCGCTTCCGCTCGCTCAAGCTGTGGGCCGTGCTGCGCTGCTACGGCGCCGAGGGTCTACGGGCGATCCAGCGCGAGCACATCCGGCTCGCCGAGCTCTTCGCCGGCTGGGTCGAGGACAGCGGCGACTGGGAGCTCGTCGCGCCGCAGCGCTTCTCGCTCGTCGCCTTCCGCCGCAACGGCTCGGACGAAGCGAACGCGCAGATCGAGGCGCGGGTGAACGCGTCGGGTGAGATCTTCATCACACACACGAAGCTCGACGGCCGCTACGTCCTGCGGCTCGCTATCGGCAACGCGCGAACGACGGAGGAAGACGTGCGCCGGGCGTGGGACGTGCTCAACAAGGAGGCAGAGCGATGATCGTGACGACCATGAACGACATCCCCGGTTACGACGTCGACGAGGTGTTCGGTGAGGTGATGGGGCTGACCGTGCGTTCCCGCAATATCGGCTCCCAGATCGGGGCCGGGCTCAAGTCGTTCGTCGGCGGCGAGTTGAAGGGAATGACGAGTGCGCTCGTGGACAGCCGCAAGCAGGTGATGGAGCGGATGATCGAGGAAGCGGAGGCGAAGGGCGCGAACGCGATCATCGCGATGCGCTTCGACACGTCCGACATGGGCGGCAACTGGACCGAGATCTGCGCCTACGGCACGGGTGTGAAGGTGCACAAAGTCTGAGTCGCAGCTGGCTGCTCGGGACACGTCCGGTGTCTGACACCGGCCTCGTCCGCCGCAGACTCGCCCACTCGGGCATCGAGGGCGTCAACCAGCCCTCGCCCTGTCCCAAACGGACCTGTTGGGTGTCTGACACCTAGACGTGTCTCGTTTGGGTCCGCGCAGGTCGCGGTCGGCATGTCACAAAGTCGGGGGCCTACAGCTGCCGCAAGAGGGCGAGGAACTCGGCAGGCGACTTGACGACGAGGTCGGCGGCTTCGACCAGCGCGCTTGGTGCCTCGGCGGATGAGACAGCGACGCGCACCGCTACCTCGAGCCCGTCGAGCGCGGCGAAGGAGTCCAGGTCGGTCGTGTCGTCGCCGGCCGCGAGCGCGCGGTGCAGCCCGAAGTCGTCGAGCATGCTGCGCACTGCCGTTCCCTTGTGCGAGTCGACCGGCGGCAGGATTTCGAGGATCTTGCGGCCATAGCGCGCGACGAGGCCCTGCTTCCTCGCCGATTCGGCGATCGCGTCGAGCTCGCGGACAGCCTCCGTCTCGTCTTCCCGGTCGCGGAAGTGGAAGGACACGGCGAGTCCCTTCACCTCGACCTCTCGCTCGGGCCAGGGGGCAGCGGCCGCGAAGGCGGCGAGCGTCCGCCGCCAGCGCTCGGCCTCCGGCTCGAGCTCGAGCCCGTGCGAGCCGACGACAGCGACGCCGTCGACCCCGACCCGCGCGCGCACGTCCGCGGTCGCTCGCCCGCTGACGACGGCGACGAGCGCGTAGCGGTCGACGAGCCGCTCGAGCTCCTTGCACGTCTTCCGCGGCACCCGAGCACGCTCGGGCCGCTCCACGATCGGCGCCAGCACCCCGTCGAAGTCGAGGAAGAGGCCCGCCTCTGCCGGCCTTGCCGCCAACAGCGCGAGGAGTTCGTCTGGATCGGCCACGGAGGTCTACGCTACTTCCCCGCTGGGCATAATTCGGTCGTGCCCGACCTCGACGAGCTCTGGATCCCACTCGTAGACGCGCCGATCGGCGCCATCGTCGACCAGGTCCTGCGGGAGGATCCGGCGCTCGCGGCCCGCGTCGAGACGCCGCACCGGATCCTCGCCTTCAAGACGTTCGCCCACATCCGCACCGGTCTCGTGCTCGGCCGGCTCCTGTTCGAGCACGACATCCCCGATTGGGACGGCTCGGAGAGCTGGGTCGACGCCCTGCTCCGCGATCCCGCCCACCGCGCCGCGATCGAGCGCGAGGTGCGGGCCGTGGCCGAGGAGATCGCCACGGACCCGCAGTACGACGTCGACGAGCCCATCGCGCCGGACGAGGACGCGCGCGACCGCTTCCACGCCTTCGCGCGGGAGCACCTCGGGCGCAGCTAGCCCCGGCGGTTAGCTCGCGGCTGTCTTGCTGCCGTTCCCCTGGTAGACGAAGTCGTTCCCGCTGCCGAACAGCTTGCGGCCGAGCGCGCGCCGCAGCGCCGGGCCGGTGATCGGGTTGAGCAGGAGGCCGACCATGATCCCGAACAGCAGGAGCAGGCTGTTCTTGGCGGCGCGCGCGGGCTCCGGTGCGGCTTCCTTCACGTTCTTGACGCGGCGGGAGGCGTTCCGGAGCTCGTCGATCGCGCTCCGGATCTCGTCCTGGAGATCCTTGTCGCCGGCGAGCTGCGACGCGGCGTCGGACACCCGGCGCCGGGAGGAGAGCTCCTCGCAGACGGAACGGGCAGAGGTGTAGGCGTTGCGGATGCTGTCGCGCAGCTCCTCGTCGCGGAGCGCACGCTCGACGTAGGGGCGCGCGTTGGCGGCTGCCGCGGCGGCCCGTTCCTTCGTGTACGTCATCTTCCTGGTCCTTTCCTCGTGGGCTGAAGATTGGGTCCTATCTTTCCGCAGCCGCCGCTCGCACGCGACCCTGCGTCCGGACCTGCCCCGAAAGTACCCTCTGCGTCATGCTGGCAAGCATCGCCAGGGTCCTCGGCTTGGTCGCGGCCGGCGTCGCCGGGCTTCTGCACCTCTGGTATCGCGGAGTCCTCGCGGCGCCCGAGGTGAAGCGCCGGAAAGCCGCTAGGAGAGTAGCTCGGCGCGGCTGAGCATGGCTTCGGCGAGCTTGCGCGAGGCCTCGTCCACGAGCTCTCCCTCGAAGCGGGCGGCTCCTGTCGCTGCCTCGAGGAGCCGCCTGGCCCGCTCGATCTCTGCCGGCGACGGGGTGAAGATGCTGTTGACGGGCTCGATCTGGCTCGGGTGGATCACCCACTTGCCGTCGTAACCGTGCTCGAGCGCGCGCCGCGCGGAGAGGACGAGGCCGACGTCGTCGCCGAGCCGCGCGTGCGGCCCGTCGAGCGCCTGCAGGCCCGAGGCGCGGGCGGCCGCGAGCACGCGCGCGAGGGCGTAGTCGGTGGAGCCGGCGCCGATCGTCAGCACCGGTATGCCGAGCGAGGCGGCGAGATCTGCCGGGCCGAAGACGAGCGCCTCGAGCCCGTGCCCCGCGGCAGCGATCCGCTCGGCCTCGGCCAGCCCGCGCGCGGTCTCGATCTGGGCCTCGAGGCCGACTCCGTCCGGCAGCAGGTCGGCCGCGGCGGACACGTCCTCGGGGGACTCGACCTTGGGGAGTACGACGACGTCCGGGCGCGCTTCCGCCGCTGCGCGGAGGTCGTCCTCCCACCACGGCGTCGAGCGTCCGTTGACGCGGAGCGCCGTCGTCCGCCCGAGCGGGCCACGCCTCAAGGCGGCGACCGCGATCCCGCGCGCCTGCTCCTTGTCCTCGGCCGCGACCGCGTCCTCGAGATCGAGGATCACCTCATCGGCGTCGAGCGACGGCGCCTTGGCGAGCATCCGCTCGCTCGAGGCGGGAACGGTCAGGCAGGAACGGCGCGCGCGGGCGGGCACGCGCGAACGCTAACGCCGCCGCACGAAGAAGGCGTAGCGGCGGTCTTCGAAGGTCGTCTCGCCCTCCCGGCTGAAGTCCAGCTTCTCCAGCACGTGCACCGCCACCGCGTTGTCCGGGAAGGTCATGGCCGTTACGCGCTCGAAGCCGGCGGCGAACGCGGCTTGCGCGATCGCCTCGGAAGCCTCCGTGCCGTAACCGCGAAGCTGCGCATGGGCCGCGACGACGCAGCCCAGGTCGAGCTCACGGCGCCCGTCGATCTGCTCCCACTGCAGTCCCGCCAGCGCGACCGCGCGGCCGCTCTCGCGGTCGACGGCGGCCCAGAGAGACATCCCGCCGTCGCGCTCGAAGCGGTCGATCTTCTCCCGAATCCACTCCTCGGGCTCGCCGAGGTCTCCCGCATCCTCGATCCGGAGCGGCCGGATGACGAGCCGCTCGGTCTCGATCGGGAGCTCGATCCTCACGTCTGCCATACGGAAACGTGCTTCGTGCTCTCGGCGGTGAAGGGCGAGCGGTCCCAGTCGGCCCAGCGCTCGCGCAGCTTCATGCCGGCCAGTCGCGCCATCAGGTCGAGCTCGGCCGGCGAGACGGACCGGAACGGCATCGAGATGCGCTTCCACTGCCCGTCGACCAGGAAGAAGTGATGAGACACGAGGTGCTGGGTGTCGAAGTCGAGCTCGTCGACGCCGACGTGCGTGTCGCTCAGGTCGAACACCTCGAGCCGCTGCCGGTTGTGGACTCCGACCTCGACGACGAAGCACCCGCCGGGCTCGAGCTGTGCCGCCGCCTTCGCGAACACGTCCACCTGACCGTCCTGCGTCGTGACGTTGTTGATCGAGTTGAAGACGACGTAGACGAGGGAGAACGTGCCCTCGACCCGCGTCGCCGACATGTCGCCGATCTCGACGGGGATCTCGTCTGTCTTCTGCCGCAGCTGCGCGACCATGTCCGGCGAGAGGTCGATGCCCGCGACGCGGACCCCGCGCTCGGCCAGCGGCACCGCGATCCTCCCGGTCCCGATCGCGAGCTCCAGCGCCCCGCCGCTCGCGAAGGGAAGAAGGAAGTCGACGACCGGCTCGACCGGCATGCCGGCCGTCGACTTGTCGTAGCGCTCCGCCACGTCTCCTGCGAACCAGTCGGTCATCCCGACCTCTTCAGCTTGCCGTGCCGCTTCGCGTGCCGCTCGCCGACCCGGAAGACGGCGAGGCCGATCGGCGTCGCGAGGACGGCGATGATCAGCAGCGGCCAGACGTCCGCCCAGACCAGGCCGGTGCCGTAGATGATCGAGTTGCGACAGCCGCGCAGCGCGTACGTCGCCGGCGAGAACTTCGAGAGCCACTGCATCCACTCCGGCATCACGCTGACCGGGTAGTAGACGCCCGAGACCACGAGCATCACGCCCTGGCAGACGAACCCGAGCTGCGCGCCCTTCTCCGGCGAGATCAGCGGCAGCACCGAAGTCATGATCCCGACGCCGATGAACGACAGCGACGCGAGCGCAAGCAGCGAGAGGGCCGCCGCGTAGTTCGCCTCCGGCGCATGGATGCCGATGAACGCGGCGACGACGAAGAAGAGGATCGTGGCCCGGATCAGCCCGTAGAGCACCGCGAACGCGCCCTGCCCGAACAGGTGGACGAGACGCGACAGCGGCGCCATGAACGTGTACTCGATCGTCCCTTCCCACCGCTCCCAGGCGACGGTCTCGGTCATGAACTCGAAGATGATCCCGAGGAAGGCCCAGATCGTCGCGCCGACGAGCAGCGCCGTCGCCAGCGTGTTCTCCTCCTCCGGTGGCAGGTGCGCCGCGCGTGCGATGAAGACGATCGTGAGCGTGTTCGCGATCGTCCAGACCATGAACGCGATGTCCCAGAGGAAATAGCGCTTCGTGAGGTAGACGTTGCGCTCGACGATCCCGAAGAGGCCGACGAGCTGGTTCCTCGTCTCCAATGCGAACTCGCTCATGCGAACACCTCCCTGTACTCGTCGTCTTCTTCTGAGCGCTCGTTCTCGAACTCGCGACCGGTCGCGGCGAAGAACGCCTGCTCCAGCGTCTCGACGCCGAAGCGCCGCTTCACGTCCGCAACCGGTTCGAGGAAGAGCAGCCGGCCGCGGTCGAGGATCCCGACCCGGTCCGAGAGCGCCTCCGCCTCGGCCATGTCGTGCGTGCAGAGCAGGATCGTCGCGTCGTTCTCCGTCCGGACCTGCCGGATGAACTCCTGCACCTCGAGCTTCGAACGCGGGTCGAGCCCGGTCGTCGGCTCGTCGAGCAGGAGCAGTACGGGCGAGGTCAACAGCGCCCGCGCCAGCGCGACCTTCTGCTGCATGCCGCGCGACAGGTTCTCCATCGCCTCGCCGCGCCGCTCGGGCGGGAAGCCGACCCGGCCGAGGAGCTCGGGGATTGCGGTACGCGTCTGGTGCGGCGTCATGCCGTAGAAGCGCGCCGCGTACGAGAGGTTCTCGGCCGCGGACATCTTCTTGAAGAAGCTCGCCTCGACCGAGACGCGGTTGACAAGCCGACGGATCGTCGACGCCTCACGGTCCACGTCGTGGCCGAAGACCCGCGCCTCGCCGCCGTCGCTGATCAGCAGCGTCGAGAGCAGGCGGACGAGCGTCGACTTCCCCGAGCCGTTCTGGCCGAGGATGGTGACGCACTCGCCGCGGGCCATCGTGAAGGTGACGTCGTCGAGCGCCGGCCACGGACGCTTGCGGGCGAAGCGGCCCGCGCTGCGGTCCTTGCGGCGGAAGGTCTTCCGCAGGTCGCGCACCTCGACGGCGGGCGCCTCGCGGTCTAGACGTGAGGCCAGATCGATTGTGGATGGTGCAAAGGTGGACATGCTGCTCCTTCGACAGAAGAGGGAACGGAGGACGGAAAGCCGCCTGTGAGGCGGCGCGCGGACCTAAAGGGCGCCGCGGGGTCCGGCGAGCCGCACAGTGGCGCCTCCCCGGGTCCGGTCCATCACGTTCGCGAGCAACATGGCCGTGGCAGGGTAGGCGCTCGGCCCGCCGGCGTCAAATGTCGCGCCTGAGCACGCTCTTTGTGCCGTGTAGCGTGCGGTCATGCCCTCGTCGTCGACGTACGCGCTGTTCCTGGCGGCCGCGATCGTGCTGCTCCTCATCCCCGGTCCGGCCGTGCTGTACGTCGTGACGCGGAGCATCGAGATGGGCCGGAGCGGCGGGATCGCGTCGGTCGCCGGCATCACGACCGGGACGGTCGCGTACGTCGTGCTCGCGACCCTGGGCCTTTCGTCGCTGATCCTCGCCTCGACCGCCGCCTTCGACGCCGTCAAGTACGTCGGCGCCGCGTATCTCTTCCTGCTCGGTGTGCGACGCCTGCTCGGTCGCGGTCTCGAGGAGCCGGACGAGGACGCGGTGCCACGCACGCGCGTCCGTGCCTATACGCAGGGCATCTTCGTCAACCTCACGAATCCGAAGACGATCGTCTTCATCTTCGCGTTCATCCCCCAGTTCGTCGACCCGAACGCGCAGGATCCGGGGCTGCAGGTGCTCGCGCTCGGCCTCACGTTCGCGCTGCTCGGCTTCCTCAGCGACAGCATGTGGGCGCTCGCGGCCGGGACCGTCGCCGATCGCCTGCGTGGCTCGGCCGGGATCGCGTGGGTGCAGCGCTGGGTCGGTGGCGGCGTCCTCGTCGGCCTCGGGATCCTCGCTGCGGCCTGGACGCCGAGCCGCACCTCGTGACGATCCGCGACCTGCGGCCGGGCGACTGGCCGGCGGTGCGCGCGATCTACGAGGAGGGGATCCGCGGCGGCGACGCGACCTTCGAGACCGAGACGCCGTCGTGGGAGTGTTGGGACGAGGCCCATCCCCGGCTCCGGCTCGTGGCCGAACGCGACGGCGCGGTCGTGGGCTGGGCCGCGCTCTCGCCGGCCTCCGCACGCCAGTGCTATCGCGGCGTCGGCGAGGTGAGCGTCTACGTCGCGGGCGAGGCGCGCGGCGCCGGCCTCGGACGGGAGTTGCTCGAGCGGCTCGTCGAGCGGTCCGAGCAGGCCGGCTACTGGACGCTGACCGCCGGTGTGTTCCCCGAGAACGAGGCGTCGCTGCGGCTGCACAAGACGTGCGGCTTCCGCGAGGTCGGCGTCCGGGAACGGCTCGGCGAGCTGCACGGCGTCTGGCGCGACGTCGTCCTCCTCGAGCGGCGCTCTACGCTGGTCGGCACGTGAGGTACCAGTTCGTCGATTGCCGCTGGGAGCTCGGGAACCCCGAGCGAGGGCGTGAGCTCTACCTCGCCGGGCACATCCCGGGCGCCTCGTTCCTCGACGTCGACGCCGACCTCTCGGATCTCTCGGTTCCGGACGCAGGCCGCCATCCGCTGCCGTCCGCGGAGAGGTTCGCCGCCGCGGCCGGCCGCGCGGGGATCGGCGAGGGCGTCTACGTCGTCGCCTACGGGAGCGGCGGCGGGCCGGAGCGGCTCTGGTGGCTGCTGCGCCACTTCGGGCATGACGACCGCGCCGTCCTGCTCGGCGGGATCGAGGCATGGGGAGGCGAGCTGCGCGCGGGCGAGGAGGAGGTCGAGCAGGCCGAGTTCGTCCCTCGGGAGCGGAGCGGCGACACGATCGCGGCGGAGGAGATCGCGCGCCGCCTCGCCGACCCGTCGCTCGCGCTCGTCGACGCCCGCCTCGCGAGCCGCTGGCGCGGCGAGCCGAACGAGATCGACGATCCACCCGGCCGGATCCCCGGCGCTGCGAACGCACCGTGGAACGAGCCGCTGCCCGAGCTCTCCGACGGTGAGCTCGTCGCCTACTGCGGCTCCGGCGTCACGGCCTGCGTCACCCTCCACCGTGCCTGGCTGGCGGGCCGTGACGGCCGCCTCTATCCGGGCTCGTGGAGCGAGTGGTCGCAGAGCGGCCTCCCGCTCGAGCGCGGCTAGCGCCGGACGCTGCCGCCAGCCGCCGTCAGCGCGAACTTCGTCAGCGACGCCGGCATCCGCTGCGCGCCCTTGATCGTCTTGCGCAGCGCAGCGGCGAACTCCTCGATGTCCTCGTCCGTCACGACGAGCGGCGGCAGGATCCTGATCACGGCCATGTTGTGGCCGGCGACCTGGCAGAGGATGTGGTGTTTCCTGAAGAGCGGCACCAGGACGAGCTGGGCGAAGAGGCCGGGCTGGGCGCGCTCGATCATCCGGTACATCGTGCGCCCTTCGCCCTCCGGCTCGGCGAACTCGATCGCCCACGCGAGCCCGAGCCCGCGCACGTCGCGCACGACATCGAACTCATCCACGAGCGGCCGCGTCAGCTCGAGCAGCCGTTCGCCGAGCCGGGCGCTCTGCTCCACGAGCTTCCGCTCGCGCAGCTCGTGCAGCGTGGCGAGGCCGGCCGCCATCGCGAGCTCGTTCGGCGCGAAGGTCGAGCCGTGCGACATCGCGTGCGACATCGAGTCGAAGACCGCCTCGTGCACCGAGCGTGCCATGAGCAGCGCGCCCGACGGGATGTAGCCGCCGGAGAGCGTCTTCGCCACGGTCACGAGATCGGGCTCGAGCCCCCAGTGCTGGAACGCGAACATGCGGCCCGTCCGCCCGAAGCCGGTCATCACCTCGTCGACGCAGAAGAGCGTCCCGTAGCGGCGGCACAGCTCCTGTGCTCCCTCGAGGTAGCCGTCTGGTGGGAGGTTGATCCCCTTGCCCTGAACCGGCTCGACGATGAAGAGTGCGACGTCCTCCCGCCGCAGCTCCTCCTCGAGCGGCTCGAGGTCGCCGAACGGCACGTGCGCGAACCCGGGGATGAGCGGCTGGAAGCGCGCCGTGAACTCCTCGTTGCCGTTCGCCGAGAGCGCGCCGAGCGACAGCCCGTGAAAGCCATGGTCGGCGGAGAGGACGCGCGTGCGACCGGTCGCCGTGCGCCCGAGCTTGATCGCCGACTCGACCGACTCGGTGCCGGAGCTCGTGAACAGGCAGCGCTCGATCCGGCCGCCGGCGAGCCCGATCAGCGCTTCGGCGAGCAGGCCGGGAAGGAGCGTCGTCCCCATGGCGAGCATCCCGGGCGTCTCGAGCTCGAGCCCCTCGACGAGCGCGGCGCGTACGCGCGGGTTGTTGCGCCCGACGCCGTACATCCCGAACCCGCCGAGCAGGTCGAGGTAGCGCGTCCCGTCCTTGTCGTAGAGGTACGCGCCCTCGGCGCGCCCCCACGTCCGGTCGAAGCCGATCGTGCGCAGCACCCGCGCGAACTGCGGGTTGATCGTGCGGGCCCAGAGGTCGAGATCCTCGCCGCGCCGCGACTCGAGCAGCGCCTCGAGGCTGAAGTCGCTCATCGCGCTCGGACTGTAGCTAGGCGGCGCTGAAGCGCTCGATCAGGCGCGCGGCGTACCAGTCCTCCCACCGCTGCTCGCGCGGCTCGGAGGTGTAGTCGCGGTCGAGCTGGACGAGTTCCAAGACGAGGTGGCTGCGAACCGGAGTCGCGCCGAGCAGCTGCGGCAGCTCCGAGAGCGAGAGCAGCCAGTCGGCGTACCAGGACGCCCAGTCGGGATCGTCGCCGTCGACGATCCGGTAGACGACGTGATGGGTCTCGGCGGCCTCGTGCAGGAGATCGGCCACAGCGCTTGCATCCGTCATGCGGCGATCTTTGCAGGATCGAGGGGGCACGGCGGGCGCGCGCGGCACAATGTCCCGCGGCCCCCGTAGCTCAGTGGATAGAGCAGCGGTTTCCTAAACCGCGTGCGCATGTTCGATTCATGCCGGGGGCACTAACTGATCTAGGGGCTTTAGGTTTCGCGGCTTGTAGTGTGATATGTGGCATGAAAAGAGTGATGCTGACCGTCGCCGTCGGGCTGGCGTGGGTAGTCGTGGCGACGCCTAGCGGCGTCGCCGGCCGAAGTTGCCCAAAGAGGCCGGAATCAAGCCACCCGGCTCTTCTGACTGTCAAGGCTCTGCACATGGTCAATCAGCCGATCGGCACGAGAGTTTGCGATCTGGCGTACGGTCCGATCTGGGATGGGGGCTTCACGACGCGGCCCGGACAGGGCTTGACGATGGTCATCGATGCACACGACGTAACACCTGTACCGGGCTATGGCAGGCACGGCCCGTTCTACCGCCTCTACCTGATCAAACCGGGCTACATCGCGAAGATCAAGTGGAGAGGTGTGTGGCGGACTTACCGGTTTGTCATGAACCCGACACCCCATCCGCAATGGCCAAAGAGCGAAGTCGACAAACCCATCAAGACTTTTCGAGGCGAGGTGGTCTACTTCAGGTGCTGCTGGCCCCGCTACACACGTAACGACTATCTCTATGAGAGAGCGGTGCTGGTAAAGCCCAAGGAATAGGCGACCGTGCGCACGTTCGATTCATGCCGCGGGCACTTTTTGCGATTTGGCTACGCGGGTTGACAGGACGCCTCGCCTCGCTGACGATCCGACCACCGGGGACAGTCGAGGAGAGGAGGCTCCATAGGAAACAGCGGGGTCGGGTTGTCACCGTCGCGAGGCCGATGCGGTGCGCGCCTTTGTGATCGGGTCATCACAAAGCTGAGGGGTGTTCATCATGCGCACGAAGGTTGCTCTTGGAGCGCAGGCTGCCGCTGCCGCCCTCGCACTGATCGTGCTCGCGCCGTCTGCGAGCGCAAGCACAGGCTTGTCGCACTGGAAGGTCAATGTCCGGACGCATCTGGCGCGTCCCGGCATGGGGCGGCGCACTGGTACGGACGAGGCCGCTACGGCAATTTCGGCAGGGTCGTCCGTCACAGTTCGCCGCTTCTGCGGAACCTGCTCACGCCGCTCGTTGCTCCCGACCTGCTGCAGAACCCGGGGAACAACGAGATCATGCCGACGAGGAACACGCACCTGATCTTCTGGCTGCCGTCCGGCTTTCACTTCATACGCGGCGTCGCCGTTCGCATCGGAGTGGTCAGCGCGACCACTGGGTGACGGGGCGTTCCTCTGCCTTCCCGTCTACTTCGAGATCGACACGTTCGTTGAAGAAGCAGATTAGGTCACCGATCGCCTCGGCCTCGCGCTCCGGCTCGGGATAGGCCCAGGCGAGGTCGTCGTGCGTCGCGTCGCCGGCCCGTACGTGCCAGTACGAGGCGACGCCCTTGTACGCGCAGCGCGTCTTCGTCTCGGACGGCTCGAGAAGCTCCATCCGCACGTCCTCCGCCGGCAGGTAGAAGCGCTGCGGGAGACCCGACTCGAACAACGCGACCGCCCGCGAGCTCTCCGCGACGACCTCGCCGTCGACCGAGATCCGCACGGGCCGCGTGGTGCGGAACGTGTCGATGCGGTGGTACGGGTCGCGCGGGTGCCCGAGTATCTGCTCGTCCTCCACGAACCACTCGTCGAGCTTTCGCCAGTAGAACGCCGCATGCCCGGCGAGGAAGGCGGCCGGCGCGATCGGCTCCGGGTACGTCCAGACCGCGTCCTCCTCGAAGCGGTCTCCGACGCGGATCGAGCGGTACGAGGCCTCCCCTTTGTGCGGGCACTGCGTGTGCCTGTCGCTCGGTTCGAGCAGCTCGTGTCGCAGATCGTCTTCCGGCACGTAGTACACGGGAAGATGCGCCGTCTCGTAGAGGAGTTTGGCGCCGAGGGTGTCGAAGACGGCCTCGCCGGCGTAGAAGCCGCGCAGCCGGTACGGCACGGGATCGAAGTAGAGAACGGAGCCGGTCGGTGGGTCAGGCGTGAAGTTGAAGCGGCCGGCAGGGCGATGGCCGAACGGGCCGGTGCCGGATGTGAGCCCCATCGCGAAACCCTGCCAGCCGCTGCCGGGGCTATGTGGACTTGGCGACCTCGAGGGCTATCGCGTCCCAGACGCTGGCTGTCCCGAGAGTGACCGTGCCGCTCGCGACGCTGGTGCCGAAGAAGCTGCCGTCGTTCGCGCCGGTGGCGCCGGCAAGTTGCGCCCAGAACAGCTTCGTCGCCCAGCCGGCAGAGGACATGCCCGCCGCCGTCGCCTTGGCCTCGCCGACGAGGACGATCTCCTTGCTGCCGCTCGACAGCGAGCTGGTCAGGGTGACCGTGGCGGTCGTGGTGCAGCCCGTCGTGCACTTGTTCGTGTTGTTGCTCTGGGCGATCGGAGTCTTCGTGTTCTCGCCGGAGAGGACGACCACCTGGACGAGAGTGGCGATGTTGTCGCTCTTGCCGAACGTCACCGTGACGGCCGGGCTGGTGGTCGTTCCGGTTCCCTGCGCCCGATAGACCCACAGGTTCGTGAAGGCCGCGGCGTTGGTCGACAGGTTGTTGGCGTTCGAGGTGACCAGCGTGGCGCCGCTGATCGCGCTCCCGGTGACGCTGGAGACGGTGTCGCCGGTCTGCGAACCGTCGCGCGCGATCAGGATCAGGACTGTCGAGCCGGAGGGCGGCGTGTTCCCCGACGAGAGCGAGGCGGTGCTCGAGCTGGTCCCGGCCGTCGTGTCCGTGAACGCGGTCGTGCTGGTCAGGTTCGTCTCGCAAACCGTGGCCGCAGCGCAGTTCTGCGAGAGGGTGATTGCGCTCTCGACGTTCGAGGCGGAGGCATAGGTGTAGCCGCTCAGGCTGAGGTTGGAGACGGTCCAGGTCTCGGTGAGCTGTCCATTCGGGAACGAGCCGGCAGCGGGCGTGATCGTGCACTGGCCCGAGGAGTTCGTCGTGCAGCCGCTGGGAGAAGCGGCCGAGGTCGGGCTCCAGGCACCGGTCACCGAGACGCCGTTGACGGCTGCGCCCGAGGCGTCCTTGACCGTGACGGTGATGGATCCGGTCCAGGTCGCCGCGCCGCTGGTCGTGCCCGTGACGAGCGAGCTTACGTGGAGCAAGCCGATGTTGGTCTCGGCGTAGTTGACCGATGGGTTCGAGCCGCCGCTGGCGGTGGCGCTGATGTTGTAGGTGCCCCGGGTGGCGTTGGCGGTGAACGCGGAGGAGGTGGCAACCCCGCTGCTGTTGGTGCTCGCCACGCACTGGTAGGTCTGCGGGTTGCTGGTGCAGTTACCGCCGGACGCAAACGTCGCGCTCGCACCACTCGAGGGCGCGCTGAAGGTCACGGAGACGCCGGACTTGGTGTTGCCGTAGGTGTCGGTGACCGTCGCGGCCAGCGGGTTGGTGAATGCGGTGCTGACCGTCGCGGACTGGCTGCCGCCGCTCGTCGCCGCAATCCCGGCGACCGCAGCGGCGCTCACCGTGAACGAGAGGCTGCCTGTGTGCGCGCCGTCGCTGACGGTCACGCTCGCGATCTCCGCCTTGTACAGGGTCATGACGCCGTTGCTGGAGCCGGACACGGTCGCGACACCGCTGGTGAAGGTGATCGTTTCGGCGGTTCCGAAGGCGACCGCGGTACCCGTCTTGGATGTGACGGTCGGCTGGTTGGCGCCGATCGTGCTCGCGCCGCTGAAAGTAAGCGTCTGGTCGCCGCCGTAGGCGGTGACCGTGTTTCCGGCGACGTCCTTGGCAGTGACCGTGAGGTTGTCGCCCGCACCTGCGGTCGGCGTCGTGGTCGCCGCGGCGAGCGAGAAGTGGTCGAGCGCGCCTGAGGCCACCGTGACCGGTGTCGAGTTGCTCGTCGCCGACCAGCTGCGCCAGACCGCCGTCACCGTGTAGTGGTAGGTGCCTGCCGAGAGCCCCGAGTCGGTGCAGCTGGTGGCCGTGGTCGGCGACGCCTTGGGCGGGCAGTTCCCGCCCACATTCGCTCCATCCCGCTGGACGTAGTAGGTGACCGTGTCGGTCCCGCTCGGCGGCAACACCGTCGACCAGCTCAAGGCGACTGTGCCCGCTCCCGCGGCCGCGGTCGGCGCCGCCGGTGCGCTCAGCGAGCCGACGGCCGCCGCAGCATGTCCCGTACCGGTCGCGTCGAAGGAGGCGTTCGCCGTGATGACGCCAAGAGCGAGAGCGAGGGCGAGCGGCGGACTGAGGAGGACGGCGCGCCTCACGGTCCCATCCCGCGCTGGTTGGAACCGGGCAGAGGCGCCCGCGTCCGATTCGGACGCCCTTGCCCGTGACGGCCGCCGAAGCGGCCGATCTTCGAGAACGTCAAAGCCGCCGCGGCGGCGCCTGGGAGATCTGGTGTGGAAAGCCGACCGGACAATCGAGCCCCCAATCGCGGAGGTGCGGCCCGGGGCGGGCGCGCCTCCGCGACTGTCATCTCGCTACCGCGTAGCCAGCTGCAGGTAGAGGTTGGCGTTCTTGCAGCTGTCCTGAGCCGAGCTCAGGTTGTTCATCTTCAGCGTGCCGCCGTTGGTGGCGTTCACGCCGTTCGAGCTGCCGGCGATGTCCTGGTTCTCGGTCACGTCGGCCAGGTAGAAGTTGCTCGCGTTGGCGTCGGCCGCGTTGCCGGGGTCGACCGACTCGCAGCCGGTCTGCTCGGTACCGCTGTTCGAGCAGCCGCCCGCGCCGCTGTTCAGGGCCGGATCCCAGGACGAACCGCTACCGGTGCAAGCCTTCACGCCGGAGAGGTAGATCGTCCCGAGCTGCTGATGCCCGGTCGAGGGGTTGTCCACCGTGAAGCTGATCGACACGGTCGTGCCCGGGTACAGCGTCCCGACTGTCGAGCCGTGGAGCGCGAGAGTCGAGCTGGTACCGACGGTCGCCGTGCCGCTACCGGAGCCGTTGGCCGTGAAGTACGCGTAGCCGCCGATGGCCGCGACGGCGGCGATCAGCAGCGCGGCGAGAAGTGCGATCCGTCTCTTCGTGACAAGCTTCATGTGTAAGAGCCGCCTTCGGTTGGAGTGATGACTTGAGGCCGACGGCCCATCGGTCCGTGGTGCGACCTGCGGGTCCGGCGCGGGGTAAACCCCCAACCTCAACGTCGTCACGGCAGAGCGCGCAGTCATTCCCCGTCTTGGGGACGTGCGGCTCCCCCGGCCGGGGGGCCGGAACACGAAGCTCAAACCGGTTTCCAACCGAATTCCTACTCTGTCCTGCGCCCAGCGACGTAGTAGGGTCACCCCCTATGGCGGAAACAAGCGGCACGCGGCTCCCCACGGACTTTTCCGAAGCGGTCCGGTACTTCTCCGACCCGGAGGTGGCGAGCGAGTACGCCCTACATCTCGACACGCCGCCTGTTCAAGTGCCGAGCCTGCAAGTGGCAGTTCTCGACCAAGGCGGGCACGGTCTTCGAGGGCTCGTCGCTCGGCTTCGACAAGTGGTTCCCTGCAGTCTGGGTGGCTGCGAACCCGGAGACCGCGGTCAGCTCGCGGGAGCTGGCGCGCGCCCTCGGCGTGACTCAGCGCTCGGCGTGGTTCATGTTGCGCCGGATCCGGCTCGCCACGGCCGAGACGCCGTGACGAGCTGACGGGTCAGATCCTCGAACCGGCCGTATTCGTCAGCGGCCGGCTCGCGCGGCAGCGCCCGGACCGGCGGATCCGGGACGAGGTCCCTGCCCGCCGTGACGCGTTCGATCCGGCTCATGACCTCCGGCGGCGGGACGAGCCCGCTGGTCCCCGGCTCCCACGCCTCGACCAGGTCGCCGCCGGGCAGCGTGAGCAGCCAGTCGACGCCTGCCTCCGACGGCTGCCGTGCCAGTGTCATGCCGGCTTGCTCGAGGTCCCGCTCCGCCGTGTCGTACCCGTGCGCCACCGACCGAAGCCTAAAGAGGTTTCTGGAGCAGCCTGAGAGCGACCAAGAGGCGACACAGCGGACTACGGAGGTTCAACACCGAAAGCGGTAATGCTTCAAGACCGAGCGGGCGCGAGTGCGTAGATCCGGCCGAGGCCGACGAGGTAGAGGCGACCGTTGCCGGCCACCGCGGGGGAGTACTCGCCGTCCGGCCATTCCGCGCGGAGGTGGCCGCTCGCGGCGGCGACCGCGTAGGTCCGGTGGTCGAAGCTCGAGAAGTAGACGAAGCCGTCGACGACGGAGGCGGCGCCGGAGATCGACGCCTGCGCGTGATACGTCCAGCGGAGCGAGCCCGTGCCGCCCGAGAGTGCGTAGAAGTCGTGGTCGTACGAGCCGACGAGGACGAGGCCGTTCCAGACGGCGGGCGAGGCGTAGACGTAGCTCCCCGTCCCGAAGCTCCAGAGGACGGCGCCGCTGCGGGCCGAGAACGCGTAGACGCGGCCGTCGAGCGAGCCGACGTAGACCCGCCCGGCGTTCACCGACGCGGTCGAGTAGAAGTTGCCGTACCCCCCGCTCCGCCAGATCAGGCGGCCCGTGCGCGCGCCGAGGGCGAGCATCTCGCCGGCGTAGTTGCCGATGTAGATCCGCCCGTAGGCGAACGAAGGCGACGCCTTGATCGGCGCACCGCTGTCGAAGCGCCAGCGCAGGCGCCCGGTGCGGGCGGCGAAGGCGTAGACGTAGCCGTCCTGGTCGGCGACGTAGAGGGTGCCGTCCTCGACGAGCGGGGACGACTCCGAGGGGCCGATCGTCCGCCGCCAGCGGATGCGTCCGGTCTCCGGGGAAAGGGCCACCAGCTCGCCGCCCGACAGCGTCGCCTTGCACTCCGAGTTGCCGATGAACGTGGCGAAGAGGAGGTGGTCGGCCAGGGCCGGAGACGACCAGCCGCAGCGGTGCGCCGTGTAGCTCCAGCGAGTGCGGCCGCTCGCCGGATCGAGGGCGTAGAGCCGGCCGTCGAAGGCCTCCTCGAAGACGCTGCCGTAGCCGACGACGGGCGGGAACTCGAGCAGCGCATGGCCGTGGAACGTCCAGAGACGCCGGAACGGCGGCCGGAGGCCGGGTGCGGCGACCGCGCGCAGGCGAGCGTTGTCCGCGCCGTAGGTCGGCCACGGCACGGCGGCGTTCGTCGGGGGCAGGGGTGCCGTCGTGGTCGGCGCGGGGGGCGGCGCTGCCGTCGTCGTCGGACGCGGCTGCGCGCCCCCGCACGAGACGAGGGCGGCAGCCGCGGCAATCGCGCAGAGCGCCGCGAGGCTTCTAGCTATTGCTGGTCTCTCCGCTGAGATGGCTCCACAGGTTGGAGAAGAAGCGTGACAGCGCGGGCCAGTGCGCGCTGGCGCCGAAGTTGATGGCGCCGGCGTCGAACACCGTCGAGCGGCCGCGGGTGTAGATCGTCATCTCGGCCGACTTGCCGGGCCCGAGCTCGTTGGGGATCTCGGCCAGCACGTGCGTGTGCGGCGGCGAGACGGAGTTCGGCTCGTCCACCTCGATCCCGTAGTTGCCGACGACGCTGCCGTCGTGGAGGCCCGTCCCCGCGAACAGCCACGGCGCGGCCGCGGTGTCGACGATGCGGTACGGCCGGTTCGGGTACTTGCCCTCGTCCCAGCCGGCGTACTGCGCGCCGATCAGGGCCGCCTCGGGCCGCCCGAGGTCGCGCCACGGCGTGCGGCCGGTCATCGTGTTTCCCGTCACCTTGACCTTGTAGAAGAAGTTGTTGGCCGACAGGAAGGCGAGGTTGCCGCCCGCGTTGCGGTAGCGCGTGATCACGTCGAAGGTGTGCGACGTGACGTACTCCTCGTGACCGGCGAAGACGATCAGCCGGTAGTGGCTCAGCTGCCCGGCGCTCGAGATGCGCTCGAGGTCGTCGTCGGAGATGAAGTCGGCCCGGTAGCCGCTGTGCCAGTACCAGCGGAGGAAGCCGAGGTCGAAGCGCGAGAACTGCTCGGGTAGCCCCGCCGGGACGCGCGTACCGGTCACCCGCGAGCTGGCGAACGGATGCGTGAGGTCGATGACGTGGACGGACGAGTTGAGGTACCAGCTGTCGCCGTCGGTCACGTCGTACGCGTGCCAGGTGTTGGTCGGCTCCACGACGAGCACGGGTGCGGTACCGAGCCGGCTCGGGCGGAGGACGAACGGCGCGTAGTCGGTGTGCGAGCCCCAGGTCAGGCGCGCGGCGTAGTCACCGCTGGGCCAATCCGAGCCGAGGGGGACATGCACGAGCCAGCGGCCGTTCCCCGACGGGCGGCGTACCTGCTGCGGTGCCGTGACCGGCTTGCCGAACGTGTGCTTGTCCCAGCCGGGTGCGGCGGCCGGGCCGGGAGTCCCGGAGGCGCCCGCCTGGAAGATCTGGAGCGTGGCGCGATTCGTGTCACCGCCGCCGACGGCGAGCACGGCGGTCTGGCCGGGCGTATAGCTGCGAGCCTCGAAGCCCGCGAGCAGTGGAGAGGTGCCGGCTCGGCCCGGGCCGAGCACGACTCCGAAGACGACTGCGACGGCGGCGCTGACCGCGACGCCGGAGGCGAGGCCGGCGGCGGCTGCCCGCTGCCGCCGGGCGCGAGGCAAGCGCGGGATCCGGCGTGCACTGAGGCGGTACGGCGCGATGTTCACGGCGCCACCGTCGGCCGCGGCGCCAACCGCGCTCTAACGGTCGGCTAACGGCCGTTGGGGAGCGCTCCTGCGGGGGTGCTACAACCCTTCGCGCGGTGGTCGAATTCGCCATCCTGGGTTCACTCGAGGCTCGCGAGGAGGGGGAGCCGATCGTGCTCGGCGGCCCGAAGCAGCGAGCGCTCCTCGCGCTGCTGCTGCTCGAAGCGGGTCGGGTGGTCTCGGTCGACCGTCTCGTCGAGGCGCTGTGGGAGGGCGACCCGCCGGCGACTGCGGTCGCTTCGCTCCAGAACTTCGTTGCCCAGCTGAGAAAGGCGCTCGGCGCGGACGTGATCGAGACGCGCAACCCGGGCTATCTCGTGCGGCTCGAGCCGGAGCAGCTCGACGTCGCTCGCGTCCGGAGCCTCGTCGACGCCGCGCGGGCGAGCGAGCCGGTCCGGCGCGCGGCGCTGCTCGACGACGCGCTCGCGCTGTGGCGCGGCGAGCCGCTGGCGGAGTTCCGCTACGAGACGTTCGCGCGGGAGGAGATCGCGCGTCTCGAGGAGTTCCACCTCACGCTCGTCGAGGAGCGGGCCGAGGCGAAGCTCGCGATCGGCACACACGCGGAGGTCGTCGCCGAGCTCGAGGCGCTCGTCCACGCCCATCCGCTGCGCGAGCGGCTGCGCGCCCAGCTGATGCTCGCCCTCTACCGCTCGGGCCGGCAGGCGCAGGCGCTCGACGTCTATCGCGAGGGCCGCGAGCTGCTCGTCGCCGAGCTGGGCCTCGAGCCGAGCCCGCTTCTGCGCGGCGTACACGCCTCGATCCTCCGCCAGGAGACGTTCGCGGTCGATCGCGGCGCGATTCCCGAGGTCGAGCACTTCGAGGAGGTGGCCGCGGCGCTTCTCGCCGGCAAGGTCACGGTCGTGGTCGGCTCCGACTCGGAGCCGCTCGCCTCGGAGCTCGCACGGCGCTTCGGCGTCGACGCCGACACCCGGGAGCTCGCCCGCGTCTCCCAGGCCGTCGCCGTCCTCAACGGCTCGGGCCCGCTCTACGACACGCTGCACACGCTCGTCGAGGGAGACGGCGAGCCGTCGGCCGTCCATCGCTTCCTCGCGGGGCTGCCCGCGCTGCTGCGCGAGCGCGACACAGGCCAGCCGCTGCTGGTCACGACCGGCTACGGGCTCGCGCTCGAGCGGGCGCTCGAGGAGGTCGAGGAGCCGTACGAGACGGTCTGCTACCTCGCCGCGGGACAGATGCGCGGCAGCTTCTGCCACATCGCGCCCGGCGGGGTGGCGAGTGTGATCGAGCGGCCGAACGCGTACACCGGCGAGCTCGCGCTCGACGAGCGCACGGTGCTTCTCCACCTACAGGGGCGGGTCGACCGGTCGGCCGAGCGCGCCTGGGAGAGCTTCGCCGTGACCGAGGACGACTTCATCCACTACGGCGACGTCGCGCGGCGCCTGCCCGTCTCGCTCGCCGCGCGCCTGCGCCGCACCCACCTGCTGCTGCTCGGCTACACGCTCTCGACCTGGACGCTGCGCGTCGTCCTCGAGCGCTTCTGGGGGAGCGAGCCGCTGCCGTATCGCTCGTGGTCGGTGCACCCCGGCCCGCAGCCGCTCGAGCGGGAGTTCTGGCGGCGGCGCGACGTCGAGGTGGTCGACATGGCGCCCGCGGCGTACGTCGCCGAGCTCGAGCGGGCGCTGGAGAAGGCGGTCGGGTCGTGACCGGCGTTCCCGCGAGCCCGTACAAGGGCCTCGCGTCGTTCGAGGACTCGGAGCTCGACGCGCTGCTCTTCTTCGGCCGTGAGCGCGAGATCGCCGCGGTCGCGGCGAACGTGCTCGCGAACCGGCTGACCGTCCTCTACGGGCCGAGCGGCGTGGGCAAGAGCTCGCTCCTCGGGGCCGGCGTGGCGCGCCGTCTGCGCGAGTCGAGCGGCGCGCCGGTTGTCGTGCACAGCGCCTGGGCGGAGGATCCGGCGGCTCGTCTGATCGCCTCGGTGCACGCCGAGTGCGGTGAGCTCGGCGCCACGGCCGGGCTTGTCGACACGGCCGCCGCGGCCGCCCAGCAGAGCGGGGAGCTGCATCTGCTGCTCGACAACTTCGAGGAGTACGTCCTCTACCACGGTCTCGAAGGGCCACTGAGCGACACGCTCCCGGAGCTTCTCCGCCGGCCCGGGCTGCGGGTCAACGTCCTGCTCGCACTGCGCGACGATGCCCTGGCCGACCTCGACGACTTCGCGGGCCGGATCCCCGAGCTGTTCTCGAACCTGCTGAGGCTCGATCGCCTCGACCGCGAGGCCGGCAGGGCTGCGATCCTCGGCCCGCTCGTCCGCTACAGCGAGCTGGCCGGGGAGACGTTCACGGCCGAGGATGCGCTCGTCGAGGCGGTGCTCGCAGAGGCGTCGACGGAGGCCGGCGTCGAGGCGCCGTACCTCCAGCTCGTGCTCGAACGGCTCTGGGAGCGCGAGCGGGAGGAGGGGTCGCGCGAGCTGCGTCTCGCGACGTTCCGCGCGATCGGCGGCGCGCGCGCCGTCGTCCGCGAGCACGTCCGCGGAGCGCTCGACGCCTTGCCGCTCGCGGAGCAGGACGCGGCTGCGCGTGTCGTTCGCCAGCTCGTCACGCCGTCGGGACGGAAGGTCTCGCACGAGCCGCCGACCTCGCCGAGTACGCCCACGTCGACGACGTCGAGCTGCGGCGCCTGCTCGAGACGCTCGGGCGTGAGCGGATCGTGCGCGGCGTCAACGGGATGCAGGGCGCGCCGACCCGCTACGAGATCTTTCACGACGTCCTCGGGCCGCCGATCCTGGCGTGGCAGGCCGAGCACCAGTTGCGGAGCGAGCGGATCCGGGCCCACCGCCAGCGTCGCCGCCTGCTCGCGGTCATCGGGGCGAGCCTCGTCGCGCTGGCGATCGTCGCGGCCGTCGCGGCGTACGCCCTCGTCCAGCGGAGCGATGCACGCACCCAGGCGCGGCATGCCCACGGCGGCGAGCTCGCGGGCCGCGCGCTCGCGAATATCCCGACCAATCCGCAGGTCAGCGTCGCTCTCGCGCTGCGCGCGGCGTCGCTCAGTCCGGGACGGCAGACCGCCGACGTCCTGCGCTCGAGCCTCGGGGCGATGCGCGAGAGGGCGGTCCTGCACCTCGGGGGCAGCATCGTCGCCGCCGCCTACGCACCCAAGGTGGCAGGTTGGTCGGAGAGCCTGCTCGTCGCAAGTAGCAACGGCCGGCTCGGTCTTTACGACCGCCTCGGACACTTGCTCGTGGCGCTACCACGGCAGCACACGCTCACCGAAGCGGCCTGGAACCCCGACGGCCGCGTCTTCGCGACCGGTGCCTTCGACGGCGGCGTGGCGATCTGGCGGGTGGCAACGCACGCTGTCGTGCGCACGATCGCCACGCCGTCCCCGGTCACGGCTCTCTCCTTCGACCGCACCACGCTGCTCGTCGGAAGCGGCACCCATGTCCGCCTCGTCGACCTCGCAAGCGGTCGGACGAAGTCGATTGAGCTCCCGAGTGGGGTCATCGCGGGTGTCCTCGATCCGACGGGACAGGTCTTCGCCGTCGCCTTCCGCTCCGACAAGTCGACCGCCGCAGCGATCTACAGCGCTCGCACCGGCCGCGTCATCAGGCGACTGCCGGAGAGCGGGATCAAGTCGTTCGCGTTCAGCCCGGACGGGAAGCTGCTCGCGAGCGGCAGCTACGACCACACCGCGCGGATCTGGGAAGCCGGCACCGGCAGGCTGCTGCACGTCCTCCCGCACCAGGGCTACGTCTTGAACGAGAGCTTCTCGCCGGACGGCCGCTCGCTCGTGACGTCGAGCCAGGACGGCGCCGCGTATGTCTGGGACGTCGCCACCGGGCAGCGCGAGCTCCTGCTCGTCGATGCGAACGGCGCCGTGAACGAGGCCGCCTTCAGCCCGGACGGAAGCGAGATCGCGACAGCGTCGGCCGACCGGCTCTCGCGCATCTACCTCAGCCAGAACGGCCGGTTGGTGGCGCCGCTGGCGGGGCACGGCGCCAGCGTGACGACCATCGGCTTCGACGCGAGCGGCCGCACCGTCGTGACGGGCTCGAGCGACGGCAGCGCGCGGCTCTGGGACGCACTGCCCCAAGGAACGCTCGAGCCGATTCTCGAGAGCCGACACCCGGTCAAAACGCAGTTCGCGGGCGACCTCGCGGTCACCGCCTCCGGGAGGCGACTCGAGATCCTCGACACCTCCGGTCACCACGTCGGCAGCCTCAAGACGCCTGCTCCGATCCTCGCGGCGGCGGGGACCGAGGACAACGACGTTTACCACTTCGCTGCCGCGGACGGCCACCACGGCACGTATCTCCTCGACCGCTCTGGGATCGGCCATCTCAAGGACCCCAGCTCAGCGGTCGCGTTCATTCCCGGTTCGACGCTGCTCACCGGAGGCGCGGACGGAGTCGTGAGGGCTTGGAACGTCGCCCTGGCTCGCCGTCTGCGTTTCGTCGTCCACGCCGGCGGGCGGGTTCTCGGCATCTCGACCGGCGGCGGCCGCTTCCTTGTCCGGCTGCCGGACTCGGTGCGCGTCTATACCGACGCGGGCAAGCTCGTGAGCACCATCGACGTCTCCACGAACCACGCCGTCCTCTCGCCGGGCGGTCTCGGCGTGGCGACGACGAAGGGCAAGATCGCCCAGCTCTGGGATGCCTCGACCGGCAAGCTCCTCCATACGCTGAGCGGCCACACCGAGCTCGTGAACGACGCGGAGTATTCGCCGAACGGCCTCGAGCTCGTGACGGTCAGCTCCGACCACACCGGACGCATCTGGAGCGCCCGCACCGGCCGTCTCCTGCGCGTCCTCATCGGCCACTTCTTCGCCGTCAACACCGGCAGCTTCAGCCCCGACGGTCACTGGATCGTGACGACGAGCCAGTTCACCGCCGGCCTCTGGAACGCCGATACCGGCCAGCTCCTCTTCTACCTCGGCCGCAACACCAAGCCGCTGACGAGCGGGAGCTTCAGCCCGACCGGCAACTGGATCCTCACCGGCAGCGAGGACGGCACCGCGAGCGTCTACCACTGCGTGATCTGTCAGCCGCTCGCCGGCCTGGAGGCGACGGCGAAGGCTCGTCTTCGCGCGCTGCGCTAGCCGCCGACCGCGGGCGGTGCGCAGCGTGGCTCGTGGCGCTCTGCGAGCACGAGCAGGAGCGCGTGCAGCTGCTCGCGCTGCTCGGCGTCGAGCGGCGCGAAGAACTCGTCCTCCAGGCGCGTCGACAAGGCGCGGAGCTTCCCGAGCGTGCGCTTGCCGTCGGATGTGATCCGGACGAGCTGCCGCCGGCGATCGTCCGGGTCCCGCTTGCGCTCGACGAGCGTCTGCTCCTCGAGCTCGTCGAGCAGCCCGACCATCGTGCCGCGGTCGTAGCCGAGCGCGTCCGCGATCTCCGCCTGCGTCTCGGGAGCGCTCCCCTCGAGCAGGGCGAGGATCGCGTGGTGGTACGGGTTGAGCCCGAGGCGCTCGTATTCGGTCATCGAGCGCTGCTTCGCCGTCATGCCGAGCCGCTTGAGCAGGAACAGGCTCGAGGCGACGAGCTCGGGGGGCAGGCCGGTCTGCGTCTTCAGAACAGTTTTCATCTCAGTTCCCATTTCTCGGAATAGTGTAGCGCGACCAAGCGTTCCTTTCATGTATAGTTGGTACTACCAACGATTGGAGGAACTGCTTGATTCCCACGCTTCATCCTGTTTCTTCGCGGCGGCGCTGGAGCGCACTGGCTCTCATCGTCACCGCTCAGTTCATGGTCATTCTCGACGTGGCCATCGTGAACGTTGCCCTCCCGTCGATCAAGTCGGACCTCGGTTTCTCGGCTACGGGGCTTCAGTGGGTGATCACCGCGTACGCCATTTTCTTCGGCGGGACGCTGCTGCTCGGCGGCCGGCTCGCCGACCTGCTCGGCCGCCGGCGCATGTTCGTCGCGGGTCTCGCCCTCTTCGCTACGAGCTCGCTGCTCTCCGGCTTCGCCTGGTCGTCGGCCTCACTCGTCGGCTTCCGTGCCCTGCAGGGGCTGGGAGGCGCGCTGCTCGCTCCGGCTGCGCTCTCGCTCCTGATGACGACGTTCGCCGAGGGACGCGAGCGCAACCGCGCGCTCGGGATCTACGGCGCCGCCTCGGGTAGCGGCGCGGCCGCGGGCGTCCTGCTCGGCGGCGTCATCACCTCGTACCTCGGCTGGTCGTGGATCTTCTTCGTCAACGTCCCGGTCGCCGTCACCGCCATCGCGCTCACGCCGTTCCTGCTGCGGGAGAGCCGCGCGGACCTGCAGCACCGCCACTTCGACCTCGCCGGCGCCGCCTCGGTCACGAGCGGGCTGATGCTGCTCGTCTACGGGCTGACGCGGGCGACGACCGACGGCTGGGGCTCTCCGGTCACGCTCGGGCTGCTCGGCGGCGCCGCGGCGCTCATCGCTGCGTTCGTCTGGATCGAGTCCCGCTCGCGCTCGCCGCTCCTGCCGCTGCGGATCTTCCGCCTGCGCGCCCTGTCGGCAGCGAACGTGACGATGGCCTTGGTCGGTGCGGTCACCTTCTCGGAGTTCTTCGTCCTCACGCTCTACGTCCAGGACGTCCTCCACTACTCGGCCGTGCAGAGCGGCGTGGCGTTCGTCGCGTTCGCCCTGTCCGTGGTCGTAGCCTCGAACCTGGCGCAAGTGGTGATCGGCCGGATCGGCGTCCGCGCCACGCTCATGATGGGCCTCGCCCTCGCGACGGTCTCGGTCGCCCTGCTCACGCAGGTGCCGGTGGACGGCCACTACTTCTGGGATCTCTTCCCGGCCTTCGTGCTCGGCGGAACCGGGCTCGGCTTCTCGTTCGTGCCGGTCACGATCGCGAGCCTGGCGGGAGTGGAGCGCGCCGACGCCGGCGTCGCCTCCGGCCTCGTGAACACGAGCCGGCAGATCGGCGGCGCGATCGGGCTCGCGGGGATCAGCACCATCGCGGCGAGCGCGGCGGCGAGCTACGCGAACGCTCACGGCGTCTCGGTTGCCAGTGCATCCGCGACGGTCAGCGGCTTCCAGACGTCCTTCGTCGTCCTCGGCGGTCTGCTCGTCGCAGCGTTCGTCGTGGCCGCGGTCTTCCTCCGTCCGGCGCGAGCGCGCGTCGAGGAGGTCGAGCCGGCAGAGCTGCAGGAGGCGGCGTGACCGCGGGGGAGGATCGGGCCGGGCACCGGGAGCGGATCGACGACCTCCTACTCCGGATCGACGCCCAGCGTCGGCAGCAACTTCTGCTCGGGGCCGCAGGGGCATACGCGCCCGGCCTCGAGCAGGAGGCCATCCAGACCCGGGAACAGCTGGCAGAGCTCGTCCGCTAGGCCTATCGTGAGCTCATGCGGGCAACTGGTCAGCATGAGCTCACGCTCGACGCTCCGGCTGGTTTCCGGCTGCCGCCGCTCGGCGGCCTGCCGCTCGAGGCGCGCGTCTTCACGTCCGTCTACTACGACGTGCCGGGCGGCTCGCTCGCGGCGGCCGGGATCACGCTTCTGTGCCGTACCGAGCGCGGTGGGACCGTCTGGCAGCTGAAGCTCCCCGCCGAGGATGCGCTCCTCGAGCTCGAGGAGGAGGGCGGACCCGTGCAGCCGCCGCGTTCGTTCCTGCAGCTGCTCCAGGCTCATCTGCGCCGCGGGCCGCTCGAGCCCATCGCCGAGCTGCGCACGCGGCGGAGCGGCGAGCTCGTCGCGCGGAACGGGACGACCGCCGAGGTGACCGTGGACGAGGTGGCGGTGCTCGACGAGCACCGCGTGCGTGACCGCTTCGTCGAGGTGGAGCTGGAGCTCCGCTCCGGGAGCCCGGCCCATCTCGATCTCCTCGCGCAGGAGCTCGCGGCGGCCGGCGCGGAGCTGCGGACCGGCCTGCCGCAGGCGGGCACGGCCGAGCCCTCGGGCTCGCCGATCGAGGCGCTGCGCGGTCTCCTGCGCGAGCAACTGCGCGAGATCGAGCGGCACGATCCCGGGACGCGGCTCGGCCGCGATCCCGAGAGCCTCCACGACATGCGCGTCGCTGTCCGCCGCACGCGGGCGCTGTTGCGCGCGGGGAGGAAGCTGATCGCGGCCGACATGTCCGAGCTCGACGGGCGCCTGCAGGAGCTGGGCGCCGTGCTCGGCGAGGTGCGTGACCTCGACGTCCTCCTCGCGCGGCTCGAGGACGAGGCCGGCGAGCTCGGGGGTGAGGACGCGAAGGAGGCGTGGTCGCTCCTGGCGGCTCTCCGGACCGAGCGCTCCTGCAGCCGGGCGCGCCTGCTCGCGGCGCTTCGCTCGGAGCAGTACCTCTCGCTGCTCGACGACACCGCGCAGGCGGTCGAGGAGCTCGAGCCGAGCGGGGCGGCGGTGACGCTCGACGACGTCGCCGACCGGGCGTTCACCAAGGCTCGCAAGGCCGTCCACGCACTGCCCGACGAGCCCGCCGACGCGGAGCTTCATCGCGTGCGCAAGCTCGGCAAGCGCGCGCGCTATGCGGGCGAGCTCGTGGGACGGAAAGAGTTCGTCCGGCGGGCGAAGGCGTTGCAGGACGTCCTCGGCGAGCACCAGGACGCGGTGGTCGCCGGCGAGCGGCTCCGTCAGCTCGCCGCGAATGCGTCGCCCGGGCAGGCGGTCGCGGCCGGCCGTCTCGTCGAACGAGAGCAGGAGCGTCGCGCGGCGGCGCGGGCTACCTGGCGAGAGGCGTGGAAGCGGCTCCGCAAGACGATCTGACGGTCGTCCGCGCAGCCGGTGGTCTCGTCGTGCGCGACGGGAAGGTGCTGCTCGTGCACCGGCCGAAGTACGACGACTGGAGCTTCCCCAAGGGCAAGTGTGACGACGGCGAGTCAGACGAGTCGTGCGCGCTGCGCGAGGTCGAGGAGGAGACCGGCCTTCGCTGCGAGCTCCAGGAGGAGATCGGCGAGACGAGCTACGTCGACGCCAAGGGCCGACCGAAGATCGTCCGCTACTGGCGCATGCGCGCACTCGACGGAGCGTTCGCGCCCCACGGCGAAGTGGACGAGATCCGCTGGGAGACACCCGTGCTCGCTGCCGGCATCCTCAGCTGGTCGCGCGACCTGCCGCTGCTGGAGAGCCTGTGACGAACGTCCTCCTCCGGCACGCCGCGGCCGGAGACCGTGACGACTGGGACGGTGACGACTTCCATCGCCCGCTCGACGCCAAGGGCCGGCGCCAGGCTGAGGCGCTCGTCGAGGTTCTGCGCCCGTTCGGCGTGCTCCGCGTCGTCTCGAGCCCGTACGTCCGCTGCGTCCAGACCGTCGAGCCGCTGGCAGCCGCGCTCGGGCTGCCGTTGGAGCAGGACGAGCGGCTCGCCGAGGGCGAAGGGGGAGCCGCGGCCGAGTTACTCGATGAGGATGGCGTCGTCTGCTGCACGCACGGCGACATCCTCGACGCGCTCGTCGGCCGTGGCCTGAAGAAGGCCGCCGCGCTGCTGGTCGAGGCGGGCGCAGTCGTGCGCGAGATTCCGCCGCCGAAGGTCTAGGCGGCCAGCGTCTCGAGCGACGCGAGGACGGCGCCCTCGCGGATGCCGCCGCCGCAGACGTGCAACGTGACGTCGAGCTTTCGCTGCACCTCGGCGAGCAGGATGACGCCGGCCGGCAGGATCTCCGCCCGCGCGCGATCGACGCCGAAGCGGCGGGCGACCTCGCGTGGCGACGTCGTCTCGACGATCCGCAGTGCCTCCGTCAACTCTGTCTCGCCGAGCTCGGCCCCGACGAGCCGACCGGCGGCACGTGCGCTTCCGCCGACCGCGAGCGCGGCTTCGACCAGGGGCGGGACGAGGTGGGCGAACGCGTCCTCGGCCTCGGCGTGCATGTCCGCGGCGCGAGTCGTGAGCCGCACGGACCCGAGATCGACGGACTCGATCCAGTCGGGATCGCGGTCCGGATTCCCGACGGCGATCTCGGTCGACGCGCCACCGATGTCGCAGACGGCGACCCGCGACGGCAGGGCGAGGCCCGCCGTGAGGATCGCGCCGCGGTACGCGAGCGTGCCTTCCTGTTCCTTCGTGAGCACCCGGGCCGGTACGCCGGCCGCCCGCGACAACGCGGCGACGAGCGCGCGTGAGTTGGTCGCCTGCCGGCCGGGCGCGGTGAGAAAGACGTCGAGCGAGGCGACGCGCCGGCGTCTGGCCGCGACCGCCATGCCGCGGACCGCTTTCGCGGCGGCGGCGACATGGACTGCCGAAACGGCGCCGTGCCGCTCGATCTCCTCGCCCAGCGAGAGCCGCACCTTCTGCGTCTCGAGCGGGTCGAGACCCTCGGGCTCCGCGCTCGCGATCAGCAACCGAGTCGTGTTCGAACCGACGTCGATGACTCCGACACGCATCCCTACGCATCGTAGGTCCGCGATCGGAGGGCGGGTAGACGTTCAGGTGACGATCCGGTTACGTACCGGAGACGGACCGGTCAGCGACCGCGGGCGAGCGAGAGGCGCCGCCGCGCGCGCCGCATCAGCGTCTGTTGGCCCGAGCGCAGGCGTTCGTCCTTCTTCGCCAGCACCCGGCTCCACTGCCCACCCGTGTCGAGCTCGAACGACGTCGCGGTGTCGCGCCAGAGCGCCTCGAAGGTGGAGGAGAGCTCGGCCTGGAGCGCGAGGTCCTCGATCGGGGTCACGACCTCCACGCGGTGGTCGAGGTTGCGCGGCATCAGGTCGGCGCTGCCCATGAAGCAAGTGCTGCGGTCGGCGGCATCGAAGAAGAAGAGCCGGCTGTGCTCGAGGAAACGGCCGATCACGCTGCGCACGCGGATGTTCTCGCTCAGCTCCGGCACTCCCGGGCGCAGCGAGCAGACGCCGCGGACGAGGAGCTCGATCTTCGCACCGGCCGCGGACGCGGCGTACAGCTCGTCGATCACCTGCGGGTGCGTCAGGCCGTTCACCTTGATCCGGATCCGCGCCTTCTTGCCCGCCTCGGCCGCCGCGGCGACCAGCCGGATCTCCTCGATCAGCCGTTCCCGCAGCGTGAACGGCGCCACGAGCAGCTTGCGGAAGTGGCCCGGCCGCCCGAAACCGGTCAGGTGGTTGAAGAGGTCGGCGACGTCGGCGGCGATGTCCTCGTCGGCGGTGAAGAGCCCGTAGTCCTCGTAGGTGCGTGCGGTGACGGCGTTGTAGTTGCCGGTGCCCAGATGGACGTAGCGGCGCAGGCCGCCCGCCTCGCGGCGCACGACGAGCGTCGTCTTCGCGTGGATCTTGAGCCCCGGGAAGCCGTAGACGATGTGGACGCCCGCCTGCTCGAGCGAGCGCGACCACTCGATGTTGCGGCGCTCGTCGCCGCGCGCCTTGATCTCGACGAGGCAGACGGTCTGCTTGCCGCGCTCCGAGGCGTCGATGAGTGCCGGAACGAGCGGCGTGTCGTCGCTCGTCCGGTAGACGGTCGACTTGATCGCGATCACCTCGGGGTCGATCGCCGCCCGGTCGACGTACGACTCGAAGCTCGCCGCGAACGAGTCGTAGGGATGGTGGACGAGAAGGTCGCCCGCGCGAATCGCGGCGAACTGCTCGGGGGCGGACTCGAACGAGTTCCAGGGCGGCCTGGCCACCGGCATCCAGGGATCGTTCTTGAGGTCGGGCCGGTCGAGCCGGTAGAGCTGGCCGAGATCGGCGAAGTCGAGCATCCCGTGCAGCGGGTAGACGAGCTCGTCGCGGACGCGCAGCCCCTCTTGGAGCTGCTCGAGCATCGCCTGCGACATCGACTCCGACACCTCGAGCCGGGTCACCTCGCCGAAGCGCGCGCGGAGGAGCTGGAGCTCGACGGCCTCGAGCAGGTCGTCGGCCTCGTCGGCCACCTCGAGGTCGCCGTCGCGCGTCACCCGGAAGAGCGACCGCTCGAGCACCTCCATCCCCGGGAAGAGCTCGGGCAGGTAGTGGGAGAGGACCTGCTCCAGCGGGATGAAGCGGCCCCGCCGCCCGACGGGGAAGAAGCGCGGCAGGCCCTCGGGCACCTTGACCCTGGCGAAGCGCTCCTCGCCGGTCTCGGGGTCGGCCACGAACAGGCCGAGGCTGATCGAGAGCGCGGAGATGTAGGGAAACGGCTGGCCCGGCCCGACAGCGAGCGGCGTCAGTACCGGAAAGATCTCGCGCTCGAAGCGGTCGTCGAGCTCGGCGAGCTCAGCCGGCTCGAGATCTTCGACGCTCGAGACGACGATCCGCTCCTCGGCGAGCGCCGGCCGAAGCTCGTCCTGCCACAGCGCCGCCTGGCTGGCGTACACCTCGAGGACGCGCTCACGGGCCTCGTCGAGGGTCTGCTGCGGCGTCCGGCCGTCCGGCGAGCGCAGGCTCACGCCGGCTTCCGTCTGGCCGGTCAGCCCCGCGATCCGGACCATGAAGAACTCGTCCAGCATCTCGGCCGAGACCTTGAGGAAGAAGACGCGCTCCAGCAGCTGCAGCGTCTCGTCGCGCGCCAGATCGATTAGGCGCGCGTCGTAGTCGAGGAAGGAGAGCTCGCGGTTGATCAGCCGCTCGGCGGCTGCAGTGGTCCGTTTACGGGTGCGAGCGGTCGTTGCCACCGTACGAGCCTACCCCTGCCTTCGCGGAGGCTGTTGGTAACGGTCTGGTGACGGGTCGGGTGCGTGCACGCTCGACGAATTGTCGGTCACCACTCCGTCCCCGTCTAGTCGCGGCAGCGATTCCCATGGCGTGGGGCTCCCCGTGGAGGATCGCCGCGTCCACCGACCCGACTCAAGGGGGAGAGAAAATGGCAAGACGGATCCGCTGGATCCTGCCGCTGCTCGTCGTCGCAGGGCTCGCTGCTGCAGCGGCGACAGCCGCGTCGTCACGCGCGAACCCGCCGGGGCCGCCGCTGGCGACACCGATCAAGCACCTGGTCGTGATCTTCCAGGAGAACGTCTCCTTCGACCATTACTTCGGCACCTATCCGCACGCCGCCAACAGCGGCGGGCAGCCGTTCCACGGTGCCGCCGGGGCCAAGGTCAACGGCCTGTACGACACACCTGGTCTGAACGGGAAGGGCACGCTCCTGACCAACAACCCGAACACCGACTCGCACGGGAACCAGGTCAATCCGCGTCGCCTCGACCCGACCAACATCAACGACGTGCTGACCTGCGACCAGGACCACGACTACAACGACGAACAGAAGGCATTCGACGGCGGCAAGATGGACAAGTTCCTCACCACCGTCGGGACGACTTCGGGAACGAGCCCGACCGGCCGGCCCTGCCAGGCGAGTGACGTCATGAACTACTACGACGGCAACACCGTCACGGGGATGTGGAACTACGCCAAGAACTTCGGGCTGAGCGACAACTTCTTCGGCACTACCTTCGGGCCGTCGGCGGAGGGAGCGATCAACCTCGTCTCCGGCGACACGGGCAACGTCGGGCTCCAGATCAACGGCGCCAACACCGTCGGAGACACCGTCTCCGACGGTCAAGGCGGCTACTCGCTGATCGAAGACGCCCAGCCGTATTACGACGACTGCTCGACCCGCGACGCGGTCTCGCTCACAGGCACCAACCTGGGCGACGAGCTCAACGCGAAGGGGCTCAGCTGGGGCTGGTTCCAGGGCGGGTTCAAGCCCAGCACGACGTTCGCACAGGCGCTGGCCTTGACGAGCGCGAGCCAGCCGACGAGCACGTTCACGCCGGACCAGTTCAAGACCTACTTCTCGAGCGCGAACAACCGGCCCGCGAACTCCTCCAACCAGGCGCTGTGCGACACGGTGCACCCGGTCGGCGTCGCAGTCGGGGGCAACGGCCAGTACGGCTACAAGGACGACTACATCCCGCACCACGAGCCGTTCCAGTACTACGCGTCCACTGCGAACCCGCACCATCTGGTGCCGGCGTCCCTGGCGGCGATCGGTACCGACACGCAGTCCTACGTGGCGGGCGTGCCGCAGTTCAATACGGCCAACCACCAGTACGACATGAGCGACTTCAACGCGCTGCTGGGCGCGATCAGCCACGGCTTCCTGTCGGCCGACCACCTGCCGGCGGTGAGCTTCCTCAAGGCTCCGGGCTACCAGGACGGCCACGCCGGTTACTCCGATCCGTACGACGAGCAGCAGTTCGTCACTTCGGAGATCAACGCCCTGGAGGAGACGCCCGACTGGTCGAGCACGGCTGTGATCGTCACGTACGACGACTCGGACGGGTTCTACGACCACGTCTACAGCGGCGTCCACAACCCGTCGAACACGAGTGGAGTTGCCTCACCGCCAGGCCCGCAGGACTTCCTCACCGGCACCGGCCTGTGCGGAACGGGCACGCCGCTCGCCGGGCAGAACGGCCGCTGCGGCTACGGCCCGCGGCTGCCGCTGCTGGTCATCTCACCGTGGGCGAAGCGAGGCGCGGTCGACAACACGCTGACCGACTTCAGCTCGATCGACAAGTTCGTCGAGGACAACTGGGGCCTGCCCCGGATCCCCGGCTCGTTCGACTCGATCGCCGAATCGCTCAACTCGATGTTCGACTTCCACGGCCCCGGGAACCCGAAGCTGTTCCTCGACCCGGTAACCGGGCAGCCGTCCGGTCCCGGAGGGCCGCCGAGCCCGCCCGGCCCCTAGGCCGACTCTCGCGCACTCCTCCGGCCAGCGTGAAGGGCCGCCTCCGGGCGGCTCTTCACGTCTTGGTTCCCAGATGCTCGAGCCAGTCGGGATCCCAGAGGCGGAAGCCGCCGAGGAAGGCGTTCTCGTTCTCGCCGCGGCGGCAGCCGTCGGGCAGCTCCTCGAGGTCGTCGACGCCGCCTCCGCCGAGCACGACGTCGTCGGGCTGCATCGCCGCCGAGAGGTGCGCGACGGCCGCGTAGACGTCCTTCGTCCACTTCTTCTTGCCGCGCTTCTCGAGGCTCCGTTCGCCCACGTAATCCTCGAACGTCCCCTTGCGGTACGGGAGATGACCGAGCTCCAGCGGTTCGACCACGCCGTCGACGATCATCGCCGAGCCCAGGCCGGTTCCGAGGCCGAGGAACAGCATGCGGCCGCCCTGATAGCTCCCGACCGCCTGCATGACCGCGTCGTTCACGACGTGCGTCGGCTTCCCGAACGCGGCCTCGTAGTCGAACCCGACCCAGCCGACGCCCAGGTTCGCCGGCTCGGCGAACACCCTGCCGCCCCTGACCGGCGCGGGTATTCCGACCGTGACGCGGCTCCACGACCAGCCCGCCGCCGCGGCCAGCGTTCCGGCGACCATCTCCTCCGCCGTCAGGGAGCGGCCGGACACGAACCGACGCCGCTCGCGCCGGTTCGAGGTGAGCGCCTTCACGTGCGAGCCGCCGACGTCGACGGCGAGAACGACCGGTCTGGCCACGAGTGCTTCGCTCAGGCGGGTTGCAACTGCCCTCGGCGCCGCGCGCGCTCGAGCAGGAGCGCGTCGAGCCTCGGCCCGCGGTGGCGTGGCTCCGCCGCCGCGATCGTCACCTCGACCTCGAGCTCGTCGTCGCTGAGCTCCTCGATGGAGTCGCGGCCGCCGACAAGTGGCCGTCCGGTGCGTGCGTCGTGCTCGCGTCTCATCTGGCCCTCCCTCACGATGACGATGCCGGTTCGGTGGAACTGTTACACGCCACGGGCTAATCGGCGAGGTCCTGGGCGCGCAACTCTGCCAGCGCCTGCTCGGATTTGTCCAGTTCCAAGCCCATCCCGGCGAGGATGCGATCGGTCTTCGTGAACTGGATCTCGTCGTATTGCACGATCTGGACCCGGTTTCCGCTCGGGTCGCGGATGTCGAAGAAGCGGCCCGGCAAGACCTCCACCCCAGCTTCCGCGAAGGCGCGGCGGGCGGCCTCCTTGTCGTCGACCACGAGCCCGAAGTGCGGCTCCTCCGAGCGCGGCCCGCGCTGGAACAGGGCGAGGAACTGGTCGCCCATGCGGATGAACGCGGCGCCCGGGATGCGGCTGACCGCCGTGGCCTGGAAGAGGTCGGTGTAGAAGGCGACGGCCTCCTCGATGTCGTCGACCTGCAGCGCGACGTGGTTGACCCCGACGAGACCTGGCTTCATGCAGGCCTCAAACGACGGAGCAGAGCGTCTCATGCCCGGCCGCGCCCGCCGCAGACTGACGGCGCGGGAGTACGCTCGCTCAGTGGAGAACCCGACCGATCCCTCGCTGTCCGCCTCGCAGCTGGCGTCGCTCGGCGGGGTGGGCGAGGAGCGGACGGCACGGGTCGGCGACGTGCTGTTCAAGGTCGGCGACGAGAGCTACCAGTTCGTCGCGATCGTGGAAGGCGAAGTCGCGATCTTCGACAGCGCCGGCAACGAGATCATCCGTTGCGGCCCCTCGAAGTTCCTGGGTGAGCTGAACCTGCTCTCGGGCCAGACGGTGTTCCTGACCGCGGTCGTGACGCAGCCGCTGCGCTACGTCGTGGTCGACCGGGAAGCGCTCCGCGACTTGCTGTTCGAGAACGGCCAGCTGAGCGACCTCCTGCTGTCCACGTTCATCGCGCGGCGCGAAGCCCTGCAGCGTGTCCAGGGAATCGGCGTGGAGATCGTGGGGCCGCGTTCCTCCGAGGCGACGATGCAGCTGCTGAGCTTCCTCAGGGCGAACCACCTCCCGTACTCGTGGCACGACGAATCGCCGCCGAGCGGCCAGGAGCCTCCGCTGGTGCGGCTTCCGGGCGGCGCCGAGCTGAGCCACCCGTCGAACGGAGACGTCCTCCGCGCGCTCGGGGTGGGCCGCGAGCTCGAGCGCCGTGAGGAAGTCGACCTGCTGGTCGTGGGCGCCGGCCCTGCGGGGCTCGCCGCCGCCGTCTACGGAGCCTCGGAAGGGCTCGACACGCTCATGGTCGAGAGCACCGCACTCGGCGGCCAGGCCGGATCCTCCCGCCGGATCGAGAACTACCTCGGCTTTCCGGCCGGGCTCACCGGCGCCGAGCTGACCGGCCGGGCGGTGACGCAGGTGCGGAAGTTCGGAGCGAGGCCTGCCACCCCGTACCGCGCCGTCGGGCTCGAGGTCGGCAACGGCCGCCACGTCGTCCAGCTCGAGGAGGGACACGAGATCGCTGCGCGCGCCGTCATCCTGGCCACCGGTGCCGAGTACCGGCGGCTGCCGCTCGAGAATCTCTCCGACTACGAGGGCACGAGCGTCTTCTACGCTGCCGGCCCGCCCGAGGCGCAGCTCTGCGGGGCCGCTCGGGTGGCCGTGGTCGGAGGAGGCAACTCGGCCGGGCAGGCCGCTGTCTGGCTGGCCAAGGGCGGCGCACTCGTCACGCTTCTCCACCGGCGAGCCGACCTGCGCGAGACGATGTCCGACTACCTCATCCACGAGGTCGAGCGCTACGGGGTCGTCATCCGCGACCGTAGCGAGATTGCCGAGCTGCACGGATCCGACGGGCGCCTCGAGGCCGTCACGCTCACCGACGGCGAGCGGCTCCACTTCTCGTTCCTCTTCCTCTTTCTCGGCGCGCGGCCGTGCACCGAGTGGCTCGGCGACGCCGTCACGCGGCACGAGGACGGCTTTCTTCTCACCGGCGACGCGGCGGGCGCGGCCAGCCTGCTCGAGACGAGCGTCCCGGGCGTCTTCGCCGCCGGCGACGTGCGCTCGGGCTCGACCAAGCGGTGCGCGGCTGCCGTCGGTGAGGGCTCGATGGCGGTGCAGTTCGTGCACCAGCACCTCGCGGCGCAGCCGGAGAAGGTCAAATGAGCAGGCGCGCCTGCACGCATCTCGATCAGGTGGAGGTCCTGCAGCTTCCCGCGCAGGTCGACGGCTGCGAGGACTGCCTCCGCATGGGCGGCAAGTGGCTCCACCTCCGCATCTGCCTGACCTGCGGCCACGTCGGCTGCTGCGACGACTCGCCCAACCGCCACGCGACCGCGCACAATCACGGGACGTCGCATCCGATCATCCGCTCGCTCGAGCCGGGTGAGGACTGGTGCTGGTGCTACGCCGACCAGCTCGCCCTCCTGATCGACGAGGTCCACGGGGAGACACGCATCCCGCCGTCGCCGCTCCTGCAGTGAGCGAGCTCCCCTATACGGGGCACTGCCTGTGCGGGGGCGTGCGGTTCGAGGTCACCGAGGAACCGGAGAGCGCCGGTTATTGCCACTGCACCCGCTGCCAGCGGCGGACCGGCACCGCGGCCTCCGCCCAGGCGAGGCTCGCTCCCGGCTCGTTCCGCCTGCTCGCCGGCGAGCAGCTCGTGCGCGAGTACGCGCCCGGGGACGGCTGGCCGAAGTGCTTCTGCTCGGAGTGCGGGAGCGCGCTCTGGAGCAAGTACCCCGACACGGGAGAGGTCGGGAGCGTGCGGCTCGGGCTGTTCGACCCGGGTCACGGGATCCGGCCGCAATGGCACTCGTTCGTCGACTACGCGTGCGCCTGGGAGCCGATCCCGGCCGACGGCCTCGAGCGCTATCCCGAAGGAAAGCCCCGCTAGTCGAGATCGAGGTCGCGCTGGGCCGGGTGCGAAGGCCGGCCGAAGTAGAACCCCTGCGCCTGGTGGCAGCCGAGCTGGCGCACGATCGTGTGCTGCTCGGGAGTCTCGATCCCCTCCGCGACGAGGTTGAGCTCGAGCGCATGGCCGAGGTCGATGATCCCCTTGAGCAGGACGAGGTCGCCATTCTGGCTGTCGGCGTGAGCCGTGAAGCTCCGGTCGATCTTGACCACGTCGATCGGGAACTGCCGCAGGTACGAGAGCGACGCATAGCCCGTCCCGAAGTCGTCGAGCGCGAGCACGACCCCGAGCTCCTTGATCTTCTGCAGCGTGCGGGCGACGCGGTCGTCCGACGCGAGCAGCGTGCTCTCGGTCAGCTCGAGCGTGAGCAGGCTCGGCAGCAGCGCGGAGGAGTCGAGCGCCCGGCTGACATGGCGAAAGAAGTCGGGATGATGGAGCTGCCGCGCCGAGACGTTCACCGACATGTGCATCGTGCGGCCGTGCAGCTGGAAGAGGCGGACCGCTTCCGTGCACGCCTCGGTCAGCACCCATTCACCCAGCCCGACGATCAGACCCGTCTCCTCGGCCAGCGGGATGAACTCGCCGGGCGGAAGCTCGCCGGCGGTCGGATGCTCCCAGCGGACGAGCGCCTCGTAGCCGATGATCTCGTTGTGGTCGAGGTCGACGACCGCCTGGTAGTCGAGCCGAAACTCCTCGCGGACGATTCCCTCGCGCAGCTCCACGATCCGCTGTGACCGCTCGACGGCGACGCGGTCGAGCTTGGAGTCGAAGAAGGCATAGCGGTTCTCGGAGTGGCTCTTTGCGCGGTACATGGCGATGTCGGCCTCCCGGAGCAGCGCCTCGTCGTCGCTGCCGAAGGCGATGCCGATGCTCGCCGTTGCGTAGAGCGGCCCCGAGCCGCTGTCGAGCGGACGGCCGATCTCAGCGAGCAGCCGCTCGGCGACGGACACCGCTTCGTCCGGCGTCAGGGGCTCCGTCAGGACGATCGCGAACTCGTCGCCGCCGAGCCGGGCCGCAGTGTCTCCGGGGCGCACCGCGCCCTGGATCCGCCGGCCGATCTCGTGCAGCACCTGGTCGCCGAGGTCGTGGCCCCAGCGGTCGTTGATCCCCTTGAAGTCGTCGAGGTCGATGTAGAGCAGTCCCGTCGCGTGGCCCTCGTCGTGCCGCAGCTTGATCGCGTGCTTCAGCCGCTCGTGGAAGAAGGCGCGGTTCGCCAGGCCGGTCAGCGGGTCGTAGAGGGCGAGCTGCCGCAGCTGCTGCTCGGCTTCGCGCTCGCGCGTGATGTCGAGGAGGTAGCCCTGGAGGTAGAGAGGCTTGCCCTTGTCGTCGACCACGATGACGCCCTCGTCGCGGAGGTGGACGACTCGTCCGTCGCGGGAGACGAGGCGGTACTCGAGGCTGAGCGGCTCGTGCGTCTCGTGCGTGTGCACGTGGGCGGCGAGCACGCGCTCGCGGTCCTCGGGGTGGAGCAGCCGGCTGAACAGCTGCGGATCCGCGGCCCACTCGTCGACGCTGTAACCGAGCATCGGCTCGATCCGGCGGCTCGTGAAGATGTTCGAGCTGATCGAGTTCAGCTCGTCGACGTAGACGACGAGCGGGAGCTGCTCGATCAGGGTGCGATAGCGGCGGCCGACCTCGTCCGCGGACAGGTCTTCGTCGTCGTGCTCGCGAAAAGAGACCGGCGCCGCAGACACGAACACAGAATCGGCGACTTTGCGGTAGCGAGGCTCCCCCGGACGGGGTAACGACCCGATGAACCTGCGGAGGTTGGGCAAAGCCGGCGCCGAGAGTGGCGCCGGCTCCGCCGCAGAGAATCAGGTGCCGGCGGGCACCTTCGAGGGGTCGGGGACGATCCGGATGTACGGCTTCGGCTCCTCCCACTCGCCGAACAGCTCCTTCGCCTCGTCGTTCGAGACGGAGCCGGCGATGATCACGTCCTCGCCCGGCTGCCACTGGGCCGGCGTCGAGACCTTGTAGCCCGCGGTGAGCTGCAGCGAGTCGATCACCCGCAGCACCTCGTCGAAGTTGCGGCCGGTCGTCATCGGGTAGACGAGGATCAGCTTGATCTTCTTGTCCGGGCCGATCACGAAGACGTTGCGCACGGTCTGGTTGTCGGCCGGCGTCCGCCCCTTCGCCTCGCCCTCGAGGCCCGCCGGGAGCATCCCGTAGAGCTTCGCGATGGTGAGGTGCGGGTCGCCGATGAGCGGATAGTTGGGCGCGGTGCCCTGCGTCTCTTCGATGTCCCGTGCCCACCGCTCGTGGTCCTCGGCCGCATCGACGGAGAGGCCGATGATCTTGACGTTGCGCTGGTCGAACTCCGGCTTGATGCTCGCCATGTAGCCGAGCTCGGTCGTGCACACCGGAGTGAAGTCCTTCGGATGGGAGAAGAGCACCACCCAGGAGTCGCCGATCCAGTCGTGGAAGTGGATCGTGCCCTCGGTCGTCTGTGCCTCGAAGTCCGGCGCCGTGTCGCCGAGCGTCAGTGTCATCTACTACCTCCTTTGCAGCGACCCTATCCGCCGCGTCGAAGGCATCGCAACCGCGCTGCCGGTTGGGTAGAGCGTCCGGAAGCCGCAAGCGCTTCCGCTTGTGTGTGCGGGCCTGTAGGAGCATGCTCCGGGCATGAGCCCCGGCCGGCGGAGGTGACGATGGTCCGGCTGCAGGCAGCCGCCGAGGCGGCGGGCCGGTGAAGCTCGGAGTGGAAGCGGCGCTCGTCCGCGGCGAGCTCGTCCCGGGCGACGTCGAGATCGAGGACGGGCGCATCGTCGCGGTCGGACTCGCTCGCGGCCCGCGCGGCCGGGTCGCGATCCCGGGCTTCGTCGACCTCCAGGTGAACGGCTACGGCGGGGTCGACTTCCTCTCGGCGTCGGGCGACGACTACTACCGCGCCGGGGAGGCTCTGCTCCTCGCCGGCGTGACCGCGTACCAGCCGACGTTCATCACGTCGGCGGAGGAATCCACGGTCGACGCGCTGCGCGCGATGCCGACGGGCGTGTCCGGCCCGCGCATCCTCGGCGCGCACCTAGAAGGCCCGTTCCTCTCGCCCGACCGCCCGGGCACGCACCCGCTCGCGCACCTGCGCGCGCCCGACGTTGCGCTGCTCGACCGGCTCCTCGACGCCGGCCACGTGACGCAGATGACGCTTGCGCCCGAGCTGTCTGGCGCCGACGCGCTCATCGAGCGGCTGCGCGAGCGCGGCGTCGCGGTGTCCGCCGGGCACACGAACGCGACGGCGGCGGAGGCTCGCCACGCCTTCGACCTGGGCGTCGGCGGCGTCACGCACGTCTTCAACGCGATGCGCCCGTTCCGTTCCCGCGACCCTGGGATCGCCGGGGCCGCCCTCACGCGGGCCCCCGTCGTGATCTGCATGGTGGTGGACGGCCATCACCTCGCCGACGAGACGATCCGGCTCGTCTGGTCGTGTGCGGCGGGCCGGGTTGCGCTCGTCACCGACGCGATGGCGGCCGCCGGAACCGCGAGCAGCGGCGGCACCTACCAGCTCGGCGACGTCGAGGTGGCGGTCGAAGACGGGGCTGCGCCGATGCGAGAGGACGGAACGCTTGCCGGCTCGGTGCTGACGATGATCGACGCGGTGCGGAACCTGCACGCGCTCGGCGTCTCGTTCGAGCAGGCGGTCGGCGCGGCGACCGAGGTGCCGGCGCGCTTCCTCGCCCGCGGCGACGTCGGCGTCCTCGAGTCCGGCGCGCCCGCTGACGTCGTCGTGCTCGACGACCGGCTCGAGATTCAGGCCGTCCTCTGTTCGGGCTGGAGCGATGCCGTGGCTCGAGACTGAGCTACGCGAGCGGGAGGCGGACTCGACCTCGACCGCCCGGTCGGCCTCCGGAAGGTGACGCTGACGCGCTGGGCAGAAACGACGAAGCGGCCGCGCCCCCGGATCACGACCGCCTCGGGTCGTCCTCTTCGACTACGAAGTCAGGTTCTTCAGCACCACGACGTGGATCCGCGTGGCCAGGCCCGGCAGCATCGTTGCGAGATCGCCGCTGACCCTCCTGGGAGCGCGAATCGCGATCACGCCTCTGGCGGTCGCCGTGCTGTCGGCGAGGCTCGACTTGTGCCGGAAGCTGACCTTCGAGTCGGCAGTGAGCGTGAAGGTGAGGGACGCGTTCTTCAGCGCCTTGCCGTGGTACTTGGCGTGCTTGACGCCGATCGTGATCGAGCCGTTCGTGCTCGTCGACGAGTCGTACGCCGAGTAGGCCGACAGAGTCCCTTTGAGGATGTACTGAACCTTGGGGGCCGACTTGCCGCCCTTCGGGGGATGGGAGCCCTTGGCGAACGCGACGCTGGTGGGAAGGGCCAGCGCCACGGCCAGGAAAACGATTGCCTTCTTCATCTCTTCTTGTCTCCCACCGCTCGCTCGTGGATCTTCGGCAGGCGAATCGTGGACCGGGCTTGTCAGCTCTGCAGCAGTGCGCCGTAAGCTCGTTGTAAGCGGCTATCGGCCGGCCGTTTCGTTCATATCTGACTCACATGAACCGGGCTGTTGTCGACCGTACGCTGCCCGGATGGCCAGGCTCCGAGTACTCAAACGGGGCAACGCGCGTCCCCAGGTCGAGGAGCTCGGATCGCTCTTCGTCGTCTCCCTGCCGCGCTCGCTCTCGAGCCTGCTCTACGTCGCCGCTTCGCGCGCCCTCGGGCTCGCGGAACCGGCGTGGACGAGTGACGGCGAGATCCTCAACCGCGAGCGTGTGCCACGACGGAAACAGGGCCTGGTGCCTGCCGACGAGCGCTTCACCCTCCTCGGTTCCGCGCCCGACCTCTTCGCGAGCATGACGCGCTACCTCGACCGCTCGGCGCAGCGGCAGGGGCACGCGTACAAGGACGTCGTCCAGCCTTTCGTGATCGGCGGCTGGGAGGGGCTCGGCGACTTCAAGGTCCTGAAGGTGCGCCGCAACGTGGCCGAGGTCGCGTACACGATGCTCAAGCGGCAGTGGCTCTATCCCGCTCAGGCGGCGAGCGTGTTCGACGAGCATCCGTGGGCGCTCGTCGAGGGGCTCGTTCGCGCCGAGGCGGTGCTCGACGCGCTGCCGGGCGAGACGGTCGAGTACGCGGACGCCGTCCTCGACCACAGCTCGCTCGAGCTCGCGCTCAGCCGTCTCTACCCCGACGCGCCCTTCGCGTCGCCTCACTACATCGACCGCGGCTTCGTTCGTACGCGCCACCGTCTCGAGGTCGATCGTCGCCGCTCGATCGTCTTCCGCCGGCTCGAGTGGATCGTCTCCGCGGTCCGGGAGCGCTTGCGTTTCGACGACCCGCGCGAGGAGATCGCCGAAGCCCTTTCCTAGGCAGACTCGGGCGGCGCCGCAGCAAAGCGGCGGATGAACGGAAGGGCGACGAGCCCGATGACGAGCGTCGGGATCACGATCACGCCGCGGTAGAGGAGCACGGCCGCCACGACATGCGAGTGCGAGGCGCCGAAGCCGACGAGCGTGCCGATCATCCCCAGCTCCACGACTCCGATTCCCCCCGGTGTGAGCGGCAAGGAGCTGAGCACGCGCCCGATCGCCCACGCGAGGAATGCCTCGCTAGGCGGCAGGCTGGCGAACGAGATCCCCACCGCCCGCAGGGAGAGCTCGAACACGAGGTAGGCAGTCAGCTGGTTGCCGAGCGTGGCAGCGGTCAACTGCGGCCAGCGCCGGCGAAGCACCACCAGCCACTCCGCCCGCAGTTTCACGAGTGCCTCTCCGCTCCAGCCCGGACCCGTTCGGTGAAAGAGTCCGGCGACCCAGGCTCCGATTCGGGCGGCGAGGTCGCCGAGCCAGCGGGCCGCTCCCTCGCTGCGCAGAGCCGCCACCGTCAGCCCCACGATGACCGCGCCGCCTGCGGCGCTGACGGCGGCGATCACAGCTGTCGAGGTCGACAGGTTCCCGGTGGCGAAGACGAGGATGGCTCCGACGAGCGGGTACACCAGGATCATCACTTGGCTCCAGATGCCGGTCACCGCGACTGCGAAGGCGGCGGATGCCCGATCCACACGCAGCCTGCGGAGAAAGCCGAACGAGAGCGCCATCCCGAGCGGCGCGCCGCCGGGAAGCAGGGTCGTGAGCGCCGTGGAGGCCTGCGTGAAGGCCAGCGCTCCGGGGAACGACAGTTGCGGGAGAACCGCCATCCACGGTAGAGCTGTGGTCACGATGTCGAGCAGCGACCCCACGGCGAGCGCCGCGATCCACGGCGCCGAGATGGCTCCCAGCCGGTGCGCGACGCTGCCGTAGCTGGCGATGCGCGGCAGGACCTCCACGAAGACGGCGACCGCGAGCGCGATACCGAGCGCGAAGCGGAGGACGGCCCGGCGGCTACTCCGCATGGGAGCAGTCTAGGAAGCGGCCCTGCGCGCTTGCGCTGCTAGCCTCCAGCCCCGATGCGCGTCCTGATCACGGGCGGAGCCGGTTTCATCGGCTCGCACCTGGCCGACCGGCTTCTCGCCGAGGGGCACGATGTGCGGGCGCTCGACAATCTCGATCCGCAGGTGCACGCGGGCGGGCAGCGCCCTGAGTACCTCGACGCGGCGGTCGAGTTGTTGGTCGGAGATGTCCGCGACCATGAGGCCGTCAGTCGTGCGCTCGAGGGGATCGACGCCGTCTACCACTTCGCGGCCGCCGTCGGGGTCGGCCAGTCGATGTACGAGATCGAGCGGTACACGTCGGTCAACGCGATTGGTGCCGCGGTCGTTCTCGAGGAGGTCGTCGAGCGGCGTGACGCGATTCGCAAGCTCGTCGTCGCCTCGTCGATGTCGATCTACGGCGAAGGGCAATACCGGAACCCGCGCACGGGCGAGGCCGGAATCGCGCCCGGGATCCGACCCGAAAGCCAACTGGCGGCGAAGCAGTGGGAGCTGTCGGCCGACGACGGCGGGCCACTGGAGCCCGAGCCGACGGCCGAGACGAAGCCTCTGCATCCGACCTCCGTCTACGCCGTGAACAAGCGCGACCACGAGGAGCTGTTCCTCTCCGTCGGCGCCGCGTACGGCATCCCGGCGGTCGCGCTTCGCTTCTTCAACGTCTACGGCGAGCGTCAGGCGCTCTCGAACCCGTACACCGGCGTGGCTGCGATCTTCTCCTCGCGGCTCCTCAACGACCACCGGCCGGTCGTGTTCGAGGACGGCCGTCAGACGCGGGACTTCATCGATGTTCGCGATCTCGTCCGCGGCTGCGCGCTCGCCCTGGCCACGGACGGCGCCGACGCCAGCACCCTGAACCTCGGCACGGGCCACGCGACGTCGATCGTCGAGGTGGCGCGCACGATTGCCGCCGGGCTGGACAAGGAAATCGAGCCCGAGGTCGTCGAGCAGTACCGCGCCGGGGACATCCGGCACTGCTTCGCCGACCCGCGGCAGGCTCAGGAGCGGCTCGGGTTCCGTTCGGAGATCGCGTTCGAGGACGGGATGCGGGACCTGCTCGCCTGGCTCGAAGGCCAGGAGGCGGTGGACGCAGTGGACGCCGCCCGCGAGGCACTCGTGGCGCGCGGCCTCGCGCGTTGAGCTCCACCGCGGACGTCTCCGTCTCCCTCGTCAACACGAACTCGCGCGAGCTTCTGCTCGCCTGTCTCGAGTCGCTGCCCGGGGGCGCCGCAGGCGCCCGGTCTGCCGGCCGGGCGGCGCCGGCTTCGCCGGCGGCGCTTCCAGCCGACAGTACGGACGTCGAGATCGTCGTCCTCGACAACGCGTCGGAGGACGGGTCGGCGGCCGCCGTCCGCGAGCGCTTCCCCGGCGTCCGCCTGATTCAGCAGCGCCACCGGGCGGGATTCGGCGCCAACCACAACACGGTGATCCGCGCCACGACCGGGCGCTACGTCTTCGTCCTCAACGAGGACACGACGAGCGAGGACTGGGGCTTCGAGCGGATGGTCGCGCATCTCGACGCGAACCCTCGGGTGGCCGTGCTCGGGCCGCGGCTCGTCTACCCCGACGGACGGCCGCAGTCCTCGGCCTGGCGCTTCCCGTCGCCCAAGACCGCTGCCCTCGGCCTGCTCACGCTCGGCCGCGCGGGCATCCTCCAGTCGGGCGGGGCCGAGACCCGCGACGTCGACTGGGCCATGGCCGCGGCGCTTCTCCTCCGCCGCGAGGCGCTCGACGAGGTCGGCCTCTTCGACGAGGAGTTCTTCATCTACTCCGAGGAGACCGACCTGGCGCGGCGCCTGCGCAGCGCCGGCTGGCGCACGCAGTACTTCCCGCAAGTCACCGTCGTGCACCACGAGTCGCAGTTCAGCGCGGGAATCCCCGAGCGGCGGATCAACGAGATGTGGCGAGGCCGCCACCGCTATTGGCGTAAGCACCACTCGGCGGTCGGCGCTACGACCGCGGCTGTCTTGACGGGCGGGCAGTACGCCGCTCGTGCCCTGCTCAGGGCGGGCGACCGCGATTTCGCCGGCCGGATGCGGCTGCACGCGCGCGATGCGATCCGGGTGCGCGGGCCCGGCCTCCGCGAGTTGGCGGAGGACTGGAACCGCGAGCACCAGAGCCTCTAGGCGCCCGCGGCTTAGGCAGATCTCACCTCACGCGGCAAACTTAGACCCGAGATGCTCGTACTCGTTGCAGACGACGACCGTGCGGTGCGCGAGGCGCTCGAGCGTGCGCTGCAGCTGCACGGCTACGAGGTCGCGCTCGCGTCCGACGGGGACACGGCGCTGGCCGCCGTCGATTCGCGCACTCCCGACGCCGTCGTCCTCGACGTGATGATGCCCGGGCTCGACGGGCTGGACGTGACGCGTCGCCTGCGCCGGCAGGGGAACCGCATCCCGATCCTCCTGCTCACGGCGCGCGACGCCGTCGGCGACCGGGTCGAGGGGCTCGACGCCGGCGCCGACGACTATCTCCCGAAGCCGTACGACCTCGAGGAGCTCCTCGCACGCCTGCGCGCGCTCCTGCGCCGCGCCAAGCCCGAGGAGCCCGGCGCCGTGCTCCGCTTCGCCGACCTGAGCCTCGACCTGGGCTCGATGGACGGCCGCCGCGGCGGCCGCCGCTTCGAGCTGACGACGACCGAGGCGCACCTGCTCGAGCTGTTCATGCGCAACCCGCGCCAGGTGCTGCCGCGCTCGCTCATCTACGAGCGCGTCTGGGGGTACGACTTCAGCCACTCCTCGAACGCGCTCGACGTCTACGTCGGCTATCTCCGCCGGAAGACGGAGGCCGAGGACGAGTCGCGTCTGATCCATACCGTTCGCGGCACGGGCTACGTCTTGCGCGAGCCGTGACCCTTCGGACGCGCCTCACGCTCGTCGCGGCCGGCGTCGTCGCGGTCGTGGTAGCGCTCGCCTGCGCGACGACCTACTTCGTGATGCGGCACGAGCTGCAGTCCCAGCTCGACGGCTCGCTACGTGGCACGGCAACGACGGTGCAGGACAACCTCGGCCAAATCGCCAGCGAGGACTACGGTGGCAATCTCGTCGAGGTGATCAACACCGGGGGTGCGATCCTGAGCAGGACGTCGCGCGTGCCCCTGCCGCCGGACCTGCGCGCGGTCGCCGTGGCTCAGGGGCGCACGCGTGGCTTTTACCGCGACATCACCTTCCAGGGCTCTCCGTGGCGGGAGTACGTCGCGCCTGCCACCGACAACACGCTCCAGCTCGTCGACGAGGCGGTCATCGTCGTGCGCAGCCTCCAGGAGACGAATCGCGCGCTCGAGCGATTGCGGTTCATCCTCATTCTCGTCTCGCTCGGCGCGATCGCCGCTGCCGCCATTGCGGGCGCCGTGGTCTCGGGAGCGACACTCGCTCCGGTGCGCCGGCTGACCGCGGCTGCCGAGCGAATCGCCGAGACAGGCGAGCCGAGCGAGCGCGTTCCGGAGGGCGGGCACGACGAGCTCGCGGCTCTGGGCGCCTCGTTCAACACGATGCTCGCGGCGCTGGAGGAGTCGCTGGAGACGCAGCGGCGGTTCGTCGCCGACGCCTCGCACGAGTTGCGTACGCCCCTGACGAGCCTGCAGACCAACATCGACGTCCTGCGCGGCGACATCGAGCTCGCTCCCGAGCAGCGCAGGCGCCTGCTCGACGATCTTCACCGCGAGTCGCACGAGATGCGGTCGCTCATCGGCGGCCTGCTCGAGCTCGCACAGGCCGGCGCGCAGGTAGAGAAGGAGAGCTTCCAGTTCGATGAGCTCGTCGAGAACTCCGTCGAGCAGGCGCGCGCCCGATTCCCCGCGATCGAGTGGGATGCCGACCGGCTCGAGCCGACCGTCGTCGACGGCTACCGCGACCGGATGGAGCGCGCCGTCTGGAACCTGCTCGAGAACGCGGGCAAGTGGAGCGGCGGCAGCGGCTCGGTCGAGGTCTCGCTCGCCGGCGGCGAGCTGCGGGTGCGCGACCACGGGCCGGGATTCGCCGACGAGGACCGGCCGCTCGTCTTCGAGCGCTTCTATCGCTCGGCGGCGGCAAGATCGATGCCGGGCGCCGGGCTCGGGCTGGCGATCGTCCGCGAGGTGGCCGAGGCGCACGGCGGAACGGTCGTCGCCGAGAATGCACAGGACGGCGGCGCCGTCGTCCGTTTGAGCCTCAACGGCGCCGTGCGCGGCTCTTAGGTGGTTTTCATCAAGCCGTGGTTCGATTCGAGTCGCATCGAACCCCTCCCGGCTCGGCCGCTTTGGCGAGTCGCGGCCAGCCCGGCCCGGTGTCTTCCCGGATCCCCTGCGGTGAAGGCGCCGGGCTGAGCGGCTGGTGGGAGGCGGCAGGGAGCGCGATCCAGACGTCGGCGCCGCCCGACCGGGCGTTTTCGAGGCCCGCGCTGCCACCGTGAGCCCGAGCCACCAGATCGACGATCGAGAGGCCGAGGCCCGAGCCACCGCGGCTACGCGCTTCGTCCGCCCGGCTGAAACGGTCGAAGGCGCGTGCCCGGAAGTCGTCTGGAAAGCCGGAGCCTCCGTCCCGAACGTGGAGCTCGACGAACCCGTCCCGTTCTTCTGCGGCAAGCTCGATGGTGCCTGCGCCGTGGGTGAGGGCGTTGTCCACGAGGTTCACGAGGGCCTGGCCGACGCGCAGCGGATCGGCCTCGACGCGGAGCGAGGTGTCCTCGACGTGGAGCTCCCGGCCGAGCCGGCCGGCGCGACTCGAGAAGCGGACCGCCGCGTCGGCGAGCAGGTCGCTCGCCTCCACGACCTCGAGCCGGATCGGCAGTGACCCCTCGTCTGCGCGGGCGATGAGGAGCAGGTCGTCGGCGAGCCGCGAGAGGCGCTGCGTCTCCTCGGCAGCCGAGCGGAGCGCGCTCTCGAGCTCCTCGCGCGAGCGGGGGCGGCGGAGCGCGAGGTCGAGCTCGGTACGGAGCAGCGCCAGCGGTGTGCGGAGCTCGTGGCTCGCGTCGGCGACGAAACGGCGCTCGTGCTCGACGGCCGTCTGGAGGCGGGTGAGCATGTCGTTCAGTGTCACGGCCAGCCGCGACACCTCGTCCCGGGCCGGCGGCACGGGCAGCTTGCTCGGCTCGCCCGGGGTCACGGACTCGGCGCGCCGCCGCAGGTCCTCGACCGGGCGCAGAGCGCCGGCGGCGAGCGCGTAGCCGCCGAGGGAGGCGGCGAGCAGCGCGAGAGGCAGGAAGATGAGCAGCTCGTGCCGCAGGTGGTCGAGCGATTCGTCTCTCGGTACGAGCGAGTGGGCGAGCACGGCGACGCCCGTCCCCGAGACTGCGGGCTGCGCGAGCACCCGCCACTCGCCCCTGCGGCCGGGGAGCTGCGTGTTCAGCCAGACCTGGCCCCCGGCGGCCTCGGCGAGCACCTGTGACCCCACGAGCGGCGGCTGTCCGTGCGGTTGCGACGTGCGCATCCGTCCGTGGGCGTCGAACAGCTGCGCCAGGGTGGGGCCGCTGCCCGTGTCCGTGTCGACCCTGCCGGCGCTGCTCTCCTCCTTCGCCTGCCCGACGAGCGTCTGGTCGACCGTCCCCAGCAGCTCACGTGCGACGCGCTGGTAGACGAAGAGGCCGACTGCAGCCAGGACGACCGCCATCGCGGCGGCGAAGCCGAGCGTCAGGCGAACGCGGATCGGGAGCCGGCTCACGACTCCGCGCGCAGCCGGTAGCCCACGCCGCGCACCGTCTCGATCGAGTCACGTCCGAAGGGCCGGTCGATCTTCTCCCGGAGGTAGCGGACATAGACGTCGACCACGTTCGAGCGGCTCTCGAAGGCGATGTCCCAGGCGCCGTCGAGGAGCTGGGTGCGGCTGAGGGCCACGCCGGGGCGGCGCATGAACAGCTCGAGCATCGCGAACTCCTTCGCCGACAGGTCGAGCTCCTGGTCGCCGCGCCACGCGCGGTGCGCCGCCGGATCGAGGCGCAGGTCACTGACCTCGAGCACCGCCGGCCGCTCCACCGGCTTGCGCCGGGTCAGCGCGCGGATCCGCGCGAGCAGCTCCTCGAACGCGAAGGGCTTGGTCAGGTAGTCGTCGGCGCCCGCATCGAGCCCGCCCACGCGGTCGTCGACGGCGTCGCGCGCCGTCAGCATCAGCACCGGCGTCCAGACCCCGTCGCCGCGCAGGCGGCGGCAGATCTCGAAGCCGTCGGCGCCGGGCAGCATCACGTCGAGGACGATCGCGTCGTAGGCGACGGCGCGCGCCATCCACAGCGCTTCCTCGCCGCGGTCGGCGACGTCGGCTGCGTACCCCTCCTCGCGCAGGCCGCGGCCCAGCAGCTCGCCGAGCTTCTTCTCGTCCTCCACTACCAGGACGCGCATGGCCCCATTGTTGCGCGCGTGGTGAGAGGCGGATGAGCGAGGGCTATTCCGAGCGCCAGCGGTGAAGGATCGCGAGCGCGTCGTCGAACGAGTCGACGACGGAACCGCCACCCGCCTCGATGCAACCTCGGACGAAGAGGTTCAGCGCGAACTCGCCCTGCCGCTCGGCACGCAGGTCGGTGAGCAGGCCGACCACTCCTTTGCGCGCCGGATCTCGCTGCTTCAATCCGTGGAAGAGGCCGATCTCACAGGCCGTGCCGTCGTCGATCGACGGCCCGTCGAGGACGGCCAGCACAGCATCTGCGGACTCGACACCGGCGGCGTCCACGGCAAAGATCTTCTCCGCGGTCGCGTCGCGCGCGGAGAGCCCCTGTTCGTGAGGCACGAAGACCTCGAAGCCCTCGATCCGCAGCCTCTCGGCGCAGTCGGCCAGGAACGTTCGCTCATACGGCGTGAACATCGGGCCGGCCAGGTAGATGCGCATCGGCCTAGTCTCGCCGAAGCAAGGTGAGGGAGTGGGCGTCGACCGCGAGGGGCGCCCGCGCCTCGACCGGCTCCTCGGGCGCGTCGCCGGTCGCCAGCTCGACCCGCCAGCGCCTGCCGAAGCGCCGGGTCGGCAGGGTGAACACGACCGGCTCGGAGCGCGCGTTGAAGACGAGCAGGAACGAGTCGCCGAAGATCGGCTCGCCGTGCGGCGTCCGGTCGCGGATCTCCCGGCCGTTGAGGAAGACCCCGAGCGTCCGCGTCTCGGCGCTCGTCCAGTCCCGCTGCGTCATCCGCCGCCCGTCGGGCCGGAACCACCAAGCGTCGGGCAACCCGCTCTCGCCGGCCTGGCCGCTCAGGAACGACGTCCGCCGGAACACGGGATGCTCGCGCCGCAGCGCGAGCGCCCGGCGCGTGAACTCGCGCAGCTCGTCGTCCGCTGCTTCCCAGTCGAACCACGAGATCTCGTTGTCCTGGCACCACGCGTTGTTGTTGCCGCCCTGCGTCCGCCCGAGCTCGTCGCCGCCGAGCAGCATCGGCACGCCCTGCGAGAGGAGCAGGGTCGTGAGGAAGTTCCGTTGCTGCCGGGCGCGCAGCGCGAGCACGGCCGGGTCGTCGGTCGGCCCCTCGGCGCCGAGGTTCCACGAGCGGTTGTCGTCGGTGCCGTCGTGGTTGTCCTCGAGGTTCGCCTCGTTGTGCTTGGAGTTGTAGGAGACGAGGTCGCGCAGCGTGAAGCCGTCGTGGGCGGTGACGAAGTTGATGGAGGCGGACGGAGTGCGGCCGTCGTCGCTGTACAGGTCGGAGGAACCCGTGAAGCGGCGCGCGAACTCGCCGACGTTGCCCTCGCCGCGCCAGAAGTCGCGCACCGAGTCGCGGTACTTCCCGTTCCACTCGCCCCAGAGCACCGGGAAGTTGCCGACCTGGTAGCCGCCCGGCCCGACGTCCCACGGCTCGGCGATCAGCTTCACCTGCGAGAGCACCGGATCCTGGTGGATCGTGTCGAAGAAGGCCGAGAGGCGGTCGACGTCGTAGAACTCGCGCGCGAGTGCCGACGCAAGGTCGAAGCGGAAGCCGTCGACGTGGCACTCGAGCACCCAGTACCGCAGCGAGTCCATGATCAGCCGCAGCACCGAGGGGTGGACCGGGTTGAGGGAGTTGCCGGTACCCGTGAAGTCCATGTAGAAGCGCAGGTCGTCGGGCATCAGCCGGTAGTAGCTCCGGTTGTCGAGGCCACGGAAGGAGAGCATCGGCCCGAGGTGGTTCCCCTCGGCGGTGTGGTTGTAGACGACGTCGAGGATCACCTCGATCCCGGCCCCGTGCAGCGCCTTCACCATCCCCTTGAACTCGTGCACCTGCTCGCCGCCGGTCCCGGTCGCGGCGTAGAGGGCGTGGGGTGCGAGGTAACCGATGGAGGAGTAGCCCCAGTAGTTCGACAGCCCGCGGTCGCGCAGGAACCCCTCGTCGGCGATGTGATGGATGGGGAGCAGTTCGACCGCCGTGACCCCGAGCTCCCGGAAGTACGCGAGCGCCGGCTCCGACGCGAGGGCCGCGTACGTGCCGCGCAGGTCGTCCCGGATCTCCGGGTGGCGCCTCGTGAAGCCCTTCACGTGCACCTCGTAGATCACGGTTTCCGTCCAGGGCGTCTCGGGCCGCCGGTCGCCCTCCCAGTCGAAGGCGGGGTCGGCCACGACGCACTTCGGAATCGCCTCGGCGTCGTCCTCGTCGTCGAGCTCGAGATCGGCGTCCTCGGCGGGGCTGGGCACGTACGGGAGGACGTTGGCCAGCTCCCAGCGGACGGGCCCCTCGATCGCTTTCGCGTACGGGTCGATCAGGAGCTTGTTCGGATTGAAGCGGTGGCCCGAGGCCGGGTCGTACGGCCCGTGGACGCGGTAGCCGTACCGCCGTCCGGGCGCGACGCCGGGGAGGTAGCAGTGCCAGTTGTGCCCCGTGACGTTCTGCAGCTCCAGCCGCGTCTCGCGGTCGCCGTCGAGCAGGCACAGCTCGACGCGCTCGGCGTGCTCCGAGAAGACGGAGAAGTTCGTTCCCTCGCCGTCCCACGTCGCACCGAGCGGGAACGGCCGTCCCGGCCAGACATCCACCGCAGTTCTCCTTACTCCGGCACGAGCCAGACCGCGCCGAGCGGGGGCAGCGTCAGCGAGGCCGAGAACGGCTGCTCGTGCCACGGCACCGCCTCCGCCTCGACGCCGCCGAGGTTGCCGACGCCGCTGCCGCCGTAGAAGGCCGAGTCGGTGTTGAGCACCTCGCGCCAGCGGCAGCACACCGGCATCCCCACGCGGTAGTCGTGGCGCGGCAGCGGCGAGAGGTTGAGGACGCAGACGAGCGGCGGCGCGTCGCCGTCGCCGACCCGCGCGAACGCGAGGACGTCGTTCGCGGAGTCGTTCGCCTCGAGCCAGCGGAAGCCGGCCGGGTCGAAGTCGAGCTCCCAGAGCGCCGGTGTCGAGCGGTAGACACGGTTGAGGTCGCGCACGAGCGCGTGGATTCCCGCGTGCTCGGCGTACTCGAGCAGGTTCCAGTGGAGCGAGCCCTCGGCGTTCCACTCCTCCCACTCCCCGAGCTCGCCGCCCATGAAGAGGAGCTTCTTGCCGGGGTGCGCCCACATGTAGGCGTAGAGCGCGCGGAGGTTCGCGAACTTCTGCCACCGGTCGCCGGGCATCTTGTCGAGCAGCGACCGCTTGCCGTGCACGACCTCGTCGTGCGAGAGCGGCAGGACGAAGTTCTCGCTGTACGCGTACATGAGCGAGAACGTCAGCGTGTGCTGGTGGAAGCGCCGGTACATCGGATCCTTCTGGAAGTAGAGGAGCGTGTCGTGCATCCAGCCCAGATTCCATTTGAAGCCGAAGCCGAGCCCGCCGAGGTACGTCGGCCGTGAGACGCCGGGCCACGCGGTCGACTCCTCGGCCGTCGAGATCACGCTCGCATCGCGCGCGTACAGCGTCTCGTTCAGCTCCTTGAGGAACGCGACCGAGTCGAGGTCCTCGTTGCCGCCGAACGCGTTCGGCACCCACTCGCCGGGCTTGCGCGAGTAGTCGAGGTAGAGCATCGAGGCGACGGCGTCGACGCGGATACCGTCGGCGTGGTGCTCGCGCAGCCAGTAGAGCGCGTTGGCGAGCAGGAAGTTCCGCACCTCGGTCCTCCCGAGATTGAAAACGAGCGTGCCCCAATCGGGATGCGCGCCGCGGTGCGGGTCGGAGTGCTCGTACAGGTGCGTCCCGTCGAAGGTGGCGAGCGCCCAGTCGTCGCGCGGGAAGTGGGCGGGAACCCAGTCGAGGATCACGCCGATGCCGCGCTGGTGGAGGCGGTCGACGAGATCGCGGAAGTCGTCGGGTGTTCCGAACCGGGAGGTCGGCGCGTAGTAGCCGGTCACCTGGTAGCCCCACGAGCCCGAGAACGGATGCTCCATCACCGGCAGCAGCTCGACGTGGGTGAAGCCGAGATCGGAGACGTAGTCGGCCAGCTCGTCGGCGAGCTCGCGGTACGTCAGCGGGCGGTTCTCCTCGAGCGGGTTGCGCCGCCACGAGCCGAGGTGAACCTCGTAGATCGAGAGGGGGCCGCGCAACGGGTCGGAGGCGGCATGGCGCTCGAGCCAGGCGTGGTCCCGCCAGACGTGCTTGTCCTCCCAGACGACCGACGCGTTCGCCGGCGGAACCTCGGTGTGGAAGGCCAGGGGGTCGCTCTTCAGGCGCAGGCGGCCGTCCTGCGTCCGGATCTCGAACTTGTACTTCGCCCCTTCGCCGACGCCGGGGACGAACAGCTCCCAGATGCCGGACTCGCCGAGCGAGCGCATCGGGTGCAGGCGGCCGTCCCACGAGTTGAAGTCGCCGACCACCGAGACCGAGCGCGCGTTCGGCGCCCAGACGGCGAAGGCGGTGCCGACGACACCCTCCAGCTCGCGCACGTGCGCGCCGAGGCGCTCGTAGAGGTGCTCGTGGCGGCCCTGCATCGCGAGATGGAGGTCGAGCTCGCCGAGCGTCGGCAGGAACGAGTACGGGTCGCGGACCGTGAACGTGTTCCCGTCCGGGTACTCGATCTCGAGCTCGTAGTCGAGCGGGAGCCGCGCCTTCGGCAGCAGCGCCTCCCACAAGCCGCCCGGATCCTTGAGCTCGGCCTCGACCGATGCCGTCTTGTCATTGGCCGGCTGGACGCGCACCGCCTGCGCCTCGGGGCGAAGCGCGCGCACGACGACGCCGTCCTCGGCCTCGTGGGCGCCGAGGACGCCGTGGGGATTCGCCCCGAGGTCGACGGTCACAGCGCTTCCGCGGCCTGGTGCATGAGCCGGTCGATGCCCGCGACCGGGATCCCCACCCAGTCGGGCCGGTTGTCCAGCTCGTAGCGCAGCTCGTAGACCGCCTTCTCGAGCTCGAACACCGCGAGCAGGCGCTCGATCGCGGCGTCGCCGGGCGGCAGCAGCGTGGCGTCGACCGTCTCGAGGTAGCTCTCGAGGAACCGCTCGCGCGCCCGCTCCTCCCAGTCGTCCGGCACGGCGGCGCCGCGCGTGAGCTCGGCAGCCGTCGCCGCGTAGGCGAAGGAGCGGAGCATCCCGGCGACATCTCTGAGCGGCGACCGCTTCCGCCGCCGCTCCACGAGCGTCCGGGCCGGCTCGCCCTCGAAGTCGAGGATGATCCAGTCCTGTCCCTTCCAGAGGGTCTGCCCGAGGTGGTAGTCGCCGTGGGTGCGGATCACGCGGCCGCTCGAGCCGGCATGCGTGAGGAGGCGCAGCTGCTCGCGTACCTCCTCGCCGCGGCCGACGATCGGCGCGAGGCGCTCGTCGTCGTCGGGCAGCTCGAGGAAGACCCGCGCGATCTCCTCGTCCACCGTCGCGGTGAGGAGGCCGAGGGACTCGACGCTCGGCTCCTCCGGCGCGAACGCCAGGTCGTCTGGATCGGAGCCGAGGGCGGTGTGCATGTGTGCCGTCACCTCGCCGAGCCGTCCCAGGCGGTCGAGGAGGCTCTCCGGCGCGGACGCGATCTCGCCGAGGGCGAGCTCCCAGCCGCCGATCGCGCCGGCGACGTACTCCTGCAGGAGGCCGAGTGTCGCGGTGAGCGGCCCGCCCGAGTAGCCGTACCAGCCGCCGAGCGCCGGGATGTTGCGGAAGCCCTGGGCAGTGAGGAAGCGAAGCATCTCGAGCTCCGGGTTGATCCCGGGCTCGACCCGGCGAAAGACCTTGAGGATGAGCGCGTCGTCGAACACGACGGAGCTGTTCGACTGCTCGGAGGAGACGAGCCGCACGGCCCCCAGCTCGCGGCCCAGGGCGGAGAAGTCCTCGGCCGGGCTGAACTCGGCCACTCCCTCCGAGCCCTGGAGCGTCACGCCGGCCCGCATCGCGCTCACGATCTCCCGCGCGATCCCCGCGTCCTCCGCGAGGCCGTCGAAGGAGTCGCCCTCGACGCCGTCGGAGACGAGGAGCTGGTAGATGTCGTGCGCCCCCGTGTCGAAGCGCATCTCGATGAGGGCGAGCGACAGCTGTGGCTCGGCTTGCCGGATCGTGACGGTGTCGAGCACCTGGGCATGCCCGACGGTTCGCGACTTCGCGCCGTACCAGCGCTGCCGGGTCACGTACTCGATGAGCGACCGCTCGTCCATCTCACTCCACCTGCTCTTCCTGCCTGAGCTGGAACCAGAAGAACCCGCGCGGCGCGAGCGTCAGGAGGTAAGGCAGATCGCCGATCGGCGGGAACGCCGTTCGGCCCAGCATCTCCACAGGCACCATACCCGCGTAATCCGAGAGGTCGAGCTGCACGGCCTGCGCCGAGCGCGCGAGGTTGTGCACGCAGAGGACTACGTCGTCCTCCCAGGTGCGGATGTGGGCGAAGATTCGCGTGTTCTCGGCGCGCAGCGGCCTGTAGGAGCCCAGCCCGAACACGGGGTGCTCCTTGCGCAGCGCGATGAAGCGCTGCATCCAGCGCAGCAGCGAGTTCGGCGTCCGCAGCTGCGCCTCGACATTGACGGCCTGGAAGCCGTAGACGGGATCCATGAGCGGCTGGAGGTACAGCTGCGCCCAGTCGGCGCGCGAGAAACCGGCGTTGCGGTCGCCCGACCACTGCATCGGCGTGCGCACGCCGTCCCGGTCGCCGAGATACACGTTGTCGCCCATCCCGATCTCGTCCCCGTAATAGAGAACCGGCGAACCTGGGAGCGAGAAGAGGATCGCGTGCAGGAGCTCCGCCTCGTCGCGCCCGGCGTCGAGCAGCGGGGCGAGGCGGCGTCGGATCCCGAGGTTGAGCTTCATCCGCGGGTCCTTCGCGTACTCCTCGTACATGTAGTCGCGCTCCTCGTCGGTGACCATCTCGAGGGTCAGCTCGTCGTGGTTCCGGAGGAAGAGACCCCACTGGCAGTTGTGGGGGATCTTCGGCGTGCGATCGAGGATCTCGTAGATCGGCGTCGCGTCCTCGCGCCGCAGCGACATGAACATCCGCGGCATGACCGGGAAGTGGAAGCACATCTGGCATTCGTCGCCGTCGCCGAAGTAGTCGACGACGTCCTCCGGCCACTGGTTCGCCTCGGCGAGCAGCAGCCGGTCGGGATAGCGCGCGTCGACCTCCGCGCGGACGCGCTTCAGGTACGCGTGCGACTCGGGGAGGTTCTCGCCGTTCGTCCCGTCTCGCTCGAACAGGTAGGGCACGGCGTCGAGCCGGAAGCCGTCGATGCCGAGGTCGAGCCAGAAGCGCAGCACCTCGAGCATCGCCTCTTGCACCGCCGGGTTGTCGTAGTTCAGATCCGGCTGGTGGTGGAAGAAGCGGTGCCAGTAGTACTCGCCGCGGAGCTGGTCGAGCGTCCAGTTGGAGGGCTCGGAGTCGATGAAGATGACCCGCGCCTCGGGATAGCGCTCGTCCGTGTCCGACCAGACGTACCAGTCGTGCTTCGGGTTGGTCTGATCCGTCCGCGACTCCTGGAACCACGGATGGTCGGCGGAGGTGTGGTTCATGACGAGGTCGGCGATCACGCGCATGCCGCGCTGGTGCGCCTGCTCGACGAACTCGCGGAAGTCCTCCACCGAGCCGTAGTCCGGGTGGAGCGCGAAGAAGTTCGAGATGTCGTAGCCGCCGTCGCGCAGCGGCGACTCGTACATCGGCAGCAGCCAGAGGCAGTCGACACCGAGCCATTCGAGGTAGTCGAGCTTGTCGATCAGGCCGCGGAAGTCACCCGAGCCGTCGTCGTTGCCGTCGAAGAACCCACGGATGTGGATCTCGTAGAAGACGGCCCGCTTGAACCAGAGTGGATCTCGCTCGAACCACTGCTCAGACATAGCCCCTCCAGAGCTGTCCCGGTGTCAGACACCTAGACAGGTCTCGTGGAGACACGGCTGTCCCCCGAAGCGGCTCGGTGTGGCGCGCGCGGGGACTGGGCCGCCGTTCAGACATGACTCCCCCGGACACGGCCGGTGTCAGACACCGGACATGGGTCGAAGGGACGGGTCGCGGGGGTCATCCGCCGATCCTTAGCAGGTGGCTCTGGCCGGGGGCGAGCTTGACGTAGTTTCGGCCGATCCGCCACGTCCACTTCTCGCCCGAGAGGAGGTCGCGCACCGGGTAGGCCGGCGGCAGTCCGGTCGAGACGGGCACGACGCAGACGCCGACCTGCGTCGCCGCCGGATCGAGGTTGACGACGGTGACGACGGTGTTGTCGCCGCGCCGCTTGAGGAAGGCGAAGAGCCGCTCGTTCTCCGTCTCGAGGATCGTGAGCGGATCGAGCCACTGGAGCGCCGGGTTCTCGCGCCGCACGGCGTTGAGCCTGGCGACCAGCGACAGCAACGGCCCGTCGAGCTTCCGCTGCTTCAGCTCGTACTTCTCCGAGTTGAGGTACTCCTCGGACCCCGGCCGCACCGACACGTTCTCACAGTGCTCGAACCCGGAGTAGATGCCGTAGGAGGGCGAAAGCGTCGCCGCGAGCACGAGCCGCGCCTCGAAGGCCGCGCGGCCGCCGGCCTGGAGGTACTCGTGGAGGATGTCCGGCGTGTTGGCGAAGCAGTTCGGCCGGTAGAAGTCGCGCCAGTCGAGCAGCTGGCCGATGAACTCGAGCAGCTCCCAGCGCGTGTTCTTCCACGTGAAGTACGTGTAGCTCTGCGCGAAGCCCGCCTTGGCGAGCGCCGTCATCGGCGCGGGTCGCGTGAAGGCCTCGGAGAGGAAGATCACCTCGGGGTGCTCGCGCCGCACCTCGCCGATCAGCCACTCCCAGAACGGCAGCGGCTTCGTGTGCGGGTTGTCGACGCGGAAGACCGTGACGCCGCAGCCGACCCAGTGGAGCACGACGTCGAGCAGCGCCTGCCAGAGCCCGCGCCAGTCCTCATTGCCGAAGTCGACGTTGTAGATGTCCTGGTAGCGCTTCGGCGGGTTCTCGGCGTACTTCAACGTCCCGTCGGGGCGGCGGTGGAACCACTCGGGATGCTCCTTCAGCCACGGATGGTCCGGCGAGCACTGGATCGCAAAGTCGAGCGCGATCTCGATCCCGAGCTTCCTCGCGTCGGTGACGAGCGCGCGGAGCTCCTTCTCAATGCCGAGGGCCGGGTCGACTGCGTCGTGGCCGCCCTCCTCGGAGCCGATCGCCCACGGGCTGCCGACGTCGCCGGGCTTCGCGGTCTCGGCGTTGTTCCGGCCCTTGCGGTTCGCGTGCCCGATCGGGTGGATCGGCGGCAGGTAGAGGACGTCGAAGCCGAGCTCGGCGAAGCGCGGCAGCAGCTCGCGGACGCCGGCGAAGCCGCCCCACGAGCGCGGGAAGAGCTCGTACCACGAGCCGAAGCGGCCGAGCACGCGGTCGACGTCCACCGAGTGCGTCGCCGACCACGCCTTCTCGGAGCGCGCGCCTCTCGCCGCCGCGAGCGCCCGCTCGACCGTGAGCCCTTCCACGCCGAGCAGCACCGCTCCCTCCGACAGCTCGCCCGTGAGGTCGTCCTGGCCCGCCGCGACCTTGCGCCGCAGCTCCTCCTGGAACGAGGCGACCTTGTCGACCCACGCCTCGATCCGGAAGCTCCAGAGCCCCGGCCGGTCGACCTCGAACGAGCCGGCCCAGACGTCGTTGCCGAGCGGCTCGAGCGGCGTCTCGCTCCAGCGGGCCGCATCCGGACCCTTGTGGCGAACCGCCGCGCCGAGCGTCTCGTGCCCGTCGCGGAAGATCCGCGCGGTCACCTCGACGGTGTCGCCGGCGGTGCGCTTGACGGGGTAGCGACCGCAGTCGACCTGCGGCGCCACCCGCTGGATCTGGATTCGCGCAGGGCTCGTCTTCGGGATCGACACGCCGCAAGTCTCACTGATGAGGAAGGATCAAAACGTGGAGCTCTCCCGTTCGGCCGGCATCCTCCTCCATCCGACCTCGCTCCCGTCCGGGAAGCTCGACCGGGACGCGTACCGGTTCGTCGACTGGCTGGCGGCCGCAGGCCAGTCGTGGTGGCAGGTGCTGCCGCTCGGGCCGTCCGATGAATTCGGCTCGCCGTACCGCTCGCCGTCTGCCTTCGCAGCCTCGCCGCAGCTGCTCGCGCGGCCGACGGCGCGAGTCTCGGTGGGCGAGGTGGAGGACTTCGTCGCGCGGCATCCGTTCTGGACCGGCGGCTGGGCCGGCTTCGCCGGCACGGAGGCGCTCGCCGACGAGGTGCGCTTCGAGCGCGAGTGGGGGGCGCTGCGCTCCTACGCGGCCGAGCGCGGCGTCCGGCTGATCGGCGACGTGCCGATCTACGTCTCCGACGGCGGCGCCGACCACACCTGCTGGCCGGAGCTGTTCGCGAGGGGCGAGGTCGCCGGCGCGCCGCCGGACGCACTCAGCGCGGCCGGCCAGCGCTGGGGGAACCCGCTCTACGACTGGCCCGTCCACCGCGCAACCGGCTTCCACTGGTGGCGCGAGCGGTTCCGGCGCACGTTCGAGCTCGTCGACCTCGCCCGCATCGACCACTTCCGCGGCTTCGTCTCCTACTGGGCGATTCCGGCGCGCAACTCGACCGCGAAGAGCGGACGCTGGCGGCCGGGTCCCGGCGCCGAGCTCTTCGATGCGGTCGAGCAAGAGCTCGGCGACCTGCCGTTGATCGCGGAGGATCTCGGCCACATCACGCCGCCGGTCTACGCGCTCCGCGACGAGCTCGGGCTGCCCGGGATCGTCGTGCTCCTCTGGGCCTTCCGCCGCCGCAAGCGCAACCCGCACAAGCCGGCCAACATCCGGCGCAACTCGGTCGCGTACACGAGCACACACGACACCGACACGGCCGCCGGTTGGTTCGCCGCGCTCACGCCGCGAGAGAGGGACGCCACCGGCTTCGATCCGCGCGAGCCGAGCTGGGGCCTGATCGAGCTCGCCTACGCATCCCGCGCCGAGTTGGCGGTCGTCCCGGCGCAGGACGTGCTCGGCCTCGGCAGCGAGGCGCGGATGAACCGTCCGGGCAAGACGGAGGGAAACTGGCGCTGGCAGCTCGAGCGCGGCTCCTTGACCCCGGCACTTGCGCGACGCCTCCGCGGTCTTGCGGAGCAGCACGGCCGCGTCTAGGTCACCGCGAAGTAGACGGCGCACGTCGTCCCGGCGCAGAGGCAGTAGACGGCGAACGGGATCAGCGTCCGGGTCTCGAAGTACTTCATCAGGAACCGCACGGCGAAATAGGCGCTGAGCGCCGAGCAGAGCGCGCCCACGAGCGCCGGCCCGCGCACGCCGTTCCCCTGCGAGCCTGCGAGGTCGGGCAGCTTGAGCACGGCGGCGGCGAGGATGATCGGCGTGGCGAGCAGGAAGGCGAAGCGCGCCGCGTCCTTGTGCGAGAGGCCGACGAGCAGCCCGCCGCCCATCGCCGCGCCCGAGCGCGAGAAGCCGGGGATGAGCGCGATCGACTGGGCCGCGCCCACGCCGGCCGCCTGGCCCCAGCCGACCGTCTTCGCGATCCGCTCGTCGTCGTCCTCGGCCACGACCGGTGCGCGGCGTCGCAGCGCCTCGGCGCCGAACAGCAGCAAGCCGTTGCAGGCGAGGAAGATCGAGGCGTACTCCGGCGAGGCGAACAGCTTGCGCAACGAGTCCTGGAGCGTGAGGCCGAGGATTCCGGCCGGGATCGTGCCGATGATGAGCAGCCAGCCGAGCTTCGCGTCGGGGTCCGTGATCTCGCGGTCGCGCAGCGAGCGGCCGAGCCCCTTGATGATCCGAACCCAGTCCTGCCAGAAGAAGCCGAGCAGGACGAGCGCCGTCGCCAGGTGGAGCGCGACGAGAAACGTGAGGAAGTACGGCTTGTCCTGCTGGATGTTCCAGCCGAGCAGGCTCGGGAGGATGACGCTGTGCCCGAGACTCGAGATCGGGAAGAGCTCGGACACGCCCTGGAGCAGCCCGAGCACCGCGCCCTGGAAGTAGGTGATCGGAGCCACTCAGCCGGCGTCGGTCGTCTCGGTGCTGCCCTTCTTCGGCCCGGTGTTGAACCAGGCGAAGGCGAGGCACGCCAGTCCGACCAGGAAGGCGGCGATGCCGTGCTTCACGTGGTGGTGGCTCGATTCGGCCTCGTGTCCGGGGAAGAACGACGGCAGCGAGCCGGCCGGCTCGACCCAGTAGATCACGGCGATGACGATCAGGACGACGCCGAGCACCACGGCAAGCCAGACGAGCCACTTCCGGTTGCGAGCGAACCACCCGTCTGTCGCGGCCATCGCCGGAGAGTATTAGCTGACCGGATGTGAGGCGTCGGTGAACTCGCGGAACTCGGCCGTGAGCAGGTAGGCGGTCTGCTCGCCGATGTCCACGGCGCGGTCGCCGATCCGCTCGATCGTCCTGGCGACGACGACCATCCGCAGACCCCATTCGCGGAACTCCGGCTCGGCCATCACGTCGACGAGCCGCTCGACGAAGCGGCGGTTCGCCCGGTCGATCAGCTCGTCGAGCTCGACGAGGCTCTCGGCGCCGGGGAGGTCGCGGTTGCTGAACGAGTCGAGCGCCACGCGCACCATCTCCTCGGCGCGCTCGCCCATCTCGGTGAGGACGTCGACGAGGGCCGGATCCGGTTCCACGTCGGCGACGAGCTTCGACAGCTTGGCGATCGTCACGCAACCGTCCGCGCTCCGCTCGAGCAGGAGATTGATGTGGATCATCGCGAGCAGCAGCCGCAGGTCGCGGGCGACGGGCGTCTGCAGCGCGAGCAGCGCCTGGATCGAGTGCTCGATGCCGAGGAAGTGGTTGTCCACCTCGTCGTCGAACGCGATCACCTCGTCGGCGAGCTCCCGATCGCGTTCCTCGAGGGCGCGCATCGCGCCGTGGACGGCGCTGAGAACGCGCTGGCCCATCTCCTGGAGCTGCGCCTCGATCTGCTGGAGCGCGGTGTCGATCGACATTGGAACCAGCGTACTAGCTGGTCTCCAGCCCTGTGCGCCAGACGCTGTCACCACTTCGTCTCCACCTCGCAACGCGGGGTTATCCCACCCCCCGTAGGACCGGTCGTACCTTGCCCGCGAACCCCTGAGGAGGAGGACAAACACGATGCCGAGAAACGGCAAGCTCGTCCGCATCACCCTTGCTCTTGCGGCCGCGGGTCTCATCGCTGCTCTGGCCGTCGTCATGGTCGGGACGGCGTCTGCGAAGAGCAGCAGCGCCACCCTGAACGGCGCCGGCAGCACGTTCGTGTCGCCGCTCGTGCAGTCCTGGGTCGCTCCGGTCAATTCGGCGCTCGGGATAACCCTCAACTACAGCGCGGTCGGTTCCGGTGCCGGCATCGCGGCGATCACCGGGCGTACCGTCGACTTCGGCGCGAGCGACGCTCCGCTGACGCCGGATCAGTTCACTGCGTGCCAGGGATGCTTGCAGATCCCGTGGGCGCTCGCGTCGACCGCGGTCTTCTACAACTACTCGGCCGGCGGCAACTTTCTGCGTATGAGCGGCCCGGTGCTCGCCAAGATCTACCTCGGCAAGATCACGAACTGGGACGATCCTGCGATCAAGAAGCTCAACCCGGGCAAAAACCTGCCCAGCGAGAACATCACCGTCGTCCACCGTTCAGACGGCTCCGGTACGTCGTTCAATTTCACCGACTACCTCTCCCATGTCAGCTCGACCTGGAAGAGCCAGGTGGGCACGGGCACCGCGGTGAACTGGCCAACGGGCACCGGCGCTCCGCACAGCTCCGGTGTCGCCAACGTCGTCAAGCAGACCCCCGGCGCCATCGGCTACGCCGAGACCTCGTTTCCGGTCCACAACCACCTGACGTACTTCAGGATGAGAAACCGGTCGGGGCACTTCGTCCTGCCGAAGCTAACGGGCGTCAAGGCGGCGGCTCAGCTCGACACCCATCCCGCGAAGGACGGCTCGCTCTCGATCGTCAATCCGCCCAAGAGCAAGAAGTACCGGAACGCCTATCCGATCTCCACCTACACGTACATCATGGTGGCGAAGTCGAGCAATCAGGCTGCGGCGCTCAAGCAGCTGATTGGCTGGGCGATCACGAAGGGTCAGAAGTTCGGGCCGAAGCTGTTCTTCTCGCCGCTTCCCGCCGCTGTAGTGAAGTTCGACAAGAAGTCGATCCAGAAGATCCACTCGTAGGAGCGAGCTAGGAGAGAATCCTCCGGATCGTGAGCACGCTCGATACGACCACGGACGTAGCCCGCCGTCCCTTCTCGGGGCGGCGGGCTCGTTTGGGCGACCTGCTCCTGCAAGGGGTCGCCGGTGTTGCCGCGCTCGGCGCGACGGTTCTCGTCGGCCTGATCGCCTGGCAGCTCATCAAGGGTGCTCGGCTCTCGTTCTCGACGTTCGGGCTCGGGTTTGTCACGGACGTCGGCTGGGACCCGGTCCACCTTCACTTCGGTGCCGCCACCTTCCTCTTCGGCACGGCCGTCACGTCGTTCGGCGCGCTGCTCATCGCGACACCGCTCGCGCTCGGGATCGCGCTCTTCCTCACCGAGCTCTCGCCCCGCTGGCTGCGGGGCCCGGTGACGGCGCTCGTGGAGACGCTCGCGGCGGTCCCCAGCGTCATCATCGGCCTCTGGGGCATTCTCGTCCTCGCCCCCATCCTGCGCGACCATGTCGAGCCGGCTCTCCACTCGGCGCTCGGTTTCATCCCGCTCTTCGGGCCGCCGAACTCCGTCGGTACCGGCTACTTCACGGCGATCATCGTCCTGACGATCATGATCGTCCCGATCATCTCGAGCATTTCCCGGGAGCTCTTCCTCGGCGTTCCCCACGAATTGAAAGAAGGGGCCTTCGCGGTCGGCGCGACGCGGTGGGAGATGGTGCGCGGCGTCGTCCTCCCCTACACACGCGGCGGCGTCGCGGCGGCGACCATCCTCGGCCTGGGCCGCGCCCTCGGCGAGGCGATCGCGGTGGCGTCGGTGATCGGCGCTTACAACAACTCGGTCAGCAGGAACATCTTCGCCAACGGCAACACGATCGGGGCCTGGATCGCGGTCCAGTTCCTGAACGCGGCCTCGAGCATCGAGAAGTCCTCGCTCGTGTACCTGGGTCTGATCCTGCTCGTCCTCTCGATCGTCGTCAATCTGCTCGCGCAGGCCATCGTTCGCAGGTCTGCACGACGGCTCGGGGGCACGTCGGCATGAGTGCGGGGGAACTCGGCGTGTTTCGGCGGCCGAACGACCGGCTGCGGCGACGTCGTGCGGTCACCGTCGGCATGGAGCTACTCGGGTGGCTCGCCGCTGCTGTCGGCGTCGCGCTCCTCGTGATCCTCCTCTGGTCGGTCGCTAGCCGGGGCTGGAGCAAGCTGAGCCTCGATCTCTTCACCAAACCCTATGTCCCGTACGCGAGCACGGGCGTAAGCGAGGGTCTTGCGAATGCCTTCGTGGGCTCGCTCGTCATCGTCGGCATCGCGACCGCCATAGCGCTGCCGTTCGGGATTCTCGTCGCGATCTACGTGAACGAGTTCGCACCGAGAGCCATCCGGAACGGCGTCGGACTCGTGCTCGACGTGCTCAACGGCATCCCGGCGATCGTCATCGGCGTTTTCATCTACGGCCTGATCGTCCTGGGGCGCGGCCAGAGCGGGTTCGCGGGGTCCTGCGCGCTTGCCGTGATCATGCTCCCGCTCGTCGCGCGTTCGACGATCGAGGTCCTTGCGCTTGTTCCGAACTCGCTACGCGAGGCAGCGCTCGGCCTGGGCTCGCCTCGCTGGCGTGCGACGCTCGGGATCGTCGTGCCCCAGGCCATCGGGGGGATCCTGACCGGCGCAACGCTCGCCGTCGCGCGGGTCGCAGGCGAGACGGCGCCGCTGCTCCTGTGCTCGTCGATCGTCGGTCAGGGAGTCCAGTGGAACCCGCGGGTAGCGCTGGAGAGCGTGCCGGTCGCGATTTACGAGCTAACCGATTCTCCAATTCCGAGTGACCACGAGCTCGCCTGGGCCGGGGCGTTCGTTCTGATCATGTTCATTCTCGTCACCAGCATGACCGCCCGGTGGCTCGCTACCCGAAGTCGCCGCAAGCTGGCGAGCGCAACCAGATGAAGGAGACCGCGTCCGTGTCGAGTACGATCGAGTCAGCCGTGCGCGTCGAGACGAAGCGTCAACCGCTGCCGCCGCGCGAGCGGCTCGAACAGGTCTTCGACATCCAGGACCTGACGGCCGTCTATGGCTCGAAGGCGGCCCTCAAGGACGTCTCGATGGAGGTTTACAAGAACCTCGTCACGGCGGTCATCGGCCCCTCCGGCTGCGGCAAGAGCACCTTCATCCGCTGCCTGAACCGGATGAACGACCTCGTGCCCAGCTTCCGCCAGACCGGGACGATCCGCTACCAGGGTCAGGACATCGCGGCCGGCGACGTCGACCCGGTGGCGGTGCGGCGCACGATCGGCATGGTCTTTCAGCGCCCGAACCCGTTCCCGAAGTCGATCCAGGACAACGTCGCCTGGGGGCTGAAGGTGCTCGGCATGAAGGACAACCTCTCCGAGCGCATCGAGCGTGCCCTCACGCAGGCGGCTCTCTGGGACGAGGTCAAGGACCGGCTGAAGGCGAGCGCGCTCGGCCTCTCCGGCGGACAGCAGCAGCGCCTCTGCATCGCGCGCGCCATCGCGGTCGAGCCGGACGTCGTCCTGATGGACGAGCCGGCCTCCGCGCTCGACCCCATCGCGACCCAGAAGATCGAGCAGCTCCTGCACGAGCTCAAGCAGGAGTACACGTTCGTGATCGTCACGCACAACATGCAGCAGGCCGCGCGCGTGGCCGACATGACCGCCTTCTTCTCGATCTCGCGCGGCGGGGAAGGCGAGCGCTGGGGGGAGCTCATCGAATACGACGAGACCGAGAAGATCTTCACCGCTCCGTCCGACAAGCGGACGGAGGATTACGTCACCGGCCGCTTCGGCTAGACGCGTGGGAAGCGGGCGCGGATCTCGAGGCCCTTGCCGGGCTCGCTCGCTGCCTCGACCTCGCCGCCGGCTGACGTGACGATGTGCTTCACGATCGCGAGACCGAGCCCCGTGCCTCGGCTCGTGCGCGCCTGGTCGCCCCGGTAGAACCGCTCGAACAGGCGCGGCAGGTCGGCCGGGCCGACGCCCTTGCCGTTGTCCGAGACCGTGAGCATCGGCCCCTCGGCGGGATTCGTCAGCTCGATGGTGCAGGTGCTTCCCGGGCCGGCATATCGGAGCGTGTTCGCGAGCAGGTTCTCGACCACGACCCGGAGCATCCTCGGCCGCAGCGGCAGGTCGACGCGCCCGTCGGCCCGGACCTCGAGCGCGACCTCGGCGTGGTTGGCGCGCTCCCTGAACGAGGCGACGACCTCCTCCACGATCGTCTTGCCCCGCGTGCGACCGAGGTAGACGACCTCGCGGCCCGTCTCGAGCTCGCCGAGGAAGAGGACGTCGTCGATCAGCTCGCGAGCCTGCTCTACCTCCTGACGAGCCTGCTCCATCAGCTCGTCGACGTCGGCGCCGGGCAGGGTCGCGCTCTCGAGCAGCACGAGCAGCCGCGCCAGCGGAGTGCGGAGCTCGTGCGAGACCGCGGCGGTGAAGCCCTGCCGCAGCTCCTGGTATGCGGACAGCTCGGGCGGCGACTCGAGAAAGAGGACGAGGAGGTCGGGGTGCGCCGCTGCCTGCTCCTCGCCGAGCCGGCGGCCCGGCTCGAGCTCACCGACGGCCTTCGTGGCTCTCGCGTTCGCGGCCACCACCCGCCGCTCGCTGTCGAGCACGACCATCGGCTCGCTGCTGTTCGCAACGACGGCCCTGATCCGCTCCTCGTTCACCACTCCTTCACCGTTCGTCTACCCTTCGCCTACCGTGTTGCTGCCGATAATGAGTGAACCATGCCGAAGGTTCTGATCGTCGAGGATGACGAGGTGATCGCGCAGGGGATGGCGCGGCATCTCGGCGCCGCCGGCTTCGACCCGGTTCAGGTCGGGAACGGTACACAGGGGCTCGCGCGACTCCGCTACGAGAAGCCCGACGTCTGCGTGCTCGACCTGATGCTGCCGGGCGTCGACGGCTGGAAGCTGATCGAGACGGCCCGGAACGAGGGGATCGGCACGCCGATCGTCGTCGTCTCCGCCCGCGGCACCGAGCACGATCGCGTGCATGCGCTCGAGATCGGGGCCGACGACTACCTCGTCAAGCCGTTCTCGATGAAGGAGCTCGTGGCGCGTGTGCGCGCGGCGTCCCGGCGGGCGATCCGCCGGGAGGAGACACCGCGCGGCGAGCCGATCGAGATCGAGGAGCTCCGGATCGATCCGCTCGAGGTCCAGGCCTACGTCGACGACCAGAGCGCCGAGCTGACGCCGACCGAGTTCCGCCTCCTCTACCAGCTCGCGCTCGATCGCGGCCGCGTCGTCACCCGCGACGAGTTGCTGCAGAAGCTGTGGGGCCGCCGCGAGTCGCATCGCGACCGGACGGTGGACGTCTTCGTCCGCCGCCTGCGCGAGAAGGTCGACCGCCAGGCCTCGACCCACACGTTCATCCAGACGCGCTACGGCGTCGGTTACCGGCTCGAGCCGGTTCCCAAGGCGGCAAACGCCGCTGCGGCCCGGTAGCGGGTCCGACACCACTGCGTCACCGGATCGCGTCCCACTTCAGTTCGTACAGTCCCCACGATTTCGGCATGAAGTTCGCCGTCGTCGCCCACCGGCGCAGCACGACGAACGAGGCGCTCGTCGCCGCAGCGCGCGCCTGGGGTCTCGACTCCGAGCTGCTCGACCCGCACACGGCGCTGACGTCCCTCGAGCCGGGGGACGTCGCGCTCGCCAGACTCGATGTGCGCGAGGGCGTCGACGGCATCGAGAGCGGCACCGGTGAGCTCGAGCGGCTCGCGGCCGGCGGCGTGGACGTACGGAATCCTCCCGGAGCCCTGATCGTCGCCCACGACAAGCTGCTGACCGCCCGGACTCTTCGGCTCGCCGGACTGCCGCACCCGCACACCACCCTGCTCAGTCCGACGCTGCCGACGGCCGTTCCCGAGCTCCCGGTCGTGCTCAAGCCGCGGTTCGGCAGCTGGGGACGCGACGTCGAGCTGTGCAAGACGGCGGAGGAGCTGGACGCGGCGCTCGTCCGGCTGCAGCAGAAGCCGTGGTTCCGCGAGCACGGGGCGATCGCCCAGGAGCTCGTGGAGCCGAGGGGCTGGGACCTGCGTCTGGTGGTTGCCGGCGGCCGCGTGGTCGGGGCCGCGTGCCGGATCGTTCGCGGCGGTGAGTGGCGGACGAACGCCGCGCTCGGCGCCCAGGTCGTGCCGGTCGAGCCGCCGCCGATCGCTCAGGCGCTCGCGCTCGCCGTGGTGCAGGCTGCCCGCGTCGACCTCGCAGGCGTCGACCTGCTGCCGACCCCGAGCGGCGGTTTCCTCGTCATCGAGCTGAACGGCGCCGTCGACTTCCGTCCGCTGTACGCGCCCGGACGCGACGTGTTCTCGGACGCGGTGGCCGCGCTGCTCGAAGACGGCGTGCAGCAGTCCGAGCTCGCCGCGGCTTCACTCTGAGTCGTACGGCTGCGGCTGCAGGCCGGTCTCGACCTCTCTGCGCCCGTCGGCTTCGTAGGCGATGTCGACCGCCTCATGCTTGCGGTAGGTGCCCGCGATCCCGAGCCACATCGACGCCCAGCGCCAGAAGCCGAGTCGGCCTTCCTGCTCGACCGGCCGCGAGAAAACGAGGGCCCGTCCCTCGACTTCGAAGTCGCGTCCGGGCATCTGACGGACGCCGCCGACGTAGACCTCGTACTCGGGCGGCACGTGGTCCGGCAGTTCGATCCGCGAGCGCTGGGGCACCTTCATAGAATGCCCGTCGGGTGCGCCGCAAGCTGCCGTCCGTTGTTCTCGCCGTGCTTGTCGCGCTCGCGACGGCAGGCGTCGCCACAGCTGGAAACGGAGGGTTCGCCCCGGTCGCGCCGGCGTCGCCGAACGCTCACCACATCACGCAGGCGTACTACCTCATCCTCGGCTTTACGGCGGCGATCTTCATCCTCGTCGAATCGCTGCTCGTGATCTTCATCGTGAAGTACCGCAGCCGCGGCCGCCCTCGTACGGTCGAGGGCGCCGAGGTGCACGGGCACACGCGGCTCGAGCTGATCTGGACGGTGTTCCCGGTCGTGATCCTCGCGATCATCGCGGGCTTCGTCTTCTACGAGCTCCCGAACATCGATTCCGCGCCCGCCGCCGCCAACCCGATCCACATCACGATCGAGGGGCACCAGTACTACTGGCAGTACGACTACACGGACTCCAAGGACCACGCCCGCTCGATCGGGACGCTGCACGTGCCGGCAGGCGCCGTCGTCGACCTCAAGGTCGTGTCGCCGGACGTCATCCACAGCTGGTGGATCCCGGCGCTCGGCGGCAAGATCCAGGCGATCCCCGGCCGGATCAACCACACGTGGTTCCAGGCGACGCCCGGCAGCTACGACGGCCAGTGCGCCCAGCTCTGCGGCGTCTTCCACGCGTCGATGCTCGCGACCGTCCAGGCCGGCTCGCGGCGGCAGTACCGGCACTATCTCGCGACCTGGCACGAGACGATCGGCAGAGCAGATCTGGAACGGCGTGTGTGCGACGTGCCACGGGAACCTCGGGCAGGGCGGCTATGGGCCGCCGATCTCCAGCAGCACGTTGCTCGACACAGGGGACCGCGCTGGTCGGCATCCTCCGGAACGGCTTCGACACGCCGGCGAGGCCTGGCGCGATGCCGCCCGTCGGCGACACCTGGACCGCCGCTGAGCTCGACGCGCTTGCCGCCTACGTGAAGAAGAACATCTACAAGGCCACTCCGACGGGAGCTACGAGTGGCGGTTAGGTCCGAAACCGCGTATCCCGTGGGCTGGAAGAACGGCCGCGTGGCGAGCTGGCTCGTCACGGTCGACCACAAGCGGATCGGGATCATGTACATCGCGACGTCGCTTGCGTGGTTCGTCGCGGCCGGGATCCTCGCGATCCTCATGCGCTCGCAGCTCGCGACGCCGAACGAGACCTTGCTGACGAAGAACTCGTACAACGAGGTCGTGACGATGCACGGCACGACGATGATCTTCCTCGTCGTCGTGCCGATCATGGCCGGCTTCGCCAACTTCCTGGTGCCGCTGATGATCGGGGCCCGGGACATGGCGTTCCCGCGCCTGAACGCACTCTCGTACTGGCTCTACCTGCTCGGCGGCCTCGTGCTCTGGCTCAGCTGGTTCGCGAAGGGCGGCGCGCCGCACGCCGGGTGGTGGTCGTACCCGACGCTCTCGGAGAACTTCCCCTGGGCGAGCCCCGGCCACGGCCAGGACTACTGGATCCTCAGCATCCACATCCTCACGCTGTCGTCGCTGCTCGGAGCGATCAACTTCATCGTCACGATCTTCAACATGCGGGCGCCCGGCATGACGTGGATGCGCATGCCTCTCTTCGTCTGGGCGATCGTGACGTACGCGGTCCTCCTGCTCGTCGCGCTGCCGGCCCTCTCGGCGGCCGTCACGCTGCTGCTGCTCGACCGCACCGTCGGGACGCACTTCTTCATCCCCTCGCACGGCGGGAACCTCGTGCTCTACCAGCACATGTTCTGGTTCTTCGGGCACCCCGAGGTCTACATCATGGTGCTGCCCGTCTTCGGGATGATCTCCGAGATTCTGCCGGTCTTCTCGCGCAAGCCGATCTTCGGCTACAAGGCGGTCGCGTTCTCGACTCTCGCCATCGCGTTCTTCTCGATGCTCGTGTGGGCCCACCACATGTTCACGGCGGGGTTGTCCACCGGCCTCGACTCGTTCTTCATGATCTCGTCGATGGTGATCGCGATCCCGACCGGGGTCAAGATCTTCAACTGGCTCGCGACCACGTGGCGCGGCAATCTCATCTTCGACACGCCGATGCTGTTCGCGGTCGGCTTCCTCGCGCTGTTCACGATCGGGGGCCTGTCGGGGATCTTCCTTGCCGCATTCCCGGTCGACTGGCAGCTGAACAACTCGTACTTCATCATCGCCCACTTCCACTACGTGGCCTTCGGCGGGATCGTCTTCGGCCTGTTCGGCGGCCTCTATTACTGGTGGCCGAAGATGTTCGGGCGTATGCTCGACGAGCGCCTCGGCAAGTGGAATTTCTGGCTGATGTTCGTCGGGTTCAACGTCACCTTCATGCCGCAGCACATGCTCGGGCTGCTCGGGATGGCGCGATGGGTCTACACGTACCACCAGGGAGGGCTCTGGGAGGCGTACAACTTGACGTCCTCGATCGGCTCCGGGATCCTGGCGGTCGGAGTGGGGGTGTTCGTCGCCAACGTCTGGATCACCCACGTGCTGCGCAAGGGCGTCCGCGCGGGGAACGACCCGTGGCTCGCCGACACGCTCGAGTGGTACACGACCTCGCCGCCGCCCCCGCACAACTTCGACAGCGTCCCCTACGTGACGAGCGCCCGCCCGCTGCGTGACCTCCGGCGGCGCCTCGCGGAGCAGGCGCAGTGAGGACCTCGGTGGCGCAGTGGCTGCGCGGCGAGAACACCGCGCTTTCTTCGATCGCGCCCGGGCCCTGGCTGCGTCTGTCGGCGCTCGTGGCGGCCGGCGGGACGTTGCTCGCCGTGATCTCCGGGGCCGAGGATCTGGGGACGGCGCACCGGTTGCTGGCGGCGCTCGTGGCTCCTCCGCTCGCCGCGCTCGTCGTCACCGCCTGGTACGCGCACCGGCGGCTCGTGCCGGCGGTGCTCGCCGCTGCGGCGCTGTTCGCTGCTGCGGCCGCGGTCCCGGCGCCGCACGCTCACTCCGGGCTCGCCGCCTTCGCGCTGGCGGCGCTCGTAGTCGTCGGCGCCGAGAGCTTCCGGGGCGAGCGGGTGCCGTGGGGATCCTGGCGCGACTACGTGGCGCTGACGAAGCCGCGGATCATGTCGCTGCTGCTGATCACCGGCTTCTGCGGGATGATCGCCGGCGCCCGCGGCTGGCCGGGAACCGGTCTCGCGGTCGCAGCGATGGTCGGGCTCGCGCTTGCCTGCGGCGGCGCCTCGGCGCTCAACCACGTCCTCGACCGCGATATCGACCCGTTGATGGGGAAGCGGACGAGCGCGCGTCCCGTGGCGTCGGGCCGTGTGGCGCCGAGCCGCGCGTTCGAGTTCGGGCTCGCGCTGCTGGCGTTCTCGTTCGTCCTGCTGGCGAGCGCGGTGAACGTCCTCACGGCCGTCCTCGCCCTGGTCGGCGGCCTGTTCTACGTCGTCGTCTACACGCGCTGGCTGAAGCGGTCGACCTCGCAGAACATCGTGATCGGCGGGGCCGCCGGGGCCGTGCCGCCTCTCGTCGGCTGGGCCGCCGCGACCGACCACGTCGGGATCGCGGCGCTGCTCCTCTTCGCGATCGTCTTCATCTGGACGCCGCCGCACTTCTGGGCGCTCGCGCTACTGATCAAGGACAACTACGCGAACGCGCGCGTGCCGATGCTGCCGGTCGTGCGCGGCGACCGGGCGACCGCGCGCCAGATCGTCCTCTACTCGGTCGTGCTCGTCGCGGCCACCCTGCTGCCGTGGGCCTGGGGCGGTGCCGGGCCGCTGTACGTCGTCTGCGCCCTCGCGCTCGGCGCCGTCTTCGTCTGGTTCGCCGAGCGGCTGCGGCGCGACACGACGCCGCGGCGCGCGATGCTCCTCTTCCACTACTCGCTCCTGTACCTCGCGCTGCTGTTTGTCGCGCTCGCCGTCGACGCGGTCATCTGATGGATCCCGAGCTCGCGCGCCTGAACGTCCGCCTCGGCTGGCTCTTGTTCGGCGTCTTCGCGCTGCTGTTCGCCGGCTGCATCGGGATCGCGCTGCTCTACCTCCACTTCCAGTAGTGGACGGGATCTGGCTGGCGCGTCCGGACTCGCCGGGCGCAGGCGAGCCGGTGGCGGTGAAGGATCTGCTGGACACGGCGGGACTCACCACGACCTACGGCTCCGCGCTGTTCGTCGATCACGTGCCCCCCGTGAGCGCCGACGCCGTGCGGTTGGTCGAGGCGGCCGGCTTCGCGGTAGCCGGGAAGACGAACCTGCACGAGTTCGCCTACGGGATCTCGTCGCAGAACCCGCACTACGGAACGGTTCCGAACCCGGTCGCGCCGGGACGGCTGGCGGGAGGCTCGAGCGGAGGCTCGGCCGCTGCGATCGCCGCGGGCGACGTCGAGCTCGCGCTCGGCACCGACTCCGCGGGGTCGATCCGGATCCCGGCGGCGTGGTGCGGCGTCGTCGGGTTCAAGCCGACGCACGGGCTCGTCTCGGCCGAGGGCTGCTTCCCGCTCGCGCCGAGCTACGACACCGTCGGGCCGATTGCGTCGTCCGTGGACGGCTGCGAGCGCCTGCTGCGAGCGCTTGCGCCCGGGTTCGAGCCGGTCCGGCTCGAGTCGCTCGAGGAGCTCGAGATCGGCGTCGCCTGGCTCGACCGCGCCGACCCGCTCGTACGCGAGCGGGTCGCGGATGCCGCAGCCCGGTTCCCGCGCCGCCGCCGAGCTCGAGCTTCCGCTCGCGCCTGCGAACCGAGCCGACTTCATGCGCGAGGCGGCCGACATCCACCGTGCCCTGTTCCTCGGCAACGAGGATCTCTACGGAGAGAACGTCCGCGGCAAGATCGAGCGTTGCCTGCGGGTGACCGACGCCGAGGCCGCCGCGGCCGAGCGTGAGCGGGCCGAGTACCGCGAGCGCTTCCTCGAGGCGGTCGGCGACCTCGACCTCGTCCTGACCCCGACCGTCTTGCTCGTCGCTCCGCCGGCTGACGCGGACGAGCTCGCGCTGCGCCTCCCCGCCACGGATCACACGTATCCGTTCAGCTCACTGGGCTGGCCCGCGCTCGCCCTCCCCTGTGGCCCGGCGGAGGACGGGCTGCCTGCCTCGGTGCAGCTCGCCGGACCTACGGGTGCGGACGCCGTGGTTCTCGCCGCCGGCCGCCTGCTCGCATCACGGCTGGGACCCGAGCGGCCCCGTCCTTCCTCGTAACAGACTGTTACTTGGGTGGTGCGCGGTCTCGGAGGCGCTGAGGTGCCGGTGCCAGGAAGTGGAGGATGATCGCGTCGGGCGGCCTGACTCGAAAGGCCACGTCCAACGCAACGGTCGAGATGGGTCCGCGACCCTGCCGCCGTAAGCGTCGAGCGGTGTGCACGAGCATCCTTACCTGCTCGTAACTCGGCCTGTAGAGCCCTAGCTCGGCAGCGGCACGACCGACGCAGCGGTTCATCTCGGCGATCGGAACCTTGCGTCTCGATTGCCGCTCGATCTCGTCGAGTAGGCGCTGTGGAATCCGCGGTGCGAACGAGAGCACGCCGGCAGGATCGTTCCGCCTCCGTCACGCGTGGGTGGCGGCTTCGTACCGGAAGCGCACGAGGAGAGCAAGTAACAGTCTGTTACAAGGAGCGATTCATGCGCTACGGCGTCGTGGCCAGCACTGCGGCCTCGTACACCGGATCCGGCGTAAAGCGCTCGAGCTCGTCGGAGAGCACGTCGCTCGGCGCCGGTGGATCGCCCGGCGGCAGTGGCACCGCCTCGCCGTCGAGCGCCACGCCCTCCAGCTTCTTCGCGGGATCGTGCTCGAGCGCGATGTCCACGCGGTCGAGGCGCGAGCGCAGCCAGCCGCAGAGGAGCCACGCCTGGGCCGCCGTCCCGCGCACGCGAATCGTCTGCACGTCCGCGATCCCGGGCCACAGGGTCGCGAGATGCGAGCGCCAGCGCGATGTCCTCGCCCACGCGATGTCCGAGGCGGCGCAGAGCGGGAAGAGCTCCGCCAGCCGTGGGTACGCGCCGGGCACGTCGCCCCACTCGGTCGAGTCGACGATCAGCCGGTCGGTGACCCCGACGAGCTGCTCGAGCTCCGGCGCACCCCACGGCGGCTCGCCGCGCCAGCGCAAGAAGACCGGCAGGTCGGAGATCAGGAGCGACTCGACGATGCTCGCCGGCGCCTGAGCGCGCGAGCCACGGAGCGTGAGCTCGACGACCTCGGTCACGAGCCCACGGTCGGTTTCCGGCACCTCCCACCGCTCGACCTCGGCGCGCGCGTCGATCCGGTTGTCCTGCGCGGCCGGCTCGGGCAGGAGGAGGATCGTCCGCGACGGGTGCAGCTCCGCCATCCCCTCGAGTGCGGCCCGCGCCGGCTCGAGCCACTCCGCCGGCACCCAGGCCAGGTGCGTCATCACCGAGGTGCGCATGCTCGGCGCCTCGGCAGCCGCCTGTGCCCGCAGGCGCGCGAGCGCGGTGTCCACGTCGGCGAGGGAGACGTCCTCGCCGAACCAGTCCAGCTTGTTCAGGGCCGTCGCCACGAGCGGCCGTCCCGGTGGAGGAGCTCGTCGGCGCTCGGCGGCCCCCACGAGCCCGCGGGATAGTTCGGGAACGCCGGCTTGTCGCGCTGCCAGGCAGCGACGATCGAGTCGACGAGCAACCACTGCTCCTCGACCTCGTCCGTCCGCGTGAACAGCGTCGAGTCGCCGAGCAGCGCGTCGAGGATGAGGCGCTCGTACGCCTCCGGCATTCCGGTGCGGAACGCGCCGCCGTAGAGGAAGTCCATGTGCACGGTGCGGATCGACATCCCCTGGCCCGGCACCTTCGCGCCGATCGCGAGCGACACGCCCTCGTCCGGCTGCACGTGGACGACGAGGACGTTCGGCCGCAGCCCCTCGGCGGCGGCCTCCTCGAAGGGCGGGTGCGGAGCCTGCTTGAACTCGATCGCGATCGTCGTCTCGTGGCGCGCCAGCCGCTTCCCCATGCGGACGTAGAACGGCGTGTCCGCCCAGCGCCAGTTGTCGACGAAGAGCTTCGCAGCGACGTAGGTGTCGGTCATCGAGTCGGGCGCGACTCCCGCTTCCTCGCGGTACGCGATGACCTCCTCGCCGTCGACGAAACCGCGTCCGTACTGGCCGCGTACGACCGACCTCGGCGCCGGTGTGTGCAGCGCGCGCAGCACCTTGACCTTCTCGTTGTGCACGAAGTCGGAGGTGAAGTCGATCGGCGGCTCCATCGCCGTGAGCGCGAGCAGCTGGAGGAGGTGGTTCTGGAAGATGTCGCGGATCGCCCCGGCGTGCTCGTAGTAGCCGGCGCGGGCCTCGATCCCGATCGACTCGGCCACGGTGATCTGGACGTGGTCGACGAACTGCCGGTTCCAGATCGGCTCGAAGATCCCGTTCGCGAAGCGAAGCGCGAGCATGTTCTGGACCGTCTCCTTGCCGAGGTAGTGGTCGATCCGGAAGATCTCGTCCTCGTTGAAATACTCGAAGAGCGTCGCGGTGAGCTGCTTCGCGGACTCGAGGTCGTGGCCGAAGGGCTTCTCCACGACAAGCCGCGTCCAGCCGCGGTCGTCGCGCCGCTTGCCGAGCGCCTCGACGATCGTGGGGAACGCCGGCGGCGGCACGGCGAGGTAGAAGAGGCGGTTGCCGCCGAGCTGCTGCTCCTCGTCGAGCTTGCCGAGCAGGTCGTGCAGCTTGTCCTCGCCGCCGGCATCGGCGAAGTCGGTCGAGATGTAGTGGAGCTGCGGGGCGAGCTCGTCCCAGGTGTCCTGCCGGAACGGGTCGCGCGCATGTTGCTTCACCGCGGCCTCCATGTCCTTCCGGTAGGAGTCGTCGTCGACGTCGCCCGTGCGCGCGACGCCGACGATCGCGAAGCGTGGCGGCAGCAGGCGGCGGACGTGGAGCGCGTAGAGCGCCGGCATGATCTTCTTGTGCGCCAGATCGCCGGAGGCGCCGAAGACGACGAGCGCGCACGGATCCGGCGTCTTGCGCAGGGCCAGGCCCTCGGCGAGCGGGTTCTCCTTCTCCGCCGCCTCGGTCACTGCTCGGGACTCTTCTCGAGGTGGCCGCCGAAGGCGTGCCGCATCGCGGAAAGGACGCGGTCGCCGAAGTCGGCCTCGCCGCGCGAGGCGAAGCGGTTGAACAACGAAGCGGCGAGGACCGGCGCCGGGACGCCCTCCTCGACCGCAGCCTGCACCGTCCAGCGACCCTCGCCCGAGTCGCTCACATGGCCGGCGTACTCGTCGAGCTCCGGCGTCTCGTGCAGCGCCTGGGCGGTCAGGTCGAGCAGCCATGAGGAGATGACGGAACCGCGCCGCCAGAGCTCGGTGACGGCCGCGATGTCGAGCTCGTACTTGTAGAGCTCGGGGTCGCGCAGCGGCGTCGTCTCGGCGTCCGTCTCCTGCGCGCGGAGCCCGACGTCGGCGTGCTTGAGGACGTTCAGGCCCTCGGCATACGCCTGCATCAGCCCGTACTCGATGCCGTTGTGGACCATCTTCACGAAGTGGCCCGCGCCCGACGGGCCGCAATGCAGCCAGCCCTGCTCGTCGGGCGACGCCTCACCGGTGCGGCCCGGGGTGCGGGGAGCGGCGTCGACTCCCGGTGCCAGCGCCTCCAACACCGGCGTGAGCCGGCCGACGGCCTCGTCGTCGCCGCCGACCATCAGGCAGTAGCCGCGCTCGCGGCCCCAGACGCCGCCGCTGACACCGACGTCGACGTAGTGGATGCCCCGGCCGCCGAGCGCGCCCGAGCGGCGGAGGTCGTCGACGTAGTAGGAGTTCCCGCCGTCGATGATCGTGTCGCCCTTCGCCAGGTGCGGCGTCAGCTCGCCCACGACGGAGTCGACGATCCCGGCCGGCACCATCAGCCAGACCGAGCGTGGCGCGTCGAGCTGCTGCACGAGCTCCGCCGGCGAAGATGCCGTCCCTTCGACGTTCGGGTCGAACGTCTTCACGTCGTGCCCGGCCGCGCGCAGGCGCTCCGTCATGTTCGCGCCCATGCGGCCGAGACCGACCATCCCGAGCTGCATCAGATTGCCTCCTCGATGTGGATGCGCGCGACGCGGCGGCCGCGCTCCTTCAGCGTCTCGAGGTCTCCCGCCGCCTGGGCCTGGATCAGCCGCCGGAAGCCGAACGGCTGGCCCGGAATCGGCAGCTCGTCGCCCGGATCGTCGATCACCTGGAGGAACAGGCCGGTGTTCGGGCCGCCCTTGTGGAGCTGGCCCGTCGAGTGCATGTAGCGCGGCCCGTAGCCGTGGGTGACGACGAGGCCGCTCTCGCGCCGGAGGCGCTCCACCAGGGCCGTGATCCGCCGGTCGTTCTCCGCCGTCGGCTCGATGAAGGCCTGCACGCAGGCGTAGTCGCCCTCCTGTGCCTGCGCGAGCAGCTCCTCGACCGAGCCCTCCGGCTCGAGCGCGGGCTCCTTGCCCGTCGCGAGAACCTCGTTCGTCTTGTCCTTGGCGGCCTGGACGTCGGGCTGGTCGAACGGGTTGATCTCGAGGTAGGCGCCGGCGACGGCGATCGCGAACTCCCAGCGGAAGAACTCCGCGCCGAGCGCGTAGGGATCGGGCAGCTCCGGCTCGGCGGCTTGCCGGTCGGGCCCGTCGGGCGACTCGCCCGGCGCGGGAACGAGCCCCTTCCCGTGCTTGCCCGTCGACTCCGCGATCAGCTGCTCGGCCCACAGCCCGAAGTCGCCCGGGACCTCGGCGATGCAGATCTTGTCGCGGCCCTCCTGCCAGCCCGCCCCGAACGTGCTTCCGAGCTCGTAGCCGGGATTGCCCTCGCCGGAGCGGCACGCCTCGCGCATCTCCTGCGCCCGCTCGAGCAGAATCGCGGCGTCGACCCCCATCAGCACCGCCGGAACGATCCCGAACGGGGAGAGCGCCGAGTAGCGACCGCCGATCGACGGCTCGCCGGCGAAGACGCCGCGGAAGCCGCGCTCGCGGGCGAGGCGCTCGAGCTCCGAGCCTGGGTCGGTGACGGCCGCGAAGCCGTCCCCGCGCTTCCCGTTCTGCTCCCAGAAGTAGTCGGTGTGGGAGCGCGTCTCGAGGGTCGTGCCGGACTTCGACGACGAGACGAAGAGCGTCCGTTCGAGGTCGAGCTTCTCCTCGAGCGCGCGGATCGCGCGGGGATGCGTCGTGTCGAGGACGTGGAACCAGTCGACCTCGAAGCTGCGCCGCAGCACCTCCGGCGCGAGCGACGAGCCGCCCATCCCGCACAGGACGACGGCGTCGACCTCGTCGTGCAGCGACTCGGCGAAGCGGCGAATGTCGTCGAGCTGTTCCTGGACGTGCAGCGGCTCGTCGAGCCAGCCGAGCCAGTGGGCCTCGTCGCTGCCGGTCCACGTCGTGGCGTCCCGCTCCCAGATCGCTTCGATCAGGCGTTCGCGGTTCACCGCTATGCGGTCACGGCCTCGCGTTTCGCCCGCACGCCTGCGAGCAAGTCGGCGAAGGAGTCGGAGAACTTCTGCACGCCCTCCTTCTCCAGCGTCGCCACGACGTCGTCGTAGTCGATGCCGACCGCTGCGAGCTGCTCGAGCAGCCGGTGCGCCTCGTCGACTCCCTCGAGCACCGTGTCGCCGTGCACCTCGCCGTGGTCCTGGAAGGCCCGGATCGTCTCCTCCGGCATCGTGTTCACCGTGTGCGGGCCGATCAGGTCCTCGACGTAGAGGACGTCGCGGTACGCCGGGTTCTTGGTCGACGTCGAGGCCCAGAGACAGCGTTGAGGGAACGCCCCCTTGGCTGCGAGCGTCTCCCAGCGCGGCCCCGAGAACGCCTGCTGGTAGTGCTGGTACGCGATCTTCGCGTTCGCGACCGCGAGCTTGCCGCGCAGCGCGAGTGCCTCCTCCGTCCCGATCGCGTCGAGCCGCTTGTCGGTCTCGGTGTCGACACGGGAGACGAAGAAGCTCGCCACCGAGCGCACCGAAGCCGGGTCGCCGTCGCCCTCGACGAAGCGCTCGAGCCCGCGGAGGTACGCCTCCATCGACTCCTTGTGCATCTCCAGCGAGAAGAGGAGCGTGACGTTGATGCTGCGGCCGGCGGCGATGCAGTCCTCGATGGCCTGCAGCCCCGGCTTCGTCCCCGGAATCTTCACGTAGAGGTTCGGCCGGCGAATCCACTCGTGCAGGCGGATCGCCTCCTCGTAGGTCGCCTTCGCGTCGTAGGCGAAGGTCGGGTCGACCTCCATCGAGACGTAGCCGTCCTCCGGGTTCCGCTCGTATGCGGGCATGAGCAGGTCGAGGGCGTTCTCGACGTCGCGCACGGCGAGGTGGAGGAAGATCTCCTTCGCGTCGCCCGGCTGCTCGAGCTCCTTCAGTTGCTCGTCGTAGGCGTCACCCTGCGAGAGCGCCTTCTGGAAGATCGTCGGGTTCGACGTCACGCCCACCACGGCGTCCTCTTCCATCATCCGTTTCAGCTCGCCGGACTGGAGCAGGTCGCGCGAGAGGTAGTCGATCCAGACCGACTGCCCGCGCGCGCTCAGCTGTTGGAGTCTCGATTCAGCCATTCCGCATCCCTTCTTCCATGCGTCGGATCATCTCCAGTCTGGCGGCGTGACGCTCCTCTCCGTCGAACCGGGCAGCGAGGAACGTGCGCACGAGGTCGGCGGCGAGGCTCGGCCCCACCACCTCGGAGCCGAGGCAGAGGACGTTCATGTCGTCGTGCTCGACTCCCTGGTGCGCGGAGTAGACGTCATGGCAGATGGCTGCCCGGATGCCGGCGATCTTGCACGCGGCGACCGAAGCGCCGACGCCGGAGCCGCAGACGAGGACGCCGCGCTCGGCCTGGCCGTCCTTGATCGCCGCGCCGAGCTCGGCGGACTTCACCGGGTAGTCGATCCGCACCGCGTCGGAGTCGGTGCCGAGGTCGACGGCCTCGTGCCCCTCGGCGCGCAGCGTCTCGAGGATCGCCTTGCGCAGGTGGACTCCCCGGTGGTCGAACGCCACTGCGACTTTCACGCGACGGACCGTACATAGAATCGCGTTCGGTTTCCGTCTCCGGCGAAGGGAGAGGTCGTAGCGATGAACGACGTCGAGCTCTGGCGCGAGCTGGGACAGCAGCTCCGGGTCGATGCCATCCGGCCGGCGGCGAAGGCCGGCTCCGGCCACCCCACCTCGGGCATGTCCGCAGCCGACCTGATGGCCGTGCTCCTCGCGAAGTACCTGCGCTACGACTTCGACAACCCGCACGACCCGCACAACGACCGGCTCGTCTTCTCGAAGGGCCACGCCTCGACGCTGCTGTACGCGATGTTCCGCGCGGCCGGCGCGATCTCGGAGGAGCAGCTGCTGACGTACCGGCAGTTCGACTCGATCTTCGAGGGCCACCCGACGCCGCGGATCCCGTGGGTCGACGTCGCGACCGGCTCGCTCGGGCAAGGGCTGCCGTATGCAGTGGGGATGGCGCTTGCGGGCAAGAAGCTCGACCGGCTCCCATTCCGCGTCTGGACGCTGTGCGGCGACAGCGAGATCGCCGAGGGCTCGCAGTGGGAGGCACTCGAGCACGCGGCGCACTTCGAGCTCGACAACCTCGTGGCCATCATCGACGTGAACCGGCTCGGCCAGCGGGGCGAGACGATGCACGGCTGGGATCTGGACTCGTACGCCAACCGCGCGCGGGCCTTCGGCTGCCACACGATCGAGATCGACGGCCACGACGTCGAGGCGATCGACCGCGCCTACGCCGAGGCGACGGACATCACCGGCCAGCCCGTCGTGATCGTCGCGAAGACGATCAAGGGCAAGGGCGATCCCGACGTCGAGGACAGAAACGGCTTCCACGGCAAGCCGCTCGACCACTCCGACGAGGTGATCGCCGGCCTCGGCGGCGTCCGGAACCTGAAGATCGAGGTGGCGAAGCCGCAGACGGGTGCCGCGAAGCACGAGTTCCCGGTCGGCCCGCTCGAGCTGCCCCAGTACGAGCTCGGTTCGGAGGTTGCGACCCGGAAGGCCTACGGCGACGCGCTCGCGGCGCTCGGCAAGGCGCGCGGCGACGTCGTCGCACTCGACGGCGAGGTCTCGAACTCGACCTTCGCGGAGGAGTTCCGCGACGCGATCCCCGAGCGGTTCTTCGAGATGTACATCGCCGAGCAGCAGCTGATCGCCACCGCGGTCGGGATGCAGGCGCTCGGCTGGCGCCCCTTCGCCTCGACCTTCGCTGCCTTCTTGTCACGCGCCTACGACTTCATCCGCATGTCGGCGATCAGCCGCGCGAGCTACTGCCTCTGCGGCTCGCACGCGGGCGTGTCGATCGGCGAGGACGGTCCTTCACAGATGGCGCTCGAGGACATCGCCTCGCTGCGTGCCGTGCACGGCTCGACCGTCCTCCATCCGTGCGACGCAAACCAGACGGCGAAGCTCGTCGAGCGGATGACCGACACCGAGGGGATCGTCTACCTGCGCACGCTGCGCCCCAACACGCCCGTCATCTACGCGCCGGACGAGGAGTTCGAGATCGGCGGCTCGCGGACCGTGCGCCAGGGCGACGACGTCGCGATCGTGGGGGCGGGCATCACCGTCCACGAGGCGCTCAAGGCCGCGGACACGCTCGCGCAGGAGGGCATCGAGGCGCGCGTGATCGACCTCTACTCGATCAAGCCGCTCGACGCCGAGACGCTGCGCTCGCTGACGTGCCCGATCGTCACGGTCGAGGATCACTGGCCGGAGGGCGGGCTCGGCGAGGCCGTGCTCGGGGCGCTCGGGGACGCCGACGAGCGGCCGCCGGTCGTACGCCTCGCGGTGCACGGGATGCCGCACTCCGGCAAGCCGGCGGAGTTGCTGGCGGAAGCGGGCATCGATGCCGACGGCATCGCGGCTGCGGCGCGAAGCCTGTCGCGGGCTCACGCGGGCGCGTAGTAGATCAGCCTCCTGGCGGCGTTTCGTCAGGCGAGCTCCCGGAGCAGCCGCGCTGTGCGCTCGCGGGCGAGCTCGACGCGGGGCAGGTCGGGAGCGAGCAGGAGCGTGTCGAGCACGAGCTCGCGTGTCTTGCGGAGGGAGATCTCCGCCAGGGCTTCGTCGATCCGCTCCGCGAGCCGCTCAGGCTTGACCGCGAGCGGCGCGACGAGCTGCGGCAGCCGCTTCCAGCTCGGCTCCCAGACGCGGTTCAGCGCGAACACGATGCGCAGGACGTTCTCGAGGTCGTCCGCGAGCATCGCGGCCAGCGACAACCGGCCGCCGGGCCGGAGGTGCGCACGGACTCCGAGCGGATGCTCGAGCCACTCCTCGCTCGCGGCGTGGACGACCGCCTCGACGAGGGCTTCGGGGTACTCCGCGAGGCGCGCCTGCCAGCGCCCGATCGCCCCGGCGCTGCGCAGCGGGACCCCGTGGACGAGCGCCTCGGCGAAGCGAAAGCGCGCGTGGTCGATCATCTCGCCGCTCAGGATCCCCTCGATGCGGCCCTCCACGCGGCCGTGCGTCCAGCCGGCCATCTCGAGCACCTCGCCCTCGACCAGCGCCGTGTACCAGGCAATCGTCCCGTTCTCGAAGAAGTCCTCCTGCCACGTCTCGATCCCGAGCGCGGACAGGCGCGGGGGCGTGTCGCGCGCGACGAGAAGCATCTCGACGTCCGACAGATCGTCTGCCTCGCCGCGCGAGACGGAGCCCGTGAGGAGCGCCTCGTCGATGTCGTCCGGGAGTGCCTGGACGAAGCGCTGCGCGAGCGCCCGCAGCTCGTCACTGCGGCTCATGACATCGGCCCCATCCCCATTCCTGGCAGGGTGAGCCCGGGGACGAGCCCGGGCGCCGCGAGGAGCAACACCCCGAGCGCGACGAGCAGCGACGTAGTGACTCCGGTCGCGAGGCGCCGCCACGGGAGGAGCTTCTCGAGCGCGACGAGGCCCGCGACGAACGCCGTCCACCCGATGCTCATCACCCCGAGCGCGAACAGCGCGGCCATCAGCGCCCAGCAGCAGCCGGCACACCAGGCGCCGCTGGACAGGCCCAGTCGAAAGCCGCCGAGGACGCCGGGGCGCCACGAGCCGAGCAGGAATCCGAGCGGCGAGCGGCACTTGGCCAGGCAGGCGTCCTTGAGCGGCGTGAGCTGGTAGGCCGCGGCTACGAGGAGCGTCGCTCCTGCGGCCCAGCGGCCGGCGCGGTCCCAGGCGAGGACGCCGCCCGCCAAGCGGCCTCCGGCGGTCGCGAGCGCGAACGCGACGACTCCGGCAGCGGCCCAGACGGCGAGGTAGCCCGCCACGAACAGGACGGAAGCCAGGTGCCTTCGCTCTCGGGCGAGGCTCCCGTACAGCGTCACCGTCGGGATCGCCGACGGCAGCATCATCGCGGCCATCATCACGATCCAGAGCCCGAGGAACCAGCCGAGAGTTCCCAGCCCGGTCCACGGCCCCGCGTCCATCCCCTGCATCCGGTCGACGGACGACCACCACGCGAGCCCTGCCAGTCCGAGGAGCAGGACGACGAGTCCGCGTTCCGCGCGCGCTGCGGCCATCAGCCCGAGTAGGCGAACGTCGCGGCGTAACCGCAGGTGCCGCTGAAGTCGAAGGCGAGCGGGCCGTCCTCCACCCGAAGCTCCTCGGTGACGAGCTCCTCGCCGTCCCGGTCGTGCCCGGGGATCACGCAGGTCACGGCCTCCTGGCCGTCGTAGCGGTCGCGGATCTGCACCGTCACGTGGTCGCGGATGCGAAGCAGCTGCCGGCGGCGGGTGTGGTCGACCTCGATCCCGGCCCGCCGCACGCCGACGAGCGTGCTCTCCTTCCAGGCCCAGGGAAAGTGCGTGAGCGCGTCGCCGCCGAGCGCGCCGGTGAAGATCGCCTCGAGCGCCGCTTGCTGCCCCTCGCTCGCGCGCTCGTCGAGGTAGAGGATCCAGGTCCAGGGCGAGCCCGGCTCGTCGTCGTCGTAGCGGATGGCAAGGGCGACCGGCAGCCCGGCCAGGTCGGTCCCGGCGGCCTCGCCTTCCTCGATCAGCCACGCCAGGACGCCGGCGCAGATGCCGTGGGTCGAGCGCCCGCCCGTCATGCCGTCGATGCGGCGGCACGGGCAGATCGGGTCGCAGTTGCACGACTCGAAGTAGCTGCCGCGAATGTGCCACGCCGTGGCCGCCGCCATGTGCCGAATCTACAGTGGCTCCGCCATGGCAGTCGTCATCGCGTCCAACCTCCGCAAGGAGCTCGCGGGCACCGTCCTCTTCGATGGCGTCTCGTTTTCCGTCGAGCGCCGCGACCGCGTCGCGCTCTCCGGGCCCAACGGCGCCGGCAAGACGACGCTGCTCCGGATCCTCGCCGGCGAGACCGAGAAGCACGGCGGCGAGCTCGCCTTCGCCAAAGGGACGCGGGTGGCGCTGCACGACCAGCGGCCGCCGCTCGAGCAGGAGCTGACTTTGCGCGAGTACGTGCTCGCGGGCGCCCGCGACCTCGTGGCGCTCGAGGACGAGCTGCGCCGGCTCGAAGGCGCGATGGCAGCAGGCGACCACGCGCAGACGACGCTGAACCGCTACGCGGAGGCGCAGGCCCGGCTCGAGCACGCGGGCGGCTACGCGTGGCGCGACCACGCAGCTTCGGTCGTGCGCGGCCTCGGTTTCGCGGAGGAGGATCTCGACCGCCCGCTGCGGACGTTCTCCGGCGGCGAACTGACGCGCGCGTCGCTCGCCCGCGCACTCGGCGGCGACCCGGATCTGCTCCTCCTCGACGAGCCGACCAACCATCTCGACGTCGCGAACCTCGAGTGGCTCGAGCGCGAGCTCTCCTCACTCGACGCGGCGGTGATCCTCGTCGCCCATGACCGCTGGTTTCTCGAAGCGGTGACGACCGCGACGCTCGAACTGGAGGCAGGGCGCGGGACGTTCTTCCCCGGCTCGTGGCATGCGTGGCGGCGCGAGAAGGCGGTGCGGATGCTGCATGCGCAGAAGGAGGTCACGCGCGTCCAGGCCGACATCGCGCGGCTCGAGCGTTTTGTCGAGCGGTTCCGGTCGAAGAAGGACAAGGCGAAGCAGGCGCAGGCGAAGCTGACCCAGATCGGCCGGTTGCAGCAGGAGAAGTCGGGCCACGCCGAGCAGGTCGCGCTGCTCTCACGCCGCACCCGCGGCCTCGGCTTCGAGTTCCTCAAGCCCGCGCGCAGCGGGCGGATCGTCGTCGAGGCGGACGGGCTGGACGTCTCGGTCGCGAACCGGCTGCTACTTCGCCAAGCAACCTTCGCCCTCGAGCGCGGGGAGCATGTCGCGCTCGTCGGGCCGAACGGCTCGGGCAAGACGACGCTGCTCGAGCAGCTGGTGCGGGGAGACGGCATCAGAATCGGGCACGGCGTCCAGGTCGGCTACTTCTCCCAGCAGGAGCTGGAGCTCGACGCGCGCGGCTCGGTCCTCCAGTGCGTCCAGTCGATGACCGGTCTCTCGCGGCCCGATGCGCAGAATCTGCTCGGCCGCTTCCTCTTTTCCGGCTGGGACGCGCACGAGAAGCCGGTCTCCGTGCTCTCGGGCGGCGAACGGCGGCGGCTCGCGCTCGCAGTGACCGTGGCCTCCGGCGCGAACTTCCTCGTCCTCGACGAGCCCACGAACCACCTCGATCTCGAGAGCCGCGAGGCCCTCGAGGCGGCGCTCGACGCATTTCCCGGGACTGTGCTGCTCGTCTCGCACGACCGCGCGCTCCTCGACGCGATCGCCGAGCGGACGCTGGCGATCGAGGACGGCGAGCTGCGCGCCTACGACGGCGGGTGGGCCGAGCTCCTGCGCGTACGGGAGGAACGCGGAGCGCGCGCGAAGCCCGAGCCGCCGGTCGAGCGCGCGAAGCCCGCACCCAAGCAGGCTGCGAAGCCGAAGCGGCGGCGTTCGTCCGCTCTCGAGCTGATCGAGGCGGAGATCGCCGTGCGCGAGGCAGAGGTGGCGGAGCTCGAGACGAAGCTCGCCGAGGACTGGACGGACGTCGACGTGCTCGCCGCCCACAAGCGCAGCCGCGACGCGCTCACGGCGCTTCTCGAGCGCTGGGAGCAGCTGTTCGAGCAGCTCCCGGATGCTTCGCATCCGCTCGCTGAGTGACCGCACTCCGTGCTGTTTGTTCTTGGGTTGTCTGGACTAGGTGCCTGCCTGGTGCTCTCGCGCGCGGCACAGGCCGGCGCGAGCGCGGTTCGGCCTGCGGCTTAAGTCACCGCTTTGCGGATGTCTTAGCCTCCGGCCTTTGGCGCTCTCTTGATCTGAGCGTTTCGAACCCCGTTTGCGCTTCGGCGCAGTTCGTTAACCCCGGGCGAAGAGCGCAGCTCTTCGCCCGGATCACTAACTCCAGAACCGCTCGAACGCGGAATCGAGCGGGACGGCCGTCACGTCCTGCCACAGCCCGTCCGCGATCCGGATCACGAGCGCCTGGTCGATGTCGAGGTCGAATCCGTTGCGGGTGCCCGTCGCGCGGTAGATCGCGACGGCCCACTCGTCGTCCGCGAGGACAGTGTGGAGGTGGCTCTTGTAGGTGCCGCCGGTCTCGAGCCCGGTACGGCGGAGGAACTCGACGACGCCGCGGCGGCCGCGGTATTCGCCGCTCATCACGGTGTTGCCCGGCACCGCCCAGACGATGTCGCGCGCGAAGGCGGCGGAGATCGCCATCGGGTCGTTGCCGAAGGCGGCGAAGACGCGCCGCACGAGCGCGGCGTTCGGATGCTCGTCCGTCACGCGTCTCCGTCCAGCGTCTCGACGACCGCTTCGGCGATCACCCTGAGCGGGCGGCCCGACGCCTGGCTCGCCTTGCGCAGCCGCGCGAACGCCTCCTGCTCGTTGAGCTGTTTCTTCTCCATCAGCAGCCCTTTCGCGCGCTCGATCACCTTCCGTGCGGCGAGCGCGTCGGAGAGCGACTCCGCCTCCGCCCGCAGGGCCTGCAGCTCCTCGTGCCTGGCCCGCGCGGCCGTGATCGCCGGGAGGAGGTCCTGCTCGCGGAACGGCTTCACGAGGTAGCCGAAGACGCCGGCCTCGACCGCGCGCGAGACGAGCTCCTCCTGGCCGTAGGCGGTCAGCATCACGATCGGGATCGGCCGCTCCTCGAGGATCCGCCGGGCCGCCTCGATCCCGTCGAGTTTCGGCATCTTCACGTCGAGCACCGCGAGGTCGGGCTCCTCGGCGCGCGCGAGCTCGACCGCCTCCTCGCCGTCCTTCGCCTCGCCGCACACGTCGAACCCGGCGCGCTCGAGCAGGTCGCGCAGGTCGAGCCGGATGATCGTCTCGTCCTCGGCGATGAGGATCTTCACGGCCGCACGGCGTTTCTCAGGCGGATTCCACTGAAGTCGAGTGTCGTCTCGATCACCTTGTCCCAGAGCGGGTAGAGCGAAGGCGCGATCCGCAGCTCGGTGCCGGCGTCGGCGTGGCGCGTGAGCAGGTCGCCGAGCTCGACGCGCTCGATCGCGTCCACCGGCCTCGAGGCGATGTGGAAGCGGTCGTCCTCGACGACGTCGAACGGCTCGGGCGGCATGCGGTAGGCATACAGCCTGACCGACCGCAGGCGCTCGAGCCAGCTCGTCTCGATCACTGCCACACGCCGGCCGGGGTCGCCGTCGAGCCAGTTCTCGATGTCGTCATCTGTCGTCTCCTCGACGGCCCAGAAGCACGCTCGCGGGCAGTCGCGCGGGAACCAGTAGAGCCAGCTGTGCGGGCCGTCGATCGCCCACACCTTGCCGTCGCGCGGCACGAAGCGGCCGAGCGACGGGTCCTCGCTGAAGTGCCAGAGATCGGTCACGGCAGGCTCCGGAGGAGCGCGGCGGGCTCGGGCCAGAAGAGGAGCTCGGCTGCCTCCTCGCGCGGCAGCCAGCAGTACTCGTCGTGCTCCCAGTCGAGCGTCGGCTCCCAGTCGGTGGGCGCGTCGACGATGAACGACTCGACGTGGACGCTCTCGTAGCGGAACGGGGCGTCGAGCGGCTGGACGGCGGCCTCGAGGCCCGTCTCCTCCCGCAGTTCGCGCACCGCGGCCTCGGCGAACGTCTCGCCGTCCTCGACGCCGCCCGCGATCTGATGCCAGTACGCGTCGTTCTCGGGCGAGCGGTGGACCACGAGGAAGTCGTCCCCGCGGCGCACGACGATGAGCACCTCCTGCGTCCTCACGCCGGGAACACCACCTCGGCGCGCGCGCCCGTGAAGGCGAAGCTGCCGTGCAGCTCGTCCGCGACGAGCGCGCGCACGATCGACAGCCCCGTGCCGCTCGGCGCGCCGTCGACGCCGGATCCTTCGTCGGCGATCGCGAGTACGACGTCGCCGTTGCGGCGCGCGAGCTCGATCCGCACGGCGCCGTCGCCATGCTCGAGCGCGTTCTGCAGCAGCTCGGAGAAGACGAGCGCGAGCGCGGTCGCGCGGCTGCCGGCGAGCGAGACCGGCTCGAGCTCCGCCTGGACGTCGCGGCCGGCGCCGAGCCCCTGCACGAGCGTCGCGCGGAGGCGGTCGATCAGCTCGGCGAGCTCGACGTCCTCCTCCCGCTGCTCGGTGAGCGACTCGTGCACGGCCGCGATGGCGAGGATCCGGTTGACGGAGTGCTCGAGCGCCTCGCGCGGGTCGACGTTCTCGGCGCGCGCCTGCAGGCGCAGGAGCGAGGCGACGGTCTGGAGGTTGTTCTTGACGCGGTGATGGATCTCCTGGGCGAGGACGCCGCGCATCACCGCGCGCCCGTGCTCGAGCGCCACGGCGGCGTGGTGGGCGATCGCCTCGAGCAGCAGCCGCTCCTCGTCGGTGAACGGCGTGTCGCGGTCGGCCACAAGCTCGCCGATCTCACGCCGCTTCCAGCGCAGCGGCGTCCGCACGGCGTAGGCGCCGGCGCGACCTTCCGGCCAGGCGATCCGGCCGTCCTCGAGCACGAGCGCCGCGCCGGTGGCCTGCACCGCGCCCATGGTCGTCTTGACGATCGCCTCGAGCGACTCCTCCAGATAGAGGGACTCCGAGACCGCCTCGGAGATGCGGGCGAGCGCCTCGAGCTCGGCGACGCGCCGCTGCGCCTCGGCGTAGAGCTTTGCGTGGACGATCGACTGGGCGACCTGGCTCGCGATCGTCTGCAACAGCTCGATCTCGTCAGGGCGGAACTCGCGCGGCTTGCGGGTGCGGACGTTGAGGGCGCCCGCCAGCTGCTCGCGCGCGAGGATCGGGACGGCGAGGATCGACTCGTACTCCGACTCGGGCAGGTTCGGGAACTCCTTCCAGCGCGGGTCGAGGTCGGCGTTCGCGGCGATGGCGACCGGGCGGCGCTCGGCCGCCGCGGCGCCGGTGATCCCTTCGCCCGTGCGGAGGCGAGGGCGGCGCGTCATCTCGTCGAGCGATGTGCCGTGCGTCGCGCGCAGGACGAGCTCGCCGGCGGCGTCGTCGTAGAGGTAGACGAAGCACGCATCGGCCTCGAGCGCCGCCGCGACCTCGTTGGCCACGAGATGCAGCACCTCCTCCAGGTCGAGCGTGGAGTTGACCGCGGCGATCGTGTCGGTCAGCAGCCGCAGGTGGCGGTCGGTCGTCTCCACGCGCCTATCGTAGGAGCGCCGTCGTGTTGACCCACGCCCTGCTCTTCTTTCATCTCCTCGGCGCCGTGAGTTTCTTCGCCGGAGGTGTCGTCGTGGGCATGCTCCAGCTCGCCGCGATCCGCCGCGAGCGGCCGAGCGAGATCTATGCCCTGCTGCGGCTTGCTCCATTCGGCGCCGCGCTCGTCGGGCTCGGCGCGCTGCTCACGCTCGTCTTCGGGATCGCGCTCGCCGAGCACGAGGGCCTCGGCCTCTCGCCGGCGTGGATCCAGGCGGCGCTCGCGCTCTGGGTCGTGAGCATGGCGCTCGGCGCATACGGCGGGCGAACGGCCCGGCGGGCGCGGCATCTCGCGGCGCGGCTCGCGGCGGAGGGCGATGCACCGAGCCCCGAGCTGGGCGCGCTCCTTGCTGCCCGCCTCCCGCTGTGGGCGAGCTACGCGAGCGGGATGATGCTCGTCGCGATCCTTGCTCTCATGGTCTGGCAGCCGACCTAGGTCGGCACGAAGAAGAGGCCGGCGATGCCGACGAGAAAGATCGCGAGTGCGAGGAGCGAGTCCGGGCCGAGCCGGGCGCGACAGTGCAGCGGGCGGCTGATCACGCCGAAGCCGTAGACCGCCGTCAGCGCGATGCCGAGCGCGGCGAGCCACGCGTCGAGGTTTCCCGCCGACTGGAGGACGGGCTTCCCGGCGACGAGATCGGCGACGAGGAAGAGACAGACCTGGAACGCATTGCCGCCGAAGATGTCACCCATCGCGAGCGCGTTGTCGCCGAGCCGCACAGCCGCGATCCCGGATGAGATCTCGGGCAGCGCGGTGGCTGTCGCGAGCACGGTCGCGCCGAAGATCACGCCGTTCACGTTGAGCCGGTTGGCGAGGTCGTTGCCGGTCACCTCGAGCAGCACGCCGGCGGCGAGCGTGACCGTGCAGGCAACGCCGAAGATGAGTGCGACCCCGGCCGTCGAGGACCCGGCGTACGGGTGCGGCTGGTCCGGGTGCGCTCGCTCGCGGCGGCGGCGCCCCGGCCGGCTGCCCGGCATCTCGATGCTCCACCGTGGATCCTTGGCTGCCCGCCGGATGACGTAGAGACCGACGACCCAGACGATCACGATTCCGAGCGAGGCCGGGTTGACTACACCGCCGATCGCCGTGGAGGGCTTGAGAAGCGAGCCCATGTCGACTCCTGCGACGAGGATGATCACGAGCAGGCCCTCGAGCACGGGCGTCAGTCGGCCTACGAGATACGTGAGCGGGCGCTGCGGCCCGACGGCGACGTCGCAGAGGAGCAGCACCATGGTCTGGATCGCGATGCCGCCGATCAGGTTTCCCGCCGCCAGCTGGAGGTGTCCCTGCGCCGCCGCGGAGATGGTGATCGCGAGCTCGGGCAGGGTCCCTGCGATGGCGAGCAGGATCAGCCCGCCGAGTTCGTCGCCGAGCCCGAGCCGGGCGTCGAGGGCATCGGTCGTCTTCGAGAGCGCGATGCCGGCCGCCCACGTCGCGGCGGCGGCGACGAGAAAGAGCAGGACGAGGAGAGGCGAGCCGAGCCCGGCCACCCGGGAAACGATGCGGGCGGCGGCGGACGGAACAGCTCCGCCGCCGCCCGCGGTCTGGTCGGGTCAGCCTTCGCGGCGGCGGTCTTCGGCGAGCGCCGCGAGCTCGCCCTCCGCGACGAGCGCCGCCGGAACGACGGCGACCCGGATGGGCGTGAGCGCGCGCAGCGTCGCGGTGCGGGCGCCGCCCTCGAGCAAGGCCCGCTCGCCGAGGATCGTTCCCGGCCCCATCTCGGCGACCTGCTCGCCGTCGACCTCGACGCCGACGACGCCGTCGATGAGGAGGTAGAGCCTGTCTCCCTCCGCGCCCTGCGTGACGAGCACCGCACCCTCACCGAGGTCCCGCCTGGTGAGCTTCTCGTCGCCGGAGAGGAGCGTCCGCGACAGCTCGCGCTCGAGCGCGCTCTCGGCCGCCGTCACGACCGCTTCCGACTCCTCGTCGCCCCAGGGCGTGTTGTCTCCGTGCGACGTGCGGTACCACTCCTTGAAGTCGACGAGGCCGCTCTTCTCCACGAGCGCGCCGTTGTGGTCGTAGATCCAGTGGCGCGGGAACGGGCTCGCGCCGACGAGCTCATGCTCGACGCGTCCGTCAGCGTGGAGCGTCAGCGCCAGCGTCGTCCAGGCCGTGGCCGAGTGGATCCGGAACAGCGGTCCGCCCTTGACCAGGCGCGGAGCGGGGAAGCCGGCGCGCCCGCCGACCGTCTGCACGAACCGGGCGCTGCTCCCCGAGATCTCCGGCCCGGTGCGGAGGACGTCGAACGCCACTCCCGGAACGACGATCGCCTTCGGCCCCAGGCGGAACGTGGTCGAGCCCACGAGGCCGCCTCCCTCGAAACCCGCGTCGACGATTGCGCCGTCCTCGACCTCGATCCAGGCGCTCAGGTCGTTCGCTTCGCGAAAGCGGTCGGCGTCGCGGAGCCGGCTCAGGTCGCCGGGCTCGAGACTGTCGGGCGGCGGCTCGTCGTAGTGGCCGACGCCGAGCTCGAACGGCACCTTCGGCAGTCCCTCGATCGCTTCGGACGGAATCCATGAGATCGCTGTGACGGATCCCTCGATTCGCATCTTGCACCTCCTTGTTTGCGTCAACGCGATCTAACCGCGCTGGTCGTCCGGATTCAAGGAGGGGCGGCGGCGGAGCGGCACGGGCCGCTCCGCCGCCGCCTAGGTCGGTGACCTACAGAACGGCCAGGTACTTCTTCATCTCCCAGTCCGTCAGCTGGACGCGGTACTCGTCCCACTCCTTCCGCTTCAGCTCGACGTAGCGGTCGAAGATGTGCGGGCCGAGCGCCTTGCGCATGAGCTGCGACTGCGAGAACTCGTCGATCGCCTCACCGAGCGTCTCGGGGAGCGAGACGATGCCGCGCTCGCGCCGCTGCTCGGCGGTGAGGTGGTAGAGGTTCGTCTCCATCGGGTCGGGCAGCTCGTACCCCTGCTCGATCCCCTCGAGCCCCGCGTGCAGGAGCGCGGCGAACGTGAGGTACGGGTTGCACGCCGGGTCGGGGCAGCGGATCTCGGCGCGCGTCGCCTGCTCGGAGCCCGGCTTGTAGAGCGGGATCCGGATCAGCGCGGAGCGGTTCCGCTGCGACCACGCGACGTAGACCGGCGCCTCGAAGCCCGGCACGAGCCGCTTGTACGAGTTGACCCACTGCGCGAAGACCGCCGACAGCTCACGCGCGTGCCGGAGCTGCCCGGCGATGAACGCCTTCGCCACGTCGGAGAGGTGCCACTTGTCGTCCCCGTCGAAGAACGTGTTGTGGCCGTCGGTGAAGAGCGACATGTGCGTGTGCATGCCCGAGCCGTTCTCGCCGAACAGCGGCTTCGGCATGAAGGTCGCATGGAAGCCGTGCTGCTTCGCGACCTCCTTCACGACGAGCCGGTACGTGAGCATGAAGTCGGCCATGTCGAGCGCGCCCGCGTAGCGGATGTCGATCTCGTGCTGCGACGGCCCGACCTCGTGGTGGTGGTACTCGACCGGGATGCCCATCGACTCGAGCGCGCGGATCGTGTCGCGGCGGACGCCGGTCGCGGCGTCCAGCGTCGTCTGCGCGAAGTAGCCGCCCTCGTCGAGGGTCTCCGTCCCCTTCTCGTCCTTGAACAGGAAGTACTCGGCCTCCGGGCCGACGTTGAAGGTGTCGAAGCCCATCGCCTCCATCCGCTCGAGCGCGCGCCGCAGCGCGTAGCGCGGGTCGCCGGCGTACGGCTCGCCGTCCGGCGTGACGACGTCGCAGATCATCCGCGCCGCCTGGCCGTCGGGCAGCACCCGGAAGGTGTCCGGATCGGGGATCGCGACCATGTCCGACTCCTCGATCGCGTTGAAGCCGGTGATCGACGAGCCGTCGAAGCCCATCCCGTCGTCGAGCGCGCCCTCGACCTCGCTGCGGGTGATCGAAAAGCTCTTCAGATGCCCCTCGAGATCGGTGAACCAGAGGAGCACGTCCTCGATGCCGCGGGACTCGATCTCCGCGAGCACTTCCTTGCGCGTCTCCGGGTCCGATGTCGCCCGGTTCCTGCTTTCCACGTAGGCCATTCTCCCTCCTGAAACGCGAAAAGCCCCGGCTGCCACCCTTGTGTGGCTGCCGAGGCTACGTCGCCTCGCAATGTTGACCCGGATTGTACAGGCCGTCCGGACGGACCGAAAGCTACCCTCGGAGCAGGAGTTTTCCCATGGTTCGGACCCTTGCCGCCCTCCTAGCCGTCGCCGCCGCCGTCACGTTTGCGTCGGCGCCGCACGCGGCGCGCTCTTCGGGCCCGCAGTACGTCGCGCCGAACGGCTCCGGGGCGCTGTTCCTCGTCGGCGGCCACGGCAACGGACACGGCGTCGGGATGGGGCAGTGGGGAGCCCAGGGCTACGCGCAGCAGGGCTACACGGACGACCAGATCCTCGCCGCCTACTACCCTGGCACGACCCTCGGCGACACGACCATGACCTCGATCCGCGTCCTGCTCACCAGCGGGAAGAAGAAGCTGGTCATCTCTTCGAAGGAGCCGATCACGGTCGAGGACGGCGACGGCATCGACCACACGCTTCCCGCGGGCAACACGACGCTCACGCCGGCGCTGAAGCTCGCGGTCGACGGCGCGACGGCGCAGGCTCTCACTCCGCCGCTCACGTTCTCGCCGGCCTCGGGATCGACCCTCACGCTCGGCAACCGCTATCGGGGCCGGATCGTCGTCGACGCACCGAGCAAGAAGCTCCGCGCGATCAACGTCCTCGGGCTCCAGCAGTACCTCTACGGCGTCGTGACGTCGGAGATGCCCTCGACCTGGCTTCCTGCCGCGCTGCAGGCGCAGGCCATCGCCGCCCGCTCCTACGCCCTCGCGAGCCGGCGCTCCGGCGCTCCGTTCGACGTCTACGCCGACGGGCGTAGCCAGGCGTATCTCGGCGTCTCGGCCGAGACGCCGTCCGGGAGACAGGCCGTGGACACGACGGCCGGGGAGGTGCTCCTCTACAACGGCGACGTGGCCCTGACCCTCTTCTCCTCGAGCACAGGCGGCCAGACGCAGTCGGCGTCCGACGCGTTCGGCCCCCCGGGCCGGCCCTATCTCGTCTCCGTGTCGGATCCCTACGACACGATCTCGCCGTACCACGACTGGGGCCCGGTGCCCGTGACCGGGACGACGCTCGCGACTGCCGTCGGCGCAGTCGGCCGCATCACCGACGCGATCGTCAAACGCAACCCGTCGCGCCGCGTGAAGACGCTCAAGGTCACCTCGCTCTCGCGTGGCCAGCAGCTCACGGCCACCGTCGGCGGCGCCACCGTCGCGTCGGCGCTCGCGCTCCGCTCGTCGTGGTTCAGCGTCGGCGTCCTCTCCCTGCGGCCTCCGTCCCCGAACCCCGCGGTGGCTGCCGCCACGCCCGTCACGTTGAGCGGCGTCGTCCGGGGTGTCAGCGGCGTCGTCGTGCAGAAGTCCGCATCCGGAGGGCCGTGGACGCAGTTCCGGTCGATCACGACCGCCGGCGCCTTCCATTTCACCCTCAAGCCGAAGGTGACGACCCGGTACCGGCTGGCGACCAAGAATGACGCAGCCGCGCCCGTGCGGATCCGCGTGCAGGCGGCTACCGTGAAGTAGTGAACAGACTGGGGCTCGCGCTGCTCGTTGCGGTGGTGGCTGCGCTCGTGGCCACGTCCGCTGCTTTGGCGTTCACGCCGGCGAACGCGTACTTCGCGAAGCAGTGGTATCTCAGCCAGGACAACGCGTTCGACGCCTGGCCTGCGCCCCCGCCGCTCGCCACGGTGAAGGTCGCGATCGTCGATTCGGGCGTCGACTGCTCGCTGCCCGACTTCCAGAACCAGATCGCCGCGAAGAAGAGCTTCGTCGGCGGCAATCCGTGCGTGGACAACGAGGGGCACGGCACGATCGTGGCCGGCGAGATCGCCGGTGCCCTGGACACGGGCGGGGTCGTCGGCGTTGCGTATTCGTCCCAGCTGGTGGTGGCCAAGGTGGTCGCCTCCGACGGGACGATCCCGATCAAGGCCGAGGCGGCAAGCATCCGCTGGGCCGTCAACCAGGGCGCGCGCGTGATCAACCTCAGTTTCGGCGCGGTCCGGGACCCGAAGGATCCCTCGCTGGATTCCTACTCGAAAGTCGAGGCCCAGGCTGTCGCCTACGCGGTGAAGAAGGGAGCCGTCGTCGTCGCCGCGGTCGGCAACTCCGACGAGGCATACGCGACTCCCTGGCCGTACGCGAGCTGGCCGTCCGCGTTGCCCCACGTGATCGGCGTCGGTGCTCTGACCAAGTCCGGCAACGTTCCGGACTTCTCGGACCAGGATCTGACCTTCGTCGACATGTCGGCGCCGGGAGTCGGGATCTTCTCCACGTTCCCGGCGAACCTGACGTCCGCGCAGCCCGACTGCACGGAGCAGGGCTACACCGCGTGCGCGATCGGCGACTATCAGCATCCCGAGGGAACCTCGTTCGCGGCGCCGCAGGTGGCCGCGGCAGCAGCCGTGCTCTTCGGCGTCGACCCGTCGCTCACGAGTAGCCAGGTCACGCGGATCCTCGAGCGGCACACCGACGACGTCAACGCCTCGACCGGCTGCGCCCTGTGTCCGAACGGACGCGACAAGTACAGCGGCTGGGGGAGCCTCGACGTGATGAAGGCCGTCGACTTCCTCGACTCGGGCAATCCACTCCCGCCGTCCGACCGCTTCGAGCCGAACGACAGCGTTTCGCAGGCCTACAAGCTCTGGGGGAAGCGGCGGGCCTTCGACGCGACCCTCGACTACTGGGACGACCCCGTCGACGTCTACCGCGTGAGGCTCGTGCCCGGGCAGCGCCTGCAGGCCCGGGTCGCCGCGCGGTGGCCGAACGCATCCGTCGGCCTGACCCTGTGGCAGCCGGGGACGAAGTCGCTGCACGGGCGGAAGGGTCTCGTCGCGTGGACGTCGCATTCCGGCCAGACGCAGCGGCTCGCGTACCGCGCGGTGCGCGGCGGCTGGTACGACCTCGAGCTGCGCAGCGGACGCCACGGCGGCGGCCGCTACTCGCTCGACCTGACGAAGAGCCGGTAACGCCTACTGGTTCTCGAGCAGCTCGTCCTCGGCGACGGCCCGCATCACGCGCGCCGGGTTGCCGACCACGAGCATCCGCGGCGGGACGTTCTTCGTCACGACCGCGCCGGCGCCGACGAACGCCTCCTCGCCGATCTCGAGGCCTGGGAGGAGGACTGCGCCGCCGCCGATCCGCGCGCCGCGGCGGATCGTCGGGCCCTTGATCAGCTCGTGCCGCCGTTCGGTGCGGCCCATGAAGTTGTCGTTCGTCGTCACGACGCAGGGCGCTATGAAGACGTGCTCCTCGAGCGTCGAGTAGGCGGTGATGTACGCCTCGGCCTGGATCTTCGTCATCGCCCCGATGGTCGTGTCGTTCTCGACGAGGGAGCCGCGCCCGATCACGACGTCGTCGCCGACGACGACGCGTTCGCGCACGCACGACTGGTCGCCCAGGATCACCCGCGCGCCGATCTGCGCTCCTGCGAAGACCACGGCGCCGGTGGAGACGATCGTCCCGTCGCCGATCTCCGCGGGCGGCAGCTCCTCGCGCTTGGCCGTCGAGCGGGGCGAGAGCGCCGGCTGCTTGCCGATGACCGCGTACTCGAGCACCTTCACGCCCTCGCCGAGCTTCGTGCCCGGGTAGACGATCGCAGTCGGGTGGATCTGCGGCTCAATCGACATGGAGACTCTCCGTCAGGAGCTCGAGCGCGCGCACGACCTCGAGGCCGTCGCGCATCTCGCGCCCGTCCCACCCCTCCTGCACGAGCCGCACGAAGTGGGCGCACTCGAGCTTGAGCGGCTCGGCGTTCGGGAGCTGGGGGCTGAACGTGTCGCCGGTGCGCGTCCGCCACTCGCCGTACGTGTCGGACGGCTGCTCGGGCGCCTTGTCGTAGACCGTGATCTTGTGCTCGAGCTCCATGTCGTCGAAGACCGCCATCTTGTCGCGGCCGACGACCGTGAGGCGCCGCATCTTGTGCGGGTCGAGCCAGGACAGGTGCATGTGGGCGATCTTCCCCGACGCGAAGCGCAGGTAGCAGAAGACGACGTCCTCGACCCCCTCGTTGAGGAAGGCGTGCCCGTGCGCCGCGGCCTCGACGATCTCCTCGGAGATCAGGTACTGGATCACCGAGAGGTCGTGGACGCCGAGCGACCAGAGCGCGTTCTCGTCCTTGCGGATCTTGCCGAGGTTCTGCCGGTTGCCGTAGACGACGAGCACCTCGCCGAGCTCCCCGTCGTCGATCAGCTCCTTCAGCTTCTGCACAGCGGGGTGGTAGAGGAGGAGATGGCCCGGCATGAGGACGAGCCCGCGCGCCTCGGCGAGGCCGATCAGCTCCTCCATCTCCGCCGCCCGCATCGACGGCGGCTTCTCGACGAAGACGTGCTTGCCGGCCTCGAGCGCCGCGCGCGCGAGCGGGTAATGCGTCGGGACGGGGGTCGCGATCACGACGGCGTCGACGTCGTCCGCGGCGAGCAACTCGTCGAAGTCGCCCGTCACCCTCGCGTCGGGGTACCGCTCTGCGAACTCCGCCTGCCGCTCCTCGCTCGCGTCGCAGAGCCAGCGGAGGTCGGTGAGGTCGTCGAAGTTGCGCGCGAGGTTGCGGCCCCAGTAGCCGAGCCCCGCCTGGCCGACGCGAAGCCGCTCGCTCATAGCTTGAAGACGTGCTCCGCCGCCGAGCCCTTCGCGCCGGTCGCGTTGCGGAGGTCGACGACGAGCGGCGCCTCGTCCACGAGCGCGTCGTAGTCGAGCGAGGAGTGGTCGGTGACGATGACGACGCAGTCGTAGTTGCTCGGCTCATAGGCGACCGCCGAGAGCTCGACGCCCTCCTCGCGGATCTGCGGGACGTGCGGGTCGTGGTACGAGACCTCGGCGCCCGCGTTCTGCAGCAGCGAGATGAGCTTCAGCGCGGGCGACTCGCGCAGGTCGCCGATGTCCGGCTTGTACGCGACGCCCAGCACGAGGATCCGCGAGCCCTTCATCGCGCGCTTCGCGTGGTGGTTCAGCGCCTGTGAGACGAGCGAGCGGCAGAAGTACGGCATCTCCTCGTTGACCTTGCCCGCGAGCTCGATGAACTCCGTGTAGAAGCCGAACTCGCGCGCCTTCCACGAGAGATAGAAGGGATCGACCGGGATGCAGTGCCCGCCGAGGCCTGGGCCCGGGCTGAAGCGCATGTAGCCGAACGGCTTGGTCGAGGCGGCGTCCACGACCTCCCAGATGTCGATCCCCATCCGGTCGCAGAGGATCGCGAGCTCGTTGACGAGCGCGATGTTGACCGAGCGGAAGATGTTCTCGAGCAGCTTCGTGAGCTCGGCCGCCTCCGGGCTCGTCAGCTCGTGCACCGTGTCGATCGCGCGCCGGTAGAGCTCGGCCGCCCGGCGCGTGCACTCCGGCGTGATGCCGCCGAGCACCTTCGGCGTCGTCTTCGTCGTCCAGTCCTCACGGCCCGGGTCGACGCGCTCCGGCGACATGGCGAGGAAGAAGCCCTCGCCCGCCTTGAGGCCGCTTCCCTCCTCGAGGATCGGCTGCAGCAGCTCGCGCGTCGTGCCCGGCCAGGTGGTCGACTCGAGCACGACGAGCTGGCCCTCGCGCAGCACCGCGGCGAGGCGGCGCGCTGCGCCTTCCACGATCGAGAGGTCGGGCTCGCGCTGGCGGGAGAGCGGCGTCGGCAGCGCGATCAGGATTGCGGCCGCGCCTCCGAGCTCGTCGTAGCTCGTCGTCGCGTGCACGAGGCCGCGCTCGACGAGAGGTGCGAGCCGCTCGCTCGGCACGTCGGTGATGTGCGACTCGCCGCGGTTCAGGGCGGCGACGACGTCCTCGAGGACGTCGAGGAGCAGGACGCGGCAGCCGGCTTCCGCGAAGGTGGCCGCGAGCGGCACGCCGACGTAGCCGCCGCCGACGACCGCGACGTCGTAGTTGCCCTCAGCCACGGTCGGCAAGGCTAGCTGCGACCCGGTCCGCGGCGTGCCCGTCTCCGTAGAGCGGCGGCCGTTCGTCGGGCATCCGGGCCGACGCGACCGAGGCCGCGAGCTCCTCCGGATCGTCGTCGACGAGGACGTTCGCGCCGAGCTCGACGGTGTCGACCCACTCGGTGGAAGGCCGAGCGGTCACGCAGGGAACGCCGTACCAGTACGCCTCCTTCTGGAGCCCGCCGGAGTCGGTGACGAGGACGCGCGCCTGGGAGACGAGCGCGGCCATGTCGAGATAGCCGAGGGGCGACAGGACTTCGACGTTCGGCGGCACCGCCCCGAGCGCGGCGCGGGTGCGTGGGTGCGCCGGGAAGAGCACACGCTCGTGGAGGCGGCCCAGACCGTCCACGATCCGCGCGAGCCGCTCCGGCCGGACGTTCGCCTCGCGGTGGATGGTGGCGACGACATAGCCGCCAGGCTCGAGCTCGTGGCGCCGCAGGACGGTCGACCGCTCTCGCGCGATCGGAGCGAGCTCGAAGCAGGCGTCGGCCATCACGTCTCCGACGACCTCGATCTCGCCGGGGACGCCTTCGGACAGCAGCGTCTCGCGCGACCGCTCGTCGGGGCAGAGGAGCAGCGCGGCAGCGGCGTCGACCGCGATCCGGTTGTGCTCCTCCGGCATCGACAGGTCGCCGCTGCGCAGGCCGGCTTCGACGTGCGCGACCGGAACGCCGGCGTCCGCGGCCGCCTGCGTGCCCGCGAGCGTCGAGTTCGTGTCGCCGAAGACGAGCGTCCAGTCGGGCTGCTCCTGCGCGAGCGCGGCGCCGATCGCGGGCCGCATCGTCTCGGAGTCGGCGGTATGGAGGTCGAGCCGGTAGCGCGGCTCGGGCAATCCGAGCTCCGCGTAGAAGACGTCCGAGAGCTCGGGATCCCAGTGCTGGCCGGTGTGGAGGCCGATCTCCTCGATCCCCGCTGCGCGTAGAGCTGCACTGACGGGACCCGACTTGATGAACTGCGGACGGTTGCCGACGACGGAAAGGACTTTCACCAGGGCGAGGCTACAATGGCCGACCGTTCGGGCCGTTAGCTCAGCTGGTAGAGCAGGGGACTCTTAATCCCAAGGTCGCAGGTTCGATCCCTGCACGGCCCATCGCTAACGCCGTCCAGCGGCGCCACTACGTTGGCGCGGTGACGGACGCCTCTCGTCCCCGCTACCACCTGCTCCAAAGCGATGGGAGCATCGTCAAGGATCAACCCCGGCGGGGATCGGGCGAAGCTTCGATCGGCGTGGTGCTGAAGGCGCCCGTCGAGGAGATCTCCGAGCCGATCGGATGGGTGCAGGATCACCACGTCGCGGAGTACCGAGCTCTGATCCGAGGGCTCGAGGAGGCACTCGCTCGCGAGATCAGCCACCTGCGCGTTTGCCTCGATTCCGCCCTGGTCGTCAACCAGCTGAACGGCAGGTGGCAGGTCAAAGCGGAACATCTGAAACCCCTCCACGAGCAAGCGGATTCGCTGGTGAAACGGCTCGCTGAAGTCCAGATCACATGGGTGCCTCATACGTCGAATTCCGAGGCAGACGCACTCGCCGGCGCCCCGCTTAGGCCGCTCAGGTCCAAGTAGCGCCCCGCCGCGTTGTGGCCATCCGCGCGCAGATCGGGCAGACTCCGACGAGCAGACTGCGGACTGGGGGGCTGAGCAACGAGCAGCGAGACGGAGCCGCTTTCGAGCACGGCCGAGGGCGTCGACGACGCCGTCCGGCGGCTCATCACGCAGGAAGCGGATGCCCGGCACGAGGCCGAGGCCTCGCGCGCACGGCTGGCGCTGCTGCTCGAGGCGACGGAGCAGCTGAGTCAGACCCTCGACTACGAGGAGCTCTTGCGGAAGGTGCCGCAGCTCGTCGTGCCGCGCATCGCCGACGGCTGCCACGTCTACATCGGCCGCGACGGCGACTCCGAGCTCGTCCGCGTCGCGCACGCCCACGTGGAGCCCGCGCATCTCGGCCCTCCTCGACAAGATCGACGCGGTCTACGACGTCAAGCGCCACCGGCGCATCCCCGTCGTCGAGGTCTTCCGCACCGGCAACCCGATCCACCGGCCGGCGCTCGTTCGGCCGCTGAAGACGGTCGCGCGCCCCGGTGAGGAAGAGCTCGTCCGGATGGAGTCCCGCTCGCTCATCGTCGTCCCGCTCGAAACGGGCGGCACGCGGCTCGGTGTGCTGGCGGTCACCTCGGCCGAGCCCGGCCGGCACGGGGACGAGGACTTCGAGCTCGTCTCGGAGCTCGCGCGGCGCGTCTCGCTCGCGCTCGACCTCGTCGGCCTCCACCGCCGCGCGCAGGACTCGCTCGCGCAGCTCCAGGCGGTGCTCGCGCAGCTGCCGCTCGGCGTGGCCATCACCGACGCCGACCATCACATCGTGCTGCTGAATGACGAGCTCGAGCGAATCTGGGGTGCACCGGTCTCCGTCGGCTACGACCACCGTGCGAGCGACGTCCCCACCGCCGGCTGGCCACTCGAGCGCGCAATCGAGCAGGGCGAGGTCACGATCGGCGAGCGGCGGGAGATCACGCGGAACGCCGAGACGCGCACCCTGGAGATCAGCGCCGCTCCGGTGCGCGACGCCCAGGGCGCGATCGTGTCCGCGGTCGCGATCCTCGCCGACGTCACACGCCGCAGCCGCGCGGAGGAGACCCTCCGCTTCCTGGCCCGCGCGAACGAGCTGCTCGTCGCGAGTCTCGACTGGGAGCCGACGCTGACCGCGATCGCCGAGCTCGCGGTGCCCACGCTCGCGGGCTATCTCGTGATCGACCTGCTCGACGAGGACGACGAGCTCCACTGGGTGGTCGCGGTGCACGCAGATCCGGAGAAGACCGAGCTCGTCCGCGAGCTGCGCGGGCAGTACCCGCCGACGCTGTCGACGCACCCGATCCAGGTCGCCCTGCGGACCGGCGAGCCGCAGCTGCTGCCGGACCTGCAGGCCGAGGCCGACGCGATGGCGCACGACACCAGGCACGCGCGGGCGATCCGGAAGATCGCGAACACCTCCGGGCTCGTCGCGCCGCTCGTCGCGCGTGGCCGGACGCTCGGCACGATCAGCCTCGGCACGATCGAGGGGCAGCCTCGCTTCGACGAGTCGGATCTCGCGATGGCGGTGGAGCTCGCCCGGCGGATCTCGCTCGCGCTCGACAACGCGCGGCTCTTCGCCGAGGCCCAGGAGCGCGCGCACGCCGCGGTCGCGCTCGAGTACGTCGACGACGGGGTGATCCTCGTGGACGAGGCGGGGATCGTCCGGCTCTGGAACCCGACCGCCGCGATCAGCCTGCGCCGGCCCGCGGTCGAGGCAGTCGGACGGCCGATCGCCGAGCTGCTGGGCGACTGGCAGTCGCTCCGGTCCCGGATCCCGATCGCGTCCGAGCCGCAAGCGGGGGCCTCACGCGCCCAGACGCTGCCGGTGGAGGTACAGGGCGAGGAGCGGTGGCTCTCGATCTCCGCCGTCCGCTTCCCGGGCGGCACCGTCTACGCCTTCCGCGACGTCACCGACGAGCGCGCCGTGGAGCAGATGAAGACGGACTTCGTCTCGACCGTGTCCCACGAGCTCCGCACCCCGCTCGCCGCGATCTACGGAGCGGCGATGACGCTGCGGCGCCGCGACGTCGCGGTCGAGGAGTCCCAGCGCGACAAGCTGCTCGAGGTCGTCTCGAACGAGGCCGACCGGCTCGCGCGCATCGTCAACGACATCCTCTGGGCGAGCCGGCTCGAGTCAGGCCGCATGAGCATCGCGATCGAGCGGTGCGACGCCGCCGCGATCGCGACCGAGGTGGTGGACGTCCTGCGCTCGCGCGCACCCGAGGGAATCGACGTTGCCGTGCGCAAGTCGCGCGGCCTGCCGCAGGTCGCCGCCGACCCCGACAAGCTGCGCCAGATCCTCACGAACCTGATCGACAACGCGATCAAGTACTCGCCCGACGGCGGCCACGTCGAGGTCGAGATCGGCCGCAGCGGCGGTCGCGTCCGGTTCCGCGTGGCCGACGAGGGGCTCGGCATCCCGCCCGCGGAGCAGGACCGGATCTTCGAGAAGTTCTTCCGCCTCGACCCGAACCTGACGCGCGGCGTCGGCGGCACGGGTCTCGGCCTCTACATCTCGCGCGAGCTCGTGACGCGGATGAACGGCCGCATCTGGGTCGACTCCGACGGCCGCAGCGGCTCGTCGTTCTTCCTGGAGTTGCCGATCGCCTGACAGGTCCAGGCGGGACATGTTGGGTGTCTGACACCGGCCGTGTCCGATTCGGACGCGGCCGGCTTCCAGGACAGCGGACGGGCCACTCCGGGTGGGGCGGTTCGAGGTTCGGGCAGCGGCCCTTTCGTCTAGGCTCCGAAACGGATGCGTCGGGGCTCCATCGTCGCGCTCTTGGGGCTTGCACTGATCGCGGGCGGGGTCGCCACTGCCGTCGCGCTCGTGCCGACGTGGCTCCCCGAGGACGCGTCCCGCGAGGCCGGCCGGATCGCCTTCACCTTCTGGTTCGTGATCGCGATCTGCATCTTCATCTTCTCGATCGTCGCCGCGGTGCTGGTCTACGAGGTGATGAAGTTCCGCGTCCGCGAGGACGATTTCGAGGACGGCCCGCCGATCCACGGCCACACCGGGCTCGAGATCACCTGGACGGTCATCCCGTTCATCCTCGTCACCGCGATCGCGATCGTCAGCGCGATCGTCCTCTCCCGCAACGACGCCCAGGCGCAGGACACGCTGCGCGTCGACGTCGTCGCGCAGCAGTTCGAGTTCACCTTCAGCTATCCCGACGCGAAGAACGTCACGAGCCCGGTGCTCATGCTGCCGAAGGACCGCTCCGTCGAGCTCTATATGCGCTCGCTCGACGTGATCCACTCCGTCTTCGTGCCGCAGTTCTCGCAGAAGGAGGACATCGTCCCCGGGCTCGTCACGCAGCTGCACATCACGCCGACCCGTCTCGGCACCTTCCCACTCGAGTGCACCGAGCTGTGCGGCCTCGGCCACTCGCTCATGCGCACCCAGGCGGTCGTCGTCGAGCCGGCCGCGTTCAACAAGTGGCTCAAGGAGCAGGAGAAGAGCGCCGCACCGGCGCCCCCGCCGACCACAACGGGGACGGGCACGACCTCGACGACGCCGATCTCGTCCTCGGCGGCCGGCCTCATGGTCTTCAACCAGAACGGCTGCTCGAGCTGCCACACGCTGACCGCCGCCAAGGCGACGGGCACGATCGGGCCGGATCTCGACAAGCTCGCCGCCTACGCGCGGCAGGCGAAGCAGCCGCTCGAGCCGTTCATCCACGAGTCGATCGTCAACCCGAACGCGTACATCCAGCCCGGCTATCCGAAGAGCGTCATGCCGGAGACGTTCGGGCAGAACCTGACCAAGGAACAGCTCGACCATCTCGTGGCGTTCCTCGTCGAGTCGGCCCAGGCCAAGAAGGGATGATCCGCGCGTGACGACGACCGCAGCCGCCCACGACCTCCAGCACGCGCCGGGCCCGTCCCGGGGCGCTGTCCGGCGGCTGCTGCTCGGCCCCGGGCTCCTGCGCGGAGCCTGGATGTTCCTCCTCTTCGGCGGGATCGGCTTCGGGATCGTCGTCGGAATCCGCTGGGCAGCCGGCTGGCACCCGATTCTCCTGACCGAGCCGCTCGTCCTCGTCGCCGCCCTTGTCGCCGCCCCGATCGGCTTCCTCGCCGGGATCGGCGCCTTCGACTACTGGGTGTACTACGCGCTCGGCTATCCGACCCGGGCGGAGGACCACACGGGTCACGGCGCCAAGAGCTGGCGCGACTACTTCCGCGTCAACACCGACCACAAGGTGATCGGCGTCCAGTACCTCGTCACGACGATCTTCTTCTTCCTCACGGGCGGGATGCTCGCGATGCTCATCCGCGCCGAGCTGGCGAAGCCGGGGATCCAGTACACCGATCAGCAGACGTACAACGGCCTGTTCTCGGTCCACGCCGCGCTGATGATCTTCCTCTTCATCATCCCGGCGTTTGCGGGGCTGGCGAACTACGTCGTGCCGCTGATGCTCGGCGCGGCCGACATGGCGTTCCCGCGCCTGAACGCGCTGTCGTTCTGGCTGCTGCCGATCGCCGGGATCATGATGCTCTCCTCGTTCGCGATGCCGGGCGGGGCGTTCGCGTGCGGCTGGACGGGTTACGCGACGCTGTGCTCGCAGCACCAGCCGATCGGCGCGATCTTCTTCAACCAGGGCGTCCAGTGGGCGGGTGCGTCGTCGATCATGACCGCCCTCAACTTCCTCGTCACCATCATCACGATGCGCGCGCCGGGGATGACCTTCTGGCGCCTGCCGCTCCTCGTCTGGGCGAACTTCACGACCTCGCTGCTCGTCGTGATCGCGACGCCGTTCATCGCCGGCTCGCAGTTCTTCTCGATGTTCGACCACGTGATGCACACGTCGTTCTTCGACCCGGTCGGGGGTGGTTACCCCCTTGGGTACCAGCACATTTTCTGGTTCTACTCGCACCCGGCGGTCTACATCATGATGCTGCCCGGCTTCGGGATCATGAGCGAGGTCATATCCACCTTCAGCCGCAAGCCGATCTTCGGCTACCGGCTGATGGCGCTCTCGCTGATGGCGATCGTCGTGCTCGGCTTCTCGGTCTGGGCGCACCACATGTTCGTCAGCGGCATGTCTTCGTGGCTGCGCGTGCCGATGATGATCACCACGCTGCTGATCGCCATCCCGACCGGGATCAAGATCTTCAGCTGGCTCGCAACGATCTGGGGCGGGAAGCTTCACTTACGCACGCCGATGCTGTTCGCCCTCGGCTTCCTATCGATGTTCGTGATCGGCGGGCTCTCCGGCGTCATGCTCGGCGCCGTCCCGATCGACATCCACGTGAGCCAGACCTACTTCATCGTGGCCCACATCCACTACGTCCTCTTCGGCGGCTCCGTCTTCACGATCTTCGCCGGGATCTACTACTGGTTCCCGAAGATGACCGGCCGGATGTACGACGAGAAGCTCGGCAAGCTCCACTTCTGGCTCACGTTCGTCGGCTTCAACCTCACCTTCTTCCCGATGCACATCCTCGGCACCGAGGGGATGCCGCGCCGCGTCGCCGACTACCTGCCGAAGTTCGCCGACCTCAACATGTTCATCTCGCTCGCGTCCTTCGGGCTCGGCATCTCGACGGTCGTCTTCCTCTACAACATGATCACGAGCTGGCGCTTCGGCGAGATCGCGCCCGCGAATCCGTGGCATGCGATGACGCTCGAGTGGCAGGTCACCTCGCCGCCGCCGACCTTCAACTTCGACGAGATCCCACAGGTCGTCGGCTCGCCGTACGAGTACGGCGTCCCCGGCGCGAAGCACGCGATCCTCGCGCCCTCGAAGGCGCGCGAGATGGAGGAGGTGCAGGTATGACGCACCTGCTGGTGGTCGCGAACGAGACCGTCGACGCGACGACGCTCCGGGACGCGCTCGCCGCCCGCGGCGACGATGTCCACGTCACCGTCGTCTCGCCGGTGAGCCAGCCGCAGCGGGGCTATGTCGTCTACACGGACACGCGCCGCGCGTCGGCGCGGCGCCGGCTCGAGCGGGCGCTCGGCCATCTGCGCGAGGCCGGAGTCCCCGCCGACGGCTACGTCGTCGAGGCGGATCCGGTCGCGGCGGTGCGGGATGCGCTCAACACGCTCGAGCCGCCGGTCGACGAGATCCTCGTCTCCACGCATGCGGAGGCCAAGTCCGGCTGGCTCCGCCGCCACGTCGTCGAGCAGATTCGTTCGGCGGCCGGCGAGCTGCCGGTCGAGCACCTCGTCCCGAAGGGTGAGGGGCCGGACGAGGCGAACGTGCTCGTGATCGCGAACGAAACGGTCCTCGGTGAGCCGCTCCTGGCGAAGATCCGCGAGCGGGCGGCGGCGAGTCCCGCGAGCTTCCTGATCATGGCGCCGCAGAGCGATCCGACTGCCGCCCACCACCCCGAGGCCGAGCGGCGGCTGAAGCGCGCGCTGTCCCAGCTGCGTGGCGAGGGGATCGACGTCCACGGCCAGGTCGCGCATCCCGATCCGTTCAGCGCGGCGATGGAGGCGGTGCACGACGAGCGCGTGGACGAGATCGTCGTCTCGACCTTCGAGCCGCTGAAGTCCGGCTGGCTGCGCGGCCACGTCGTCGAGCGGCTGCAAAAGGAGACCGGCCTTCCCGTCGAGCACGTCGTCGTCGAGAAGTCCGCGGCGGAGGTGCCGGCATAGCCACCTACTCCCACGTCGAGCCGTCCGGCCATGACGAGCACGAACATCACGGGCCGCCCGTGCCGCACTACAGCTCTCGGATCAGGCCCGAGACGCTCGGCATGTACCTCTTCATCGCGTCGGAGATCATGCTCTTCGGCTCGTTCTTCACTGCCTACTTCTTCGTCCGGATCGTCAACGGGGTGCCGTGGCCGTCGCCGCCGTATCACCTGCCCGTCTTCGTCGCGACGGTCAACACGTTCATCCTGATGACCTCGAGCGCGACGATGCACTGGGCGACGACGTCGATCAAGCGCGGCAACGTCTGGGGGATGCGCGCGGGCCTGCTGCTCACGTTCCTGATGGGCCTCGCCTTCCTGATCGCGCAGCTCTACGAGTACATGCGGGCGGGCTTCAACACGGCGGACGGCGCGTTCCCGACGGTCTTCTTCTGCCTCACGGGCCTGCACAGCTGCCACGTGTTCATAGGCCTCGCGATCCTGGCCTTCATGACGATACGTGCCTGGCGTGGGCACTTCACGGCCGAGCACCACCACGGCGTGGAGATCGGCGGGATCTACTGGCACTTCGTCGACGTGATGTGGATCGTCGTCTTCACGACGGTCTACATCCTCTGACCTCGCGGCAGGGAGCGGAGATGCGCAACCCGCTCCGCAGCGAGGAAGAGGCCTACCGCTTCCTCGGCGTGGTCATCGTCGGCGCCGCCGCCATCATCGGGGCCGCCTACATCAACACGTGGCTCGGCCTCGCGGTGGCCGTGCTCGCGTTCGTGGCGATCGGGTGGTGGCTGGCGCACGAACCGCGCGCCAAGGACTGAACCCGCTACTTGCCGGCGGAGGTGGAGACGTACTTCGCGACGGCCTGGATCTGGGCGGGCGTCAGCTGTCCCTGGAACGCCGGCATCAACCCGCCGCCGACCATCACCTGGTGCGCGACGACGGGCGCACTCGGCTTGAGCTGGTCGAGGTTCGTCCCGGTCGTCCCGGTCGCTCCGGCCGCGGCGAGCGTGTGGCAGCCCGCGCAGCCCGCTCCCTTGAAGATGGCCGCGCCGTCGGTGCCCAGGCTCGCGAACCCCCCGGGAAAGGTGTACCCGCTCTGCCCCGCGACGGAGGCGACGTATGCGGCGACGTCGATCGCGTCCTGTCCCGTGACCAGGTCCGCCGGCATCGGGGTGCTCTCGCACTTCGCCTGGTCGTTCAGGCAATTGCGCTCGATGAAGTCCTTGCTCGTCGTGTAGTCCGCGATGATTCCGGAGCCCTGCCGGATCTGGTCGAGCACGACGTTCTCGATCGAGCTCTGCGGGTAGCCCTGCTTGACGTCCCCCGCGAACGCGTTGTCGAGGTTCGGGCCGATCGTCCCGGTCGTGCCTGCCGCAGAGAGCGTGTGGCAGGCGGCGCAGTGCGCCTTGAAGAGCGTCTCGCCGTTCTGCAGGTCGGGCGGCGCCCCGGCGCTGGCCTGGCCGCCCGTGCCGCAGCCGGCGGCCAGCAGCGCCACCGCCGCGAGCCCTCCCGCCAAGACTCCGACCCGGTGCGGCCGCTTCAACCCTGCGGGACTCCCACCGCCGACACGGCCTCCTCACGCGTGGGGTAGATCGTGAAGACCTTGTCGAGACCGGTGATCTCGACGATCTTCGTGATGTCGCGGTCGCTGCACACGAGTGAGACCTGGCCGTCATTCGTCCGCAGCCGCTTGACGCCGCCGACGAGGACGCCGAGGGTCGTCGAGTCGATGAACGTCGTCCCGCTGAAGTCGACCACGACCTCGCGGCCGCCCTCGCCGATCACTTCCAGCAGCTGCTGCTTGAACTCAGGCGCGGTGTAGAGGTCGACCTCGCCGGTGAGCGAGATGACGTAGGCGTCGCTGCTGAGTTGCTCGGTCTTGATGTCGAAATTCATGCAGATCCCCGAAGTCATTCGCCGGCCCGCCGGCGGGCCGCTCGGGGGTGAGTCTATCCGCGTGGCGGAAGCCGAATCTTCGCCTAGTGGTGGCCGCTACCGGTCTGGACCGACGGCGTGCCCGTGCTCTGAGCCTGGAGCGCCTTGATCTCGTGCAGGATCGCTTTCTTCTGCGGCGCGTGCGGATAGACCGCCAGGTACCTCTGCAGCGAGTTGACGGCGACCGTGCTGTTGCCGGCGTTGATCGCGGCCTGCGCGAGCTCCTGCAGGTACGTCGAGTTTCGGGGCTGGAGGTTCGACGCCTTCTGGTAGGCGTTGACGGCGCCGGTGTATGCGCCGGTGGCCTTCTGGTACAGCAGGGACGTCCGGACCGATGCAGTCTGCGACGCACCGGCGTACGTCGGGTTCTGACCGACCGCCGACCCGAGCGTGCCGCCTGGCAGGAACGGCGCGCTCGGATCCGCGGCCTGCGCGACCTGCTGCGCGTTCTGGAACTGCGTCGAGTACGTGTTCCCCTGTGTCAGCTGGAGACCGCCGAGCAGGCTCCAGGAGGCTGCGTCCTTGGGCTTCACCGCGAGGTACTTCTGCAGCGCGCCGATCGCGAGGGCGGGGTGGCCCGCCTGCTCGTATGCGGTGGCGAGGTCGTTGTACTTGGCGGGATCCTTCTGGGCCGCCGCCTGAGCCTTCGAGACGCTGGTACCACCGGTGCCGCTGAAGATGCTGTTCCAGAGCTGCGTGAGGCCTCCACCGTTGCCGGAGCCGACGCCGACGAGGACGAAGCTCAGGCCGAAGACGACGGCGAGCAGCGCGTAGACCCACTTCTGGTGGCGCCGGAGGCGGACGAAGAAGAGCTCCTGGTTCGGGTTGCCGCCGCCCTTGTGCCCACGACGGCGCCCGCGTGCCGGCTTCGACGACTGCGCTTTCGCCGCGGCCTGTTGCTTCGCCTTGACTGCTGCCCGGGCCACTAGCCGCCCAGGGTAGCCGAGGCCGGGGCTCCCCTTCCCTGCCGGCGCTCGTACAGAACAGCGAGCCAGATCGAGCTCTCGAACAGCAGCCACATGGGCAGTAGCTCGAGGAAGGTCGTCACCGGATCGGGGCCGGGCAGCGCGAGCGCGACCGCCGCGGTGATGAAGTAGCCCAGCCGCCGCTTCTGGCGCAGCGTGCGCGAGCTGAGGACGCCGAGCGAGACGAGCCCGAGCACGACGAGCGGCGTCTGGAAGACGATCACGACTCCCACGAGGATCGTGACGACGAAGTTGTAGTACGAGCTTGCACGAATGGCGACGTGGAAGTGCGTGTTGTCGTAGTTCGTGAGGAAGTGCACCGCGCGCGGGAGCAGGATCCAGTAGCCGAAGGCGACCCCTGCCGCACCGAGCGCCACCGCGGCCAGCGCGAGCCCGAGCACCTTCCGCTCGGTCGGCGGGTCGACGGCGGGAGCGAAGAAGAGCCAGAGCTGCCAGAGGATGATCGGCAGCACGAGCACGAACCCGGCGTACATGCAAACCGTGATCGTGACCGTGAACGGTTCCGCGACGCCGAACGTGTAGAGCTTGCGGTGGTCGAGCGGGAGTGGCTGGTTCAGCCAGTTGAGGACGTGGTCACGGAAGACGTAGGCCACGATCGTGCCGACGCCCAGCGCTCCGAGGATGACGAAGAGCCGGCCCCGCAGCTCATCCAGGTGTTCGCCGAGAGTCGCCTCCTCGGCGTGGCCGAGCCGGCGCGGAAGCCTCGCCATTGGAACGTCCTTGCTAGACGGTTTCGCGCTCCGGCGGCGTTGCCGACGTGGGCGTGACCGACGGCTCGGCAGGCGGGAGCTCGGGCTGCTCGGGCTGCTCAGGGCCGGGCGGCGGGGAGTTGCCCGTCACCGCGTCCTTGAACTCGCGCATCCCGTGCCCGAGCGAGCGGCCCATCTCCGGCAGGCGCTTGCCGCCGAAGAGGAGTAGCGCGATCGCAAGAAGGACGACGATGTGCCAGGGCTGTAGGAAACCAGTACCCATGAGTCCCCCGAGAGTAGCGCGTATCGCGGTCGGCGGGGCGGGAACAGAGGGGGTCTCGCTAGACTGGTTGACGTTGGTTGGCGCGGGGCGAAAGCCCCGCTATTTCCGGGGAAAGAGGCTCACCTAGTGGCATTGCTGAAGCTGGAGAACCTGCACGTCGCGCTCGAGGACGGCACCGAGATCGTCAAGGGAGTCGACCTCGAGGTCGACACAAACGAGGTGCACGCGATCATGGGGCCGAACGGTTCTGGCAAGTCGACCCTCGCGTACGCGCTCATGGGCCACCCGGCCTACGAGATCACCGAGGGGCGCCTCTTCCTCGACGGGGAGGACGTGACGGAGCTCGGCGCCGACGAGCGCGCACAGCGCGGCCTGTTCCTCGCCTTCCAGTATCCGCACGCGATTCCCGGTGTTACCGTGACGAGCTTCCTGCGCAGCGCGATCAACGCCGTGCGCAAGGCCCGGAACGGCGGCGTCGACGACCCGATCGCCATCCCGGAGTTCCGCAAGGAGCTCCTCGCCCAGATGGACCGCCTCAAGGTGAGCCGCGAGCTCGCGTCGCGCTACCTCAACGACGGCTTCTCGGGCGGCGAGAAGAAGCGGGTCGAGATCCTCCAGATGGCGATGCTGAAGCCGCGCATCGCGGTGCTCGACGAGACCGACTCCGGGCTCGACATCGACGCGCTGCGGGTGGTGGCGAGCGGCGTGAACGAGCTCGTCGGCCCCGAGATGGGCGCGCTCGTGATCACGCACTATCAGCGGATCCTGAACTACGTGACGCCCGATCACGTCCACGTGTTCGTGGACGGGCGTATCGTGGAGTCGGGCGGCGCCGAGCTCGCCGAGAAGCTCGAGGCCGACGGTTACGACCCCTTCATTCCGGCAGGAACCGAGGCGTAATGGCACAGACCGAGACCGACGTCGTCAAGGGAATCCGCAGCGAGTACAAGTACGGCTTCTCGAACCCCGACGAGGCGAAGGACTACTTCTTCAAGTCCGGTCGAGGCTTGTCGCACGAGTTGGTCGAGGCGATCGCCGAGCACAAGAACGAGCCGGACTGGATGCGGAAGTTCCGGCACAAGAGCCTGGACTACTTCCTCGCGCGTCCGCTGCCGCAGTGGGGCGGCAATCTGAACGACATCGACTTCGACAACATCTTCTACTACATCAAGCCGACCGAGAATCAGGCGAAGTCGTGGGAGGACCTGCCGGCCGACATCCTGGACACGTGGGACAAGCTGGGGATCCCGGAGGCGGAGAAGAAGTACCTCGCCGGCGTCGGTGCGCAGTACGAGTCGGAGGTCGTCTACCACAAGCTTCAGGAGGATCTTGAGAAGAAGGGCGTGATCTTCCTCGACACCGACACGGCGCTGCGCGAGCACGAGGAGCTGTTCAAGCAGTACTTCGGGACGATCATCCCGCAGAACGACAACAAGTTCGCGGCCTTGAACTCGGCGGTCTGGTCGGGCGGCTCGTTCATCTACGTGCCGCCGGGCGTGAAGATCGAGATGCCGCTGCAGGCCTACTTCCGGATCAACGCCGAGAACATGGGCCAGTTCGAGCGGACGCTGATCCTCGTCGACGAGGGCGCGTACGTGCACTACGTCGAGGGCTGCACGGCGCCGATCTACTCCACCGACTCGCTGCACAGCGCGGTCGTGGAGATCGTGGTCAAGAAGGGCGGCCGCTGCCGCTACACGACGATCCAGAACTGGTCGAACAACGTCTACAACCTCGTGACGAAGCGCGCCGTCGCGTACGAGGACGCGACGATGGAGTGGGTCGACGGGAACCTCGGCTCGAAGCTGACCATGAAGTATCCGGCGATCTGGCTGATGGGCGAGCGCGCTCACGGAGAGGTGCTCTCGATCGCCTTCGCCGGCAGCGGCCAGCACCAGGACGCCGGCGGCAAGTGCGTCCACGTCGCGCCGAACACGACCTCGGTGATCACGTCCAAGTCGATCTCGAAGAACGGCGGCCGCGCCGGCTATCGCGGCCTGCTCGAGGTGAACAAGGCCGCGGGCGGCTCGAAGTCGAAGGTCGTCTGCGACGCGCTGATCCTCGACGAGCAGTCGCGCTCCGACACGTACCCGTACATCAAGATCGACGCCGACAACGTCGACATCGGCCACGAGGCGACCGTCTCGAAGATCGGCGAGGAGCAGCTCTTCTACCTCATGTCACGCGGCCTCACCGAGACAGAGGCGAGCGCGATGATCGTGAGCGGCTTCGTCGAGCCGATCACCAAGGAGCTGCCGCTCGAGTACGCCGTCGAGATGAACCGGCTGATCCAGCTGCAGATGGAGGGCTCGGTCGGTTGAGCTCCATCGCGAAGGTCGACGCCGTCGGCATTCCGTCAACCGATTGGGAGCGGTCGCGGCGGTTCTACGTCGAGACGCTCGGGCTGCGGCCCGACGAGCACGCGAAGGCCGAGTTCTGGGCGGGCGACACGTGCTTCGGCATCTGGATGCCGGAGCAGTGGGGCGAGGAGTTCACGCCGCAGCCGAACGCCGTCGTGCTGCTCCACGTGGACGACGTCGCAGCTGCGCGGGCCGAGCTGGAGGCCAAGGGCGTCGAGTTCGAGGGCGAGACCGTCGACACGAGCGTCTGCCACATGGCGACGTTCTTCGATCCCGACGGCAACAAGCTCGTCCTGCACAACCGCTACGCCCCGTACGCATGAACGTCGAGCACGTCGACTTCATCAGCGTGCCCGTCCGCGACCTGGAACGCTCGACCGCGTGGTACCGCGACACGCTCGGCCTCCCGCAGACCGGTGAGGGCGGTTTCCCCGAGTTCAAGCTCGGCGACAACGTCTTCCTCTATCTGATCGACCCGAAGTCGATCGGCGGCGGGGAGTTCAGCACGCCGCACGGCTCGCCGATCGCGCTGCGGGTGGCCGACGTCGCCGAGACGCGCGCCGAGCTCGAGGGCCGCGGGATCGAGTTCGGCGGCGAGACGTACGACACCGGCGTCTGCCACATGGCTCCGTTCGCCGACCCGGACGGCAACCGCTTCATGCTGCACCGGAGATACGCGCCGAATGATTGAGGTGCAGCGCGTCGACTACATCCGCGTGCCGGTCGACGACATCGAGGCCGCGCAGCACTTCTACGGTGAGGTGCTCGGCCTGCCGCGGAACGAGCATCTCGATCACGACGACTGGATCGAGTACGAGGCCTCGAACGTCACGCTCGCCGTGATGACGCCGGAGACGCACGACGACGTGTTCGCGGTGTTCCCGCCCGGGACGATCGCCCTCGGCGTCGCCGATGTCGCCGCGGCCAAGGCCGAGCTCGAAGCGAAGGGCCTCGAGGTCGGCGAGTTGTGGGACTCGGGCGTCTGCCGCGGTGCCGGCGTCAGCGATCCCGCCGGCAACCGGATCCTGCTCCACCACAGGTACAAGGCCTATGACGAGGTCTGACGCACTCGCGGCCTACGAGAAGCTGCCGCTCCCGGACACGACCGAGGAGCACTGGCGCTTCACGAACCTGCGCGGCTTCGACCCCGACTCGTTCGAAGGCGCCGCGTCGGCGGAGATCGAGACGATGCTCGACCTCGACGTCGCCGGCTACGCGACCGTCACCGCCGACGGGATCGAGATCGAGCAGGTGCCCGAGGGCGTCACATTCGAGCCGCTGCCCGAGGATCACGAGCGCCTCTACTCGCTCGTCGGCTGGGACGAGAAGTTCGCGGCGCACAACGCCGCCCTCTGGAAGCACGGGCTGCTCGTCGTCGTCCCGAAGGGCGTCGAGCTCGAAAAGCCGCTCTACGTCCGCATCTCCGCGACCGGCCAGACGTTCTGGCGGCTCGTCGTCGTGGTCGAGGAGGGTGCGCGCGCGTCGCTGATCGAGGAGTACGCGTCGCCGTCCGACGACACCGAGGCCTACTCGAACGCGGTCACCGAGCTCTTCGTCGAGCCGGCGGCGAAGCTCGAGTACGTCTCCCTCCAGAACCTCTCGCGCGAGACGTGGCATTTCGCGAACCACCACGCGCGTGTCGAGCGCGACGCCGAGCTCGACTGGGTCGCCGGCGGCTTCGGCTCGAAGAAGGGCAAGACGCGGATCCAGAACGACCTCGCGGGGCGCGGCGCGACCTCGCGCGTGACGGGCGCGTACTTCGCCGACGGCACGCAGCACCTCGACTACGACACGTTCCAGGAGCACATCGCGCCCGACTGCGAGAGCGACTTCGCCTTCAAGGGCGCGCTGCGCGACGAGGCGACGGCGGTGTGGCGCGGGATGATCCGGGTGGAGAAGGACGCGCAGAAGACGAACGCGTACCAGGAGTGCCGGAATCTGATGCTGTAGCCCGACGACGCACGCGGTGCCGATCCCGGGTCTCGAGATCCTGGCGAACGACGTCCGCTGCACGCACGCGGCGACGGTCGGGCGGGTGAACCGCGAGGACATGTTCTATTTGATGAGCCGCGGGCTCACGCGGCAGGAAGCGGAGCGCCTGATCGTGCGCGGCTTCTTCCAGGAAGTGCTCGACCGGATCGAGCTAGAGCCCGTGCGCGAGGCGGTCACCGCGGCGCTCGAAGCGCGGATTCCTCAGGCTTAGCTGCCCTACGGGGCGCGCACGATCGGCAAGCCGCCCGCGCCGCCGTCTCGCCAGCCCGGAGCGTGGTGCTGATGAGCGATGCAAATCCCGTCTGACCGCGGAGTCGGCCTCGGCAACTTGCGAGCGCTAGGCTGATGCGTCGATGGCCGAAGACCGCGTCTTCGCAGCTCACGCGCCGATACTTACGGCGTCTTCAGCGGCACCCGCTGCGCCGCCGAAGGCGCAGACATCCCGTCAGCGAGCCCCAAAGGCGGAACTGCACGTAACTCTGGCATCTAGAGGCTCGCGGGACAGTCATCGACGCGAGCGCGCCGAGTCGACTGGCAGTGAGGACTATGAGCACGGTCGACCGGTGTCGGAACGCCGATTACCGGCGTCGTTTTCTACGCACCAGACGATGAGGTTGCGCTCAGTACCGCGAGCAGCCGTGGCCACGGCCGCGATACGGCTCGCTGCCCGCACCGGAAACCCGTCAGGGGCGTGCTCGCACGGAAGCATCGATATGCGGCGAGTTGCTCCAGCGCTCACGAAGCCGGCAGTTCTGGTTGGCGACCCACGTCGGCTCGTACTTCGTGGCCAGTTATTCCGCAAGGCCAAGCGGCTTCAGACGTTCCTTGATGCGCTCTGGGCCGTGTGGACGGCATGGGAGCACGTCTTTGCGTGAGTACGGAACATTCGACGTTCTCCGCAGAATCCGCGTCCGCGCTGACCGAGCGCCGCTCCTCTACAGCGGATCGCCGAGGCGCTCGGTTGTCCAGTTGACCAGTGCCGAAGCGATTGTCGGTCGCTTGGCTTGACCGAATAGGACGTACGACACCTGGCCTTTGGAACTCTGGACGATGCGGCGCCGAACTCTCTGGATAATCGGTTCCGGGCTGCACGCCAATCCTCGCCCGACGCCAGTCGGACTTCTCGATGATCCGGAAGCTGTCTGCGGTCCCTCTGACGAAGGAAGATCGAGATCTCGATCCGCGGCGAGGGTCAACAGTGGCATCGCTCGAGATCAACCCGGAACCGGCTAAACGTCAGCGGAGCGGACGAACACGAGCATCTTCTGGTTCTTCGGGTGCCCGAAGTCGCCCTCGTACTCCACCGTCAGCCCGGTGCCTTCGGCTGCGAAGTGGATCGCGTCCATGCCGTAGTGCCAGATGTCGCTGTCGTAGTGCGACGTCCCCGTGTCCGACTGGACGATGTCGTCGATGTAGAGCTTCCCGTGCGGGTTCTCGTAGATCGAGGCGTAGAACCGTCCGCCCGGGTTCAGCACGCGGCTCATCTCGACGAGGCAGCGCATGATGTTGTTCAGTGGCATGTGGGTGAAGACCGACTGCGCGATCGCGTAGTCGAACGTCATCCCGAACTGGCCGAACTCGAACAGGCCGTCGGCAAGGAGCTTCGGCTGCTTCTCGACGACGCCGTGCTTCGGCAGCTCGACCTCGCGCGTGATCTCGAGCATCTCGGCGTTGTGATCGATGCCCGCGTAGTGGCCCGTCTCGAGGTACTCGATGAAGTGGACGCCCGCGCGCAGCGGCCCGCACCCGACGTCGAGCAGGTAGTGCTCCGGCTTCAACCCGCGCTCGACGAGGTAGTCGAGCTGGAGCTTGCCCATGTAGTCCCAGTTCGGCATGTTCCCGATCGTGCGCCGGTGCCAGTCGGGATCGAGGTAGTGCCGGTAGCGCGCCGGCAGCGCCTTCTGCAGCGGCCGCTTGACCGAGACGGGAACGAGCCGCTTCGCACGGATCAGGACCTGCTTCGAGGTGCCCGGCATCGCGGCGGATCGTAGTGGGTGCGCGTCGGCGGCCGTCCGAGGAGGGAGATCCGCGAATCCCCTGACGCCCGGGTCGGTAACTCGCCGTAGCGTCGGTCGGCGAAGGGAGGTGAATCCGTGTTCACGTATGCGCACTTGTTCACCCTTACGCCCGAGGGCCATGAGTCTCTCGACAAGGCGCCCGAGTACCTCGAGAAGTTCAAGAAGCTGATCGAGGAGGAGGGCGGTGTTCTCGAGGAGACCTTCGCCATCATGGGGCCGTGGGACTTCTTCGCGCTCGCGAAGTATCCCGACAACGCCGCCGCGTTCCGCGCGCTGGCGAAGATCGGCAAGCTCGAAGTGATCAAGACCGAGACCTTCCCGATCGAGAAGGTCGACGTCTTCATCAAGACGCTCGTCTAGAGCGAGGACCGGAGGGCCGTCCGCGGCGGCCCGACGGCCTTACTCAGCTGCGGACGAGCGGCTTGTACTTGATCCGGTGCGGCTCGAGCGCGTCGGGCCCGCGCGTCTCCTTCATCCACGCCTCGTACTCGCCCCACGAGCCCTCGAACCAGATCGTCTCGCTGTTCCCCTCGAACGCGAGGATGTGGGTTGCCACGCGGTCGAGGAACCAGCGATCGTGCGTGATCACGACGGCGCAGCCGGCGAACTCGAGCAGCGCCTCCTCGAGCGCGCGCAGCGTGTCGACGTCGAGGTCGTTCGTCGGCTCGTCGAGGAGCAGGACGTTGCCGCCCGAGCGGAGGAGCTTGGCGAGGTGCACGCGGTTCCGCTCGCCGCCGGAGAGATCCGAGACGCGCTTCTGTTGGTCGGAGCCCTTGAAGTTGAACCAGGACACGTACTGGCGCGAGTTGACCTCGCGCCTGCCGAGCTCGATCGTGTCGTGGCCGCCCGAGATCTCCTTCCAGACGTTGTTCGCCGGGTCGAGGTCGGCGCGCGCCTGGTCGACGTAGGCGAGCTCGACGGTGTCGCCGATGCGCAGCGTCCCGTCGTCGGGCTGCTCCTCGCCCGCGATCATCCGGAACAGCGTCGTCTTGCCGGCGCCGTTCGGGCCGACCACGCCGACGATGCCGGCGGGCGGCAGCGAGAAGGTGAGGTCGTCCACCAGCAGCCGGTCGCCGAAGCCCTTGCGCACGCCGTCGGCGTCGATCACGACGTCGCCGAGCCGCGGGCCGGGCGGGATGTGGATCTCGACGCCGTCGAGCTTCACGTTCTGCTCCTCGGCGTAGAGACGCTCGTACGCGCCGAGCCGCGCCTTCGCCTTCGCGTGACGGGCGCGCGGGCTGGAGCGCACCCACTCGAGCTCGCGCGCGAGCGTGCGGCGGCGCGCCGACTCCTGCTTCTCCTCCTGCACGAGCCGCTCCTGCTTCTGCTCGAGCCACGAGGAGTAGTTGCCCTGGAACGGGATGCCGCGGCCGCGGTCGAGCTCGAGAATCCAGCCGGCGACGTTGTCGAGGAAGTAGCGGTCGTGCGTCACGGCGACGACGGTGCCCTTGTAGTTCGCGAGGAAGCGCTCGAGCCAGAGCACCGACTCGGCGTCGAGATGGTTCGTCGGCTCGTCGAGCAGGAGCAGGTCCGGCGAGGAAAGGAGCAGTCGGCAGAGCGCGACCCGGCGCCGCTCGCCGCCCGACAGCGTCTCGACGTCGCGGTCGCCGTCCGGCAGCCGGAGCGCGTCCATCGCGTGGTCGAGCCGGTCGTCGAGCTGCCAGAGGTCGAGCCGGTCGATCGCGTCCTGCACCTTCGCCTGCTCGGCGAGCAGCGTATCGAAGTCCGCATCCGGCTCGGCGAACGCGGAACTGATCTCGTTGAAGCGGTCGAGCAGGTCGCGCAGCGGGCGGACTCCGTCCTCGACGTTGCCGCGCACGTCCTTGGCCGGATCGAGCTCCGGCTCCTGCTCGAGCAGGCCGGCTGTGGCTCCGGGCGCGAGCTCGGCCACGCCCGACGAGGGCTCGTCCCGGCCGGCCATGATCCGCAGGAGCGTCGACTTGCCGGCGCCGTTCGGGCCGAGCACGCCGATCTTCGCTCCCGGCAGGAACGAGAGCGAGATGTTGGCGAGCACCTGACGGTCAGGGCCGTAGAACTTGTCGGCCCGGTACATCGTGAAGACGTAGTCGCTCACGGGCCGCGACGATAGCCGCAGTAGGATCGGCGCCGTGTCAGGCTGCTGTCGGCCCGGGGGCTACGAGCGCATGTTCAGCGCCAAGCAGGCCAGATCGGACGCCGACCGCTACCGGAAGCGCGGGCTCGGCGGGACGTCGCGGCGGTTGGTCGAGCTCGCCGGCGACGTGTCCGGAGAGACCGTGCTCGAAGTCGGCGGCGGCGTGGGCGCGATCGAGCTCGACCTCCTGGCCGCCGGGGCGCAGAGCGCGACGAACGTCGAGCTGTCCGGCGAGTACGAGGAGGAGGCCGAGAAGCTCCTCGCCGAGCGCGGGCTGACCGAGCGCGTCGACCGCCGGGTGGGCGACTTCGTCGCCGAGCCCGTCGACCCGCACGACGTCGTCGTGATGCACCGCGTCGTCTGCTGCTATCCGGACGTCGACCGGCTGGTCGGCGTGGCGGCGGCGAGCACGAGACGGCGGATGGTGCTGACGTATCCGCGGGAGCGGCCGTGGACGCGCGCCGGGATCGGGGCGATCAACTTCTTCATGCGGATCTCGGGGTCGGAGTTCCGCGCCTTCGTCCATCCGGTGGCGCGGATGAAGGTCGCGGCGCAGCGGGAAGGGCTCACGCTCGAGCGCCGCGAGCGGCTAGGCCTGATCTGGGAGAACGCCGCCTACGAGCGGGTCTAGCCGGGGCCGAGCGCCCAGACGCCGTTCGTGCCGCCGCCGGCGATCACGATCCGGTTCCCCACAGTCGTCGCGGTCGGATCGGACAGGTACGCGGGCAGTCTGGTCACCGTCGTCACCTTCCCCGAGGCGGGGTCGATCGCGAGCACCTGTCTCCGGCCGATGAGGTAGAGCGTGCCGCCGAGCGCGGCGAGCGCGGCATGGTCTTCCGGCGCCGGCAGCTTCCCAATGCGCTTGACGGTGCCGTCGAGCGAGACGGCGTAGATCGCATTCGTCGCGCCGGAGGTCGTGAGCCCGCCGGCCACGTAGATCGTCTGGCCGAGCGGCGCCACGCCCGCATAGCGCGTGCCGGTCGGCAGGCGGGCGACGACTTTGGCCGCCCCCTGTGGGCGATAGCGGAGGATCGCGGTGGCGAACTGCGTCCCGGTGAAGCCGCCGACGAGATACGGCTTCCCGCCGATCGCGACGGCGCCGAGGTCGGAGAGAGGTTCGCCCAGGGCTGGCACCTCGGCAGCCGATCCGGTGGTCGGGTCGACGCGGACGACGCTCGGCATCGACACGGTGTCGCCGCCGCCGAAGAGATAGACCGAGCCGCCGACAGTGGCGGCCGCGGCATCGTGGGTCGGCTGGGGGAGATGGCCGACGACCCGCAGATGGTTCGGCGGGCCGGCGAGGATCGTGTCGAGCGAACCTGTCCCGTTGTAGCCGCCGAGCACCATCAGCCGGCCGTCCGGCAGCGCGGCCGCGGAGGCCTTGGAGAACGACTGCGGGAGCGAGCCGATCCGCGTCACCTTCAGCCGTGGCTTTCCTAGTGACACAGTGTTACTAGCGTTGCCTGCGGTAGTGGTAGCCGCGCCGCCGCCGCCGCAGCCGGCCGCGAGGACGGCGACGCCCAGGAGCGCCGCGAGCGCCGGCCTAACCACTCAGGGCGATGTGTCCGACGACGCCGGTTCCCGCCGCGTTCGGCACCCAGCTCGCGTCGATCGTCCGCTGTTGGCCGTTCGCCAGCCGGCAGGTGCCGGTGAAGTTCTCACCGCCGACGTTCGTGATCTGGCCGCGGCAGACGTCGCCGCTCGGCAGGTACTCGAGCTGGAGCGAGGTGTTCTCGAGCGTCCCCGGCGCCACGAGTAGGTCGGCGCGCACGAGCAGTTTCTGCGGGTGCGTGGCCTGCCCGACGAACGAGACGATCTCCTGTGTCTGCGTCCCGTTGCGGATCACGCTGCCGGTGAGGGTCTCGTTCACCTGTGCAGCGTTCCACAGCGGCGGCGAATGGCGAAGCGGTCCGATGATCAGGAGCGGCAGCGCGATGACGGTCACGGCGCCGGTCGTCGCGATCCGGGGCATGCGGCGCGCGCCGCCGCTGAAGCGCCAGACGAGGAGCGTGAGGACGCTCGCGACCGAGATCCCGTAGAGGATCGCCAGCCACGCCGCGCCGCGATCGGTTCCCGACATCAGCCCGTGCACCGAGGCGAGCCCCCAGACGGCGAAGTTGAGGTAGTGCGCCTTCCGCCAGAAGCTGTACGGCAGCCGCTTCCGGTAGTGGTTCGTGATCGCGAGGGCGACGAGCAGCTCGGCGCTCGCGATCCCGAGCCCCGTCCAGATCGGCCGGTACGTCGAGGTGAACGGCACGAGCAGGTTGAGCAGGGAGAAGGGCAGGTACGAGTCGGCCGCGATGGCCAGGATGTGGACGCCGATGAGCGAGCCGACGAGGAGGCCGCCGAAGCGGTGGACGTCCTCCACCGAGAAGCGCGGCCAGCGGCGGCTCTGTGCCTTGCCGCCGAGCGTGAGCCCGAGGCAGACGACGAAGCTGAGGACGACGTACGCCGCGACGCCCGAGGCGCGGGCCGCGTACCAGATCGCCGGGTTCGAGGTCACGTGCACGTCGGCACCGCCTGCGTCGCGCTCGTCCACGCGTCGTTCTCGACGATCTCGCCGTCGAGGCCGACGAAGCGGCCCGGGATCCCGCGCTCGTCGAGCCACGCCGGCCCGCGCTCGCCGAGCAGGTAGCCGGCCTTCGCGGCGGCGTCGGCGTCGAGGCAGCTCGCGCCGGACGCTGTGACCTGCTCCCAGCACGATTCGCTCGCGCGGCCCGTCGCGGTATCGACGAGGTGCGCGCCGCGCGACGCCGTCCCGCTCGTGGCCAGGCCGCCCGTGACGACGCGGATCGCGCCGCCGGCGGGGAGCGCCACGTCCACCGGTCCGCGCACGGCGAGATCGCCGCCGACGGAGACGAAGCCGGGACCGTTGAGAGTCGCCGCGGCGGCGTCGACGGCCAGCGCCTTCACGACGCCGTTGAGGTCGAGCGCCAGGCCGAGCGGGCGGGAGAGCAGCGACTCCGAGAGCACGACCTCGGACCAGCGGCCGCAGAGCGTCGGGTCGACGAGGTCTTCCGTCGTAGCGGCCATCTCGAGTGCCACCTTGAGCGCGCGCGCGAAGAGCGGCGAGACGACGAGGACACGCGCGGGCGACCGGTTCACGCGCGAGAGCTCCGACTCGGGACGGAAGAGGCTGAACGCGGCCTCCCACCGCTCGAGCACCGCAGCAACGGCGCCGGAATCGCCGCCGGCGACGGCGACGTCGCAGCCCATCGCGCGGAAGCGCTGTACGGATTCGGTGCTCACGACGTGGCGCTGGAGACCGCCGGCGGCTGGGCCGGCGGGGCGATCTGCCCGCTCTGGAGGGCGCTGCGCTTGACTGCCTGCTCGAAGGAGGACGGGGCGCCCAGCGGCGACGCCTTCCCCTTGGCGTGGCCGGGAGCATGGGTCTTCGCGCCGACGAAGGCGACGCCGAACACGAGCGCCGCCAACGCGCCGATCCAGACCTTTGCCTTGCGCGCGCGCTGCCGCGCGCGTTCGATCCGAGAGTTTTCCCTCATGACGGGGTCACTGTGCTGACGGGCGATTAGAGGACGGTGTGAATGCGCTGGTTACCATCTGAGAATGGCTGTGACGGCTGGTACGAAGCTCAACGCCCGCACGCTGCGGTCGGATTTCCCGATCTTCGAGCAGAAGATCCACGGGAAGCCGCTCGCCTTCCTCGACTCGGCCGCCAGCTCCCAGAAGCCGCGGCAGGTGCTCGACGCGATGACGGAGTTCTACGAGACCTCGTACGCGAACGTGCATCGCGGCGTCTACGTACTCGCCGAGCGCGCCACCGAGGCGCTCGAGCACGCGCGCGAGCGGGTGCGCGCGTTCCTCAACGCGCCCGACGTCCGCGAGGTGATCTTCACGCGCAACGCGACTGAGGGGATCAACCTCGTCGCGTACGCCTGGGGCCTCTCGAACCTCGGCCCGGGCGATCTCGTGATCGTCACCGAGCTCGAGCACCACTCGAACTTCGTGCCCTGGCAGTTCATCGCGGGCAAGACGGGCGCAGAGCTGCGGATGATCCCGCTCGACGGGCAGGGCGAGCTCGACCTCTCCGTCCTGGACGAGGTCGCGCGCGGCGGCAGCGTCAAGGTCGTCGCGACGAGCCTGATCTCGAACTCGCTCGGCACGATCAACCCGGTCGCCAAGCTGGCGGAGTGGGCGCACGCGCAGGGTGCGATCTACGTCTGCGACGCCGCGCAGGGAGCGCCGCACACGAAGATCGACGTGCAGGCGCTCGGGGTCGACTTCCTTGCGATCTCGGGCCACAAGATGTGCGGGCCGAGCGGCGCGAGCGCGCTCTGGGGCCGGACCGAGCTGCTGCAGGCGATGGACCCGTTCATGACCGGCGGCCACATGATCAACTCGGTGCGTCTCGAGAAGACGACGTGGGGCGAGCTGCCGCACAAGTTCGAGGCGGGCACGGCGCCGATGGCGGAGGCCGTCGGCCTCGGCGCGGCGATCGACTATCTCGAGGCGGTCGGCCTCGAGGCGATCGAGGCGCACGAGCACGAGCTCGCCGCCTACGCGCTCGGCCGGCTCGCGGAGGTTCCAGGGATCATGCTCTACGGCCCGCCGCCCGAGCGCCGCGCCGGCATCGTCTCCTTCAACCTCGAGGACATCCACCCGCACGACGTGGCGCAGATCCTCGACCTGCAGGGTGTCGCGATCCGCGCGGGCCACCACTGCTGCCAGCCGCTGATGCAGAAGCTCGGCGTCGCGGCCACCAACCGGGCGAGCTTCTACCTCTACACGATTCCCGAGGAGATCGACCAGCTCGTCGACGGCTTGTACGCCGTCCGTAAGGTGTTCGCATGAGCACCGATCCCGGACTCGAGAGCCTCTACCGCGAGGTCATCCTCGACCACTACAAGAACCCGCGCGGCCACGGGGTGATCGAGGACCCCGACGCCGAAGCCGAGGGCCAGAACCCGCTCTGCGGCGACGAGGTCTCGATCTACGTCGCGTTCGGCGAGGACGGCGAGACGATCGACGAGGTCAAGTTCTCGGGCCGCGGCTGCGCGATCTCGCAGGCGGCCACCTCGATGCTGATGGAGATGGCGCAGGGCCGGACGGCCGAGGAGGTCGCCGTGCTCGACAAGGACGAGCTGCTCGCCGAGATCGGCGTCCCGCTCAGTCCCGTGCGCCTCAAGTGCGCGATGCTCGGGCTCACGACGCTCAAGGTTGCGCTGCACAAGGCGAAGGGGACGCCGCTCCCCGACGGCCTGGCCGGCTTCGACGACCTGGAACTGACTTAGTGCCGGAGGTCGAGGTGGCCGCGGCGGCCGAGTTCCCGCCCGGCTCGTCGAAGATCGTCCGCGAGGGAGCCCTCTTCGTCGGCGTCTACAACTGCGGCGGCGAGCTGTACGCGATCGAGGACCGCTGCTCGCACGACGACGGCCCGCTGTGCGAGGGCGACTGGGACGAGGATCGCTGCTGCGTCGTCTGCCCGCGGCACGGGTCGCAGTTCGAGCTCTCGACGGGCCGGCCGATCTCGCTGCCGGCGACCGAACCCGTCGCGACCTATCCGGTGCGCGTCGTCGAGGGCACGATCGTCCTCGAGCTGCCCTAGCGCTCGGCTTCGCGGCCGCCGCGTCCCCCAGACGGGCCAGGCTGTGCCCCCATTCGGATGTGGGCGGCTGCGCTCTGTCCCACGAAGAAGCGACCATGACGTCTCCGCGCAGAGCACGGCTCACCGATGTGGCGGCGTTCGCCTTTGTCGAGTTGCTCGTCGTGCCGGTCATCGTCGGCGTCCTGATCCGGATCGCCGTGCCGGCGTACCTCAACTTCCAGGGGAAGTCTCAGCCAACGGCCGCCGCGGCCGACGTGTGTCAGGCGATCCCGGAAGGTCCGAAGCCAACGGCCAGGCGTACTGCATCTCGGCCCTCTCGGGTGGCCACTGGGGCGCACTACAGCAGGCCCGGCGGCACGTCATCGCCGACTCGAGCACGGTCCCAAGAGTCCCTGTCCCTAGCCGGTGCGCGCCTCGAGCGTGCTCAGCGGGATGAACCTGAGGTACCCGTTCCCGCCCGCGTTGAACTGCACAACCGCGCCGGGTGAGTCGATCCGGACGGCCACACGACCAGGAGCGCGAAGCAGGCGTGCGGTGCGGCCCGTGGCGACGTTCAACGCGAAGACATTGTCGCCGGCAGCGACTACGGCTATCCCGTAGTAGAGGTCGACCGAGCGCGCGTTGGCGGGAACGACCCACGTGTTGGTCAAGGCGCCGGTCTCGGCGCTGTAGATGTCGAGATGCCCGCTGCGGAGGACGGCGACCGTATCTCCGCGAAGCGCGATCGCGGGAGCCTGTCCGGCCGCGAAGTTGCTGACCGGGGCGCCGTGCTTGCTCATGACCGTCACGGTCCCGTCCCGATACAGCGTCGCCACCCGGCCGCTGTCGACAGAGATCGCAGCGACCCGAACCGCTGATCGCGAGAGCACCTCTCCGTACCAGCGGTCCTCGTCGGTCGAAACCAGTCCCACGTCACCCTGCAGGCCATAGGCGAGCAAGGACCCGTCCCCGGCAAGCGCCGCGACGGGCGCGCCGGAAGCCGGCCGCGCTACTACCCACTCCCTGCAACCGATCGTCGACGCGGCGAGGACACGCGTCTTGTTTCCGTATCGCGTCGTCCAGGCGAGACGGCTGCCACCCATCGCGACGTTCGTGACGCCGCCGGGGCCGTGGCTGGGGAGACACGTCGCCGCGCTCGGATGGGTCACGCGCGCAACGAAGTGCCAGGGAGGCGTCCAGAACTTGACGACGTCGCACTTGCCCGCCGGATCGTGGACCGCGAATGCGACCCGTCTCCCGTCCATGGCGATCGCGCTGATCTTCCAGTTCGTTTCGACCTGCCGATCCGCGAGCGAGAGCTGACTCTCGATGGTTGCGAGCGGCACGAGCTTCAACGTCACGCGGTTCGGCGCGGCGCGCTTGAGGGAGAGTGCGTCCTCGTAGACGATGCCGTCGGGCCCGATGATCGGCCGGTCGCCCGTGCGCGCGATCCCGAGCATCGCGATGCGGCCGTCCGAGATTCGCAACGCGTAGATCGCGTTCCTGCCGGCCGCCGAGAGGATGGCGATCTTGCCGTAGAGAACGACGCGCGACGGGCGGTCGATCAACGGCCAGGACGCGATCCTGCGGCCCGTCGCCCGGGCGATCACGTCGAGCCGGTCGGGCCTGTCGGCCCCGGCGGGCGCAAGCACGACCCGCACCAGCCGGTCGCCCTGCGTTGCGACCAGATGCTGCGGCGCCCCGCCGGAACCGCTCGCCTTCGATCCTCGACAGGAGACAGTCGCGGTTGCTTGCGTGCTCACGGCGTAGTTCCAGCGAGCCACGCCGGCACAACGCCTGGTCTGGACCGAGGCGACGAGCGTGCCGCGCCCCGCAAACCGATAGCTCGTCACGTCACCGGTCACCGTCAGCGAACGCGTCCCGGGGAGATCGGGATGGCAGGGCCGCGTGTCACCCGCGGCTGCGGCTGCGATTCCTGCCGTGGCCAGGGCAGCGACCACGACGGTGTTCAGCGTGCGCATCCGGCGCACCATGTCGGCGAGCCTACAACCAGCGTGAGCCGCTGTCGAGGGCCGGATCGCTGCGACACTGGGCCGGTGACCGAGCCGATCCGCTGCTGGCCGACGAGCGACCCCGCATACATCGCGTACCACGACGAGGAGTGGGGTCGGCCCGTGCTCGACGAGCGCGGCCTGTACGAGCGGCTCTGCCTCGAGGGATTCCAGGCGGGGCTCGCGTGGATCACGGTCCTCCGCAAGCGCGAGGCGTTCCGGCGCGGCTTCGCCGGCTTCGACCCAGAGAAGGTCGCGCGCTTCGGCGACAGCGACGTCGAGCGGCTACTCAGCGACGCCGGGATCATCCGCCACCGCGGCAAGATCGAGGCCGCGATCGCCAACGCGCGGGCGGCGCTCGCGCTGCGCGAGACCGGGACGCCGCTCGACGAGTTGATGTGGGAGTACCGCGACGCCGCGGACGGGAAGGAGCTGTCGCGGCGGCTGAAGTCCGCCGGCTTCCGCTTCGTCGGCCCGACGACGGTCTACTCGTCGCTGGAGGCCTGCGGCATCGTCAACGGTCACATCGCCGACTGCTGGGTGCGCAACGCTGTCGAGGCCGAGCGGCGCGCTGTGCGTTAGCCCTCGAGGATCTCCTTCAGCCGCGCGAAGTCGCCGCGAAACTGCTTCTCGGCGCGCCGGGCGAGGAAGCCGGCTGCGAAGCCGGGGACGTCGCCCTGTGCGGTGACCGTCAGCCGGGTCCCTCCGTCCGCGGGCTCGAGCTCGTGTCGCACCGAGAACGGCACCGGGCTGTTGAGCGCACGAAGCGTGAAGAGCCGCGGCGTCTCCTGGTCGACGATCTCGAGCGTCGTGTGGAGCTCCTTGCCGAACAGCGAGCGCGACTCCTCGATCTGCCCGTCGCGCAGTACTGCGCTCTTCACGCCGGCCTGCCAGTCCGGCACCTTCGAGATGTCGGTGAGGTAGGCGAAGACGTCCTCCGGCGTCCGCGCGATCTCGATCGTCAGCTCGGCGCGCACCGCGGCAACGATAGTTTCAGGCCATGCTGGACGACCGTGTGCGCGCCGTGCTCGACCGCCTCGAGCGTGAGGACGCCTCCGAGCGGGAGCGCGGCCTTCCTGCGGAGCAGCGCGCGCGCCAGGTCGAGCCGACCACGGGCCACTTCCTCTTCGCGCTCGTAGCGCCGCAGGCCGACTGCGAGGTGCTCGAGCTCGGCGGCTCGCGCGGCTACTCGTCGATCTGGCTCGCAGCGGGCGTTCGCAATCTCGGCGGGCGCGTCCTGTCGCTGGAGCACGACCCGGCGAAGGTCGAGGCGTGGCGCCGCAACGTCGAGGAGGCCGGCCTCGAGGAGTGGGCCGACCTGCTCGAGGGCGACGCGTTCGAGCAGCTGCCCCGGATCGACGACGTGTTCGACGTCGTCTTTCTCGATGCCGAGAAGGACGACTACGAAGCGCTGTTCCCGCTCGTGCGCGAGAAGCTCGACCCGGGCGGCCTCGTCGTCGCGGACAACGTCCTCTCGCATCCGGACCCGCTCGCGCAGTACTCGGCCGCCCGCCAGGCCGACCCCACTCTGGTGAGCGTCACCGTGCCGCTCGACCGCGGGCTCGAGCTCAGCGTGGTCTTGCGTTAGCCGCGCTCTCCGCTATCGTGCGGCTACCGCGGAAAGGAGGTGGTCCGAGAGTGATTTCAGACAGTTCGGGCAGTGGAGGTACCAGCGGGTAGGGGTGCCGTCCCCGGACCTACGGGGAACCGCCTAGCCAGCGTGGGGGACATCGCGTTCCGCGCCGCCCGGTCTTACTACCGAGACCGGAGCAGGAAGGCGCCTCTGCCACTACGCGCTGGTTACTGGAAGGGGCCGCTTCGGCGGCCCCTTCTCTTTGCTCAGGCAGCGATTCTCTCGGGAACCGTGACGGCTTCCGAGGCGAGAGTGGTCAGGTGCAGCCGGAGCTGTTCGAAGACTTCTCCGTCGAGGAGCCGGCCTTCGGCGTCGAACCGCTCGTACGCGCGGGAGACCGGAATCTCGGTCCCGACGACGCGGGCGCCGGCGATGCCGAGGATCCGCTTCAGGTCCTGCTGGGCCCAGAGGGCGCCGAACTGACCGGTGCTCGCGCCGACGACCGCGACGGGCTTGTTGCGGAGAACGGCTTCGAGCCGCGGGCGCGAAGCCCAGTCGATCGCGTTCTTGAGGCCTCCCGGGATCGAGCCGTTGTACTCGGGCGTCGCGAAGAGAATCGCGTCGGCCTTCGCCCAGTCCTCGCGCAGGCGGCGCACCGAATCGGGCACTTCGTTCTCGAGGTCCTCGTCGTAGAGCGGGAGCTCGCCGAGCCCTGACCAGAGCTCGAGCTCGACGCCCTCGGGCGCGGCTTCGAGCGCAGCCCGCAGGAGGCTCGTGTTGAACGAGCCCTCCCGCAGGCTGCCGGAGACGGCGAGGATCCGCATCGTCAGTCCGCCTGCCTCACGAAGGTCAGGTCGGCCTTCAGCGTGACCTCGTCGCCGAGGTAGTTGCCGCCGCTCTGGTTCGGAGCGTTCCAGGAGATGCCGTACTCGTTGCGGTCGATCGCGGTCTCGAGGGTGAGCCCGAGGCGCTCGCGGCCGAACGGGTCGACGCTCGGCGCCGCCGCGAGCCGGCCCTGCAGCTCGACCGGCTTCGTGACGCCTTTGATCGTCAGCTCGGCGGTGCCGCTCACGGCCCCGTCGTCGCCGAGAGAGAGCGTGTCGGCGCGGAAAGCGATCTCCGGGTTCCGCTCGGCGTCGAAGAAGTCGGGCGACTGGAGATGGCCGGAGAGCTGCTCGTCCTTCACGTCGACGCTCGCGACGCGCGCCGAGCCGGCGAGGGTCGAGCTCTCGAGCGTGGCGTCGAAGTCGCGGAAGCTGCCGCGGAAGATGCTCACGCCGGCGTACTCGACCTCGAACGCGACGTTCGAGTGCACGGGGTCGGCGGTCCAGATGGTGCCGGCGGGCGCAATGGTTGTGGTGGATTCCAGGGTGCTCATCTGAGAATTTGCCTCCTTGGGCGAGTGAGCTATACTTGATTACGCAAGCAACTATAGCGAGAAAAGATTGTCTAGTCAAATATTGAGTACACAAGAAATTTCCGTGGAGGCGGTGGTCATCCCTGACGGCGCCTGGGTGCGTTTCCTGCGCGCGCATGCGGCACTCACGCGCGAGCTCTCCTCGCGCCTCGAGGCACTCCACGAGCTCACGCTGAGCGACTTCGACGTGCTCGTGCAGCTCTACTACGCGGAGGGCCGCCGGATGCGCCGGATCGACCTCGCCCGCTCCGTCCTGCTCACGGCCTCGGGGATCACGCGCCTGCTCGACGGCCTCGAGTCGTGCGGCCTCGTCGCGAAGGAGCGCTGCGACTCCGATGCGCGCGTCACCTACGCCGTGCTCACGAGGGCCGGCGTGAAGAAGCTCGAAGAGGCGCGGGAGTCGCACCTCGCCGACATCGAGGAGCTGTTCGGCTCCCGGTTCTCGCCGCAGGAGCGTGAGCAGCTCGCCGAGCTGCTCGGCCGGCTGCCGCTCGCGCACACGGCGGAGGAGTGCTCGGTATGACCTACGCCTTCGGCTCCCTGGACGAGCTCGGCGACGGTTACGGCTTCCGCAAGATCAGGAAGGCGCTCGGAGTCGAGGCCTTCGGTGTCAATGCCGTCGTCTATCCGGCCCTCTACGAGGGGCCCGAGCACTTCCACGACTTGCAGGACGAGCTCTACTTCGTGCACCGCGGACGCATCCGAGTCGATGTCGGGGGCGAGTCGCGCGAGCTCGAGGCGGGTGGCCTCTTCCACTGCAGCTCGACGACGCCGAGGCGCATCTCGAACGCGGGCGACGAGGACGCGATCGTCTTCGTCGTGGGCGGTAAGGATGGGTACGTCGAGCGCGATGGTCACCTCGTGAACGAGGAGATCGATCTGCCGCGCCGGCAGGGTCTCGGCTAGAGCAGCGCGACGGTCCGGATCCCGCCGCCTTTGCCGATCCGGGGTAGCTGCTCGGGCACCTCGTCGAGTGAGATCGTGCTCGTCACGAAGCGGGCGAGGTCGATCCGCCCGTCGAGCGCTGCCTGTGCGAGGAAGGGGAAATCCTCCTGCGGGATCGTGTCCCCGCCGTGGGTCACGGCGAGCGTGATCCGCGGGTTGAAGAAGTCCGCCTCGAGGTCGGCCTTCAGCTTTGCGCCGGGCACCGGAATGCCGACGAGCGTTGCCGTGCCGGCGTAGGCGCACATCCGCATCGCCTGTACGAGTCCGCTCGGCGCGGCGATCGCCGAGAACGCGAACTCGACGCCGCGGCCGTCGGTCAGCTCGCGCACGGCCTCGACGGGATCGGTCGCGGAGGCGTCCACCACGTCGGTCGCTCCGAGGGCGCCCGCGTGCTCGAGCTTCTCCGGCGCGACGTCGACGGCGATGATCCGCTCGGCGCCGCGCAGCATTGCGCCCTGGATGGCGGCGAGCCCGACGCCGCCGCAGCCGATCACGGCGACGGAGGAGCCCTGCTGCACCGGCGTGGCCCAGAGGGCGGCTCCCGCACCCGTCGAAAACCCGCAGGCGAGCAGCGACGCCTGCTCAACCGGCAGCTCCTCGGGCACCTTCACCGCGCAGGCCTCGTGGACGACCGCCTGGTCGGCGAACGTCCCGCAGCGCAGCACCGGAGTCAGCAGCGCGCCGTCGGCCGCCCGGTGGAGGCGCCGCTTCGCGCGAAGCTGCGACGAGCAGCGGCGGGGATCGCCCCGCCGGCACTGCGGGCAGTCGCCGCACGGGGCGCGCCACGCGACGACGACGCGGTCGCCCGGCGCAACGAGGGTCACGTCGCTCCCGACCTCCTCGACGATTCCCGCGCCCTCGTGCCCGAGCAGGATCGGGAACCGCATGTGCCAGCCCTTCGTCTCGACGATGTGGAGGTCGGAGTGGCACAGCCCGCAGGCGAGGATGCGAACGAGCACCTCGCGCGGGCCTGGCGGATCGACGGTCAGCTCCTCGACAGCAGGCGCCGCGTCGGGCTCCGCGTAGACGACGCCACGTGTCACGACGCCCGCCGTAGCTGCTCGTCCAGTGGAACCAGCTGCAATTTGAACGTTTCCGCCGCGCTCGGGTCGGTCACGACGTTGTCGCCGAGCTCGAGCATCGTGAGCTGATCGCGTGACACAGGTGCGCCCGGGAAGTGCTCCGTCACCGTCGCCTGCGCGCGCATCAGGCCGAACGGGACATGGATGGACGGCCGCCGCACACCGAGCACGCGCTTCAGGCGCACCCAGAACTCGTTCCAGGTCACGGCCTCGGGGCCGCCGAGCTCGTACGTCGCGTTCGTCCCCATCCGCTCCGTGGCCGCCAGCGCGTAGTACTCGGCGAGGTCCTCGACCCAGATCGGCTGCAGCCGCTGCCGGCCCGGCCCGACGATCGGCGTCACCGGGGCAAGGCGCGCGAGACGGATGAAGGTTGGCAGGACGCCGCCGTCGCGGCCGAAGACGAAGCTCGGCCGGAAGATCACGTGGTCGAGCCCGGACTCCCGCACGGCGTGCTCCATCTGCCATTTCGCGGCGAAGTACGGCACGGCGTCCTTCGACCGCTCGTCGAGGCCGAGCGCGCTCGCGAGCACGAACCGCCGGACACCGGTCTCCTGCGCCGCCGCGACGATGTTCCGCGTCCCCTGTGTCATGACGCGTTCGAAGTCGGCGGGCCGGCCGCGGATGATCGCGACGAGGTGCACGACCGTGTCCACGTCTGCGCACGCGGCGAGGAGAGAGGCGGGGTCGGTGACGTCGCCGGTCGCGAGCTCGACGCCCCAGGAGGCGAGGCGCGTCGCGCGCGCCGGCACCCGCACGAGCGCCCGCACCGGCTCCTCGCGCGCCCGCAGCGCATGCACGACGTGCGGGCCGATGAACCCGGTCCCGCCGGTGACGAGAACCGTCACGAGCCCTCGAAGTTCTGCCAGTAGCGGCTCGCCGTCGGCCCGCGCTGGCCCTTGTACTTCGAGCCGATCGCCTCCGAGCCGTACGGTGTCGCGGCCGGCTCGGTCATCTGCATGAAGGAGATCTGCCCGATCTTCATGCCGGGGTAGATCGTGATCGGCAGGTTGGCGACGTTCGAGAGCTCCAGCGTCACGTGACCGTCCCAGCCCGGGTCGATGAAGCCTGCCGTCGAGTGGATGAGGAGGCCGAGCCGCCCGAGGCTCGACTTGCCCTCGAGGCGCGCGACGAGGTCGTCGGGCAGCCGGATGCGCTCGAGCGTCGAGCCGAGCACGAACTCGCCCGGATGCAGGACGAACGGGTGCTCCTCCTCGACCTCGACGAGCTCGGTCAGCTCCGCCTGCTCGACCTTGACGTCGATGAACGGGTAGCGGTTGTTGTGGAAGACGCGGAAGAGGCGATCGACGCGCACGTCCACGCTCGACGGCTGCAGCAGCGCCTCGTCGTACGGGTCGATCTCGATCCTCCCCTCGGCCAGCAGGCGAGCGATCGTCGCGTCGGAGAGCACCATCCCAGGACGATTCTTACCCTGATTCCTCGTCGGACGCAGCGGATATCGTGGCCTCATGGCAATCACACGCGCAATCGAGCTTCGTACCGAGATCCCGGGCCCACGCTCCCGCGAGATCATCGAGCGGAAAGAACGCGTCGTCGCCGATCCCCTCGGCATCTACCTTCCGATCGTGATCGCGGAGGGCAACGGCGCGATCGTGACCGACGTCGACGGCAACAGGTTCGTCGACTTCACGGGCGGCGTCGGCTGTCTCGCCGTCGGCCATTCCCACCCCCGCGTCGTCGCGGCCGTGCAGGAGCAGGCGGCACGCTTCCTCCACACCGACTTCACGATCGTCCCGTACGAGATCTACGTCGAGTACGCCGAACGGCTGACAGCTCTCGCGCCGTTCTCCGGCCCGGTCAAGGCCGCGTTCTTCAATGCGGGCACCGAAGCCGTCGAGAACGCGGTCAAGTTCGCGCGCGGCTACACGCGCCGGCCGGCGGTGATCGCCTTCGAGGGCGGGTTCCACGGCCGCACGCTCCTCTCGCTCACGCTCACGTCGAAGACGCACCCCTACAAGGCGGGGCTCGGGCCGTTCGCGCCCGAGGTCTACCGCGTCCCGTTCCCGGACGAGTACCGCGGGATCACCGCGAGCGACGCGCTCGCCGCGCTCGAGCGGGCGCTCTCGACGCAGGTCGCCGCCGAGACGGTCGCCGCGATCGTCGTCGAGCCCGTCCAGGGCGAGGGCGGCTTCATCCCCGCACCGGCCGGATTCCTCGAGGGGCTGCGCGCGATCTGCGACCGCGAGGGGATCCTGCTCGTCGTCGACGAGGTGCAGACCGGCTTCGGCCGCACCGGGAAGCTGTTCGCCATCGAGCACTTCGGCGTCGAGCCCGACCTGATGACCGTGGCGAAATCGATTGCCGGCGGCCTGCCGCTGTCGGGTGTCCTCGGCAAGGCGGAGATCATGGACTCGCTCTGGGACAACGCGATCGGCGGCACCTACGTCGGCAATCCCGTCGCGCTCGCCGCCGCGGTGGCCGTCCTGGACGTGTTCGAGGAAGAGGGGCTGCTCGAGCGCGCGCAGCGGATCGGCGAGACCGTCCGCGCTCGCATGCTCGCGTGGCAGGAGCGGTTCGAGGCGATCGGCGACGTCCGCGGCATCGGCCCGATGCTGGCCGTCGAGTTCGTCGAGGACCGCGGCACGAAGGAGCCCGCTCCGGGCATCGCGTCGCGGGTGGCCGAGGAGGCGGCCCTCAGAGGGCTGCTGCTCCTCAAGGCCGGCGTCCACTCGAACTGCAACCGCGTGCTCTGTCCGCTCGTCATCACCGACGCCGAGCTCGAGGAAGGGCTCGACGTGTGGGAGGAGGCGCTGGAAGCGGTCCTGGCGTAGCCGCTCGCGCCGTTGGCGCGTTCCAGCGGTGTGCCAGGCCCGACGTCTACAACTCCTGCCGTGTCACGGCCCCCGCAGCCCGGCGACCTGATCGCCGACCGCTACGAGCTCGAGGAGCTCGTGGGCACCGGCGGCATGTCGACCGTCTTCCGCGCGCACGACCTCCAGCTCGAGCGGCGCGTCGCGATCAAGATCCTCCACGAGCACTACGCGGAGGACCCCGAGTACCTCGAGCGCTTCCGGCGCGAGGCGCGCGCGGTCGCCAGGCTCTCGCACCCGAACATCGTCACCGTGATCGACCGCGGGGACGACGACGGCCGGCAGTACATCGTCTTCGAGAACGTCGAGGGCGAGAACCTCAAGGAGCTCATCGTGCGGTCGGGCCCGCTGCCCGTGCGGCAGGCGCTCGAGCTCGTGCTCGCCGTCGCCGACGGGCTCGCGTTCGCGCACGAGCAGGGGCTCGTCCACCGCGACGTGAAGCCGCAGAACGTCCTGCTCAGCCGCGAGGGCGAGATCAAGGTGACGGACTTCGGCATCGCGCGCTCGCTCCACGTCGATCACGGCATGACCCAGACCGGCACGGTGCTCGGCACCGGCGAGTACCTCGCGCCCGAGCAGGCGAGCGGCAAGCCGGTCTCCCCGGCGACGGACGTCTATTCGCTCGGCGTCGTGCTCTGGGAGCTGCTCGCGGGAGACGTTCCGTTCACCGGCGACAACTTCGTCGCGGTTGCCCTGCGCCATGTGAACGAGCCGCCGCCGAGCCTCCGCCAACGGAGGCCGGACGTGTCGCCGCGGCTCGATGCCGCCGTCGAGCGGGCGCTGGCGAAGGATCCGGCCCGGCGGTTCCCCACGATGGCCGCGTTCGCCGAGGAGCTGGGCGCCTGCCTCGCGGAGCCCGAGCAGCCGCCGGTGGACGACCTTGCGCTGACGCTCGTCACGCCGCCTGTCCACGCGCCTCCTCCGCTTCGGACCGGCGCGCGGCAGCCGACGCGCTCCCGCCGGCGCTGGCCGGTCTACGTGCTGCTGGCGCTCGTGGTCGCCGGTGCTGCCTTCGCGGCCGTCGTGCTGCTCGGCGGGGTGGGTCACCATGGCGGCACGTCGGGCGGTAGTGCGTCGGGCACCCCGGTTCAGCTGCAGGGCCTCAGCGGCTACGACCCGCAGGGTGACGGGGTCGAGGGCAACGCCGTCGCCAGCCAGGCCACCGACGGCAGCACGCTCACGTCGTGGTCGACGGAGACGTACCGCGGGCCGGACTTCGCCGGGCTCAAGTCCGGGGTCGGCCTCGTCCTCGCTGCCGGGGGCCCCGTCAAGCTCGCGCACCTGACGCTGACGACGCCGACACCCGGCTTCACGGCGGAGATCCAGGCCGGAGACTCGCCGACCGGGGGCTTCACCGCCGACTCGTCCTCGCAGACGGTCGACGGGACGACGAAGACATTCGACCTCGCGGGCAAGACGGCGACGTACTACGTCATCTGGATCACGAAACCGTCTGTCAACCGGGTCGAGATCTCCGAAGTCAAGGCGACCAGCTAGTACTCGAGCTTCGAGCGGCGCTCGTGCCGTTCGAGCGCGAGCTGGATCAGCCGGTCGAGCGCCTCCGCGTAGCCGACGCCCGACGCCTCGAACAGGCGCGCCCAGACGCTCGTGGACGTGAAGCCGGGCATCGTGTTGAGCTCGTTGAGGACGACCTCGCCGTCCGACTCGCGCACGAAGAAGTCGACGCGCGCGAGGCCCTCGCACTCGCTCGCCACGAACGACTCGACGGCGCGCCGCTGCAGCAGCTCGATCGTCTCCTGCGACAGCCCGGGCGGCGGGACGAGGAGCTGCATCCCGTCCTCGTCGTACTTCGACGCGAAGTCGTACCACTCGTGCTGGAGCGTGTCGATCTGGCCCGGCAGCGACGCGACCGGCGGCGGCACGCGGTTGCCGAGGACGCCGACCTCGACCTCCGTCCCCTCGACGAACTCCTCCACGAGCACCTTCTCGTCGTGCCGGAGGGCGAGCTCGACCGCCGGCGCGAGCTCCTCCTCGCTGTGCACCTTCGAGATGCCGACAGAGGAGCCGAGCCGCGCGGGCTTGACGAAGACCGGGTAGCCGAACGGGTTCTCGACCGCGTCGCCGAGCCGGATCGCATGGTGCGCGGCCACCGGGATCCCGCTGTCGCGCATGACCTTCTTGAACAGGTCCTTGTCCATCGCGAGGGCCGAGGCGGCGACGCCCGCGCCGACGTAGGGGACATCGGCGAGCTCGAGCAGTCCCTGCACCGTGCCGTCCTCCCCGAACGGGCCGTGCAGGATCGGCAGCACGACGTCTACCGAGCCGAGCTTCTCGAGCGGCCCGCCCTCGTAGGGGACGGGCAGCGTCTCGGCCGTGGTGGCGCCCGTTCCCAGAGCCCAGCGTCCGTCGCGGCCGATCCCGACCTCGGCGATCTCGTAGCGCTCCGGGTCGAGCGCCGCCGCGACCGAGCGTCCCGACGCCAGGGAGATCTCGTGCTCGCTCGAGCGGCCGCCCGCGAGGATGGCCACGCGGAGACGCCGAGGCGAGGTCAAGTGGTCGTCGCCGGTGGCGGTGGCCCCGGCGAGCTCTGGCCGATCACGATCGTCACCTTCGAGCCCTTCGGCGCCTGGGAGTTGCCGGCCGGGTTCTGCGACTGGACGATGTTCTGCTGGCTCGCGTCGGTCGACACCGTCTGCTGGACGACCTGGAACCCGGCGGCCTCGAGCGTGCTCACCGCCTGCTGCGAGGTGTAGCCGACGACGTCCGGCACCGTCACCATCGGCGGGCCGTTCGAGACGTTGAGGTTGATGGTCGTCCCCTTCGGCTCCGACGTCCCCGGGGCGGGATTCTGGGAGATGACCTGGTTCGCGGGCGCAGTGCTGTTGTTGACGTAGGTGGGATTCGCGTTGAAGCCGGCGTTGTGGAGCGCGGTGGTCGCCTCGGCGAGGGTGTCGCCGACGACGCTCGGCACCGCCGCAGTTGCAGGACCGCTCATGACGTTCACGCGCACCGTCGATCCCTTCGGCACCTTCTGTCCGGCCGACGGGTCGGTGGCCGTGACCTGACCCTTGATGTTGCCGGGGACGATGTGCTCCACGGGTTGCAGCCCGGCGTTGGCGAGCGTCTTCTGCGCCGCGGTCCATTGCTGGCCCACGACGGCCGGGACGGCCACCTTCGGCGGCCCCTTCGAGACGCGTGAGCGTGACCGTGCCGCCCTTGCGATCTTCGAGCCCGCGCTCGGATCCTGCTTGAAGACGATCCCCGCCTTGGGGACGGTGGCGTTGGGGCCTTGTTGACCTTCGGTGAGAGGCCCGCTGCGCTGATCTGCTGCTCGGCTGACGCCTGCGGCTCGCTCACGTAGCTGTTGACCGGCACCTGCGCTTCGAGCCCGAGAGCTCCTGCCAGACGAAGAAGCCCGCGATCGCTGCCACGATCACGAATGCGAGCGCGACCCACCAAGGCCAGCGCGACCGGTCGTGCGCGTCCTCGTACGTGTCTTCTGCAACGAAAGCCGGCGGCGGGGCATCGGCCGCGGTAGCTGGAGGCGGCGCGATCATCGTCGCGGCCGTCGCAAGTGTTGCGGCCGTCGCGGCCGCAGCGGGGCGGCGAAGCACCTGGGTCGCGGTGTCGACGGTGGTCGCCGCGATGCTCGCGCCGCGCGCGACGCGCTCGAGGTCCGCCTCCATCTCGTCGGCGCTCTGATAGCGGTCGTCCGGATTCTTGGCGAGCGCGCGCAGCACGACCATGTCGAGCTCGGGCGGGATGTCCGGCCGCAGCTTCGAGGGTGGCTTCGGCGTGGCGGAGAGGTGCTTCATCGCGATCTCGACCGGCGTCTCGCCGTCGAACGGCGTCTTGCCGGTCAGGAGCTCGTAGAGGACGATCCCGAGCGAGTAGAGATCGGAGCGCGGGTCGACCTCACCTCCCTTGGCCTGCTCGGGCGAGAGGTACTGCGCCGTCCCGACGATCGAGCCCGCCTCGGTCATCTGGCTCGTGCCGGCACGCGCGATCCCGAAGTCCGTCACCTTCACGCGCCCCTCGCCGTCGACGAGGACGTTGTGCGGCTTGATGTCGCGGTGCACGATCCCGTGCCGGTGCGCGAAGCGGAGCGCCGACAGGATCTGGCGCGCGTACTCGATCGCGACGTTGACCGGCGCCGCGCCGCGGCCGATGATGAGCTCCTTCAGCGTGCGGCCGTCGAGGAACTCCATCGCGATGTAGTAGGTGTCCTCGGCCTCGCCGCGGTCGTAGATCGAGACGATGTTCGGGTGGTTCAGCGCGGCGGCGTTCTTCGCCTCGCGCCGGAAGCGCTCGATGAACTGGTCGTCGTTCCCGTGGCGGCTGTTCAGGATCTTGATCGCCACGCGGCGGCCGAGCTCCTGGTCCTCGGCGAGGTAGACGTCGGCCATGCCGCCGGCCCCGAGCTTGCGCTGGATCCGGTAGCGCCCGTCGAACAGGGTGTCGATGAGAGAGTCGCTTACCGCCACGGCCGCCTAAAGGGTAGAGACATGTTCAGCGGTGCAGGAGTTTTTCGAGGATGGCCTTGGCGATCGGCGCCGAGATCGAGCCGCCGAAGCCGTTGAGTTGCTTCGCCACGACGACCGCCACGACGTAGCGCGGGTGGATCGCGGGCGCGAAGCAGACGAACCACGCGTTGTAGTAGTTCGAGTTCCCGATCTCTGCCGTCCCGGTCTTGCCGGCGACGGCTACCCCCGGGATCTGCGCCGCCGTGCCCGTGCCGCCCTCGACGACGAGCTGCATCATCCGGTTCAGCTCGGCCGCCGTCTGCGGCTTGATCACGCGTCCGAGCGTCTGCGGCGCCGTCTTCGAGACGGTCGAGCCGTCAGCGGCGACGATCTTCTGCACGAGGTACGGCTTCGGCTCGACTCCCTTGTCCGCGATCGTCGCTGCGACGAGAGCCATCTGGAGCGGCGTCGCGAGCATCTTCTCCTGTCCGAAGGCGAGCCGTCCCGGGTCGACCTGGGTCGCCGGATCCTGTGGGAACCAGGGCTGATAGATGCCGTTCTTGTACTTGTAGAGACCGCTCGGGTAGATCTCGCCCGGCGGCAGGTCGAGCGGCGGCCGCGAGTAGAAGCCGTAGCGCTTCGCGTAGTCGAGGATCAGACCGGCCCCGATCGCCTTCCCGACGTTGCAGAAGACCGAGTTGATCGAGTGCTCGAGCCCCTGCGAGAACGTCACCTGCCCGAAGGTCTCGTGCGCGGTCGGTGAGTCGGGCGCGCTCGAGTTGTAGACCCTCTTCCCGTACTCGACGCAGTAGCCGGGGTCGTAGAACTGCGAGGTGGGCGTGAACTTGCCGCTGTCGAGCGCGGCCGACGCCGTGACGAGCTTGAACGTGGAGCCGGGCGTATAGAGGCCCTGGGTCGCGTTGTTGACGAGCGCCGACGCGTCGCCGCAGGAGCCCTTGATCTTCGTGATCTTCGCATAGCCGCGCGGCTGGTTGATGAGGTTCGCGTTGTACGTCGGCGACGAGGCCATCGCGACGACCCCGCCCGTCTTCGCGTCGAGCACGACGACCGCGCCGCAACGCCCGGCGAGCTCGTTGAGCGCGAGTCGCTGGATCGCGGGGCGCAGCGTGAGGACCACGTTGTCGCCGTGCACGGTCTGCCCGCCGAGCTTGTCGAGCGTCTGCTTGAACGTGTTCGTCAGGTTGGTGATCGCGCCGGTCAGGTAGTCGTCGTACGCCTGCTCGATCCCCGTCCTGGTGCCGGCGTTGGTCGAGTAGCCGGTCACCTGCGGCGCGAGGTCGTTCTGCGGGTAGTGCCGCGTGTAGATCGTGAGGCCGTGCTTGCGGCTGACCCGGTTGTTCGCGAGGACGGAGCCGTCGGCGCCGAGGATCTTGCCGCGGTCGATCGTTTGCCGCAGGACGGTCTGGAGGGCGTTGTCCTTCCGGTCGTTGAGGGCACCGACCGCCCACGTCTGCCAGTAGGTCGTCGAGACGATCAGGGCGGCGAGCAGGACGAGCGCGACCACGCACAGGTGCCGGAGCTGCTTGTTCACCCGAGCGCCTCCTCGCGGTTCGCACGGTTCGAAATCAGCATCAGGCCTGCGACGAGGAGGAAGTTGGCGACGACGCTCGACCCTCCGTACGACACGAAGGGGAGCGTGATGCCGGTGAGCGGGATGACCCGCGTGATGCCGCCGACGATGACGAACGTCTGGAACGCGAAGCCGAAGCTGAGGCCGGCGGCGAGGAGCTTCGAGAAGCCGTCGCTCGCGGTGAGCGCGACCTGGAAGCCCCGTAGGACGAAGCCCATGTAGAGCAGCAGCAGTGCCGCCACCCCGACCAGCCCGAGCTCCTGCCCGAGTGCGGAGTAGATGAAGTCGGTGTTCAGGTCGGGGACGATCTGCTGCCCGGTGGGGAGGGTGACGATCCCGCGCGCGAGGCCGGTGCCGCCGAAACCGCCGTGGGCGATCGAATACAGCGACTGGACGAGCTGGTAGCTCGCACAGTCCTGGCGGTACGCGAGATGGCCGGTCGTGGCGCAATAGACCGGGTGCGCCGACCAGGGCGAGAGCCAGTTCGTCACCCGCTCGCGCACGTGCGGCGTCCCCTCCGCGACGAGGAACGAGCCGGCGAGGAAGAGCCCGATCGCGCCGGCGACGAACGCGATCCGCGCCGTCGCGACGTAGAGCATCGCGACGAAGATCCCGTAGTAGAGGAGTGCGCTGCCGAGGTCGTTCGTGACCGCGAGCAGGAGCATCGCGCCGCCCCAGATGACGAGCAGCGGCCCCCAGTCCTTCAGCCTCCCCTGGCCGAGCACCTCGCGCTTCTCGCGGAGGTAGGCGGCGAGGAAGACGATCAGCGCGATCTTCCCGAGCTCGCCGGGCTGGATCTGGAGCGACCCGACGTGGATCCAGAGCCGCGAGCCGTTGATCGTCTCGCCGATGACGGGCAGGCGCGGCAGGAAGAGCAGGCAGAGCGCCGTGACCCCGAAGATGTACTTGTAGCGCTCGAGGACGCGGTAGTCGTGCCGCAGCCAGAAGAGCGTCGCGGAGAAGACGCCGACGCCGATCACGATCCAGAGGCCCTGGCGGAACGCGTTGCTCGGGCCGAGCCGGTAGATCTCCGTCAGGCCGATCGCCGTCAGGAGCGCCGCCATCGGCAGCAGGTACGGGTCGGCGAGCGGCACGGTCATGCGCGCGACGACGTGCGCGACGAGATAGAGCCCGAAGAAGAAGGCGGCGTAGCCGAGCGAGCCGGTCGAGAGCTGCGACTTGAGCGCGATGTAGACCGAGGCGAAGCCGATCGCCGTCAGCAGGCCGACCGTGAGCAGTGCGGCGAGCTCGCGGTTGCGGAGGGTCACCGCGTCAGCCCCCAGACGAGGAGCGCCGCCGCGACGGCAACTACGACCACGCCGATCAGGACGAGCCGGACTCGCCGCGGGTCGGCGACCGGCTCGGCCGGTGCTTGTAACACACTGTTACTTGCTTGGGTTTCGCGCTCGCCCGGCGCGGCGATCGTCGTCTCGGCGTAGCCGTCCCTCTCCACGTACTCGCGGGTCTCCTCGTCGGGCTCGGCCTCTTCGTCGGTGAGTGCCGGCATCGAGACGGTGTCCTCGAGGCTCGCCGCGGGCTCCGCCGAGATCTGGAAGGCGACCGCCGTGATGTTGTCCTCGCCGCCGCCCCGGTTCGCGGCCGCCACGAGCGCCTTCACGGCCTGGTCGAGGTCGGCGCGGTTCGCGTGCACGACCTCGAGGATCTCCTCGTCGGCGACCATGTCGCTGAGCCCGTCGGAGCAGATGAGGAAGATGTCGCCCTCCTCGGCCTCGATCGTGAAGCCGTCGGCGTCGACGTCGGGATCGGTGCCCACCGCGCGGGTGATCACGCTCCGTTGCGGATGGATCTGCGCCTCCTGCTCGGAGAGCCTGCCGGTCTTCAGCAGCTCGTTCACGAGCGAGTGGTCCTCGGTCAGCTGCTCCATCTGCTCGCCGCGGACGAGGTAGGCGCGCGAGTCGCCGACGTGGCCGATCGCGACGGTCATCCCCTCGACGAGCGCGACCGTCATCGTCGTGCCCATGCCCGACGCGGTGGGGTCGGTCGAGGCGCGGTCGTAGATGCGGCGGTTGGCCTCCTGGATGAGCGCGTCGATCCGCTTCGTCCCCTCGAGCCCGTCGGAGTCGCCGGCTTCGAGCGCCGACGCGGCGAGCCGCGAGGCCACCTCGCCGGCCTGCGCGCCGCCCATCCCGTCGGCGACGGCGAAGAGCGGCGGCGCGACGACGTAGTTGTCCTCGTTCCGGCGCCGCCTGCGCCCGGTGTCACTCGCGACTGCGTACGCGCCTACGGGCACGTCAGTCCTCCTCCACGACCAGGTCGGTCTCGCCGACGCGCAGGACGTCGCCCGCGTCGAGCCGCTGCGCGCCCGCGACGCGCGAGCCGTTGACGTACGTGCCGTTCGTCGACTCCAGGTCCTGCACCCAGACGCCGTCGCCGCGCACCTCGATCCGCGCATGGCGGGCCGAGGCGAACTCGTCGCCCTCCAGCACGAGGTCGTTCTGGCCGCCGCGTCCCACCGTGACCGGCGCCGAGTTGAGCGGGAACTCGCCTCCTTCCTCGAGGCTCGGGCTGCGCTGGACGACGAGGCGCACGGACCTGCGCGTCGGCGCTCCGCGGCCGAGCCCGGCGGCGGCCGCGGCCTCGGGCGTGAGGATCATGCTGTCCTGGCTCGGCGCCTGCCGGTCGCGGCCCGCCGAGCGGATGACGCGCACGACGAACAGATAGAGGAGCACCAGGAAGGCGATCTTGAGCGCGAGAAGCACCTCCGCGACCCCTGTCGAGGCGACGACGGTCACGGCGCTCCTATTCCCGCTCGGTCGAGAAGGTGACCGTCGTCTCGCCGAGCGTGAAGCGCGAGCCGTCGGCGAGCCGCACGCGTTGCACGCGCTGCCCGTCCACCTCCGTCCCGTTCGTCGAGCCGAGGTCGACGAGCCAGAAGGTCGAGCCCTCCTGGACGATCTCTGCGTGGCGGCGCGACACGTTGGGGTCGTCGATCTCGACGTCGACGTCGCGCGAGCGGCCGAGCACGGAGCGCTGCTTCTCGAGGACGCGCCGTTCGCCGTTCCAGTTCAGCACGGCAACCTCGCGCTCGACGCCGAGGTCGACGGGCGAGGCGGCCTCGGTCGGCTGCGTCCGCGGCTTGTAGACCATCGTCGCGCCCGGCGGCGGGACCGGTGCGGGCGCCTCCGCGCCGGGCTGCCGTCCGTGCTGCGCCATGCGGGTCGCGATGCCGAACTCGCCCATGCCGAGGTCGGCGTCCGTCTCGAACAGGATCCGCGGCGGAGTGAGCAGGGCGTAGTTCTCCCGCGCGGCGTGCTCGGCGAGGTACTCCTCGAGCTCGGACACGAGCGAGTTCTCGTAACCCTCGAACTGCTCGCGGTCGCCGGGGGAGAGGTAGATCGTGTACTCGTTCGGCACGTAGACGCGCGTGACCGACGTCGAGCGGTGCTCGTCCATCTCCTTCGCGAGCTTGCGCGCGAGCTCGACCGGCTGGACGTTCGTGCGGAAGGCGCGACCGAAGACGCCTTCGAAGACTCGCTCCAGCCTCTGCTCGATTCCCCGCAGCACCATCAGCTCGCGGCGGAGGGTACCCCCACGGCAGGAACGCGAAGCGCCGTGACCGCCGCGATCGCCCATGCTGCGAGCAGAAGCGGGAGCGCGGCGGCGGTCGGGACGGCGGCGACGGTGAGCACGATCATCCCTGCGCCGAGCCCTGCTGCGGCCCAGCGGCCACGGGCACGCGCGTAGGGAAGGGCGAGCGCGACGAGCGCGAGGGCGCCGGTTTCGAGCAGGAGCGAGGGGTGCGCGCCCGCAGCGCGTGCGAGCGAGCCGGCGACGTCGAAGGGGTCGCGTGCACCGGCGACGCCCAGACCCAACGGCGCCGGGCCGCCGATCAGAGGCAGCGCCACATGCCGGATCCCGGCGCCGATTGCGGCCGTGTACACGCCGAGCACGACCGTGAGGATGCGCAGCAGTCCTGAGCGCGTGCGCACCGTGACCAGCGGCAGGAGGCCGAGCGCAGCGATCGGCGCGAGCAGCGGCCCGAAGACGAAGAGGAGCGTGGCCCGCGGTTCCCGCCAGGTCACGAGGAGCCAGCCGGCGGCGAGCACCGAGTAGAGCAGCGCCAGCCCGAGCGAGATGTTGCCCAGCGGGAGCACCGGCACGGCGAGAGCGAGCGCGATTCCCGCCCGTTCGCGCAAGAGCGTCGCCGCGAAGGCGACCAGAGCGAGCAGGATCGGCCAGCCGTGCGGGAAGAACGGCAGCGCGGCGGAGGTCCAGCCGGCGAGGAGCGCCGCGAGGACGGCCGTGAGCGCCTGTCCGGGCTCGATCCGGGACGGAAGCTTGAAGCCGGGCCGCGGGACGGCGGTCGAAGAGGTTGCGCCGCGCAGCGCGTCGGCGAGGTCGCGCGCGCTCGGCCGCCTGGCAGGATTGGTCGAGAGCGTGCTGTCGACCAGGCGCAGGAGCCGCTTCGGCAGGTCGGGGCGGAGCTCGCCGAGCGGCCGCGCGCCCGCCTCGATCGCCCGCGCCGTCTCGAGCATCGAGCCGCGCCAGAACGGGTGGCGTCCCGCGAGCGCCTCCCACAGCATCACGCCGACCGCGTAGACGTCCGCCGCCGGCGTCGCCTCGCCGCCCGCCAGCCGCTCGGGCGAGATGTACGCGAGCGTTCCGGGCACGTCGCCTGCCTCGGTCAGCGTCTCGGCGTCGGCCATCTGCGCGAGCCCGAAGTCCAACACGCGCGCCGAGACCCGGTCGCCGTCCATCAGGAGGACGTTCGACGGCTTCACGTCGCGGTGCAGGATCCCGGCCGCGTGGGCGTGCGCGAGGCCGTCGCAGACCTGCGCGCAGGCCTCGATCGCCTGCTCGTCCCCCAGCTGTCCGGCGCGCAGCGCCTCGCGGTACGTCTGTCCGGGGACGTACTCGTACGCGATGTAGACGTGACGCGAATCGTGGCCGAACCCGTAGGCGCGCAGGCAGGCGGGATGCCGCAGCTTCGCCGCGGCCTTGGCCTCACGCTCGGCCCGAACCGCCGCCTTGCCCTCGCGCGCGATGATCTTCAGCGCGACGTCGAGACCCGTCCGCTCGTCGCGGGCGAGCCAGACCGAGCCCGAGCCGCCGCTGCCCAACGGCCGCAACGGCCGGTAGCGGTCGAGGACGAGCTCGATGCCGGTGAGCTCTGGGGCAGCCTCTCCCATGCTCTGCGGAGATTGGCGACCCGGTCGGACTGTCCTTCTCAGTCTGTCCTTCTCGGGCGCGGTTAGGCTTGCGACCCGAGTGAGCACTTACGACGACCAGAGCGACCTCGAGATCTTCGAGGAGCCGGAGACCCTCGAGGCGCCCGCCAGGCAGCGCCGGCGAGTTCGCCCGCAGCGCAAGGGCGGCCCGCGGCGGCCGACCCCGCCGCCCCACGGGACCGTGGCTCTCGCGAGGCTGGCGGGCCTCGTGGCGCTCGCGATCGCGGTCGTCGTCGGGCTCGTCTTCTGGGTCGACTCCTGCCAGGGCCAGAGCACGCACGACGAGTACGCGGCCTACATGAACAGCGTCCAGCCGATCGCGCAGAGCTCGGCGTCCTCGCTTACGGCGTACGCGAACCAGCTGGGCTCGCGCAAGCTGACGCTCGCCGAGCTGCAGACGAAGCTCGACTTCTGGTCGCGGCAGCAGCAGCAGCAGTACGACAACGCGCTCCGGCTCGTCCCCCCGGCGTCGCTGCAGGCGGCGCACCAACAGGTGCTCGCGACGCTCCAGCTGCGTGCGATCGGGCTGGCCGGCCTGGCCAACACGCTCGCGACGGCAGGGACGAAATCCAGCTCCGAGGTCGCCAACCGCCTTGCCGCCCAGGCCCAGCTCCTGAGCGCGAGCGATCTCGTCTGGGCGAACCTCTTCAGGCTGCCGGCGACGGAGACCCTGAAACGGCTGGGCATACGGGGAGTGATCGCGCCGCCGTCGCAGATCGTCACGAACCCCGAGGTGATCAGCGCCCATTCGTTCGACGAGGTCTACTCGCGTCTCCACTCGACGAACAGCAGCGGCCAGGTGACCGGCCTGCACGGCAGCCAACTCGTCAGCACCCAGGCTGTCTCGAGCGGTCAGACGAAGACGCTCACGACGTCCAGCCCGACGACGGTGGACGTCGCGGCGGATCTGACATTCAAGGTCGCGGTCAAGAACGCCGGGAACTTCCAAGAGGTGAGGATTCCCGTCACGCTCACGGTGAGCGTCTTCGGCAAGCAGGTCCTGAGCCCGCCCCCGAAGAAGATCATCCAGTCCATCCTCCCGGGCCACACGGTGACCGTCGCCTTCTCGAACCTCAACTTGCCGCCGTCGGCCTTCGGCGCCAACGCCACCGTGAACGTGCTCGTCGGCAAGGTGCCCGGGGAGCACTACGTCTCGGACAACCACGCCTCGTATCCCGTCTTCTTCAGCCTCCCCTCGGGCGGCTAGCCGTTGACTTCCTCGGTGGCAGGCTTGATCGCGATCGCCGCGGCGGTCGTCGCGGTCATCGCGTTCGCCATGGCGCTGGCGCTCCACCTCCGCATGCGCCGGGTCCGGGCTGCACAGCTCACGCTGCAGGGGAGCGGCGGCGGCGACCTCGTCGACTTTGCCGTTTCGCTCCAGGCCCGGGTCGACGGCTTGCACCGGGCTATCGACAACCTCACGGCGGCGCTCGGTCGCCTCGAGCGCCGCGTCGACACCACGGTCTCGCGGCTCGCCGTCGTTCGCTACGACGCCTACGAGAAGTCGGGCGGCCATCAGTCCGCCTCGGTCGCGTTCCTCGACGCGTCGCGCAGCGGCGTCGTCCTCAGCGCGATCCAGGGCCGCGAACACGCGCGGATCTACGTCAAGGAGCTCGACGACGGCCGCGCCCCCGTCTCCCTGTCGCCCGAGGAGCAGGAGGCGGTGGAGCGGGCCATGAAGTCGCAGCAGTAGCCGCTTCGGGCGCTGCTACTTTTCGCGCAGGTTGCAGCACGTTCTTGTCTTGAACGCAAGTTACGAGCCGCTCAATGTGTGCACGGTTCGGCGCGCCCACGTGCTGGTCTACAAGGGTAAGGCCGAGATCGTCGAGCGGCTCGACAAGCCGCTGCGCTCCTCGACCGGCAGCTTCATCTGGCCGCACGTGATCCGGCTCGTCCACTACGTGCGTGTGCCGCGCGCGATCCAGCGCAAGATCTCGCGCCGCGCGCTGTTCGCCCGGGACGGCTGGCGCTGCGCCTACTGCGGCACGACGAACGGCCGCCTCACGCTCGACCACATCGTCCCGAGGTCGAAGGGCGGCGAGTCGATCTGGGAGAACGTCGTGACCGCCTGCGCCCCGTGCAACCTGCGCAAGGGCGACCGGACGGTCGAGCAGGCCGGGATGCAGCTCCACACCTCGCCGCGAGCCCCGACGCCGACGCTGTTCATCAAGCTCGC